>NZ_BLJI01000012.1 GCF_017312365.1 Chroococcus sp. FPU101
ACAATTCGCAACTTGGTATCATTATTAAAACATTAAAGAACGTTGAGCTAAAGCATATAAAAACTCTAAAGAACAGTTTTGATTATCAAATAAAACAATTTTTCGCAATAGGGTTAAAAACTTTTCGAAAGAGCTATCATGAATCAAGGTTTTTTCTAGCAGATTTAGAAAAAGTGGATTTTCTAAAATAGTAGCGAGTTTCCCTTGCTCATAATCGTTTTGAATTTGTGCAGTTTGATTATTAATTGCCCAATTTAAAATCTTAAAATCCTCACTTGACTTTAAAATAGAAAGAGTTAGATTGAGCAAATTTTGTTTATATATTTCTGGTTCAGCGAAACATCGCAGAATTTCTTGAATAACTTGAGGAGATGAAGCATTAAAAGTGATGTAACTTAAAGAAATAGCAAACCATTTTCGATCTAAAAGATTTTCAGGATCTTGAGTCAGTGCGTGATTAATATAATGATAAGCCTTTAGATACTCTCCTTGATCGAGTAAACAACGCCATAAATCTAGATAATATTGAATACTATTGGTTAAGAGTGCGTACTCCAGCGCATTCTCATAAAGTTGTTGAGCAGTGCTAAATTCTCCACAATCTGCTATAACATCTACTAATTTAAAATAAACTTCTCCTAAATCTGGATTTTCTTGTAACAGATGTGAATAAATTTGTGCGGCAGCCTAGAGATAACTTACTTGATGATAGGTTTGAGCTTCTTGTATGAGCAGTTGCTTCAGTTCTTCTGAACGGGTTTCTAATTCTTCTGGTTCTAGTTGCAACAAGATCAAAAACCAATACCTCTTGTGCATCTCAACTTGACCCTGTAACAATAACGATAATCCCAAATACCAATAGTTTGTTAAATCATCTGAACTGATGTCAATACACTGCTCATACAGAGATTGTGATTCAGAGTATTGACATTGCCAGAAATTGATGTGCTTGCACTTGTATAGTCGTACAATCCATTCTTATATGCTGGCATGGCCGAGAGCTAGTCCTGTGACTAACATACCCAAAACTAAGAAAGGTTGTGCGCTTGCTTGGTATTTTACATCATTATTTAGCGGATCACGTAAAAAATACATATCCTGAAAGGTGATCTGAGGAATAATCAGTAATAAAAGTATCGTTGCATAGAGGTTTTGACCAATACTGATGAGATATCCTGCGATTCCCGCTTGAAACACATCAATCATAATGACACAAATCCAGGCGGCGGTTGTAATACCAAACATGACAGGTAAAGATTTTAACCCCAGTTGGCGATCGCCTTCCACACTTTTAAAATCATTGACGACGGCAATTCCTAAACCTGCCAAACTATAAAATAGAGTCAGAACAATAATTGTCGTATTCAATTGACCGAATAAGGCATGACCCGCCCACCAAGGTAAGGCGATATAACTAGAACCAAGGGCATAATTACCCAACCAGCCATTTTGTTTAAGTTTGAGTGGTGGTGCGGAATAAATATAGGCAATAAACGCACCAAATAAGGTTAAACAGGTCATAATCGGGAATTTATGTCCCGCCCATAGATCTAACAGATAAGAAATTCCAAGGCCACCCAAGAGTAAGACGATAATTTGTGTGGCGACTTGGGGAACGGAAATTGCACCAGATGGGATCGGGCGATAGGGTTCATTAATTGCGTCAATTTCGCGATCATAAAAATCATTAAGCGTTTGGGTATATCCTGCCATTAAAGGCCCCGACAGCAGCATACAGGTTAAAGCTTTTAGGAAATCTTCTAGACCCCAAACATAACCCCCCGAAGACGCAGCACCACAAACAACTCCCCAAATTAGAGGAATCCATGTAATCGGCTTCATTAATTGTAGGCGAATTTTCCAAATCGATGTTTCGCCTGGGGCAGCCCCTTTCATCCCTAAGAGTTGTCTGGTTTTAGCGTTACGAGTGCTTTCGGGTGTTGGATCAGAAGTAGCGTTAGACATAGGATTTAGAATGAAATAATTAAATAACCATCTTGAAATTTAGCCCCTTTCACGGGTTGACCACTCAAAGGCGCAGGTACATTTATATTGCGTCGTTGATTCCCTGCTTCTATGGTAATTTCTGGCCCTGATTGGGTTAGTTTGACTTGCTTTTTATCAAATCCGGGCAAAAATACTTTTACTTGGCGGTTTGTTGTATCAATGGTTAGCGGTTGAGGAATTGATATCGATTCTCTAAAGTTTGGCAGTGCATCAATCACAGCATTCCAGTCGGAACCCGTGCGAGAGGGGACTGCAATGACGGATAGAGGAGTAAATTGATTGGTAATGGTTTCAGAAGATGCCGCTTGATTGAGTAAGACTCCCTTGACGCTTAAACCGATTTGTTGTGCGCTTCCCCAAAGATACTTAGCAGTAGCGATAGCAATGGGATCATCGGTTGTGACTAAATAAGCGGCGACTCTTGAAGAATCGGCCATTGCAGCTTTTCCTTCTTCAAGGATATTATTAGCTGGATTGTTGGGATCTTTAATCCAATCTTCAGGGTTTAAAGAAACGTTTAAAATTGTACTGGCGATGGGTTGAATAAAAGGAGAAATAGCACGACCTAAATCTGAGTCGGCAAACACTTGACGGAAACGACGAACATACCAGCTTGTCACTTCTGGTATTCCTAGCATTCTCAACATATTGAGATCGCCAGTCCCATCATAGACAATTACATCATATTTTCCGCTTTTTTCGTATTCTCGCAGGGCGTTTAATGCTAAACCGTTATCCATCCCTGGTAAAATGCCTAACTCTTGCCCATAGACATTTTTTAGAATTGGGGAGCGTAAATATTTTTTTTCTAGTTCTTTAACTTCTTCCCAGTTTCGTTCTAATAAAACTGTTGTTACTAATTGAACGACTGCTAAATTAGGAGCGATCTCGGTGGGAGAGGTACTTGGAGGTACTTCGAGAAGCATTCCCCAAGCAGGACTAGGATCTTGTCCAACCAGCAGGACGCGAACACCTGTATTAGCGAGTTGTCTAGCAGCAGCGATCGCCATAGTACTGCGGCCACTGCCACCCTTACCCAAAAATGTCAAAATCAAGGCCATAGTCAAAAATTCCTCTTCCCGTTACCTCTCACCTTTTATCTAGTCTACTGGTTTTAATTCGTCTTCAAAGAACCAAGTAGAAGACTTGTCACTAAATTGGACAACAACACCTACTCCGCTTCCATCTGTCATTTTAAAGTCTGTGATCACGCCGACTTTACCTAGTGTGTTAACTATTTGACCAGATACCCGATCTCTTAGACGATAAACCTTAACTTTTTGTCCGATTTCCATTCCCAATTAATCTCAATTGTATAATTCTATAGATCATCACTCAGTTTAATATAAATTTGTAAAGCCTTTTCGTTTTTGTGTTTAGACACCGCTTACGCGGATCTCTTCAAGATCGCTCTTAAAGTTGAGGTTTGATTGATACGCATGCGTGAAAAGAGTAAACAATCAACAGCTTATTGACTGATGACTGTTTACTGATGAGTGTTAGTATGCGTCTTGCAACTCATAAAAGTCGGGTGATATATAATCTTTACGAAGTGGCCAACCTACCCAATCTTCAGGCATTAAAATCCGTTTCAGGTCGGGATGTCCTTCATAAACAATACCAAACATATCGTAACTTTCTCGTTCTTGCCAGTCAGCTGCTTTCCAGATCCAATAGACAGAAGGTATTCTGGGGTTTTCTCTGGGTAAGAAGACTTTTAACCTCACTTCTTCGGGTTGTACTACATCATCACCTAACTTTACTAGATGATAAAAGCTGACTAACTCTTTACCTGGGCCTAGATCATAGGCCCCCTGACATTGAAGATAATTGAAACCATTAGCATACAAAGCTGTCGCAATGGGGATTAAAAAATCTGGCTCGACTTTAATTAACTCGACTCCTAAATGATCTGGGGCTAATACTTCATGGTCAAAACCATTATCATTAAGCCAGATTGATGTAGGCCCTGCTTGAACAATACTTGAGGTTTCGGTTACTGCTTCAGGTGTATTATCTTCAGGCACGAGCGATTCCCTCCTTTTCAATTTGTACTTCACTGAGTGCAGAAGAAACAGGCATTTCGGTAGCTGCTTCTAATGATGGTGGTGCTTGACGAGTTGCTGTCTGGAGATATTTCCCTGTAAGAATCGGCGAAACTGCGTTCATCTCATGGGTCGTACTATAATAGCGGTGGGTTTGCTGCATGATCGTCGATCGTTCTTGAACCGACTCATTTGATACCTTTTTCCGTAGTTTAATAATGGCATCAAAAATTGCTTCAGGACGAGGGGGACAACCAGGAAGATAAACATCAACTGGAATTAGTTTATCAACTCCGCGTACTGCTGTTGTCGAGTCGCTACTAAACATACCCCCAGTAATGGTACAAGCACCCATCGCAATCACGTATTTGGGTTCGGGCATTTCTTCATAAAGACGAACTAATGCGGGAGCCATTTTCATCGTAACTGTTCCCGCAACAATGATTAAATCTGCTTGTCTGGGACTCGAACGAGGGACTAACCCATAGCGGTCAAAATCAAAGCGAGAACCAATTAACGCTGCAAATTCGATGAAACAGCAAGCCGTTCCATATAATAAGGGCCAAAGACTTGACAATCTTGCCCAGTTATGCAGGTCATCAACGGTGGTCAAGATCACGTTTTCTGAAAGATCTTGAGTAACTTGCGATCGACTAATCGGATTGAAAATTTTTTCGGTTTGCTCAAGAGCAAGACGATCTAGTTCACTGGTAGGATTGGGACTCATAATTTTAGTTTTCAAGGAACGAAATTATAAAATGAAAGAAGATATTAAGACCATTCCAGCGCACCCTTACGCCAGGCATAAACGAGGGCAACAACTAAAATAGAGATAAAGATCAAGGCTTCGATAAAAGCTAGTAAACCCAACTGACTGAAAGCAACTGCCCAAGGGTAAAGAAAAACCGTTTCTACGTCAAAAACAACAAAAACGAGGGCAAACATATAATAACGGATATTGAATTGTATCCAAGCTCCGCCAATAGGTTCCATTCCCGACTCATAGGTTGTTAAACGTTCAGGCCCACCACCACTCGGACGCAAGAGTTTTGAAGCTGTCAGAGCTAGAATGGGAACAAGACTACAAGCCAGCAGAAACCCTAATAAATATTCATAACCTTTAAGAACAAACACGGTTTTGCTATTACTCCTCTATAGATGAGTATCTCTCGTTACGATAAACGCGAGCCATACATTTCTTAACATTGCATAAGTCTTATTATATGAGGTCTGTCGATTTTTGCGATTGGTCTGAATTAGAACTTGAGATTGGCTAAAAACACGGTACAAACAATTGAAAACCCTGTAACACGTCTTCACCTTTTAGTGTCGCGGGAAGTTGTATCACTTCTGTGCTTGAGAAAGAGCGATAAATTTCAACTTGTTGATCTTGTGGATTAATTAGCCATCCTAGTCGTAAACCACTGTTGAGATATTCCTGCATTTTCTCGCGTAGAGGAGGTAGTTCATCAGTACGAGAACGCAATTCAATAACAAAATCGGGACAAATGGGGGGAAATTTTTCTTGTTGTTCGGTATTTAAAGATTGCCACCGTTCTAGACTCACCCATGCTGCATCGGGTGACCTATCTCCGCCATTGGGTAAACGAAAAATTGTCGAGGAACTAAATACAAACCCAAAACCTGTTTGACGATTCCAAATGACCAAATCTGCAATAAAATTAGCTTCACGATTACCACTAATTCCCCCGACAGGTGGCATAACGATTAATTCTCCTTTCGCGGTTCTTTCGAGTTGCCAATCATGATTAACTTGACAGAGGCGATAAAATTGCTCGTCAGTTAGTTCTACTGTGTCTAGATTTAAGATGACGGCTGGCATATCTTGTGAGAAGTCCTAAGATATTTGTATTGTAGCTTTTCTGTTAAACGAAGTTGTAAAAAGCGTTCTCGCAATAAGACTCAAAGGATTAGATACAATATTGTCAATGGTGCATGATCATTCTAAACTCTTGAAGGAAAAACGAGATGATCATGAACGGATGTAGCTGGAGCATAAAACAAGCATGGGTAGAGTAGTCGGCATCGATTTAGGGACAACAAACTCAGTAGTAGCCATTATGGATGGGGGAAAACCTCTTGTAATTGCTAACTCAGAAGGTATGCGGACAACTCCTTCTGTGGTAGGCTTTAATAAAGATGGAGAACTCGTCGTCGGACAAATGGCACGCCGACAAGCGGTATTAAATCCACAAAATACATTTTATGGGATCAAAAGATTTATGGGTCGTCGCTACGCCGAACTTAATCCCGAATCTAAACAAGTCCCCTACACCGTGCGGCGCGATGAAGAAGGTAATATTAAAATTAAATGTCCGAAACTGAAAAAAGAATTTTCCCCTGAAGAAGTTTCCGCGATGATTTTACGACGGTTAGCTGAAGAAGCCAGCCGTTATTTAGGGGAAGAAGTCACTGGCGCAGTGATTACCGTTCCAGCCTATTTTAACGATTCTCAACGACAAGCTACTCGTGACGCAGGACGAATTGCAGGGTTAGAAGTTCTTCGTATTATTAATGAACCAACAGCTGCCTCATTAGCCTATGGTTTAGATCAACGAGAAAGCCGTAAAATTATGGTTTTTGATTTAGGAGGTGGTACATTTGATGTATCGATCCTAGAAGTGGGTGATGGTGTTTTTGAAGTCAAGGCAACCAGTGGTGATACCCAGTTAGGGGGAAATGATTTTGATAAACGAATTGTAGACTGGTTAGCTAATCAATTTTTAGAACAAGAAAGCGTAGACCTCAGAAAAGACCGCCAAGCACTACAACGTCTTACGGAAGCAGCAGAAAAAGCCAAAATCGAGCTTTCTGGCGTAAGTGTCACTGATATCAATCTCCCGTTTATTATTGCGACCGATGACGGGCCAAAACACATTGAAACCCGCCTCACACGCACTGAATTTGAAACCCTGTGTGGTGATTTAATCACTCGCTTACGTCGTCCTTTAAAACGTGCTTTATCGGATGCAGGTTTGACCCCTGTACAAATTGACGAAGTTGTGCTAGTGGGCGGTGCGACTCGAATGCCGATGGTTCAGGGATTGGTTAGAAGTTTTATTGACAAGCTTCCTAACCAAAATGTTAACCCTGATGAAGTGGTAGCGGTTGGCGCAGCGATTCAAGCAGGAATTTTAGGCGGACAGGTCAAAGATGTCCTATTACTGGATGTTACGCCGCTTTCTCTGGGTTTAGAAACGATTGGCGGTGTGATGAAAAAACTAATTCCCAGAAATACAACGATACCCGTTCGTCGTTCGGATATTTTTTCGACTGGGGAAAATAATCAAACGTTGGTGGAAATTCACGTGATGCAGGGTGAGCGTGAAATGGCAACCGATAATAAATCTTTAGGACGGTTTAAGTTAACAGGAATTCCACCCGCCCCCAGAGGAATACCGCAAATTCAAGTGGCGTTTGATATTGATGCTAATGGGATTCTACAAGTAACTGCACGGGATAAAATGACAGGACGTGAACAAAGTGTTGTCATTCAAGGGGCTTCTACTCTAAGTGAAGCCGAAATTGGTCGCATGATTCGTGATGCCGAAGAATTTTCTCAACAGGACAGAGAACGCCGCGAAAGGGTCGAAAAACGCAACCGCGCTAAATCACTCACAGATCAAGCTCAACGCCGTTTAAAAGATATTACATTAGACTTTGGCAATGAATTTACTCGACCCTATCGTCGGCAAGTCGAAACCTTATGTGCTGAAATTCTTGATAGTCTTGACAAAAATGACGAAAGACGCTTAGATAGAGCGCAAGCTGATTTACAGGATGTCTTGTACGAAATTAATCGCGAAGTTCGTTTACAGTACGAAGAAGATAACGAGGGTTTCTTTAGTTCGATTCGTAAGACTTTGACTGGGGATGACAAGGATGATTACCTGTATCCTCCGCAACGCAATAATTATCGCGATGATTATCCGTCGCGTCCCAATTCAGGTTATTCTGATTATCCATCACGTCCGAATTCGGGTTACTCTGATTATCCGTCGCGTCCTAACCCCAGTTATCAAGATTCTCGTTCTAATTCGGGTTACTCTGACTCGCGTTCCCGTAATGACGACTACCGTAATAACTCCAATAATTCTGAGTCCTATCGTTCACCCAATCGAGATAATTATTCATCAGATAATCGAGATCAACGTTCTCTTTCTAACGACGATTATAATAATCAAGATCGCCGTTATCAAAGTAAGCGTCGTTCCCGTGATATTCCCGCTCAAAATAACTGGGATGAAAGTGATGATGATTGGTTCTAAGAAGGTCACAATTTTCTTGAATTCTATTTCGTTAGCGAATTAACAAACGTTATTACTGTTATATGCAGCAAGTTCGTAACTATTATGAAATTTTAGGGGTGCCTCGCAATGCGTCTAATGATGACATTAAAAAGGCCTTCCGCAGATTAGCGCGTCAATATCATCCTGATGTTAATCCAGGGGATAAAACCGCCGAGGAACAATTTAAAGATATTAACGAGGCTTATGATACACTCTCCGATGATCAGAAGCGATCGGAGTATAATCGATCGTTACTGGGTGGTAACCGACGCAGACCCCCTAAATCTAATTCAAGCAACGGAAACGGGACAGACGCACGTCAAGAATTCGATCTTTGGAAGTTTAAAGATTTTAACAATACCACTAGCAAACGTCCTAAAATGGCGGCAGCCTCACCGCAACCGCGTCTGACTCGTCGAGATGTTGAAGCAAGATTAACATTGCCCTTGGAAAGAGCCTATCAAGGGGGTAGACAGCGTATTCGTCTAGAGGATGGACGGTCTTTAGAGGTGGATATGCCCCCTGGGATGATTGATGGACAAAAAATTCGTCTCAAAGGTCAGGGAATTGATGGCGGAGATCTTTATCTAAAAATTACGGTTGCACTTCATCCTTTTTTTAAAATACAAGGTTCCGATATTTACTGTCAAATTCCAATTACACCCAGTGAAGCGACATTAGGCGGTTTAATCGAAATTCCGACCATTGATGGTTTAGTGAAGATGACCGTTCCTCGTGGTGTAAAATCAGGTCAAAGATTACGTCTAGCGAATAAAGGTTATCCAAGTACTGAAGGCAAACGCGGCGACCAATTGGTAGAAATTTCCATTGTTAGCCCCTCAGAACTGAGTGAAGAGGAACAAGCTTTGTATCAAAAAATACGGGAAATGGAAACATTTAACCCGCGTCAACAGTTACTCAGTTATTTCTAATTCTGTGAGTTGCGATGGTTATTGCTGTAATGAAATCTTGCACCAGCCCATTGTAATTTATCCCGCAGCGTTTCATAAAAAGAATAACTCTCTCGCAACAGGATAAATCGTGCTGGATTTTGGGCCATTGTAATACCCACCCATTGACCAGGCCAAATTGATGTACTTAAAGACCCATCAGCCCACAGCTTAGTATATAAATCTTTATCTTCTAGTGGCCAAACATTGACAGATGAACCGGGAGGAATCACAATAGGACGACTCGATAAACTCAAAGGACAAATCGGTGTAATTACGATCGCATTCATCCCAGGATGTACAATTGGCCCATTTGCTGAAGCCGTATAACAGGTTGAACCCGTTGGAGTCGCCACTAATAAACCATCCCCTTGATATTGATCCACCACCTCCCCATCTACTTCAAGCTCTAAAATAGAAGTGGGCATTCGATCAATACTCGCAGGCTTGACACACATCTCATTTAGTGCATAGAAACGATCGCTAACGGCTTCGGGGTTCATGCGATCGCCTTCATAAATTCTCGCTTCTAACATCATCCGTTCTTGAACCGCATAACGATCAGATTTAAGGCGTTCCCAAACTTTTTCGGTATCTTGAAACATCTCGAACGGTTCAGTTAAAAACCCTAAGTGTCCGCCAACATTCACGGCTAACATCGGAATTTTTTCGGCGGCTAGATAGCGAGAAGCCGCTAAAACCGTTCCATCGCCCCCTAAAACAACCGCTAAATCAATTTTTTCAGATGCCGAGGCTAAAAACACAGGATAGGGATTATCTTTAAAACCACTTGGCCCCATCAACACTTTACAGTTCATTGCTTCTAGTTGTTTAGCACATTTTTCAGCCCAAGATTTACTTAGCTGATGATTCGCTTTATGGGCAATAATTACCTGTTTTAATTCCACGTTATTGTTTTAAAGATATCAACATTCTAGCTTTTACAATAACTCAGTTCTGTTCCTAAGTCCTATGCGTTTTTTGATACGGAACGAATGCTACAGCCAACAAAGTCTCAAAAAATTGCACCAATCCAGTATTATATTAGGCTAGTGTTTTCAATTTAACATTAGATTCATTTTTTAAGTACACCAATACTATAAAAACAGGTTACAGATGCCCGCTTCCAAGCGAATTTTATTCATTAGCAACGGTCACGGAGAAGATAATCACTCCGCCCATGTTATTCAGACTTTACGAGAATTATCGCCCGATTTAGAAATCGCAGCGATGCCCATTGTTGGAGAAGGTAAAGCATATCGTTCTCTAGATATTCCCATTATCGGGCCGACACTAAATCTACCTTCTGGCGGTTTTACCTATATGAACCGTTTACGATTGATTAAAGATATTCAAGCGGGCATGATTAGTTTAACGTGGCATCAGTTACAAGCAGTACGGCGTTATGCTCCAAGTTGTGATTTAGTGATGGCAACGGGTGATACTGTAGGACAGTCTTTTGCTTATTTATCAGGTCGTCCTTATGTTTCTTTTATTTCTTGTTTATCGAGTCTCTATGAAGGACGTTTAAAACTGGAATTAATCTTATCCTATTGTTTGCGATCGCCTAAATGCTTGACAATTTTCACAAGAGATGCTTACACAGCCGAGGATTTACAAAAACAGGGATTCAAAAAAGCTAAATTTGGGGGAATTCCGTCACTAGATCGACTGGTTCCCAGTGGTAAAGATTTACAGTTAGCACCAAATACACCCATGATTGCACTGTTACCTGGGTCGCGTCTTCCCGAAGCAGAAAGAAACTTCGCTTTACAATTACAATTGGTTTTAGAAATAGCCCAAGTCATGGGACAACAACCCGTAGCATTTCGGGCGGCTTTAGTATCAAGTTTAATGTCACAATTGGGTGAAATTGCCTCACGTTTAGGATGGCAACACGACAACGGTAAACTAACTTATCTTGATCGAACAGGTTCAGTTGTCGCAGAAGTTTTATGTTATTCCGATGCGTTCAACGACATTATCAACTATTGTACTCTAGTAATCGGCATGGCAGGTTTAGCCGTCGATCAAGCGGTGGCTATTGGTAAACCCATTGTCCAAATTGCAGGAGAAGGGCCACAATTTACTTATGCGTTTGCCGAGGCACAAACCAGACTGTTAGGATGTTCTGTACAAACGGTAGGAACTAAGACCGCAGACGCAGAAATCTTGAAAAAAGCGGCGCAAGTTGTCAGCAAAACCCTATATGATGAAGACTATTTTGCAGCTTGTTTAGAAAATGGTCGCCGTCGTTTTGGCCCCTTGGGTGCATCGTATAGAATTGCTAATGAGTTGTTAATGTATTTGGGTGAAAGACCTAATTAGAGGATAAAACGAAAATTTAGATACTTAAACGGTTAAAACAATGGAAGATTTATTAAAACGTATTACTTTTAATCAAGATGTTCTTTGTGGTAAAGCAACCATTCGCAATTTACGAATTTAAACTATAGTAGTACAATTGTATTGTCTCTTGGCTGGTTTTTGGAGATTAGACAATAAAATCAGTTCAGCAAACCTAACCGAATCTTGCATAAATAATCTTTGCGCTACCTAATATATTACGACGGCGAATCCAGTTATGGCTATTTTCTATACTTTGTTTGGAAACGAGATCAATATCTCTACTGACTAATTTTTGAAGTTGGTCTTCCATTCTTAACCATTCTTTTAAGCCCCATTTAGCATCAGGAAAAAAGACGTACAAAAAATCGATGTCACTATCCTCGTTAAAATCATCTCTTAACACTGAACCAAATAATGCTCATTCTTGAATTTCCCATTGTTGGCAAAACTCGCTAATTTGTTCAGCAGTTATTCCCAGACGATCATAGATCTGTTTGGGATTACTTCAAGCGGGTAATTGAATAGAATCTGTTGTCATATTTTGAATACTGTTACATCGTTAATTAGCGTTAGGATAGGAAAGGCATCAAGAGATATATTGAAATTACGATCAATTTTAAATGACATCAACAGCATTATTAGGTAAATCTGTCAATGAATTAACCGCGTGGGTACAAGAACAAGGACAACCCGCATATCGAGGAAAACAATTACATCAATGGCTATATGAAAAAGGAGTCCGATCGCTGTCTGATATTTCCGTATTTCCCAAGTCGTGGCGTGAAATAGTTGCAGATTATCCCATTGGTCGATCAACTATTGCTCATCGTAGCATAGCACCCGATAAAACACGAAAATATCTCCTAAAATTAGCCGATGGAAAAGTGGTCGAAACAGTAGGTATCCCCAGTCATAAGCGTCTGACGGTTTGTGTCTCTTCTCAAGTGGGTTGCGCGATGGCGTGTGATTTTTGCGCGACGGGGAAAGATGGTTTTACTCGTAATCTTAAATCTTATGAAATTGTCGATCAAGTTCTCACCGTACAAGAAGACTTTCAACAACGAGTCAGTAATGTTGTGTATATGGGGATGGGGGAACCGTTGTTAAATATCCCTGATGTTGTTGCTTCGGTTAAGTCATTAAATCAGGATGTAGGGATCGGACAACGTAACTTAACAATTTCTACTGTAGGATTACCTGAGAAGATCTTACAACTTGCTTCTTATGAGTTACAGGTAACTTTTGCCGTTAGTTTACACGCATCTAATCAAAAATTACGCGAACAACTTATACCCAGTGCAAAACATTATCCTTTGGAAAAACTTTTAAATGACTGTCGAGAGTATGTCAAAATTACTGGCAGACGAGTAACATTTGAGTATGTTTTACTCGCACAGGTCAATGATTTACCTGAACACGCTTCAGAACTTGCCCAAAAAATTAGAGGATTTCAGTCCCATGTGAACTTAATCCCCTATAATCCCATTCAAGAAGCCGACTATCAAAGACCAAGTGAACAACGTATTCAAGCTTTTAAAAACGTTTTACAAAATCAAAATATTACCGTTAGTGTTCGTTATTCTCGCGGTTTAGAAGCCGATGCGGCCTGCGGACAATTGCGGGCCACAAAGTTAGAAACTTTGAGCTAACGGCAAGCTGCACTACGTCCTGCTGATGCGTAAAATTCGATGACACGTCCTGTTTTAGAACAATTGGTCATGAAATAATCACATACTGGGCAAGCAGTCTGAGTAATTTCGTGATGGGGGAAATGCTCTCTTTCGGCAAAACTTCCACAGTTAGGGCAGCGTATTTTTTGTATCTTAGTCATTTGTAATCCTCTGTATTTAATTTATATTTTTTGAGTTAGGTACTAAATTTTAGTAATGAATTTAATCTATTTTTCCTTTGATCCCCATTATGAATCAATCAATAGGAGACAAACATTAATTTTTGCTTAAATTATTTTTAGGAGTCTTAGCATTTTGAAATACAATCCAAAGTTTTTAAGCACTAATTAAGATTTGATGATTTGTATCTTAACAAACATCACTTTAAACTTCCCTCATCCTTTAGAATTATTGATCCCCGTGGTGATCCCGTACAAAAGACGAGTTAACGAATCGAGAAAAAATTCAATTTCTGCAAAATAAAAATGCAAGAAGTCGATAGGGATAAATACTTATTCAATTATAGCTTAGCCGATTAAATTTCTGCTATGGCTTATTGATATGCGTCATAGGTTATTTGATTAAAACAGACAAAAATAATTTTTTTGATCGAATTAGGTTGCTCTAAAAATTTTGTCACTTCTTTGAGGGCAATTTTAGCCGCGTCAAGGATAGGGTAGCCATACACCCCTGTACTAATAGCAGGAAAAGCGATCAACTCTAATTCTTTTTCAGTAGCAAAGAATAAAGAATTTTGATAACAACTTGCTAATAAATCAGACTCACCATTATTTCCCCCATGCCAAACAGGGCCTACCGTATGAATCACCCATTTTGCAGGTAATTTATATCCCTTAGTAATTTTCGCCTCACCCGTTTTACAACCCCCTAAACGGCGACATTCTGCTAATAATTCTGGCCCTGCTGCACGATGAATTGCACCATCAACACCGCCACCGCCTAGTAAACTCGAATTAGCCGCATTGACAATCGCATCGACCATTTGTTTAGTAATATCTCCGAGTACAATTGAAATTTTATTTTTATCCATTGTGTTTTTTATTTGAAAAATCTGTATCAAAAATTACTTTTCAGTGTAAGATTGTGTAAAGAATAACTAAGTTTGAGCCGATAAAAAGTAGCTCACGATGCGTTTAAGATATATAAATAGACTTAGCAAAAAATCCTCCCTAAGAATGATCGCAAAGTCACGAGAATTTGATAGTAAGAAGACATAACTAAAAAATGATTTAAGAAAACAATGGCTAATCAGATTGCGATCGCTCTAGCAAATTGTCTGATCGGAACATCTTTGCTGAGTCTGTCTTATCCTGTTTAGGCTGAATTGGCACAAAACGTTCCTCAAAATTGTCAATTACTCAAAGAAATTCAAAGTGGTCAAACGTCCATTAGAAAAGAAATACAAAATCCTGCCAACTTAGACTTTAAAGTCTTTGAAAATAATTGAAATACCGATTTTGCCGTACCAACAGCTACTAAATTTAGTTCATTTACCGCAACCCTGATCCCAGAAAATGAAACGGTTTACGATGTTGCTATTAACCTGAAATACAATGACGACACAACGATCACCGTTCACGATAAAAAAACGGCTATGAACCGACGAGGGAAAACTTATACCTTTCCCTTTGATCCCAATAATCGTCAACCCTATCAAGTCAATTTGAAAGTTAAAGGAGATAATAACAACGCTTATCGCATTTCTGTGATGGCGTGTCGTTAAAGAAAATTTTTGCTCATGAAAGATAGATTTAGGGGTTAAGTTGCTTGACCCTTTTTTTAAATATCTAAAAATTCAAAGAAAAATCAGAAAAATATTGCAACAATCGTGCTTTGGGTGACAGAATAAGGGATAACCCGATACATCATAGTAGTCAAGAATGAGCGAACAACCGTTAGGATCAGTTACGCAAGGCTCTTTAAGTGAAGGTTTAGAAGTCCGTTTACATCCCGATGTTTCTGTAGAAGAAATGCGAGTCGGTAAATTTTTGGTCGTACAAGGTATGCGATCGCGTTTCTTTTGTCTCCTCACCGATGTTTCTTTAGGCACTTCTAGCCCCCGTATACTAGCAAATCCGCCCAGTTTTGAAGATAATTTCATGCGAGATGTCTTAGCAGGTAGTGGAACCTTTGGCACAGTCGAACTCTCGCCGATGCTCATGTTTACGCCAACATCAGATAATCCTTTTAACGGTAATGGAAACGGTGAAAAAAATGGCAACGGAAAGAGTAATTTAGCTTCATTTGAAGCCCAAAGTAGTGAAGAAGTCGAATTACTCCCAGTTAAAACCATACCCGCTCATTTTAGCCAAGTTTTTGAAGCCAGCGAACGAGATTTTCGCATGGTTTTCGGATGGGAAGATGATCCAACTCGCAAGAATTTCGCCATCGGACAACCCTTAGATATGGATGTTCCCATCTGTATCAATTTAGATCGATTTGTCGAACGGAGTAACGGAGTTTTTGGAAAATCAGGTACAGGAAAATCGTTTCTAACTCGTTTGCTGATTTCTGGTATAATCCGTAAGCAAGCCGCCGTTAATCTGATGTTTGATATGCACTCGGAATATGGCTGGGAAGCGATGCAAGAAGGAAAACAAGTATCAACCGTCAAAGGTTTAAGACAACTGTTTCCAGGACAAGTCGAAATCTATACCCTCGATCCTGAATCGACCAAACGGCGAGGTGTCAGAGATGCCCAAGAACTTTATCTGAGTTATGATCAGATCGAAATCGAAGATATTCGCTTAATTGGACATGAATTAGGAATCTCTGAAGCGAGTTTAGATAATGCCAATATTTTATATGCAGAATTTGGGAAAGCTTGGATTACTCGACTTCTGACAATGAATAATGAAGACATTAAAGAATTCTGTCTAGAAAAACAAGGTCATGCAGGTTCGATTATGTCTTTGCAGCGTAAACTAATGCGTTTGGAAAGTATGAAGTATCTAAAATCTGCTTGTCCTCATGATTATATCGATCAACTGCTAAAATCACTTGATGCAGGTCTGCACGTTGTCGTCGAGTTTGGCTCACAAAGTAATATGCTGTCTTATATGCTGGCGACAAACATGATTACTCGTCGGATTCACGGGAATTATGTCAAAAAAGCCGAATATTTCCTGCAAAGTAAAAAAGTAGAAGATCGGCCGCGTCAGTTAGTAATTACGATTGAAGAAGCACATCGCTTTTTAGATTCTAAGATTGTTCATCAAACCATTTTTGGCACGATCGCCAGAGAAATGAGGAAATATTTTGTTACTCTGTTAATTGTCGATCAACGTCCCTCTGGTATTGATAATGAAGTGATGTCCCAAGTGGGAACTCGTATCACCTGTTTACTCAACGATGAAAAAGATATCGATGCTATTTTCACTGGTGTATCGGGTGCGGGGAGTTTAAGATCAGTTTTAGCAAAACTCGATTCTAAACAACAAGCTTTAGTTTTAGGTCATGCGGTACCGATGCCTGTTGTGATTCGGACACGGGCTTATGATCAAAAATTCTATGCTGAAATTGGGGCGACAGATTGGACAGAATTATCGGATGAAGAAGTTTTCGCCGCCGCCGCCACCGCCAAAGCTGATTTAGGGTTTTAAAATCCCATTAGTTCCGCTACAGTTGCTAAATCAGGTATAACCGATTTAACTGCATTATCTGAAACTTTAATCGCACTGTCTGGATCTTTTAAGCCATTTCCTGTCAATACACAGACCACTGTCGCGCCACTGGAAACACGATCTTTTAATTTTAAAAGTCCCGCTACTGATGCTGCACTCGCTGGCTCACAAAATATTCCCTCTTCGGCTGCTAAAATTCGATAAGCCTCTAAAATTTCTTCGTCTGTCACGGCATTGAATTCACCTTGACTTGCATCTTTTACGGCTAACGCTTTTTCCCAGTTGGCAGGATTTCCGATGCGGATGGCTGTAGCTACGGTTTCGGGATGGTGTATCTGTTTTCCCATGACTAAAGGCGCACTCCCTGCGGCTTGAAAACCCATCATTTTCGGTAAGCGATCGCAATAACCCTGTTGATGGTACTCACAAAAACCCATCCAGTACGCGGTAATATTGCCTGCATTGCCTACTGGAATACATAACCAATCGGGGGCCTTATTTAATGCGTCTACCACTTCAAAAGCGGCTGTTTTTTGACCTTCGAGGCGATAAGGATTAACGGAATTCACTAAAGTTACGGGATAGTTTTCGGATAATTGACGGACAATTCTTAAGGCTTCGTCAAAATTGCCATCAATGGCGATGATTTCGGCACCATACAATAAAGCTTGTGCTAACTTTCCTAAAGCCACATAACCATCAGGAATCATCACAAAAGCCCGCATTCCAGCGCGTCTAGCATAGGCGGCGGCTGAGGCTGAGGTATTTCCCGTACTGGCACAAATCACCGCTTTAGCCCCTGCTTCAGCAGCTTTAGAAATCGCCATCGTCATCCCACGATCTTTAAAGCTACCTGTCGGGTTTAAACCATCGTATTTTACAAAAACCTGAACCCCTTTCCCCACTAGCTTAGAAATATATGGAACCTGAATCAGAGGCGTATTTCCTTCTAAAAGTGTGACAACGGGTGTAGCATTACTGACAGGTAAATAAGAGCGATAGGTTTCAATCAACCCTTTCCACTGTGCGGCTGATTTTTGGATCATTAATTCTGGATGAGTTGATTGAGAGATGAATGGCTGGGTTCTCATAAACAGGTTTTATAAATGTTTATCTCTTATCTAAGAGAGTCCAATAAAGGCTAGTTTTCTATTGTATTAAATTAAGGACTGTTAAAGGTCGTTTTGATCAATTACTTCATCTGATGATGTCGCCATTCACGCCCTAAGATAAGAACAACTGCCACAATGAGGGGTAAAAAATAATAAATTCCTCGATAGGCAATCAAGGCAGCACCAATTTCAGGTTTAGGGATAAATGGTGTGAGTAACTGAATGATCGCATAATCAAAAACCCCTAAGCCACCTGGTACGGTACTAACCACCCCCGCCGTTAGGGCAAAAACATAAATCCCAAAAAAGCCTAAGAAAGATAGCTTCATTTTGGGTAAGAGCAGGTACAGCACCATCGAGGCTAAAAACCAATCAACAAAAGAGGTTACAATTAAACCGAGCGATAAACCAAAAGAAGGAAGTTTGATTTCTTCTCCTTTGATGTTCAAAGTCTTTTTCCAAAAAATACTGAATATAAAGTAGATAGCAACAATTATTAAAAATAAAACACCAATGGTTTTGGCTGAACCCAGGGGAAATTTCAAAAAATCAGCTAAATTTAATGGATCGACCAAAAAAATAATTCCGCCAATGGTGAGCATTCCTAACCAGAATTCTAGATGAGTAAAAGCGATAACTTTAGCAATATCAAAGGCAGAAACACCCAGAGCCGAATAAAATCGATAGCGAATAGCTGTACCTGAAAGCAGCGTAAATCCGACCGTATTACCAACTGCATAACTGATAAAAGAGGTTTCAACAATATGCCTTAGTTTAATCATTCGACCGACATAGAGAAAACCGAGCCAGTCATAAGCAGTCATCGAAAGATAACCTAGAAACGTGAAGGCGATCGCACCTAATTTTCGCTCTTTTGGAATTTGTGCAAAACTATTCAGTAAATCTTGAATACTATAGTTTCGGAACTCATGAGCAACTGCCCAAATAGCTAACCCCAATATAAAAAGAGAAAACAAAATCGGGAGGAGTTGACGTAGACGGTTCATAACTTATCTAGAGTTTTTCTTACGATAATTTTCCACAAACTCTAATAAATTCTAAGGGTAAACCGTCTGTATCAGCAATAAAAGCTACTTCATAAACCCGATCACCAATCATTTGTTGTCTCGGTTCTAATAAAACTTTAAGAGGGCTAAACTGATGACTATTTTGTTGAGCCGCTTCAGTAAAGGTTTTTTGTAGATCATTTAACCATGTTGGTAAATCGGTTACTGTATCGCTTAAATCAAAAGATAAATGATAGTAACCGACATAATGTTCGTCATCAAAAGCATCGGGGGCAGGTTTGGGTTCAGGAATTTGCATCAATTCAATTCTTCCCCCTAAACCTTCCATCCAACAGGCTAGAGTATAACCTGTAGTAAAACGTTCTGTAACGATAAATCCTAACGTTTCATAAAAAGCGATCGCACGATGAATATTAGCGGTTCGGATCGAGGCATGGTGCATGAACTTAAGTGAGAATTAAAATAAGTTTTTGATGCTTGTCAAAACTATTATTCAAAAAAACGAAAATAAGGATATCGTTTTGGGACACCTGGTTCTTTTTCTAAATCAAAATTAATCACATCCCAGCACGGTTCTTCAACTGAGTCTGAGCTAAATTCAACTGGAAGACCATACAACCTTGGCATTTGCGATTCATTATTATTATTTCGCCAAGGGGTATTTCTCTCTAGATAAGCACTTACTAAATCTTTATAGCGACTAGCAATAATTACCTTAGTCGCTCTAAAACCTTGAGTATAGAGCCTATCAAGTGCCTCATGAATTTCAAACCGAATGCCATCAGGGTGAGTATGTTGTCGATACCACTCACCATTCCAATATCGCCAATGTCGCCCCGACTGAAGATGTACTAATTCTTCTGTCTTAGGATCTGCTTCAAACGCACCATGACGAGGACATAAATAGGTATCAGTCAACGTCAAGGCGGGAATCATTTGACGACAGTGAGGACAATAGATTTCAGGCCCAAAAATAGGATATTGTAAACCTGGATTCATTATTACTAACCTTACTAAAGAAAATTCACGCTCTTATCTGCCCTTGATCTATTATATCGACTCTCCTTAAGCGACTCTGAATCTTAGACTTTAGTTTAAACTAACTATGCAAGATTATTCCTTCCCTACTTTTTGGCCACCTCCAGATTTATCACAAACCGCTTTTGTCGCCCCGACAGCAGTCATTATCGGTGATGTTTTGCTTTCCACAGGTTCTAGTGTTTGGTATGGTGCAATTCTGCGCGGTGATGTCGAAAAAATTATCATCGGAGCTTATACAAATATTCAAGATGGAGCAATTTTACACGGCGACCCTGGACTTGTCACCCAATTAGAAGATTATGTGACTGTTGGACATCGGGCGGTGATTCATTCAGCATATGTTGAACAAGGCTCACTCATTGGCATTGGTGCAGTAATTTTAGATGGGGTTCGTGTCGGTGCAGGAAGTATCATCGGGGCAGGTTCGATTGTAACGAAAGATATACCAATGCGATCGCTTGTTGTTGGGATTCCAGCCAAAAAAGCGCGGGATGTTTCTGAGTCTGAAGCCCTTGGATTAATCGAACACGCTAAAAAATACACTCAACTGGCTCTAGTTCATGCAGGAAAAGGAACCGATTTGGGATTCACAAGGCCTACAAATTAAGATATATATATATTAAATGAGAACCTTTAAATTTTCTTAATTGTTTAACAAGGAATGGACGACCTATGGACTGGCGCATTTTAATCGTATTGACTCCTCTGCTCATTGCTGCTGGTTGGGCTGTTTTCAATATTGGTGCTGCTGCTCTCAGACAGTTCCAAAATTTTCTAGACACCCGCGAAAGCTAAAAAACTGCTTTACATTTCTTTACAGAATCAAGGCATAGTGAAAGATCTATGCCTTTATTGTTTTAAGGGAAATTTTAGTGATATCTAATTTTCCTTGTCTGTAGGGAATTTCATAAACTGCGGCAAACCCTTCTGCTGCTATGGGGGGAAATTCTGCTAGAGAGTTATACAATTCTTCAATAACTGTATCTGGTACTTGTCGTTTTCTGTTTTTGTTCCATTGTTGACAAATCTCTAAAGGTGTTTTTAAATACCACCCAATCCATTGAACATTTTTATATTGTTGTAATTCCTGTAAAAAATCCATTCGCCAATGACGTTTAGCATTCGTCGCATCATAGATAATCGATTTTCCTGCTTCTAGATGATTTTGTATTTGAGATAATACCTCAGCTTCAATCAGTTCCCAGTCTTCTTGTATGTCTTCGTCACCAAAGAGTTTTTCTCGGATTTTATCAGTAGAGACAATGCGACAATTAGGATATAACTTTGTAATTTCCTCAGCAACCGTAGATTTACCACTACTTGGACAACCGATTAAAATATGGCAGATTAAAGACATTACTAATTAATGTTAATGCTAATGAATATTTGCGCTCATAAAATGCTTGTTTTATTGTTTAGCAATTGCCAATAACTGCATCCGAATTTCTTCTGGTAATTCTACCATAACAAACTGATTAGCTGGATAAAGGTAATCTTCGCTTCTATTCATCAATCACTCTTAAACATCCAACTTCATTAGCTTGAGTGTCGCTTAAGACTCGATAGATTTTCCACAGATTGCGAATTTAATGTTTGATTCTGCTGTGTACATAAAGTTTTAGTCTAAAACACGTTTTACTTTTGAAAAATACCATTGAACAATAGTTCTGTTAGTGTTCCACCTGATACAAACCAATCTAACCACAATGCTAGGTGAAGGACAACGATCGCCCAAAATACAAGCTGATAGGATATCTTTTTATTTTTGTGTCTAATAACTCTTTGAGCAATATATCCACCTAACCATCCACCCATCAATTCTACTAAATGTAAGCTATTTTCTGGAATTCTCCATTGATTTTGCTTGGCACGAGCTTTATCATTAGCATATAAAGCAAAGGTAATTACACTCATCATAGGATATAGAAACAACGGTAATAAATTGGCTGTTTTTAGGGCTAACTGGAATGCACCCAGTACAGGTAGGGCAGACAGAAATAAAACATTCAAGCCTAAAAACAATACATTAGATGTGGTTTGTTTTTTTTGACGTCGAACAGGTTTCGGTTTCATTAAGGAGACTAAAAATCACATTTGTTATTGATTATTCCCCTGCTAAGTTACAAAACTAACACTAATCTGTTTTGTGAGATAATTTACTCTAAAATCTAAATGCAGTAAGATCTAATTTTAGATAAAATAGATTTATTAAAGAAGACTTGAATAACTATGACATCCTAAACCGCTACAGTTGGGGTGAATAGTAGAATTAAAGTTTAGCCTCTCTACCCCTTATATAAAATTATGCGTATTGCTCACGATGTTACAGAATTAGTTGGTCGTACTCCGCTTGTCCAACTAAACCGCATTCCTCAATCAGAAGGTTGTTTAGCTCGTATTGTTGCGAAATTAGAAGGCATGAACCCCGCTTCATCTGTAAAAGATCGTATTGGCGTACATATGCTGAATACTGCCGAAAAAGCGGGTTTAATTTCGCCTGAGAAAACGGTTTTAGTCGAACCCACTTCGGGAAATACGGGAATTGCTCTAGCGATGGCAGCAGCAGCAAAAGGATATAGACTGATACTAACGATGCCTGAAACGATGAGTACAGAACGCCGCGCTATGTTGCGAGCCTATGGAGCTTATTTAGAACTGACTCCAGGTAATATGGGGATGAAGGGTGCGATCGCAAAAGCACAAGAAATTGTTGAAACCACACCTAACGCCTATATGTTGCAACAATTTAATAATCCTTCTAATCCTGAAATTCACCGTTTAACCACAGCACAAGAAATTTGGGAAGATACCGACGGCGAGGTTGATTTTCTCATTTCAGGTGTCGGAACGGGTGGAACAATTACAGGGGTTGCAGAAGTGATTAAAGAAAAGAAACCGAGCTTTAAAACGATCGCAGTTGAACCCGCTAACAGTCCTATTCTATCAGGGGGAAATCCTGGCCCCCATAAAATTCAAGGTATTGGCGCGGGTTTTGTCCCTGAAGTCTTAAAAGTTAATCTGATTGATGAAGTCATTACTGTTAGTGATGATCAAGCATTTTTCTATGGTCGTCGTTTAGCCAAAGAAGAAGGTCTTTTATCGGGTATTTCTTCGGGTGCGGCTTTATGTGCAGCCATTCAAGTCGCTAAACGTCCTGAAAATGCAGGTAAATTAATTGTAATGATACAACCGAGTTTTGGAGAACGTTACTTAAGTACGCCACTTTTCCAAGAACCCGAACAAAGAGAGTTAAGCTTTGCTTCTCGTTAGTCGGTGAATTGATCTTCGGTTATTTCTTCGGGAAGTCCCAGACTAGAAACTAAAACCTTATCTACTCTGGTTCCATCCATATCCATCACTTCAAAGCGTAAACCTTCCCATTCAAAAAAATCACCTGATGTTGGAATCTTGCCCAAAAAGGAGATAATGAAACCACCTACTGTATGGTATTCTTCATCCTCTTCTTTGGGTAATGATTCTTGGTTTAATAAGTCTTTAAATTCATCGACTGATAATAAACCATCTAATAGCCAAGAGCCATCATCACGCTGAATGACCATTGGTTCATTTGACCCTTCAGCAGATGGAATTTCACCGACAATAGCTTCCATCAAATCGTTGAGAGTTACTAAACCTTCAACCCCTCCATACTCATCAACGATCAATGCCATATGATCGCCAGATTCTTTAACTAATTCTAATACTTTTAAGGCTCTTGTCCCCTCAGCAACATATAAAGGAGGTTGGGCGAGCGCCTGTAAATTGATTTCTTGTCCTGCTAGATGTGCGGCAAGAACATTTCTTACTTTAACAATTCCTAGACAATTATCGATGCTTTCTTGGCACAAGGGGAAACGCGAATAGGCACTTTCTTGAATTGTGGTTAAATTTTCGTGTAAAGAAGAATCAAGATCAAGCCAGTCAATTTCAGTACGGGGAGTCATTAAGGCTTTGATTGGGCGATCGCTTAAACGAAACACGCGGCTAACCATTTCCTGTTCTGCTTCTTCAAACGTACCTGCTGTCGTTGCTTGTTCGATCAGTAATTTAATTTCATCCTCACTCACCGTTTCTTCGGGAACTGGACGAATTCCCAAAAGATTGAGTAAAAGATCTGTTGAATTACCCAACAAATAAACCACAGGTGCTGTAATCTTAGATAAGAATTGCATTGGCCCAGCTACTTGAGTCGCAATCTTTTCAGGATTATTTAAAGCGATCCGTTTGGGCAATAATTCACCAATCACGAGAGAGAGATAAGTAATAATTGTTACGACTACGCCAAAACTCAAAACTTGGCTATAGGGTGCTAAAACTGGAATTGTATTCAAAAAGTTTCGCAGACGTTCAGCTAGTGTTGCACCACCGACGGCACCGCTTAAAATACCAATTAGAGTAATGCCTATTTGGACAGTAGAAAGAAAGTTATTAGGGGATCTAGCCAGTTTGAGGGCAACTTTGGCTTTAGCATCGCCTGTTTTAGCCGACTGTTCTAATCTAATTTTACGCGAAGACACAATCGCCATCTCTGATGCTGAAAAAATCCCGTTAGCGATCAGCAGCAACAATATAGTGACGATTTCGATATACATGATAGATATGGTTGGTTTTCCTAACCTGCTAGATGTGAGCTACACAATGTTAATTACTCATAAAATTATAGGCTAGTCGTCCTTAAAAACGTTCTGCGTCTTTGAGGAACAGGTGATTAAGCTATACTGTAGTCTATTCAACTACTCACCGAATTATGACCGCAATTAGCAGCCTTTTGGATCGCCTGATCAATGAACTTTCCCCTTTAGAAATCATTACAGAATCCTCACAGCTTGCCAAACTTTCTTTAGATTACTTTCACTTTAGCCCAATTTTAGAAGCGCAACTGAAGGATAAACGAGCTTTATTGGTGGTACGTCCAACAACTGAAGTAGAAGTGATTCAAGTGGTTCGTACCTGTGTTAAATACCGTGTTCCGCTAACGGTTCGCGGTGCTGGTACGGGAAATTATGGACAATGTATTCCACTAGAAGGCGGTGTGGTACTTGATACTACTAAGATGAATCAAATTCGCTCTCTTAAAGCTGGATCAGCCTGTGTGGAACCAGGGGTTAAAATGGCGAGTTTTGACAAAAAAGCTAGAGAAATCGGTTGGGAACTACGGATGGCACCTTCTACCTATCGTACAGCCACAATTGGCGGTTTTATTGGTGGGGGTAGTGTCGGGATGGGTTCGATTAATTATGGACAGTTGCGCGATCGTGGTAATTTAACAGCAGTTCGAGTAGTGACTTTAGAAGACGAACCCCAAGTCATTGAATTAAGAGGGGATGAGGTGCAAAAAGTCAATCATGCTTATGGCACAAATGGTATTATTACAGAATTAGAAATTCCCCTTGCACCTGCTTATCCCTGGGCTGAATTAATTGTTGTTTTTGATGATTTTCTAACTGCTGCTCAATTTGGTCAAGCTTTAGGTAATAGTGATGGCATTGTTAAAAAAATGGTTAGTATTCATGCTTGGCCGATTCCTTCCTATTTTACGGCTTTGCAGAACTATCTACCATCAGGAAAATCTTGTGCTTTGTTAATGGTTAGTGAATATGATCAGACCGCTTTATCTGATTTAGTCCAAGACTATCAAGGTGAGATTACTTATTCTAAAGCTGCAACCGAAGCGAATAAAGGAACGAGCATTCTAGAATTTACTTGGAATCACACAACACTCCATGCGCGAAGTATAGACCCAAATTTAACCTACCTACAAACGTTTTACTTTACTTTAGAACGTGTTGAGCAAATGTATCATCATTTTGGCGATGAAGCGATGATCCATTTAGAGTTTTTGAAATTCGCAGGGAAAGTGATTCCCGCAGGATTACAGTTAATTCGTTTTACGACAGAAAACCGTTTAAATGAGATTATTCAGTATCATGAAGAACATGGCGCAGGGATTGCCAATCCTCATACCTATATCATGGAAGATGGTGGACGAAAAGTCATCGATCCGATTCAACTAGCCTTTAAAGAAAAAGTTGATCCCTATGGTTTAATGAATCCAGGTAAAATGCGAGCTTGGTTAGAAAGATGATGCACGGTTTTATTCCTCAAGAGCGTTATTTTCCCTATCTGACGTGGACGGAAATTCAAGAAATGTCGGATAAAGAGAATACTGTAATTATCCAACCTGTCGGCGCGATCGAACAACATGGGCCACATTTACCGATTATCGTTGATTCTGCGATCGCAATGGGAGTGTTAGGGAAGGCTTTAGCAAAATTAGATCAAAGTATTCCAGCTTATGCTTTACCCTGTTTGTATTACGGGAAATCTAATGAGCATTGGCACTTTCCTGGAACAATTACTCTAACTGCACAAACCTTGATTTCTGTTTTCATGGAAATGGCAGAAAGTATTTATCGTTCTGGGTTTCGCAAATTAGTATTGCTTAATGCTCATGGTGGACAACCGCAGATTATGGAAATTGTAGCACGGGATCTCCATCAAAAGTATGAGGATTTTTCGGTCTTTCCTTTTTTTGCATGGCGCGTTCCTCACATTGCAAAAGAATTATTCACCCCCCAAGAATTAGAGTATGGCATTCATGCAGGAGACGCAGAAACCAGTATTTTACTCTCCCTGTTGCCTGAGCAAGTGAAAATGGAAAAAGCGGTTAAAGAATATCCTCAAGGTTTGCCCGAAGACAGTTTATTGAGTATGGAGGGAAAATTACCCTTTGCATGGTTAACTAAAGAATTAACTCAAAGTGGAGTAATGGGAGATGCGACGGCTGCCACCAAAGAAAAAGGCGATCGTTTGTTAGAATCCGTTAGTAATGGTTGGGTACAAGCAATTCAAGATGTTTATAAATTCCGTCAACCGAAAATATCATAAGGGTTTGGCAACCAAACCCCTACAATAACTATTTAATTCTTGACAAAAGCGATGAAATATGCTATTTAATTCTACGCATCATCTAAAGCAGCAATACCAGGAAGAACTTTACCTTCGAGTAACTCAAGACTGGCACCACCACCTGTAGAAATGTGGCTCATCTGTTCAGCTACACCCACTTTTTCGACTGCTGCAACCGAGTCACCACCACCAATAATCGAGATAGTACCCGTTTTGGTGATATCTGCAAGAGTATGTGCGATCGCTTCAGTTCCGACGGCAAATTTATCGAATTCAAAAACCCCCATCGGGCCATTCCAGATCACTGACTTACAGGATGCTAAAGCCTCTTGGAAAAGTTTAACGGATTCAGGGCCAATATCTAAACCCATCCAACCATCAGGAATATCGTTAATACTAACGGTTTGAGCGTTTGCTTCTTTATCAAACTTGTCAGCAACAACTACATCCGTCGGTAACAGAAATTCTACGCCTCTTTCTTTGGCTTTTGCTTCGAGAGATTTTGCTAATTCTAGCTTATCTTCTTCAACTAAAGATTTACCAACGTTTAACCCTCTAGCTTTGTAGAAGGTAAAGATCATACCACCGCCGATCAGGAGTTTATCGCATTTCTCCAGTAAAGTTTCGATAACGCCAATTTTACTAGAAACTTTCGATCCTCCAATAATCGCCGCTAATGGACGTTGTGGGTTCTCGATCGCACTTTGCAAGTAGTTTAGTTCTTTTTCAATGAGATAACCTGCGACGTTGGGGCTAAGGTAATGGGTAACGCCTTCGGTAGAAGCATGGGCGCGGTGTGCTGTACCAAACGCATCATTAACATAAAGATCCGCGTTAGATGCTAATTGTTTGGCAAATTCGGGATCATTACCTTCTTCTTCAGCGTGGAAACGAAGATTTTCTAATAGCGCAACTTGACCATTATTTAACTGACTAATTTGTGCTGTAACCTCGTCACCCACACAATCATCACATTTAACGACTTCTTGCCCTAATAGTTCCGATAAACGCGCTGCAACTGGAGTTAAACGCATACTCTCAACCACTTTACCTTTGGGTCGGCCAAAATGGCTACAGAGGATAACCTTAGCACCTTTGTTGCTTAACTCTTGAATAGTTGGCAGTGCCGCCCGAATCCGAGTATCATCGGTGATCTGTCCTTGTTCGTCTAAGGGTACGTTAAAATCAACTCGTACTAATACCCGCTTACCTGCTAGATCGGCTTCACTTAAATTGGCTACAGATTTTTTTGGCACAGCCAAAGACCTCCTAATTGCTTTATTTCTCTACAAAAGATTAAAACACCAAAAGAGGTCACATCCGACCATTATCTTCAAAAGATTTATTTAGAGTTGGATCAAATTGGGGGGAGATTATTTCAGAATAAGGGTATGGGAGGAAAAAATTAACCATGTTTAAGACTGTTTTGTTTCCAATTGACCAAAGTCGTGAAGCCCGTGAAGCGGCTGAAGTTGTCGCGGATGTGGTCAAAACCAACAATAGCCGTTTGGTCATTTTATCCGTTGTTGAACAATCTTCGCCTGAAACTGATGTGATGAGTTCTGTCGAAGCAGTGGCTAAACTCTTACAAGGTGCTAAGGCTTTGTTTTCCCAACAAGGGATACAAGCAGAAATGGTCGAACGGGAAGGAATGCCATCTTTTACAATTTGCGATGTCGCCGATGAAATTGGTGCCGATCTCATTATTATGGGCTGTCGTGGCTTAGGTTTAACGTCTGAAGGAGCAACGGAAAGCGTTACGACAAGAGTGATTAATTTATCGCCTTGTCCTGTTTTGATTGTTCCCTAACATCACCGTAGGGGTTTGGTTGCCAAACCCTATTAATTTCCCCATTTTCGAGTTTAATAATGAGCATTTCGATTCAATGGTATCCTGGCCATATTTCTAAGGCTGAGAAAAATCTTAAAGAACAATTAAAACTCGTTGATGTGGTTCTAGAAGTCCGCGATGCTAGAATTCCGCTTGCGTCGGGTCATCCACAGGTCAAAAACTGGATTGGTAGTAAACCTCGTATTTTGATTCTAAACCGACTGGATATGATTCCAGAGTCGATACGCCAAGATTGGTCAATATGGTTTCGTAAACAGGGTGAAATTCCTTATTTTACTAATGCGAAAGAGGGTCAAGGTATTAAAGCAATTAGTAAAGCAGCGCAAGAAGTTGGAGTAGAAATTAATGCTAAACGAAAATCACGGGGGCTATTACCTCGTCCTGTTCGCGCTGTCGTGATCGGCTTGCCAAACGTCGGAAAATCTGCTATAATTAACCGCCTTCTTAATAAAAAAGTTGTAGCCAGTGCGCGTCGTGCGGGGGTCACTCGTCAGTTACGCTGGGTACGGATTTTGGAGACTTTGGAATTATTAGATTCACCAGGAGTGATCCCTAGTCGCTTAGAGTCTCAAGAAGATGCCGTTAAGTTAGCGATTTGTGAAGATATTGGCGATGCTGCTTATGATAATCAGAGGGTAGCGGCGGCTTTTGTTGATTTGTTGGTTGAGTTAGAATACGAATCGATTTTAAACTCTCGCTATGGTTTGGATGCCTTAACGATGACAGGGGAAGAATATATTTTTCAACTGGCGATGACTCGTTATCAAGAGGATAAGGAAAGAACCGCAACACAAATGTTAAATGATTTTCGTAAAGGTTTGATGGGATCAATTCCTCTAGAGTTACCGCCTAGTGATGGATAATGAGATGACGATCGTTATCTAGACTAATCAATCCTTGTTTTTGAAAATCACCTAGAAGACGAGTGACAGTAACGCGGGTGGTTCCAATGGCATTAGCGATATTTTGATGAGTAAGACGAACTGTTAAGCGAGTTCCTTCATGGATCGATTGTCCCATTTCTTGTTTGAGTAATTCTAAAAGATGCTGTAATCGTTCTTCAACTCGTTTTAATCCCGCAATGGCTAATAACGCTTCTGTTTGACGCATCCGTTTTATTACTTGCTGTAAAACGATTTGTGTTAATTGGGCTGAAGACTCAATTTCACTAAGGGAATACCATTTTAAATAGACTTCCGATAAAGCTTTTGCCTGATAGGAATCAAGACGCGTTAACCAAAGACCAAAAAAGGCGTTTTGTTGCGCCCAACCTAATAAAATCTCTTCTCCACTAACCGATAGTTGACTAAACTGCGCTGTGCCTCGATAAACTTGCCAAATTCCTTCTTCAACTAAGGGAATTTGTTCATTCTTGTCATAAAAATGTAAGCGGCGACCTTCTGAACTGTCGTCTTTTACGATCTGAGTGGTGTTGTAAGTCAGTAGCATTGTTTCGGTCACTATGAGGGCTATTTTCTGCTCATACTATAACCTCCCAAGGTAAACGCTAGGTAATTTTTAGTTTAAGTCTTGTTTTTCCTTAAAAAACACAAAATAACCCTGATCTGCTACTTTAATCCTTTAAACTCATTAACGTTTTAGAACCAGTAAACAGAAAAGGGGTTTTTAATCGGAATTTGTTTAGTTTATTTTAGGCTCGTTTTTGCTTTTTCTTCATGAATAAGCCAGCACCTGCAACCACTGCTAAACCAACCATTGCTGATGGTTCTGGTACTGATGTTGGGATGATTGTTACAACAATTGAAGTACCAGATAAAGTCGTTAAACCTGTCACTCCATCTCCCGCAACGGGATCACCGCTTCTGGTTCCATCGTCTGGCAGTGTTTGGGAGGTAATTTCATATTCTACTTCGTAATAGGCAATACCAGGATCACCTGCTGCACCTAGCCAACCTCTACCACTGAAAATGATGGGCGCACCTGCTAGGATCTGCTCAACTGAGTTTTGTAGATTGACTTCTGTTAGATAGAAGTTCAACTGATTATTTGTTCCATTGGATAATCTCAATAAGAAATTGTCACTAAACAAATTACCAGGAACAATATTGGGATTTGCCAGTGGATCATTAGGAGGCTCAAATCCGCCGTTAACTTCACTTAATTCATTAAAAGTAGTACCATCAAATGAAGTGATCTCACCTGTCTGTCCTTGATAAGCTTGAAAGCCACCAGAACTAGAACCAACGCTAAACTCGCCAGTTACACCAGGGCGAACATCTTGTCCATTTTTATTGATGACTCGGTTACTCGCGCTAATGCTTGGAAAACCAGTACCGAATAGAGCATCAGCTAAACCATCTGCACCACCTGCAAATTCACCAGTCGGCAGAGAAATAGCATTGTTGATTTGAAAGGTGGGAACAGTAATCGATAGTGTAGCGTTATCAGCAAATTTAGCCGCCGATGCCGCTTCAGACATACCTAGCAAGCCCGCGCTTGCTAGAGATATTGTTAATCCCAATGTTTTAAGCTTCATCATTTTTACCAACGGTATTTTAAGCAGAATGAATAATTGTTGAGTCGATGATAATCGTTTTATTCAAATTATGCAAGGGTTTGGCTTATCTTTTCCAAAATTTATGAAGTATCCTCATTCACGCTACGGTAAACGGGTTAACTTTGTATGGAAAAATACTTTTTTAAAGGTTAGGTACCATTCATAACTTGTTTTTTTACATTATCAAACTCATTATTTTTGTATTGACTAGGCTGTCTTCAACTGAATTTTATCAGTAATTTCTCTTATACAGTCTTTATGTATCGATACATAAAAGGTTCTTTTTTTGAACGTTTCCTAAAAATTTATCTTTAGAAACAAGATTTGATACGCCGTTAAGCTAATTTTTTAAAAATTTGTTACATTTTTAGCGATGATTTTCACTAAATATGGCACAGTCATCAACTGTTTTAAGAAACATTACATATTCTTTACTAAGCGCACGCTTTATGCAGTATCTTGCTTACCTATTTTGGTTCAACGTGAGACATGACATCACGTTAAAGTGAGTTACAAAGACCGCTAAAATTCTAAGGAAACATTGTCACAGAATTAAAGTTTTATGAAAATCCTAATCATTGAAGATGATGAACGCATTGCCGATGCTCTCGTTGAAGACTTAACCGACCAAAAATATGTAGTTGAGTTGGCAGGTGATGGACAATTGGGTTGGGAATTAGCCGATGCTTTGGTTTATGACCTAATTCTGCTCGATGTCATGTTACCGAAATTGGATGGTTTTAATGTTTGTAAACGTCTGCGTTCTAAAGGTTGCCAAACTCCCATTCTGATGTTAACAGCACGGGATACGGTATCCGATCGCGTTCTGGGTCTTGATGCAGGGGCAGATGATTATTTAGTCAAACCTTTTAATCTTGAGGAACTATCAGCCCGAATTCGTGCCTTATTGCGTCGCGGTAATACAACCTTACCACCAGTTTTGGAATGGGGAAACCTACAACTCAATCCCAGTACCTGTGAGGTATCTTATCAGTCTCAACCTATTAATCTTAGCCCCAAAGAGTATCAGCTTCTTGAACTATTCTTACGTCATGGAACGCGAGTCTTTAGCCGTACTCAAATTATCGACCATCTTTGGACATTTGACGAACCGCCCGAAGAATCAACCGTTAAGGTACATATTAGGAGTCTTCGGCAAAAACTAAAATCAGTTGGCGCACCCGAAGATTTAATCGAAACGGTTTATGGTTTAGGCTATCGGATAAACCGTTATCCTAATTTAAGCGGTGTGAGAAGTGTCAATCTTTTTTGTTCGTTGATAGGATAGATGATTAATGTCTCGACCCACTTTATATGTAGCAGTGACTAATCATGGTTTTGGTCATGCGGTTCGTACTGCTTCAGTTGTTGCTGCTATTAGTAGGCTTAACCCTGATATCTTACCGATTTTAGTCACGACTGCTCCACATTGGTTACTAGAATCATATATTGAGTCCGATTTTATCCAAAGACATCGCGGGTTTGATGTGGGTGTCATTCAGTCTGATAGTTTAAAGATGGATAAAGACGCAACGAAAGAAAAGTTACAACAGATGAAGGCTCAGGCTCGTTCTATCATTGCTAGTGAGGTCAATTTTGTCCGCACGAACCGAGTTAGCTTAATCTTAGCTGATATTCCCCCGTTAGCCGCACCTTTAGCCAAAGCAGCAGATATTCCCTGTTGGATGATGAGTAATTTTGGTTGGGATTTTATTTACCAAGATTGGGGCGAGGATTTTCAAGATATCGTAGATTGGATTAGACAATGTTATCAGCAATGCGATCGCTTATTTCGTTTGCCGTTGTCTGAACCGATGTCAGCTTTTCCGAATATTGTTGATGTCGGGTTAACGGGAGGAAACCCCCGCTATCGTGAAACCGAATTAAGATCACATTTTAATCTGTCTGCACCCAAAGAAAAAACGATTTTACTCACCTTTGGGGGTTTAGGATTAGAACAAATTCCATATCACAATTTACAAAATTTTCCCGAATGGCAATTTATCACTTTTGATCGTAATGTTCCTTCGTTACAAAACTTAATTCAAGTGACCGAACATCACTATCGTCCAGTAGATTTTATGCCGTTTTGTGGACGCGTCATTTCTAAACCCGGTTTTAGTACCTTTTCCGAAGCATTGCGACAAAATATCCCTATTGTGTCTCTTACACGAGATGATTTTGCGGAGTCTCATTTTCTCTTAGAAGGAATCCGAAATTATACTCATCATCAAATTCTGACTCCAGACGAATTTTTTCACGGAAACTGGGATTTTTTATTAGATACACCTATACCACCTCGGCAAAATATATCATTAGACAGAAATGGTTCAGAAACAATAGCCAAAGCCGTTGTAGACTATTTTCATTCGTCTCCTTGACAAGCCATAATGGAAGATAGCGAGCAATTACTGGGGATAGGCTCAACCATAAATCATATGACAGCAGCAGTGTTTGATACTGTTTCAGAACTACATGAAAAAGTTCATCCAATCAACCTAACCGACTATCATCAATCGATTCCATCCGAACTATCTAAAATAGAAGAAACACCAAGTGTTAGTCTGCCCTCTTCTGTAACGATACAACTAACAGCCCAAGATATTCGAGATGTCATGGAACAGCAGAAACAACAGGGTTATCTACTGACAACAAAACTTAATATTTTATTTGTGGTTAATGGCGCATTGTTGACCAGTTTAACCATTTCTCGTTTAATCTCTTATTTTAGTCCTTTTAGTATTGGAGAAATTATTGGTTTTTTAGTCAATTTTACTTTATTAATCAATGCGTTTTTACCCCGTCAGGTTGCTGTTAGTCCTAATTTAGAAGATCACAAGTTTTTGGAACGGTATTTATTACTGTCTCCAGAGGAATATCAACTTAAAATGATGGCGAATCAGATTGCCACCTATAATACTAACAAGCAGCGTCTTGATGACATTTCTCAGACACTCACCTATGCAGCCTATGTAACTTGGATGATTGCTTTAATATTGCTGTTACATATGGTTTCATCTTATTTTGTTTAAACTATGAATCAATCCAGCCCATCTGATATAGAACAAAATCAACCTACATCATCTTCTGTTGAGGAGGAAAATAGTACCTCAGCAGAAGATCCTATCATAGAAGAGAAATCGAGTATCCGTATCGAAATTCCTGAACCCGATGCCGATAATATTACTGTTCTAACCCATAAGTTACCCAATAAGCCGATTTTACCCTGGAATCACTACGACTCACCTTGGGAAGGTAGTGAGACAGAACACGAGAATAAAGAGTTACCAGAAGATAATGCAATTGACAACACGACCTTAACTGACCCCTCATCTGATGAAATCAATAATCATCAGGATTAGATGACAGACTTTGAACCTAAAGGGAAAGATAGCGAAAGAAACTGGAGACAAGATAAATTACTGACTCGTATTGAAATTGCTAGACTCAAACAAGCAGGTATTGATATTCATGAACTTAAAGGAAAGTACAAGGCTTCTCAAAAAGATTTATACAAGGACAGTGAAGGAAATATTTACATTAAACCTAAAGATGGTCAATCTATAGGTGAAGAAACAGGATTTAACATCAATGATTTTTGAGGTCTTATTTTTATGAAATCTGAAATATTAGTATCTTTAACTTTAACTGGATTAGATTTAAAACCAGATAAAATTACAGATAAGTTAAGAATTAATCCTAGCAAAATTTGGTATAAAGGAGATTTGATTTATCCTAAAGGTAAAATTTGTTATTCAAATAATGGATGGAGTTTAAAGTCAAATTTAGAATCATCAAGTGAACTAGAAGAGCATATTCAATCAATTTTTAAGCAGCTTCAGCCTGTTTGGTCAGTTTTAAAAAATCTCTGTTCTCTTTATCAAACTGAAATAAATTGTGTTGTCTATGTTAGTGAACAAGTCCCAAGTATCCATTTCAATCCAGAAATTATAAAACAAATTCATCAATTAAATGCTGCACTTGATGTTGATCTTTATGTGTTACCAGAAAATTTATCACAAAATGAACAACAATTATTAAGCCATGATAATGTATCCCTAGTCTAGTTATGAAACAATATCAAAAAGCAATCCGTATTCAAACTCAAGGCAAAAATTTTTCGAGAATAACACCCCAAGTAGAATCTATTGTCTCAGAATCTGGAATAGAAACAGGACTTTGTAACCTTTTTATTCGTCATACTTCAGCTTCAATTATTATCCAAGAAAATGCCGACCCTGATGTATTACAAGATTTGGCTAACTTTTTTAATAAATTAGTTCCAGAAGACGCAACACGCTATCATCATAGTACCGAAGGATTGGACGATATGCCCGCCCATATTCGCTCAGTTCTTACCCATACCTCAGAACAAATACCCCTTAACCGAGGTCGTTTGGTGTTAGGAACTTGGCAAGGTATTTATGTTTGGGAACATCGACAACGGTCACATCAACGAGAAATAATTGTACATATTAGTGGAATCTAAATATATGTCTCATACTGTCATTAAAACAGAAAATGCACCCGCACCAGTTGGGCCTTATAATCAAGCGATCGCAGCACAGGGTAAAATGATCTTTATCGCGGGACAAATTCCCCTTGATCCGAAAACAGGTAATATTATTGGTGATAGTGATATCGTCGCGCAAACTACCCAAGTGATGACCAATCTTGAGGCAATTTTAACTGAAGCGGGAGCTAGTTGGGATCACGTGGTTAAAACAACAGTTTTTTTGAGTAATCTTGAAAATTTTGGTGCAATGAATCAAGTTTATGCAAATTATTTTACAGAAGGAATAGCCCCAGCACGTGCTTGTGTAGAAGTCTCTCGTTTACCGAAAGATGTTTTAGTAGAAATTGATTGTATTGCTGTTATCTAATTCTATGTCTAAGCAAACGATGGGTTTAAGCCCCGAATTTTATTCATATTATCAATCTATTACCGTTCAAGAACCCGAAATTCTTAAAAAACTGCGTGAAGAAACCGCCACGCACCCCAGAGCAATTATGCAAATTGCACCCGAACAAGGTCAGTTTTTAGCATTTTTAGTCAAATTAATTGGAGCAAGAAATACATTAGAAATTGGTATTTTTACGGGTTATAGTTCCTTAGTGACAGCCCTAGCCTTACCGCCAGATGGTAAAATTATTGCTTGCGATGTGAGTGAGGAATATACAGAAATTGCACGACGTTACTGGCAAGAAGCAGGAGTCTCAAAAAAAATAGATCTACGCATTGCACCTGCTTTAGAAACATTAGATCAATTAATTAATTCAGGTTATTCTAACCGTTTCGATTTTGTTTTCATTGATGCTGATAAAGGAAACTATCACAATTATTACGAAAAGTCACTAGAGTTAGTTAGAGAAGGTGGCATCATAGCGATTGATAATGTATTCTGGGGAGAGAAAGTAGCTGATTTAGAAATACAAGACAATCAAACAAATAAAATTCGTGAATTCAATCAGAAATTATATGAAGATGAGCGAATTAATTTAAGTGTTGTTCCGATTGCAGATGGTCTAACTCTAGCGATGAAGAAAGGATGTTATTGATTCTTCTACAGATTAGATTTAACCAATAAAATTGAGAAATTTCTGGATAACAAAAGCATTGGCAACATCGATAAAAAAAGCACCTACCAAAGGAACGATGATAAACGCTTGAGGAGAGGCCCCAAATCGTTCGGTGACAGCCGTCATATTAGCGATCGCCGTTGGAGTTGCGCCCAAGGTTAGCCCCGAATATCCTGCCGAAATGACCGCCGCATTATAATTTCTGCCCATGACTGGAAAAACAACGAAAATCGTATAAAGTGTACTAATTATAAACTGTACTAATAGTAAAACAGCGATCGTCCCGCCCATTCCTGCTAATGTCCATAACTGCAAACTCATTAATGACATCGCTAAAAATAAACCGAGACTGACATCAGAGATTAAAGCAAGCGAAGGTGTATTAGCGGGCCAAGGAAAACGTTTAAAAATAAAAGGAATCGTATTCGTTAAGAAAATCCCCGCCAATAAACAGGTAACGAAATCGGGTAATCTTAAACCGATCGCACTAACAATATAATTAAGCTCAATTCCCAAACCAATCGCAAAACTTATCACTAAAAAGGAATTTAGCATTGTGCTGTAATCAATCTTTACATTTTTCTGTCCGTGTTTGATTCCAATGGTTAATTGTTGATCTTGATCATCCGTTTTAAGTTGGTTTCTGACAATCAATAATTTAGCGACAGGCCCACCAACTATACCTCCTAAAACTAAACCCAATGTGGCACTAGCAATACCAATTTCTGACGCATTAGTAATTCCGTATGTATCCTTAAAAATCGGCGACCACGCGATCACCGTTCCAAGTCCACCACTAAGAGACACTGATCCTGAGATCAAACCAATTGGTAAATCTAAACCCATCAGTGAAGCAATACCTATCCCCGTCAAATTCTGCACGAACAGATAAAATACAGCAGTCACCAACAGAATTAATAACGGTTTTCCACCTTGCAATAAGGTTTTTAGCCGAGAAGATAGTCCAATGGTGGTAAAGAAAATAATTAAAAGGGCATTACGAATATCTAGATTAAATTCTACCTGAAACTGAAAAACAGCATAACAGAACCAAAAGATTAATGAAGCTAATACCCCACCAGAAACGGCATCAGGAATATTGAAGTTCTGTAAAAACTTAATTCTTTTAGTCAAGTACTTACCGAAGTACAAAACTAAAATAGCCACAATAATCGTTTGGCGCATATTGAATTGACGGATATCCATGATCTAAAACTTTAATCCCTGAGTTTTTCAATATAATTAATCGATACCATTTTTAGAGTAACTATTTTAGGCGTTATTGAATCAATAAATTTGTCGGATCTAACGGTGCAAGTGGTAAGAAATGTATATATTTAATAAGCCGAAAACAGACTAGAGCCTTTATTAAGTTAATACTTGGAGACTGTAAATTAATTTTTGTAAGGGATTTAAAGTACTTTTCTTACCTCAGATGTAAAATTTCAATTCATACATAAAATATAAGGAACAGTAGCAATGAGCGTTATTTATGATCTTGTACATACTACCACCTACAGCTATCGTAACCCAGTAACTTTCGGTAAACATCGTGCCGTCTTTTTGCCCAGTGCCACTCATCGTGAGCGAATTTTGAGTTACTTGGTAGAAACGAATGTACCTTGCAAAATCCGATGGATTATGGATACACTTTCTAATAATGTAGCCGAACTAGAATTTAGTGAACCTGCTAAACAGCTAATCGTCACTTGTCGGTTACGGGCTGAACATTTTGGCTTAAAAGCGATCGCAGAATTCCCCTTAGATCCCCGCGCTTTAGAAATTCCAGTGCAATACACACCTGATGAGTGGATCGATCTTTCTGTGTTTATGCGTCCTCATGCAGAAGATCCCGATAGCAGTGTTGCTACATGGGCTAAAGACTTTGTTGCAGGCGACCAAGATCATACCCTCGATGTGTTGCAAAGGATGATGGATACAATCAAGAACAACTTGAGCTATCAATCTCGTGAGACAGATGGAACCCAATCACCGGGGGAAACTCTACGTTTAAAGTCGGGAACCTGCCGTGACTATGCCTGGTTGATGATTGAAGCCTTGCGACGACTGGGGTTAGCCTGTCGCTTTGTCAGTGGTTATCTTTATGACGCGGCACTTGATGGCGGTGAGGTCGGTATGATTGGCTCAGGTGCTACTCATGCTTGGCTTCAAGTCTATCTACCAGGTGCTGGATGGCGGAATTATGATCCAACGAATCAAATTACAACGGGCTTTGATTTGATCCCAGTAGCGATCGCCCGTCATCCTAGCCAAGTGATGCCCCTATCTGGTTTTTGGTTTGGCGAGACTCAAGACTATCTAGGGATGAATGTCAAAGTCTTGATTCGTAAACTGGGTAATCTACCTGAGTTTGAGCCAAGGTCAGTAGTGTTGTAGATGACCTGATTAGTACCGCAAAATCAGAGCAATCTGTTGATGGAGTGATAAAGACCCATCGTCTACCATAACAACCTTTCCTCCTTTAGCTAAGACAACCTCGATAATCTCATCGACTGCATCATCCATAACCTCAGTGCCACCCGCTTCATCGACTAACTGGAAATTGCCATCTTCAGTGAGGATCGCTGGTACATGATAATTTTTTTCTACTAAAAGCAATTTCCCGCGCCCTTCATTAGCGAGTCGCCACACTTCTCCAATCGTAGAAACAACCTTTTGAGCGTTTACTGCATTCTCTAGCTCCTGAAGCGCTTCTTGTCGTTGTATTTCGCGAAAAGGCTGCATTGCTGTCCAAACGTGGGGAGCTAGTTCAGGGAGACTGGCTTTATCATAATTGCCACTCAGAACTCCAGTGATCGGTTGCGGATATTGGGTAACCTCTTGAAAGAAAGAAACTTGCCGATCAACTCCTCCAACGACTAGCGGTAGAAACTCTTGATCATCATAGAAAGTTAATGCACTATCGACCTGTTGAAAAAAACGACGATGGCGATCATCTAGATAGCTAGAATCAGCATGATAGGGAAGGGGTGCCGTTCCTCCAGGCCCCGTCATTTCCATCGGAAAGTTTTTATCTTGTATTTCTTCTAAAGTCTCTGCGGTTCCTGCTAATAAACGAGTAGACGCTTGAGAAAGTAATAAGACCCAATAACGCAAAGATCGGTGCATTCCATAGACTAAATCGCGTGTAGCAAAGGTTTGATCGATAATCACCCGCGCAGGTACAGAAAAAGGTAAGTAATAAAGTTTAGCGAAATCGTGACTAACAAACAATGCTAAACCGTCGAGGGTGTGGGGATAATCGATCTCGTTAACCAATTTTTCTAGGTTATTTAATAATGGTGCTAACTCTCGATTAGAAAATTCCTCAGAAAGCCGTTCTGTTGCCTCGTTGACCAAATTTTTGACGAGGATTGGATCTCGTTTGTTATCTGGTGAAGTGCGATGTGTCGGTAATAAAATAGAGAGAGCAGGCACACTGGTCAAAGATTGCAATTGTTTCAAGTCTTGACGATTAATCATAAATATTTTCCCAATTAGCGGTGTAAATGGAGCGCAATTTTTTACACTAAAGGACGATCCGTAGCAAAGTCAAGTACTAAGATATAATTGCTACAAACCTTATTAATATAAATACGGAGGACAACAAAAAGTTACATTTTTTTAGCTCATCACCTGTTGATAAGTGCGTTTGTATCTATTGATTAAAGTAAATAATAAAAATGAGAAACCTAAAAAAAGTATTTAAAATTTCTCAAAATTACTTAAGCTTTAAAAGCTCAAACCGTGTTTTATTCTTTCATTACACAGTTGCGGATTAGAGTTGCTCCTAAACCTGCACCGTTATCGTCGTGAAAATATTCGTCTTGAAAGCATCATTTAGTAACTTAATTAATTCTTCATTTATTTTGTGATGCTCCCTTAAAGGTTTACATTTGCTCAAGGGTTTTACCTTTAGTTTCTTTAACCAAGAGAACGACAAAAAATATTGAGATCGCAGCCGCAACCGTATAAAGTCCATAAGCAGCCCCCAGTCCAAAGGTAGCCAGTAGGGGAGGAAAAGAGGTAGAAATCAGGAAATTTGCAATCCATTGAACGGCAGCAGCAACAGAAAGGGCAACGGCTCGAATCTTGTTATTAAACATCTCGCCCAACATCACCCAAACCACTGGCCCCCAAGAGAAACCATAGCAAAAAACAAAGAGATTAGCAGCGAGCAGCGCGATAAGACCATTAGAGCCAGTTAAATTCGGATTCCCATCGGCATCGAAGGGCGCATTGCCAAACATTACCGCCAGTGTTCCCAAAGTAATCGTCATGCCAATAGAGCCGATCAAAAGTAAGGGTTTACGACCAAACTTATCGACATAGGTGATCGCAATTAAGGTCGTAATAATATTAATCACACCCGTAATCACCGTAATTTTAAGGGAATCCTCTTCAGAAAATCCGACTGACCGCCATAAAACACTACTGTAGTAAAAGATCACATTAATACCGACAAACTGTTGTAGGACAGATAACCCCATTCCGACCCAGACGATTGGTAATAGTCCGCTCCTTCTGCTAAGAAGATCAGAAAATCTGGGTTTGTGATCGATCTGCATTGTTTGCCGAATTTCCTCAACTCTAGCCCCAAGATCTCCGCCTTCAATCTTACTTAAAACAGCCGCCGCCTCCGAGTCTCGACCTTGGGCGATTAAGTAGCGAGGTGATTCGGGAATGATTAGAGCCGCTATTCCATAAAGTACGGCAGGCGGAGCTTCTGTTAAAAACATCCAACGCCAGGCAGGAATACCTAATAGCCAAGGGTTTTCTGCTGAACCCGCCGCTACCGTAATAAAAAAGCTACAAAGCAGAGCCACAAAAATTCCCACCACGATCGCCAACTGCTGAAGCGAACCTAATCTTCCTCGTAGATCGGCAGGAGAACATTCTGCAATATAAGCAGGTGCGATGACACTAGCCAAACCCACCCCTAAACCCCCAAGCATACGCCAAGCGATAAAATCATAGATGGTAAAGGGGAAGCCAGAACCAAAGGAACTTAGAGCAAAAAAAATCGCCGCTACCAACATGACTTTGATTCGACCAAAGCGATCAGCCAGTTGTCCAGCAAAGAAAGCACCGATCGCCGAGCCGAGTAAAGCCCCTGAAATTGCCAAGCCAATTAAGAGAGGACTAGCATTAAATTCTACCTGTATCGCTTTGACTGCACCGTTAACAATAGCGGTATCGAAACCAAATAAAAAGCCGCCTAAAGCAGCCGCACCAGCAATAAGGATGATAAAAGAAATATTAACCTTACTGGGTTCTACTTGTTTTTTATAATTAGATGTCACGTTGTTATGTCCTTTTTTTTAATTCACTAAAAGGTTTTTAAAATCGTAAACAGAGCAGCAATTAGCTAACTTCTGATTTGTTTTTATTTGCTCATTCAAGGGCTTTTCAATCAGATTTTTTAGCCTGAGCCAGCCCTGTTGTAATTTTGATTCTATTAAGATTTGCTGCGATGAGTGATGTTACGCTCTGTTTAATTAAAATTATCTCTATAATCTTAGCGTTAACTGCTTAATTTGTAGGATAAGTGTTACAAAATGTACTTTAAAGATTGTTATTTTATGATATATTTTTACATTACTTAAAAATTTTTTTACAAAACTACTAGATAATCAATTAATCATATTTTTTAAAATTAAAGCATTAACAATCAAGACTTTTATCATGTCAATTTCAAACTCAATTGTCTATGATTGCATCGTCGTCGGTGCTGGATTAGCGGGTCTCGTTGCAGCCCGTAATCTACATCGATCGGGTCACAAAGTTTTAGTGATTGAAGCGCGGGATCGGATTGGGGGTCGGATGTATGGTCAGTATTTACCATCAGGGCAGTGGATCGATAAGGGAGGTCAATGGGTTGGCCCGACCCAAGATCGTTTTTTGACTCTACTTGATGAATATGGAGTGCGTCGCTTTCCCTCACCAGCCGAAGGACAAAAAGTATTGATCTTTGATGGAAAACGCTACGAATTTAATGGTTTTTTCCAAGGCTTCCCAGAAGGTGAACCCCCCAGTGTGAGTCTGGAGGAATGGGGTGATGCAATGGACGCTTGGCAACGTTTCGAGACATTAGCCAAGAAGTTACCGTCTGGACATCTGCGCCGCGATCGCCAAAATCAAAAATTAGACAGTCAAACCTTCACCCAATGGATCGAAGAAAACACTAAGACCGCTTTCGGACGCTGGTATTTTTCATACATGAGTCGCGCTGTCGGCTATCTAGGGCCCGCAGAACCAAGTCAAGTTTCACTCCTACACGTCCTCTGGGGGAACAACTGTGCGCCACAGTCGGAACATCCAGAAGCCGAACTGCTGCATGGTGGGGCAGGGCAAATTCCAGAAAAGATTGCTGCTGAGTTGGGGAAGCGAATTTGTTTGGGTGAACCAGTCCTACGCATTGTTCACGCTCAAACTGGGGTGGAAGTTGAAACACCCAAAAGTCGTTTTAACGCACAGTTTGCTATTGTTGCAATGCCACCTCATCTTGCAGGTCGCATTATTTACGATCCACCAATGCCACCTTTACGGGGACAACTCACCCAACGTGTCCCGATGGGATGCTGTGCTAAAATCTTGGTTTCTTATAATTGTCCATTCTGGCGAGCTAAAGGGCTTGCGGGAATTGGTTTAGGTAACTGTCGATGGATTGAACTCTGTGCAGATAGTTCTGATCCCGAAACTGAGGTAGGAGTAATTGCTACCTTTGTCGTAGGCGATCGCTATAGAGATTGGCGACCGATGAGTAATGGCGATCGTCGTGCTGCCGTTCTTGGCGATCTAGCAATCTATTTCGGTGATGAAGCCCTATCTCCTTCTACATACGACGAAGTTGATTGGCCGGGCGAACCTTGGACAGGAGGCGGATATGCTGCTTTTATGCCACCTGGTGTCTGGACAAGTTTCGGTGAAGCCCTCACTGCCCCAGTAGGTCGTATTCACTGGGCTGGTACAGAAATGGCCGATCGTTGGGCTGGTTTTTTTGATGGTGCAGTACGGACGGGGGAGGCGGCAGCAACGGCAATCATGAATCTTCTCTAAGCTGTTGAAAAGTTCATCTACGACTCTTGATTCAGCTACTACCAAAAGTCTAAGGTATCATGGTTGATGTGTGAGTATATATCAATAGATGTAACGTTGAGATCAACGCCAATGAATGAAGAGGTAGCCGACGTTCAATTGAGCGTCGAAACAACAGCCACTTTCACAGAGAAGGAAAACAATGTCTTTGAGAACTGTATTCAAGCATTAGGACTAAAATACATTCAACGTCATGTTTTTATCTGTGCAGATCAAACTAAACCAAACTGTTGTACTAAAGATGTTAGTCTTGAAGCTTGGAATTATTTAAAACGCAGACTTAAAGAATTAGGATTAGATCAACCCACCTCTAATATACCTAGCTGTATTTTTCGGACAAAAGTAAATTGTCTGAGGGTTTGTCTGGATGGCCCAATTTTGCTAGTCTATCCTGACGGTGTATGGTATCGTCACGCTACGCCAGAAGTTATTGAACGAATTATTCAAGAACATCTTTTAAAGAATCAAATTGTCGAAGAATATGCCTTTTTGATTCAACCCTTGCCCTCTAGCTCAATCGAACCAATCACAGTCACAAAAACCGTTAATGAAATCCTTCGCTAAAATATCCGTTAAAAAACGGAGACATCTGTAAATTTATAATGTAGTTCTGGGCATATTAACGATAGTGTACCGTAATATAATCTCGTGCTTGGACAATTGATCCGATGAAGCATATTTTTCTCTACGGTTACCACGCAGAATAGCAAGACATTTTATACACTCAACTTTAAAGAAAGTGAGCCTTGTTAATGAAAGATACCAATAAAGACAGCAAAAGACTTCTGCTCATCGATGACGATCCTAATCTCATTCTACTCGTCAAAGATTATCTTGAATTTCGAGGATATGAAGTCGTCACCGCCGAGAATGGACGAGACGCTATTGATGTTTTAACCAGACAACAACCAGACATGATTATTTGTGATGTCATGATGCCTGAAATGGATGGTTATTCCTTTGTCGAATCAATTCGTCAAGATAGTCGAACCAACTGGATACCCGTCATGTTCCTTTCAGCAAAAGGCCAAAGCCAAGACCGCGTTAAAGGACTAACTAAAGGGGCTGATGTTTATATGATCAAACCTTTTGAACCCGAAGAATTGGTGGCTCAAGTTGAATCATCTCTAAAACAGGCTAGTCGCTTGATGCGTCATAATAGTCGCTCCTCTCTTGAGGAAAATGCCCGAATTCAAGTCGCCAATAGTGTCGAATTAACGCCAACTGAGTTAAAAGTGGTGCAATTGGTCGCTCAGGGGTTAGCTAACCGAGAAATTGCCGATAAATTAAATGTGAGCCAACGAACCATAGAAAGCCATGTTTCTAATATGTTGAACAAAACTAATCTAAAAAATCGCACAGAATTAGCACGCTGGGCTATTGAATGCAGTATGGCGTAGAGAATGATCTTAACAAAAAAACAAAACTTTGTTATCCTAGTTAAAGTGCTGGTGTAGCTCAGTGGTAGAGCAGCTGATTTGTAATCAGCCGGTCGCAGGTTCAAATCCCGTCACCAGCTTTAGATTAGGAGTTTTAGATTAGGGCTACATTTTTTGTTGTCCGAAAAATAATATTAAGATATCTTGCCACAAATCAAGAACACCCATTTGGACTAATCACCCCAGTGTTAAGATGATTGACTGGGTAAGATTTTTGTAAATCCTTAAATTAATTTAAAATCATCATGACCGCATTGATTCAAAATATCCAAGCTTCCCTCCCGCCGACTGATGCCAGAACCAGAGTTCGCCAATTGATGCAGAAGATTCAAGACGAAATTTGTACAGGTTTACAAGCAGTAGATGGAGTCAGTCAGTTTAAAGAAGATAGTTGGAACCGTTCCGAAGGGGGCGGCGGTCGTTCCCGCGTTCTGACCCAAGGAGGTGTATTCGAGCAAGCAGGAGTGAATTTTTCTGAGGTTTGGGGTCATGAACTGCCCCCCTCAATCTTGAAACAGCGTCCAGAAGCCGCAGGACATCAATTTTATGCCACAGGTACCTCTATGGTGTTACATCCCCATAATCCGTATGCGCCTACAGTGCATTTGAACTATCGCTACTTTGAAGCAGGGCCTGTGTGGTGGTTTGGTGGTGGTGCTGATTTAACCCCCTATTATCCTTTTGCTGAAGATGCTGCCCATTTCCATCGGACTTTTAAACACGCTTGCGATCAACATCATCCTGAATACTATCCAGTTTTTAAGCGGTGGTGCGATGAGTATTTTTATCTCAAACATCGTAATGAAACACGTGGCATTGGTGGTATCTTTTTTGATTACCAAGATGGTTTAGATCCTCTTTATCGCGGGCCCCATCCCGATAAAGCGGCGGCACTTTATAGTAATCAATTGTCTCCTCAACGTCCTCGTACTTGGGAGGATCTATTTGATTTCGTTTCTGAATGTGGTCAAGCTTTTTTAAGCGCTTATGTTCCCATTGTCGAAAAACGCCACAAGACTGAATATGGAGACAGAGAACGTCAATTCCAGCTTTATCGTCGCGGTAGATATGTCGAGTTTAATTTAGTTTACGATCGCGGTACAATTTTTGGGCTGCAAACCAACGGACGCACGGAATCGATCTTAATGTCTTTACCGCCTTTGGTACGTTGGGAATATGGCTATCAACCCGAACCCAATACCCCAGAAGCCGAACTCTACGACGTTTTTCTTAAACCGAATGACTGGGCTAACTGGCAACCGTAATCGTATTTTATTAGGGGTTTGGCAATCAAACCCTCAAGCAAAAAAAGAGGCGATTAGATAAACTAATCACCGATTTTTAAGCAGATTAAACAGCATATTTACTTTGAGTGCAATTGCTTTTTCCGCATCGTAGCCGTTGCACCCGCAACCGCTAATAGTCCTAGCAATGCCGTCGGTTCTGGAGTCGTCATAGCATTACCCACACCTAAGAAAGAAATGGCAATGTCTCCATTAGCAGGAGGATCGAGGACTAACTTAAATGACGTTACTGCGGTTGGATTAAAAGCTGAATTGATAGCAGTAAAATCAGAAAATAAGAAATCTAAAGGCAAAACTGGGTCAGTGCTATCCTTGAAACCAAGAGATTTGCTAACAGTAATACCGTTGATGGTGACCGAGAAAGGTGTGACAGCCGTTCCACCAACTTCATTAAGGATAATTCCTAGAGAAACCCGATCAGCCAAACCACCAACCGTTAAATCCACAGGAGCAAAAGTTGGGTTTGCGGCTGGATTACCGTATGAAATTGTTACTAAACTATTTACGCCCGAAATATTATTAACCTCAATACCTGCACCGAAATTGGTCGTAGGAATTATGGTTTCACCTAAACCTCTACCACCTTGTTTAGTTACACTCAACCGACGAGTGATATTGCCAGCACTAAAAATCGTGCCAGGAACAGAGGCAGAAGTGGTCGCTGTTCCATTGGGCTGAGTTCTCCTTGTAGTTTGCGCCGTCGATAAAGGATCAATTGTTTGTATGATCGCCGCTTCAGCCAGACCCGCCGCCGTAGGAAGCAAGGCCGCCGATAAAACTGTCGTTAACAATACATTTTTCTTGTTCATTTTTCAATTTATTATGATATGAATTTGGTCTGATTTAACAGAACTGTCTATAATTATGCTTCATCACAATAAGAATACCCTCACTTTTATCAAAAATCAACATATCTATATATCTATACTGAACATTATAGAAAGACTGTTAATCGGTAAGTTAAGTAATTGTATACTAGATATCAAATAGCTAAACTTGTTGATTCTGAGTGAAAAACTATGTACTCTATAGGGATTTATATCTTCTTTTCATTTTCTTGACTAATAATTTATAAACCTCAATAATATTCTATAAGTCAAACAATGCTGACATTTCTTAAGGAAGCTTTAATTTAATAGGTTGAACGATTTTTAATCTTCTCCATCAACCGACTTGAAAACAATTTTTATGTAATTTTCGATCAGTTAAGTTGATGCTTAGTTTTAATTAATGGTACATTTGAACTTAAAAAATTAAAAATGCTGGTTTGATGGAAACAAAATAGAACCTGTGAGTAGCTTGTCTTTGAAAGGAAAAATAAATTTAGTTGACTCAGCATTTTTTAGGAATATAATCTTATAGCTAATGACAATTAGTTGAATGAGGATTTTTTCTCAAGATGCAGACGCAGACAAACCAAGACTTTAAAATAGCTGTTTATTATCCTTGCTTTCTCGGAGGGGGTGCAGAAGCTGTCGCACTTTGGATGCTAGAAGCTTTAAAAGATAATTATGATGTAACACTGTTTACTTTTTCCGATATTGACTTAGATAAGCTAAATTTAAAATATGGTACTCACCTCTCGAAGCAAACCATTAAAATTAAGTCAATACTTCCTCAATTCTTAACGGCACCTAGTAACTTTTTAAATTCTAATACTAAGCATTTTAAACAATTCTCATTACATTCTGTTCTACGCTTGATTAAAGCTAAACAAGATGATTATGACCTACTCATATCAGGATATAATGCTGTTGATTTAGGCAAACCAGGGATACAATATATTCACTGGACTGGAGTAGTAGAAAAAAATAAGTTAGCTAAAAAATATTATAATAAGTTGTCTGATTTCTCGGTAGAAAGATTGAAAAAAAATGTTTCTTTAGTCAATTCTAAAACCGTTGCACAACAAGCTCAAAATTTTTATAATGTAGAACCAATCATCGTTTACCCTCCTGTCGTGATTGAATCAATTGATATACCTTGGGAAGACAAAGAAAATGCTTTTATTTGTAGTGGAAGATTAGTTAAGGCTAAACAGCCTCATCAAGCTATTTCAATTATTAAAGCCGTTCGTGAAAGAGGATTTGATGTTAAATTATATTTAACAGGTGGTGGCGGTGGTGGTGAACAAGATTATTTACGTTTTCTCAATAAAATGATTGAAGATAATTCGGATTGGGTTAAACTGTATAGAAATTTAAGTTATGAGGATTATTCAAAAATTCTTTATAGCTGTAAATATGGAATTCATCGTAAACAAGAACCTTTTGGAATTTCTGTAGCAGAAATAGTCAAAGCGGGAGCAATTCCTTTTGTTAAATCTACTGGTGGTCAAGTTGAAATTGTAGGAGAGAAAAATCAAGATTTATTATTTAATACGGATGAAGATGCTGTAGAAGCAATTGTTAAAGTTCTTAGTAATGAAGAAAAACAAAGCCATTTACGGCAAGCCTTACAAAAACAAAAGGTTTTATTTTCAACTGAAAGATTTAGTCAAGAGTTTAAAGAAATTGTTAAAAATTATTTAGAAAAAAAATAAGAAGTTAGTTCAGATGAAGATTATTATTCCTATCGAATTTTATCGCAAAGGTGGCGTTGAAAGAGTTATTATCTCTTTGGTTATTAGTTTAATCAATTATGTTGAGCAAATCATTTTAGTTTTACCAGATAAAGATATTCCCTACTTTCAATCATTATTACCTAAATCTGAAAAAATCTGTTATGAAAATTTTCAGATAGAAAATTATAGTTTTCAATTAAGATTGATTAATTTTTTGCTAAAAACTGATATATTGGGTAAACTAAACGCAACAGCAATCAAAATAATTTTAAAGAACAAAACTGCTAAATTAAAAATTCAAGCTAGACTGAATGAGCTAATTAGTAAATATCAAGCCGAATATTGTTTATATGCAATTATCAATAAACTGACTCCACCAAAAGTTAATGTAAGTTTAAGTGGAATTGCTTATGATTTGTTTTGGATGTTTGCTCCTTTAACTTACTCTGAAGAGTATCGCAAAAAATACAATGAACCGTTTGAAAAATGGCTAAATACAGCTGACATCATTTTTACAATATCACAGAAAACTCGTGATGATATTTTAAAAGTTTTTCCTCATGCTGATTATCAAAAAGTCTTAAAACCTGTGCCTCTATCGGGATATTTAGTATCAACTGAACAGGAAAAAATTAACGCTTATCCAATTGACAAAACCAGTCAAACAATACAATTTTACTTTCCCTCATCTTTTGGGATTTATAAAGACCATTTAACGTTATTAAAAGCAGGAGTAATTTTAGCACAAAAAAATCTAGACTTTAAAATTGTATTACTAGGTCGAGAAACAGATGGTTTAATTCAAGGTCAGTTAAAACTATCTCAGCAATCAAATACACAAGAGTATGCAAATTATGTCAAGGAATGTCAAGAATTATATACTCAAAATCAGGCAATTTTTGAACAATATTTTGAAGGTTTAGGCTACTGTGACTATGAAAAAGTTGAATATTTATATCAGAGCAGTTCTTGTGTGATTATGACCTCTCAATATGAAGGATTTGGGTTAGCGGTTTCTGAAGCAATTGTGCGAGGAGTTCCCGTAATTGCCTCGGACTTAAAAGTTTTTCAAGAACAAGTCGATTTATATCAATGTTCTGATCGCGTTCGTTTGTTTCCCGTAGGAAATGTAGAAAAACTAGCAGAATGTATGGAAGAATTTATTAAAAATCCTCTGCCAAAATTGTCCGATTTAGAAATTCAAGAACGTTTTTCCCATTGGACTTGGGATGCAGTGGCACAAGCTTATATTCAAGCTTTACAATCGATTGACAATAGATAAAAAATATGATTGTTTCTGAAATAAATATTTACCCGATTAAATCCTGTCAAGGTATTAGAAAAGATGATGCCGAAATCTCTCAAAAAGGTTTTTTGTGGGATCGAGAATTTATGCTAGTCAATCCAGCAGGAAAATTTTTTACACAAAGACAATATCCTCAGTTAGCAACCGTTAAAATAGAGATTCAAGATAGTCAAATCACTTTATCATCGTTAGATCAATCTTTAGGTTCTGTTGCTTTTAATCCGACATTAATAGGAGAAGAAATTAAAGTAGAGATTTGGCGCGATCGCACAGTTGCTATTTTACAAGATGATCAGGTGTCTCAATGGTTTACGACTTTTCTCAATACCCCTTGTTATTTAGTTAGACAATCTCCTGATTATATTAGACCCATTGACGAAAATTACGCGCCTAGTAATAACTTACCCGTCAGTTTCGCTGATGGCTATCCCTTTTTAATAACCAATACAGCCTCATTAACGGAACTCAATAGAAGACTCAAAGAAACCTACAACAATGAAGCTCAAACCATACCAATGAATCGATTTCGTTCCAATATCGTCATTCAGACAGAACAACCTTTTATAGAAACAAAATGGAAAATAATTAGAATTGGTGAAGTTCAATTTTCACTGGTTAAACCTTGTACAAGATGTATTATTACAACCACCGATCAAATAACAGGACATCGTAATCCCCTACAAGAACCTCTAAAAACTTTAGGTACATTTCGTAAATCTACCCAAGGTATTATGTTTGGTGAAAATATGATTCCCTTCAATTTAGGAGTAATTCGCGTGGGTGATGCAATCGAAATTATAGAATAGTTGGAATGATTCGTTATATTTAAGATTTATAAAAAATCTAGCGTAGATGATAATTAATACCCTAAAAGTGAGACGATGGGAGAAACTATAGCCCAGTTTAGACCTATGCTGCTCGCCACACTTTCTGGTAATAGTCATCCAATTGGTGCAACCGTTGAACCTGATGGGGTCAATTTCTGTGTTTTTTCAAAAAATGCAACATCCATAGAATTATTACTATTTGATCAGCCTAACGATCCTAAACCCGTTATTACAATTCCCCTTGACCCCGACAAAAATCGCACCTTTTATTATTGGCATATTTTCGTTAAAGGCATTGGTGAAGGGCAAGTGTATGCTTATCGGGCATATGGGCCTTTTGAACCCGAAAAAGGACATCGTTTTGATAGTTCTAAGGTACTACTTGATCCCTATGCTAAATCGATCGTCGGTTATACGACTTATAATCGAAAAGCAGCGATCGAGCCTGGGGATAACTGCGCTAAAGCCTTACGGAGTGTGGTCGTTGATACAAGTAATTATGACTGGGAAGGAGATCACCCGCTACGCATTCCCTACTCCCAAAGCGTCATTTATGAATTACACGTAGGAGGATTTACCCGTCATCCTAACTCTGGTATCGCCCCCGAAAAACGTGGAACCTATGCAGGATTAATCGAAAAAATCCCATATTTAAAGAATTTAGGCATCACCGCCGTCGAATTGTTACCCATCCATTATTTTGACCCAGAAGATGCGCGACCCGGTTTATGTAACTATTGGGGATATAGTACGATCGGATTTTTTGCACCTCATCGAGGCTATACTGCTGATAAATCAGGAGTTGGGGCGGTTAATGAATTTCGAGATATGGTGAAAGCCTTACACCGCGCTGGAATCGAAGTCATTTTAGATGTCGTCTTCAATCATACCGCCGAAGGGAACGATCAAGGGCCCACTCTCTGCTTTAGAGGATTAGACAACGAAGCGTACTACATCCTAGAACCCGACATGATTCACTACGCTAACTATAGCGGTTGTGGAAATACTTTTAGGGGAAATCATCCGATCGGGGGCAGCTTAATTTTAGATTCTTTGCGCTACTGGGTATCTGAAATGCACGTAGACGGGTTTCGCTTCGATCTTGCTTCCGTTTTAGCCAGAGATTCGCGGGGCTTTCCCATTGAAACCCACAGCATTAATATGAATCATATCATCTGGGCGATCGAATCAGATCCAGTTCTAGCAGGAACAAAATTAATCGCAGAAGCTTGGGATGCAGCAGGTTTATACAGTGTGGGGCAGTTTGTCGAGTATGCAGACTGGTTTTCCGAATGGAATGGCCCTTATCGAGATGATATCCGTTGTTTTGTGAAAAGTGATGCGGGAATGATTCCTAATTTAGCCGCGAGAATTTTAGGAAGTCCAGATATTTATCACCGACAGGATACCGATATTAACCGTAGTATCAACTTTTTCACCTGTCACGATGGCTTTACCCTCAATGATTTAGTTTCCTATAACGATAAACATAATGAAGCGAACGGGGAAAATAATCAAGATGGAGCCAATCATAATTTTAGTTGGAACTGTGGCATTGAAGGCCCAACCGATGATCCAGAAATAGAAGCATTGCGACTACAACAGATTAAAAACTTTTTTACTATTCTTTTTATGTCCCAAGGAACTCCAATGATCCAAATGGGGGATGAAATTCGACGGACTCAACTCGGAAATAATAACGGCTACTGTCAGGATAATGAATTAAGCTGGTTTGATTGGAGTAGAGTCGATCAAGAATTTGACCTGTGGTGCTTTGTACGGCGACTGATTCAGTTTACGGAAAATTTGGAACTTTTCCAACAAGAACGCCTTTTAGAGGTAACCTGTGCTAGTCACAACCCACATTTATCATGGCATGGAGTCAAATTAGGGAAACCCGACTGGTCAAAAGATTCTCGTAGTCTTGCTTTTTCTTTGCATCATCCTGAAGCGGGCGAACATTTACACGTAATATTGAATGCTTACTGGGAACCCTTATCTTTTGAATTACCCATATTAGGCAAACATGAAAAATGGTCGCGCATTGTCGATACTGCCCTTCCTCTATCAGAAGCCGTTTGTGAGTTAGATTCTGCAACGGATGTGAAAGAAAAAACCTACTTAGTGACAGGGCGTTCAACGGTTGTTTTAATGGTAAAACCCCTAATTTGAACTACCCCTCGTATTTTTTAGCTGCGTATTTGCACTGGCATAACCAAATATGTCATTTTTAAGCCATCTAACGGACTAAAGATTACAGGTTGAGTGCTTTCGTTGAGTTGCATTTGAACATGAGTTGCGGGTAAAGCTTTTAATCCATCCATCAGATACTTGACATTAAACGCAATATCTGTATCATCTCCACTCATTTCGGCGGGCATTGATTCTTTTGCACTACCCAAGTCTGGCGACTCAACGGATAGGGTTAATTGTCCTTTATCTCCATTGAGACTAAATTTAACTAAATTATTCTTTTGATCGGCCAATACGGCAACTCGTTCTAGACTACTTAATAATCGTTTACGTTCTAATGTCACTGAACGCTCAAACTTTTTCGGGATGAGTTGTTGGTAAGCGGGGTAAGCACCTTCTAGCTTACGACTGGTCAACTTTTGATCCCCTAGTTCAAAGATAATCTGTCCTTCATCGACACGCAACGTCACTAAATCTGTGGTTTGATTTACCGATAGAATACGTTCTAATTCCCGTAATGTTCTCGCAGGGATAGTCACCCCAAAACCTTGAGTAATATTTGAGGTTTCGGCATCTTCTAAAGGAGTTTGCACAACGGATAAACGATGACCATCGGTTGCAGCAAATTCTAAATTATCGGGTGTTCCAGTCAAATGAACTCCAGTCAAAACTTGTTTAGTTTCATCGGTACTCGCAGCGAAAAGGGATGCTTTTAGACCCTCTGTTAAAGCGGTAATGGGTAGAATAATGATTTCTCCGTCTTCAATTGAAGGAAGTTGCGGAAATTCGGTCGCTTGCATCCCCCTAAGCTGAAACCGTCCTGAAATCGAAGTTAATGTTGCTAGTGTCTGTTCTTCTGCGTTGTCTTGTTCGTCCACAAAAAGGGTAATTTCGCCATCGCTGAGACGAGATACAATATCAGTCAGGAGTTTTGCGGGTAAAGTCACTGTCCCACTTTCGGAAACAGTCGCTTGAAAACTGGTTTTTATCCCTAGACTTAAATCAAAAGCAGTGAGGCTAATTTCTCCTTTTTCCTCATCTGCAACAAATAAAACGTTTGCTAAAACAGGATGAGTCGGACGAGAGGGGACAGCACGACTAACCAGAGAAAGGTTAGTATTTAATTCATTTTGGGCGCAGGTAAATTTCATTGCTCGTAATTAGCCAGATCGATAGTTTAATTGTACTATTGTATGATAAGAGTCACGATCTATCATTATGGCTCATTCAAGTTCTATGTATCGTTTGTTGCACGACAAAAAGCGGGAAGTGAAGCAATTTGATTATATCCTCCCTTTGTTTTCAGTGCTATTGCATTAGCTTGATTGTTGGCTAATAATCCTTCATAGTGAAAGAATACCTGTCCCTGTAATCCTTTTTTGCGATTAAGTACAACGCATTTTAAAATATCATTTGATGTTAAGTGAACTCCATTCGCTCTAAAAGCAATACCTGGAGAAATTTTAGCTTTTTGAGTCGCATCCAAACTTAGATGAATTTTATTAACTTCAATTTCATATCTTTTAAAATTTTCTCGATAGAACTGTGGATGCAGTAAATCTACAATTCCTATGTTTAACCATGTTTGAGAATCTTGTAATAAATGATGATAACAAAAAGGATATACCGCAGGAGCCATCGAAACAATTAAATTAGGATTAATCGCTTTTACTTTAAAGTAAAGACGACGTAAAAATACAGTCAGTTGATTCGCTCTCCATTGCATCCATTGTTGATCTTTTACATTTAAAGGGGGTTTAGCCCGATTTCCGTATTCTTGTTGATATATTTTTAATGTTGTCTCATCATAACCGCCACCAATGGGCATAGCAGGAAAACGATCATCACCTTGAATGCCATCTATAGGGTAATTTTGTACAACTTCTAAGATTAAATCTAACATAAATTGTTGTACTTCTGGATGTAAACTATTCATCCAAGTTAAACCACCATGTATGACTTTATTACCACCTTGATCAAGAGCTAACCAATGAGGATTTTTTTTGATTAAATGTCCACCATTAACAATAGGAGAAGCCGCAAAACCATATTCAAACCAAGGAATAACAGCAATATTTCTACGATGTGCTTCTTTAATTAAAATATCTAATGGATCAAAATTATTTTTAGCAAAATGAGGAAAAATAGTCGGATAACCTTCTTGCTGCATTCGTTGACTTGGATACAAAGTATAACCTTGATTCCACATCACTGGAAAGATAACATTAAATCCATATTCTTGTAAAAAGTCCATGCTTTGAGCAATATTTTTCGGTGACTTCAAAACTCGACTATGGGGAAGATTAGGTATCCAAACACCGCGAAGTTCTTGCATAATGAATTGTTGATTGTCATAATTAAGATTAGATATATTTTGATGAAATTATGATTTCTTCTATTCCTGTTGAATCAGAATCACAAATATCTTTAATACCTGAATGGAAACCCGCGACTTGGGATGATTATTTGAGCGTTCGAGATGCTCCTACAATCGAACGGGTTAAACTATTTTTTTATAATAATCAACTTTTGGCAGAAATGGGCGGCGAAGGCATTAATCATTCAAAATTTGCTGATTTGTTAATAATGTTATTTTTTGTGTGGTTTCAACAACATCCTGATCAGATTTTTTCTTCATTTAGTCGGTGTCAAATCGAAAAACCAAACACAAAAGCAGGCGCACCCGATTTAGTATTATATATTGGTGATGATTATCCGCGATGGGGAGAAGGAGAAAGACGATATATTAATTTAGAATATCATCGAGTTCCTAATTTAGTCGGTGAGGTTGCTGATACTACTTTAGCTACAGATTTAGATGAAAAAAAACATCTTTATGCAGAGTTAGGAATACCTGAATATTGGGTCATTGATGTTAAAGGAAAACGGGTTATTGCTTTTAGTTTACAAGAAAATGGAACCTACCAAGAGATTGATATTTCTGTAGCTTTATCTAACTTACCGATTAAATTAGTCGAACAAACTATTTCTAAGCTAGAACAAGAATCGAATGTGAGAGCCGCTAATTGGTTTGCTGATCAAATTACAATTTATAAGCTTTAAATATGGAACCAGAAATCGTTATTATCGGTAGTGGAATTGGTGGTTTATGTGCGGGTGCAATCTTAGCAAAGTATGGCAAAAAAGTATTGATTTGTGAAAGTCATACAATCGCTGGAGGTGCAGCACATAGCTTTATTAGACAAGGATTTCACTTTGATTCTGGCCCATCTTTTTATTGTGGTTTAGGTGCCAAAAATCCAAGCAGAAATCCTCTAAAAGAAGTCTTGGATTTAATTGAAGAAGAATTAGATGTGATTCCTTATGATCCTTTAGGTTATTATCATTTTCCTGAATTTACATTCCCAGTTTACTGTAATTTAAAAGATTATCAAAAAGAAATTGCTAAAATTACACCTCAAGGAGCAAAAGAATTAGAAAAATTTTATGCTCGTCTTTTAGGTCTATATGATTGTTTAAAAGATATATCTTTACTAAAATTAAAAGCAGATTGGCAATTAATCCCGAATCTAATCTTAAACTATGCTCCCAGTTTATTAAAAACTTTACCCCAGTTAAAAATTATCAATTCTTCTGTTGGCCGAATCATGGAGCAATATATTACTGATCTTTGGGTGAGACGTTTAATTGATTTAGAATGTTTTTTGCTTTCGGGTCTAAAAGCTCATGGTACAATTGCGCCAGAAATTGCTTTTATGTTAGGGGAACGGAATCAGAGTAATGTAGAATATCCTGTTGGTGGAAGTGGTGCGATCGTAGAAACATTAATCAGAGGATTTACAAAATTTGGCGGAGAATTAAGATTAGGAACTCATGTCGAAAAAATATTAGTAGAGTCAGGAAAAGTTAAGGGTGTAAAACTACGGAATGGTAAAATAATATCAGCAAAAATAGTAATTTCTAATGCGACAGTTTGGGATACTTACACTCATCTATTAAATCCAGAAGACTTACCCCAATCCTATCGAAAAAATGCCATAGAAACACCATCAATAGAGAGTTTTATGCACCTGCATTTAGGGATAAAAGCTGATGGTTTAGAAAATTTAGCGGGTCATCATGTGGTTGTACATCAAACAGAAAAAGACCTAATAGAAGCGGGAAATACCTGTATGATTTCCATTCCTTCTGTATGGGATAAAAAACTGGCACCCAATGGACATCATGTGATTCATGCGTATACCTTAGAACCCTATTCCAATTGGCAAAAAGATCACGGATATCAGGAGAAGAAAAAAGAACGATCACAATCATTATACAAAGCTTTAGAAAAAATAATTCCCGATCTTCGCGCCAGAATTACCCTAGAATTAATTGGAACACCCTTGACTCATGCTCGTTATTTGCGTCGTTATCAGGGAACCTACGGCCCTGCAATTGCCGCAGAACAAGGAATGTTCCCCAGTTGTCATACTCCTATCTCTGGACTGTATCGCGTCGGTGATAGTACCTTACCTGGAATTGGTGTACCTGCTGTTGCTGCATCAGGAATTTTATGCGCTAATACCTTATTATGAGTCAAAAAAAGGGTGGGATAGACCCACCAAAAGAAGATTTTTAGACTTGTTCAGTAACAGGAATCGCTAAAGAATCTTCATTATGTACTATTGGAGTAGATGCAGAATAAAGATGATTGAGACGACGCGCAACAACCCAACCCGTAGCCAATAGACCCACAGATGCAGCAATGCCAAACATCATATCAGTGTGAGTTTTTTTGATGGCAAAGGGTAAGAGACTATTGGGTTTATTTTGTAGATCAAGAGTACCAGAATTACGAGCGAATGGACAAGCAGAAGCAGCTTCAGAATGTCCTAAGACACTAGATAAAGAGATACTAAGGACAATAGCAGACAGGGCGAGTGTTTTTTTCATATTACTTTAAGTTAGTGTTGAGTAAGCCTTTGCTTGAAATTATAGTAAATAAAATAGAATTGAAATAACATTTTTAGCTTTTTGTTATCAGTCCCAAATTTTTGAAAGCTTTTAAAATTGAATCTACCGCCAACCCAGCTTGTAAAATTGCCAAAATCCAGCCAATAATCTGCAAAGTTGCTACACCAACCCACCGCATGATATTGGTTGCTAGTAACATTCCGATAAAATTAAGTGCCATAATCAGTAATAATAAGCCAAAGATTGTGATTTCAAGAGATAAATTATTACGTGCAATCGACATAAAGAGTAGAATAGCAACTACACCATAAGGCGTGATGATGACTGGAACAGCTAAAGGAGAAATTGCCAATAGGCGAAGGGGTTTATTTTCTTGAATTGGAGATGCTTGAGGTGTTGAAGACCCAGAAAAATGCGAGACAATTTCAAAAGCTTGGACAAACAGGAAAATACCGCCCACAATGAGAATTGCATCTAATGAAACTTTCCAAGTGTCTAAAATGTTTAGACCAATTAAAGCAATTAGTACGGACAACAATGCAGCAATTAAACTGCTTTTTAAAGCTAGACGAAAACGATCTTTTTGTTCAAGATTTAGGGCTATTTTGTAGAAAACAGGAATGGTCTTCATTGGCCCCAAAGTTAAAAAGAAAATTGTAAAAATGTAAGTAATTTGTGGTAAATTTTCGTTCTCTTTCATTTTTTCCCTTAGTTTTCCTTAATAAAAACATATTACAACAGTCAGTTAACTAATTTTGTTAAAATGAAATAATCTTTTATAAGATTCATTAATGACTTACGAATATCGCATCGGTGGAAGTTTAAATCACAACCATCCTACATATGTTGAGAGAAAAGCGGATAAAGATTTATTAGAAGCCCTCAAAGCAGGTGAATTTTGCTACGTTTTTAACTGTCGTCAGATGGGAAAGTCTAGCTTACGGGTTCGCACGATACACCAATTGCAAAAACAAGGCTTTATTTGTACTTCAATTGATATTACAAGTCTAGGAAGTGAGGTCAATCTACAAAAGTGGTACAATGGCTTGATTATACAGCTTTTTTTAGGATTTAATTTAGGAAAAAAATTTAACTTAAAAGCTTGGTTAAAAGAGCGAGAAGACATCCCACCAGTTCAAAAGCTTAAAGATTTTTTAGAACAGATTATATTTGTCGAATTTGTACAACAAAAAATTATTATTTGTTTTGACGAAATTGATAAACTTATCAGCTTGGATTTTTCATCCGATGATTTTTTCTCTTTTATTCGCTTTTGCTATAATCAAAGAGCCGAAAATAAAAACTATGAACAAGTAACTTTTGCTTTGTTTGGTGTAACGACTCCCTCAGATTTGATCCGAGAAAAAACACAAACATCTTTTAATATTGGTAAAGCTATTGAATTAACAGGTTTTACAATAGCAGAAGCAAAATCGTTAGAAGAAGGATTAATCGAAAAAGTAGAAAGTCCTTATTTAGCTTTAAAGGAAATTCTTTATTGGACAGGGGGACAACCTTTTTTAACTCAAAAGCTATGTCAATATGTTAAAAAATATTCTGCATTTATTTATTTAGAAAATCAGTCAGAAGTTATCACGCAATTAGTCAATACTTCGATGACAGAAAACTGGGAATCACAAGATGAGCCAGTCCACTTTAAAACGATTAAAGATCGTTTGCTACGAAATGAACAAAAAGCAGGAAGATTATTAGGACTTTATCAACAAATTCTTAAACATGGCTGGATAGAAGTTGATGATAGCCCCGAACAAACAGAATTAAAATTATCTGGTCTAGTAGTAGAAAAAAATAACAAATTAGTTGTATATAACCCAATTTATCAAGCTATTTTTAATCAAGAATGGTTGATAAAACAGTTAGAAAAACTTCGACCCTATTCAGAAGCCATTAATGCTTGGGAGTTATCCAACTATCAAGATGAATCACGTCTTTTACGAGGACAATCTTTAAAAGATGCTTTAGTTTGGACAGTAGGTAAAAGTTTATCAAATTTAGACTATCAATTTTTGAATGCAAGTCAGAAACTTGAACAAAAAGATATAGAAATTAATTTAGATACAGAGCGAAAAGCTAATCAAATTTTAACCAATGCTAATCAAAAAGCTAAACAGATGATCCGCGTTGGTTCAGTTATTTTAGGAATATCTTTAGTGAGTGCAATTGGGTCTGCGATTGCAACATTTCAAGCTATCGAAAAGCAACAGGAAGCACAACTTGGAACACAACTTCAACAAACTAGCGAGACAGCCTTAAGACAATTTCAATTTCAACAATTAGATGCCTTAAAATCATCCATACAAGCGGGACAAAAACTTGAAAATATAGTCAAAGATCAACGTATTTTAGCTAAGTATCCAACCACTAGCCCGATTATTTCACTACAACAAATCTTAAGAGAAATACAAGAAAAAAATCAATTAGAAAGTCATCAAGAGGCGGTGACTAGCGTTGCTTTTAGTCCCAGTGGTAATTATTTAGCAACAGCATCTAGGGATAATACTGTTAAATTATGGACTAAAAATGGCAAAGAATTAAAAACATTAAAAGGACATCAAGGGGCTATTTACGGTGCAGCCTTTAGTCCAGATAGTAAAACAATCGCAACTGCATCTCAAGATAGAACAATTATATTATGGGATTTACAAGAAAAAGCATTAGTAACATTACAAGGACACAAAGGTTCAGTTTATAGTGTTAGTTTTAGTCCAAATGGTCAATTTATTGCTAGTACATCGAGAGACGGAACTGCGAGACTTTGGAATTTAAAAGGACAGCAATTAAGGATTTTTAGTGGACATAAAAAATCTGTAGATGATGTTAGCTTTAGTCCCGATGGTAAAAAACTAGCTACCGCATCACGAGATGGAAGTTTAATTATTTGGAACCTAGAAGGAGAAAAATTATTAATTATTAAACAACCGAATTTATTACCTTTTTATAGTGTTAGTTTTAGTCCTGATGCTCAATATATAGCCGCAGCTACTAGCGATGGTATAACAAAAATTTGGGACTTACAGGGTAAATTAATATTAACTTTAAAAGGACATCTAGAAAATGTTAATAGTGTTAATTTTAGTCCAGATGGCAAATCTTTAGTAACTGCTTCTAGTGATGGAACTGCTAAAATTTGGACTTTACAAGGACAAGAACTGACAACCTTAAAAGGACATCTAGAACCTGTATATGAAGCAGTATTTAGCCCAGATGGAAAATCTTTAGCAACCGCTTCTAGCGATGGAACTGCTAAACTATGGCAACTTAATTCAACTATTTATACACAAGATCAATCATCAGAAATTGGCATAACTAGCGTTAGTTTTAGTCCTGATGGAGCAGAAATTGCTACAGCGAATAAAGATGGTTATATTATTGTAAAAAATATTCAAAGTAAACAATCAACTAAATTTTCATCTGATTTAGAATGGATTTATGATCTTGATTTTAGTTCAAATCATCAAAAAATAGCGGCCGCTTCTCGCAGTGGAATAGCTAAAATTTGGGATATTAAAGGTAAAGTCTTAACAGAGATTGAAATTGATTCTACTCCAGTTTATAGCGTTAGTTTTAGCCCTAATCTACCAGAAATTGCCATTGGTTTAGGAGATGGTAGAGTAGCAATCTGGAATATTCAAAATCAAAAACCTCTACTTAAAAAAAGTGTTCAAGTTGATGTCAATCCGATTTCTAGCCTCGCTTTTAGTCCTGATGGAAACCAATTAGCCATTGCTTCGAGAGAAGGTATAATACAACTGATAAATCAGGATGATTTCTATATTAAATTTGCTAGTAATCAAGCAAGAATTTATCAAATTGTCTATAGTTCTGATGGTCAAAAAATCGCTACCGCATCTAACGATGGAACTGTTAAAATCTGGAATAGACAAAGGCAATTAATCACCACCCTCCGAGGTGATTTATTTCCTGTTTATAGCGTTGTTTTTAGTAATGATGGAAAATTCATCGCAACCGCTTCTAGTGATGGAACCGCGAGAATTTGGGACGAATCAGGGCAATTAAGATCAGAATATAAAGGTGAGCAAAATAGTCTATTAGGTATTGATTTCACAACAAATAGTCAACAACTTATTACTATTTCACAAAATGGAAAAATAGGAAAATGGCAAGTCGAAAATGAATTATCTCGACTTAGTAGTCTACTGAATCAGGGTTGTCAATGGCTAGACGATTATCTAAATTCTCATCCCCAAGAGCGAGAAGAACTAACCGTTTGCCAACCTAAATTGTAATAACAATTTCTTTAGTTATGCCTCTACAAATATTTTTTCAAAAATAAAGATAACTTTTCTTTAGTTTCAGATGGTGCAGTATCTAAAGGAGTGATGATTGCATATTTTAAAGCAGAATGAGCCGTCGACACGAAAGGATGATCACTAATACGGCGTACTGTTTCTTGAATCACTTTTTGAGCATTAACCGCATTTTTATGTAAGTTACCGATGACCATTTCTACCGTAACTTGATCATGATCGGGATGCCAACAATCATAATCGGTAACTAATGCTAAAGTTGCATAAGCAATTTCCGCTTCTCTAGCTAATTTGGCTTCGGTTAAATTGGTCATTCCGATAATACTTGCGCCCCAACTCCGATATAAATTAGATTCAGCTTTCGTCGAAAATGCTGGCCCTTCCATACAGATATAAGTTCCCCCACGATGCAAAGTGACATTCGTTAAGTTTAAACTTTCCACCGCATCCATTAAGACTTTTGCTAATTCCAGACAAACGGGATCACCAAAAGCCACATGACCCACAATTCCTTCACCAAAAAAAGTAGCAATTCTATGTTTTGTACGATCAATAAATTGATCAGGTACGACTAAATCTAAGGGTTTTACTTCCTCAGATAGAGAACCCACCGCCGAAGCAGAAATAATATATTCTACTCCTAATTGTTTCATGGCATGAATATTAGCACGAAACGGGACTTCTGTAGGGGTTAAATGATGACTGCGACCATGACGCGCTAAAAATGCAACTGTGACTCCATCTAATGTACCTGTAATGATGGCATCAGACGGAGAACCAAAAGGCGTATCTAGAATAATTTCTTGAACATCTTTGAGGGCCTCCATTTTATAGAGTCCGCTACCGCCAATGATGCCAATTTTTGCTTGTACCATGATTAAAGATCAGCTAGATTACTCAACTATTGTACAGAATCGACGATCTTTCAGTTAATTAGTACAATTATTAGTATAAAAATCATTGATGATCTCTCATAATTAAGCTTTCTGCTGCATCCTGTGATAAAGGTGGAGCAAAAAAGTATCCTTGAGCATATTCACATCGTAATTCTTGCAATTTATTTAGTTGTTCTGAGGTTTCGACACCCTCGGCAATAACCACCATACTCAAGTTTTGAGCCAACATCATAATCGTGCGAACAATTTCTAAACTCTCGCTTTCTTTGTCTAATCGATTGATAAAAAAGCGATCAATTTTCATAATATCGAAAGGGAAGCGGTGTAGATAACTTAATGACGAATAACCCGTACCAAAGTCATCTATGCTCAGACCAATTCCCAGTGCTTTGAGTTGTGCGAGAATGGTGGTAGCCGATTCTGGATTATCGATAATTACGGTTTCTGTAATTTCTAATTTTAGAGAACTGGCATTAAGACCCGTTTCTTCTAAGACCTGTAAAATTTGTTCTACTAAATCAGATCGAGTAAAATGTTTACTAGAAAGATTGACACTAATCGTTAAAGGTTGATTAAAATTAGCAAACTGCTGCTGCCATAACTGGGTTTGATAACAAGCTTCCTGCAATACCCAAAGATCAATTTCTAAAATCAGTCCAGTTTCTTCAGCAATTGGGATAAATTCTGCTGGAGAAATTAAACCGCGTTTGGGGTGTCGCCAACGTACCAAGGCTTCAAAACCGATCAGTTTGTTGGTCGAAAGTGATATGATCGGTTGATAATAAACCTCAAACTCGCAGTTATCCATCGCTCGTCTTAGGTCATTTTCTAATTGTAAGAGGGCTTTGGCTTGGGCGTGCATGATGGCATCGAAGACCTCATAACGTGCCTTACCTAAAGCTTTGGCACGATACATAGCAATGTCGGCATTTCGCAACAGATCTTCTACTTGATCATGATGACTAAAACCAAGGACAATACCAATACTCACCGTCGTAAAAACTTGCTGTGCATCCAAATTAAAAGGCACATTCAATTCTTGTATAATTCGTTCAGCTGCACGACAAGCATCGCTAACATCTTGAATGTCTTCTAATAAAATAGCAAACTCATCTCCTCCTAGACGAGCAATAGTATCTGAAGCACGCAAACATCCTTCGAGTCTGGCCGCGATCGCAATTAATAATTGATCACCAATCGGATGTCCTAGACTATCATTAACCAGTTTAAATCGGTCTAGATCTAAAAACAGTACAGCAAATCGTGTGTCTTGATGTCGCTTCAGTCGTTCAATTGCCTGTGTTAAACGATCAATAAATAAAAGACGGTTGGGTAAACCCGTTAGTGCATCGTGAAAAGCTTGATAGCTTAATTGTTCTCTCACTTTACGCTGTTCAGTCATGTCCCAAAAGACTAAAACTGCGCCGATGACATTTTCTTGATCATCAATAATAGGTGCAGCACTATCACCAATGGGAATTTCAGCCCCGTTTTTCGATAAAAGCAGCGTATCTTCAGGGAGTTTCATAATCTCACCTTTTTCCATCGCTTTGATAACAGGACTTTCGATGGATGATAATTTGTTCCATCAACGATTGTAAAGATTTCGGTTGACGCTTTACCTAATGCTTCTTCTTGTGGCCAACCTGTTAAGGATTCGGCAATGGGATTCATAAATGTGATCTCTGCATTGAGATCATTAGTAATTACTCCATCACCAATACTCTTAAGGACAGTGGATAACCATTGCGACTTTTCCTTAAGTTGCTTTTCCATGCGGTGTTTATAAAGAGTAATTTCAATAGTGCTATGCAATTCTCTTTCATTAAAAGGCTTGACAATATAGCCAAATGGACTGGTTACTTTAGCCCGATTTAAAGTATTTTCATCAGTATATGCAGTTAGATAGATGACAGGTATATTAAAACGCGAATAAATTTCGGCTGCTGCTGTAATACCGTCCATATCGCCTTTTAAGCGAATATCCATTAAGACTAAATTCGGCTGAATTTCTGCTACTTTCTCAATGGCTAAATAGCCCGTATCAGCGATCGCTAGTACATGATACCCTAAGTTTTCTAGGGTTGATTCTAAATCTAGAGCTACAATAAGTTCATCTTCTGCTATGACGATTGTTTCTAGCATTTGTATTAATTTGACGTTTTTTTACTACTTTAAACTAGGAAATGTTATTTTGAATTGAATTCCTTGGGAAATAGAATTAATTTTTAATGTTCCTCGTGACTGCGCTATCCAGCTTTTAACTAATTTTAGTCCCAAGGTTTTTGGATTATCCAGATCAAAATCGCTTGGTAAGCCAATTCCGTTATCCCCAATGAGTAGCACAAGCCCTTCTTGTTCTAAAAACTGAATTTTGACCGTAATTTCACCTAGTTGGTTTTCGGGAAATGCGTATTTTAATGAATTAGAAATTAATTCGTTTACAATTAGACCGCAGCTAAGGGCTTCATCAACATCGAGTAAAATTCGTGGACTAATTTCTGTTTTTAAAGTAATTATACTAGTGTTGATCCCATAGGAGCGAAATAAATTAGTTGCTAAATAATGAATATATTCAGCAAAATTAATTCTTGAGAGATCTTGAGATTGATACAATTTCTCGTGAATCAGTGCCATTGCTCGAACACGATTCTGACTTTCTTTTAAAATTTGATAGGCGGTTTCATCTTTAATGCTGCGAGATTGAAGATTAAGCAGACTACAAATCACTTGCAGATTATTTTTAACGCGATGATGGATTTCCTGTAACAAAACCTCTTTTTCTTTCAGTGATGTCTTAATTTGTTCCTCAGCCCGTTTACGTTCTGCAATTTCGGTTTGCAATTCTTGGTTAGCGTGGGCTAGATCGGTGGTGCGTTCTTTAACCCGTTGTTCTAATTCTTCGTAAGCATTCTGAAGGGCAGCTTCAGCCTGTTTACGAGCGTCAATAAGATAACAAGAACCAATATATCCCGCAAAATTGCCATCAAGATCATAAAAAGGTACGCCATAATTAGCCAGCCAGCAATATACCCCATCATAACGACGCAAACGATACTCCATAATTAATGTTTGACGAGCTTGAATCGTTTCGAGATAAGTTTCTAGACAGTAATATAAGTCTTCAGGATGTACCCCTTCTAACCAACCATCTCCCATTTCTTGCTCGATGGTTCGACCTGTAAAGTCTAACCAAGTTTGATTAAAATAGTTGCATTGAGCATTTACATCAGAACGCCAGATCAAGGTCGGGAATTTTTCAAAAAGAGCAAGATAAAAGTCTCGTGATCTCGTAATAATTGTTTCTGCTTGTTTAACCTCTGTGGTATCACGCCCAACAGATTGATACTCTAAAAATCGTCCCTGTTCGTCTAAGATCATACGATTAATCCATTGTGTCCAGCGAATCTGTCCACCCACAATGACACGATTTTCGATCGTGACTACGGGATTGACTACAGAGATTGAGTTAATCAGTTTTGCGACCTGTTCTCGATCATCTTCAACAATAAGAGGTTCATAACAGTTCCCAATTAATTCTTCTTTTCTCACCCCAAAATAACGACAATAAGCATCATTAATAAAAGTCAATGTCCCATCGCTTTGAAATCGAGTAATCAGTTCGGTTTGATCATCGACGATCGCACGATATCGGGCTTCACTTTGCTGTAGGGCTTGATTCGTCTCTAATAGCTGCTTGGTACGTTCTTGTACCCGTTGTTCTAGTTCAGTTTTGTATGTATGCAGTTTTTCTTCTAATTGTTTGCGAGTCGTAATATCTCGCACGATAATCAGTACTTCATCATGGTTAAGTGGAGTAATCCGTATTTCTTCATAAGCTAATCTGTCGTATTTAAAAAATTGATGCTCATAAACTTGTAATTCTTTTGTCGTCAGTGCTTGCTCGATGTATTCCAATTGATTTTGTACTAACTTGGCTGGCAAAACCTCAGAAAGATGGTGAGTAATGGGAACAAAGCTTTCTAAATTGATATCTTTTGGCACTCTACAATCAATACAAAAACCATCCTTTTTGACACGCAACAGCAAATCGGGAATCGCTGCAATTATGGCCTTATTTTGACTTTCGCTTTGTTGGAGTGCTTTTTGGGTTTGCTCCCGTTCTATAATTTCTATCGATAATTTCTGGTTAGCTTTGACAATTTCCTCAGTCCGTTCTCTGACTCGGATTTCTAATTCATCGTGAGCCTGTTTTAAGGCGGTTTGAGCCTGTTTACGTTCTATTATTTCACGTTCTAAAACGGCGGGACTTGGAAGTGCTAAAGCTTTGGGAATTAACGGTACAAGCATACTTGCTGTGGTGACGGAAATAAGAGCCGTCATTGCTTTGATGATTCCAGATAGCCAATAAGTCGGATACCAAAGCGTCCAAATCTCTATAATGTGAGTTGTGCCACAGGCGATGATAAATCCCCCAAATAATAAAAACATCCAAGCGTAGGGTAAGTCTACACGTCGGCGAACAAAGTACAAAAGACTAATCGGAATAGAATAATAGGCTAAGGCAATTAATCCATCAGATACCAGATGAAGCCAGACTAAATCCGATTTCCATAGATAACAATGTCCGTGAGGGATAAAAGGGCTTGAAGTAAAAAGGTTGTTGATGACTTCAAGCATAGTGTTACTCCTATTGAATATTAATACGTCCTAAGACAGTTATAAATTACTGAAGCTTAACCGCATAAGGTACGAAGCCACACACAATCTTAAGAAATGTAACAGGTAACTATTTTTATCTATGATAATTATTGGTCACATTCTTGATTTCTTTTTCTGACCAAAGCGTGTCAAAATCGAGTAGAGCAATTTTTAACATAAACCCAAATTATTTATGCTGTTGAAGTCTACGACCCGTCATATTCGTATTTATACAGCCGAAGTAGAAGGCAATGAATTAGTAGAGAGTGATAAGGTTTTGACGCTCGATATTGATCCAGATAATGAATTTATCTGGGATGAAGTCGATTTGCAAAAAGTTTATCGTAAATTTGATGAATTAGTCGAATCTTATAGCGGACAAGATTTAACCGAATATAATTTGCGTCGAATTGGGTCTGAGTTAGAGCATTTTATCCGTTCTTTGCTTCAAAAAGGAGAAATTAGTTATAACCTTGATGCAAGAGTGAAAAACTATAGTATGGGTCTACCTCGCATTGATAGTCCCGATAGCAAAGGAAAATATAATCTTTAGATTACTGACTTCTCCTAACCCCCCTCCACCGCTCCCTAGCCCCCTTCTGTGAGGTGGGGCAAGGTTAGAGGAATCTGTCTATATATGGAGAGGGAACTATGGGGAAAAAGTTAAAAAAAATTATGTTAATTAATCTGATTTGCTATAATCATCTGGCTTTGTAATGCAAACATCCTTCACAAGGGCCACTCGGATTAATAGCACAGCGCAAATGAGGCGATCGCGCATTGTAAAAACAACTGATCTCGCCGATCAAAAATGTTTGGTCTTCACAAACGTCTAAAAAGTCGCTTACTATTGCTACTGGATAAACAGGCTCAGAACGAATCCGTCTCATTCTGGCTTGGAATCTTCGTTGCGATCGCCGAACAATTTCCAGACCGAATACAGAAGGTATTAAAGCTAGGATCAAGATGATAATTATCCTAATCACACTGTTTAAGAGCAATAATAAGCGACTTTTCTTTTATTCTAGTCGCTTTTGTCAAGAATGCTTACGCTACTCCTGCAATTTCTTTAAGAGATTTAGCCGAAAAAGTCTCTAAATGTCCATTTGCATCAGCACCCGAAGGATAACCTCTTGTTAGATCGGTGATACTGTAGTCTCCTGCTTTTAGGGCTTTAATGACAATTTTCATCGCTTCTTCTGGTTTTCCTCGACCACAGAAAAAGATGTCCGCAGCAAAGTAGCCCAGTTCTGGCCAAGTGTGAATAGCAATATGTGATTCCGATAATGTTGCGGTCGCGGTCACTCCGTGAGGACTGAACTGGTGGACGCACAAATCGATTAACGTTGCTTCACCTGCCGTAATTCCTTCAAGAAGAGCTTGACGAATTCGGTCTGCATCATTAAGAAGGTCTGCGGGGGCGTTCCAAGCATCGACAATCAAATGGGTACCCAGTTTGGTCATTTTTTATTCTTTACTCCACAGATATTTTATTCCAAGACTTCTAAGCATAACACAAATTCCCTAGCTACTCAATAGCTAAGGTAAAGAATTTATTAACTTTTGTTTAAGTATCATCTGTCTTAAGCAAGACAAATGACTGAAACCCTATCCTCTACTACCATTGGGCATAATGGTTTCTTCTAATGAAGCGGCTAGTAAGTTAGTTTCCGCTAAGATAGCTCCAATTAAATTAGCTTGATTAAGATTTGCCTTTTTTAAATTAGCTCCCACCAAATGAGTTAATAATAAGCCAGCTTGACTCAAATTCGCTTTGGATAAGTCGGCATCGCATAAGTTAGCATTAACTAAATTACAGCCTGATAAATTAGCACTGGTTAAATTGGCTCGTTGCAGGTTAGCTTTGCTCAATTCCGCGCCTTCTAAATTCGCACCTTTAAGATTTGCGCTGGTTAGGTCAGCACTACTCAAGTTAGCTCCTTCTAGGTTGGCATCTTTAAGATTTGCACCTTTGAGATTAACCTGACGTAAATCTGCGTATCTGAGATCTGCACCTTGTAGGTTAATTTCTTGTAAATTAGCTCGATAAAGATAAGCTTTGATCAGACTCGCTTTTTTAAGATTAGCTTGAGTCAAATTGGCGTTTGAAAGAATCGCACGATTTAAAATCGCTTGTTGTAAGTTGGTTTGCTCAAGGATGGCATTAGTTAAGCTAACACCTGTTAAATCTGCTTTTTCAAGGTTAGCTTTTGACAAATGAGCAAATACTAGACTTGCACCCACTAAACACGCTTGACTCAAGTCGGCTTTTTTGAGAATAATATTACTTAGAATTGCACCGCTTAAATTGGCTTTAACTAATGTTGCTTCAGTTAAATTAGTATGAGTTAAGGTCGCTTCAATCAAAATCGCTTGATTTAAGTTCGCTCGTTTTAAATTTGCATCACTTAAATTTGCACTGATGAAAGTTCCTTTACTCAAGTCACTTTGTTGTAACTCGGCACGACTAAGATTAATTCGGTTAAGCGTAGCTTTCTTGAAGTTGGCTCGATACAATTTGGCTTCACGAAAGTTACGGTGTCCTTGTTGATATGACTGTAAAAGATAATTTGGACTTAAAAGAGCATTGGTACTCATAAAAATTATGATTGTTCTGGAAATTTAATTCCAGTTTTTAAGTTTTGCTTTTTTGGCAATAAAATAAATGGGACGGGTCTACCAGTACTTAAACTGATTTAAAGTGTTTTATTTTGACTAAGCGAAACTAAGGTTAGAAGAATGGAGTCTTTACCTACACTGATAAGCTCTCACTCAACAAGCACAGGTTCTACACTCTATAACTGTCTTCCGTAACAGATCATTTAGATTACTGTCCCAATCTTGTGTACCTTGGCGATCGCTACAAATGATCACCTTTTAATCTACCTAAACCACTTTGCCAACCAGGTCTAGGCATTAAGTTCGCAAAATCTTGAGCATCGGTTCTTTTAACCGAATCTATGGCGACTCCGATAGATTGCCTCGATAACATACAATGCACGCTTACGGGTTAGTTGTGAGCTTTTGATTTACGATTTTTTGATTAACTTCATTGCTCCTTAATAGTATGTAACTTAATGGTTAGATATAACCGATCGCTACTTTGTAAGCTTTTCCTCTTACGGGATGTACTACCACATCCTTCATCAGATTAGCTTTTCAGCGTTTCTGACTACTTTGATCTTTAAGCATTGATTAAAAACAGATCAATAAGCTAATCATAATCGTTTTTTAGGTCATTTGGCAAGTGAATTTTAGGCACTCCCCATACAACCCCCACTTAATGTAGTCAAGTGATCGAAAAAAGATCAAAATGGTAAAAGAGAGAATATGTTAGTCATGAGTCTTAAGACAGATTGACCAGCGCATAAATCTTTTAACTTCTAATCGATCAATAATATATGTCTAGAGATTCTGATCTTTCTGCGTCAATACCCGCTTCAGTTCAAGCTGCATCAAGTCTGCTCAGACGTTGGGGACTGGGGAAATTTTGGGCTGAGTTTATTTTGGGAATTATTTCTTGTGTTCCCGTCGGTGCAAGTGTACTAACTAGCCGTAACAGAACAGGTGGGGTAGGTAGTTTCTGGGCAGTCGGTGGATTATTTGCCCTACTCCTTAGTATCTATTTTGCGTGGCGTTATTTTAGTTTAGGGAGAACATTAAGAGTCACAGAAGCAAGTGAACGTCCGAAACGAGTCGAAACACAGCAATTGATTAAACAAGGTTTGATCATTAATCTAGTTGGGATGTTTTTCTCTCTCATCGGCACTCAGTCTTCTGTCGGTGATGCTTTGATTAAGTCATTTTCTCAAACTGGCTCAAATGTGGTGCAGGGCGGTTGTATTCTGAATTCTGCTAATATTTTTGATATTCAAGCAAATACAGCAATTTTTACGGTTCATTTTATTGGTCTTTCTATTTCTTTATGGCTTCTTAACCGTCTGACCAAGTAAAATACTACCAGCTTAAAAAAGCAGTTTATGAATGACTTATGCAGCGCACTCGCCTTAGTACCCTGTTTGATACGGCTGGAAATCGTCTAACTCAACTAACTGATAATCCTTGGCGACGAATTTTGTTAGGGATTATGATGTTATTGTTGGGCTTTTTTGTTGGCTCGGCTGTTTCGACAATCGCAGGACAAAGAGGGGCTTTGGATGTTGTTGCGTCGGCTTTGCTTGTTTTATTTATCGAAGTGGTTAGCCGTTTGTTTTATAGTCGTAGTCTTCTCTTGAGAGTCAATCAACGCCCGTTATGGCTCGCTCAACTCAATATTTTTAAAATTGGATTAATGTATAGTTTATTTCTTGAAGCCTTCAAACTTGGCTCGTAAAATTAAGTTTTAGGATGTTAGAGCAACAATCTTATGAGATTCTGCAACGTTGGCGTAGCGAACAGCGTTTTAATTCAGCAGACATCCATCATCTGCTTAAACTAGAATTTGAGTCTGGACGCGCTACAGCTTTTAATCTAACTCTGTTGAACGGTGAACGTGAGATGAGACATAGGGCTAAACTTTTTAGCTATTCTTGCGATCGTATGATTAAGATCTGTCAAACCCTAGGTTTTCTATCAGAAGAAACGATTATCGAAACATTATGGGTTTTGTGGCTTCCTTTAACGCTTCAATTAGCCCAAAAGAAAAAAAATTTATCAAGACCTTTGATCCAAGGAATTTTAGGGGGACAAGGAACGGGAAAAACCACTTTAACTCAAATTGTTTGTCTTTTGTTACAGTATTTGGGATACAAAGCGATCGGTATTTCAATTGATGATTTTTATAAAACCTATGCAGAACGTCAACAATTAAAAGTTAAAGATCCGCGTTTGGTGCGACGTGGCCCCCCTGGAACCCATGATCTCAATTTAGCTCTTAAAACCTTTAATCACCTACTGCAAGCCAAACCCAAAGAATTAATCTCTATTCCACGTTTTAATAAAGCTTTACATCACGGTGAGGGGGATCGTCTTTCATCGCCTGAATTTGTCCATGATGTTGATCTAGTTTTATTTGAAGGTTGGTTTGTTGGAGTTCGTCCTGTTGAAAAAACATTTTTTAATCAGTCACTGCCCCGCGAAGTGGCCGAAGTTATTACGCTAAAATATTTGCAATTTGCCAGAGATAATCGCCGTCGTTTAAAAGAATATTTACCACTTTGGGAAAAATTGGATAGTTTAATCGTATTATATCCTCAAGATTATCGCTGGAGTATGGCTTGGCGTATTGAAGCCGAACATCAAATGATTGCATCACAACACACGGGAATGAGTAATGCAGAAGTTCAAAACTTTGTTTACTATTTTTGGCGATCGCTTCACCCAGTACTTTATATTAAACCTTTGATACGAGATCCTCGATATGTTGATTTAGTAGTAGAAATTGCTCAGGATCATCGTCCATGCTCGATCTATCAGCCTTAACATAAATCTAATAATGTGCATTCCCAAACTAAACGGGGCTGTACATAATTTAATAAGCATTGCCGAGCTTTTTCAAGTGTTTCTAGTTTTTGGGGATTTTGGCTTTGTTTCCAGTAATATTGCTGCAAATAGTCTACTAACCATAATTGGACATCATTTTCTAAGTCTTGGGCGAGTTTTTTGGCTAGTTCTAAAATTTTAATCGGTGATTTGGGTAAATGAGTTAATTGCTGTTGTAATTCAACAGGAATTGATTGTAAATAACTGTAAGATGTGATCGCTTCTCCAGGGCTACCCGCAGCCATGACTAAAAGTTCAGGATAGTTTAATATTTCTTCATATTGATTTACTTTTAAAACGTGTGCCATCTGCTCAGATGAAAGACGATAAAACGGAATACGCTGACAACGAGAAACTAAAGTCGGTAAAAGTGAATCTGTACTTGGAGCAATTAAAATAAGTGTTGCTTTGCCCGGTTCTTCCAATGTTTTTAGTAAAGCATTAGCTGCCGCTTCTGTCATCGTGTGAGCATCTTCAATAACAATAACTGAGCGAAATGATTCTAAAGGAGGACGACTTAAGAAATAAATAATTTCTCTAACTTGTTCAATCCGAATTTGTGGGGGGGCTTTGCGTTTTAATCCTGCATTTTCGGCTTCTTTTGCTGTTAAAAGTTGTCCTTGATGTTGATAAGTCGGTTGTACCCAGAGTAAGTCGGGATGATTATTTGCTAATAAACGTTTTTGTGCTAGAGAAGATTTTTCTAAAGTGAGTCCAAAACTTAGTAAAGACTCACAGAAACATTTTGCGGCTAAAGAACGTCCTATACCATTAGCACCCACAAATAGATATGCAGGAGCAAGACGATCGCGTTGAATCGCTTGCTTTAGTAATTCTATTGCTTGTGGTTGTCCGATTAGTTCTGAGCAATTCATCTGAACATTCGTTATCATCAAAGTATAGTTTGAAATCATCAACAAACTTTTAAAATTATGGCTCGATATCTCTGCTCTTACCTAGCAAAAGCTCCTCTAGAAGAACTAAAACCCGCCTTGAGTGAAGTCTTAAAATTTTGTAATTTTGATATTATCTATCATACAATTGATTATATAATGGCGCGAGAAACTCCAGGTAGGATTTTATTTTCCAAATTAGTAACGGTAGAAGTTTTAATCGATAGTACAACCGCTACAAATCAAGGAATTCAAGTTAACTTAGTTGTTAAAAATGATGAACTTCCCTTACAAAGTAATAATCATTGCCGTCAGCTTTTTGAGCGGTTGCAAGACACCCTATCACAAGATCACCAGTGGAAATTAGTGGCTAATGCTCCAACTTAGGCTAAATCAGCTTTGATGTGAGTCTAAATGTGGCGTAACTTTTTTAACCTCAGATTGTCCCAGTATAATATCAAACTGACCGACCCGTCTGCTATCTTTCGGGTCTGTTTTTAGTTTAGTGGTTACTAAAGACCGTTGCTCAATCGGAATACGTTGTAGAATGCGATCGCCTTGATTAAGTTCTTGTTCTTCCTCAAAATAGAGTTGTGTGATTAGGGGAGGAAGACTTGGTGCAATGACTTTAAAGTGAATATGCGGGGGTCTTTGCCAGTCACGAGTTACAGGATAGCCCCCTGGTTTAACGGTTGTGAACGCATATTGACCATTTTGCTGAGTCATCGCATAACCCCAGTACTGAAAATTTGGATCGACTGGTGCAGAGTTGCCGTCATACTCGTGTCGATATCTTCCTGATGCACACGCTTGCCATATTTCAACTCTAGCATTTGTAATCGGCTGACAATCGGGTGTCAATATACGGCCAATAATGCGGATTTTTTCACCCAATGCGTCTCCTTGGTGTCCTGTAACATATGTTAGATCTGTATCTTGGTCAATAGGAAATTCTAGCGGATAAAAAGGGCCTTCTGTTTGGGGTGGTGTGATGAAACAGTGATGACTCGACTGTAAAAAACGAGCGGATTTTTTCACCCAATGCGTCTCCTTGGTGTCCTGTAACATATGTTAGATCTGTATCTTGGTCAATAGGAAATTCTAGCGGATAAAAAGGGCCTTCTGTTTGGGGTGGTGTGATGAAACAGTGATGACTCGACTGTAAAAAACGAGTAGTCATCAGTCCTATTCCTAACGTTCCAGTCTTATTAAGAAAATTCCTTCTGTGCATTGTGACTGTTTTTTAATCTTTCTTTTTTGAGCTTATACGTCGAAAATCAAGTATAACATTGCTATTTATTGTACTTCTGAATAACAAATCGCATTTTTTTTGAGTTCAGTCAAAGCAATTCAGTTAAAAAATTTTAGTTTTTCTATGTCAAGCCCATCAGAATGATATTTCGTGAAAAACATTATTTAAATTGAGCTTTTCTAAATAGAATAAAAGAGAAATAAGTAGAAATAAATAGATATTAAATTAAACTTTTATATGCTCGTTTTCTTAACTTTTTGCTGTTACTATAAAAAATAAATTCAGATTAATGAATTTGTTTTGTCATCAGGAGACTATTATGAACGTTCGCTTTCAGCCTTTATTCGTTCCGAGCCTTTTAGTAATTTTGAGTGCTGCTAGTTTTATTCCTTCACTCAAGGCGCAAGATTTAACCAATATTAAACCAACATCTCAAGACACAGAGATGTCCCAAACTACGGATAAACCTCCAATGGAAACAGAAGTTACTCCTTCTACTACAGAAACTCAGCCTTCACCAAACAGTAACACTACTACCAATTGTCAAGGGAAAACCCCTTCAATCGGACAGCCTGGTGCTTCTAATCCGACTAACTTAATGAATTCAACCGAGATGAAAAACCCTATGGAAAGAGGTACTAACCAACTTAAACCCGTTACACAACCTCAACCGATTTCCCCAACCCGATAAGATTTTTGTAGCAGGAACTTAGGTACCGATTCCTGCTACTGTAGATCTAGAATATCCAGTTTTTTCCCGAATAAAGTGTGAAAAAAAATCTAATTCGTCAATCCTTAGCACTCGTCCCAACAATTGGTCTTTTTCTGAATCTAACGATGATGAATCCCGTACTCGCTCAAGAAAAAGTATTACAAACTCTGACGGTTACAGGGCAAGGAGTCGAAAGAATTCCAACGTCCCTAACTCAAGTACAACTCGGTGTAGAAGTTCAAGGAAAAACAGCAACAGAAGTACAGCAGCAAGTCGCAAAGCAAACATCAGCCGTTGTGGATTTTTTGCGTTCTCGAAATGTCGAACGGTTACAAACGACAGGTATCGGGTTACAACCAAATTATGATTTTAGCAATAATCAAAGACGATTAATCGGTTATATTGGCACAAATACAGTTAGTTTTCGTCTCAAAACGGAACAAATAGGAACTTTATTAGATGAAGCAGTGCAAAAGGGAGCGACTCGTATTGATGGGGTCAGTTTTACAGCAACGGATGATGCGATCGCAGTAGCTCAAAAAGAAGCCCTCAAAAGAGCAACCCAAGACGCACAACAACAATCAGACGCAGTTTTAAGAGCCTTGAATTTAACAGCTAAAGATGTAGTCAGCATACAAATTAATGGCGCAAATCCTCCCCAACCTAAATTTTATAGCGAGCAACTGTCTAGAGCATCGGCTGATGTTAGTACTCCTGTTGTTGGTGGAGAACAGACTGTACAAGCATCGGTAACGTTGCAAATTAGCTATTAGATCAATGTACATTAAATCATTATGAAATGATTCACATTGACCTAATAACTCTTGTTATAAATTAACGTTGTACTAAAACTAAAGTTTCCTCGTTAGTTTGAGTCCCTTTAGTCGCATTTAGACTAATCTCATAGCGCGTACCAGGTAGGATATTTGATGGTTTAAAGCTAAAGCTAAAATTCCCTTGACCATCTGCTTGAACAGTTTTAGAAAAGACATTGCGATTGACACCCACTACACCTACTAAGTTATTTTGTGCAGTGACGTTAATTGTAACTGTTGAATTTGGCGCACTTTTTCCGACAACTTCTACTGTGCCATTAATTTCACTATTATTGTTCGGGCTGACGATCTCTAATGGTAATTCTGTACTACTAGAACTAGAACTATTGCTGGCGACTAAATCGCGATCCAAACGGGCCCGTACTGTACGTTCACCCTTTTCTAAACTAGCTGTCACTTGCACACCCGAACTAGGGAAAGCATCTTGACGACGAATTACATAACGTCCCTCATAGCGTCCTTCGGATACCTCGCGCATGGGTTGGTCGTAGGTGACACCATCAATTGAATAGGTAGCGTTTGCTTTAGGAGTACCATCGAGCATAAAAACTAACTCAGTCCCAGGCTCAAAATTATCTACGGTTTTTGCAGTAAATTGCTCAATTGATAAAGCTCTATTGGTCGAGTCTTGAGTATTTTCCCTAGCGATTAAAGGTTCTTGTAGTCTTGCAGTTGCCCCGCGATTTCCTTGTTGTAGATTAGCTTGAATTGCTGTTTGATCAGTGATACGGTCTTGACTACGAATGGTGTAGCGTGCCTCATAATATCCCGATCGTACCTCACGCATGGGAATATTACTAGCAACTGTGCCAATACTCATGGTTACTTTAGATTTAGGGGTGCCTTCTAAGCTAAACACCAATTCACGCCCAGGAGATAAATCATCGACAGATTCGACGCTAAAACTAGAAATTTGTGGAGCAGATGTAGTCTGTGCAATGGTGTAAGATGGGTTGGCTACTGCCCTATTCGGTACGCCACCTAACACGGGAAAAACAGATAGAGCTAGAGTTGCTAATAAGAATTTATTCATCTTAAAAATCTCCAATTTTGGCTTTTATAATTTCTTTTTGCTTCTTACCATCTAAATTAAAAGCCTTATGTTTTGTCCTCTGTCAGATGTGATAAAAGCGACTCTCCCCAGAGAAAGAGCCATCACTATTAAATTTATTACTCTATAATTCTGATAAATCAATTCCCATGTCTTGTAGCTTTTGAGCGAGTTTTTGCGATCGTGCTTTTTCTGATGCTAACTCAGATTCGGCTTTCTGAGCAGCTTCTTCTGGTGTAGGAATTAACTGTCCTTGTGCTGTAAATAAGCGCAGTTTTCGCTCTTGAATGCCTAAATATAATTCTAATTGCTGACTCCATAACCAGCCATTAGGATTAGGTTGTAGGGGCTGATATTGACCATCTAGTAGATGAAATCCCTGAAATTCAAGATTTTCAGGATCAAACCAAAAATAATCAGGAGTGCGAAAGGTATCTTGATAGATTTGTTTTTTTAATCCTCTATCGGTTTTAGCGGTTTTAGATGACAGAATTTCCACAATAACATTAGGATATTTTCCATCTTCTTCCCAAATCACCCAACTTTTACGAGGTTTGCGTTCAGTCCCCAAAACAACGAAAAAATCTGGCCCGCGAAACTGCTCAGATTTGCGTTGAGGAGGGCTATAGTAAATAGTCAGATTACCGCAAGCATAGAAATCTTGGCGATCTTCCAAATTCTTTCTAAGCATTGCAGCACTAACATAATTTGCCGTAGATGTAGTTCGGTTTCCAAGGGCGGTTCATCGCTCAATAAGTCGCCAGGTGGAAAAATTACATCTTCTAGGATGCTTTTCGGTTCTAGATCTTGAGTCAAAGACATCGGCATCACAGAAAAAAGGATTAAACTAATACTAGCGTACTCTTATTGATTTAAAACCGACCTAACTAAAATTCGGCACTTTGGGGAGTTCGTGGAAAAGGAATTACATCTCGAATATTCCCCATTCCTGTCATAAATTGGACAACTCGTTCAAACCCTAAACCGAAACCCGCATGAGGAACCGTACCAAAACGCCGTAAATCTAAATACCACCATAAATCTTCGGGTTGCATTCCTTGTTCACGGATACGACGTTCTAGAACATTTAATCTTTCTTCTCTTTGTGAACCCCCAATAATTTCGCCAATTTTAGGGGCTAGAACATCCATTGCTGCTACTGTTTTATCATCATCATTGAGACGCATATAAAACGCTTTAATGGTTTTTGGATAGTTAGTGACGATAACGGGTTTTTTGAAATGTTCTTCCGCTAAATAGCGTTCGTGTTCTGATTGTAGATCAACGCCCCATTCTACAGGGTATTCAAATTTCTTACTGCATTTTTCGAGGAGGGCGATCGCTTCGGTATAAGTAATACGTCCGAACTCATTATTAATGATATTTTCGGCAGTTACTAAAACAGTGTTATCAATGCGATCATTAAAAAATTTCATATCTTCGGGACAACTCACTAGAACCGCTTTAAAAATGTGTTTCAGGAAGGCTTCTGCGAGGTTCTGATCCCCTTCCAAATCACAAAATGCCATTTCTGGCTCAACCATCCAAAACTCTGCCAAATGGCGAGAAGTGTTGGAGTTTTCGGCGCGAAACGTTGGGCCAAACGTATATACATTTTGAAACGCCATCGCCATTACTTCCGCTTCTAATTGCCCACTAACGGTTAAATAAGCGCGTTTTGCAAAGAAATCTTGGGAAAAATCGATATTTTGGTCTTCTTTCTTGCGGGGGATTTTGTCCAAATTAAAGTTAGTCACTGTGAATAACTCTCCTGCTCCCTCACAGTCATTGGCGGTAATAATAGGAGTATGCACCCACATAAAACCCCGTTCTTGGTAAAACTGGTGTATTGCCGTAGCGCAAGCATTCCGAACCCGCATCACTGCACCAAGTGTATTGGTTCGACAGCGCAAATGTCCAATATCCCGCAAAAATTCAAAAGAATGACGTTTTTTTTGTAGTGGGTATGTTTCTGCGTCTGCTGTACCGTATAGGATGACTTCTGTTGCTTTGAGTTCGATACGTTGTTCTTTTCCCAGAGAAGGAACCAATACCCCCGAAACTTGCACCGATGCACCTGTACCGAGTTGTTTCAGGAGAATATCATAATTGGGGATGTTCGGTTCTAGGATAACTTGAAGGTTAGCAAGGGAAGAACCGTCATTAACTTCCATAAAAGTAAATTCTTTAAGTTCTCGTTTCGTTCTCACCCATCCTTGTATCGTCACCGTTTCATCGGGTTGACTGTTGCGTAAGATTTCGATAATTCGTGTGGCTGTCATGCGCTTACTCTGTGGTGGATACTTTTATGATAAATCCCTACGGCTGATTAAAAAAAGCCCTTTCCTCCTATAATAATCGATTACACCTAATCTCAAATTCGCGTGAAAACAGACGCAATTTTTTATCAACTTTTTCAAGAATTTCCCCAGATATTTTTTGAAATTATCAATCAACCAAACATTCCATCCCACATCTATCAGTTTATTGCACCCGAAGTCAAACAACGTTCTTTTCGACTTGATGGGATTTTCTCACCCCCTGAAGATGCAAGTCAATATCCGCTTTATTTTGTCGAAGTTCAGTTTTATCGAGAAGAAGATTTTTATGATCGCCTATTTTCTAGTATTTTTCTTTATTTTGGTCAATATCGCCCGACTAACCCCGAATGGTTAGCAATTGTAATTTTTGACTTAACCAGTAATGATGTCGAAATACCATCCCGCTATCAAGCTTTAGTATCTCGTCATCTACAAATCATATATCTTGACCAAGTGGGAGCGATTGAAGAGATATCATTAGGATTAGCCATTGTCAAGTTAATTGTACAATCACCGATTGTGGCAAGTCAAACCGCGCCAAACCTCTTAGAGCGTGTTAATACAGAGATAACCGATCTTCCGCTTTCTAGACAGATTATCGATGTTATCGAAACCATTATCGTTTACAAATTTCCTCAATTGAGTAGTCAGGAGATAGCAGAAATGTTGAATTTAGAAGGGATAAAACAAACTCGCTTTTATCAAGAAACTTTTGAAGAGGGTAAAGAAGAGGGTCGAGAAGAAGGTCGCTTGGAAAAGCAGATCGAAATGATTCCTTTGTTACATGAATTGGGGTTAAACGCTGAACAAATTGCCGAGCGCTTAAAATTAGACCTAAATCTAGTTAGACAACACTTACAACCGTAATTTAATTCAAAAGTAATTTTAATATTATAGCTATATGTTGAGATTAGAAGGACTCAAACAAACTCGCTTTTATCAGGAAACTTTTGAAGAGGGTCGAGAAGAGGGTCGAGAAGAAGGTCGTCTAGAACACAAGATAGAAATGATTCCCTTATTACATGAATTGGGTTTAAGTGCTGAACAAATTGCCGATCGCTTAAAATTAGATATTAATTTAGTAAAACAAATCCGCGTGAAAACAGACGCAATTTTTTATCAACTTTTTCAAGAATTTCCCCAGATATTTTTTGAAATTATCAATCAACCGAATATACCATCTGAGATTTATCAATTTATTGCCCCAGAAATTAAACAACGTTCTTTTCGACTTGATGGGATTTTCTCACCCCCTGAAGATGCCAGTCAATATCCGCTTTATTTTGTCGAAGTTCAGTTTTATCGAGAAGAAGATTTTTATGATCGCCTATTTTCTAGTATTTTTCTTTATTTTGGTCAATATCGCCCGACTAACCCCGAATGGTTAGCAATTGTAATTTTTGACTTAACCAGTAATGATGTCGAAATACCATCCCGCTATCAAGCTTTAGTATCTCGTCATCTACAAATCATATATCTTGACCAAGTGGGAGCGATTGAAGAGATATCATTAGGATTAGCCATTGTCAAGTTAATTGTACAATCACCGATTGTGGCAAGTCAAACCGCGCCAAACCTCTTAGAGCGTGTTAATACAGAGATAACCGATCTTCCGCTTTCTAGACAGATTATCGATGTTATCGAAACCATCATCGTTTACAAATTTCCCCAATTGAGTCGTCAAGAGGTAGCAGCAATGTTGAAATTAGATGATCTTAAACAAACTCGCTTTTATCAGGAAACTTTTGAAGAAGGCAAGCTAGAACAAAAATTGGAAATGATTCCCTTGTTACATGAATTGGGGTTAAACGCTGAACAAATTGCCGATCGCTTAAAACTAGATATTAATCTAGTTAGACAACACTTACAACCGTAATTTTACTGAAAACACAATATCATAGCCTTAAGCTTCGGCTTGTGGGCAATTTTTTTCTGTCTTGATGAGATATTCTTAATCATTTGCAACAACTTTCAGCATAACTAATTTAATAAGGCAACATTAAAGTTACATAAATTAATACAATTTTTATTAAAAATTTATATTTAGCTCTTTTGGGCGACAAAAAAATTTTTTATTGAGATGAAGCCTCCTCTAAATAGGCATTACAACAATAAATATAATTCTTAATAATCAAAGTATATTCAGAAATGTTTGATCGCCTATATACTATGAGAAATAATGCAACCTCGTTACAAAATTTGAGTAACATATATGTCTAATAATAATCTCAATCTGTCTGATTTTCTAAATTATGAAGAAAACTTTGATTTAACGGCAGAGCAACCCCTTTCAGTCTCGAAAAATAGCGCGATTCGAGATTTTCGGTACACCGAAAATCTCGGCATTGAAGACCTTTTTAGTATAAATGCTCTCTCTAATACCCCTTCACCTTCTTCCCTAAAAAGTGATTTTTCTACCAGACTTGAGCTTGTTTTAACACCCCAAGCTATCACACCATTAGCTGTTATTACTCTCACAGTAAATACAACATCCGATCAAAATGATGGTAACGCAACTAATGGTTTATCCCTCAGAGATGCGATCCTCATTGCGAATCAAAATATTAACAATGACTATGAGATTGTTCTCACAAGTAGCTTACGGTACAGACTTACACTAAGTGGTAATGACAATACAGGTCTATTAGGAGATTTAGATCTAATTAATGGTAGTAATGTCACTATTAAAACACAGGGAAGTCAACCCGCTATTATTGATGCAGTCGGTTTAGCACAGCGCGATCGTATTTTTAATGTTTTGAATGGTGGAAAGCTACAACTAGAAAATGTAGTTGTTACAAAAGGAAAAATAAATTATGGTGGAGGTATTTATAATACTGGTCAACTGACTTTAGTTAATAGCAGTGTCGTAGAGAACAGTAGTAGTCATGGCGGTGGGATCTACAATGAGGGTACCATTACTCTATTCTATAGTACTGTTGCTAATAACTCGACTGATTATCATGGTGGCGGTGGTATTTTTAATAATGACGGAACAATAAATGTAGTTAATAGTACTGTTGCTAATAACTTAAGTTATTATCGTGGTGGCGGGATCTATTTGAATCGTGGCACTGCTACATTTATTAATAGTACCATTAGTAGTAACAAAGCCAATCGCGAGGGTGGTGGAATATACTTTGAATCTGGCGTTACTAATTTAACAAATGTCACGGTTACTAATAATACGGCTGATGCAGATAATAATAGTAGTGGTGATGGTGGTGGTATTTATCGATATTCAGGAACCATTATCTTAAGTAATAATATTATCGCGGGGAACTTCGATACACCTAATAATAGCGGTACTTCTAATAAAAATCCTGATGTATCAGGTTCTTTTGTCTCCAATGGCAATAACTTAATAGGTAATACTACAGGTAGTACAAGTTTTGGTGGTTCAGACTTACTTAATGTTAATCCTTTACTTGGCCCATTACAAAATAATGGCGGTGCAACCTTAACCCATGCTTTATTATCGAATAGTCCTGCGATTAATGCAGGAAATAACAACGAAGTAGCAGAAGATCAATTTGATCTAGACGGGGATGGTAATACAATAGAATTAACTCCTGTTGATCAGCGTGGCATCGGTTATAATCGGATTTCTGGCTCTACTGTCGATATTGGTGCATTTGAGGTACAAACTGCCGTAGCTAATACAGTCAATCTTACTGTTTCTCCGTCTACTGTCATTGAGGATGGTATTGATAATTTAATTTATACCTTTACCCGTACTGGTAGTCTAACGGATGCTTTAACCGTTAATTTTAACCTTGCGGGTAGTGCTGCATCCGATGACTATACCCAAACGGGGGCAACTTTTTCAGGTACAACAGGTACAATTAATTTTGCTGCGGGTGCGAGTACTGCTGTTGTTACCGTTAACCCGACTGCTGATACAACCTTTGAACCGAATGAAACGGTTATCTTTTCCCTTGCTACAGGTACAGGTTATAGCGTCGGTACTCAGAATAGTGCAACAGGTACTATTCAAAATGATGATACACAAACAACACCAACTACCGTTAACCTATCCGTCAACCCTGCAAGTGTTACTGAAGATGGTACTGGTAATTTAATTTATACTTTTACTCGTACTGGTAATTTAACCAACGCTTTAACCGTCAATTTTGGAGTCGGGGGTACAGCTACTCTAACTACAGATTACACTCAAACAGGTGCAGCAAGCTTTAATGGATCTACAGGTAGTGTAACCTTTGCTGCGGGTGCAAGTACCAAAACCATTACTGTTGATCCTAAAGCAGATACTACCGTTGAACCGAGTGAAACTGTGATCCTTTCCCTTGCTGGTAGTACAGGATACAGTATCGGTACACCTGCGAGTGCAACAGGTACCATTACCAATGATGATACTCAAACTGCACCAACTACCGTTACTCTTTCTCTTAGTCCCACTGTTGTCAGTGAAGATGGTACATCATTTTTGTTATATACCTTTGTCCGTACTGGTAGTTTAAGCAATGCTCTAACCACTAATTTTACGGTAGGGGGTACAGCTACACTGAATACAGACTACGATCAAATTGGTGCCACTAGCTATACGACAACAGGTACAGTTACCTTTACTGCTGGACAAAATAAAGCTCTTGTCGCGATCAATCCTCGTCCTGATACTACGGTAGAATCGAATGAAACAGTATCTCTAACTCTAAGATCAGGTACAGGTTATAACATAGGTACAGCCAGTGCAATTACAGGAACTATAGCAAATGATGATGCAAGTTCAGGAAACGATAGTCTAACAGGTGGTAATGGTAATGATACCCTCAACGGACTAGCAGGAAATGATACTCTAGTGGGTGGTTTAGGGAATGATACAGTTACGGGAGGAATAGGACAAGATCGATATGTCTTTAACTCTGTCAACGAAAGAACGGATACTATCACTGACTTTAATGTAACTGATGATACGATCGTTGTCTCTCGTGCTGGTTTTAGTAATAGTTTAACAGTGGGAACACTTCTATCTACACAATTTATCAGAGGTGCAGCAGCAACAACCTCCAATCATCGTTTCATCTACAATAACAATAATGGTCAATTGTTATTCGATCCTGATGGTAATGGTGCGATCGCAGCAACACAAATAGCGACTTTAAATACAGGTTTAGCGATGACCAATGCTGATATTTTAGTCGTTGCATAATCATCTGTAGGGGTTTGGTCTTCAAACCCTTTTAGACTAAACTCATCTCAGCATCGTGAATAAATTTTTGCCAAACTGGGTTAGGTTGCCAAAGTTCTGTCATTGGATATTTTGCTTGTGTTTCGGGAATCTTGAGTATGAGCTTGCGATAAAGATACATAAAACAGGAAACTCGCATATTTAAAGCACAGTGTATCCAAACCTTGCGTTTTTTCAAAGATCCCATGACTTCACAAAAAAATTGCAAATCTTCTATTTTAGGATCATCCCAAATCACGGGAATATGAATATAGATCATACCTAATCTAGTGACAATTGCACCCTCATCAGCTAAAGCATTATCCGATGATGGTAGTGCTAAATTAATAACAATTTGATATCCCGCGTGAGCAATTTCGCTAAACTGTTCTAATGTGGGTTGTCCTGATGTCGCAATCTGATCCGTAATCAGGTAATAATTTTTAATGTGTTCCATAAAATCCGATCGCATTATCCTTAATCATTATTTTAGTCATTAGGTACACAGTAAACATAAAATCAAGTGATCGTTTTTTCTGGTGGGAATAATCAATTTTCAGGACAATAATAAGCATTAAAACTCACTTTTCAGGGAAAACGGCTGTAATCTGAATATTATTGCCATACATCGAGCAGAAATATTTGTGTTTATCATGAGCGTACAATTGTATATACTAAACTCAGATGAGGAAGGCTAAATATGAAAACTGAGTACGATTTTAGTCATGGTAAGAGAGGAGCGATCAATCCTGTATTATTAGGAAAAACTCGTATTACGCTTCAAATAGATGACGATATTTTAGAATGGTTTCGTGAACAAGTACATCTAGCAGGTGGTGGTAATTACCAAACTTTAATTAATGAAGCATTACGTCAACACATCCAAAACCAAAGTCATAAACCTTTAGAGGATACTTTGCGTAGAGTTTTAAGAGAAGAACTAGCCAAAATTGAAAAATGAATTTTGTAAAAGTCAACTTTTGAAAGTCTAGAATAGAAATCGGACTCTATTTTCGCTTGATAAATAAATGACCCTCGTTTCTAGCCGTATCTATCCCGTTCGATGGCACGATAATAAAGTGTCTCTCATTGATCAAACTCGCCTACCTCAAGAATACACGGTTGTGGAGATCAGTCGTTGTCAGGATATGGCGGATGCTATAAAATCAATGATAGTCAGAGGTGCGCCAGCTATTGGGGTTGCTGCTGCATATGGAATGTATTTAGGTGCGAAAGAAATTGAAACAACGCAAACTGACGTATTTTTAAAAGAACTCGAAAAAGTAGCCCAATTATTGCGAGAAACACGACCAACAGCAGTAAACTTATTCTGGGCAATTTCCCGTATGATGAGAACAGCCTATGAAACACTAGGCACAGTTGACGAAATTAGAGATAGTTTACTAAAAACCGCCCAAGATATCCAAACCGAAGATCTCCAAACCTGCGCAGAAATAGGAAAAAATGGTCTTGCTGCTTTACCGACTGAACCAAAACAACTGAGAATTTTAACCCACTGCAATACAGGGGCTTTAGCTACTGCTGGATATGGCACTGCACTAGGGGTTATTCGCGCTTGCTGGGAGGCGAATCGACTTTTAAGGGTTTTTGCGGATGAAACTCGCCCACGTCTGCAAGGGGCAAAATTAACGGCGTGGGAGTGTGTACAAGAAGGCATTCCTGTTACTGTAATTACGGATAGTATGGCAGCCCATTGTATGAAACAGGGTATGATTGATGCGGTAATTGTTGGGGCCGATCGTATTACGGCAAATGGTGATACTGCCAATAAAATCGGTACTTACAGTTTAGCGGTTGTTTCAAAGATGCACAATGTCCCTTTTTATGTTGCGGCACCCTTATCAACGGTTGATTTTGAGTTAGCAACTGGGGAAGAAATACCCATCGAAGAACGAGATCCTTCGGAAATTTATCAAGTTGGAAAAACGTTAATTTGTCCCCAAGGTACTGAATATTATAACCCTGCTTTTGATGTTACTCCAGCAAACTTAATTACTGCTATTATTACGGAACGAGGAGCCGTTAAACCAAGTGATTTGTTAGGATTAAAATATTAAATCAATGCAGTTTTTTGATGTGATAGTAGTAGGCGCAGGGCCAGCAGGTGGTCACTGTGCTAGATTATTAGCAAAAGCGGGTTATCAGGTTTTATTAGTTGAACAGCATGACGATTTCTATAAGAATAATTTTTCGAGTGCTGCAAGTCCTCTAGAAACTCTACAACAATATGATTTACCTGAATCTGTTGTCTCGCGTTACTGGAAAAATATCGAGATTTGTTCGACTAATATACATCGAAGTTGGCAAGCAAAACAACCGTTAGGGGTAGTTTTTGATTTTGCTAAACTGAGAGAATTTTTAGCAGAAGATGTAACAAAAAATGGCGGTGTTGTTTGGTTAGGATGTCGTTATATAAAGTATTTGATTGAAGATGGCAAAACAACAGTTTTTCTACAAAAAAAAGGAAGCGAAATATTTAGTATACAAACTAAATTATTAGTCGATGCAACAGGATATTCTAGAGCCGTTATGTATCCCAATAAAAAAGATAAGCCTAAGTTTTTCAAAGGAATTGGCATAGAATATTTAATTAAAGTTGATGAAAAAACGTATCAGAAATATAGTGATTCTCTCGTATTTTTTTTAGGATATAAATGGAGTCCTCAAGGTTATTCTTGGATTTTTCCTATGTCTAATTATCAGCTTAAAGTCGGTACAGCAATTTTAGAAGGTCAGCATAAATTTATTCAAAAAACTAAGCCAATCAAAGAATATATCCATCAAATTCTTCAAGATTATATCCAAATAGAAAACTACAATATTATTAATATTCATGGCTCTATTTTAGATTATTCACCTGGACTCAATGATATTTATTATAAAGATCAAGTCATTGCCATTGGAGATACGGTATCTACCGTTAATTTCTTAGGGGGTGAGGGGATACGATATGCGATGAAAAGTGCTGAAGTTGCAGAGCAATATATTAAAGAATATCTAGAACATAATCAACAAAATTTTCAAAAATATGAAGCGGAACTGAAACAACATTTTTCTAAGCGCTGGAATTGGTCAGAGCAAATCAGCCGAAAAGTATATTTAGAATATAGCGATGCTAGAATAGATCAAGGAGTCTCTTTTTTAAAATATCTTTCTCTAGAAGATATTATCGATATACTCTTTTATTATCAATTTGAAAAATATACCAAAGGATTAAAAGCCTTGATTCTTCGTAAAATTAACACTTTTCTAAAAAAAGTTCATCTAGCTTAAGTTATTTTATATTATGTCAAAGATTATAAGTACTACTTATTTTATGCTCCTAGCAACACTTTTGAGTCTACTGAGTGCTTGTAGTGGCAATAGTTTTTTAGAGGGTCGATTTGCGCCTGATTCAAACTTAAAAAATAATCCGACACCGACGCTTACACCCGAAGTAGGAAGTACACCAACTAATAATTCACTACCTTCTGAAATTCCACAATATCCATCTGCTAATCTTATTTCATCTGACCCAAATAATACCGTAAATCAAGGTAAAACTCAATGGTCATCCTCAGATCCAATTAATCAAATTGGTGACTTTTATCAACAACAATTTCAAAACAATAACTGGCAAATTCTTACACCTTTTTCTTCAATTGATGGAAATAATACATTAGTAGCAACTAAAGATGGATTACAAACAACAATTACATTAACTGGAAATTCTTCTGAAACTCAATTCACGATTGATTATATTAGACAAGGAAATACAGTTACATCGTCACCAACTCCATCACCCACCGTATCACCTAATCAATTACCAGAACAAGCAAGTACCAATTTTTCTGATTTAACTCAAGTTGCTGAACCTTTACGAACTCATATCCAAAACTTAGGTACTTTAGGTATTGTAAACTCACAAAATAGTGATTCATTTAGTCCAAATACAACCATTACTCGAGGAGAGTTTGCGCGTTGGTTAGTGAGAGCAAATAATATATTCTATCAAAATGACCCAGGAAAACAAATTCGTCTAGGTGCAACAACTTCACAACCTGCATTTCAAGATGTTAATGTTTCTGATCCCGATTTTCCTTATATTCAAGGATTAGCAGAAGCAGGGATTATTCCATCTAGTCTAACAGGTGATACGACAGCTACATTATTTCGACCTACGGCTAATTTAACGAGAGAAATTTTAGTGAGTTGGAAAGTTCCTTTTGATCTTCGCAAAGGTTTACCAACCGCGACAATAGATAATGTCAGAGACACTTGGGGTTTTCAAGATGTGGCTAAAGTTGATCCAAAAGTATTACGATCGCTGTATGCTGATTATCAGAATGGAGATCAAGCGGTTATCCGTCGTGTCTTTGGTTATACTACCCTTTTTCAACCAAAAAAAGTGGTAACTCGTGCAGAAGCAGCCTCAGCATTGTGGTATTTTGGCTATCAGGGTGAGGGAATTAATGCTGAAGAAGTTTTACAAGCGAAAAACCAAACTCAACCAACACAATAAATAATATGGGTGTTGTGATTGGGGGACTCAGTATGATTTACTGAAATCACACTAGCACCCCATATATGATCAATATGAATTGGAGTCAACAAGCGATAACTCTATTTTTTAGCCACTTGGTGACAGCATTACCTTGGTTATTATTTGGAGTGGTTGTCTCTAGCGGTTTATTGGTTTTTCTCCCACCGCAAAAATTAGCAAATTTATTACCGCGTCATCGTCTTGTCGGTTCAGTTTTAGGAAGTTGTTTAGGTTTAATTCTTCCTGTATGTCAATATGGGAATATTCCAGTAGCGAGAAGATTAATTTTACAAGGTGTTCCGTTGTCTATTGTATTTAGTTTTTTGATCGCTGCACCAACAATTAACCCTGTGACAATTTGGCTAACTCACAAAGCTTTACCCAACTATTCTAATTTACTGTTTTATCGCATTCTCGCAACTTGGTTAATGGCGATCGCTATTGGTATTATTTTTAGTTACTACCGTGATAAAGCTATTGTTTTTGATGAAACAGAAAGCTTAACTTATACTCGTTCAACTTTACTCAAAACAGGGACTTTTTTCATTAATAATCCCGAAAATCACCATAAATCACCTTTAATCCTATTTATTAATAATTTAATTCGCGAAAGTATAGAGTTAGGAACTTGGTTAATTTTGGGTTCTGCGATCGCTGCTATTATACAAACTTTTTTACCCCAATTACAGATGATGCAATGGGGACAAAATGCCATCACTCAAATCTTAATCATGTTGGGGTTAGGATTTTTATTATCGTTAGGATCACCATACAACAGTTTTTTCCTATCTCCCATTCTAACTAATTTCTTACCTGGCTCTTGGCTATCTTTTTTGTTATTTAGTTCTGTCATTGATTTAAGAGGACTACAGTTACTTGGTTCGGTCTTTACTGCAAAAGTCATCTTTTATTTGTCATTACTCTTATTTCTTTTCACTATATTTTTTAGTTTAGTTTTTAGTTTCTATTTTGCTTAAGCCATCTATATCAGATGGTTTTTATGCAATTTGTAATCTATTTTAATCAAAATCAACATTGTTTAACACAATTCCTATTATGTAAACATTAATTGCAAACAAAAGACAATAGCTAATCTGAGTGATACATTAATAATTAAAGCTAAAGCAGCTTGAAACCAGCAGATAAAACTGACAAGGTTGCAGTAAAAGTCAAGTTAGGAGCAAAACCCTGTTTAAGTTAATATCTGTTTCGTTAGTCGTCAATAGCAGTAACCATCTGTGTGTTTTATATTTCCCATACTTAAGTTTGAGCAGGGAGTAAAGCTCTTGAAACAAGATTTCAGCATAACTCCAGCAAGTCTCACTACATCTAGGGAAATCACTGAAATCAAGCTCTGGTTACTGCTATTGTTTTGAGAATTTAGATTCGTTGTTTATCTTCCCAACTCACTTGTTTAGGTACACCCAAGCCGTCATCAATGGTATAGTCTAGCTGAGAATTAACCTTAGATTGAATCACAATATAACTTAAACCTTCATCAGAAAGATTTCTGATACAGCGTTCTCCATCAGGTGCCACTCGAACCACTGTACCCTCACTCACTGCAAAAACTTGTCCATCTACTTGAAATTCTCCGCTACCTCGGACAAAAATATAGATTTCTTCATTGAGTTTGTGCTTATGGTAAAAAGGAATCGAAGCTTTAGCGGGTAAAGTATTCAACGATATCTCCGCACTTGTTAGATCAAGCAGTTGCTTCAAGAAGATCTTTCCCTCTAAACTAACTTTCTTCTTGTAATGTTCAAAAACATATTGATGGAGTTGTGAAAATTCTCCGAGATCGGCCGCCGTAAAATTTTCCCCAGTTTTCGGAATAGGTTGAGTCGTCATATGTAACTTTTATATTGCAAGTTAAAAGCTATTATAACAATACTATCTAAAGACTTCACCCCAATCTTTTTAACAAAACTATAGAATTAGCAAATAACTGTGTTAGTATCTTCATGAGAAATTATTCCTAGATTAGCAAAACCGAGCTAACAAGGAATATCTCGGTGGAGGAGTGTTTAGGAGCATAATTTATGACCAATCAAGAACAAATCATACCAGGGGCCAGATGTCAAGCCCGTCGCCCGATTCGAGTGGGTGTCATTGGAGTTGGCAACATGGGACAACATCACACTCGTGTCCTTGGTTTACTCAAAGATGTTGAATTAGTCGGTATCTCAGATACTAACGTAGAGCGTGGCATCGATACAGCCGCTAAATATCGTGTTAAGTTTTTTGAAAACTATCTTGACTTATTACCCCATGTAGACGCGGTTTGTTTGGCTGTTCCCACCCGTTTACACTATAAAGTCGGGATGGACTGTTTAAGAGCAGGAATTCATACACTGATTGAAAAACCGATCGCCGCGACCATTTCCGAAGCAGAATCTCTCGTTAATGCAGCAGCCGAATACAATTGTATCCTACAAGTCGGACACATCGAACGTTTTAACCCCGCATTCCAAGAACTGAGTAAAGTTCTTAAGACTGAAGAAATATTAGCATTAGAGGCTCATCGTATGAGTCCCTATTCTCAACGGGCGAATGATGTGTCTGTTGTTTTAGATTTAATGATTCATGATATCGATTTATTATTAGAATTAGCTGCCGCACCCGTTGTTAAATTGACTGCCAGTGGAAATAGAGCATCAGCAGACTCTAATTATTTAGATTATGTTACAGCCACTTTAGGGTTTAGTAACGGTATTGTTGCCACTCTAACCGCAAGTAAAGTCACTCATTGTAAAATCCGTCGTTTAGCGGCACATTGTAAGAACTCCCTCACCGAAGCAGATTTTTTAAATAACGAGATTTTAATCCATCGTCAAACCACTGCAAACTATATTACCGATCATGGTCAGGTGTTGTATCGTCAAGATGGTTTAATTGAAAAAGTGCATACCAGTAACATCGAACCCTTACACGCAGAATTAGAGCATTTTGTCCATTGTGTCAGAGGTGGAGATCAACCCTCTGTTGGTGGAGAACAAGCCTTAAAAGCCTTACGGTTGGCTAGTTTAATCGAACAAATGGCACTTGATGGACAAATCTGGCAACAATCAGACTGGAACTATCAGTACCTAAATACCCCTTTGTCTACGGTTTCACAATAATGTGAAGTATCGGGGTTGGCAACCAAAACCCTACGGGTCAAATTTAATCATGGTAGGGGTTTAGAAACTAAACCCTTCTAAAATATTTAGAATGGATATCGTGACGGAGAAAATAGTTTTTTTTGGGTTTGGCAACCAAAACCCTACGGGTTAAATCGAATTCATTGACAAGTAAGAAAAAATGTGATGCTTATTTTTAGATCTGCAAGCTTTCATCTTTTTTAGTTGTCTCATCAACTCATTGTTTGTTTTTGCTTATATTTCTCTCTCACACGTTGTTTAACGGCTAAAAGATTTAGTGGTAGATATTTTTTAATTAATTTTTCTAAGAGAACTACAGGTATAGCTAGTTTTGGCTCAAGTTGAACCGAATAATAAAGATGCGTCAAAGTGTTATCAAAGTCTTCTTGTAAGCGACATTCCCCCAAAAGTGTATGAAAATCTCCCTCAACAATTTGAAATTGAATGGTATGGGGAAACTGTTCGACTACATTCAAAATTGCTCGAATTGAAAAACGAACCTTGAGTAAAGATTTAGAGCCAATTTGTTCTAGTCGTAGTTTAGAATCTGGTTGTGGAATTAACTGACTTTTGATTAAATAAGGGATAAAATCGGGTAAAGCCTCATAATCGGTTAAAACTTGCCAAACTTGTTCTAATGGTTGAGAAAGTGTTAGTTTTCCCCAGACCCGAAGTTGATGATTATCCAGTTTTTCTGTCCAAACCGCTATTTGGTGAGAACGTTCTAAACACATATTCCTATACCATTTCCATTATTGTAGAGGTTTGGGTACTAAACCCTTACGATGTATAGGTTGCATTCTCACGAAAAGGTCTGAATATTTGCTGAGAATTGCCTAAAAAAATCATTCAAAAATGCGATTAAACTTTTCAGGGAGTCCTTAAACCCCTATCATTCTCGCTACTTTGATGCAGCGCAGAATAACAGTGTCCTACCTAAGACTGCTGTTGTTATGAATCAGATACCCACGATTATATTAGGAGGTGGTTTCGTCGGATTATTCACCGCCTTACATTTAGCGCAACAAAACGATGCACGTCCCATTATTTTAGTTGAACAAAACGATCGCTTTACCTTTAAACCTCTGTTGTATGAACTCCTGACGGGGGAAATGCACATGGAACAAATTTGCCCCTTGTATACAGATTTATTAAAGGGAAGCAAAATAACTATCGTGCGAGATACCGTAAAAACGATTGATTTATCGCAAAAACGGATTGTTTTAACCCTTGGTCAAGCTTACGACTATGGCAATTTAGTCATCGCATTAGGGAGTAAACCAACCTATTTTAATACCCCAGGTGCAGCCGAAAACGCTTTACCCTTTGCGACAGCGAATGATGCAATGACGCTAAAAATGCGTCTCCAAGATTGCTTACAAACTGCTGTTGTAACGAAAGATCCTGAACAACGATCGCATCTCCTAACGGTTGCAATTATTGGTGCAGGCCCCGCAGGAGTTGAACTTGCTTGTACTTTAGCAGATCTTCTTCCTGTTTGGTATGACGCTTTAGGGGGTGATTATGAGGACATTCGTATTGTTTTAGTCAACCGCAGTAACGAAATCCTCAAAGGTGATATTAACAGTCGCTTGCGCCAAACGGCTAAAAATTTCTTGAGCGATCGCACTGTGAGCGTCGAATTACTGTTAGATGCTGCTGTTACGGCAATTACACCGATGGGGGTGGAGTACAAACGGATGGGAAAAGCTGATTTTCTTCCCGCGATGACGGTTGTTTGGACGGGAGGAACTGAACCTCATCCCTTACTGAAAACATTACCCGTTACGCCCGAAAACCGCAATAAACGAGGCCAATTACAGGTTTTACCGACCTTGCAACTTAGAGATTTTTCAGAGGTGTTTGTTGGGGGGGATTGTTCTTATGTGAGTGCAGAACCCCAACCCGCAACCGCACAAGTCGCCTATCAGCAAGGAAAAGCGATCGCGTATAACCTCAAAGCTTTAGCAGAAGGGCGATCTCTGATGTCTGCACAGGTTAACTTACGGGGGACATTAATGAAATTAGGCATCGGGGAAGGAGTTGCTAACATTTTTGATCGTGTTGAAATCAAAGGTGAACTAGGTCACTTAATTCGCCAGGGGACTTATTTAGAATTACTTCCCATTCCCATTTATAACTTCAAAACAACAGCAGAATGGTTTACCGATGGCGTTTTACAGCGACATCAAACCCCATCCCTTCATCCGACTAAAACGGGACGCACTCCACTATTAGCAGGCCTCACCGCAACCTTAGCCAGTTTTCTGATTGCAACTCCCTTAATTTGGCGTGCAGCACAACCCGAACATTTTCAAAAAAATATGGAAAGTACGGGACTACCAACTTTGATGGATCAGCTAGTACCTGAAACAGTTAATCAACAAAAATAAACAGGAGAATTTACGCCATGAATACACTATCAAACTTCAAAATTTCCCTTAAAAAAGCGGTTGCCCTCAATCGAATTATAATGGGACTCTTTTTCTTCTTTTCAGGGATTGCCAATTATCTCAATTTTAGTGTCAAAAATGGTTTTTATCAAACCGTATTAACCCAAAAATTACAACTTTGGGGGCCGTTTCCAACAGGATGGGAAGGAGTCGGGCCACTTCCTCCACTTATTGCGATTCCCTATGCTTGGCTTTTACCTTTAGCAGAAATCGTGTTTGGTATGCTTTTTGCGTTAGGTTTTTGGGTGCGTTGGACAGGATTAATTCTAATTCTAATGACCTTTAGTATTGTACTTGCTTTTGGGATTATTCCTGCTGGTAATTTATTTCCAAATGGTGCCGAAAGCTTTAACAAAAATATTCTCTTTATGACCTTAATCTGGATGTGTATGGCTTATGAAATTGATACAAAAAAAGCCAGAATGCAACGCACCCAAGCCAGACTTAATCAACAAGAAATTATTAGAAATTGAGGTTGCTATGTCTAATCATCATTACGATATTATTATCATTGGAACGGGTGCAGGAGGTGGAACCTTAGCGCATCGCTTTGCACCCAGTGGCAAAAAAATCTTAGTCCTAGAACGTGGAACCTTTTTACCTCGTGAAAAAGCAAACTGGGATACTGTAGAAGTATTTCAAAAAGAACGCTATCATACCTCTGAAATCTGGTATGACAAAGATGGTGAAGAACTTCGACCAGGGACAGGTTACTGGGTAGGAGGAAATACGAAAGTTTATGGTGGTGCTTTATTTCGTTGGCGAGAAAAAGACTTTGAAAAGGTTATTCATCACGGAGGAATTTCTCCAGAATGGCCACTGAAATATAAAGATTTTGAACCTTATTATACTGAAGCAGAAAAATTGTACGAAGTACATGGACAACGCGGAGAAGACCCCACAGAACCCCCAACAAATAGTCCTTATTTTTATCCAACAATTCATCATGAACCCAGAATTCAAGAAATTCATGAGGCATTAGAAGGAAAAGGTTTACATCCCTTTCATCTTCCATTAGCGATTAAATTAAATGAAGTCAATCGACGTTTAAGCACTTGTATTCGCTGTGATACTTGTGATGGTTTTCCCTGTTTATTAGATGGAAAAGCGGATGCTGATATTAACTGTGTGCGTCCTGCGGTTAATACTTCTGATAATGTGACTTTACTCACGGAAGCAGAAGTTTTAAAACTCCATACCAATGAATCAGGAAAAGAGGTTACTAAGATCGAAGTTCGGCTTCAAGGACAACGGCTATTCTTTTCAGCAGATATTGTTGTTGTTTCCTGTGGTGCAATTAATTCTGCTGTCTTATTATTGCGTTCTGCAAATGATCAACATCCTTACGGTTTAGCGAATGGCTCGGATCAAGTGGGACGAAATTTTATGCGTCATCAAAACGGTGCAATTGTTGGCTTAACTCGAAAAGAAAATCCAACTCAATTTCAAAAAACACTTGCTGTTAATGATTTTTATTGGGGAGAAAAAGGGTTTGATTTTCCGATGGGTCATGTCCAACTTCTAGGAAAAATTAATAAAGATATGATTGCTCTAGATGCGCCTATTTTTGCCCCAGGATTAGCCTTAGAAGAAGTAGCGCGGCGTTCAGTAGATTGGTGGTTAACGGCTGAAGATTTACCCGATCCTAATAATCGCGTTTCGATTCAAAATGGCAATATTTTTCTAGATTATGAGGATAACAATACCAAAGCCTTTGATCGTCTCTTGCATCGCTGGACTGAGGTTTTAAAGTCAATTGAATGTGGCGATAAGATTTTACCTTGTTCTCTCTATTTAGAAAACGAATTCCTTTACAGGGAGTTGCTCATCAATGCGGTACCTGTCGCTTTGGAGAAAATCCCGAAACATCGGTTTTAGATATTAATTGTCGAACTCATGATGTTGATAATTTGTATGTTGTTGATGGCAGTTTCTTTCGTTCTAGCGCGGCTATCAATCCCACTCTAACTATTATTGCTAATGCGTTACGGGTTGGCGATCATCTTTTAGAACGAATGAAATAAATTTGGGTTAATACCAAATCTTTTGGGTTTGGAAACCAAACCCCTACAATAGCTATGAGCAAAATTTCTCGCATTTTAAATCGTATTCCCAATCAGGTTTATCTATGGATCGCCGTCCTGATTTTTGCATCCTCTAATTCAGTGACTCGAAAAATTATTGATCTTGGCGCACATCATTTCGTTAATGGTCGAAATCCGATTTCCCTATGTAATGTGTTGTTTGTTGGGAATATTTGCGCCTTTTTATTAATGATTTTGATTTTTTATCCCGACTGGCAACCGAGTAAATTAAAAAATCTGACTCGTCAAGATTGGATTATCTTAACAGTAGTTGGGATTTTATCTGGAGCGATCGCACCTGCTTTAATTTTTACGGCTCTTGCTCAGACAAATGTAACGAATGTGGTTTTAATTGGACGCTTAGAACCCTTAATAACTCTGGCTTTGAGTGTTTGGCTTCTCAAAACGCGGGTCAATTCTTGGACGGTAAGCGGTTCTCTGGTTTCTTTTGTTGGGGTAGCGGTAACAGTTTGGCACGGTTTACACATCGGAAAAGGAGAACTATTGATCGCTATTGCAGCAGCCATTTTAGCGGTGGCTACGGTGATTAGTAAATCACGCTTACAGTCGATTTCAATAGGGATTTTTAGTGTTTATCGGACGGCGGTAGGTACAATTGTATTTTTTATTCTGGCGAATATCCTCTACGGTTCACATCATTTTGCTCAAGCTTTTTCCCCTTACTTATGGGCGTGGATGATCCTGTATGCTGCTGTTATTGTTGTAATTGGACAATTGTGCTGGTTTGCAGGATTAAGAAACGCGAATTCGGCCCAAACAAACTTAGCGAGTTCGATTAATCCTCTTGCTGCTATTGTGATGGCCTATTTGATTTTAGGAGAAGTGCCAACATCTGCTCAATATTTAGGAGGTTCTATTATAATCGTGGGAGTTGTGTTAAGTGCAGTCGCCAATTTCAATCTAACCGTCGCACCTCTAAAAATGAATCCTGCTCAAATGATGATGATGGCAGTTGGTTTTCGAGGGATTTAATGAATGGGTAGCCTAACTGTTACTCTTGTGCCAGCTTCTGCTGATGACTCGATTTGTAATTCCCCACCATGTGCCTCAACAATACGCTTAACAATAGCTAAACCCAAACCATTTCCATTCGCTTTCGTTGTATAAAAAGGTTTCATCAAATTGGGTAAAACTTCGGGTGGGATGGGTACACCACCGTTATGAACCTGTAAATCAACTTGATTGTCTACTTTTTGAACTCTCAGCGTCACTCTCTCACCTTCTGCCACTGCTTCAAAGGCATTTGTAACCAGATTGATTAAGACTTGCTTTAACTTATCTTGATCGGCTAAAACTTGAATTGAATTAGGATTTGGAGTAAATTCAAGTTGTTTACCGATTGCGGCGGGCGTATTTTGTAAAGATACGAGCATTTCTCCGATCAAATGATTTAGATCTAATTCAGTCCGTTGAAGGGTTTGCGGCTTGGCATAGAGTAAAATTTGATTTAATAGGCGTTGTAGACGTTCGGCTTCATCTAGAGCTAAAGAGAGATATTCCTGAAAACGTTCTGGTAAAGTCAGTTTTTTAAAAGCATTTAATCCCATCATTACTGTTGTCAAAGGGTTGCGTACTTCATGGACAATCATTGATGCTAATTCACCAATTTCGGCTAATCTTGAGAGAGCCTTTTCTGCTTGTTTAAGCGTCGTAATATCTGTTGCCGATACGAGTAGACAGGATTCATTTTCTAAGTCGATCACTTCTGCCGACAATAACCCAATAAAACGCTCTCCCGACTTTTTGCGTAACTCAAATTCTAAATTAGAAATCGCTTCTTGTTCTTCGAGTAGTTGCATCATTTTCATTCGATCTTCTGCTCTAGACCATACGCCTAAATCTATGGCATTCTGTCCGATCATCTCCTCATGGCTATAACCTAACATCTGCAAACAACTTTCATTGACTTCGATGTAGCGTCCATCTCTAAGGGTACTAATTGTAATCGCATTAGGGGAAGAACGAAACGCTTTAGAGAATTTTTCTTCGGATAGTTTTAATGCTTCCTCTATCTGTAATCGTTCCATTTCTGCCGCCGCACGAGACGCAAAAATTTCTAAAACCGTCCGATATCGTGACTCATTTTCCATTGGTTGCTCGTCAAGTACCGCTAAGTGTCCTAAAAGCTCACTGGATGAATTTGTTAAAGCGACTCCTGCATAGCTTTGCGCTTCCCATTCCACTAAGCCTTCTTCTTCTGGGAACAGAGATTGAACACGTCGGGGACAATAAAAAAAGCCACCTCGGTTGATGACATATTCACACGGGGTTTTTTCTAAACTGTACTCGAAGTTTTCCCCAAAACGATCGCCATTCCAGAAGGCAAAAGCTCGAACACGTGTCGGTGGAGAATCGATACATTCACTAATCAAGGCGTAGCGAACATTTAAAGCTTTGGCTAAAGAGTGAACCAAAGAGCGAAAAAAATCTTTACTAACGACTGACGCAGTTCCTTCAACAATTGATAAAAGTGTTTGTTCTGAGCGTTGTCGTTCTAACACTTCATCATGAAGTTGCTTGATAATTTTTCCCCGTTCAATAGCGTAACGAATCACCCGAACTAAAACTTCAGTTTCAATTTTTCCTTTGACTAGATAATCCTGTGCGCCTTCTGCTACTGCTTGAAAAGCGAGTTCTTGATCATCGGTTCCTGTGAGGACAACAATAGGTAAATTGGGGGCAGCAGCATGGATACGGATAAAAGTTGTTAATCCTTTAGAATCAGGAAGTGAAAGATCGGATAAAACAATCTCAAAATTAGAGTTTTCAAGATATTCAAGAGCGACTCGAAGGCTTTTCGCCTGTGTAATTTCCCACTGCTGATCAGCATCTTCCAACATTTCTATCAGCAGAAAAGCATCAGCAGGATTATCTTCAACCAGTAGAACAGAGGTAGGCATAGTCAATATACTACGACTTAGGTGGCAGCATAACAGCCGCTAACCAAAAATTTTCAATAAACTTAACGACTGCGATAAAATCTTCCAAATTAACGGGTTTCACGAGATAACAATTGGCTTGCAATTGATAACTTTTTAGAATATCTTTTGTATCTGTAGAAGTGGTCAAAATAATAACTGGAATCGTTTGTAACGCTCCATCTCCTTTAATTTTTGCCAGTACCTCTGTCCCTTTTTTTTTCGGTAGATTGAGATCTAATAATATTAGGTCTGGACGGGGGACATCTGTATATTTTTCTTGTTTATCTAAAAAGTCAATTGCTTCAACACCATTCTTAACCCAATGCAGCCGATGACTGATGTTGCTTTCGCTTAGGATTTCTAGCATCAGTTGAGCATCACTATTAGAATCTTCCACCAGCAAAATTTCAACGATTTTCATGTGGTCTCACTGGAATTTCAAAACAGAAACTTGAACCTTCTCCTGGTTGCGATTCTACCCAAATTTGTCCCTCGTGACGTTCAACAATCTTTTGACAAATGGCTAAACCTAGTCCTGTTCCTGGGTACTCATCGCTGCTATGAAGACGCTGGAAGATGCCAAAAATCTGTTCAGCATACTGAGTATCGATCCCAATGCCATTATCGCTGACGCGAAAGATAAAAGACGTTGGCTGATGTTGAGTCGCACTGATCCGAATTTGGGGAGGAATGCTAGAACGATATTTAATGGCGTTACTGATGAGATTTTGAAATAGTAGCATCATTTGATCAGGATCAGCGAGTAGTGTTGGTAGTGGTTCAATAGTAATTGTTGCCTGATTTTCTCTGATGCAAAGCTGTAAATCTTTCAGAACTTGGTTAACCACGAAATTACAATCAGTCGGTTGACGCTTCAATTGATGCCGTCCTACTTTAGAATAAGCCAGCAAATCTCGAATCAATTGTTGCATCCTTGTCGCCCCATTAACCGCAAAATTAATGTAAATATCGGCTTTTTCGTCTAATTTTCCTTGATATCGTTTTGCTAGTAGTTGGGTATAGCTGGCAACGGCTCTCAGAGGCTCTTGTAAATCATGAGACGCAATATAAGCAAATTGTTCTAATTCTTGGTTTGAGCGTTGTAACTCCGCCGTTAGTTGTTCGAGCCGTTGATTGGACTGGGTTAGTTCTTCTGTTCGCTCCTGCACTCGGATTTCTAATTCATTATACAAACGAGCATTGTCAATAGCGATCGCAGCTTGTACAGAGAGCAATTGCAAAATCTCAATCCGTTGTGTGGTAAAAGCATCCGTCGTCAAATTATTTTCTAAATAAAGTATGCCTGCAAGTTTCCCTTGATTAACCAGTGGAATACAAAGAATTGATTTCGGTTGCGAGGCAATGATATAAGCATCTTGATTAAATTTATTTTCCTGAGTGGCATTGTGAAGAACAACGTTTTCCTGGGTTCGAGCGACATAGTTAATGATGGATGCAGGTAAAGATAAATTAACTGGTCTTGACTTTAGTACACTAATTTGTTCATTATTCACTGAGCCTTCCGCTTCGATCAATAGTTTTCCTTGAGTTTCTAAAATCAACAATCCTTTTTCTGCTCCTGCATTTTCCATTAAGATTTTCATTAACTTGGCCAATAATTTATCCAGCAAAATCTCCCCCGAAAGAGCATGATTCGCTTTGATTACGGTTGCTAAATCTAGAACCTCGTTTCTGGTGCTACCTGTTACAGTTGTAATGGTTAGATGTTGTGTTTTTTCGGGTCTTTTCGCTAATAACTGCAGATAACGCGCTTCTAAATCCTGCATTTTTGACATCGCTCCCCAGTTGAGATAACAATAGTAGGCATCGAGTAGATAAACCTGAGCAATTTTGTCTTTATTTCGAGCTAGATAAAACCTTGCAGCTAATTCGTGTGCTAAGGCTTCTTCATTGAGATATTCGTGTTCCTTTGCTAGATTAATAGCACGATCATAAGCGTCCATTGCCTTAAGATCTTGACCTAGAATTCGATATCGTTCAGCTTCTACTAGATAGTATTTGTGTAGATAATTCATCGGTGCATGATCCGCCCAAAGCTTCATTTTCTTCTGATTAGCCGCGATTTTCTTTAAAATGTTCTTGCGTTCAACAATTGACGCATCGGGAAAGATAGCAATTTTAGATAGAGAATCATAAAAATAGAAGACAGGTACCACCAGCAAACCAACAGCACCTTGCTCTAAAAGTTGTTCCACTGTGTCCGCAAGTTCAACCGCTTGGGGATAATCTTGAAACAGATAAGCAAGCATCAGTTTATTGAGATAAAGATGAAAAATTGTATATTGATCATTGGTTGCTTGATGACGCGGTAAACATTCTCGCTCGTCGTAACTGGTACCGCTTAAAACCCAAGGATTTTCTGACGCTTCCATCAGATTTAAAACGGCTTGGTGGTAGATTTGAGTTAAATTTAAAGGGAGTTCTTGTTTAAAATGAGCGATCGCATGACGATAACTCGCCATCTCTTGTTCTAGTTCTGATAATGATCGTCCCACCAAATACGAATGATAAAATCGAAAAGCAAGCGCGAATGTTGCATATTCGAGATCTCCTATCGTCAAACCATATTGATAAGCTTCTAGCAAAGGTTCTAGGGTTACTCGTAGATGTTCTTTCCAATGCTTCAGATACATATTCACTAGAAGCAAGGTTTTAGGAATAAATTCTTGCGCTTTCAACTGAGGCAGTAGTTTTAAAGCGAGTTCAGCAAAACGATAACCTGCATCGATCTTTTCTTCCACTGCACAGAGAATCATTCCATAATCAGCATAACCAAACGCCGAACCAGGTGCATTGCCATATTGAAGACTTAACTGTACCTTTTGAAAGACCATCATTTTCCATACTTGCGGTGCTGTAAAATAAGTAGGGGTACAGACACTCGCAATAATTTGCATCGCTGCTAGTTTGTCAGGATCACTCATTAGAGGTAAGTTCATTAACTCTAATGGTTCTTTGTTGTCTAATGCTAACTTCGTTTTGGTCTGTTCAAGCTGAATATTTTTTTGCGTTGGCTTTGGAGATAGCTTGACCCCTAATAGATCGAGTACCTGTAGCCCAATATTGATTGCTTCTGATAGCTGATTTTGGGCGATATAAGCTTGTATTTTGACTTCATAGACTGTTAAAAGGTCTAAATGGTTTTTGGCTTGTTGTAGAGCCATCTGGGCGAATTGTTCCATCTGCTCAAAATCGCCGCAGAGATAGGCAGCTTCTGCTGCGGAACTTAATAGGTTTAAAATTAACTCATCAGAACTTTGTTGATCGAGTAGTTTTAGACCGCTCTTAAAATAATTGAAAGCGGGTTCATAAGCTGCCGATAACTTTGCTTTTTGTCCAGCGATTAGATTCAGTTGAGCGAGTTGAGCTTTTTCGGGTTGTTCAGTGATTAATTCAATCCCTAGATTGAGTTGATTGACAATCTCAAAGATCTGATCTTCTAAACGTTCGCTTGGCGTTGATTTTTGGAGAAATTGACCGATTTTTAAATGAATTTGTTGTTGCTCAATTTCTGAGAGGGTGGAGTAAGCAGCCTGTCGGACTCGATCATGAAGAAACTGATAGGAAACCTTCACATCATGAGAGTTTTCTAAATTAAAAAATTGAAAGTATTTATAGTCATCCCCAATCGGTAAAACTAATCCTTCTTGTACCGCTTGCCAAAGTTCGGCTACAGTTTGAGCTTGAGTTTTTTCATAAATAATTGATAGAGTTTTTGTATCAAATTGATGACCAATACAGGCAGCTAACTTTAAAACCTGTTGCAGTGAATTAGAAAGCTTTTGAATTTTGGCTACCATTAAATCAACTACATTATCGGTAGAGGGTACTGCTTGAATTGCTTTTAAATTCCAATGCCACTTTCTATTTTTAGAATTAAAGCTAATTAAACTTTCTTGATAAAGATATTTTAAAAATTCATTAATAAAAAATGGATTACCGTTCGTTTTCTTCCAGACTAATTCGGCTAAAGCTTGAGTGGTTTCTAAGTCAGAGTTAAGAGAATCAGCAATTAACTGATTAATCTCGGCTAGATTTAAAGGTAACAGAGAAATATGATTAATACTGACATTGGTTTTCTTTAGCTCATTAAGCATCAACTGTAGAGGATGAATCCGACTTATTTCATTCTCTCTATAAGTTCCAATTAACAATAAATATCGACACTCAGACATCACTAATAAAGATTGAATTAATTTTAGTGATGCTCGATCAGCCCACTGTAAATCATCCAAAAAAATAACCAAGGGATGGGTAACTTTAGGAAAAACCTGAATAAAGTTTTGAAAAACCCAATTAAAACGATTTTGCGATTCTTCAGCGTTCAATTCTATAACAGCAGGTTGTTCACCAATCAATAATTCAACTTCGGGAATAACATCAATCATAATCTGACCATTCATTCCTAGAGCCTCTAAAATTTGTTCTTTCCAAATTCTGATTTTATGCTCATTTTGAGTTAATAATTGTTGAATGAGTTCTCGAAAAGCTTGAATCAAACCGTGATAAGGAATATTCTGTTTTAGTGGCTCAAACTTCCCACTAATAAAATAGCCACGCCGTTCAGTAATCGGTTTATAAATTTCCTGAACTAGGGCAGTTTTACCTATACCAGAATAACCCGTGACTAAAGCCATTGCTATTTTTAATTCTTTGTTCTCAATTACTTGGTCAAATGATGATAACAAGCTTTTAACATTTTGTTCTCTACCATAAAGTTTCTGTAAAATTTGAAATCGCTCCGAGATATCTTGCTCACCGAGAATAAAAGTTTCGATTCTACCTTTTTCTTGTAGTTGAGCTAAACATTTTTCTAAATCAGATTGTATTCCCCAACTACTTTGATAGCGATCTTCAGCATTTTTAGCTAATAGTTTTGAAACAATATTAGAAACCGCTTGCGGAATACTTGAATTAAGTTCATCGACAGAAATGGGTTGTTTTGCTATCTGACAATGAACTAACTCGACTGCATCACTTGTTTTAAAAGGTAACTGATGACTCAATAACTGATATAAAGTAACACCCAATGAATAAAAATCAGTCCGATAGTCAATGCTTCGATTCATTCTTCCCGTCTGTTCGGGTGACAGATAAGCAAGAGTTCCTTCTAGAATATTCGGGTTATGATAGATTGGATTTTCTCTAGATAAAACAGTAGCAATACCAAAATCGATCAATTTAACTTGTCCCGTATTAGGATTGATTACAAGATTAGATGGATTAATATCTTTGTGGATAATATTTTGCTGGTGTACTTGACCTATAATTTTCGTTATTGCAATTGATAAAGAAAGACATTCCTTTAGTGTAAATTGTCGGAATTGGATTTGTTGTCTTAAAGATTCACCGCCAAAATCTTCTAGAATAATTGCTAGACTATTTTCAAATGTTTCTAAAGCATAAGCTTTAACTACACCTTCTAGATTTAATTTGTGGGTGATTTCGTATTCAAGTCGAAAACGAGCGATCGCATCTGGTGTAGGATACTCTTGGTTAAGTATCTTCAGGATGACAGAAGTTTGGTTTACATTGCGACATCCTCGATAAATTAGAGATTGAGGACTTTTGTACAGTAATTCACTAAGCTGATAACCAGGAATAGTCGCCATCGCTAACCTACCTCCCATTCCTAAAATGCGATCGTTTAATTTAATCTTAAATGAAACTACTGTTAGAAAAATGAGATTTACCTGAGTAAAATTCTAATTTCTACTGAGAAACTTCAAAAATTTGATGAATAGTCTGTTTTGAAGACTTAATTAATTTTGGATTTTTCCCTTGCGCTTCATATTCTCCAAATTGCTGAATGAGTTTAGCAACTAAACCCGTCCATCCTGTTTGATGACTAGCACCAATTCCAGCACCCTTATCGCCATGAAAATACTCATAGAATAAGATAAAATCTTGCCAATTAGAATCAGTTTGAAAAATTTGTGATCCACCATAAACAGGACGTATATCTGATGAATCTTTTAAGAAAATTCGGATTAATCTTTGGGATAATTCTGAAGCCACTTCCCAAAGCGTCATCCAATGTCCTGAACCTGTTGGACACTCAACTTTATAATCATCTCCTAGATAATAATGAAACTTTTGCAACGATTCAATTAATAAAAAATTAATCGGAAACCAAACAGGGCCGCGCCAATTAGAATTACCACCAAATAACCCACTACTTGATTCAGCAGGTTCATAATCTACTCTAAAGTGCATTTCATCAACATCAAAAATATAAGGATGAGATTGATGATATTTTGATACTGCACGAATTCCATAATCACTCAAAAACTCTGTTTCATCTAACATTTTTTGTAGAATTTTACCCAATTTATCACAAGTGACAATTGCTAATAATCGTCTAGATTCGATGCCTGGAGTTACCATACAAGCTACCTTTTGCTGTAGATCAGGGCGATTTTCGATAAACCATTCTAAGCGTTTTTTAAAGCCAGGTAATAGTTCCAAATCTTCTGGCTCGATTGTTTCGATTGCTAATAGGGGAATTAATCCGACTAGAGAACGAACTTTTAGTTTTAAATGTTGCTCATTGGGTAAATGTAACACATCATAGAAAAAGTTATCTTCTTCGTCCCAAAGTTCAGCATTCAGATCACCGATATGATTCATCGCCTTAGCAATATAGAGAAAATGTTCAAAAAACTTTGTTGCGATATCTTCATATACAGGATTCGTTTTTGCCAGTTCCAAAGCAATGGTTAACATATTTAAACAATACATTCCCATCCAACTGGTGCCATCTGATTGATCGATGTGTCCTCCTGTGGGTAAAGCAGCACTCCGATCAAAAACTCCAATATTATCTAAACCCAAAAATCCACCTTGAAAAACATTTCTTCCTTCAACATCCTTGCGATTCACCCACCAAGTAAAGTTAAGCATCAACTTTTGGAAAACACGCTCTAAGAACTGACGATCAGATCGTCCATAAACTTTTTTTTCTATCTGATAAACGCGCCAAGTTGCCCAAGCATGAACAGGAGGATTCACATCACCAAACGCCCATTCATAAGCAGGTATTTGTCCATTTGGATGAAGATACCATTCCCGCGTCATCACATCTAATTGATATTTAGCAAACTCTGGATCAATTAAAGCTAAAGGAATGGTATGAAAAGCCAGATCCCAGGCAGCAAACCAGGGATATTCCCATTTATCAGGCATTGATAAAATATCATCCGTACACAGGTGAAACCATTCTCGATTTCTGCCTTTATTTCGTTCGCTAGATGTTGATATTGCTACAGCATCTCCCTTTAACCAATCTTCAATAATATAATGATAATATTGTTTACTCCAGAGCATTCCCGCAAAGGCTTGACGTTGTACATTTCGCATATCTTCAGAGATGGGAAACGGAGTAATACGCTGATAAAATTCATCTGCTTCCTGTTTCCGTTTTGTGAAAATGTCCTCAAATTCTTTTCCAAAAGTAGTAGCGTTAGGAGGCTGCTCATTGAAGCGTAGTTGAATTGTTTTTGTTTCGCCAGCTTCAATATTTAAAAGATAATGAATAGCAGCTTTTGTTCCTTTATGCTCAAGATTAATCGCTTCTTCTTGTCCATGAACAATATAATTATTAATGCCATCTTTTACATAGGGCGAGGCATTCGGAAAATTAAATAATCTTTCGGTATTTGTTTCATTCTCTGTAAATAATAATTCGTTTACACCTTGAGCCGATAGCCAACGCTTTCCAAGTGTCGGATGAATCGATTCAATAATACTCATTTGCTCGGATGGAATAGCCTGTAAGTTAGGTTTGTTCTGCTCACCATTCCAAGACCAAGTATTCCGAAACCAGAGGGTAGGCAGAAGGTGAAGAGTTTTACTTTCTCCACCTCGATTAATAATTTGAATTTGGATTAAAATATCTTCAGCCGAATTTTTCGCATATTCGACAAAAATATCAAAATAACGCTGCTCCTCAAAGACTCCTGTATCTAATAATTCATATTCTAATTCTTTGCGGTTACGACGTTTATTTTCTTCAACCAATTGACGATAAGGGAATGCTTGATGAGGATATTTATAAAGCATTTTCATGTAAGAATGTGTGGGCGTATTGTCAAGATAAAAGTAATATTCCTTAACATCTTCTCCATGATTGCCCTCATTTCCCGTCAGTCCAAAAAACCGTTCTTTCAGAATTGGATCGGCTTCATTCCAAAGCGCAATTGCAAAACATAGACGTTGATGATTATCCGAGATTCCAGCAATGCCATCTTCTCCCCATCGGTAGGCACGAGAACGAGCCTGATCGTGAGTAAAATAGTCCCAAGCATTGCCATCAAAGCTATAATCTTCTCGTACCGTTCCCCATTGGCGATCGCTTAAATAAGGCCCCCATCTACGCCAATGTGCTTGATGAGTCAAAGCTTCTTCTAATCTAATTTCTTCTTGGGTAATCTTAGTCATAATTATCTCAAAGTGAATTAATTTGCTTATTTAAAGTATCGGTTGTATACCCTAAATTGTTTTGAGAGTCTGGTAAAAAATGGATAATAAAATGACTTAAAATAATACAGGATTTACTCAGGAAAAACTCATCTTTAAAAATGAGAGGATATCGCCACAGTCGCCCGTAAAACTTCTGCTACTGTCCAAGCTTGAGCAATGCAGCCTCGCGGTGTAAACGGTGCATCGCCATCAAAAATTTCACTTAAACTACTTATTCCATGATCGCTCAAATGATCAGCCATTGGTTTAAGAAATTCCCTCGCTTGATTACCATCGCCATACACCCGTAAATGTGCAAGGACAAACGGCCCCAGTAACCATCCCCAGACGGTACCCTGATGATAAGCCCCATCGCGTTGTAATGGGTTGCCACCATAATAACCCTGATATTGAGGGTGATCACAAGAAAGCGATCGCAAACCATAAGATGTTAATAACTCCCTCTGACAAGCTTGCACCACAGCCTTTTGCTGTATTGGAGTTAAAGGACTTTCGGGTAAGGAGACGGCGAAAATTTGATTCGGACGTAGCGCAGGATCATGGCCATTTGGCCCATCTAACACATCGTAACAGTAGCCTGTATCCTGATTCCAAAACCGAGAAAATCTAGCTAATATGCGATCAGCCATTGCATCATATTCTTGATGAGGTTGGCAAATCTGGCGAGCAAACTGAGCGATCGTTCGTAAAGCATTGTACCAAAGGACATTAACTTCTATAGGTTTACCAACGCGAGGCGTAACCACCCAGTCACCCACTTTTGCATCCATCCATGTCAGTTGTACACCTGTTTCTCCCGCATAAAGTAAACCATCTGACGCATCTAAGTGAATGTTATAACGCGTGCCGCGACAGTGCCATTGAATGATATCAGCTAAAACAGGAAAAAGTTCTTTTAATAAATCTTCATCTTCGGTTGCCTTGTAGTACGAACGAATTGCCTCAAAATACCACAGCGTCGCATCAACGGTATTGTATTCGGGTTGTTCCCCCGCATCTGGAAAACGATTCGGTAGCATTCCTCTATCTACATAACGCGCAAAAGTACGAAGAATCGATCGCGCAATTTCAACTCGTCCAGTCGCTAAAGTTAAACCAGATAGACTAATCATTGTATCGCGTCCCCAATCGCCAAACCAGTGATAACCTGCAATAATCGTTTTACCGCAAAGATTTTCTGTAACTGGACGCTTGACAATAAATTGATCTGCTGCGAGTACCAATTGTTTAATCCAAGCTGGATTATTTGTATTAAAAGAGTGATTCCCTTGCCACAGTTCAATTAATTTTTGTTCATGGGCGTGTTGTAATTTTTGCGTTGTTTCACCATTAAGTTCAGGTTTTTCTTCCGTACTTGCTACTAATGTAATCGATTCACCTAAATTAAGCGTGGCTTTAAAGGTGGCAATATGTAAATGATCTTCGACATCACTCAATCCGCGACGACGTTCTACAGCCAGATCAAATCCATAATACCAATCATGAGCAGTTACTAAGTTAGCATGATCGCATAATAGATAAAAGGGAATTGCATCTAGATTAGCAGTGACTCTAATTCCCTGTATTACGGGTTCAACATTCATCTGCCAACCGTTCCCATGAGTATTACCATGATAGTCCCGATAGTTAACCAAGGCTTTGAGTGATATTTTTAGTGGTTGAGTCGCACGATGTAACTTGTATTGAATATAAGTCGTGTTCGCCCCCTGTTGCATCCAAATCCGTTTTTCAATAATTGCATCAGCACAAGCATATCTCCAAACGGGGATTGTTCCATCTAAGCTAAAATCTTCCATCAAGCGATAACCGTGAGGCTCAACGGTGTCATCTTTCCAGCGATTCGTACTGAGTGAATAAGTATGCTCTCCATAACTAACGGTTTCATCAAGCTTTGTTAGTAATAATGTACGCCCCAGAGGGGGATTTAAAGCTGCAATTAATAAACCGTGATAGCGACGGGTTAAGACTCCTGCTACCGTACCAGAAGCATAACCACCAATACCGTTAGTCACTAACCATTCTCTTGATGCTGCGATGTTGAGATTACCGCAAATTTCCCTACCAAATTCGATACACATCTTTTTACACACCTCCAGAGATTAGAATAAATATTTGTTGATTGCTACTTTTCGACGATTCGCATCACATGACCATCGGGATCTATAACTAAAAAGCCTTTCTTAAACCCTAAAGTTTTTTCAGGCATTTCGATCACTCCTGAAGAAACCATAACAAAACCATTTGTTTGTAGACGTTGTGCCACCGTCTCCGCATCATCAACGATTAATGTTGTTTGCCAATTCCATAAATCATCAGAACGTGTCTCTATTGGCAAGGTACGTCCATCTCTAGGATTAAGGTATTCTAAAAATTCGATACCAGGGCCGACCATCGCTCTTAAACTGGTAATATGCAATCTTGCTCCAGCAACATTATTTAGGTATTCTTGTTCGGTTCCATAGTTTTCGCTTTCTCCAGCTACTTTTAAACCTAATAACTCTTGATAAAAGCGGAGACTACTCGCTGTGTTAGAAACAGCGATCGCAGTATAATCGATCCCTAAAAACAATTTTTGGTCTGAATGCTACCATTTAGGGTTACCTTTGCTAGGTGGAAAGGAAATAATTTCTAAATTGTGTCCATCTGGATCACGAAAATAGAATGCTTTAATCCCTGCTGCTTTGAGATAGTCAGGTAAACGTTGCGGTGCAGTTGAGACGTGTTGGATCTTGTGTTCACGGAGTTTTTGATACGCTTGTTCGATGTCACTAACGACAATGGCGATATGCTGAAACCAGCGCTCGTTACTACGCGAGTCTATTGGAATGGATTTGCCTCCTGGAGTTAAATAATCGATTAACTCGATGATCTCATTCCCTAACTGCATCCGAACCACCCTTATTCGTATCCCAAATAATCCTTGCAGTTGTTCGTATTCTGTTCCCCAGACTTCTAAATCCGAAATTTTTTGGAAAGATAAGACTTGTGAATAGAATGCTACAGCTTGATCCATATCCGAAACAGTAATACTGACTGATTCTACTGCTTGTACGGCTGAAAATGTAGAGATCTGGGTCAAATGCAAGGTTGAATTAGCATCTGTGTTCGGTTGTTGGTAGGCAAAAATAATCACTACAAAGGCAATAATAGATAAAAATACCGTCGTAAGTGTTCTATTTTTTGTACTCATCTGACAATTTCCTCCATGATTCGACAGCAGCATTGAAGACAAGGACAGGGAGTGTCATCATTGGGGTAAAGCTTGCCACAGAGAATTTTAGGACGCTTGAAATATCGTAAGTAGATTTCGGCAGCGAATAGCATTCCCAACGGGGGAGCAAAATAGTAAATCCAAAAGCCTGTCCAAATTTGGGAAGGAAAAGCAGAGGCAAAGGTACGAGCAGGATTGATACTCATTCCAGAGATCGGAGCTTCTACAATGATATAGATTGCTACTAAGCATCCAGCGAACCATCCTGTAAAATTAGCAAGATGTTGAGTATTAGATGTCAACAGTACTATCAACATCAGACCAAAAGAAAGCATAAATTCTGCAATCAACGCAGGAAACCAACCCCACATCCCAGGAACAGTAACCACATAATTAATTGGTGGCTCAGTGAAAACTTTACCCAATAAAGCTTTGACCAATATTATCCCCATCGTACCGCCGATAAATTGAGCCAGAACGTAAAAAAGAGCATCCCAAGAAGCCAATTTACCTAAACGGAAAAAGGTTAGAGTAACCGCAGGATTAATGTGTGCGCCAGAACGCTTACCCCAGCGAGAATAGATAATAGCGATCGCAGTTAATCCCATTGCAATCCCAATTAAAACACGTCGCTCTAAAGAGTTTGGGATGATTTCTGGAATGGCGAGAATAGGAGACTCTAGCAACGTAACCACACCTCCCGCCGCTACCATAAATACACCTAATCCTGCTGCTTCAATGAGATATTCTCTCCAATGGATGCGTAATGCTTGAAACATCGCAGTTTTTCCCTTATTGCTCTTGATAATTCCAAAGCAGTCCGCCATCAACGTAGAAGGTACTACCCGTAATGTAATCAGCATCCGCAGAAGCGAGGAATGAAACTAAAGAGGCAACATCTTGCGGTTGTCCCAAACGACCTAAAGGAATGTTTTTTAGCAGCGCGTTCAATTTTTCTGGGTCATTTAACAGCTTAGTATTGATCGGTGTTTCAATGGCTCCTGGTGCGACATTGTTAATCGTAATGCCGAAGGGAGCTAATTCGATCGCTAAGTTACGTGTTAGCATTTTGATCGCCCCTTTGCTGGCACAATAGGCCGTAAAATTCGGAAACGGTAAATCTTCATGCACTGAACTAATATTAATGATTTTGCCTGAACGGTTTGTTTCTTTGAGATGTTGGACAAACACCTGGGTTGCAAAAAATACGCCTTTTAAATTGACATTCAGCACAGCATCATAATCATTTTCTGTGACTTCCCAAAACGGCGCGTGTTTTTCGATTCCTGCATTATTAACCAAAATATCTAACCGACCAAAATGCTGAATACTATCGGTTATCAGTTGAGGCACTTCCTGAATATTGCCCAAATCTGCTTTAAGAGTCTGACCTCGTGTGTTAGGACATTGTGCCATGTAACATTTACCCCCTACTGAGAGTACCTTTGACAGGGTTTCTTCCGCACCTTCTGGATGAGAACGATAGTTAATCACAATGTTCGCCCCTGCTTCGGCGAGACGAATAGCGATCGCTTGACCAATGCCTTGACTACTACCTGTAACTAAAGCCACTTTACCTTCTAATGACATGATTTTCTCCTTTTTTAATTTATTAACATTAAACTTTTTCTAACAATAAATACTAAATAAAATCTCAATAAACGCTTACTTATTCTATAAAACTAGAGTTTTTATCAAGTATTTATCTAAAATATTGACATTGATTAAATACAATTAAATGATTTCTTTCTAAAAAATTACTTTGAAATTACTCTAAATTTCCTAAAATTTTTTTCAGATGTTTTTCATCAAAAACTCAGCCGATTAAGGTTGTCAATTGACCTCTCTTTCTGATTAAAGTATAAGGTCAACTTAAATCACTCTCCGTTTTTGTACCTACTTTAAGAATTGTAAAATAACTAATAAAATGAAAATTGTTCTGTAATCCCTGTATAGTAGAGAATCTGTTTTCTTTATAACCCAAACTGGCGTTAAAAAAAATTAATGAGTGAAGGAGAATTTGTAACTCGCCTAGTAGTTGCTTTTGTACTGGGGATGGCTATTGGACTAGAACGTCAGTGGCGACAACGTATGGCAGGATTACAAACCAATACTTTAGTAGCAACGGGATCTGCACTTTTTGTCATGCTTTCTGTGATGATAACCGAGAGAGATTCGAGTCCGAGTCGGATTACGGCGCAGATAGTTTCTGGAATTGGTTTTCTGGGTGGTGGTGTGATTTTACGAGAAGGAGTAACTGTTCGTGGGTTAAATACAGCAGCGACTCTCTGGTGTGCGGCTGCTATTGGCGCATTATCTGGCTGGGGATTATTATTTCAAGCAGGTGTAGGTACGGTGGCGGTTTTATCAGCCAATATTCTGCTATATCCATTAAGGTATCGCATCAACCAGCAATCTCTCACTGGGACAGAAATTGATCTTTGTTATCGTTGCCAGATTATCTGTTGTCGGGAAAATGAAGTTTATATTCGGACTTTACTCCTTCAAACGATTAGTAGCAATAAAACAATGCAGTTACGATCGCTCAATAGTGAAGCCTTATCAGAAACTTCTAACCGAATTAACGTAGAAGCTGAATTGATTACGCAAAAACGGAATGATGCTTTCCTAGAACAAATTATCTCTCATCTAAGTTTAGAATCAGGAGTTTTTGCTGCGAGTTGGCGCATTATTGAGCAGGAATATGGTTAATTTAACGAATTTGACCTGTGTATCATTAAAGCCACCGTTAACGATTTTCAGCGATCGCGCATCAGGTCTACCTATTGAGGGAGGCAAGCTGATAGGGGTTGTGAATTAAGATATAAGGCAATCATCGACGAAAAAGAAAATTTATGGGTGACATTGTTGCAAAAATTGCAGATACTGCAAATTTAAGCCATTTTAGGCAGGCTCTTGAGACGACTGAATTAGGGGCAATGCTGAAAACCCCTGGCCCCTATACTGTTTTTGCTCCGACAGATGAAGCGTTTGACCAACTTAGCGAGAAAAATGTCAAACTTTCGCTTCAAGATCCCGAAAAACTCAAAAGAATTACTGCTTATCATCTTGCGTTTGGCGATGTCAGAACCGAAGATTTATTACAAATTAATGAAGTGACGACCGTAGAAGGCTCGATCATTGCAGTTGAAGTTGAAAACAAACAGATTAAACTCAATGACGCTAATGTGATTAGTGCTGAGATAGTCGTGGATAATGGTGTAATTTATCTCGTTGATCGAGTATTAACGCCAGCTTTGGTATTAAGCGAGTAAATCTGTTATTAATTTTGACAAAAACGACGTTCTTTATCAAATTCGCTTTCTTGCCACGAAAAAGCAAAATGACTAACGGCTGTGACTCGTGGTAAACCTACTCTAATCGCTCTCATTTGGTCTTCTAGGGAAGGACGACGATTATAGGTTCTACCCCATTGTCCAGCCAGTGCAGGTATGACCTTAGTTTGCGGTGCAGCAGCATTAATTACGATTTTAACTTGTTCGATAATACAGTTAGATTGCTCACAGACTGCGTAAGACATCGGATGCCATTCGAGAGAAGTAGGAAAACGATCCCAAGCTTGTAAACGAGAATCAAAGCCTTTTTCTCCGACAGGTTGATTACCATCTGGAAAAAAAACGGCACCTGCTGGTATTCCCCGATTTTGAGCTAAGGCGGCGGCATTTGTCAGAAAACTAACAACTCCTTGGGCGGCATGGGCTACCGCAAAATACCAAATTTCATTTTTCAGGCGTTGAAAGCGCACAGATAAGGGTTCTTTCATCTCATTTTCGGGTGGAATACGTCCTTGCCACATCGGGGAACCTTCATCGGGATAGAGTTTATCAACTGCATTCACATCTTCTTGAGTAATAAATCCTTGAGTCACATAGCGATCGAGTAAAGCCCTACCTTTATTATTCGTCGCTCGATTCAGAAGTGCATTACGGGACGCGGTACCATAAACCCAAAGATCTTTAACCTCTCCGACTGCTGATCGACTTCCCGTCCCTCGCGGATATCGAACATAATCAAATAAAATACCATCAGGTTGACGCTTGAGGATTTCTTGCACCAGTTGATAATAATCCTGTTGTGCTTGTGAGTTATAGGGATCGATAAATGCTTGAGATTGATCATCAACAACAGCAAGACTGGTTTCTCCTTTACCATTACGGGCTAAAACCGCTTGACGATCGCTTCTTTGAGCATAAGCATAACCGAAATTCATCGTAAAAAGCCACGCATAAACCTTTAAACCCCGTTGATGTCCTTTTTTAATCGTTTCTGCTAGTAAATCTACATTTTCTGCACCCTGAAGTTTAATCACTGAATCCCAGGGAGTCGGATTAGCATTTGGAGGAAGTAACACCTGACTATCGGCAAAAACTTCGACATAAACCTCGTTATATCCTTTATTAACAATGCGATCTAATACCTCATCAATTGTTCCCGCACGAGCATCACAGGAATACATCCGTAACCAAATCGCTTGATCTTGTAGCCAATTTTGTTGACGACAGCGACGCAACAACTCAGCGTGTTTTTGAATGATACTGCTGTAATCTTTTTGAGCTTGGCTATTGCCTTTGAGTGCTGTTTGTAACAAATTTTGTTTAGCGTCTATTTCAGAGCGAGTGAACTGACAAAACTCGTTCATTGCTGCTAAAGTTGGTCGATGATCAAACAACAGCAGTTGACTTGCTATCAGTCCACAACTCAAATAACGCCAGATGGAATGATGGAAAAAGGATTTACTCACGAGACTGAATTATCGCAATTTACATCGATGATTGTAGTACATTCGCTCAAATCTAGCTTTTTTTAAGCTGCATCAATTAGAGACTGACTCGCTAAAACATCTTGATAAAATCCTTTAAGTTGACGAGTAGCCGCCGCCCATCCCCATTTTTCAGCCTCATTGCGAGCATTCTGTCTTAAAATTTCCCGTTCCGCATTTGCGTCTAACAGTTTTTGAGTCGCTTTAATTGCGCCCTCGGGGTCATTGGGATCAAACAAATAACCATTGACACCATCGGTCACAATATCTGGAATACCTCCAGATGCAGCAGCCACTACGGGACAACCTGCGGCCATTGCTTCAAGTAAAACAAGGCCTAAAGTTTCGGTACGGGAGGGAAACACAAACGCATCCGCCGAAGCAAACGCTGAAGCCAATTCCTCACCCTGTAGGTAGCCGACAAAATTCGTCTTAGTCCCTGCAAAATGCGCTTCTAAAGCCTCTCGATGTGGCCCGTTACCCACAATCGCCAAACGAGCATCTGGAATCGCTTCTAGGACAGGTTTGATTTGATCGATCTGTTTTTCAGCCGAAACCCGACCGACATACAATAATAAAGGACTCTTGGGATGACCTTGAGACAGTCGCCACCGCATTTGATCTGAAGCTAAATGCGGTTGAAATAGTTCTGTATCGACTCCTTTTTGCCAGAGATCGACTCGTTCGATACCATGATTAACTAATTCATTAACCATTGCTGTCGAAGTACAAAGATTTAATTGGGCTTGGTTATGACCGAGTTTTAGGAGTTCCCATAACAACCCCTCTAAAGAACCTAAACCGTAATGTTGTAAATACTGGGGTAAATGGGTGTGATAGGAAGCAACTAAGGGAATTCCCATTTTTTTCGCGTAATAAATGCCACCGACTCCCAAAACTGCGGGGTTAACGACGTGAATTAAATCTGGCTTAAACTTTTCAATAACTTTTCTTAATTTTGGACGAGGAATGGCAATTTTTAGCTCAGGATACATCGGTAACGGCATTCCAGAGACACCATAGATTTTGGCTCCTTTGTATTCTCGTAAACCCCCATCGGGAGAAATCACAAGAACTTGATCCCCTTGGCGTTGTAACTGTTCTACTGTATGTTTTAAACGAGTAACAATCCCATCAATTTTCGGTAAAAAAGTTTCTGTAAAGAGAGCGATCCGCATAAAGATTAGATAACAGTAAGCTATAGTCTGTAATCATATCTGATCTAGGAACCTCTTGAACGATTAAGTTTAATCGTTAAATGTTACATGATGCACTTCTCTTGTAGTTATTCATTTGAACTTAACACCCAACTCTGCTTATGCTCAAGAAGTACTGAGCAATTATTTTTCTAAAAGTTCATATCAATCAGTCTTCATTAAAGAAAGTAATTAGTTTGATTAAATCATCTTTCTAAAGATAGAGATTTCCTGAAGAGTAAACTGAAAAACTCTACTCATCAAAACTAAATATGTTTCTATTAAGAAACTTAAATAAATTCAAAATCTAATCTTACTTTAGACCGAGTTCAGATATCTTAAGGATTCTCATAATAGTAACAAAGCTTGAAACTATTCTGTTGCACTATTTAGACCAGTTAGAGTAAGAATAATCATTTCACTAAACTGGTAAATATTTTAGTGTCTTAGTGCACCTTTATAACTAGAAGGTCATTATCAAAATTATTGAAAATTGTTGTAAAAATCCTCTGATGGAGACGAAATAATGGACTTAGATAAACTTTTTCAACCTTTAGCTAAAAACAACACACGAAAAATCCGTTATGCGATCGTCGGTTTAGGTTGGTTTGCCCAAGAAGCAGCTTTACCTTCTTTTATTCATGCTGATAATTCTGAAGTTATTGCATTTGTGTCAGATGATCCCGAAAAAAAAGAAGAAGTAGCTAAACATTACGGTGTTGAGAAAACTTATTCTTATGATGAATACGAACAATGTCTTAATAGTGGTGAAATTGACGCGGTTTATATTGCTTTACCAAATCACTTACATTGTGAATATACCGTCAGAGCAGCTAATGCAGGAATTCACGTCCTCTGCGAAAAACCAATGGCAATCAATAAAGATGAGTGTGAACAAATGATTCAAGCTTGTCAAACTAATAATGTTAAGTTAATGATTGCTTATCGTCTCCATTTTGAAGAAGGAAACTTAGAAGCAATCAATACAGTACAGTCTGGAGAAATTGGCGAAGTACGAATCTTTAATTCACTGTTTACGCAACAAGTAACGCCAGATAATATCCGAATTCAAAAAGAAAAAGGTGGTGGTACTCTTTATGATATTGGTATTTACTGCATCAACGCTGCACGTTATTTATTCCACGCAGAACCGATAGAAGTATTCGCTACAAGTGCAACTAAAAAAGATGATGATCGCTTTAATGAAGTTGCAGAAATGACAAGTGTTATTTTACGCTTTCCTGATGAACGACTAGCGACATTTACCTGTAGTTTTGGTGCGGCTAGTGTTTCTACTTATCATCTAGTTGGAACAAAAGGAGATCTAAGAGTTGATCCTGCTTATTCTTGGCAAGGGGAAATTAAGCACACTCACACCATTGGGAAGGACAAGAAAGAACATTCTTTTAAATCTCGTGATCAATTAGCGGCAGAATTTGTTTATTTTTCTGACTGTATTTTGCAAGATCAAGATCCAGAACCTTCGGGAATGGAGGGATTAAATGACGTTTGTATTATTAATGCTCTTCACCATTCTTTAGAAACGGGTGATTTTGTTAAGGTAGATTTAGATGACAAAGAAAAACCAACCGTTGATCAATCGATTGAATTGCCTCCAGTTAAAAAGAAACCCGACACGGTTAATGTAATTCCAGCTTCTCAAAAATCATAGAGAATAGTTTAGACATTCATTAGCATTCTAGAGTAAAACACAAAGAGTTGATGTTAGTAATCGCTTTCATTGATAGACGAAAACATCAACTTTTATTGCTCTTGTCGGTTCAGTCTGTCCCTGAACTAAAATTCGGACTTTCTCAGCCATTTCAGCACAAAAAATGACTTCACCACATCGAGAACAAACTTCAGCAGGAACTTTTTCAACTAAAACTAATTTTCCATTAATTCTAAATGTTTCATCTACTAATACTTGATGAGCTTCTTCTGAGCCACAAAAATGACAAGTGAACATCATGACCTCTTGACTAAATATCATTCAAGGTGGGATAGACCCACCCTCAAAAATTTATCGTTTCCAAGTCACTTTAGGTAAGATCTGATTCAGGTCTACTCGATCTTTGTATTTAATCGAGAAATTCAGTAACGAATCAAGTAGAGAATCAGATAGATAATGAGGTTCTAAACCTAAATCTAATAACTTCGTATTTTTGGCATTAAAGTAATGTTCTTCGAGTTCAATTCTAGGATTTTCGAGATTATTGATCTCGACATTAACACCTAGTGAAATACCCGCTTGTTTTACTTTAAGAGCTAAATCATTAATACTGAATAATTCCGTAAATTGGTTAAAGACACGAAATTCACCAGCTTTGGCAGGATTGGCTATCGCTAATTCCATACATCGCACCGTATCCCGAATATCTAAAAAGCCCCTAGTTTGTCCACCTTTGCCGTATACAGTAAGAGGATGACCGATCACTGCTTGAATACAAAAACGATTTAAAGCCGTTCCGAATACACCATCATAGTCAAGACGGTTAATCAGCATTTCATCCATTCCCGTTTCATCGGTGAGAACGCCATAAACCACACCCTGATTTAAGTCTGTTGCCCGTAGTCCCCAAATACGACAGGCAAAATGAATATTATGGCTATCATGAACTTTACTCAGATGATACATACTTCCAGGTTGTTTCGGATAAGGAAGTGTATCTTTACGCCCGTTGTGTTCGATGGTGATGTAACCTTCTTCAATATCAATATTCGGCGTTCCGTATTCGCCCATTGTTCCCAGTTTAACTAAATGAGCGTCTGGGAAATCTTCTTTCATCGCATAGAGAATATTTAGAGTTCCGACAACGTTATTGACTTGAGTCATTACCGCGTGTTCACGATCAATCATCGAAAATGGCGCGGAACGTTGTTCACCAAAGTGTACGATCGTATCAGGTTCAAATTGACGTAAAGATTTACTAAGGAATGTATAGTCTGTAATGTCACCAATATACAAATCGATCTGTTTACCCGTTAAATCTTTCCAGCGTTGTAGCCGTTGTTGAATAGGAGCAATTGGAGTGAGTGTATCAGCCCCTAATTGAGCATCCCAATGCCGACGAATTAAATTGTCTAATATTGCGACTTCATAACCACGATTCGATAAATATAAAGCAGTTGCCCAACCGCAATAGCCATCACCGCCAATAACCAGGACTCTCATACTATATTTGTCAAGTGTATTTGTTACTCTTTCGGTAAATTTATCAGGTTATGGCCTCTTCTGGCACACTTATTTCTAGTTTTAAGGGGATGATTTGAATGTAAAAGCAGCACTTACTAGGCATCCCCAACCGATTAAAAATGCGACTCCTCCTAATGGTGTAATTGCTCCTAACCATTTAATACCACTTAAGGCTAGAGCATATAAACTTCCTGAAAAAAGAGCGATCCCGACTAAAAAAGCAATTCCCGCACCAATCAAGGAACTTTGTCCTGTTTCTGTCTGACTTAGAAAAAGAGCCACTAAAAGCAAAGCCAATGAATGATACATCTGATATCGTGTACCTGTCTCAAAAATTTCTAAAGCGCGTTCTGTGAGACGCTCCTTAAGCGCGTGACTGGCAAATGCTCCACCCGCAACCGCGATCGCTGCTAAAATAGCTCCCAATCCCAAAAATATCGATGATTTCATAATTAAAATGATGATGCGTTACATCGTATTTTAACGTTGAGTGTGAAAAATTGCGCCGCTACCGAAGCAGTTAAATCGTTATGATTCACATTATAGAACAACAGAAATTTTACTTTTTATAAAGTTATATAAGAGGAGGTGGCTGAGGTAATGTCAACCCTGTTACGAGATTTCTGGTATGTGGCGATGCCAGGAAAAAATCTAAAAATGGGTCAACTCGTTGGAAAAAAAATGTTAGGTGATCCGATTCTCGTTGGACGACGTGAAGATGGTCAAGTTTTTGCGATGCGGGATATTTGTCCACATCGGGGTATACCTTTACATCATGGTTGGATCGAAGGTGACGGGGTTTGCTGCTGTTATCATGGCTGGAAATTCAACACAGAAGACGGTAAATGTTCTCATATTCCCTCAATGACGGAATTTGAGCAATTAGATATTCAACGCATAAGAGTGCAAAGTTATCCTTGTCGAGAAGTGCAAGGAAATATTTGGGTTTATATTCCTTCAAACTTTAACCAAATTAATCAATTAGAATTACCCCCTGTTCCGCTTATTGAAGGTTTTGGGAATATACTGCCTCAGATTTCAGAAACCCTTCATTTTGCCTGTCATATTGATCACGCAGTCATCGGGTTAATGGATCCTGCACATGGGCCATTTGTTCATACTTCTTGGTGGTGGCGTAGTGGGCCAAGAAAATTTAGAGTTAAAGAAAAGTTGTACGAACCTGTGCCGATGGGTTTCCGTCTGGTTCCCTATGATATGCCTGTCAGTGCTAAACCCTATAAGCTTTTGGGGAATAAAGTTTCGATTGAGATTATTTTTGAATTACCCTCTGTTCGCACTGAAATTTTAAGAGGCGATCGCCATCAAGCTTGTGCCTTTACGACAGTTACACCCATTGATGAAACTCAGTGCGAAGTCCATCAGAGTCTATATTGGACAATTCCTTGGATGGGACTTTTTAAACCGATTCTACGTTCTCTAACTTTACAGTTTTTAGGGCAAGATCGAGATGTGGTCATCAAACAACAAGAAGGCTTAGTTTATAATCCACCGTTAATGTTAATCGATGATGCGGATACACAAGCAAAATGGTATTACCGACTCAAACAAGAATATTCACAGTCGCAACTCGAAAAACGATCGTTCAAAAATCCAGTAGAAAAGAGGATATTACGCTGGAGAAGCTAAAACCGATGCAAGAATTCTCGTATCGGAACTTGTTACAATACTTCTAGCAGTCTCCTAATGTTGGAGTAGACCCCTCATGGATGCCATTTATATCCCTCATCTTCTTAAAGCTACTGATCATAAAAGGATCATTCCTCTCGATGATTTTATTCCAGGACTGGAAACCCTTACCCCAGTTCGAGGTAAACTCGCGGTTCGTCATGGTGGCACTTTTTTAGATGTTTTTGTGCAAGCTGAAACCATTGTTACTTTGACTTGCGATCGTTGTTTACAACAATACAATCATCGCATTCATCTCCAAACTTCTGAAATTATTTGGTTAGATGAAAATGCCGATCAAGATAAAAATATTCCTCTAGAAAGAGAAGTTGCTATCGAAGATTTATCGGAAACTCTCGCTAGTGATGGTTATTTTGCTCCCGATACTTGGCTTTATGAACAATTTACCCTGACCATGCCATTACAAAAACTTTGCGGCAAAGATTGTCAACAGCCATTAACAACAACGCAAACCAATGATTCTTTAGTTGACCGTCGTTGGTCTTCTTTAGAAGCTTTAAAAACACAATTACCTCAGTAATTCAACAAATAATTACTGTATTAAACTTGGGGATGAGTAATCATAGCGCATCCCCTAAACAAATCCTGAGCGTAACGCTATGACGGCTGCTTGTACACGATCGTCAACCGCTAATTTATTCATAATTCCCCGCACATGAGTTTTAATCGTATTAGGACTAAGATAGAGTTGTTCGGCAATTTCAGTATTGCTTTTTCCATCAACAATTAATTTTAATACTTCCATTTCTCTTTGTGAAAGTAGATTAATATTAGAATTGGGTTGAGCGGTGGGTGGTTTTAAATTTTCGATGACTAAACGAGCAATTTGGGGATCTAAATAGGTGGCACCATCAATAGCCGCTTCCATAGCTGTTAAAAGACGATCTAAACTCGCTCCTTTAATACAATAAGCATCAGCCCCACTCGAAAGAGATGCTACCACTTCAGTCTCTAGGGTATGAGAGGTTAAAATAACAATCCGAATTTGGGGTGACTTTTCTTTAATCGCTTTTGTTGCTGAAATGCCATCCAGACGTGGTAAACCGATATCCATAATGACTAAATCAGGTTTGAGGTCTAAAGCCATTTGAACCCCGCTATAACCGTCTTCTGCTTGCCCAATGATCTCAAATTCACCATTTTGGCTCAAGGCTTGTTCTAACCCCAATTGCATTAAGGGGTCATCTTCAACAATTAAAATACGCATAAAGGTGCAAAATCTGCATAAGAAGAGAAAAATCTAGATAAATCTTCATCCGATAGGGTGAAGTCATCTTTTATCAGTTTAGGCAATCTTTAAAGAGGAAACAATTCATTTTTTGGGCAACTGTATTAAAATGACCCGATGCCTATTCTAAAGAGCGAAAAATTTTTTCAGTCTCAAGCGTTGGTGACACAGAGTGCCAAAATTATTGTAGTGGCGATCGCTTATCTGATTTTAGGTTGGTTCTCTACGCCTTTCCCCGTGTGGTTTCCTGCTGGACTGGGATTAACTGCATTATTGTTATGGGGTCAAGTTGTCGGGATAGGGATTTTTAGCGGCGATTTTATTCTCAATATAATTTTAGGTGAAACTTGGGAATACGGAATTGTTTCAGCATTGGGCAGTACGTTAGGGGCTGTGGTTGGTCTAAACTGTCTGCGTTTTTTTCGCTTTTCACCCCATTTTCTTTCTTTAAAAGATGTCTTAAGTTTAGTCTTTTGGGCGGCTTTATTAGCGACAACGATTAATGCAACTTTAACAACATTATTGCAATTCCATCATGCTCTATCAGGCTCAAATCTACAACTGACTTGGTTAATGCTTTGGTTGGGTGATAGTACGGGGATCATTCTCCTCACGCCTTTTTTATTGCATTTAAGATATGATTGGCGGACTTTGTGGCAACCTCAGTCTAAATGGCGTTTGTTTGAGGCTTTTCTTTGTCTTGGGTTATTGGATAGCGTGGGATGGCTTGTCTTTGATGCCCAAAAAACTAAGATGGATGCGTTGATGAATCATTTCTCAACGACTCAATATTTAGAATATTTACCATTTCCTTTTGTAATTTGGGCAGCGATTCGATTTTCGACTTGGGGGGCAGTTGGTGCTAATTTATTGGTTGTTTTATTGGCGATGACTGGAACCGCTATGGGAGTTGGTGCATTTGTACTGCAAACACCCAATGATGAACAAGCAATTTTATTGCTTCAAATTTTTCTCATGATTCTGGCGACTACTTCTTTGTGTTTAGCGGCGGCTATGAATGAACGTCAACATCTCAACAGTACTTTAGAAGAACAGGTGATCGAAAGAACTTTACAACTACAAGAAAAAATACAGGAAACTCAGCAACTATCCCAGATGAAAACCGTTTTTCTACAGGCTATTGCTCATGATTTACGGACTTCTACTTTAGGTTTATCGATGTTGTTGAAAAACTTACAAAATCATTCAAGAGATCAAAATATTTTTTCTGGTACTAATTTAGATCGGATGATTCAAAGTAGCGATCGTCAATTAACTTTAATCAATGCTTTGGCAGAGGAGCAATTTTCTAAACAAAATTTATTAAGTTTACATTTGCAAAGTGTTTCTCTTGCAGAAATCGTCAACGATCTTAGTAGCGATTTTACACAGATTTTTGAACAAAATCAAATTACTTTGAAAAATAAGATTTCACCCGATCTACCGAAGATTAAAGTAGATTTTCAACAAATTCGTCTTGTTTTTGAGCATTTATTAACAAACGCCATCAAACATAATCCCCCAAGTCTTGAAATCACTTTAGATGCGACAGTGGAAGATCATTTACTCAAATGTAAGATTTTAGATAACGGTGTTGGCATGACTCCCGAGCAATGTCAACAATTATTTAAGTTATATGTTCGGAATCAACACAATCAGCGATTGACAGGAATTGGCTTAGGGTCTTATCAATGTCGGCAAATTATTGAGGCGCACGGCGGCCAAATTGGGGTAAAAAGTGCGCTTTCATCAGGGACTCAGTTTTGGTTTACCGTACCATTAGCAGATTGAGCATTGGCCGTTAAAGTCACTTCTTTGACTTCTCCGAGTTTGCCCAAGGGTTGAGATGGTTTATCGTTGACCGCTATTTTAACCGCTCCTGCATTTCCTGCTTTAATATTAAATGTTTTTTTCGCTGTCCATGTTTTTTGCTCGCCTGCTTCAAGGGTGCCACGATAGCCCAATTGACCATCCACAAAAATTTCTAGCCAAGAGCGATCGTCTAGTTTTAAAGTAATGGATAAAGTGGAGGGGGAGGTTACTGGAGATGGCGATGCAGAAGCCACTGGGGAAGGCACTGGAGAGGGACTGGGTTGAGCAACAGGCTGTACGGGTATTGGAGGCGGTGGAGGGGCCACGACGGGCGATGTTTGGCTCTCAGTGAGATTCGGCTGTGAGGTAGTAGTTGGAGTGGGTTGGGGACGCCAGAAAAAATAGCCTAAACCAGCAAGACACAACGCGCCTAAACCTAATAAAAGATAAGGAAATGATGACTTAGAACCCGATGACGTGGCAACAGGTGAAGAAGTTCTAACGGCGGGTGCGGGTTCAGATGTCGCTACAGACGTTTTAGCGGTAGATACTGGTTTGGAAGCCGCTACAGTCGTTTTAGCAACGGGTGCGGGTTCAGATGTCGCTACTTTTTTCGGTACGGGGTGAACGGCTATTGTTTTGGCTTCTTCTGGGGTTTCAACGATTTCGGGTTCCGAGATGGCTGAGATACTATTGGCTAAGGCATTTCCATCAATTTTTAGAATCTCTCCATAGCGACGGATGAAACCTTTAACGTAGACTAATTCGGGTAATTGCTCAAGGTTTCCTGTCTCTAAAGCTTGCAGGATCGGTATGCGAATCATTGTGATCGCCGCAATGTCTTCAAGAGATAAAGTTTTTTCTAATCGTTTTGAGCGAAGATAGGCCCCAACACTTTTAAATTGTTCAGCTTGGGCAGAACTCAGCTTCAGCATAGTTGGCTCCAAGATATTTTTTACTATTTTTGTTTTATATCTTAATCTGCTAAAGTGCCTTAGTCGAATCAATGAAATGATTCTTGTCATCAGTCTTAAACAAGTTGTTCAATTGACCAATGACAAAGAACAAAGGATTGTTGTTAGTGACTTACTTTTTCGATGGCTCGTTCCAAAAGATTGACGGCTAAATCAATTTCTGATTCTGAGACAATGAGAGGAGGAACAAAACGTAAGACTTTTGGCCCTGCTGGAGCAAATAATAAGCCTTCTGATAGTGCTGCTTTGACGATCTCAGGGGAGGTTAGAGAAACTTCTTCATAAATTTCCATACCGTTGATCAAACCCCAGCCGCGAACCTCTTTAAAGAGTGTTGGGTATTTTTGGGCGAGCGCTCTTAAACGAGTTCGTAGCTGTTCGCCACGAGCCAGTACATTGTTTAGTAGATGGTCTTTTTCGATAGTTTGTAAGACGGCTAAACCTGATGCACACACAAACGGGTTCCCACCAAAGGTACTTGCATGGTTTCCTGGTTCAAAGACATCACAGAATTTCTTACACATCATGGCACCGATAGGAATACCACCTGCTAACCCTTTGGCTGAGGTGAAGATGTCGGGTTCAACGCCTAAATTTTCATAGCCCCAGAGTTTTCCAGTACGCCCGACTCCCACTTGTACTTCATCAAAGACCAACAGAATACTATTTTGGTCACAAATTTGACGCAGTCTTTGGAAATATTCAACATCCCCTGGACGCACACCGCCTTCACCTTGTAGGGGTTCTAGCATAATGGCAGCTACACGACGGTTTCCTTCATCCATATCGGCGATCGCATTTTCGACGGCTTCAATATCGTTGTAAGGAATATAAGCAAACCCTGGAACTAGGGGATCAAAGTCTTTTTGATATTTCGGTTGTCCTGTTGCGGTGACAGTAGCGAGGGTTCGACCATGAAAACTAGCTTTAGCAGTTAGGATAACAGGCTGTTCGAGAAAATCTAAAACTGTATGAGCATATTTACGCACCAGTTTGATCGCGGCTTCATTTGCTTCTGCACCAGAGTTACAGAAAAACACGCGGTCTGCACAAGAATGTTCAACAATCCATTTAGCGAGGTCGCCTTGTTCGGGAATATAGAATAAATTAGAGACGTGATGTAATTTTTGGATTTGTTTGCTTACAATATCGATTAAAGCGGGGTGAGCATGGCCAAGGGTACAAGTGGCAATTCCTGCGACAAAATCAAGATATTCTTTGCCTTCTGTGTCCCACAAACGACAGCCTTGACCTTTGGTAATGGCAATGGGAAATCGGCTGTAGGTATTCATGACATAGGTATCAAAGCTGTCGGTCAATGAGGAAATCGAAGGAAATTTCGTCAAGGAGGGGTTTTCTAAAAGAGTTTCTGGACTCACGACTGGCTCCTAATCAATATAAGAATATGGGAATTGTAATCAATCTTTACGTTAAAATTCTGTTCATTTAAACTCAATCTGGCTTTCATCTTAATCTAACTTTATATTGTTTTGCTTTGTATAATGTCTCGCGGTTAGACCCGATTTTTAGATAAACTACATTATGTTATCAAATTCACCTTGATATTATGAGTGTAGTTAGTCAAGTTATTCTCAAAGCCGACGACGACCTTCGCTATCCGAGTAGTGGAGAACTCCAAGGAATCCAGAAATTTTTACAAACGGGTGCAGTGCGGATTCGTATTGCTGAAGCTTTCGCCGAAAATGACAAAAAAATAGTAGACGAAGCCCAAAAGCAGTTATTCCGCAAACGTCCTGACTATCGCGCCCCAGGTGGTAACGCTTATGGTCAGCGTCAATATAATCAGTGTCTTAGAGACTATAGCTGGTATCTCCGCTTGGTTACTTATGGTATCCTAGCTGGCGATAAAGGCCCAATGGAGCAAAGCGGCTTGATTGGAGCTAAGGAAATGTATAATTCCCTTAACGTGCCTGTGCCTGGAATGATTGAAGCCATTCGCTGTCTCAAAAATGCGGCTTTGGCTCAGTTGAGTCAAGAAGATGCTAATGAAGCTGCCCCCTACTTTGATTACATCATTCAAGCCATGTCGTAAGTAACATTGATACACTAAAAGTCTGAAGTCTGAAAAGGGGTTAGGTCAAATCTCTTTCAGGATTCAGACTTTGTTTTAGAAAGAGGAGGCTAAAGTTAATGCTTTGGTACAATAATCGTCCTTTATGGCGTTTTATGGTTCTGTTCCTCCTAATACCAGCAATTTATAGTGTTTTTGGCTGGACTATTGCCCTAGAAAGTGAAGATTGGCGACAGTGGCTAACACAAGAAATTCTACTGCAACAACCTAATCTTGTTTTATCAGACAGGATACTTAATCAGTTACTCTACGGGTTGGCTTTAGTGATTATTTTAGGCACAACTTTCGGTTTAACCATTTGGGATAAAACGGTTATTGGTTTGTTGGGTAGTTGCTTTAAGTCGGATTTTACGGCACTGGTGGCTGTTTTGATTTGGTCTTTAACCTTGGCTTTGATTATTTGTTTTATTAATTATTTTGCTGAGTTAATGCTTTTGTTAGGTGGTGCTATTTTGGGGCGTTTAGAACTCCAAGAAGCAAGCTATAATAATTGGCAGATTTGTTCTATCTTGACAGCAATTTGTGTCTGTAGTTTCGCAATTGGGTTATTAGGTTTCGATTGGTGGCAATATACGATGACTACCATTTAATCTCAAAATTATTTAAATTAATTATGCCTGAGCAAAAAAATCGCAATTATCTTCAACGAGTCTTGATTATTGCTTCTGGACTTGCTTTCTTAAGTTTAATGATTATTCCTTTGGTGGGCTTACTGTGGAAGTCTCCCGAAGCGACTCAACCGACTAATAATCCGAATGCTGCTGCTAATGGAGATCTTAAAACTTTACAAGCTGAAGCACAAGGATATGAGCAAGTCTTAAAAAGAGAACCGAAAATTTAAGAGCTTTGCAAGGTGTGATTGATACTAAGATGAAAATGGGTGATTATCAAGGAGCGATTCCACATCTAGAAAAATTATCCCAAATGTATCCCGATAATCCTCAAGTTTTACAACCTTTGGCTCAAGCTTACGCGATGACGAAAAATGTGGCAGGAGTGACAAAAGTTAAAGGACAATTAGAAAAAATGCTGATTCAAAATCCTGATGATCCTCGCATCTTACAAGCTGTTGCACAAATGCGCTTAGTTGTCAATGATTTAGCGGGTGGCATTGAAATTATGGAAAGATTAGCTAAAATTTATCCGCAAGATGAAAAATTAAAACAAGCGATCGCAATGTTAAAGCAAGAGCAAAACAAACAACTCTCCCCCGATATGTTACAACCCATTCCGACACCTAATAAATAGGGTAGTATCAAATATTCTTTTTCACTACATCTTTTATACTGCCGTGACTTTTTTGGCCATCAGTCCAAAATGTTAATGACCATTTGTACTAACTGGATAGTTCACGATGATGATATGAGTACTCAAAGAATTTTTACAGGGAGTATTCTGGGTTAACTGGCAATCTACTACAGGTACAAAATTTTCTCGATAGTTGAATAAACCTGCAATGTATTCTGGAACTTGATACAGTTGTTTTAAATTGACTTATCGAATAATTTCGACCACTTGAGTGCTATCAAGACCATCAACTTCTTTGCCCAAATAAAACAATAGTAGTAACATATCAGTATCCTTAAGCAATCATCTTTAAAATCAGTTTTCCTCAAAAGAAGCTCTGATTATTTAAGATTTTTCTGCTCTAAGCTCTGTTTATTTATGGAATTCACCTTAATGACGATGTAGTCATTAACAGCAGAATATTCATGAGCCGTTTTGCAGGGCTACTTCATGTATAACTTATCTGTTTCTCAAAAACTATCAGAGGAATTAGTACAGATGATTCTTCAAACAGAAGATTTGATTTATCCTGGGTATCCAGTCGAACCAGAAACCGAGGTAGACTGGACAGATATTAATGAAACGGTTTCATTTTTTGATGATTTGCCAGAAGACGAATTAAATTGTCAAGCAGAGCAATTTTATTCACATTTACACCAACACTGGGAAGTGATCGATCAAAATGTGCAAGATTGATGGGTTAAGCAGTTTTGGCTTAAACCACTTCAATGCTTGAAAACCTTATAATTTGTGTCTTATCCTTATTGCTCGCATTTAACGCATGATCTCGCTGGTCAATTCAAGCTTTTCAATGTAAAAAATTTTAGAATGACATTCCAAATTGAACGATCGCAACTCAAAAATGATTAACATTTGCGATCGCTCAACAAATCTGAATCAGCTACTTCAGATTAGCCCGTGTATCCTGTACGGCGGCCCAAAAAAATAATCCAGTCAGGGGAATCGAAGCGACCAGAATAACACTGGTAATCGTTGTCCCTAAATCAGGGCTTCCTGACGATAATTCAAAAATACTACCCACGGCGGCGATCGCAGCCACACAAGATCCCATTAAAAATACACCACTTTTCGGGGTCACTTTAAAATACTCCTCTTACTTAACTTTCTTAAGCAATAGGTTTAACTGCATTAACAGAAAAACCATGCTTTTGTAATTCTGCGGTTAAAGCGAGGCCATTGTCTACTCGATCTACAAACATTACACCATTAAGATGATCCATTTCATGCTGAATCACACGGGCTAATAAATCATTAGCTTGAATTTTGCGAGGTCGTCCTTGTTCATCTTTAAAACTCACTTCAATCGCTTCAGGACGAATCACATCTAAATAAACGCCAGGAATACTTAGACAACCCTCTTCACCTTTACATAAATCATTGCCAAAGTTATTAATTTGGGGGTTAATCAGAACTAAAGGCGGCGATTGTGGGTTATCGGGTTCACAATCAATCACGATGAGTTGTTTATTGATCCCGACTTGTGGGGCTGCCAGACCAATTCCATTAGAACTATACATGGTTTGCAGCATTTCTCTAACCAGTTTACGGATACTATCATCAACTTTAGCTATCCGTTTCGCGGGCTGACGTAAAACGCGATCCCCCAAATAATGAAGCTTTAAAGGAGGATTTTCCAATTTTTGTTTTTCGACGGCAATCAAAGAAGTCATGGACATAGTTTTTAGTAGACTTATCTATCAATTTTAACAAAGATTTTCACAGAAGTCCTTTGATGGAACGGCACCATCAAACCCCAAGAGCTTAATCTGTCGTCTGGGGTTTATAATTGTTAAACACATTATTTGGCTAAAGGATTATTACAGGATGGCTCAAATCCAATTCTCAAAGGGCTTGACAGAGGAAATTGTTCCCGACGTGCGTTTAACCCGTTCTCGTGATGGACAGAAAGGTACAGCTACTTTTTATTTTAACTCGCCAGCTATTCTAGAAAAAGAACGGACTGAAGAAATTACGGGAATGTATCTTATAGATGAAGAAGGAGAAATCGTTACACGTGAGGTAAAAGGTAAATTTGTCAATGGTAAGCCTCAAGCGATTGAAGCAACCCTCATTATCTCCTCTCTATCAGAATGGGAACGTTTTATGCGTTTTATGGAAAGATATGCTCAAGAACATGGATTAGGATTTACCAAATCTGAATAATTACGTTAGTCAATAAATAGTTCTATTATTTTTTCAAATCCTTTTGATCAAAAATTAGATAAATCATTTTTATTGATTTTAAGCTTCTTCATTAGACCAGGGAATACTAGCCCTGGTTTGTCTTTTAGCTATAATTTAAATTAAAAATATTGACTTCTTATGTCAACCGTTCCTCATCCTGATTCTAAGCCGCTTTCTGTGTCATGTGCAGTCATTACTATTAGTGATACTCGAACCACTCAAAATGATCGTAGTGGTCAACTAATTCAAGAATTTTTAACTGAAGCAGGACATCACATATTCATTTATCAAATTCTTCCTGATGAACCGTCGCAAATTTCTACTTTATTACAAGAATTAGGAGCGCATTTAACTCTAGATGCAATTATTTTTAATGGTGGTACTGGAATTGCCCCAAGAGATACAACTTATGAAGCTGTTAGTCAATTATTAGAAAAGATATTACCTGGGTTTGGGGAAATTTTTCGCTTTTTAAGTTATCAAGAAATTGGTTCAAGAGCTATAGCCTCTAGGGCAATTGCTGGAATCTATCGTCAAAAATTAGTATTTTTACTCCCTGGTTCATCTAATGCTGTAAAACTAGCTTTAGAAAAATTAATTATACCAGAATTATCTCATTTAATTAAACAGTTAAAAGGAGCGTAACTAGATGATTGCTGCTGCAATGATGCTTTTTATTATCTTTAGTTCTTGGTTAGCTTCACAATTTTTTCTCTTTATTCCCTTTAATATCTTTAATTTATTTCAACATGGTTTTTGGTATCTTTTTATAGGTTTTCTAGTCATATTGGTTAGTTGGCTAATAGGAGAATAATTATTCTTTCGGTGTAATGGCAGAGTACAAAGCCGAATAATCAGCATCCGCTAAACCTAATTCGATCGCTTTGTCTAGAATTTTTTGAACACCATTTAAAGAATTACTCATTAGATTTAATGATTCTGATTCTTGAAGGAATAAATTAACATCTTTGAGTAAATGTTTAGTTGGAAAATTAGGATTATCGTAATTGTGCTCACACATTCGCTCTAACTTTTTATCAAAGGTAGGGGCATACAAAGCACTCTGACGCAAAATTCCCATAAATTTCTCGATATCGACTCCCTGACATTCTAAAAAAGCTAAACTTAAAGCGAAAGAACTGGTTAATGAAGCAATCAATTGATTTAAGGCTAATTTTAAAGCGGCGGCGGTTCCAACTTCTCCAATTAAAATCGGTTCAGTTCCAAAATGTTGTAATAAAACCGACCATTTTTTAAACTGGTTTTCGGTGCCACCCACCATTACTAATAATTTTCCCTTTTCTGCTTCGGGAATACTACCTAAAACGGGTGCTTCAAGGTATTCGCCTCCTCTAAAGATTATTTCTTGTGCTAAAGTACGGCTTTCTTGGGGTGCAATTGTTCCCATCTGAATAATCGTTCGTTCGTTTAAGTCACTCGCTGATTCTGATAATAATAACTCACGAATCGCGGCGGCATTAGTTAGCATTAAAATAATACAATCTGAATTCTGCACTACTTCTTTAGGTGATTGAGCAACCGTTACCCCAAATTCTTTTAAAACATCTAACTTAGAACTGGTACGGTTATAAGCAATCACAGGAAACTCTGATGAGAGTAGCCGTTTAATCATTAGACCTCTTGCAAAAGTC
>NZ_BLJI01000013.1 GCF_017312365.1 Chroococcus sp. FPU101
ATTTAGACGCTCAACAGTTTATCTTGCAAATCTAAGTAGTATTTTAATACTATTTTTGACATTAATTAATATTGATCATTAAAGTTCAATAATAATATTTAAACAACATCTGATTATTTTCTTATCAAAAAATGACTCAGCTATCCTTCCGTCTTACTTTTGGAATAATCCTAACTTTACTGAACAATTTAATTGATGGTCGAATAACGATTGCTCAAATCATCCCCGACTCTAGCCTCGGTGCAGAAAGCTCAAGAACTCGACCAGATACCATTAAAAATTTGCCCAGTGATGTGATAGAAGGCGGAGCAACACGCGGTAGCAACTTATTTCACAGTTTTCGTGAATTTAACGTCAACGAAGGTAGTGGAGCTTATTTTGCTAATTCTGGAGCGATTCAAAATATCTTTTCACGAGTGACTGGGGGAAATATTTCTCAGATTTTCGGAACACTTGGTGTTTTAGGAAATGCCAATTTATTTTTGATTAATCCTAATGGGATTATTTTCGGGGCGAAGGCTAGTCTTGATGTAGGGGGTTCATTTGTCACAACAACAGCCAATGCTGTTCAGTTTGGCAACCAGGGATTTTTCAGTGTTTCTGAGCCTCAAGCTCCTCCGTTATTGACCGTTAATCCTTCTGCATTATTATTCAATCAACTAAACGCTCAACGAATTGAAAATCGGTCAATTGCACCAGCAGGACTCGACAGTTTTAAATCTCCACTATCTGGTTTGAGGGTTCCCGATGGTCGAAGCTTACTTTTTGTGGGTGGGGAGATAGTTATAGATGGTGGTGGTGGAGTTCACACAGTCATAGAGATAAATCGAGATCAAGTTAAAGAAGTTGTTAATGCTGGATTGCATGCTTTAGGAGGACGAATAGAATTAGGAGGCGTAGCAGAGCCAGGAATAGTAGGACTAGATTTTCTAGATGATCAAGGTAATCTATTACATTTAAGTTTTCCCGACAATTTAGCACGAGCGAATATGTTACTCACCAATCGAGCTTTGATCGATGCCAGAGCTACTAATCCTAACCTTAGCACGGTTGGAAATGGCATTCAGTTACAAGGTGGGCGCGTCGAAATTACTAATGGAACGCAAATTGTTACAGATACCCAAACATCGCAAAAAGCTGGAGATATCATCATTAGAGCCTCACAATTAATTATCTCTGGATCACGCATCTCAACTATTGCTGGCGATCCTAATAGCCGAATGACGGGAAATGCTGGTTCTTTAACTGTAAATGCTACAGAATCAATGGAAATAAATGCCGAAGCGAAACTAAAACCAGTGCAATTGAGAATAAACAGAAGAGAAATACAAACAAGAACAATAGAAAGCGGTTTGTTTACTCAAACTAATGGTTCTGGAAATAGTGGTGAGATGCTCATTAAAACTGGACATTTAAGTGTTCAGAATGGGGCGGAAATATCAACTAGAGCTAATAACAGAAGTCAGGGAAACGCTGGTCTTATGACCGTGACTGCCACAGAATTAGTAGAAGTTGTAGGTAAAGACAGCAAGTTAGTTACTCAGAGTGACGGTAGTGGAGATGCTGGAAACCTAACTATAAAGACTAGGCAGTTAATAGCCAAAGATGGAGGACGCTTACAAACGGATACCCTTGAGCGAGGACAGGCTGGAACTTTGATAGTTGAAGCTACCGAGTCGGTAGAAGTGAGTGGAAGAGGAACTGATGGTTATAACAGTCGCTTGTCTGCTGCGGCTCAGGAAAATTTTACGGCGGAGACTGGAGACGGCGGAGACATAATCATTGAGACAAAACGATTATCTGTTCTTAATGGTGGGCGGGTAACCACTTCCACTATAACTGGTGGAAATGCTGGAAACATAACAATTAAAACAGGGGAATTGATTGTAGGAGGAGTTTTAAGCGGGGATGTAGCACGAATAACTACTTTTACTTCTGGTGGTGGCAAACCTGGAAGTATCTATATTAAAGCTGATTCTATCTCACTTTTCGACAATGGCTTGATTTCTGCTGCTGTCAACCCTAGAGCAAGTGGGAATGCACAAAGACAGGGCGGTAATATTAACATTCAGACCCGAACCCTCTCAATAACTAACGAGGCTCAAATCCTTGCCAGCACCGCTAAAAAGGATCAAGCAGGCAACATCAAGATTAATGCTGAAGAAATCGAGTTGAGTGGTGAAGGAGGTCTGTCTGTGGCAGCAACTGAAGGGGGTAGAGCAGGCAATTTGACGGTTACAACAGGAAAGATGATTATTGAAAATGGAGCGCAAGTCTCCGTTAGCAGTCCTCAAGGACAAGCAGGCAATATAGATATTACCGCTAATTCTTTATCGATGAACCGAGGTACAATTTCTGCTGAAACTGGTCAAAGTCAAGATGAACAGGGAGGAGCGAAGATTAAGCTACAAGTATCAGACGTGTTGCTCATGAACAACGAAAGTACAATTTCTGCGATCGCTTTAATTAACGCTAATGGCGGTAACATCACTATCTCTGCACAAGACATCCGTTTACAAAATGATAGCGATCTCCGTACCAATGTTTTAAGTGGTGTTGGTGGAGGTGGTGATATTACTCTGAGTGCTAATTCGATTTTGGCTTTCAACGATAGTGATATTCTCGCTTTTGCTCAAGATGGAATCGGCGGTAATATTATCCTCAATACTCCCGTTTTCTTCGGCAATGGCTATCAGGCAACTGATAAGGTCAATCAAAATCCTAATACTTTAAATCATAATAACCGAGTCGATCTTAATGCTAGTGGTGCCGTCTCGGGTGTGATTAGCGTCCCTGATTTAACCTTTATTCAAAATAGCCTGTTTGAATTACCAGAAACCTTAATCAATACAGATAATTTAATTGCGTCTAGCTGTGTCGTTCCCAATCAAGAAAAACCAAGTACATATATTCTAACTGGCCCTGATGAATTACCCACTCGTCCTAACAATCATCTATCATCCCCCTATCCGACGGGAACAGTTGAAACAATCCCTAACTCATCTCCTGCAAAAATTGAGGAGCCATCAGGGTTTTTTCGTCTTAATGATGGAATAATGGTTTTAAGTAAAAAATGTTATTATTGAAAAAATTTTGGCTTCTTGGTTCTTGGCGTACCCGTTCTAAATAAAAACTGGTGCCATCACAAGGGAAGCACCAAAAAGTATAAATTTACTGCCCACTAAAATTAAATTATTCGACCATCCACCAGCCAAAAGCAGGCCCAATAAAGCGAATGGTAAACCAAACGGCGGCTAATGCACCGATGCCAAACCATGCACCTTTAGTGGTTATTTTATAAGCATCATCGGCTTGTTTTTTAGTCAAAGGAAGCCAAGAGATAAATTTTTCTTCTTGTCCGTATTTTTCGCCTAGTGCTGTTTTGCGACGTTTTGATTCACCCATAGCCTTACAATAGTAGCGTTTATCTTGATCATAGCTTGTCGTTGAAACCTTCAGCCGTCTTAATACTTTTTTTCCATAATAGAAAATGAATCTTTATTTTTGGATACGATCGCTTTTATGATAGATATTACTCAAACAGAATGTCGTCAACGTCGAGAAAAGTTGATGGAAAAAGTAGGCAATGGTACCGCGATTTTTCGGAGTGCGCCCCATGCCGTAATGCACAATGATGTAGAGTATGTTTATCGCCAAGATAGTGATTTTTTCTATTTGACAGGGTTTAATGAACCTGAAGCAGTTGCAGTTTTAGCCCCCCATCATGCCGAACATCGTTTTATTCTGTTTGTACAGCCCAAAGACCTAGAGAAAGAAACTTGGACGGGCTACCGTTGGGGTGTTGAAGGGGTTAAGGAGTATTTTGGGGCCGATGAAGCATATCCGATACATGAATTAGATGAAAAATTACCCCAGTATCTTGAAAAAGCCGATCGTATTTTCTATCATTTAGGACGCGATCGTAAATTCAATGATACCATTCTTTCACACTGGCAGCGTTTGATTGCGGGCTATCCCAAACGAGGATGTGCCCCTGTAGCCATCGAAGATACTAACTTTATTCTCCATCCGATGCGACTGGTTAAAAGTCCGACTGAATTAGAAATGATTCGTCAAGCAACGGCCATTTCTGCAACGGCACATAATCGAGCCAGAGAGTTTGCAAAAGTGGGAAAATATGAATATCAAATCCAAGCTGAGATTGAACATACTTTCCGTATCGAGGGTGGAATTGGCCCTGCTTATCCGTCAATTGTCGCATCTGGTAAAAATTCTTGTATCTTGCATTACATTGAAAATAACTGTCGGTTACAGGATAATGATTTACTCCTCATTGATGCGGGTTGTTCCTATGGCTATTACAACGGCGATATTACTCGTACTTTTCCCGTTAATGGTAAATTTACACCCGAACAAAAAATCATGTATGAACTGGTTTTAGATGCCCAATTAAAAGCGATTGAAGCTGTACAACCAGGTCAGCCATATAATTGTTTTCATGACACCGCCGTTAGGGTTTTAGTCGAAGGATTAATGGATTTAGGGTTATTAGTGGGGGATATTGAAGAGATTATTAAAGAGGAAAAATATAAGCCTTTTTATATGCACAGAACTGGACATTGGTTAGGATTAGATGTGCATGATGCGGGGGGTTATAAATGTAATGAGGAAACATGGCAAACCTTACAAGCGGGTCATGTTTTGACCGTTGAACCAGGGATTTATATTTCACCTGATATTAAACCCGTTGAAGGGCAACCCGAAGTACCCGAAAGATGGCGAGGGATTGGTATTCGCATTGAAGATGATATTTTGGTGACTCCAACAGGACATGAGGTTTTAACATCTGCTACACCTAAATCTGTTGAAGAAATGGAATATTAATCTTGTAGAGACCCCTATCAAATGGTGTAGGACTAAAGAGGGTTTGGCAACCAAACCCCTACGCCCTTATTAAAATTTTGATTAAATCAGATTTAGTATTATTGCCCAATTTTTTCTAAACACTGTTTGATACAGGAGGCTAAATCTGTTACAAAAGGAGGACGGACTATCGTGTAATGATCACTGGTTACTGAGTAAATATTAATGCCACCCGTCGCTAAGTCAGACCATTTGTTTAAATTATCAATCATGTCTTGGGTTAAATTATCTCCCGTCGCTTGGAATAAAGTCACTTGTCCTGTATAGGGTTGAGGTTGATAAGCATTTAAAGCATTAATACTTTTTTGATACACTTGCCAAAAATAGTTTGCTTGTTCTACGTCAAAATCGTCAGTAATTAAATTCATTTTTTGAGCCGTTTCAAACGCTAGAATAAATTGTTGTTCTTGATTCAACTCAGAAATATCGATTTCAAACGCAGGAAGGTCAATATTAAATAAATCAGCTAATAAATTAAGCGGATTATCAAATTCTATCGTTTCAGTTTTTAGAACATACGTATCAACTAAACCAACAAAAGCCACCGTTTGCCCTTGTTGTTGGAGTTGTTGCGCCATTTCATAAGCGATTAAACCACCAAAAGACCAACCACCGAGTAAGTAAGGGCCTTGCGGTTGTTGAGTTTGAATTGCCTCTAAATAGTATTGCGCCATTTCTTCAACACGATTCATCTTATCTAAATTAGCTGCTTGCAATCCGTAAAAAGGTCTATCTGTGCCTAATTGTTGTGCTAAATCAAAATAGCATAAGACCATTCCCCCGACTGGATGGACAAAAAATAAGGGTGATTGAGTTCCTTTGGGTTGAATTGAAACTAAGGGAGAATCTAAAAATGAATGATTTTGGCGTAAAAGATTTGCTAATTGTTCAATGGTGGGTGAACCAAAAAGTGTCGCTAACGGTAAAGATTGTCCAAGCTGTTGTTTAATCGAAGACATGAGACGCACAGCTAAGAGAGAATGTCCACCGATTTCAAAGAAATTATCTTGAATGCTAACCGATTTAATCCCTAAAATTTCTGACCAGATAATAGAAAGTTGTTTTTCGATCATATCTCGTGGCGCAACAAAATTAGCATCGTCGATGTTTGTCTCAGGTTCGGGTAAAGCTTTCCTGTCGATTTTGCCGTTGGGTGTTAGAGGAAGTGATTTTAGGAAAACAAAGCGAGTCGGAATCATGTAACTCGGTAGTTTGTTTTGTAAAAATTGCCGAATTGTACTGGGTGATAAATGTTCTGAGTGGGTCACGAGATAAGCGATTAATTGTGTATCTCCTGTTGTATTTTCTCGACAGATAATAACCGCATCGGTAATATCGTGATTTTGCAAGATAACCGCTTCTATTTCGCTAATTTCAATCCGTAAACCTCGTAATTTAATTTGATTGTCGATGCGTCCGATGTATTCGATAAGACCATTGGGTAAATAACGCGCTTTGTCTCCTGTTTTGTATAATCTTGTACAGACGCAATGTAAAGAGTCTCTACTAAAGGGATTTGGGATAAATTTTTCTTGTGTCAGTTCTGGACTATTTAAGTAACCTCTAGCTAATTGTATTCCCCCGATGTGTAATTCTCCCGTTACTCCAATGGGTACGGGTTGCTGATAATTATCTAATATGTAGATTTGTGTAGTGTTAATCGGATAACCAATGGGAACAGAATTAGAGTTAAGTGGTTGTGTGATGGGATAGACGGTAGCGACAACAGTTCCTTCTGTTGGCCCGTAGGTATTTAGTAATAAAGGATAATGACCTACTTGGTCTAACCAAAGATTAACGGTTTGTACTGATGCAGCTTCACCACCGATGATGACTAATCTAAGTGAGGTTGGTAATTTGAGGTGATTTGTTGTTAAATGATGGGTTAATTGGTGCCAATAAGCGGTTGGTAAATCCCAAACGGTTAATCCCCATTGTTCACTCTTTTCTAAAAAATCGTAGGAATCTAGTAGATGTTCACTTCGTAAATATAATGTGGCACCTGTACACAGAGTACAATAAATTTCTTCGACCGCAGCATCAAAACTAATGGTTGCAAACTGTAAGACTTTATCGACAGGACTAAAATCATATATCTCAATTGCAGTTTGAATAAAGTTAACGACTGCTTGATGAGGTATCATGACACCTTTAGGCTGTCCTGTTGACCCAGAAGTGTAGATAATATAGGCTAAATTTTCGGCTTTTACTGGAGAAATTGGGTTATTTGTGGGATAAGAGGCAATGATTGACCAATCTGTATCTAAATAGAGGATGTTTACTGGTTTATCACTAAAATTTGCTTGAAATTTGGATAAAGTGAGAACAGTATTAATTTGAGCATCTTCTAGAATATAGTCGAGTCTTAGTAATGAATACATGGGGTCAAGTGGAAGATAAGCACCCCCCGCTTTAAGAATACCTAAAAGTCCAATCAGCATTTCGATTGAACGTTCGATAAATAGTCCCACGCAAGTTTCAGGTTGTACACCCAATGATTGTAGATAATGCGCGATAGAGTTAGCTTTTTCGTTTAATTGACGATAGGTTAAGTGTTGATTCTCAAAAACGACAGCAATAGCATCAGGTGTTTTTTCGACTTGGGATTCAAATAATTGATGTAAGCATTGAGTGGTTGTAAGGTTACTTTCTGTAGGGTTCCACTCAAAAAGAATTTGCTGTTGTTCTTGTTCACTCAGTAGCGGCAGATTTTGAATAGATTCTGTAGGATTGGAAATAATGGCTTGTAATAAATTATGCAAATGTTGATTAAGCCGTTGGATGGTGTCAGGATGAAATAGATTGAAATCATATTCCCATTCCCCTAACAGTCCTTGTTCTGTTTCTTTAAATGATAAGGATAGATTAAATTTAGCGGTTTGTGTCTGGATAGGGAGAGGTGTTAGGTTTAATGATTCTAAATTGAACTGACTCATTGACTCATTTTGTAAATCAAACATTACCTGAAATAAAGGATTTTGTTTAAGATTTCGTTCAATTTGCAGTTCATCGACAAGTTTCTCAAACGGAATATCTTGATGTGCATACGCATCTAAACAGGTTTGTTTAACTTGTTGGAGAAGGTCAGAAAAACTAGGGTTGTTTTCTAGATTAATTCTGATAGGTAAACTATTGACAAAAAAGCCAATTAATGGTTCTAGTTCGGCGCGATTTCGGTTAGCGATGGGTGAACCGATGATGAGGTCGTTTTGTCCACTGTAACGCGATAGCAACACACTAAAAGATGTTAACAGTAGCATGAACAGCGTAACCCCATTTTGTTGACTGAGGGTTTTTAGCTTTTGAGTGATATCAGAGTCGAGTTGAATTTGTATGATTTCGCGTTGAGGATTTGGTAGTAGGGCAACAAGGCGATCGTATGGTAAGGTTAAAGTGGTTGGACAATTTTTTAGTTGATTTGACCAGTATTGCAGTTGTTGGTCTAAGTATTCACCAGTTAAGCTTTGTCGTTGCCATACAGCAAAGTCAGCATATTGAATTGATAAGTCAGATAATGGTGAAGGTTGATTATTGATATAAGCTTGATAAAGAGTGGAGAGTTCAGAGATTAAAACACCCATTGACCAACCATCACAGATAATATGATGTAGTGTTAGTACAAGAATATAGCTTTCTTCGTCTTTCTTAATTAAAGTAATTCTTGCTAAATGGTCTTGTGCTAGGTTGAATGGTGTTTCGATTTCTGTATTAATTAGATTAAAGATTTCTGATATATCTGTAACTAGAATTTCTTTGATTTGAGAATCGACTTCTTGATGGATGACTTGTACGGGAACACCATTATCATTAATAAAGTTCGTGCGTGAGACTTCGTGACGAGACACCAGTGTTGACCAACTTTGCTGTAAAGCATCTTGGTTCAATTGTCCAGACACTTCTAAGACAAATGGCATATTATAAATACTCGAACTACCTTCTAATTGGTCAAGAAACCAAAGTCTCGTCTGTGCAAAGGATAGCGGTAAATTGTCGCGGTTGGCTACTCGAACAATTGGATGTAAGATAGCTTCTGGTTGCTCAAATGTAGTAATGTGTTGTGCAAGTTGTTCTAGAGTCGGATAAGAAAATAAGCTTTTGATGGGAAGTTCAACTTTTAAGCTTTGGCGAATTCTCGATACGATTTGTGTGGCTAAGAGAGAGTGTCCCCCCAGTTCAAAGAAATTGTCTTTTAGATTAATGTTGTCAATTTTGAGGATATCTGACCAGATTTGGGCTAAAAGCTCTTGTGTTGGGTTTTTGAAAAGAGTTTGACTTTCTCGAGTTTGATGAGGTTCGGGTAATGCTTTTCGGTCAATCTTACCATTCGGTGTCAGGGGAAACGCATCCAACCAGACAAAAGATGTAGGAATCATGTACTGAGGAAGCTTATCTCTGAGGTACTTTTTAATATCTAATGATGTCTTACTGATTAAGTAGGCAACTAACCGTTTATCATTTTTGTCATCTTCTCGTACAATGACAACTGCTTTTTCAATTTCGGGATGTTGATTTAATACTGCTTCAATTTCTCCTAATTCGATACGGAAACCCCGAATTTTGACCTGAGAGTCCAAACGACCCAAATACTCTAGATTTCCATCACTTAGATAGCGTACCAAATCCCCTGTTTTATAAAGACGACTATTTTGATGAGGGAGAAATCTTTCTGCGGTAAGTTCGGAACGATTGACATAACCTCTAGCAAGTCCCATACCACCGATGTATAATTCTCCTGAAACCCCTAGCGGTACAGGTTGCAGGTGTGTATCAAGAACATAAAACTGTGTATTGGCAATGGGACGACCAATCAGAATAGATGAACTATTCACGTGATAGATTGATGACCAAATCGTTGTTTCTGTTGGCCCGTATAGGTTCCAAACTGTTTGACCCCGTTCTAATAATTGTTGTGCGAGTTGGGAGTCTAAAGCTTCCCCACCGCAAAGAATTTTTAATGTTTCATTTCCAGACCATCCGACGGATAATAATAATCGCCAAGTTGCGGGGGTTGCTTGCATGATGGTTATCTCGTTCATCTTGTCAAGTAGTTGATATGCATCACTTGCAACTTCCCGACTTACTAATACGACTTTTGCACCGACTATTAAAGGTAAATAGAGTTCTAATGCTGCAATATCAAAAGATAGGGTGGTGACTCCTAATAGAGTATCGTCAGAAGAGAGCTGTAAAGCATCCTGCATGGAACAGAGAAAATTGACTAAAGCACTTTGCAGAATTTCTACACCTTTCGGTCTCCCTGTCGAACCAGATGTATAAATAATATATGCTAAATTTTCTGGAGTAACCTGATTCTGTGGATTTTCGGGATTTTCTTGGTTAATAAATTCCCATTCTCTATCTAGATAAATTATTTTACTAACTCCATCTATCCCGACTCCCGATTGAGTCAGTAGGAGCGATATTTGAGCATCTTGTATGATATAGTCGAGTCGTTCTTGTGGGTAAGTTGGGTCAAGTGGAAGATACACCCCCCCAGCTTTGAGAATTGCCAAAAGTCCAACTATCATTTCTAAGGAACGTTCGACACATATTCCAACTAAGGTTTCTGATTTAACTCCCTGTTTTTGGAGATAATGAGCAAGTTGATTCGCTTTTGTGTTTAATTGCCGATAGGTGAGATGTTGATTTTGATAAACTACAGCAACAGCATCGGGTGTTTTAGTAACTTGTGTTTCAAATAACTGATGGATACATTGAGGTGGATAGTCTTTTTCAGTTTGGTTCCATTCAATGAGGATTTTGTTAAGTTCAGCTTGGGTTAAGATGTTGATTTGTTTTATCGGTTGTGTGGGATGAGTAATCAGATTTTGTAATAGGGTTTCAAAATGTTCTATCATGCGGTGAATCATTGCTGATTCAAAAAGCTTTGTCTTATATTCCCATTTCCCGATTAATTGGTTTTCTGTTTCTTCAAAGGATAAAGTTAAATCAAATTTAGCTGTCTGAGATTCGATTTTTAAAGGACTTAAAGTTATCTCGTCTAACTTGAGTTGGTCAAACGGCATTTTTTGTAAGTCGAACATCACCTGAAATAAAGGATTTTGCGACAAATTACGTTCAATTTGCAATTCATCAACCAGTTTTTCAAACGGGATATCTTGATGTGCATAACCCTCTAAACAAGTTTGACGAACTTGTATCAGTAACTTTTCAAAACTCGGATTATCTTCTAAGTTAATTCTTAAGGGAAGGCTATTGACAAAAAAGCCAATTAAGGATTCTATTTCAGTGCGGTTACGGTTGGCAATGGGTGAACCGATGATGATGTCATTTTGTCCACTGTAGCGCGATAACAAGACTCCAAACGCCGCTAACAGCAACATGAACAGCGTAACCCCATTTTTTTGACTCAGGGTTTTGAGTTGTTGAGTTAATTCTACGTCCAGTATTTTTGTGATATTCTCACCTTCAATCGATGCTGTAGTAGGTGTTAGCTTTTTAGGTAGATTTAAAGTAGTAGGACAATCTCTTAGTTGTTGTCTCCAGTATTGTAGTTGTTGGTCTAAATAGTCTCCTGTTAAGCTTTGTCGTTGCCATATTGCAAAGTCAGCATATTGAATGAATAGGTCAGATAAAGGTGAGGGTTGATTGTTGATATAAGCTTGATAGAGGGTAGAGAGTTCTTGGATTAAAACGCCAAGTGACCAGCCATCACAGATAATATGATGTAAAGTGAGTACCAAAAGGTAGTTATTTTCGTCTTTCTTAATTAAACTGATTCTTCCTAATGGGTTTTGTGCCAGGTTAAATGGTGTTTCAATTTGTGTGCTGATTAAATGTGGGATTTTTGATATATCTGTAACATTAATCTCTTTGATTTGAGTATCGACTTCTTTGTGTATAACTTGTACGGGAACACCATCATCATTAATAAAGTTCGTGCGTAAGACTTCGTGACGAGACACAACAGTTGACCAACTTTGTTGTAAAGCATCTTTGTTCAATTGTCCAGACACTTCTAAGACAAATGGCATATTATAAATACTGCTAAGTCCCTCTAATTGGTCAAGAAACCAGAGTCTCGTCTGTGCAAAGGATAAAGGTAAATTTTCTCCTCTAGTAACTGGGACAATAGGGGGTAAGATAATTTCTGGTTGCACAGATGTAGTAATGTGTTGTGCGAGTTGTTCTAGAGTCGGATAAGAAAATAGACTCGATAAAGGCAATTCAACGTTTAAGCTTTGTCGAATTCTTGAGATGATTTGTGTGGCTAAGAGAGAGTGTCCCCCCAGTGCAAAGAAATTGTCTTCTAAACTAATCTGTTCGATTTTGAGGATATCTGACCAGATTTGAGCTAATAGTTCTTGTGTCGGCGTTTGGGGTAGTGTTTTAACTTCTGTCTTTAAATTCGGTTCGGGTAATGCCTTACGATTGATTTTACCATTCGGTGTTAAAGGTAAACGCTTTAAAAACACGAAAGCAACGGGTATCATGTATGCCGGGAGTTTATCTTGCAAATATACTTGAAGTTCTGCAAGCGAGGACAATTCTGGGTTAGAAACGAGATAAGCGACTAATTGCTGATTTCCTGTAGAATTTTCTCTCTTGATGACTACACATTCTTGAATTTGTGGATATTGATTCAATACTGCTTCAATTTCGCCTAGTTCAATGCGTAAACCCCGCAATTTAACTTGATGATCGATGCGTCCAATATATTCGATGTTGCCATCACTTAAATATCGTGCCAAGTCTCCTGTTTTGTAAAGACGCGCTGTATCACTTTCACTAAAAGGGTGAGGAATAAATTTCTGTTGTGTTAATTCTGTGCGGTTCAGATAACCTCTAGCTAATTGTACTCCGCCTATGTGTAATTCTCCTGCCACACCCACTGGTACGGGTTGTAAGTCTGAATCTAATATATATAGTTTTGTATTAGCAAAGGGTTTTCCGATGGGGACGATTTTATCTGAAGAATACTCAACGGTAGTAGAGTGAAAATATGAACTATCAATAGTTACTTCAGTCACTCCATAAGCGTTAATGATGCGAGTCTGTTGTCCACACAACTGTTTAAGGGTTTGATGTTCACTCCAATACCAGGTATCTGAACCGACAATCAGCAATTTCATTGATTCTAATTTTTGTTGGGTATCAATCAAATATTGCATCAAGTTTCGGACAACCGCTGGCACAAAGTCACCACAATCTATCTTTTCTTGTTGTATTAATTGATACAGTTGCTCAGGTTCTAGTAATTTTTCTTTCGGACAAATGACTAATTTACCTCCTGAACACAAACATCTTACCCAGTCTCCAGTGAAAACATCAAAGGAAAAACTAGCCATTTGTAAATAACTCTGACAATTGGTTTTGAGTTGATAGGCACTTTCCCAAGCGTGATAAATATTGACTAACCCTTGATGTTCTATCATTACGCCTTTGGGTTGTCCAGTTGAGCCAGATGTATAGATAATATAGGCTAGATGATGGGATTCTATGGAAGTAATTGGGTTCGTAATGGAATCAGAAAATACATCTGTGTCGAGACAATAGATGTGAGTGACTTTATCGATAAATTGCTGTTGTAGATGATGCTGTGTCAGTAAGATGTTGATTTGTGTTTCATTAAAGATATAGTCGAGTCGTGAAGTGGGATAATTGGCATCAATCGGTACATATGCACCACCCGCTTTAAGAATGGCTAGAACACCGATTATCATTTCTAAGGAACGTTCGACACAGATACCCACTAAGGTTTCTGGTTTGACTCCCTGTGAAATCAGATAATGTGCGATAGAATTTGCTTTTTCGTTTAACTGACGATAGGTAAGATGTAGATTTTGATAAACTACAGCAACATCATCGGGTGTTTTAGTAACTTGTGTTTCAAATAACTGATGGATACATTGAGATGGATAGTCTTGTTCAGTTTGATTCCACTCAATAAGGATTGTGTCAAGTTCAGCTTGGGTTAAGATATTGATTTGTTTTATCGGTTGTGCGGGATGAGTAATCAGATTTTGCAGTAGGGTTTCAAAATGCCCCATCATGCGTTGTATTATTGAGCTTTCATAAAGATTACTATTAAATTCCCATGTTCCTTTTAATTGGTTTTCCGTTTCTTCAAAGGATAAAGTTAAATCAAATTTAGCTGTTTCTGATGTTCTGATTAATGGTTTTAAATTTAGATTATCTAACTTGAGTTGGTCAAACGGCATTTTTTGTAAGTCGAACATCACCTGAAATAAAGGATTTTGCGACAAATTACGTTCAATTTGCAGTTCATCAACCAGTTTTTCAAACGGAATATCTTGATGTGCATAAGCATCTAAACAGGTTTGTTTAACTTGTGTCAGTAACTTTTCAAAACTCGGATTATCTTCTAAGTTAATTCTTAAGGGAAGGCTATTGACAAAAAAGCCAATTAAGGATTCTATTTCAGTGCGGTTTCGGTTGGCGATGGGTGAACCGATAATGATGTCGTTTTGTCCACTGTAGCGCGATAACAACACTCCAAACGCCGCTAACAGCAACATGAACAGAGTCACCCCGTTTTTTTGACTAAGGATTTTGAGTTGTTGAGTTAGTTCTGCGTCAAGTTCTCTCGAAATGGTATGGCTTTTATTAGTCAATGTTGATGCAGTCGTTTTTTTAGGTAGATTTAAAGTGGTAGGACAATTCTTTAGTTGTTGTCTCCAGTATTGTAGTTGTTGGTCTAAGTATTCACCAGTTAAGCTTTGTCGTTGCCATATTGCAAAGTCAGCATATTGAATTGATAGGTCAGATAAAGGTGAGGGTTGATTTTGTAGATATGCTTGATAGAGAGTGGAGAGTTCAGAGATTAAAACATTGATTGACCAGCCATCACAGATAATATGATGTAGAGTGAGTACCAAAATGTAGTTATCTTGACCTGCCTGAATCAAGGTTATGCGTACTAAACGGTCTTGTGCTAAGTTGAAGGGTTTTTCTGTTTCTGTCTGGATAAGATGTTCAACGTCTGCAAAATCTTCTAAATAAATGTAGTTAATCTGAGTATCGATGCTGTTATGTATAACTTGTACGGGAATACCATCATCATTAATAAAGTTCGTGCGTAAGACTTCGTGACGAGACACAACAGTTGACCAACTTTGTTGTAAAGCATCTTTGTTTAATTGTCCAGAAAGTTCTAAGACAAATGGCATATGATAAGTGCTAGAAGTCCCTTCTAATTGGTCAAGAAACCAAAGTCTAGTCTGTGCAAAAGATAAAGGTAAGTTCTCGCGGTTGGCTACTGGGACAATAGGGGGTAAGATAATTTCTGGTTGCACAGATGTAGTAATGTGTTGTGCGAGTTGTTCTAGAGTCGGATAAGAAAATAGACTCGATAAAGGCAATTCAATTTTTAAGCTTTGGCGAATTCTTGAGACGATTTGTGTGGCTAATAGAGAGTGTCCCCCTAGAGCAAAAAAATTATCTTCTAAACTAATCTGTTCGATTTTGAGGATATCTGACCAGATTTGAGCTAATAGTTCTTGTGTCGGCGTTTGGGGTAGTGTTTTAACTTCTGTCTTTAAATTCGGTTCGGGTAATGCCTTACGATTGATTTTACCATTCGGTGTTAAAGGTAAACGCTTTAAAAACACGAAAGCAACGGGTATCATGTATGCGGGGAGTTGTGAAAGTAGATGTTCTATTAATTCTTTCTGCGGTAGATGTTCTACATGAGAAACTAAGTACGCAACAAGTTGTTCTCCTGTTGCACTTTCTCTTTTGACAACGACACTTTCTTGTATTTGTGGATGTTGGTTGAGGACGGCTTCAATTTCGCCTAGTTCAATGCGTAAACCCCGCAATTTAACTTGATGATCGATGCGTCCAATGTATTCGATGTTGCCATCACTTAGATAACGCGCTAAATCACCTGTTTTGTAGAGTAAAGCATCACGATTCTCACTAAAAGGGTTAGCAATAAATTTCTGTTGTGTTAATTCAGGACGATTCAGATAACCTCTAGCTAATTGTACTCCGCCTATGTGTAATTCTCCTGCTACACCCACTGGTACGGGTTGCAAGTCTGAATCTAATATATACAGTTGTGTATTGGCTACTGGGCGACCAATGGGAACAGTAGTACGATTATCTAATATCTTACATGACCAATAACTAACATCGATCGCGGCTTCGGTCGGGCCATACAAATTCTCTAAATTACAACTTAATTTCTGGAAAAACTGTTCTACTAAATCATAACTGAGAGCCTCCCCACTACAAATTACACGTTTTAGACTAATACATTTTTCGACATCTATTTCCGCAAGAAATTGCCGTAGCATCGATGGGACAAAGTGAATTGTACTAATTTGCTGTGTTTGAATCAGTTGAACCAAATATGCACTATCCCGATGTCCTTCTGGTTTTGCAAAAATAAGTTTAGCACCTGTGATTAAGGGCCAGAAAAATTCCCAAACTGAGACATCAAAACTAAAGGGGGTTTTTTGTAAAATGCGGTCATCTGCTGTTAAAGGATAGGTTTCTTGCATCCATAGCAAACGGTTGGTCACTCCGCGATGAGTATTGATGACTCCCTTGGGTTGTCCCGTCGAACCCGATGTATAAATTAGATAGATAGCGTTGTCTGAATTAACGAGGTCTATCGGTTGAGTGGTTGGTTGTTGCTCAATGTCCGCCCAATCTTGGTCTAAGATAATTAGATGACCATGATAATCGCTAAAGTTGTTTTTAAGATGTTCTTGGGTAAGAATAATCGGACAGTCGGCATCAGCTATCATGTATGCCAGTCGTTGTAATGGATATTCAGCATCTAACGGTACATATGCACCACCCGCTTTAAGAATGCCGAACAAACCAATTATTATTTCTAAGGAACGTTCAACGCAGATACCAACTTTAGTTTCAGGTTTGACTCCTTTTGAAATAAGATAATGTGCGATAGAGTTAGCTTTTTCGTCTAATTGTCGATAAGTTAGATATTGATTTTCATAAACTACAGCAACAGCATCTGGTGTTTTTTCAACTTGTTTTGTAAATAACTGATGGATGCACTGTTCTTGTTCTGGGTAGTCTTTTTCGGTTTGATTCCATTCCACCAAAATTTGTTTTTGCTCTGCTTGGCTTAAAATGGGTAAATGAATAATCGGTGTTTCTGGATGAGTGACCATTGCCAGTAGCAAGGTTTCTATATGCCCCAACATTCGAGAAATGGTGTCATCTTCAAAGCAATTTTGATTATAAGTAATATTAAGGGTTAATTCGGCACTAGGAATCACCGTTAAGGTTAGAGGGTAATTTGTCCAGCTAATCCCTTGAACGTTTTTAAGTTGTAAGCCATTTTCTTGATTAAATAAAGATGAATCTAGCGGCGCATTTTCAAAAACAAGAATACTATCAAATAAAGACTGTTCGCTTTTGACCTCACTCCATTTCTGGATATCAACTAAAGATGTATAGGAGTATTGTTCTTGTTCAATCTGTTGAGCTTGGATTTGTTTTAGCCAAGGAATTAATTGAGTATTTTCTAAAATTTGCACTCGTAAGGGAAGAGTATTAATAAACAACCCTATCATTGACTCTATACCCGCTAAAGATGGGGGTCGTCCTGATACTGTCACGCCAAAAACAATATCTGATTCACCACTGTATCGACTGAGTAATATACTGCAAGCACCTTGAAATAAAGTGTTAAGCGTAATCCGATTCTGTCGAACAAAATTAGTTATTTTTGTAGTTGTGTCTGCTGAAAATAAATAGTTTTTATTTTTAAACTGAATTTTATTTTGATGATTTTTTTGCGCTAAAAGTGTTGGTGTAATAAAATTAGTTAATCTATTTCGCCAAAATTTCTCAGCTTGGTTTAAATCTTGTTTTTGTAACCAAGCAATATAATTTTTATAGGGAATAGTGGGTTTTAATTGTAGTTCTCGTTGTTCTAAATAAGCATCGTAATAAGCAAAAATTTCTTGGAAAAGCAAAGAAACTGACCAAGCATCACATAAAAGATGATGAAAACTCCAAATTAAATAAAAGCTTTCCTGTTCTATTTGTATTAGTGTACAACGCATCAAAGGCGGTTGACTTAAATTAAAAATTTGTGTTTTATCAAAGTTCAGATAAGCTTGTAACTTTTTTAAGTGTTCTTCTTTAGAAATATTTTGCCAGTCTTGATATTGAACCGTAAACTTTGCTGTTTTTAAGACAACTTGTACAGGTTGTTTTAAGTTTTCCCAAGCAAACAAGGTTCTTAAAATAGCATGGCGTTTTACCACTTTATCCCAAGCATATTCAAAAGCTTTTACATTTAACTGTCCTTGCAAAAGACAACTATACTGTTCAATATATAAACCAGCATCAGGCATCATCAGAGTATGAAAGAGCATACCCTGTTGTACAGGTGACAAAAAATAAATCGTTTCAATATTTTTATTGTTGCTCTGTAACTCTACCATTGTCTCCAATCCTATTCTAAAGAAGATAAAAGATTATCAAGTTCCTCTTGAGTTAAATCGACATCAGGAAAATCTAACGGGGTAAAACTATTTGTGTCTAATTCTTGACTTTCATCTACTATTGTGTTTTGAATGGGTTTGGCAATAACTGATTCTGTATATTTGATAATTGTAGCTAATTCAGCAATAGTTTGATGTTCAAAAATTTGAATGGGAGTAATTTCTAAACCGTCTTGTTTCGCTTGGGAGACTATTTGAATCATTAATATCGAATCGCCACCGAGTTCATAAAAGTTATCATCAATCCCAACTTTTTCAACTTTTAGAAAATCTTCCCAAATTCTAGCTAAAGAAATTTCTATTTCATTTCGTGGAGAAACATAATTTGGTCTAGTCTGAGTCTTGTTAGATTTAGATAAAATTGCTTGCTTAATTTGTTCCAATGTTGTTAGATTTGTTGCAATATTCTGATACAAGCTTGAATTAGCTGATATTTTAGGTAAGGTTTGATTTTCTGTTGCTGTTGCTACAGGTGTTAACTCGCTATCGGGTTGATAAGTGATTTGTCTTGCGTAATCTGTCGGAAAACGAAAAATGTACTCATTTTGATAAATTGCACCAATTTTTTGTAAAAAGTTTAAAATAGGCTGATTTTTAGCGGTTGCTTGATAGACAATTTCCACGCATTCTAATTGTCTGTTTAAAGCTATTTTTCCTAATTCAGCTAACATTCGATATTCGACACCGCGTCCAAGTGTTCGACAACTTAGTAAAAAAGTATTTATCTTTAAAGTGTTTTCTATTTCAGAATAAATAATTACTCCTACTAAACCATAATCACCGAATTTATCTTGCACTTTTACAGTTAAACATTGATAACCTTGACTTAATAAATTTTGAATCTCAGTTTCAGTTCGTCGAATGGTTGTCGCATTAAATTGATTTGTTCTTTGTGTCAGTTGCGAGACTCTAGAAAGTTGTTCATTCTCTAATGGAGAAATATCGATTTGAAGATTTAAGCTATTGATAAAGTCAGCCAAAGTCAAAGCGTTCTCTAAAACTTGCTGACGTTGGACATTTTCTCGATAAAAAGTATTTCTTTGTACATCTTCTGTCGTAATTTTATCATCATCAAATATCCAATAATGCTTTAAAAACTGTTCCAAGTTTTCACTATTTTTTGGCAATTGCAAAGTTAGAACTTCAGAGCAATGATTATTAACTTCGGCGCATTCTACAGGGTTATCATCAATAAAAATAAAGCTATCGAGTCCTAAATTCAGTTCTTTAGCTAAAGATTTTAAGTTACTTGATTTATCTTGCCAGTTAATGCGTACAGCAACAAAATCAGACCATTTTAACTTCATCTCCGAATGCTGGTCAAAAACTTTTTTAACATCTTCTTCAGTGTTTTTGCTACATATACAAAGTAAAATACCATTATTTTTCTGTTGTATCAGAAAATTTTGTAACTTAATACAATTACGATTAATTATAATTTCATCTACACTCTGTTCACCACAAACACCATGCCATAATGTATCATCACAATCTAAGGCTATTACTTTATAAATCGACCGTTTTAAAGCATCAATTTTTCTAATGATTGTTGTACCTAATGCAGTAAAGAAATCGATTGTATAGGGAATATGTCCTAATTCATCACCCATAGTATTATAATAATCTTCAACTGAATACAAATTAGCTATATCAGAAAAAGTAACAAGATGAACGTTGTTAAGTTTAGATAGTTCTGAAATTAATACATTTTCTAAACTCTGTAAAACGTCTGCTGAAAGATTTTGAAGAGAAGATCGACAAATACAAGCTAACAAAGGAAGTGTATTCTGTTGAGAGAATTTTTGTAAACTTAAAATAAAATCTTGTAAGTTTCGCTCTAGACTTTGTAGAATATTATCTGATTGCTTCTGAAATCTTAGCCAATCATCAAAGCGGATTATAATACAATTAATTCCAGTTTTATTTTTATTCAATGAACTCGCAGGGTCTAATAATTGTTGAAAAATTTGATTATAGGGAGCAAATTCTAATTGATAAGATAAATTTAACTCCTTTAACCAAAAATTAATTGAATCGCTAATTGGTTCGGCAGTAAAAGTAGCAGCAATGACTAATTTAGAATTTTGATTAGACTCATGAAAGGTTTTTACTTTTGATTCTAATCTCTCCGTTAATTTAAAGCTATTTATGTCTAGTTCTGGCTGAGTTAAACATTGTTGAATTATCTGATTATAAGATTGAATAAATTCTTGTATGGTTTCTGCACTAAACAGATTTTTATTGTAGCCAATCACACCATGTAATTCTTCTTCTATTTCATAAAGCGACCAAAGTAAATCTAAATCTGTTGGTGTGCGACTTGCTTCTGGTAATAATCTAAAAGTTAATTCTGTCGTTGAAATTGGGTCTAATTGTTTTCCTAAAAAAGTACTAAATAAAACTTGAAATACACCTGATTTACTTTTAATTTGTTCAATAATTTTACTAAACGGTATAGTATCATTTCTAGTAATTTCTAGATTTTTATTTTTGATTTGCTCTAATAGATTTTGAAAAGTTAAATGATTAAATAAATTGATTCTAAAAGGTAAAGGGTAAGCGAAAAAACCAATTAAAGGTTCTACTTGAGAATGAAAACGTCCTGACGTTGGAAACCCAATAATAATATCTTTTTGTTGAGAAATTCGATAAAGTAAAATCTCAAATGTAGCTAAAAGAATAATGGCAGGAGTAACATTATGTACTTGACTAAATCGTTTTAACTCTGACCAAAGTTCTCTAGATAAAGTAAATGTTTGATGCTCTCCTTGAACATCAGAAATATTTAAATCAGAAAAATCATAAGGAAGTGTTAATTTAGGTGGAATTACTTGTAATTCTGTTTTCCAGTATTGTAATTGTTGTTGAATATTTTCTGTATCAATTTCTTGTCTTTGCCAAGCAGCGAAATCAGCATATTGAATCGATAAGTCTGATAAAACTAAATCTTTACCATTAAGAAAATGTTGATAAAAGTTAGCAATTTCTTTAATGAAAATACCAGTTGATAAAATATCGCCTATCATATGATGAAAAGCAATAATTAAAATATGTTCTTCCTCAGTAATTTTTAAAACTCTAAAACGCCATAAATGTTTATTTTCTAAATCAAAAGCTTGATGAGCTTCGGTATCAACAATTTTACTTAAATCACTTAATTGTCCATTTTCTACAACTAAATTTACAAAAAACTGATTAATAATTTGACTAATTCTACCTTCTCTAATACCAAAAGTACTTTGTAAAATTTCATGACGTTGTAAGATACTATTAATACTTTTTTCTAAAATACTAATGTCTAGCTTACCTTGAATTCGAATAGCTTGTATTAAATTATAAGCAACATTTTTGGTAACTAATTGATTAGCCAGCCATAATCTTTCTTGTTCTAGTGATACTGATAAAGGTAAATCTCTAGAAATCGGTTGAATCGGTTTTTCTTTGATAGATTCTTGTTCTAAAAGTTTAATAATTTCTGCTTTATATTCGGTCAGTTGAAGTCGATTACTTTCTGATAAAATGTTTTTAGCAGCACGAATTCGTAGATTATTATTTTCTAACGAGAGTTGTACCCCTTTTTCTGAAAGTTCTCTTAGTAATTCTTGTAAACTCATATAATAATTTCCTCTATTTCTTCCTCATTTTTCTCTACTTTTTGAGCAGTCATTTGTGCCAAAACCATTTTATTTAAAATTAATTGCGTTAATTCACTTAAGGTTATTCCAGCTAAAATTTGTTCGACTGAAAATTGTACATCTAATTCTTTAATGATTTGATTACGAAGCTCAACAGCCATCAAAGAATCAAAACCAAGACTATTTAGAGTATCATTATTTTTAACCTCAGAATCAAGTTTTAACACTTTGGCTACTTGTTCTCGCAGATAGACTAATAATACATCAAATACTTCATCTTTCTTAGCTTCCTCTAATTTGAATAAAATCGATTTTTGAGCTTCAAGTGGTGCCGCTATAAAGTTTGCTAAAAATGCTTGATGAATTTCCGATAATTGGTTTTTAAAAATCGACCAATCGATAGAAAATACACCGATTTGTCCAGACACTTTACCTAAAAGCTGTTCTAATATATACAAACTATGTTCAGTTGAAATTGCTTGAATTCCTGTTTCTGCTAAACGTTTTTGCTGATAAGTTGTTAATGATGCACTCATTCCTAAAATATTCCACAAACCCCAATTAATGCTTAATCCAGATAAACCCAAAATCTGACGATATTGCATTAGAGTATCCATGAATACATTAGCTGCTGCATAATTACTTTGTCCAGGTGAACCTAATACCGATGTTAGAGAAGAAAAAGCAACAAAAAAATCTAAATTTATATCTTTAGTTAACTCATGTAAATTCCAAATGCCTTGTACTTTGGGTAACATCACTCGCTGAAACTTTTCCCAAGTTTGTTCGGCTAGAATTCCATCATCTAAAACCCCTGCTGTATGAATAATACCCGCTAAAGATGGCATTGTTTTTTTAATGATTTCTAAAACTCTAGATACATCTTCTCGTCTAGATACATCCCCTTGAATAACTTGAATATTGCTCCCTTGTTGTTGATACTGAGAGAGTAGCGAGATGACATCTAATGAAGGTTTATTTCTTCCCATTAAAACTAAATGACAAACACCTTTACTAATCATCCATTGAGCCGTTTTTATTCCTAATGCACCTAAACCACCCGTAATAAGATAAGTCCTTTCTGATTTTAAAGGAATCGTTTGAGGAACCGAATATTTAGCTTTAGCAAGACGCGCTACGAAGCGTTTACTATTACGGAAAGCAATTTGATTTTCATTTGACTGGGTGGTAATTTCTGTGACTAATTGGCTAATTTGTTCTGAGGATGAATTGCCGTCCAAATCAATTAAACCTCGCCACAATTTTGGGTATTCCCAAGCAATAACTTTTCCCATTCCCCACAAGAAAGATTGAGCTAAATTAGGAATAGAATCATTAATCGATACACTTCCTTTCGTCACTAGCCAAAGTTGAGGAGTTTGATATTTAAATAGAGTTTGAATTACCTCCAAAAGTTTTCGACAAGTGAAAATTTGTGCTTGTTCTAATAAATCAAGATTCATCTGTTCATTAGATGCTTCTAAACCCCAAAGATAAATAACTACATCAATTTTGACGGTTGTTTCGAGCCAAACTTGCTCAGGATAAACTAAAATACAAATATTTCCTTGAATTTGTAAAACTTCTGCTAGTTGTTTTCCCCATCCTTGAGTGTCAGCTAAAATAAGATAGGTTTTTGGTGTAGCTACAATATTGTTATTTTGTAAGGTTTGTTCTTGCCATTGAATTTGATATAACCAGTCTTCTAATGGTGGAAGATGAAACGGTGGTTGATGTTGTTGAAGCTGTTTAAGAATTTCTAGTAGTTTGGGTAATACCTGTAACTCTTCTGTGGAAAATTGATGATTTTTTTGAAGAAAAGATAATAATTCTTCTGTTTTCCCTTGCTCAATAAGATAATTAATCGAATTGGAGGCTGACGATCGCGTTTGTGGAACATTTTCGCTAAACCAGTACCGCTTGCGTTGAAAAGGATAGGTTGGTAGAGGAAGACGACACAACGCATAATCTTGATCAACCGCATTCCAATTAATAGGTACTCCTGCTGTATATAACATAGCAAGACTTTCTAATAATTGTAGCCAGTCATCTTGTTCAGGTCGTAAACTCGGTAGCCAGTATCCATCATGTGTTGGTAAACATTGTCGTCCCATTCCCAGTAAAATCGGTTTAGCTCCAATTTCAAGAAAAATTTTCATGCTCTGTTCTTGTAGTATATTTATACTATTAGCAAAGCGTACTGGTTCTAACAGATGACGACACCAATAACTAGCCGTAGCAATTTCTTCTGTTGCTACATCACCTGTTAAGTTAGAAATCAAAGGAATTTGAGGTGTATGATATGTGATTTGTCTGGCTACTTGTTCAAATTCTTCTAAAATAGGTGCCATCAAGCGGGAATGGAACGCATGAGAAACGGTTAAATACTGAGTGCGGATGTTTTGCTTTTCTAAAAGTTCTTTCAAGACTTCTAGAGCATTTTTTTCTCCAGATACAACGGTATTTCTTTGATGATTAATTGCTGCAATATCAATCTGTAATAAATCTTGCTCAATAAATTGTCTAACAGTGGTTTCATCTGCCATAATAGCCAACATTGCACCATTTGAAGGCAGATTTTGCACAAAGAAAGCCCGTTGAGCGATTAATTTTAATCCATCTTCTAAACTGAATACACCTGCTACCGTTGCTGCAACATATTCTCCAACACTATGTCCCATGACTGCGGTTGGTTTAATTCCCCAAGCTTGCCAAACTTGACATAAAGCGTATTCTATGGTAAACAAAGCGGGCTGCGTATAAAGGGTTTGATGAATCAGTTGATGCTCACTAGCAGTATATAAAACGTCTTTTAAAGATTGCTCTAAATAGGGTTTGAGGATTTCATCACACAGATCAAAAGTCTGTTTAAAAATAAAATTGGTTTCATATAATTGCCTAGCCATTCCCCAAGATTGCGAACCTTGCCCAGTGAAGAGAAAAGCTATTTTAGGCTTTTTTTGACGAGTAATTTCACTATAAAAAACTTTCGGCGGATGTTCTTTATTAAAATGAGCTTCTAGCTTTTGTTGTAATTGTTGTGTAGATTGCGTCAAAACGGCTAGACGATGATTAAAATGAGTGCGACCTGTATTAACACTAAAACAAAGATTCGCTAAATTAATAGACGGTTCTGATAAATAATCCAGATACCGTTTCACTAAATCTTGTAAAGCGGGTTCACTTTTAGCCGAAAGCGTAAATAGATGCCAAGGGCGCGATAATTTTGGGTTTGTTGTTGGTTTTGGGGCTTCTTCTAAAATTAGATGAGCATTTGTACCACCGAAACCAAATGAACTAACTCCCGCAAAACGAGTTTGATTATTTGTTTGCCACGCTTGAAGTTGTGTCGGGATAGAAAAAGGAGTATCTGCAAAGGAAATATAGGGATTGAGTTGATTAAGATGCAGATGAGGGGGAATTTGCTGATGTTGTAGGGATAAAATAACTTTAATCAGACTTGCCATTCCTGCGGCTGATTCTAGATGACCAATGTTAGTTTTTACTGAACCAAACCAACAGGATTGATCTTGCACTCGCCCTTCTATCAACACCGCTTTTAATGCTTTAATTTCAATCGGATCACCTAAAACAGTTCCCGTCCCATGTGTTTCCACGTAAGTAATATCCGAGGGTAAAACATCAGCATTCTGTAGAGCTTGACGGATCACCGCTTGTTGTGATATTCCATTGGGTGCCGTTAATCCATTGGTTAAACCATCTTGATTAATGGCTGTCCCACGAATCATAGCTTGAATATTATCCCCATCTCTAAGAGCATCTTCCAAACGTTTGAGAATGACAACCCCACAGCCTTCGCCTCTGACATAACCATCGGCTGACGCATCAAAAGTTTTACACCGTCCATCCGATGCCATCATTTTAGCTTGAGAAAATGCGATCGTTGTTTCAGGAGACAGAATTAAATTAACACCCCCAACCAAACAAAGATTTGATTCATGAACATTTAAACTTTGACAGGCTAAATGAAGTGCTACTAAAGAAGATGAACACGCTGTATCTACCGACAAAGAAGGCCCTTTTAAATCCAATAAATAGGATAAACGATTGGCCGCAATACAAAAACCTGTCCCTGTGCCACTATAAGCATTAATATTACTCAGATTTCGTTCAATGAGCCGTTGATAATCTCCATGACTAATCCCCACAAAAACACCAGTAAGACTTTTTTTCAGTTGATGGGGAACGATACCTGCATTCTCTAAAGCTTCCCACGATACCTCTAAGAGTAATCGTTGCTGAGGATCAAGGTGTTCGGCTTCTCTGGGGGAGATTTGAAAGAATTCTGGCTCAAATTGGTCAATATTTTCCAAAAAACTACCCCAACGAGTAGTCATCATCCCAGGGGTTGCAGTTGGCGCATAATACTGATTAATATCCCATCGAGTCTGCTCTATTTCAGTAATGGTATCTATTCCATTTTTCAAAAGTTCCCAGAATGCCTCTGGGTTATTTGCGCTCTTAAAGCGACAACCGATACCGATAATAGCAATAGGTGTCATTATAAATTGAGCTAAAAAGTCAGACTTTAAAAATATTAACTCTGAGCTAGATGTTCCGCTAAAGCTTCAATGGTTGGATAATCATACAATAAGGTCGGATCTAACTTACATTTTAACCATTCTTGTAAATCTCCACTTAGCACAACCATCGCTGATGAATCAAGTCCATAACGTTCAAAAGGGGTTTGAGGATCTATTTCTTGTGGCTCAACCTCTAAAAGTTGTGCCAGATAAGCAATTAGCCAATCTTGAATAGAGGAAGAAACTGTATTTTCCGAATTAGAAGTAGAAAAACTATTCATAAATAATATTTTAGGAAACTTTGACGAGTTTGGCTTCTATCATGCCTATATTAGGTACTTTTACTTCCCATATTAAACCGCATCGTTTGAGTATCCAAATTAATCCATAACCTAAATCAATTTGCCACCACTGCAACCCAAATCGAGCCGAGTTGGGAAAAGCATGGTGATTATTATGCCATCCTTCGCCCAAAGTAGGTAGAGCTAACCAAAAATTATTTCTGCTTTGATCTTTACTCACAAAGGGACGCTGTCCAAAAAGATGAGCAATAGAATTGATCGTATAACCACCATGAAAAGAAAAAAATAAACGAGCAATTCCGCCCCAAATAAAACCTTGAAAAGCCCCGTACCAACTCCAAGTTAAAATCCCTTCTAGTACGGAGGGAATTAGTACGCCTAAAACAATCCAGAATATATATAAACGATTAATTTGAACAATTATTGAATCTTGTATTAAGTCTTTAGCAAAAATCATTGAATTTGGTAATTTGTCATCAAGTAGCCACCCTAAATGAGAATGCCATAAACCTTGCCAACGTTCTTTAATACCTTCACCTTTTAGATGAGGAGAATGAGGATCACCTTCTAAGTCACTGTACTGATGATGGCAGCGATGAACCGAGACCCAAGCTACCACCGAGCCTTGTGCGCTCATTGATCCTAAAATTGCTAAACAAATCTCAATGAAACGAGTTGTTTTAAAAGTTCTGTGAGCAAAATAACGATGAAAGCCTACAGTAATTCCTAGACCACATAAAATATACATCACAAGAAAAATAATTACGCTCAGACGTGTTACCTCTAAGCTAAAAATTTGATAAATTGCGACACCTAAGCCTAAGAGGGAGATTGAGCATAAAGATAAAATAAAACGGCGTTTAATGGCTCTAATTGAGTCACTAGCCGCTATCATTGTCGGTTTAACCGAAATGGGGATAGAAGTAAGTTGTTTTTCTGATGAATTGGTCATATTTTAATCATAAAAAACTAAACGGCTTGCGTCACACCCCACATTGATTGAACTTTAGATTTAGCGGTTTGTTCATGAGTCGCGGCTTTGTTTTCTAAGGGTTCAAATGTTCCAGCTAAAAACTTTTCCCGACACCGAAAACGTTGGATTTTACCACTAGATGTTTTAGGAATACTACCTGGTTTTAACAAAACTATATCATGGACTTGTAAACCATGTTGCGCGGTCAAAGCTTGCCGAATATCCCATCTGATTTGTTTAAAATCAATTTTCTTTAAATAAGTCCGTTCAATTTCATGAACAATCACTAATTTTTCTTCCTCAGCAATTTCTACCCCAAAGGCTGCACCATAACTACTTTTTAAAGCGGGATGAACGGACGCGATCGTGTGTTCGATATCTTGCGGGTAGTGGTTGCGACCGCGAATAATCATCACATCTTTGAGTCGTCCTGTCACAAATAATTCGCCATCTTCTCGCATAAATCCTAAGTCACCAGTCCGTAGAAAATAACCTTTTTCTGTCGGTAATTCTGCATAAAACGTTTCTGCTGTTTTCTCAATTTGTTGCCAATAACCTGCCGCAATACTTTCACTTTGCACCCAAATTTCACCGACTTGGTTAGCTGTACATAGGGTTTTTGTTTCAGGATCAACGATCGCAACTTTACACTGAGCCGAGGCACGACCGCAACCTACAAGGGTTTTGGTTCCCGAACCGACTGCAATACTTCTAACGATTTGATTGTGTTCTAAAGCTTTTTCTTCTACTGTTTCCAAAACTAGAGCTTGACTTTTTTTACCACCTGTGATAAAGAGTGTTGCTTCTGCCATGCCGTAGCAAGGATAAAAAGCTTCACGACGAAAACCCACCTGTTCAAATTTTTCACTAAATTGTTCTAAAGTTTGAGCGCGTACAGGTTCGGCCCCTGTAAAAGCCACTTCCCAACTACTGAGATCTAAATTCGCCATCTGTTCGGGAGTAACTTTATTCACACATAATTCATAAGCAAAATTCGGGCCGCCGCTTGTGGTGCCACCATAACGTGAAATGGCTTCTAACCAACGGACGGGTTTTTGTAGAAAATCAACTGGAGACATCAAGGAAACTGGAAAACCACCATAAAGGGGTTGTAGTACACCACCAATTAAACCCATGTCGTGATAGGGAGGTAGCCAAATGACTCCTTTACTGTTGGCGTTGTGTCCGAAATTTTGATGAATCAGCGATAGATTATGAATTAAGTTGCCATGAGTTAACATGACTCCTTTGGGGTTTCCTGTAGAACCAGAGGTGTATTGAAGAAAGGCTAGAGAATTTTCATCAATGGGTGAGGGTTGCCAAGTGGTGGCTAGACGACTCACCAGTTTATCGGTGGCTAACCAACGTAGAGAGGTTAGTTGGGGATGTTGTTCGAGGTTATGTTCAATATTTTCTAAAACTGAACTGGTGGTTAGGACATCTTCGGCTTGACAGTCTTCGATAATAGCTTGTAACCGTTGTAGAGATTGGTTACGACGCGGTGGATAGGCGGGGACTGCAACGACTCCTGCATACAAACAGCCTAAAAAAGCAGTAATAAATTCAATGCCTGGTGAGTACATTAATAAGGCTCTTTTTCCTTTCAAGCCTAAGTTTTGAAACAAGGCACCCAACGAGCGAGCTTTTTGATCAAGTTCTTTGTAAGTTAGTTCTAGTGTAATGTTTTCGCCATCTCCTAAAAATGTATATGCGATCGCATTTGATTGGGTCACGGCTCTTTGACGTAGCAAATCAACTAGATTTTCACTGTTCTGGTTTAGGGAATGTTTTAATTGATACATAGATTGCTCTCTGTTTAAGTTTTTTTTTAGAAAGCCTTAAAAAAAGCAACAAAAACCCCTTGCTAGCTGTTCTACATTTTGTAAAAGCTTGATATTGTACTGTTTTTATAGGAAATGTTTTAATAATAATTAGGGTTGAGCTACATTTTTTGACGACTTTCTTTCTAAGGAGTGATTAAGAAATGTGTATTTAGTTCATAGTCAGAGTACAGAGCAAAGGTTAAAAAGTCGATTATTGAAGCTCAAATTAACTAAATTAATTTAAGTAATGATACTGATAAGTTTTTAAAATATTAAATCAATCATTATAATTTGATACTATTTAATTAATTTTACTAATCACATTGATAAGTTTTTAAAATAAAAATTTCTCGCTTTATTGTTGCGTTACAAGCGAGTTGAGTTATTACCTTAGCCATCAGCACAAAAAAATCACAAAAGGGTTAGCGTTTGAGGAATTTACCTAATCCAACAACGACGAATAAGCCTAAAATCAGATCGGGTTCGGGAATTGATGCCTCTTGTCCATTTCTCTCGCGATATGACTCGACTGCCTGTTGAGCTAGAATGGTGTGAGCTTGGGCGGTCAAATGTACTTCATCCCAAAACAAGTATTGATCGGGATTAGTACATTCTTGAGGATGAGCCATACAGGCATCATGTGTATTAGAAAAATTTTGAATACTTCTTTGTAAAATGTTATTGAGATCGAGGAAAGTAACGTCTATTCCTTGTTGTTCTTCTAAAACTTGTAATGCTGCTTCTAAAATCAAGTTATGTTGTAGAGAGATGTTTTTTAAAAATTCTCTTTTCTCTTGACTACATCCAGCGTATTCTGGTGCGATCGACAAATCAGCTAAACCCGTTACAGCAAAATTTCTAGCCCCTGCATTACTTAGTTGAGTGACACTTTGAGCTAGATTCTGAGTCACTATATTAATAACTGCTCCTGCTTCATTTTCGTCATAAGAAAAATTACATTGATTATCATACGGTAGATAATCATTTGCTCCTGCGGCAATCAGGTATAAAGCATTTTCATCAACTGATGGAGTCGAAACCGTTTGATTTAGAGCTTGTGCAGATACTGGGAATTGACCACTTAAAAAATGATTTATTTGATGATCTAATCCCAGATCATTTTCTAAAAAATAATTATAGGTTGTTCCCGCCCCAGCGATCGCATAATTATTATCTGAGTTATACGTTAGCGTTGATCTTCCATAGCCATTTATTCTAAGATCATCTGGCAGATCTTCAACAAAAACTCTACCATTGGAAAAACGCCCTTGATAGTAGCCATCTTCAGAAGAGGGAAATTGACCACCTGTAAGCTCATAAAGATTGCCATCATCAACCAAACTATCACCAAATACAAATAGTTGCGAGATTTGATCGACTCTGTTCAATGAAACTGCTTGTACTGGGAGATTGTTCAATAACAATTGTCCGAGTATCGCGCCAAAAATCCATCCTAATTGTTTTGTGACTTTTCTCACTACTCACATCCTTTTCTCAAAAAATTCTCTGAACAATTCTTTTTTTTAATGTTTAAAATTAATTTTTTTCAAATCAACACTACTTGATTTTTATATTACGAAACAAAAATTATTCAAGTATTGTCTTGAATCAAGACATACTTGTTATTTCAGTATAACTTACGAAGAATTTATCCTGTCAAGAGAGAATTTAATGAATTTTTATTTAAAAAACTTCATAAAGTTCAGATTTATTGTTTAGAAAAATTTAATCATTTAACGGTGTTCATGAAATCCGTAAAATTACTGAAGCTATCTCAAGATTGACGCATCTGCTTCCATAAATCTAAGTATATTTGCTGATTTTTTGCCGATAATGGCAATATAAATTCACTCTTTTCCAAAATTTCTGGCTTAACAAATAAAAGGGAATTTTGCTTAATCTCTTTTGGTAATTTCTCGTTTTGTTGAGTTAAAAGTACAGGGGATAGCCCTTTTGTAAATAAAGAAATTAAAGAAGCGGCTTGAGGAAGCCAACAAAAATCAATCCATTGATCAATCAGGGACAAATCATCACGATTCATCACTGATGCAGGTTTAACCCATAAATCAGCCCATAATGATGTACCTGATTGGGGAACAACGGCTTTAATAGAAGGATTACGCGATAGTATTGATAGAATATCACTAGACCAACCCACTGCTAACCAAGTATCACCTAAGAGTAAAGGCTGTAAGTAATGTTCAGAGCTATAAAACTTAACTTGCTGTTGTAAATCGTTTAATTCTGAACTCAATTGAGGGATAGCAGCTAAATCAGTAGTATTGTAAGAGTAACCGAGTTTTTTAAGCGTTAAACCGATAATTTCTCTAGGTTGATCAATTAAAGAAATACGATTTTTTAACTCTGGTCGCCATAAATCTGACCAGTCTTTCGGTTCCCATCCCATAGATTTAATTTTATCCTGACGATAGGCGATCATCGTGGTACCCCATCGATAGGGTGCCCCCCAAACTTGTCCCGTTAAACTGAGTTTTCCCGTTGCATCTCTTTGTACAATTTCTTGCCAGCTAGGGGGTAAATTCTTCCAACCCGATAATTGTTTGAGTGAGAGGGGTTCAATCAGTTTTTCTCGAATTGCTGTCTCTAACCAAGCATCCCCAAGAGTGACTAAATCAGCTACAGGAGATTTTTGAGGAGAAATGAAAGGAATTGACCATCTTTGTGTTTGTGTAGGTTGATTGGCTTGTTTTTGCCATTTTTGTAATAAGTCTAAAACATCTTGTAATTGTGCTTCGGGTATAATCGAAATCTGGGTTTGTTTAGTCAGTTTTTGACGAAATTGCTGGATTAATTGTGGCGGAATTGACCCTTGTAGCAATGAAACTCGTAAAGAATCAGTTGTTGTAGCATTACAACCTGAATTTAAAGCCGATAGTGTTAATGTTCCAGCACCTAATAAAAAAGAACGACGAGTTAGCATAGACAATGCAGGGTCAGCTATTAAAAATATTTATTTTTGAAAGATAAATCTTAAATTTTGCTTAAGACTATTCAGCGAATCGTTAATGAATCGGGATTTGTTTAAAGATTTACTAATTTAAGCCTAGCATGGAAAAAATAACTTTTATAGTCAGGTTTGCTATGGATGGTACACAACAACAACTGATCAACCTCAACCGTAAAGTAGAGCAACTTTATGACATGGTTGAGAGAATGAATTATCAAATAACGGCACTGATGTCTACTAAACAAGCGTCACGTGAAGAAAAACAGCAATATCGCGCAGAAACAGACACTTGGATGATTTCTGATTCTAACAGTGGTTCATATTCTCTGGGCATGATGGATCACAAGGATATTTTACAAGATGAGACGCACCAAAATAGTATGACCAATAGCGGTAATGACGCAAATTGGTCAACTGATATTCAGATTAGGCGTTTAACGGCCCAATTAACGGCTGCTTATCATCGAATTGCTGCACTAGAAGAGCAGCTACTATCTCATCGAATTCACTCTTAATTAATTCCCTGGTAGTGCCTTTTGTGTTGTTTGCGGAGTATTGTTTATAGCTGGAGGAATTGGCACCGAAGGCGCGGCGGGATTAAATGAAGGATTAGGACTAGAGGGGAAAGGTTGCTGGTTATTCATGTTTGGAATTGGATTTGTATTGGTATAGGGTGTTATCCCCCCCGAGGTATTATCGCCAGGCAGTGTCGCTAAAGCTACGCGATCGCCTCCGACTTGTCTGAGCAGATCTAATACCTGAATCACTTCATTGTAACTGGCTGTTCTTGAAGCATTCAGTACCATTAACCCCCCAGGATTAAACTGATGATAGTTTTTGATCGCTTCATACAGTTGATTACGCGTCACCAGTTGTTGTTCGACATACACTTGTCCAAAATCATCCAAGCTAACCACTAACATTTCCCGCATTTGAGCCGTTCCCGTACTCGCTTTCGGTAAATCTAAACTAATCGCTTGCTGACGAGATAAACCCACTGCCCCTAAAATAAAAAAAGTTAAAATACAAAAAATAACGTCAATTAAGGGTATGATTTCTATCCTCACTTCACTCTGATTAGATTGTTCATCTTGCCAAAATCTGAGAGGACGCGAAGAAAAAGACTTTTTAGAAGAATTTTTGGGTTGACGTGTTGAATTAGACATAGAAAATTTTTTATAGTCTCAACGAGCTTAAAAAGGGTTTATTGCTCTATTTTTTCGATGGGGTCGCGGTTACTCCGTAAAGCATAATGACTGTCATCAGGGTCTAGCCATTTTTGACGATAAATCACTTCTAGATCACTTCCTGCTTTACGAAAAATGCGAACTTGATTAAACCAGAGTGCTTGAAATAAACGATAGAACGCTAAACTGACAATTGCAACAATTAATCCTGCTGCTGTAGAAATTAATGATTCACTGATTCCGAGAGTAACTCCAGTGGTCGAAGAAGTTCCTAAATCACTAATTTGAATATTCGCTAAAGAACGAATCAACCCTAATACCGTGCCAAGGAGTCCGAGTAAGGGAGAAAGCGCAATCACGGCTTCTAGGATTTTATCACCCCTTCTCATTGAAGATAGAGCATCATCGGCGGCGGATTCTAAAGCAAAATGAAAAACATCGGGTTCTGGATTATTTAATTTTAAGGGTGCGTAGAGAAATTTAGCGATCGGATGTTCCCGATAGTCTCTAGCGACTTTTGCGGCAATTTCCCAGTTACGGGATGCTGTTTCCATAATTTGCGTTAAAATTTTTCTTTCATTGAGTAATGTTTTAGTCCAAAACCAAATCCGTTCGATAATAGTACTCAAAGCAAGAATAGAAAGAAAAATTAACGGCCACATTGCTGGGCCACCTTTAGTAATTAATTCGGGTAAATTCACGGTTCTTGTTTGCCTCCGTCGCTTGTCAATCATCCATCATAATCTAGCTTTTAATATAGATGATTGGATCACTTTAAAAGTTCATGATTAGCCTATCAGTATATCGCGTTCTAGATTCAGTCATTAATAATGGCTTCCAGACTTACGATGGTGAACCGCAGTGAGTCCCTCGTGTTGAACTTTGCCTTTTTGTGCGATTGCATATACCACCCAATGATCACCGCATTCCATCCGACTTTCAACACGACATTCAACGTAAGCTAAAGCGTCTTTAAGGATGGGAGAACCATTATCGGCTATTTCTACTGCTAAATCACCAAATCTTTCTTCTCCAGGGGCAAAGGGTTTAAGGAAATGTTTCATCAAACCGATGTGATTTCCTTCTTCTAAAACATTCAGTACAAAGGTATTTCCAGAATAAAGTAAAGATTCGATCGCGCGTTCTTTGGCAACAGCAATGGTTAAACCTGGTGGGTTAAAAGTTGCTTGAGATACCCAAGAGGCTAACATCGCCCCGCCTAATTCCCCTTGATGGGTGGTAACAACGCATAATGACCCAACAATCCGCCCTAATGCTTGTTCGGTTCTCGCTGACTGTGATTCACTCACCGATGCTTTAGGTTTACGCGCTTTTTGCATTTTTTTGATAGCTTGAGCAAAATCGGTTCCCGCTTCTTCACAGGTTTTTAGGGTTGCGTCGGTGGGTTTAAATTTAGCCCGAATGGGTTCAAACCCTAAACGGTAACCCCCATCTTTAAGTTTTGTTTCGAGATAATCGATCGCTTCACCACTCCAACCAAAGGAACCAAACACCCCCGCTAGTTTATTCTTATCCGCGTTGGCTAAAGTAATTCCTAAAGCAGTTTGAATTTGGGTGGGGGCGTGTCCTGCTAGAGTAGGAGAACCGAAGATAAAACCATCTGCTTTTTGCACTACGGTTTTAATTTCATCTGGATCGGCCGATTCTGCATTAATCGATTCTACTGCAACCCCCGCTTTAGTAATGCCTCGTGCGATCGCTTGGGCTAAAGTTGCTGTATTGCCATAAGCTGAAGCATAAATCAGGGCTACGGAGAATTCTTGGGATTTTTGAGCATTCAGCCATTCTTGATAGGATAGGGTCAATTCGGCTAACCCATATCTCACCAGTGGCCCATGTCCTGTAGCATAGATTTTAGCGGGTTTATCACTTAATTTTTCTAATGCTGTTGTCACTTGTTTAGCATAAGGGGCGAGTAAACAATCAAAATAATAACGACGATCTTCTGTATATATTTTCCAACCTTCATCAAAAATCTGATCCCCGCAAACATGGGCCCCAAATAGTTTATCGGTATATAAAACTTGTGTTTTTCGGTCAAAGGTACAGAGTTGATCAGGAAAACGCGGGTTAGGAGTGGGGATAAATTCGAGTTGATGATCTAACCCTATTTCAATTGTTTCTTCACCTTTAACAACTTGAATCTTTAGGGGTCTGTCTTCTAAGATTTTATTTAAAGAAATAGAACCCAAATTAGAACAAATAAATGTAATTTGTGGGGCAATATCTAATAAAGCATTTAGCGTAACACCCCGATTGGGATTAATATGACCGAGAATGACATAATCAATTGCTTTAGGGTCAATTCTTTCTTTTAAAGCATTGATAAAAATCGATGTAAAAGATTCACCAGGGGGATCAATTAAAGCAATCTTTTGAGCTTGAATCAGATAGCTATTAGCGGTTGTTCCTTTTTGTAGACCGTATTCGATCTCAAATTTTAGTCTATCCCATGTCCTTGAACGAAGCACGATGGTATTTGCTGCGACGGGACTAACTTGTACATCTCTGGGTTTCATGTGAGTTTTGGGTAGACTGATGACTTCTTTTACAGATTAGCGCAAAAGAAGACAGCTTCGATGAAGATGAGCTTGCTAATTTTCAATTAATATCATTAATGTTTTTGATATTGTAGAACTTATAATAATCTGAGTTGGGTTTTAGGTGATTTAGGAGACGAGACAACGACCGTTTCGGGTTCTTCGGGATTGACTTCGATCATGATTTCTTCTTGTTGATTGAGTAAATTTTGTGCTGCTTCAACCATATCACCGACTAAATCTCTTAAATCTTCACGATTATTGAGATAGGTTTTTAGTGCTTCTAATGGATCTAAAGTATTTCCTAGTCCTAGTTCTGGAAGTCGAGGGCGGGCTAATTGACTGATTAATTCGGCTTTTATGCTATAAGTATGTGCGGGTTTTAAGGCTTCATTAATGGCACTCATCTCGATTGATTCGATTTGTTCAGAACGAATTTTATAGATAATTCTGACTACTGCATCCTCAATGTCTTTTTTCTCAATTGCTTTAATGAGTACTTGTTGAGGATTTTCTTTTTCTGAAAGATCGACCTCAATGGTACAAAATTTTCTGACGGGTAAAGAACAAAACTCCCAATTCACTTGACCTTTTTCGACGTTGATTATGACATAGCCTTTTTCTTCTTTTTCTTCGCTAAAATCAACGCGATCGATACTTCCAGGGTAAACGATTGGCGGATCATTCGCTGGATTTAGGTTTTGGTGTTTATGGACGTGTCCTAATGCAACGTATTCAAATTCAGGGCGATGTAATAAGGCAATAGGAACAGTGAACCCTTTTCCGACGGCTAAAAAACGTTCTGCACCTAAATTAGCGCGATCAGCCATTAGATGAGCGAGTAAAATAGTCGGAAGATCGGGATCAAGTTTGCGGATCTCGGATTCTAAAATAGGTTCTAATTTGCTAATGAGAAGTGAGTGAGTTTCAGCAAGGGATAATCCTTCGGTTTCAGGATTGGTTAATAGTACAGAACGGGTTAACCAAGGAAGGGTCAGAACTTGAATATCGCCATTGGGTGTCGTAATGCGATGGGTAGAAATGCGATCGCCGACAATAAATTTAGGAACGGCTAGGGTACGATAGATACAAAGACTGGCCCCGCCATTTCCTTGAGAATGTTGATCATGATTGCCAACTAATAAAACTGTGGGAATGTTAGCATCGGCTAGACGACGAAATTGACTGGCAAACGCTTCATGAATAAAAGGCGGAGGAGTCGCATCGGGAAAAGCATCACCTCCAAATAACACTAAGTCTACAGATTCATCAATGGCTTTATCAATACAAAGGCTTAAACTATTGACAAAATCCTCTAAACGTGTATTCAATCCTGTTTTGGGGTTGATTTTTCCATGAGAAAAACCGCTACCCATATGAATGTCTGAAAGATGCAGTATTTTAATCATGTTTCACCAGGAGGAGTTTAGAGTGGGTTAAATGCTCATTAAATTCATCCTATAAGAAACAAAGCAAAAAAGGAGGCCGAAACCCCCTTTAAATTTACTCTTCTCTAAATTTAGCAATCATAATAAAGCGCAAACTCATAAGGATGAGGACGTAAACGCATGGGGTTAACTTCAACATCGAGTTTGTAGTTAATCCAAGATTGGATAAAATCTTCAGTGAAGACACCACCATCGGTTAAGAAGGCATGATCTTTTTGTAGTGCTTCTAATGCCGCTTCTAAAGATCCAGGAGTTGAAGGAATTTTGCTTAATTCTTCGGGAGAGAGATCGTAGATATCTACGTCTAAGGGTTCACCAGGATCGATTTCGTTTTTGATACCATCAAGTCCAGCACAAACCATCGCAGCAAAGGCGAGATAAGGGTTACAGGTTGCATCAGGACAACGGAACTCTAAACGTTTTGCTTTAGGGTTGGTTCCTGTTAACGGAATACGAATGGATGCAGAACGGTTTCCCTGAGAGTAAGCAAGGTTTACTGGTGCTTCAAAACCAGGTACCAGACGCTTATAAGAGTTAGTTGTGGGGTTGGTGATCGCAAGTAGTGAGGGCGCGTGTTTGATCAATCCACCAATGAAGTTTAAAGCTAGTTTACTTAAGTTAGCATAGCCGTCACCCCAGAATAAAGGATTCCCTTGATTCCAGATGGACATATGAGTGTGCATCCCCGAACCGTTGTCATTAAACAAGGGTTTCGGCATAAAGGTGACGGTTTTGCCGTATTTTTTGGCGACGTTCTTGATACAGTATTTGTAGGTCATCAAAGAGTCAGCCGCATTAACTAGGGTTTGATATTTGATCCCTAATTCCATTTGTCCACCTGTGGCGACTTCATGGTGATGTTTTTCAATAGGAACGCCACATTTACCCATCGTTAATAGCATTTCGCTACGGATATCCTGTGCGGTGTCGGTGGGTGCAACGGGGAAATAACCTTCTTTGTAACGGGGTTTATAGCCTAAATTTCCGCCTTCTTCTTTTCTTCCAGTATTCCAACGACCTTCTACACTATCAACGTAGTAATAGCCTTCGTTTTCGTTTTGGTCGAAACGAACATCGTCAAACATGAAAAATTCTGCTTCAGGCCCAACAAAGACGTTATCACCGATGCCGGTGTTTTTAACGTATTCTACGGCTTTGGCTGCGATCGTACGCGGATCACGATTGTACCATTCCCCAGTTCGAGGTTCTTTAATGCTACAAATCATGCTGAGGGTTTTGTCTTTGTAGAAAGGATCGATCCATGCTGTAGCGGGATCGGGTACCATTGCCATATCAGACTCGTTAATTGCTTTCCAACCTCGAATACTCGATCCGTCGAAAGCGACACCTTCATCAAAAGAACTTGCATCAATGAGATCGGTATAGAATGTACAGTGTTGCCAGATTCCAGGTGTATCAATAAATTTTAAGTCAATTAGCTCAATATTCTCGTCTTTAATGTACTTTAAGACCTCATCGGGCGATTGAAACATGAAGAACTCCTTAAAGGCTAGGTCATGATTTTTGCTATCTCAAATTCTTCATCGTAGGGAGTGCTTCCATCTGTTTTTGTATTATTTGATACATTATTCCTGTCAAAAGGCTAGACAAATCTTTATTTTTTGAAAAATTGTGCCGAAAAATACATTTAGCCAAAAAAATGAATGATGATATTAAGAAATGTATCAAAAAATTAACGAATTGTTAGAGACATTAGAGACTTAAAATATCTTAAGTGCTTGCTGTTCAACCCTATGGGATTATAGGTAAAAGAAGCTTACAATAAGGCTATTACTAAGCCAAATTACTCAAAAACTGCTGTTGGGAGAAAACTTTAAATGAGAGACGCTGTTACCAGTCTAATAAGAAACTACGATGTTTCAGGCCGTTATCTTGACCGCGACGCAATGGAGACCCTGAAATCTTATTTTCAGTCGGGTACTGCTCGCATTGCTGCTGCTGGGGTGATTAATGGGAATTCATCAACGATCGTTAAACAGGCTGGACTTCAGTTATTTGAGGAAGTACCAGAATTAATTCGTCCCGGTGGCAATGCTTATACTACTCGTCGTTATTCGGCTTGTCTACGGGATATGGATTATTATCTACGTTACGCGAGTTACGCTCTAGTCGCTGGTGATAACAACGTTCTTGATGAACGGGTACTACAGGGGTTACGGGAAACCTACAACTCATTATGTGTTCCCATCGGCCCGACAGTGCGCGGCATCCAAATTATGAAAGAGATGGTCAAAAACATGGTTGCTGAAACGGGTGTTTCAGATACTTCTTTTATTGATGCACCTTTTGATCACATGACCCGCGAGTTTAGCGACATCTCTGTTTAATTTGGTGTGATAGCTGTAGAGACGTGCTAGGGTGCGTCTTTACCTCTCTTTACGGTATTCCTCCTTTTAAAATCGTACTATCTCCTCTTGATCTATTTAGGTTCAAATGTACTATAATAGTAGAAGAGATTAAGAAGGAGATAATGCTATGTATGGTTCGGGTTCTAAGGTTCGTAGCCGTGATCTTGTGATTGAACAGACTGTACTGGTTGAAGCGGCGGAAAATTTAATCAGTGCATGGGATTTACCTGAAACGATCAATAGTACACAACTAGCCTCTTTATTAAATCAGCATTTAGTACAATGGTTAGATGATTTTTGTGACCATCCCGACTTTTTTCTTAAAGATAATTCTAAATTTAGAAAGAGGGTTGCTGCATTAGCAGAAGAATCAGAATCAGAGATTGCTATCTTTGCGGCTTAAAGACCAAAAAGGTAGGCAAATGAAGCCTACCCCTTGATTTTTAAAGCTTTACTTAAAGTTTAGCATTTTTTTTCTTAAGAGCAGAAGCCCCAAAGCCAGCAACAGCTAGTAAACCTAGCATGGTAGCGGGTTCAGGAGTTGTGGGAGGTGTAGGAGTACCAGATGTTCCAAGTAAATTAATGGTGACATCACCGGCGGTCACGGGATCGATCATAATGTTGAAAGAAGTTACCGCAGTTTCATCGAGACCCGTAAAAGCATCAAAATCAAACTCTAAATCCATTACGGGAGGAGCTACACCGACAGGCCCTTGAGTGACAGAAATACCGTTAATCGTTACTTTAATGGTTGTACCTGCTAAGTCAGCAGAAGTGAGACCGACAATAATGCTGTCTGCACCACCCATTGTGAAATCTACGGGAGCAAAAGTGCCGTAGTCAACAGTGACAATACCATTGGTACCAACGCCATTACTGAAAGCGAGTTCGCCACCTGCAATAGCTACTTGCGAACTTAAGGGAAAAGGTGAAGTAGAAGGTTGTTTAACTGCATCAACATCAAGACTTCTGCTAACACCACCTAGTAACTGAGAAGAGATTCCCGTGGAGGTAACTGCCGTCTGATCAGCTAATTGGAAATTGGACAAAGGGTCAATAGTTTTGATTAAAGCCGCTTCAGCTACTCCAGCAACTAAAGGGACGATAGTCGCCGCAATAGCTACTGAGGCCAATGTTTTTAACGTTTTCATGTTTTCTAGACGCGCTCACTTACATCATTTTTAGTTTTTTAAGCTAGTTTGCTTTAAAATCAGCTTTTAAAGCAAACTGCTAATAGAATAACTTTGTCTTTCTAAAAATGCAATATATTTACTAAACATATTTGTTTTTTAATGCTACAAGCTTTGTATTTGAGTAACAATAACAAATTATTGTATCAACCAAGACATTTTCAAGTGTTGAAGATCAAGTGTTTTTGGAGAGCTATTAAGATGCTACTTCAATAAAAAAATATAAAGTTTTTGTGAAAAAAATAAAGATTTAATTAAGTTTCATCAATCCATGACAATTTTTTACTTAAAAAATGGTTGAATATTTTTTTAAATTAGATTAATTCCAAAAATAGTAAAGTCAGGCATCATCTATAAATAAAAAACTTTTAAAATTAGGTTTTAATAATTCAATAAAAATTCCAATTTAGTCACTGAGATGCTTTAATTACAAGACAAACTCCTCTGTTAATCCTAAAAATGCCAGAATAAAAAGAGAGACGATCGCTAAATAATTATTTTGTCCTTAAAAACAAGTTATGGCTTGTTAGCCTCTTGTATTTTTCTTTTAAAGCGAATTTCAGCAATACACTTTTCAGGTTTTGGCTCAATCTTTAAAGTTAGCTGTGCCAATTCTTCCGCCTTCCGTTCAGGTTCTTTGGCGAGTTCCAAGAGTTCTTTAAAATTAGCTAATTCTTGCTCACTCCTTCATGGCTTAGACATTTTTCATGGCTCCAAACGTTTTCTCAGTCTGTTAGCATTGATTTTAATCTCTGTGACTCGCGGTAAACTCTTTAAAATGCCAGAATAAGAAGAAAGACGATCGCAATTTATGGAACCTTCTATGTCATATCAGCCGACATCCTTAAGCGGAGACGAAATACGCCAAACATTCTTAGAATTCTTTAATCAACGACAACATCAAATCCTACCCAGTGCCTCGCTTGTTCCCGATGATCTGACTGTACTGCTAACCATTGCGGGAATGCTACCCTTTAAACCCATTTTCCTCGGACAGAAAAAAGCCGACTATCCTCGCGCCACCACATCCCAAAAATGTATCCGTACCAATGATATTGAAAATGTCGGACGCACCGCGAGACATCATACCTTTTTCGAGATGTTGGGTAACTTTAGCTTTGGAGACTATTTTAAAGAACAAGCGATCGCCTGGGCGTGGGAACTTTCGACGAAAACCTTTGGACTACCCCCAGAACGCATTATCGTTAGTGTGTTTGAAGATGATGACGAAGCGTTTGCGATTTGGCGGGATCAAATGGGTATCCCTGCTCATCGCATACAACGAATGGGTGCAGATGATAACTTTTGGGTATCTGGCCCGACTGGCCCCTGTGGCCCTTGTTCGGAATTATACTATGATTTCCATCCCGAACTCGGAGACGAAAAAATAGATTTAGAAGATGATAGCCGCTTTATCGAGTTCTATAACTTGGTTTTCATGCAGTATAACCGAGATATTGACGGCAATTTAACCCCCTTGGCGAGTCAAAATATTGATACAGGGATGGGTTTAGAACGGATGGCGCAAATTCTCCAAAAAGTTCCGAATAACTATGAAACTGACCTGATCTTCCCGATTATTAAAACAGCAGCCGAAATAGCGGGTTTAGACTACAACACAGCCAACGAAAATACCAAAATCTCTCTTAAAGTCATTGGAGATCATGTTCGTGCAGTCGTTCATATGATCTCGGATGAAATTACCGCCTCTAACTTCGGACGGGGTTATGTCTTGCGTCGTCTAATTCGTCGTGTCATTCGTCATGGACGTTTACTTGGAATAGAAGGAGTTTTTACGCCCAAAGTCGCCGAAACTGCGATCGCATTAGCAGCCTCCGTCTATCCTAATGTCAGAATTAGAGAGGCTAACATTATTGCAGAATTACAACGGGAAGAAGAAGCTTTCTTAAAAACCCTCGAACGCGGTGAAAAACTTCTGACCGAATTACTCGCAAAAAGCCAAAATCAACAGATTTCTGGAATTGATGCCTTTACCCTCTATGATACCTATGGGTTTCCCCTAGAACTGACCCAAGAAATCGCTTCAGAACAGGATGTAACGGTCGATACGGTCGCTTTTGAAGAAGAAATGAAAAAACAGCAGGAAAGATCGAAAGCGGCTCACGAGACGATTGATTTGACTGTACAAGGTAGCTTGGATCAACTGGCAGATCAGATTCAAGCTACTGAATTTTTAGGATATGATATCGCACAATCTCAAGCTAAAATCGAAGCCATTTTAGTTGAGGGTCAAACGGTTGAATCAGCTTCTTCGGGAGATAATGTACAAATTATCCTCAATCAAACGCCGTTTTATGCTGAATCTGGCGGACAAATTGGTGATAAGGGTTATTTAACGGGAGATAATCTTTTAATTCGCGTTGATGATGTGAAAAAAGAATCCAGCTTTTTTGTGCATTTTGGACGGGTAGAAAGAGGAACCGTGAGTAAAGATGATACCGTTAGCGCACAAATTGATCGCTCTTGTCGTCGTCGCTTACAAGCCCATCATACCGCAACCCATCTTTTACAGGCAGCACTGAAAAAAATTGTAGATGAATCTATTTCCCAAGCGGGGTCTTTAGTTGATTTTGAGCGTCTACGGTTTGATTTTAACTGTCCGCGTCCCGTGACAGCACAAGAGTTACAACAAATTGAAGAACAGATCAATAATTGGATTGCCGAAGCCCATGATACCCTAATTTCCACGATGGCACTAGAGGAAGCCAAAGCTAAAGGTGCAGTCGCTATGTTTGGTGAAAAATATAGTGCCGAAGTTCGGGTGATTGATGTACCTGGTGTATCAATGGAATTGTGTGGCGGAACTCACGTCAGAAATACGGCGGAGATTGGACTATTTAAGATTATGTCAGAAGCTGGTATTTCATCAGGCGTTCGTCGCATCGAAGCAGTTGCGGGGCCTGCTGTACTAGAATACTTAAATGTCAGAGAGGCAGTGGTTAAAGATTTGTGCGATCGCTTTAAAGTCAAACCTGAAGAAATTAGCGATCGAATTACTAGCTTACAGTCTGACCTCAAAACCACACAAAAGCAAGTCGAAACCCTCAAACAAGAATTAGCGATCGCAAAATCTGCTCAACTTTTAGATCAAGCGGAAACAGTAGGCCAATTTAAAGTTTTAGTTTCTCACATCGAAGGGGCAGATGCTAATGCGTTGATGAGTGCGGCTGAAAGATTACAACAAAAAATCGGCGAAGGCGGTGTTATTCTGGGTTCGGCTGCCGATGGCAAAGTGAGTTTAGTCGCTGCTTTTAGTCCAAAATTAGTCAAAGAGAAAAAACTACAAGCGGGTAAATTTATCGGTGAAATCGCTAAAATTTGCGGTGGTGGTGGCGGTGGTCGTCCCAATTTAGCACAAGCAGGTGGACGAGATCCCAGTAAGTTATCAGAAGCTTTAGCCACTGCTAAAAAACGGTTAGTGGAAAATTTATAGAATAACCTTTTACAGTCATCAGTGACCAGTGATCAGTATGAAAGTTGATTTGACTGTTTACTGATTACTGTTATATTGAACTAAACCTCTTCTTGCCCCTCAACAAATCTCATCTAAAAGAACTACACACTAATCAAACCAAAGTGAGAGCCTTATTTCTAAATGATCGCTCAAACTTAATAGTAAGTACGAAAACGACTAACCGAAAACTTTTAGATGAGGTAACTTATTATGAAATCTCCAAAATTAGGCAAATCCTTACGCATTGGTTTAATTGCTACTGCTATTTCAACTTTACCAATGATTTTACCTGTATCGGCTCAAACTTCCCCTACGGTACCCGATAGCAATACACCAGGCACAACAAACGATAGCACTACAGATACTACCACGACTACAGATACCTATCGCCAAGATGACGGTTTTGACTGGGGTTGGTTAGGTTTATTGGGATTAATTGGTTTAGCTGGACTTAAAGGTAAATCTGATGATAATCGACGCAATTATGTTGATGCAACAACGGCAAGCCGTACGGACTATCGCAGCTAGACTGTTTCGACATTGAAAATAGTTTGTATGCGAAATAAATTAAGGAGTCTTTGATCATGGAAATTACGACCAATAAAGACAATTCACCTGTACCCGAAAAAGTGGAACAAATGGGGGAGGCCGAACGCTGGAGTTCTTTAATTACAGGTGGTAGTCTTGTACTACTTGGATTAAAAAAAGGCTCTTTAAAAGGCGCATTGATGGCACTGGCAGGCGGAGGTTTAGTTTATCATGGTACGGCTGGACAAGAAAGCATCAAAGATCAAATTGTAAATAAAGTCGATGCGTCTGGAAGTATTAAAGTTGAAAAAACTGTAACCATCTTCAATAAATCGCCCGAAGAACTATATCAGGTTTGGCATAACTTTGAGAACCTACCCAATTTTATGAAATATCTGAAATCAGTTAAGGTGATCGATAAAACCCGTTCCCACTGGGTCGCTGATGCCCCTCTAGGTGAAAGTGTCGAATGGGATGCTGAAATGATCGAAGATCGGCCAAATCAATTAATTGCTTGGTCTTCTATAGAAGGAGCAGACGTTGAAAATTCGGGGTTTGTTCGATTCCAGAAAGGCCCAGAAGGTCGGGGAACTGAAGTCAAAGTGGTCATGGAATATAACCCCCCTGGTGGTGCGGTTGGTGCAGCCTTGGCTAAATTATTTGGTAAAGAACCAGAGCAATTAATTGGATCATCTTTACGACATTTCAAAATGCTGATGGAAGCAGGAGAAATTGCAACAACTGAGGGACAACCCTCGGCTCGCCAAGGAGATAAATAGAAAATGAAAGCTGTATGCTGGCATGGCGCGATGGATATGCGGGTCGAAACTGTACCCGACCCAACTATTCTTAACCCACGAGATGCCATTATTAAAATTACGTCTACCGCTATTTGTGGCTCAGATTTACATATCTACGATGGCTTTATCCCCACGATGAAAGCGGGTGATATTATGGGTCACGAGTTTATGGGGGAGGTGGTAGAAGTGGGGCCTTCAGTCCAAAAACTGAAAAAAGGTGATCGCGTCGTGGTTCCTTTTCCCATCTCCTGTGGTCAGTGTTTCTTCTGCAACCGAGAATTATGGTCATTGTGCGATAATTCTAATCCTTCTGAGAATGCGGGATTAATTGAAAAGTTATATGGTCATTCTCCTGCTGCCCTTTTTGGCTATTCTCACTTTTTTGGGGGCTATGCGGGTGGACAGGCTGAGTATGCACGTGTCCCCTTTGCCGATGTTGGCCCGATTAAGGTTCCTGATGGACTGACGGATGATCAAGTACTTTTCCTCAGCGATATTTTACCAACAGGTTATATGGCGGCGGAAAATTGTAATATTCAGCCTGGGGATATTGTCGCAATTTGGGGGTGTGGCCCTGTCGGACAGTTTGCGATTAAAAGTGCATTTCTACTCGGTGCAGAACGGGTTATTGCAATTGACCGTTTTCCCGAACGCCTGAAAATGGCTCACGAAATGAGTGGCGCAGAAATTCTCAACTATGAGGAAATCGATGTCGGGGAAGCCTTAAAAGAGATGACGGGAGGACGCGGGCCCGATGCTTGTTTAGATGCCGTCGGTCTAGAAGCTCATGGCATGGGTCTAGAAGGATTTTACGATAAAGTCATGCAGGCTGTACGCATGGAAACCGATCGCCCGAATGTCTTACGTCAAGCGATCGTTAGCTGTCGTAAGGGTGGAACTGTTTCTCTAGCTGGGGTTTACGGTGGATTTATCGACAAAGTGCCGATGGGTGCAGCGTTTAATAAAGGTTTAACGATGAAGATGGGACAAACCCATGTTCACAAGTATCTACGTCCTCTACTTGAACGGATTCAAAACGGCGAAATCGATCCATCTTATATTATTTCCCATCGTCTGCCCCTTGAAGACGCCCCAAGAGCTTATGACATTTTTAAGAATAAAAAAGAAAACTGTACAAAGGTGGTACTAAAACCTTGACAAAATACAAAAGACGTGCTAAGGCGCGTTTTTTTTTGAGATACGAAATATTGTCAATTACCCACACTGAAGACAGATCTCAGAGTGTGGGATAATTATAATTAGTCGATTCCGAGTTGCTTACCGCGTTTGTACTGCATATATGCAGCAAAAAATAAGCCAGCAAGGGTAATAAAGATGCAACCTAACGCAATCCCTAAAGTTAAGGGTTCAATCATGATCGTGTTTCCTTGTGCTTTGAAAGACAGTCCTGTATCTTATCCTACAGCGACAACGACTCCGAAACAAAGTTTTAAGGTAACAATTTTGTGACGAATCTCAACAAAACTATTAAGTCAAATTAACAAAAGTAGTTTTTTTAGCCCATATCGTTGCAAAATGTAAAGATATAATCATTAAACTTTAAAATAATCTGTGGATAGTCAGCTAACGGGATCTAAAGTAGCACTGCATCGTCTTCTAATCGGGGTGATGGCAGCTTTGTTGATCATCTTTACCATTACGATAGGCTTATATTTTCATCAAATTTCCGATCCTTATATTCGAGAAGTGTTATCGTTATCGGGAGATCTAAAACGAGGTTCGGAGATTTTTCAGATTAATTGTGCAGTTTGTCATGGAATCAAAGCTGATGGCAGTGTTGGCCCTAGTTTACACCATGTCTCAAAACGAAAATCGAGAGTTAGTCTGATTAATCAAGTCATTAGCGGTAAAACGCCACCAATGCCGAAATTTCAGCCAACTTCGCAAGATATGTCCGATTTGTTAAGCTATTTAGAACGATTATAAAGATTTTTAGGGTTCTTTGTTGGCAATCTTCGTAACCGTAGCAAACACCCTCAGAGATAGTGTACTCATGAAAAGCCACAAGAATTGATCTTAATTTGATCGCGATCGTAACAAAGCGTTCTTTATTAAATCGGTGCAGACTTTCCTAGCCAAATCATCGTAATTGTGCGTATAATAATCCAAATCTTTGTCAAAAAAGTACCCTATGCTAGATTGTATTATTATTGGTGCTGGCCCTGCTGGAGCAACCGCCGCCTATCACTTGGCGAAAAAAGGACGTTCTGTCGTCGTCTTAGACAAAGCAAGTCTACCCCGTTATAAACCTTGTGGTGGGGGTGTTTCTCCCGCGATCAAAAAATGGTTTGACTTTGATTTTACGCCCGTTATTAGCAATACAATCAATACAGTTCGCTACACTTGGAAACATGGTGATCCAGTGGAATCCGATTTGAGTATGCTAGATCCCATGTGGATGGTAAAACGAGATCAGTTTGACGATTTTTTGTGTCAGCAAGCTCAAAAGAAAGGCGCACAGATCAAAGATAATACAGAAGTAACAGCGATCGCATTTCTACAAGATCACTGGGATGTCACCACTTCTAACGGAACTTATCAAGCTAAATATCTTATTGCTGCTGATGGAGTAACTGGAAAAACCGGGCAATGGTTAGGGTTTTCGTCAAGAGAAAATAGTTTAGGGGCAACACTAGAAATTAAAACGGCTATCCCTAATACTAAACTTCATACCGCATCATTTGACTTTGGTTCCCTAAAAAATGGCTATATCTGGAACTTTCCCAAAGCAGATGGCTATACTATTAGCGCAGGATGTTTCAAAGGGAAAATTAAATCTGAGGAATTGAAAAAACAACTGTTTAATTATGCGTCAGCATCAGGTATTGATACATCTAACGCGCAATATTACGAATATCCTCTAGCAGTTTGGACAGAAAAACCAATCCTACACACCCGTCAAGCATTAATCGCAGGTGAAGCAGCAGGAATTCTAGATCCGCTCATTGGTGAAGGGATTAGGCCTTCTATTCTAACAGGAGTCAGGGCAGCAGAAGCGATCGATCAAGCTTTATCGGGTGATGCAAATGCCTTAGCTAGATACACCAATATTATTGATGATGAATGGGGTGTAGACATGGTTTTAGCGCAACGTCTAGCGGGCTTATTCTATCAGTTTACCCAGATTGCCTACAAAGTTGGGGTCAAACGTCCCGCAGCAGGGGAAATTATGGGTAAAATCCTTTGTGGAAAACTGCGATATAGTGATGTGGTTGAACAAGCAATGCAGAGGCTCAAAAAATCTTTAATACCCGGTTTTGGACGTTAATGATAGGATGGGTTGATCATCATCAGTTCAACCCATTTTTTTGGTAATTAAACTTTAGTCCGTGTCGTTCCTAAAGAATAAGCGATTTGATCGAAATCAATATCTTTAACTGGATCACTTAAGTTATCTGGAATAAAAGTACCTCGAATTTCAGGATTAAAGAATAGTTCACCTGGAGACACCGCATCATCAGAAGTTAATGAAGCAAACCCTCGTACCTCTAAAAGAGATTGCTGATTATTTAAAAATTGTTGAACATCTGGTAATAGCTGCAATGAGACAGTAGCCCAACTGGGTAAGATAAAACTATCGCTTTCATATCTAATAAATTTTTCGTTGACTACTTCAGTTCGTCGGAAATTGATCGGAACATTTTTAGCAGCAACATCATACAACAAAACAGTTTTATTATCTAAAACTCTGGTTTCATTGGCTGGAGAACCAATTGGCGGATCAGAAGGTTCACTAATTGTGAAGAATAATTTTAATTCTCGATCTCTTTTTTCTAAGTTAGAAATGGTCAAAAAATAGCCTTGAACAATCACTCGACTTAATACATTAACAGTAGAAGCCGTTGCTGTACGAGGCGCAATCGATTTCAATAATAATTCAAATGGAGAAATATCCATTTTTGTTCACCTTTATTGATAATTTTTTTATTTTCTGTTTATTGCCTCAATTAGAATGATTTTGTTTACTGAAAAAGTTAATATCTTGTAATAATATAAATTATTTCGTTTTGTAAAGACCAAGATAGCAATTAAGTATTATTTTCAGGTTCACCGAATAAAACCAAAGAACCTGTTAACCTTTTTAAAAGTTCTGTCGTCAAGTCACTGACAGCAAGCCCGCCCCCTGCGGTTTGACGACGAACGGAACGCAAAACCGTTAAATCATAGGACTTAGATTCTTTTGTAATGACATGGGAAATGTTATCATTGGTGAGCGTCTTAATTTCGGATGTTACAGGAAACCCTAATTGATTGACTAAATTTAATAAATCTTCTTTAAAAGTAGCAATTTGACTAGAAGAGGTATAACGACGGCAAACGTGCAACAATGTTACAGAACCCTGATTTGTATCGGCTAAAAGATGAGCAAATCGAATGACCCTGATCATTTCTGGTGTAATATTTTTGACAGGTACCAAAAGATGATGAATGTTAATAGGTTCATCTAATAGACGCATCACAGCGACAGGACAATGTGCCGAACGGAATACACTATCAATAACTGTACCAAAAAGACGCGCCCGCAAGCCAAAGGTTTTACTCCAACCCATAATAATTAAATCGGCATTTTTTTCACGGGCTGCCCGACTAATGCCATGAGAAATCTTATCATCAATACGGATCGCGGGTTGGGATTCTACTTCAAATTCTTGACTCAATTGAACTGCTTGTCCTAACATTTCTCGACTTCGATAAAGACGTGTATTCAGTTGCGGTGAGTCCATATGAACATGAGAGGTTGTCACCGACAGGGGAATGACAATACCAGACTCATGACGCGCAATTAACGCCGCCATTTCAATTAAATTACGTTGTGTTGTGGGATTATAAATTGGAACGACAATTGTAAAAGGATGATTTGGGGCAAAAGGTTCGGCTTTAGGAAGTAATTCAGAAAGAATAATATCTCTTTTTTCAGAAGTATCTTCTAGCTTGGCTTTAGGTACAGCAAGATTTCTGGCAAATCTCGCCGTTAATAAAGGGCCTAAAATAGAAGTTACCAACATTAAAACAATAACACTATTAAAAGTCGCTTCATTTAAAAGTCTTTCTCCTGCGACATTTTTCGCTTGATAGGCAGCTAAAGCGGCGGCTAATGTGGCGGCAACTTGTGGTAATGAAAGTGACCACATCGTCATCCCTTCATTGAAATTATAACGATAAATAAATTTACTAATAAAAGCAGCTAAAAATTTGGCGACAATTAATCCTAAAACAATAGCCAGCATTAAAGGAAATTGAGTAGTAATGGTTTTAATAAAAATGGGAATATCTATTAATAAACCCATTGCCACAAAAAACATCGGTATAAATAAAGTACTTCCCATAAACTCAATTTTTTCTTTAACGGGACTTCGACCAAGTACATCATTAACTGCTAATCCAGCTAAAAAAGCACCAATAATCTTTTCTACATTAATAACCTGCGCGCCTAAAGCTGCTAGGAATACGGCAAATAGCACAAAAAGAAATTGATTACTTTCTTCATCACCTGTGCGTTCAAAATACTTTTTACCTGCCCAATCTAAACCAAAAAGAACTATTAGACAATAAATTCCTAACGCGACCAATTGAAAGATGAGACTTGCCGCAGAAAACTCACCTTGATGAATCGAAAGACATACTGCAAGAACTACTAAAGCTGAAATATCTGTAAATATTGTTGCCCCAATTGTTACCATTACAGCTTCATTTCTAACAACACCTAAACGTTGTGCAATTGGATAGCCTAAAAGTGTATGCGAAGCAAATAAAGAACCGATTAAAATAGCACCATTCCAACCATAATCAAAAAATCTACCGATAGCAGTTCCGATAATTAGCGGAATAATAAAAGTTGCAAAACCAAAACCCAGAGAGCGATCTTTCGTTTTGCGAAATTCTCCTAAATCAATTTCTAAACCTGCAACAAACATTAGATAAATTTTTCCAATATCCTCTAGTAGGTGCATGGTTTCAGATTCACCATCGAGTAAATTTAACCCGTTTTTTCCTAACACAACTCCTGCAAAAAGTAGACCAACTAGCCCTGGTAATTTGATTCGCTCAAAAATGGGTGGTAGTGTTAAAATAACTAAAAGTAGAATTGTAAAAGCAACAAGTGGGCTATTGGATAGATAAGTTAAGGTTTTTTCCATTATTGGCAAGGATAAAAAATAATAAATGTTACAAGGCTCAATCTGTATAATTAGCTTTATTGATACTCTCCTAGTTTATCTAGCCTGATCTAGTCGCTTGATTACATCCCCTATAAGATAGAAGAAATTTTAAAAATTTTATGCTTAGATTAGTTATCTGATAATTTTACTCTTTTGTAAAGATCAGCTAGAGTAATTTCAATAGGTACTGTTTGTAAGGTGATTTTTTCGTCATCTTCGTTATATTCGCATAAAGACCATTGTTTATGATCAACTTTGACATATTGATCAACGTGTTTCTGTATTTGAGTGACTAGAATACATTCTTGAAAACTTGGAATAGTTTGAGAGTTTTTAAATTTTTTGTCTTTGTCATATCCTCCTGTTGAAGGTGAGAGAATTTCTATAATAATTTGAGGATTATTAATCGTATCCGTTCGATTTTCTTCATGATATTCAGCCTCACCAAAAATAATCATAATATCGGGATAGGTGTAAACATTACACTGAGGTATCCACAGACGAACATCAGCAATAAAAACTTCATAATCAAGATGAGCATCAAAAGCAATGTTTAATTGAGTGCCAAAATTGAACATTAATCGATTATGATTAGTTGAACCACCTGCCATCGGAATTATCTGGCCATTAATATATTCACTTTTGTCTTTAGCTATTGCTTCGCGTTCTAAATATTCTTCGGGTGTAAAGTATTGTTGTTCTACAGTTTGCATAATAATTTTCTCTATACATGGAAATACCAAAAAAAGTTAATCAATTCAACCCATAAAAAATCAAATAAGGTGAGTACAAGCATACCACCTTATATCAAATAATAACTTAAATTTTAATGACTGCTCTAATTACGCAGCATCATCATCATGAGCAAAACGATTATAGAGGAAGTCTAACGCATAGTTACGCAGATTATAATATTCTGGATCTTCCATAATCCGATCGCGATCTCTCGGACGAGGAAAAGGAATATTGAGAATTTCTCCAATATTAGCAGATGGGCCATTCGTCATCATCACTAAACGATCGGCTAAAAACAAAGCTTCATCAATATCATGGGTAATCATCAAAACCGTACAACGATGATCTTGCCAAATTTTGAGTAATTCTTCTTGCAATTCTTCTTTAGTAATTGCGTCTAATGCCCCAAACGGTTCATCTAAGATTAACACTTCAGGACGGATCGATAAAGCCCGCGCAATAGATACCCGTTGTTTCATCCCCCCTGAAATTTGTGGGGGTTTCTTTTCGGCTGCCTCACTTAATCCCACTAAAGCTAAATGTTCCTTGACAATTGCTCTTTTTTCTGCTTCTAGTTTATTAGGATAAACCGAATCAACTGCTAAATAAACATTTTCAAAAACCGTTAACCAAGGTAATAGGGCGTAACCTTGAAAAACCACCATACGATCGGGCCCCGGTTCAACAATATCCTTACCTTTAAGACGAACTGTTCCATGAGTCGCATCAGCAAAACCCGAAACCATATTTAATAAAGTTGATTTTCCACAGCCAGAGTGACCAATAACACAGATAAATTCACCCTCATTAACCGTCAGATTAACACCATCAAGAACCGTATAAGGCCCTTTCGGAGTCGGATAAATTTTTGAGACATTATCAATTTTCAAAAAAGCTTCATTGAGTGAAGTTTGCTCGTATGGATTGATTGTTTGTGTGGTCGTATATGCCATGATAGTTACTCCTTACATTTGATGGGGGAAAAGGGAGGGTTTTGATGTCCAATTCAGGGAAAATAGAAGGGTTTGGCGACCAAACCCCGACAATCATTTAGGCCGCGATTAAGCTTTGACCGACTGAAGATCGATGATTAACAGCCACCTCAGCCATCGTCACATTCTGTTTAATCGTTTGCTCATTCAGATAGCCGATCGGATCTTCTGCATCAAATTCAATCCCATCAAACAATATAATCGGTGAGCGGCGATATTTAATATCCCCTAAACCTAATTCACGGGCTGCCGTACTAAAGACACTCACTTTACATACTCTTTCTAGAATTTCTACCCAGTTACGAGGGAAAGGAATATGCCCCCATCTTGCCATTTGTGTCATCATCCAAAGATGTTCGGTACGACTGGGACGATTTACGCCTTCGCCATAAAATAAATGATGGGCTGATTCCCACATGGGATGTTCTAAACTACAAGATTGATCATTTGGATCTGAGAGTTGGATGTAGTCTACTTTAGTACTAAGATACTGACGACTAGCCAATAAATGTCTGATCTCTTCTCGATTAGAAGGATCTGCACAATAAGCACAAGCTTCTAAAAGGGCTTTTACTAAAGCAACATGGGTATTAGGATACGCATTCGCCCAATCTTCACGCACACCTAAGACCTTTCCAGGGTGGTTTTGCCAGATTTCAAGATCAGTGGCTACCGTAAACCCGACACCTTCCATGGCTGCCCGCAAATTCCAAGGTTCACTCACACAATAACCATCAATGGTACCCGCTTTAAGATCTGCTACCATTTGCGCGGGAGGAATGGTCTCCAGATGAACATCTTGATCGGGATTAATACCACCAGATGCTAACCAATAACGTAATAATAAATTGTGCATTGATGACGGGTGAACCATACCGAATGTGTGGCGTTCGTCCGCAGATTCGAGTAAATAGCGTTTTAAGGCATTACTGTTCAAAATGCCTGCTTCATAAAACTTTTTACCCAAAGTAATCGCGTTACCGTTGCGGGTCATCGTTAAAGAGGTAACAATCGGTACAGATTGCTCATCCTGTCCACCCGCCGTTAACCAAGTTGGCATACCAGAGGGCATTTGAGCCGCATCTAAGTAACCTCCGATCATTCCATCGACGATCCCCCGCCAACTGGTTTCACGGACTAAATTTACCTCATCTAGACCATGTTTAGTGAATAACCCCTTCTCTTTGGCAACGACTAACGGCGCACAAGCTGTTAGAGGAACAAAACCGATTTCTAGATTAACTTTTTCGAGTCCATGACGGGTAACTACAGCCGTTTTTTGCGCCCGAAGTTTTTTGATGCGTTTTTGTTGATTGAGGAAATAGATAATTTCACTGCGAAGACTGTAATAACTCGGATGGTTTACCACTTCCATCCGTTTCCGAGGACGGGGGATATCGACTTCTAGAATACCACCAATTTTCGAGCCAGGCCCATTGGTGAGCATGACAATCCGATCGGATAATAATACTGCTTCATCAACATCGTGAGTCACCATGACTGAAGTTACATGATATTCCTCACAAATTCGCATCAACTGTTCTTGTAAATTCCCTCTGGTGAGTGCATCCAACGCGCCAAAGGGTTCATCTAATAATAGTAGTTTAGGACGGATGGCTAAAGCACGTGCGATCGCTACCCGTTGTCTCATTCCCCCAGAAAGTTGTCCTGGTTGTTTGTCTACTGCATGACGCAACCCAACGAGATCAATATGTTCTTCAATAATTTGATTGCGTTCACTGATGGGTAAACCCGTCATCACTTCATCAACAGCCAAGGCGATATTTTGACGAACAGTTAACCAGGGAAGTAAAGAATAGTTTTGGAAAACGACCATTCTTTCTGGGCCTGGTTCTTTGATCCGTTGTCCTTCTAGGGTTACGATTCCTTCACTGGGTAAATCTAAACCTGCCATCATGTTTAATAGGGTCGATTTACCACAACCAGAGTGACCAATTAGGGAGATAAATTCGCCTTTTTTGACTTCTAAATTAATTCCTTTGAGGGCGATATATTCACTCCCACCAGAGAGGGGAAACACTTTATCTATATTATCAACGGCGACAAAGACACTCATTGTTTTTTTCCTATTTAATGTGTGTTGAATTTTTGGGGTTTGATTGACAAACCCACACTTAGATTAGTTGTCTGGAAGAATTTTTGTTTGGATAAAAGCGACAAGTCGATCTAGGAGTAAACCAACTGCACCGATATAAACCAGAGCTAAAATGATGTCAGAGATGTAGTTATTTTGATAAGAGTCCCAGATAAAAAAGCCGATTCCGACGATACCAGACATTACGATTTCTGCTGCAATAATCGCTAACCAAGCAAGACCGATCGCAATTCTTAAACCAGTGAAAATATAAGGAAGGGCTGAAGGAATCAGAATCTTGAAAAAGAATTTCTGTTTGGAGAGTTTGAGGACTTTTTTAACGTTGATATAGTCTTGAGGAATTTGTTGTACACCAACAGCAGTGTTAATCAAAATTGGCCAAACAGCAGTAATAAAGATGACGAATAATGCTGCAGGTTGGTTTTGTTGTAAAGCGGCTAAAGCTAGAGGAACCCAAGCTAAAGGCGGAACCGTTCTTAAGAATTGAAAGAGGGGATCTAAAGCTTTATTCCAAAAAGAATTGAGTCCAATCACAATTCCTACACTAATACCCACAACGGCTGCAAAAAAATAACCAATTAAAACACGTTGTAAGCTGGCTAAGACTTGCCAAAATAGACCGACATCTGTGCCGCCACGATCAAAAAAGGGATACAGTAAATAAGTGCGGGTTCTCTCATTAGTAATTAGATCAGTTGGAGGGGGTAATTTAATTAATCCAGTCATTGAACAAAGTTGCCAAATTGCTAGAAAACTTAAAATACCAATGATTGGAGGAAAAATATTTTTGCCATTCTTTTTCCAAAACTTAGCGAAAGCATTAGACGAACTAGCACTGTTACGATTTCTCAGAGTTGTAGTCATGATAAGATTTGCTCCTTTAGGTAATTTGACTCAAGTGACTTAAGCTTTTTTTATTGCTAAACTATCGAGGTAGGCCTGGGGATTTTCTGGGTCGAATACTTTACCATCAAAAAACTTTTCAACTCCTCGGGAGGTACTGGTTGGGATATCAGCATCAGGAACACCAGCTTCTTTTGCTGCGGCTTTCCAAATATCCTCCCGATTTACTTTATCGATTAAAGTTTTGGCATTCGTTAAGGTGTCTTTGGGTAAAAAGCCCCAACGAACGCTTTCAGTTAAGAACCATAAATCTAAACTCTTATAGGGATAAGAAACACTGCCGCGAGGCGACTTCCAGTACATAGCCGCTTCTTGGAAATTATTAATATTGGGCTGGTTATCGCCCATCGTGTAATTTCCGAGCAACATGGGTTCAAGAACAGTCGCTGGAATGTTCAAGTATTTAGCACCCGAAAGAATTTGCCCCATTTCTGCTCTATTTTCTTTTTTGTCGCACCATTGTTGGGCTTCCATAATTCCTTTGAGCAGAGCTTTGGTTGCGTTTGGATTTTTGTCTACCCAATCAGCACGCATGGCAAAATATTCTTCTGGGTGAAACGGCCAAATCTGAGATGTTAAGGCGGCGATAAAGCCAATGCCATCACCGACAATTCGAGCCGGCCAAGGATCACCTGTACTAAATGCTTCCATTGTTCCCGTTTTCATATTGGCGACGGTTTGGGCAGTAGGAACTGTCAGTAGACTGACATCTGTATCGGGGTTAATGCCACCTGCAGCAAACCAATAACGAATCCAAAAATCTTGATTCGCTTTAGGGAAGGTATAAGCGGCTCTGAACGGGTTGCCTGCTTGTTTTAATCCAACAATATAATCTTTTGCTTTGCTCGAATCTAAACCAATATTTTTACCTACTTGGCTTTGAGCGATCGCAATGCCATTGCCTTGAGTATTTAACATCGCCAGAACATACATCGGAATCTTGGTATTATTCTTGGTGATCAACCCTTCTGATATGAGGTAAGGCATCGGCATTTGCCATTGTCCACCATCAATACCACCGCCTGCTGCCCCAATCTCAACGTTATCCCTAGCAGAACCCCAGTTTGCCTGCTTGGAGACATCAACACCCGTCATCCCGTATTTAGCAAAAAACCCTTTTTCTTGGGCAATAATCAGAGGTGCGGCTTCAAAGATGGGAAGAAAACCTAACTTAGCTTGGGTTGTTTCTGGTGCGGCTCCTGCAGTTTGGGCAGTTGGTGAAGCAGGTGAGCTTGTTGACGGTGTTGTCGTTGTTGGTGAACTAGCTGTGCCAGAAGGTTCTGGAGGATTTCCTAAACACCCTTTGAGTAATACAGCCCCAACAGCAGATGTTGCAGTTGTCGTTAAAAATCGTCTTCTTGAAAAATTGGACATAAATTCCCTCCCTGCTGGAAATTACTTTGTAAGCAGAATAAGCGTGTATATAGATGTTTAATAAAAGCTTTCTCGATTTGGCTAGAGTTTGGGCTAGATGCCTCTTCTAGTCAGCTTTTGTAAGATTGGGTAACTTCAGCTTGTTGAACTACTCACTGAGTTATATAGAGTATATTACATGATTTTCTAAAAAATTATTGATTTTTCTAAAAGATTTTTAAAGAAAATTTTAATTTTATTGATAAGTTTGGATTAATAGTATTGATTTTACTGGGTTTCAACGATTTTTTAGCTCAAAGACTCGATTAGCAAAATAGACATAAACAAATGATAATTATAGTATCAATGCAATACAAATACCTAAAAAAATCCCGCATCAACTAAAGACGCGGGTGATGAGACATAATTTTTAGCGTTTCGATTCTTTAAGTTTTCCTGAAAGAAGTCCTACACCGCGTAAACCCAACCAACCAATCACACTATAACCGATCGCTAACATTAAACTACTCAAACAAATTCGTAACCATTGTTTGAGAGCTTCAGTATTAGCCTGACTTTCTGCATCTCTTCTGCGATCGAGCAATTGAGTTTGTAGTTGATTTCTAATCTCATCGAGTCTTTTCTTAAAGTCGCCTGGTTTTCTCGCCAAATCTCTAAGATTTTGTAGTTGATCTTTTTGTTGACGAAGTTGTACTAATTGTTGTTCGGTCAAAGGTCTACCTTGAAATTGACCACTTTCAATTACTTGTGTCCGTTGAGCTATTTCTTGATTCAATAACTGAGGATTTTGAGATAAATTGTTTAAATTCGCTAAAAATTGTTTAATTTGCTCCTCTCCTTGATCTGCCCCTTTTTGAATTTGCTCTAAAGCGTTAGTTTTAACTTGATTGATATTGTTAAAATGAATGGGAATCAGCAACAGAAAGAGTAATCCGAGCAAACTCGCCAAAATAAACGTAAAAATTTTTAAAAACGTCGAAGCTTTAGCCGTAGCTGCTGGAGTATTAAGAGTACTATCAATCCAACTAGCTAGTACAATTAAAACCATTCCCACCATCGGCACAATGCCACGATCAACGATCGCCGTAACGAAACCGATCTGCCATTGAGAATTTTGCCACTGGAATGGAATCGCAAAGGTAAGCGTATCCAGTAAAAAGGAGAGAATAAAAATTAACCCAGCTAATTTAAGACAAAGGGTCGTGTATTTTGAAATGTTCATCGCTTGTATGTCAATTGAGTTAAAGAATATTGGTTAGACCTTTTGTGAATCAATTAGAGTTAATCTAGTAATCTCTTTCTACCCAAGAGCTACCTTAATAAAGTCATCGCAGGCTTCTCCGTGAGAGGGCATTATCGATGACTGAAATAGCCAAACCTTAGAAAAACCTAAAAAAAAAGTCAAATCGCCCTCGCTTGGTTTATTCTACTTTTTAGTAGGCTAAGTTTGAAAGCAAGATAGATTCTAGATCACACTAAGCTTAGTGATAGCCAGCTAAGAAATCACATTAGATTACCCCAATATAATATAAACAAAATGGAATTAACCACCAATTAAGTTTTTAAGCTTGTTTAACTAATCTTAAATCCTAGCCCATAAGCGATACATTTTTTTACAGCGATTGAAAATATATGAAAAAAAAAGTCATTATCTTAAACGATCAACCCTCTTTGGTTAAACAAGGATTAACGTTAGTCCTTGAAAAGATTGAACAAGCTATCCAACAACGAGGAAAATGTACACTCGTTTTATCGGGTGGCAGTACACCAAAACCGCTTTATGAAGCTTTGGCCCAACAATCTTTACCTTGGGAAAAAATTTATATTTTTTGGGGCGATGAACGTTATGTAAGTTCAGATCATCCCGACAGTAATCAACACATGACACGACAAGCTTTGTTAGATCGAATTGAAATCCCCTCTACTAATATTTATGCCATGCCGACGGGGAGTCATGATCCCGCCCTGGATGCTCAAAAATATGAAACGATGCTGCAAGAGTTTTTTAAGATTAACCCTGGTGACTTTCCAGCTTTCGATATTATTCTCTTAGGCATGGGTGATGATGGTCATACTGCATCCCTGTTTCCCCACACAGAGGCTTTACACGTGAGCAATCACCTGATCACAGTTGGTCAAAAAGACGGACAACCCCGTTTAACCTTTACCGCGCCTTTAATTAATCAAGCCCGTTGTGTCATCTTTCTAGTCGCAGGATCGAATAAACAAGTTGCTCTAGCTGAGGTGTTCGCCTCCGAGGGTGATGCGATGACTTATCCATCGCGTCTGATTCAACCTCAAGAGGAACTCTGGTGGCTACTCGATCAAGCAGCAGGGCAAAATTTATCGCTCGTATAGAAGCAAGATAGTGATGGCTTGTTTATCCTAGAGATAGGAGGGCTGTTCATCACACGAGTAGCACAACAAATCATTATGCGGTCAAGTTGGCGAATCGGTACATTATTTGGTATTCCTTTTCATGTAGATCAGTCTTGGTTATTGATTTTAGTCTTTGTGACGCTGATCAATGCGGGAAACGTTACAGCAGCAGGACTAACTCACAATAATCCTCTCATGGGTGGAGGTGTGGGCTTAATCATGTCTCTATTATTATTTAGTTCGGTTCTACTCCATGAATTGGGCCACAGTTTAGTCGCTCGTTCCCAAGGGATTAAAGTTAATTCGATTACCTTATTTCTCTTTGGTGGACTGGCTTCAATTGACCGAGAGTCTCAAAGTCCAAGAGAAGCTTTAGCAGTTGCCATTGCTGGGCCGATGGTGAGTTTAACCCTTTTTGGTGTCTTTTTAGGACTGACTCAGATTTGGCCAGATACGACGCTGGCTGGATTTTTAGTCGAAGATTTAGCCAATCTTAATTTAGTGTTGGCGATGTTTAATCTGATTCCTGGTTTACCTCTTGATGGGGGTCAAATCTTAAAAGCATTGGTCTGGAAAGTAACAGGCGATCGCTTAATGGGAATGCGTTGGGCTTCGGCGAGTGGTCGGCTGATCGGTTGGTCTGGCGTTCTTTTAGGGGTTTTTGTGGTGATCTTAGTTGGCGATTTAGGGGGTTTATGGATCTCTTTTGTCGGTTGGTTTATTCTCCGCAATGCAACAGCTTATGATCGTCTGACGGTTCTACAAGAAAGCTTACTCAATTTGTCGGCTCAAGATGCGATGACCAAGGATTTTAGAGTCGTTAATGCTCATCTAAGTCTAAAAGAGTTTATTGATACTTATCTTTTAGCTGGTTTGCCGACATCGATGGCCTATTATGCAGCGAGTGAGGGAAGATATCGCGGAATGCTCAAGCTTGATGAAATACAGCAGAGCGAAAGAAGTCAATGGGAGGAAAAAACACTCTTAGATCTGGTTCATCCTTTGACTATTATTCCCTCTGTATCGGAAAATACATCAATTGTTGGTGTGATTAAAGCTCTAGAAGCTTCTCAAGACCGATATATTACTGTTTTATCGCCTGCGGGTGCGGTTTCGGGTGTGATCGACCGAGGTGATCTAGTCAAAGCGATCGCATCGAAGCAAAATTTACCGATTACCGAAGGAGAAATTAAGCGGATCAAAAGTGAGGGAACGTATCCAACTTATTTACAGTTACCAGCGATCGCCAAAAACATGGAAAATTAAGATTTTTTAAGCTTTTGGCATAGCGGCTAAAATTGCTGCACTATCAAGAGCGATTAACAAATCTCCATTGTTTTTGAGCCAATAGCCACGTAAAAAAGGAGTAATGCTTGCAGAAACAGCCGACGCGAGTGGAGACTGGATCTCATCTGGGTTAATTGATTCGATGTCCTCGACTTGACTCACCACAAGACCAAGCATGGGAGTACTAGAACGAGTTTGATTCGGCTTATCTTTTCCCTCATGAATGACGATCGCTCGATAGTTAGAAATAATCAAGGCTTGTTGATGAACGGGTGTTAACCCTAAAAGATTTCCTAAATCAACGATCCAGAGGACTTCACCGCGCCAATTATAGACCCCCATCACCCAAGAGGGCATCTGAGGAATGGGGATAATTTGATTGATGGGAATGGTTAAAACTTCGATCAGTTGAGCAACAGGTAAAATGACGGTCGTATCTGGAATGAGATTAAACCGCAAAAATTGTTCTTGGAAGGATTTTTGTAAGTTTGAAGATGCGGGAGAAAATAGCTCAAATGTCATTTTGTTCACCTGATTCTTTAAGAGCGTAACAAGTTTTTGACTGTGCGTACCAATAATTCTTGATCGATGGGTTTAGGAAGATAAGCATCTGCCCCTTGTTTCATGCCCCAAAATTTATCCATTTCGCTATCTTTGGTAGAACACATGATGACAGGAATTTTTTTTGTATTTGATTCTGCTTTAAGAACTCGACAAATTTCAAAGCCACTGCGTCCTGGTAAAACAACATCTAAAATAATCAGATCGGGACTTAATTTAGCCAGTTTTTCTAGGGCTTCTTCGCCGCTATTAACGGTTAAAACGGTGACACCTGCTGATTTTAGATAATGTGTAATAATTTCTCTTTCTGTTAGAGAATCTTCGATGACTAAAGCGGTACTCATAATAATGTCCTCAACAATAAAAGGTGATTTTTAAACGAATGACGCAAAAAATGATTTAAAGGGCGACATCTTGCCGAAGATGTTTTCGGATGGTATTTAAAACCATTTCAGGATTAACGGGTTTACTGATAAAGTCAGATGAACCAACCATTTTGGCTCGAACTCGATCAATTAGTCCGTCATTACCCGTCAAAATTACGATCGGGGTATTGCGGAAAAACGATAATTTACGGAGTTGAGAACATATTTCATATCCATTCGCATTAGGCATCACTAAATCAAGGAAAATTAATTCTGGTTTGCGGGCTAACAGAATGGCGATCGCTCTGAGGGGATCATTTATCCCAATAAATTGATAACTCGCACTGGTAACAATTTTTTCAAGGGTTTGACACATTAAAGGACTATCATCAACACAGGCAATTAAGGCACCTGTGGCGGGTGATTCAACCTCAAGAGAGTTAAACGGTGGTGCGGCAATGGGAGACGGTAAATCAGTGATCGTAGTTAATTCCACTAAACCCATTTGGATGTAGGGTAACAAAGAACTCGTCACCGCTAAAACATCTCGTCTCATCCGTACTGATAAGTCTCTGAGGGTTTGATGTCCATCAAGGAGTTGTTTGAGGGTTCCGTAAACTTGGGGTGAGGTTCGTTGCTGGAGTTGTTCGGGTTGTCGAATGACTGGGGCCCAATTTGGAGAGCGATCGGCAATTTTCGCACCTTGCCACGCATTCCAAAGTTGTTGAGCTTCAGCAACAACTTGTTCTGCATCAATGAGAACCAGTCGCGCTGTGAGTAAATCATCCTGTCTGAGTTCGCAGGTAATTTCCATGCTTTGTGTAATATCAAAAAGCACCTCAACCACCGTACCGCGAATCATTCTCGCTGCTTGTTCACGGTTGATTTTTTGTTGTTCAACCCATAAGCATAATAAGCGATATTCCCAACAAATTTGAGGATCAGATGCGCCAAGACTGGCTAGATCTAGGTCTAGTGATGAACCTTGAGCCAGCATTTGCGGAAAATAGAGGGCTAGACTACGCCGCCATCTTCTCACGGGATGTAAACCACCCGTAGCATACATAATTCGTCCTAGATAGAGATAGAAAAACCATTTCTGTCCCTTGACTCCCGTCAACACCACTTGACCACTAAACCTAGGCTGTTTTAGGCTTTCAAAAAAACTAGCTTGCTTTGAAGCTGTAAATTCCCGAATTGAAATCGGGTTATATGAAGGATATTTGGCAGTCGTCATCGCAACTTCCATCTACGTGAGCTAAATAAGGTGTCTCAGTTATAGAGTTCCCGAAATTCTTTAAAAAATGAACAATCTCTCAAAATTTTTTGTCACTATCCAACTTATAATGTTTTTAAGCCTCAATTTTTTTTCAATCAATGGAGTCTCATCAGATTTATCAATTGTTTGAGCAGGAAGTGAATCAAGCTCAGACGAATCTTAATTTAGCAAAAGCTAGTTTATATATTGCTCAACTCAATGAGCTAGATCTAGATCTGAAAGCTTATTTGAATGCTTTGGATACAATGGCATTGGAGGTAAAAGAGCGTTTACCAAAAGCGAGTTATCCTCTAAAAATTATTCAAACGATTAATCAATATTTGTTTCAAGATTTAGGCTTTCACGGCAATACAGAAGATTATTACGATCCGCAAAATAGTTATCTTAATCATGTAATTGAACGACGGGTCGGCATTCCAATTACTTTGTCGGTGATTTATCTAGAAATTGCCGATCGCTTGGCTTTTCCAATGGTTGGTATTGGGATGCCTGGTCATTTTTTAATTCGTCCAGAATTTGAAGAAGTTGGAATTTTTGTTGATTCTTTTAATCAAGGAGAAATCTTGTTTGAGCAAGATTGTGAGGAACGTTTACAACAGATTTATCAACAATCTTTGAAATTACAGCCTCACTTTTTAGAACCTGTCACTAAACAGCAAATTTTGTTTAGGATGCTAAATAATCTTAAGCAAATTTATATTCAGCGTCAGCAATTAAAAAAAGCGGCTCAAATTTTAGATTTGATTTTAATCTTATCACCCAATGATCCTCTAGAATTGCGAGAACGCGGCTTAATCTATTATCAGTTACAGAACTGGCTTAAAGCGCGTGAAGATTTGGAGATGTATTTGGCTTTGTTTCCCCAAGCACAAGACGCAAATGCGATTCGGCAACTTTTAGAACAAATAGGTCAATAATTAGTTGATTTTTTATCCCTAAACGACAAATCCTAAAACAAATAATAAACCACTGACAAAATGAAAGTTAACTGCTAAAAATTTACAGTTACTTACTTTTTCGGGTTCGGCGTGATATTGTTTGACGTGATTAATGAGTTTTAGGGCAAAAGGTAAACTTCCAAAAATCAGCGGGTAGCGACGGGATAGATTTTCAGAATGACAAATAAGACAGTGAAAAGAAAGACACTATAAGTAGACCAGGTTAACACAAGTGAGCCTTTAGCCGTTCCTAAACGAACAATTGGCGATCGTTTTCCTGCTGCTAAATCATCTTCTGCTTGATGAAAATGAGAACAAAAAAGAATAATTGAAGTAGTAATGCCAATGATGATTGAAGCCGCTAAACTGGTGATAGAAAAGCTTTGAGTTTGGGAATAATAAGCCGCAGCAATGGCAAGCGGGCCAAAAGCAAAAAAGCAAATAATTTCGCCCAATCCTTGATAACCAAGGCGAAACGGTGGCCCTTGATAAGTATAACCTAACAGACAACATAAGAGAATAAGTTCTAATACAGTTGGATCTTGTTGCCATCCTGTTATTGCTAAAATGCCCAGGATACCCGAACCTAGACACAAGTTACTCAACCAAAAAACTAAAGATTTATTTCCCGTTAAGTTAACGACAGAATGAGTTTTATTTTTATCAATTCCTGTTTCAGAATCAAAAACATCATTACTTAAATTTTCCCATGCTAAAATTAAAATAGCGGCTCCCAAAAAAATTAAAAAAATGATTGTATTAAATTGTTTTGTCTCACTAAAAGCAATCAGTGACCCCACTAGAATCGGCATAATCGCTACACTATACATTGGGGGTTTGATAGCAGCAAGCCATAACTTTTTTTGAGACGATTCAACCAAACTTGTCATAGTCATTACTACACAAACTAGAAGTCACGCTAAAATTATCTTCTATTGATTGTATCAGTCTCTTTATCGCCTTTGAGAATAAGTAAATGTTTTTTAAGTAGCTGACTATCTTCCCTTTCTTCGATACCATAGTTAAGAAGGGTTTGAGGAGAAAAGCTTTTTTAAAGGCATTCCCGACAGCCAATAATCGTTTAGACAAATAACTTCAAAAAATCCATATCACTATTTTGGTTTTTTGAGTAAAAAATTATAAATAACTTTACGATAACTTAACAATGTCTATTGCTGTGCCAGTTACCCCTTATCCTGTGAATCTCGTACAAGATGAGAAAGAACTGTATCTATTTCTCCACGCTTGTCAGGAGAGATCAACAGGTAATGGAACTCCTCCAATTATCAGTGTTACTCAAAAAATTGATCCGATCGATCCATTGAGAGTTTTAAAAGCTATTTCCGCTTCTTACCCCTTTCATTTTTATTGGGAGAGCAGCCGCAAAGATGAAGCAATTTTAAGTTATGGCATCGCAACATCTTTAAAATTTAATGGAACGGAGCGATTTACGAAAGCACAACAATTTATCGAACGTTGTCAACAAAGAATTACAAAAGTTGGTGAAGCGGTTGAAGCAACTCCTTTATTACTCTGCTATTTTACCTTTTTTGAATCGACCGATCGCTATACTCAAGTTTTTCCCAGTGCTAACGTCGTCCTACCACAATTTCAAATTATTAAAAAGCAGAGTAAATATTTCTTAAATATTAATATAGCTATTCAACCTGAGCAAAATCTTTTTCCTATCTTAGACCTCATTGTTAAGCATCAAAAATTTTTACAAAAACTTGACAAAGAGCCAGATTTAGCTCTATCAAAATATACTGATTTGAATTCAGCTAACTATAAAATTTATCCTTCGACTAACTTTAAAAATTCAGTTGCATCCGCCCTTAAATCAATTGAACTTAATAAGTTTAGTAAGATTGTGCTTGCTCATGCTTTAGATGTCATTTCGCCACAATCATTTCAGATTGTAAATTGTCTAAAAAATCTGCGTCAACGTCATCCCGACTGCTATATTTTTTCAGTTAGTAATGGTGATGGATGCTATTTTATTGGTGCTAGTCCCGAACGATTAATTAGTATTGAAAATAATCAGCTAGAAACCGATGCTTTAGCAGGTTCAGCACCACGAGGTAAAACACCGACCGAAGATGCAATCTTAGCACAAAATTTATTAAGAAGCGAGAAAGAACGTAGGGAGCATCAAGCGGTCAGTGAATTTATTACACAAAAGTTAATTAATTTGGGTTTATGTCCTCATCAGTCTCCCTTAAAACTGTTAAAGTTATCGAATATACAACACCTTTGGACACCGATTTATGCTCAATTAAAATCTGATATTCATCCTTTAGAAATTGTATCACAACTACATCCAACACCAGCAGTAGCGGGCGTTCCTACTAAGATTTCTTGTGAATTAATCCAACAATATGAAACTTTTAATCGTTTATTGTATGCTGCACCAATTGGTTGGGTAGACTGCCAAGGAAATAGTGAATTTATCGTAGGAATTCGTTCAGCATTAATTCAAGATAATCACGCTCGACTGTATGCAGGTGCGGGAATTGTAGCGGGTTCAGATCCAGAAAAAGAATTAGGAGAAATACAACTTAAATTTCAAGCCCTTTTGAGAGCTTTATTATAATAGTTTAAAACTAGGTTGATAGAGTAAATAGTCTGCTAAACCTAAATAACGAATTCCCTCAAAAGTAACCTCAAATCGACATGGTAAAACTAAAATCCCTCTAGCAACCGCTTCTCTAAAAAGTTTACCGTAGAGCGGGTCTGTTTGATCACCAGGAGCAAAATCTGTACAATCACTACGATTTATAAAATACAACATAATGGGTTGAGCATAGGGTAACAAATTCATCAAATCTTGTAAATGTTTTTGCCCTCTAGTGGTCACTGTATCAGGAAATACAGCAACTTCACCATCAGTCCAAGTTGTATTTTTAACCTCTAAATAAATCGGTTTATCAAGAGGGTCATCAGACGTTAATAAAAAATCAATGCGGCTTTTATTTTCTTTACCATACGCAACTTCAGAATAAATATATTGATAATTTCCTAATTCCTTAAAAAAAATTCTTTTTTCTAACATTATTTTAATGATTTTATTAGGAAGTGCTGTATTAATACCGACCCAAGTTTGATTAACTTGTATGGTTTCCCACGTATATTTAAGCTTACGTTTAGGATTATTTGATTGAGAAACTTGTACTAAACTTCCTGATGTAGAAACACCTGTCATCGGGCCTGTATTTGGACAATGTGCAGTAATGATTTCACCCGTTTCTAATTCAATATCTGCAAAAAAACGTTTGTACCGTTTAATAAGTTTTCCTGTAATCAGTGGTGGGAAAGCATAGAAAAAATTAGTGGTCATTGTTTAAATTGCTTGAGAAAACCTCTCATAATAGTCTTGAAAATATTGTTGATATAGATGACAACTGACTGTCGCTTTAGTATTATACAGGTGAATTAAACCTAGACTTTGGAGCTTAAACGCTTTAACTATATCTAACTCAATTGGATGCTCAGACATGACTACTCTAGCAAAATTTTTGAGTAAATCAGGATTCGTTTGTTGTAGACAATACAATTGACGCAAAAGATGCTCTTTATAGATAGAATGCTCTGAATGTAAAGGAGTTGCTAGAATTTGCTCTAGACTGATTTTTTTACAGGAAATATAATAAATAGCTAGATGAACTAGATAAGGATTACCTGCCACCAATTTCATTAAATTATCGCATTCGTAATTTGACCAAAATAATTGATAGCGATTGGCTAAATCCTTAATTTGAGATAAGGTAAATTCAGTTAACGAAATCGGTACACCAACGTTAAACGGAGACTGGTTAAGATTGAGAGGTAGATAAACTTCTGTAGAATGGACAACAATTAAGCGTAGTTTTTGCCAAATCGCTTTATTTCTAGCTTCTTCGTGCCAAACTCTTAGTAAAGCGAAAAAATTATCAGCTATCTCAGGATAAAGAAATAATCGATCTATATCATCTAATCCAATGACTAAAGGATGTTCAGTATTGGCTAATAAATATTGTTCTAAATAGAGTTTACAGCTAATATTGCTACCGCACAAATCATCCCAATACTCATTAAGTCGTTGCGATAACTTCATTTCAGCACTAATATAAGCACAAAACCATTGTAGAAATGTATCTATATTCTGTAGTGCTTCTTTTTGTGCTAATTGTAAGTTTAAAGATACCGTGTGATAGCCTTTTTGATCAGCATAATTTAGAATTCTCATCATCAAAGACGTTTTACCCATGCGTTTTGGTGCTTTGATACGAATTAAGCTACCAGGTTGGGTAATTGCTTTATAACTATCTGTTTCAATTGGCGAGCGTTCGATATAAAATGGTGAACTAAGAGAGATGGCACCTTCTGGTAATTCAGGTTCTTGGGATTCAGCATTATTCCAAAACACCATTTGAGGAAATTCAAGAGGAAGCTCAGGATAAAAATAATCTTTGGTTTCTAAAATCAACTTAAAAGCTCGAAAACAACATTTAAGGGTCTGCTTATCTACTTTTTCTTCACATTTCAGGATTTTCATCAGTGTATCAACCGCTAACCCTGTTTTTTCGCTCAAAGTTTCCAAGGTGTATCGATTCCCTGCGTTTTCTTCAAATTCTGACTTTTCCTTAGCTTGCTGTAGTTTTTCTAACCCTTGAACTGTTAGAATAACTCCTCGTTTACGTCGCTGTTTTTCCTGCGGTCTTTGCATCTTCCCAAATTCCTGCTCCCGATGTTATAATCAACAACTTCTAGCATTGTAATTTCGTAAATTTTTAAAAAATTATTTAATTTTCTGCTTAGGATAAGTATTCATCTTAAAAAAATTCAATTTCCTTTTCTCTAGCTCAAGCTGATTGAAATTATGTATGATGAGATATAATGTTGTGTTCTTGCTAGATTTAGCTGAATCCTTTTAAAAACTATAAATTAAATGATTTTTATTTTTAAATTATGTAAAAATTTTTAATTTTACATAAAATAGATGATATTATTAATTTTTATTATAAAGAGATATAAATAAAATATTTAAGGATGATTTTATGGTAGAAAATACCGTTAGAGCTTTAGTGGTTGGTTCTTTCAACGACTCCATTGCGAAAGCACAACTAGATCCCTTTATTTATAATCGTAGACATCTAAATCAGCAGCTAAAATTAAAAGTTAGTCAAGCTGAAGCGACAGATTTTGTCACTTTAGGAAATATTTCTAAGACTTTTCAAGGTGATCTAATTTTTTTGATGCCTTCCTGGCAGGCTAGTTTGCAAGAAGAAGGTTTAATAATAGCCGAAAAAGTTTTACTAGACTTGAGAGAACATCTCGGCTCAAAAAAGCTAATTTTTATTGATCCATTTGCTCAAACAAGCTCAAATTATTTTCGGTTGCTGCCTTATGTAGATGTTTTCTTAAAACGCCAATGCTACAAAAACTTAGATGATTATCAACAAAGTTATATTGGGGGTTCACAATTTACAGATTTTTTAGCTAAACAATGGCAATTTGACTTTAGTAATTGGTTTGTCGGTTCAGAAGTCAACGCCAAGTATTTAGAGCGAATTCAATCAGGTTGGAATCTTGGAACTTCAGAGCAATTTATCAAAAGCCTTAAACCTCCTTTATTTAGGAAAAACTCTTTTAATAAAGAATTAGATATTTTCTGTCGTCTTTCTTTGGCATCTTCTCAAAAAAAAGAATGGTATTATCACTATAGACAAACGGCTTTAGAAGCGATCAAACCACTAGACTCGGATTATAAAGTTGTTTTTAGTGGAAGAACTGAAGAAAGTTTAGTTTCTCGTCGTCAGTATTTACAAGAGATCAAAAAAAGTCGTATTGTGTTTAGTCCTTTTGGTTGGGGAGAAACCTGTTGGCGTGATTTTGAAGCAATTTGTTATGATTGCTTACTGATTAAACCTTCAATGAGTCATATTAAAACTGAACCCAATATTTTTGTTGAGGGAAAAACTTATGTTCCTGTTAAATGGGATTTTTCTGATTTAGAAGAAAAATGTCGTTATTTTTTGAACCATCCTGATGAATCAGCTACAATTGTCAAAAATGCTCGTCAAGCTTATACAGAATATTTTCAAGAGAAAAAATTTATAGATAAGATTAAAAGTTTAATGGAATAGTACCTTAATTATTACGAAAAATTTTAACTTAACTGATTAAAGAAACTACTAATTATTGATAACGTTTTATTGAGTAATCAGTTTTTTAGTTAAGAAAAGTATTAAAATTAATCAAAAAACATTTTGTTGAGTTAACTTAATGTAAATTGACATCAAAATTATTGTAATTTGATGCCTAGACTATTTAAAAAATAACAATTTAAGTTTTTTCTTTGAGCATCATAATTGAGTCATAAAATTGTTGTTTTATAAAGCAACTTCTAAAAAAGAGCAAGAATAATATGTCTGATAAAATTTTTTTAAAATCTAAAATTGGTCACTATTTACGAGAAGTAATTCTGCATTGCCAAAGATCTATCTTGCCTAGAAAAAATAAATCAATTTTAATCTTTCCTTGTAGCGATAAGACATTAGCTTCATCTCGTGAAAGAGCCTACAATTTAAGTAAATATTTGAGACAATTAGGCTGGCGAGTTATTATTGTTCCTTTTCAGCTAGAATTGCCTCAACGAAGACGTATTTTAGCTCTAGAAAAACCTGATATTCTTTATATTCAAAAAGGTCGTCATCCTCTGAATTATCCACAACTTTATCAGGCTTCTCAGATTGTCTTCGATTTAGATGATGCTGATTTTTTAGATCCAAATCAAACACAACAAATTATTGATTGCTGTCAAGGTAGTAAATTAGTAATTTGTGGAAGTCAATATATTGCTAACTATTGTCATCAGTACAATCCGAATACACATATTATTTGGAGTGGGATGAATTTAGAGAATAGAAAATATCTACCATCTAGTCAACGCAAACGGATCGTAGCTTGGGGTACCAGTGATGCAATTGGATATGCTCAAGAGCGAAAGTTTTTACTTGAAGTAGTCATAGAACTACGAAAAAAAATAGATTTTGAGTTTTGGATTTATGGTCTTAAAAATGCTCAAGCCATCGAAAATGATCTTGAACAACTAAAACAGAATCAGATTCCTACAAAACTGTTTTCTCTTTTATCATTAGAGCAATATCATGACTCTTTAGAAAAAGTAGCTGTAGGGCTTCACGCGGTTATGGATATTCATCCCTACAGCTTGGGTAAATCTTTTGGAAAAGTGAATTCTTATATGCAGTGTGGTGTACCAATTGTTGTTCATAATCGGATTGATTATCCTAATTTTTTTGAAGATGGTCAAAATGGAATGTTAGCTGCTCATCGTGACGAATGGGTCGAAAAAATTGAGCAACTACTCATTAATCCTCAGTTACGTGATAGCATAGCCACACAAGCGACGGTTGATTTCAAAAATAGACTTTCCAGTCAAGCTGTTGCTCAAAGAGTTCATCAAGTTTTATTAGATCTAATTTAATAAACAATTATTTTAAAGAAGATATTGCTGCAGAGCAAATTTGATAAAACTTAAAGCTTTTCTTGAGCAGGCTAACTCTAAATTAAGCATCTGATTCGTCAAAACAAATAAGACCAAATCGAGGAACATCAATTTAATTTTTTCTAATCTATAACATTTACCAAAAATCTTATACATCTAGTTATACAAAGTGCGACGCTTACTTATACGTTAGAACAAACATGACTTGCTTATGATTGTGAAATAGATTAATCACACTCATGTCCGAAACGTGTAATCAGATGATCGCATACTCTAAAATTTTTGCCTTACATCCCGATGCTGATACATCTTTCCATCTTAAATCGATACCTTGTAAACCTCGATCGGTTCATCCATCCATTACCAGTAAAGCTAAACGTTTGTTTGATCTACTAGGGGCATTAGTCGGTTTAGCCATCTTGGGATTAATGGCGATTCCCATTGCGATCGCAATGTTTTTCCATGATCCAGGGCCTCTATTTTACAGTCAAATTCGTTGTGGCTATCGAGGTCGTCCTTTTCGAATTTGGAAATTTCGTTCCATGGTAGTGAATGCTGAACAGCTAAAACACCTCGTTAAAAATGAAGCAAGCGGTCACATTTTCAAAAACGAAAACGATCCACGAATCACCAAAATCGGTCATTTCCTGCGTCGTACCAGTCTTGATGAATTTCCTCAGTTTTGGAATGTCTTAAAAGGTGAGATGAGTTTAGTCGGAACCCGTCCCCCAACCCTTGATGAAGTCGAAAAATATAAACCTCATCACTGGCAACGCTTGAGAGTCAAACCAGGAATTACTGGAGAATGGCAAATTAGAGGGCGTTCGAGTGTCAAAGATTTTGAAGCGATCGTGCGTTTAGATTTAGACTATCAAGAAAAATGGTCTGTTCTGTATGATCTATCCCTTTTGCTGCAAACCATCAAGGTTGTTTTAAAACAAAAAGGCGCGTGTTAAGAAAATTCGTTCATTGCACCCTTTGAATAATTTCCTTTGCTTGGTAGGATTAATCGTGACGACAAGATGAATCACTATGAGCATACAGACAGATGGGATTGCGCCACACGGCGGACATTTAATTAATCGTATTGCGACCTCAGCAGAACGAGACGAGTTTTTAGAGCAACAAGATCATTTACCCCGAATTCAACTTGATGAACGGGCAACATCTGATCTAGTTATGATTGCCATTGGTGGATTCAGTCCGATTAATGGTTTTATGGAACAAGCCGACTATGAATCCGTTGTTGAAGATATGCGATTCGTTAACGGTCTTCCTTGGAGTATACCCATTACATTATCCGTAACTGAAGAAGTCGCTGAACCTTTAAAAGAGGGAAGCTGGATACGGTTAGATGATCCTACAGGACGATTTGTGGGAGTTCTGGAACTAACGCAAAAATATCGTTATAACAAAGCACATGAAGCCGTTAACGTCTATCGTACTGATGATATTAAACATCCAGGTGTCAAAGTCGTTTATGATCAAGGCCCCATTAATTTAGCGGGGCCAATCTGGTTATTACAACGCGATGCTCATCCTGATTTTCCTAGCTATCAAGTCGATCCCGTTGAATCTCGACAACGGTTTAAAGAAAAAGGATGGAAAACCGTAGTAGGATTCCAAACTCGAAATCCCATTCACCGCGCCCATGAGTATATCCAAAAATGCGCCCTTGAAATTGTCGATGGCTTATTTTTACATCCTTTAGTTGGTGCAACCAAAAGCGATGATATTCCTGCCGATGTGCGGATGCGTTGCTATGAGATCATGATTGATCAATATTTTCCTCAAGATCGGGTAATCTTAGCAATTAATCCGAGTGCGATGCGTTATGCGGGGCCCAGAGAAGCGATTTTTCATGCCCTGATCCGCAAAAATTACGGCTGTACTCATTTTATTGTCGGTCGAGATCACGCAGGAGTCGGCGACTATTACGGAACCTATGATGCTCAATATATTTTCGATGAGTTTAAACCCGAAGAATTGGGCATTACACCGATGATGTTTGAACACGCTTTCTACTGTACTCGTACTCAGCAAATGGCAACGACTAAAACCAGTCCGAGTCGTAAAGAAGAACGGATTCATTTATCGGGGACTAAAGTTCGGGAAATGTTACGACGGGGTGAATTACCTCCTCCAGAATTCTCTCGTCCTGAAGTTGCAGCAGAATTGATTCGTGCTGCACAAAGTCAGCCAGAATAAAACAAGATTACTAGAAAACAGGAGAAAAGCAAAAGCAGGCTATCTTCTGTTTTCTAACTCTAGGAGACTTTCCCCAATGAGTACAAATCGACGTTCATTTTTATCCCAGACCGCATTTGGCTTACTGACGTTGGGTGTTAGTCCAAGTGAATTAATTCGCACAACTCACAGCCTTGCTGCTGTCACACCACGAAAATTAGCGTTACTCGTTGGGATTAATGATTATGGTGAAGGAAATAGCCATTTACAAGGCTGCTTGACCGATGTTGAACGACAACAGGAATTATTAGTCTATCGTTTTGGCTTTAATCTGAGTGATATCGTTACTTTAACCGATCAACAAGCAACACGAGACAATATCGAAACGGCTTTTCGTGAACATCTAGTCACCCAAGCGCAATCGGGAGATGTGGTCATTTTTCATTTTAGTGGTTACGGCAATCAAATTAAGCTCACAACTGACACAGGTAATATACAAGAAATTAATAGTTTTTTACCCTGTAATGGACTATTGAAAGAAAAAACAAAAAATGAAATTGTTGAAGAAACGATTTTTTTATTAGCTCGCTCGCTGGCTACTGATCAAGTGACAATGGTTTTAGATACCAGTCATACCACCGATGGCAAGCCGCGACAAGGTAATCTAAAAGTGCGCGCCGCGAAGCAGATCTCTTCGAGATCGTTTCCTGCAACATCAAGTAAAATCAATTCAGAAGAATTAAGCTTATTAACCGATCTCCGCAACCGTACTAAAGCCAAACGTGGGGCAACTCCTGCAACGATTTTAGCTGCTAGTGGACAAAATCAAATGGCTACTGAGATTATCGATAATGATTGGAGTGCGGGACTATTTACCTATGCTTTAACTCAATATCTTTGGCAAACCACCGACACGAGTCAAATTTTTACAATTTTTAATCACACCAGTCAACAAGTAGCACAACTGACAGGATTACAACAACAGCCCCAACTCCTAAAAAATCCAAAATCTCGTCTGACTTATCATTTAATTCCAGAACAGCTAGACGGTGCCGAAGGAGTGATTACCAGTGTAAAAAGTGAAAAAATCGTGGAACTGAGTTTAACTGGTTTGAACGCTAATTTAGTTGATGAACTGGGCATATCTTCCTGTTTTGTTCTTGCCTCGTCACCCGAAGAAGTGTTACAAATCATCTCCCGACAAGGATTAACCGCTAAAGCACAACGACTTTCTTTAACTTCATCTTTAGAAGTTGGACAAACCGTTCAAGAATGGATACGAGTTTTATCGCGACAAATCAGTTTAGTCATTGCCTTAGATAGTAGTCTATCGCGCATTGAACGGGTTGATGCGACCAGTGCCTTAGCCACAATTGCGATCGCGCATTCTCTAGCTACCAAGGGGGAACAAAAAATCGATTGTATCTTAAGTAAAATCGATTCTAAACCCTCTGAAACCGTTAAGGATTCTGATTCGGTCATTTCACCATCAACGGCTGCTGATGCGTCTTTAGGGATGGGAAGTTATCGACTATTATCGGTTGCAGGGACACCGATTTCGAGTACTGTAGGTCAAGACAACGAAGCCGTCAAAGGAGCCGTACAACGTTTAATACCCCAATTTAAAACCCTGTTAGCTGCCAAACTCTGGCGACTGACTGGTAATGAAGGCTCATCGCGTTTGTTAGTCACGGCAAATTTAGACCAACTCGCACCGACTCCCCAACACCTACTCCAAAAAAAGACGCGATTAACAAGTGAGACAAAACCCAAATTGTTTGTTACAGAACCACTAGCAGCCGTTCCAAAAATTGCGATCGGCACAGAAATACAATATCGTCTGACCAATGATGGACAAGAGCCAATTTATTGTCTATTAATCGGAATTGATGCGAGTGGCAACGCATTTACCCTGAGTCTAGCCCATCCTGAAACGGCACAACTTCAAGATCAAGTAATTGCATCGAGAGAAACCCTGATTTTACCCAATCAAAATCTACCAACTTGGCGAGTAGTGGGGCCTGTGGGTTTAACCGAAATTTTTGTGATCTGTTCTCGTTATCCCTTTAAAAAAACCTTAAAAGTGCTAGAAACCAGTCAAGTGTTTAACCATGAGCGTAACCCGATTTTTACCCTTGCTCAACCCCTTGAGGTAGCCCAATCCATTTTAGAAGATTTAGCTCTTTCAAGTGCCGTCAAGAGCGAACTTGTTAATAATTCAGCCGACTATTATGCTTTAGATGTAAACGCATGGGTAACATTGTCCTTTATTTATCAAGTCGTTGGTGAAACTAGATAGAATATTTTAATAGGTTGAAGAGTGGTCGCATTCTCAATATCATATTAAACATTAAAGGCTAAACATTAATAATGAGCATTCTTCCTCAAACGACCCAACGTCGCCTCAAAAAAATTCCTCAAATTCCTGGTGTTGTGTGGGAAGGTGATCGACGTTCGTTATTAGGCTTAAAAACGTCGATGGAGCCTGAACATGAGGGAGCCGAAGAGTGCGTGATCTGGGTTGATGGTTCAGAAGGTTTTGTTAGAGCAATGGATGTGGTTTCGGTCGATGCAGGGCCAGAAGCGATCGTCAGAACCTTTTTACGGGCAATTGAAACACCCCATCGTCCCGCTAAACCTGCACGTCCTCAGAAAATTGTCGTGCGTAATAAAGAAATTCACTTTTTTTTACGCGGTGTCTTACAAAACCTCGATATTGATATTGAACTGATCCCAGAATTACCTCTGATTGATGAATTGTTCAGAGGATTCGAGGAAATGAACCATTCTCGACCCCCTGCATTACCAGAAACACAAGAAGCAGCCTTGAAAAAAACCGCCCTAGAGATCTGGCAAGAGGCACCTTGGTATGTTTTGGCAGATTATGATATTTTATCCATCAAAATCAATCAATGGGGTGTAGATACCCTCTATGCTTGTGTGATGGGAATGTTAGGGCAAGAATATGGAGTGATTTTATATCGATCGCTCGACTCTCTAAAACAGTTCCGTCTCGCTGCATTAGAAAAAAAATCCCTTGAACAGTTAGAAAAAGCTTTTTTGTCTCAAGATTGTTGGTTTCTCAGTTATGAAGCTATTGAAACAAGCGAATCTGATGACGATGACGATGACGAGGGAGTTGATTTATCAAACTTAGACGTTTCTCAAATTCGTCCTGTTTTTGGTAGTGTTCATCCCTATGAAGGCATTAGACCCTATTTAGATGAAGAAGAAGCGATCGCGGTTAATGTTGCTTTACAATCGCTCTACCGTTTTTTCCGCAATACCCAAGCTGAATTAGCCGAAGAAACCCTACAACCCATTAGTAAGCGTTTTCGGATCTCTCTAACGTCTGAGTCGGATCAAGAAACCATATCGACAACGGTGACAACGCTACCTGAATTATCGGGTGAGTTTTTAGCTATGGTCGAACAAGTGGAAGATGATGATGATGATGATGATTTTGACGATGATGACGATGATGAAAATTCTTTCTCACTCAAGGAAGATTTAATTCCAGATAATTCTTTTTTGAGTCTAGGGATGATATCTTGGGAAATGCACGAACAAATTAGAACACGTCCTCAGATTTATTATCAAAATCAAAATTGTCCACAAAAAGGCGATGGATTGCCAATTATTATGGTACAAACGAGTCGCCCCAAAGCTAAAGAAATTATTCAAAGAATTAAAGAGGGCGGCGGGTTAAAAGCTATTTGTTTTAATCCTGGTGAAGATCCTTTTACAGATGCGACTTATGATCTGGGTATCCTACAACTTAATAATGGTGATTTGTATCTTTTTGGTGAATTTATTGGCGATGACCCCGAACACATGAAGGCTCGCAAAAACTGGGAAAATCGTTCTCAAAAATCCAAGGGTTATTGTGGCTTAATTATTGCGATGGGAGTTACTGGATCATCTCGTGGTAATCCTCAATTATCGGATATGTTGGGTTTGTTTGAAGCTCAAGTAATGAAGAGTAAGGATTTAGATCTAGGGGTTCTACAATTACTACCTCATTTTGACTAGAATAAATAAAGATACATAAAAATTAACATTGCTCAATGTCACTTCATCAAACTTTTGAACAAGCGATCCAGATTAAGGCTAGTGCGACAGCTGTCGAAAAGTGTTTAACTGATTTAGAATTAATGCACCGTTGGTTAAATCCTGCTCTTAAGTGTGAACCAATAGGAGAATGGACAACAAATATCGGCGGTCGCAGTCGTTTTTTGATTTCAATTCCACTGATTAAGCCGACTTTAAAAAGTGTCGTAATTGAACGCGAACCTGGTTTAATTGTCTGGCAATTTGAAGGATTTTTTCAAGGATGCGATCGCTGGGAGTGTCAACCCAATGCTCAAGGAACAAAGTTATATAACCGCTTTGAATTTAAGATATCTAATCCGATTGTGAAATGGGGTTTTAATACGTTTGCCGCTAACTTGACCAAAAATGATATGAAAGCTCAACTCAGACGACTCAAACGAGTTGCTGAAGCTGTTTATCTGACTGAACAAGGTTAAGAAACACATTCCCCAAAAAATAGCTAAAGTCAGATCATTGATTCCTTTGGGGAAGCAGATCAGTTAAAATTTGATTAATAATCGGGAACAAATTTTCTCTTCTTGCTTTCTAAAGATGAATTTTGAAGATGCACTAGCGATCGTTGATCAGGTTTTGGCACCTCGATCCTTAAATAAAGTTCAGCAGATTGTCTTAGAACACTCTTGGCAGGGGCTTTCTTATGGAGAGATTGCTAATATTACCGATTATGATGAAGGCTATCTTAAAGATACAGGTGCGAAACTCTGGCAAACCTTGTCCGATGTTTTTGGCAAGAAAGTCACTAAACAAAATCTTCAGTTAACGGTTCAATATTATTACAAAAAACAGCAAGTATCATCGAAAGTTGTTTCGCTTATTTCCCCATCTTCGCAACGTTTGATTCAAGATTGGGGAGAAGCGATCGATACTTCGATTTTTTATGGACGAAATTTAGAATTAACCACCCTCAGTCAATGGATCGTCGATGATCAATGTCGTCTGATTGCGATTTTGGGAATGGGTGGGATTGGCAAAACAACCCTATCAGTCAAAGTAGCTGAACTTGTCCAAAAAAATTTTCAGTTTCTCATCTGGCGCTCGCTACGTCATGCACCATCCTTTGATGAACTAGCCACGGAATTAATTTTATTTCTCTCGCGTCAAAAAGAAATCCAAATTCCCCCAACAACCGAGGGAAAAACCACTCGTTTACTAAACTATCTACGTCAATCTCGCTGTCTGCTAATTCTGGATAATTTTGAATCGATTTTGCAAAGTGGTAGTCAAACGGGACAGTATCAAGACCATTATTTAGGATATCAAAACTGGTTACAAGCGATCGCACAAACTCGTCATCAGAGTTGTGTCTTACTCACCAGTCGAGAAAAACCTCAAGAAGTTCGCATCCATGAAGGTGTATCGCTTCCCGTTCGTTCTCTGCAATTACAAGGGCTTAGCGTTGCCGAAGGACAAGAATTATTTTTTGCCAAAGGTTGCTTTAGTTACGATCAACGAGATTGGCAGGATATTTTTGAACATTATGCTGGAAATCCACTGGCTTTAAAAATGGTGGCAGCCGCAGTACAAGAATTATTTGATGGTGATACAAGTGAATTACTATCTTGTATGCGAGCAGGAAGACTCAATTTTGCTGATATTCATGAATTATTAGAACGTCAGTTTGAACGACTTTCGGATGTGGAACAACAAGTCATGTACTGGCTATCGATTAATCGAGAACCTGTTACCGCAAAAGAACTCGAAAACGATCTGGTTTCTCCCGTTATTGCTCAACAGTTATTCGGTGCGCTGCAATCTCTCAAACAACGCTCTTTAATTGAACGACAGGACAAACAATGGCTGTTACAACCTGTGGTGATGGAATATACGACGACTCGTTTAGTTATTGCGATCACCCAAGAAATTATCCAGAACCGAGCCGAATTGTTACAAAATTATGCTCTGATGAAGGCTCATACCAAAGACTATATCCGACAAGCACAAATTTATTTTATCGTTGAACCTGTTATTAATCGATTACTGATGGCTCTGGGTAACTATGAAACCATCGCACAACATCTAAAAACGATCGTTCGTTCCTTACAACAATCTGGTTTACGTCAACCAGGCTATGCGGGTGGTAATATTCTAAATCTGCTGTTACAAATGCAACTCGATCTCAGTCATGATGACTTTTCAGGGTTGTCTATTTGGCAAGCTCATCTACAAGATGCGAAATTGCATCATGTCAACTTTACTCAATGTGACTTTTCACGCTCGGTTTTTGCTCAATCCTTTAGTGGGGTTTTAGCGGTGGCTTTTAGTCCAGATGGTAAAATCGCAGCAACGGGTAACGCTAACTGTGAGGTGCATTGCTGGCAAGTTAGCGATCGCCAACGTCTTTTAACCCTGTCAGGTCATACGGGTTGGGTGCGGAAAGTTGTTTTTAGTCCCGATGGTCAATTCCTTGCTAGTAGCAGTGAAGACCAAACAATTAAACTGTGGCGGATGTCAGATGGTCAATGTCTTTACACATTTACTGAACATACGGATAGTACCTACGGTCTAGATTTTAGCCCTGATGGTCAATTCCTCGCTAGCTGTGGCAATGACTGTACGATTAGAATTTGGCAAATCAATAATGGAACTTGTCAGGGGATCTTGACGGGACACACCGCAGGCATACTGACGGTTAACTTTAGTCCAGATGGTCAATTCCTCGCTAGTAGCGGCTTTGATAATACAATCCGTCTTTGGGATGTCGCCCATCAGCAATGTATAAGAATTATTACAGAACATAGACATTGGGTCGGTGGTGTGCAATTTAGTCCAGATGGTAAACGCTTGGTCAGTGCAAGCTGTGATAACACCGTAAGAGTTTGGCAAGTCGATACAGGTGAGTGTCTAGCCATCCTCAGCGATCATAGTCAATGGGTTTGGAAAGCAGTCTGGAGTCCCGACGGTACTAAAATTGCTAGTGGTGGGGAAGATCAGACGATTCGCATCTGGGATAGTAGAACAGGTGATTGTCTACACATCCTTCAAGGTCATAAAAGTAGAGTGTGGAGTCTCGATTTTAGTCCAGATAGCCAGACTCTAGTAAGTGCGAGTGAAGATCAAACCATTCGTTTTTGGCAAGTCAGTACAGGTCATTGTAGTGCGAGTATTCAAGGTTATACCAATTGGGTAAAAGCGATCGCATTTAGTCCCTGTGGTCGGATCTTAGCCACAGGTCACAAAGATCGGATGCTTCGGGTTTGGAGTGTCGAAGATCATCAAACCATTTGGGAAATTAAAGCCCATACTAGAGGTATCCCTGCAATCGCTTTTCATCCAGATGGACAGATTTTGGCTAGTGGTAGCGAAGATAAAACCGTTAAACTGTGGAATATCAAAAATCGCATCAATGTACAGACTCTAAAAGGTCATACTGATGAAGTTTGGTCGGTGTCTTTTCATCCAGATGGAAAAATCCTAGCCAGTAGTAGTCATGATCAAACGATTAAACTCTGGGAGATCCAATCAGGTCAATGTATTAAAACCCTCACTGGACATAGCGATCGCATTCCCACGGTTACTTTTAATCCACAGGGAACGTTACTAGCGAGTGGTAGTGATGATCATACGATTAAATTGTGGGACATTAATCAAGGTCATCTGAAAACGCTCTCTGGACATTCGGCAAGAGTTGGAGCGATCGCATTTAGTCCCGATGGTCAATGGTTAGTTAGTGCTAGTTTAGATCAGACGATTCGTTTATGGGAAATACCGTCAGGTCAATGTATTCGTAGTTTTACAGGTCATCAGGGATGGGTCATGTCGGTAGTCTTTTTTCCCGACGGTCAAAAAATCGCTAGTGCCAGTTGTGATCAGACAATAAAAATCTGGAATGTGAGTACGGGATATTGTATTAACACTTTAGACGGTCACAAAAATTGGATTTGGGGTCTTGCCATTAGTCCAGATGGTTCCTATTTGGCTAGTGCTAGTGAAGATGAAACAATCAAGATGTGGCAGACTCAGACCGAAACTTGTGTCAGTGTACTGAGAGCAAAACAACCTTATGAGGGGATGCAGTTTGATCAAGTTACTGGTCTAACACTGGCTCAAACAACGATGTTAAAAGTTCTCGGTGCATCTTAAACTTCCTAGAATAGTACAAATATATTATATGAGTAATCCTCAAAGAGACATACCCAAATCACTGATTAAAACATCACGCGACGAAATCGATCTACCCTCTTTAGCGATCTATAAACAAGAAAATAGTACCGCAACCCCCGAACCAGTAGAAACACTTCCTAGTGATCTAAAGGGTTATGCGTTTACGGTTGGGGCCTTATTTCAAGCACAAAACCGACCTCAAGAGGATGGAACTCTGTTATATACAGGGGATGGGATGATGTATCGTTTGGGGTTTGAAAACGGAACAGCCAGTCTAAAAACCCGTATTGCTAAAACGCCTTGTTATTATGCAGATCGACCCACTCAATATTATCTAGCAGAGTCTTTTCGTTCAGTCCCTAAATCTAAATTTGCAACTAAAGATCTCAAGCATCGAATTTTTTCTTATTTTGCAGGTTTTCGAGATGGGGGTCAAAGTAGATTTAGTATTATTTTAGGCGCGAGAAACCAACTCAATACAGCCTTTTTACGAACAAGAGATCATCTATTAGTGACGATCGATGCTGGTCGTCCTCATATTGTAGATCCAATTACTTTAGAACTGATCGAACCCACTGGAGAGACTTCAGACTGGAAAGGAATTTTCCCTTTTGTCCCAAAACTACAGAAAAACAATCTTTTTGATACTTATATTAATTCAGCCCATCCTCTGACTGATCTAAGTACCATCATCAATAATGATTCACCCGATGAATTTTATACAACTAACTACTCAACAGGATACAACGGAAAATATAGAAAACCTGTTAATAAATTGTTTGATCATGTATTAGGGCCGTTATTTCAAAAAGTACTTGGTAAGCCAGCCGATCCCGATGATTTTGGTCGTTATACCTATTTAATTCGCTATCGATTTGGCGAAGAAAAACCCCTCAAACGTTGGCGGATGCTGTTACCCAATGGTGAACCCGTTTTAGTCGAACAATCTCTACATCAATTAGCCATCACCGAAGAGTATATTATTATGTCTGATATTACCTTCAAGATGGAATTTACTCAGATTTTTTCCCCCTTCTTTACAGGATTTTTGAAATTCATGATTTTTAAGAATCTTAAAATAGATTGGTTGGGAGCGTGGATTTATGGTGTATTTTTGAAACAACTTAGACCCTTACCCTATGGGGCTTTGTATATTATTAAACGTGCTGATTTGGAGAAAAATACAACAGAATTAGTGGCACAAAGAGCGATCGTTCCGACAGAGATTTCCCATTTTGCCGCCGATTATACCAATCCAAATCACAAAATTACCATTCATATCGGTCATAATAACGGTTGGGATGTCACTGAAGGAATTACCCGTTACGATCGTCCTGTTGCCCAATTTCCCTATCTACGGAAAGATTTAGAAGGGATGATGACGGGAACCACAGATTTAGGTTCTCTCGGACGCTATGTAATTGATGGCGAAACGGGTAAAATTCTTCAGTATCAACGAGTATCAGAAGAACCTGCTACTTGGTCATTATCTGTGTATACCCATCGGGAACTGAAACGCGATAACTCACAAGAAACGGCACAAACAGTTAAAAATATTTATTGGGTATCGTGGGGATTTTCTTGGGAATTGATTCCTGAGCGCATCTATAATGCTTATAAAAATGATCTTAATCGAACGGTTCAAAGTACAGATTTACCAAGCGATCGTCGTCCAACTGTTTTACTTCGTTTAAATACAGAAACGATGACAATTGAGGATCAGTACCATTTTCCTAACAATTATTTTCCTTGTTCACCTCAGTTTATTCCCAGTTCTGATCCCACACCAGAAGGTCAAGATCCCTCAACTCATGGTTATATTGTTTGTCTAATTCTTAAAGATAATCCAGAAAATGTAGAACAACCTCAAGATGAATTCTGGATTTTTCATGCTGACGATCTCAACAATAAACCGATCTATCGTCTCCGTTCTCCAGATCCCAAACAACCTTTAAATATTGCCCTGACTTTACATACAACGTGGATAGAAAGCCTTTATTCTGAAGGAGATGAGCAGGAACGTCAACACAAACGAGAACAAGCATTAAAGCGCGATTACGATCATTTCTTGCCTGATACATGGCCAATTATTCAAGAATTAGCCAAAGATTTTGTTTATCCCAATTTCATTAAACAAACTCCCGAGAAAGATTTTGAGAAAGAAATTCTATCGGATCAACAATAATCAATTTTTATTCTTTAATCAAAGATTTTGAGAAAGAAATTCTATCGGATCAACAATAATCAATTTTTGTTCTTTAATCGAGGATTCAAGACCTCGCTTAATCCTTCTCCGAGTAATGATAAACCGACAACCATCGTAGTCAAAGCTAGACCGGGATAAAGCGTTGTCCACCAGATTCCAGTTGATAAATCGGCTAATGCTTCCTTTAAATCGTGTCCCCATTCGGGTATTTCTTCGGGTAATCCTAATCCTAAAAATCCTAAACCTCCTAATACTAAAATAGCATCAGCCGCATTGAGGGTAAAAATTACGGGGACACTTTGAATTACATTAAAGAAAAGATATTTGGATAAAACACGAATCGGTGTAGCCCCTAATGCTTGTGCTGCTTCAACAAATAATTCATTTTTGACACTAACGGTTTGATTGCGAACAATACGGAAATATTGCGGAATATAGGAAATACTGACCGCGATCGCAACATTTAAAATCCCTCGACCTAAAATAAAAGCTAAGGTAATCGATAGCAATAATCCAGGTAAAGTATAAATTGTATCCATCAAAAAGAGCAAAATTCTATCCAGTCTTCCCCCTAAATATCCACTAATTAAACCTAAAGGTACTCCGACAAACATCGATATCAAAGTCGCTAAAAAAACAACTTGTAATGCTGCCTGTGTACCGAATAGCGTTCGAGAAAAAACATCATATCCTCTAACATTTGTCCCAAACCAATGATTAGCAGATGGGGGAGCTTGAATGGGATAGCTAAGTAAATCAGTTGGATCTTTTAGTAAACCAATTGTTTGTAACAGAGGAGCGAATAAAGCGATTAAAATAAAACTAATCGTGAGAACTAATCCAATTCTCATCAACTGAGTTGTTAGATTGGGACGCTCTAAACGATTAATTGGCAGTTTAAAAGTAGTCATATTTAAAAATGTTTGCTGTTATTACACCTGAAACCATTGAGTTACCCCCTGGTACTGTTGTTCGACTTCTTGGCACTTGGGACGATTATCAAGCCATTGTAGAACAATTAGGCGATCGCTCGATCCCGCGTGTTAAATATCGTCCTGGAGAAATTTTATTAATGTCACCTTTACCCGTACATGGTCGTCAAGCTAATATTTTGGCAGATGTTGTAAAAGTTTTGTTAGATCATCTAGAACAAGATTACGAAGCTTTTACACCGATTACAATGGATTTACCTGAAATTAGAGGGATTGAGCCTGATTATTGTTTTTATATCGATCATTGGGCGGCCGTTGCGGGTAAAGATCGAATTAAATGGGGTGTTGATCCGTCTCCTGATTTAATCATAGAAATCGATGTGACAAGTTACACTGATGTTAACGACTATTTACCCTACCAAGTTCCCGAAGCGTGGATCTTTAAAAGAAATCAGCTTTTAATTTATGGTTTAGAGAATAATCGATATACACTTAAAACCAGTAGCCGCTATTTTCTAGGTCTAAATATTTTAGAAATCATTGAGGAATGTTTGCAGATAGCGAATGAACGTAATACAAGTACAGCCATCCGAGAATTAAGACGAAAATTAGCCAACAAATGATTTAGTCTAACCAGTCGCAGGATTCACCAGGGAAAAAATGCTCATCTAACACTTGTTCTATTGTATATGGACATTCTTTTTGGAACGTTCGTTCTGATAAATTTGTTTCTCCTGCGGCTAAAATGACTCCTTTTTGATAAGCTTGTTTAAGCCCTTCACTTAAATAAGGTTTTAAACTCGGATTTTCGGCTAATAATTCTAAAATATCGATTCTTTGAACCCGAATCGTACTAAACCAACTACGGGTACGTTTTTGGGGTTGATACTCCCATTTGAGTAAATGACCCACTAAGATACTAAGACGATTTCGTAGTTCCGATCGTTGCTGTTTTCCCAAAGATTCTATTTCCTCAACTAAATTAGGGAGATCCAGTTCACTCCATTTCTGATGACGCAGGAGTTCAGCTTGTTTTTGCGTCCAAGCATAAAAATCAGTCTCATAGAGAGAATTTAAAGGTATGGGCTGACTCATAATAATGATTGATTCCAGTATTTGTAAGTGGCGTAAGCGAGAGTGACAACACCTGTAACTATTGCAGACTCATTGACTTCAAATTCAGGATGATGTAGGGGAAAATTATATTGATCCGAGTAGCCAACTCCTAAACGAAACATACTACCGGGGGCGTGTTGGAGATAGACTGAAAAATCTTCTGCCCCTAATGAGGGTTCGTTCAATATTTCGATATGATCATTCCCCCAAGCTTCTCGGCCTGCTTCTTCTAAAATTTGGGTTAAATAAGAATCATTGATCACCGCAGGAACACCACGACTATATTTGATCTCATAGGTTGCCCCATATGCTTGACAGATATTAGCGACAATACCTTCGATCCATTCGGGTAGGTTGGCATGAGTTTCGGGGTGTAGCGATCGCACTGTTCCCGACAACCAAACTTGATCCGCGATCACATTTGAAGCGCGTCCCCCATTAATTTGACCAATGGTTAAAACAATGGGACGTAGGGGGTTTTGAGTTCGACTAATGGCCTGTTGTAGGGTGGTCATGACTTGTGACGCGATCCAAATAGCATCGATCGCTTCGTGAGGTCTGGCCCCGTGTCCCGACTCTCCATAAATATATATTTCTAAATCATCGGCGGCGGCGGTTAAACAGCCGTACCTAATGCCAATATTTCGCGCTACAATCGACGGGAACACATGAACCCCAAAAATCGCGTTTACATCCCTCATCACGCCATCTTGCACCATCCAAGCGGCTCCTTGGGCTATTTCTTCGGCGGGTTGGAAGATAAAGCGAGTGGTTCCCTGTATTGCTTCGGGTAATTGCGATAGAACCATTGCCGTTCCTAAACCGACGGTGGTATGAACATCATGTCCGCAAGCGTGCATAATTCCTGGTTTACGGGAAGCAAAATCCAAATTTGCTCGTTCTTGGATGGGTAGCGCATCCATATCGGTTCGGATTGCTAAAACGTTCTGACTGGGTGTTTTTCCAACTAAATCTCCCATAACTCCTGTTTTTCCAATGGTTTCTTGTACTTGAAGACCACAGGACGATAATACACCTGCCACATAGGCCGCTGTTTGGTATTCTTGTCCGCTTAGTTCGGGATGGGCATGAATATGACGACGAATTTCAATCAGTCTAGGGGCTAAGTTTTCGGCGATATCTTTAATTTTGGAGAGCATGAATCTTTATTTTATGATGATTCTATCCATAAATTTTAATACAATTACTCTCCCCAAAACTGAAGAGAAAGGGTTCTCGTTCTAGGCCCATCTAATTCTAAAAATCATACAGATTGCCATGTTCCTAAAGCTAGTTTACCATCAACGATGCCGCAGGCACGCTTCGCGCACGGAATTACTTCACTGGTACTGAGTCGGTCGTTGTCGTCAAACACCATTATATACAAGAGTTATAGACACTTCCATATAGAACAGTCTGAATATTCTCTAGTAATTAATGGATCTACTAACAAAATTCTACTGCTGTAGAGCAAAGATGCAACAATTTATTCAAGCTTGTAATATTTCCATCGTTTACCTTCTTTTTCGGCTCTATAACCTAATTGCTCTAGCGTTCCTTTATCTCGCTTGTACTCAATGCCTTGACGGGTCATTCCAAGTTGTTCTACTAAAAGATCTACTGATAACCCATCGTCATTAAAAATGGGGTCTAGAGATGCCTTGGTGATTCTTTGTGATGACGAATCATCATGATTGTCGTCGGTTTGAGATGAGTTAAAGGTGTTCCTCAAGTCTTCAATTTCCGTTTTCAGGGTAGCGATCGCGTTAGATAACTCATCAAGTGTAGCTAGTGGCTGACTGAGTAATCGATCATGGTCGTATACTGTAGAACCCAATCCCTGAAAAGCTTTATCGAAATCATCTAACTTCTTTTCAAGAGGGCTAATCCGTTCAATGATTGATTGGGCGCGGTGGTCAAGCTGATTCATCGTGACGGCTTCATCTTTAGTCAGGAAGTTGAATAGATACTTATCGAGATGACTATCTAGTGCTTTATCAAGATATTCCGCTATACGTTCATCTAGATTAGTTGTATTGACAGTCTCTAGATTATCTAGCTTACCTAATCTTGTTGAGACGAATTTAACCAGTTCGGCACTAGCGTTAGTCCCTTCTTCATCCATCAATTGTTTGAATTCACCCCAGAGTGATTCGTCAATCCTAAAAGTGGCAAGTGTTTTACCCATTGTCTATCTATATATCTAGATGTACTTCTATATTATAGACATTTGTCTAGAGTTTAATCTATACATCTAGATTATGTGTTGATAGTTTGTCTATAAATTATGTCTATACTAAACCGATAGACAGTAGTCTAGAAATAAGTCTATACTGACATCTATACAAACAACAAGGCAGTTGACAGACTGGACATCAAGACAACTGCCTAACCCTCAAAGGAGTTTATCCACATGATATCAAACACACTCACTCATCCCGAACAATTAGCCAGAGAACGAGTCATCATCGAGGTTGAAAGCTGGTTTACTGTACTTCTTACCAAAGCGACTGATTTAAGATGCCGTGTGCAGCTAGAGAACCGAATCCAAAAATCAGCCTATATTTACCGCGCATTCGATGGGTTTAAATTAGGTCGTATTTGGGTGAACTACTCAGGCGTTATCTGTTACGAACCCAATCACCTATCAGTCAGCCGTAATGCGACTTATCAAGCTTGTCACCTATCACAAGCGTTAATTCAGATTATCTCGTATCACTTCTAAAACCGCTTCAATCAATCTCACCAGACTACGCTACACAACACTTCAATTAGGACACAAAACATGATACAAGCTACCGATTTCTTAATAATTGATGATGATCAATATACCCGTTTTATGATCGGCGATCGCATTTATTTCGGTGTACCTGTTGATCTAGATGATACTGAGAAAATCAGAAGATTATACGATTTTATCAATGGCTATAACTCAGGATTTAACAAAGGCTACGTTCAAGGCATAACAGAACAAGCCGACAAAATCAGACACGCGCTGATGCTGCCTTCTGTCGCTACCTTGAACAATTTCTAATAACCGCTTCAACCTCAGACACTACCTTACAAACACTCATAAATACAGGAAGTGAAAATCATGAATCCTCAAATTCTTAACTACAAGCAACAAATCCTAGAAAACATCCAAACCCTAGAAAAACTCTGTACTGAGTATTTGGCAATCGCTGAAAATATTCCAGAGGATAAACTGATTGTTTACTCATTGGGTGATCAACCTATTTACGATGCAGTCTTTTTATCGGTAGGTGAGTCTTTTTATTCAGAGATGAGACGCATAGTCTAAAAAACAATAAGTGAGGTTTAACCCCCATAATATAGTTAATCCCCTAGAGGTGCGAACTCTGGGGGATTGAAAAACTTACAGCTTTTTAAAGGAAATAAAATAATGTCCTCTAAATCATCTAAATACAGTCGTAATGCAGCTATCGCACGTCTTAGAGAACAAATGATTGAGTATTACTACAAAAACATCGCCCCAGTCAAAAAAATGAACGAGGAGAACGAGAAGCGGGACGAAATCACTCCATCTAATTGATCTACATCACAGCGTAATTAGATGAACAAGCGTTAATTTAGCTGTACACATAGAATCTAGGTTTAATAAATTATGCTGTGTCCCATCAATAATACTTGATTGGGTGCAGGAATTATTAAAGCGATATTTAGGTAGAAAGAAGGTTAGGCAACGAGAATGGATTTTTTTAATCTTGTGTTCAAAGGAAAAGATGTGATTGAAGATTTATCTCATTCAAAAGACCGTTACGCCAGACAAATTAAGTTTTTTAAAGATCAGGATAAACAGTTGGGAATAGCCGTTTTTGACAATAACTCAATCTATGGAGAATATTGGATAGAGAACATTCGAGTTCCCAAAGAGTATGAAACTACGTTCAACGACAGTGGATTAGATTTAGGGGTCAAATATCCGATTGAGTTATTCGGTTTATCGGCTTTTCCTGCTAGTAAAAAAGTGATTGCTAACTCGATGATGAGTAATCAATTAATTAAAACCATTTTTTCTTCAATGACAGAGTAAAAACTGACTCTGATAACAAGAATTATGACATTAACCAATGAAGACATTATCAAGTTAAGAGATGATCTCCGAGCCTCAGTCGATTCAACTAGCCTATACTATGGAAGACTTTTAGAATGGCAGGATTTTTTGACTAATCATTATGGAATAGGATTAAGTAATGAGTATCTGTTCAGTACAGGAGAAATTTTCTCGGTCATCAAGACAGAGGGAAAAACCATTAAATTAACTCCTACTCCATCATTACCGCCTACGATTGTCATTCAACGTTTAATTTATGCTTTGGATTGTTTCAAAAACTGGCACTATGGCTTATTAGGCTGGAATTGTGAACATTATTCCCGTTTAGTGGTAACTAATGAATCTCTTTCCTATCAGGTAATGTATTCCCCTTTAGCATGGCTAAATCACGGGGGTTATCATCCTACAGCCGTTAAGGATTTTAATGAATATCTAAACTTCAGGGGATTGAATGATTTAATTCAATAGTCAAGGCTTAATTCTTAAACGAACCGATATAACCCCTACTGATTCCGTTGTTTTCTCAGGGTTTACAGTTGCTCAACAGCGCATCTTACAAATCAGCTAACTTTTCCTTCTTTAACTGCTCAAAATACATTTGTTCTAACTCGATTCTCTCTCGTCTAATTGACAGCATATCGACTGATTTCTCTAACCTAAGATAAGCCTCATAATTTCCATAATCAGCCATATAAAGCTTATCTAGTTCTATTTTAGCCATTGCTTCGGCTTCTTTTTTTAGTTCCTTTTCCCAGTTGGGGGAATCATCCACATCATGGCTTTGAACAGGGATTCTTGATAGGAAAAATGTAGCTGTTTTGAAGACGACGTTAGGATCTCCCGAATCTAATAATGCTTCTAATTTATCGATGCTTTTGGCAGCTAGAGACAAAATTTTATGCTGCACCTCTTGGCTAATTTCTAATTGTCTGGCTTCTAATTCACCTTTAAACATAGGATGGTTCAGCCATCGATTTAAAGTCACTCTACCTATTTTTAATTCAGACGCTACAGCCGTTAAAGTCTTTCCTGCAAGAAGCAGGTTAACGGCTTTTTCTTGTAGCGGGGTTAGGTTTTCTGTTCCATTTCGTTTCATTTCGTTTTTTTATTTGTCTTTTTCTTTGGGTTTTCTTGCTCTTTTTCTCTTAGCTTTTTCTTCCCATATTTTTCGATATTCGGGATTTCTCATCTTTTCACCCCATTGATCTATCCTTATTAAGGTTAAAATATTAATCCCTGTTTTTTCGGATTCATTTTCATAATAGTCAAAATGTCTTAGCGGTTCTCCATCAAGAATCGGATCATAACAATCTAAATCTTTTGGGTCTGATTCATTAAGCGATATTTGATTAGTCATGCTAGAATTGTTCATACGATAAAGAAGATTTTGGAAAGTAGCTGTTAGGAATACCTAACAGCTATATTAATGTTAGCAAATAAAGATTAAATCAAGTTAATAAAGTCTGTTCAATCACCTTATTAATTTCCAATCTTACATCTTCTAATTCACCTAAATAATAATCAATAAAGTAAGGTTGTTCAGTAGTTGGGATCAAGGCTGATTTCAGCTTTTGACCTGTTGTTTTGTGGTATTTAGATTGTTCAGCTATCCAGTACGTTACTTTATCACCAAGACTACCTAAATGAGCCAAACTTTTATTGTTTTTAGGAATTCGTTTAGTAACCTGTAATTTCTCAATATCAATTTTTCGCTCTCGGATTTCATCGAATATTTTTAGAAAATAATCTTGAGATTGTTCTGGAGATTCTAGATAATGTTTTAAATACTCAACAACAAACCCCTTGTTTATCCAGTTCTGATCGCGTTTTCTGAATAATCCTTTTGCTGTCGCTTTACCATCTTCACCAAAGATTAGATATGATTTGGCTTTTGGAACATATACGCGATAGTTTGACCATTCAAGCTCAATGTTGATACCATCTGGTAAAACACTTTGTACAGCCTCATAAATGGCTCTAGGGTCATCTGAGCTAAAGATTACACCATCAGTATCAGCCTCTATTACTACTGCTCCTAATTCTTTCATTTTGGATAGCATTACGGCGAGGATTTCACGCCCCATAGCTGTTACTTTAGACGCTGATTCATAATCATTGAACGGTATTTTGGATGTACCTAGAAATCCGTAACCAGAGTTAATCAAAACTTTCATAGCATCTGAGAAATGATGAGCTTCTGTATCTCCCTGTTTTCCTAATGCTTTTAACTGTAGCCTTTCACTGGTTAAATACTTCAAAACCTGTAACTGGAATCGATCTTTATCCTTACGGCTCGTTATCCCATAATTAAGCATGATTGAAGGATAAAGGCTTGCTACATCTATCTTGGCTGCATTTTTGTACAAACCAGCATTAACCAAAACGCTACCACCTTCAAACTTGATAGGTTCATCAGCCGTTAGTGAATTCTTATAAGATTTCCCGTAATGTTGGCCCAGAATTATAGACCATTTACCAGCTTGTCCCATTATGGTTACACCTTGCAGTGATACACCATCTAGTAAGGCTAGTTGGTAGTAGTAAGAGGGTAAAAGCTTATTGGTTAGTAATTCAGTATCATCTAAATCGTATTTGAGATATTCAACAAGGCGATCGCTATCTCCATTATTCCAAGCATCCATTATCTGATTGTGGGATAATTCCAATCTCTGTTCTTCTCTTAAGCCCATTTGTAAAACTGACTGTTTAAGAGTGTGGCTAGTTAACTTCATAGCAACATAATCCCAGAGAAGCACCAGAAGGTAGTTGTCGATGATGCTGATCGATCTGTTTTTACAAGTGACGTTTAAGAATTCAAAGGGCTTACCATTCTCTTGTGCTTTATCAACGATCTTCTTACCCCATTTATCATCTGGTGATGCTTGTTGGAAAGGACACGCATTTTGTAAACCATTAACCTTGAAGCGTTCGATCAGAAACGGGATATCAAACTTATATCCGTTAAACGTCACTAGAACGTCACTACCAGATTGATTGAACCAATTAGAAAAATCAGTCAAGATTTGAGCTTCTGACGGGTTGGTAAAGGTTTGATACTGACCATTTTGTTTACAGCCTATGAAAATCACGCGCTCTTTTTTTGAATCTAACCCAGTCGTTTCAATATCAAGATAGGTGATACTGAGATCTTTGTAAGGTTTAAGAGTCTTCTTAGGTTTCCAGTCTGGTATCGGTGTTGTATCGAGTTTGTAGATATCTAATCTTCGTAATGTTGCATTTTCGCTTTTATTTTCAGGTAAAACATCATATTCAAGGTTTTTATTTTCAATTTTAGCTAGTAAACCTTCATTTTTTTTACTGGTTATATCTGGATGGCTCTCCAGATTGCTCGTTTTTTCATTTACAAAAGCTTCATTTGAGCGATTGGTTTGTGGAGAAACATAGATTGTAATTTCATTTTTTTCTAAATCGTAGTCATTGTAGTCACTCATAGACTGTAAGTCTTGATGTGTATGGGTTTGGTTAGTGACTAAACTGTAGTCACTTTTAGTCACTCTGTAGTCACTCGATTTAAGCTCATCTAACGTATTTTCGTTGTTTTCGAGAGTGACTAAACTGTAGTCACTCGCTGAAACTATTGATTTTCCGTTAGTCACTGATGAGTGACTACCAGTGACTATGGATTGATCATTAGTGACTAAACTGTAGTCACTCGCTAAAACTATTGATTTTCCATTAGTTCCATTTTCAGAATGTCCATTTTTGTTATTATCAGTGACTACGGAGTGACTAAAAGTGACTAAATTGTAGTCACTGTTTAAACCCTTACCGTCATTAGGTTTGGGGTCATTAGTGACTACAGTGACTACGTTTTTAGAAATAATTCTAATTTGGTAGTCACTAGAATCAACAGATTTACCATTATTTTCAGCATATCCAAGCTGAACTACTTGAGCCATGAAAGTTCTAGTCTTTTGATAGCTTGGTTTTTCCTTTGCTGAGATCCATTGTCTAACCCGTTTAGTGGTTAACCATCCTTGATCACTGAAACGTTTCACAAAATTTAGTATCTGATTGGGAACTTCATCGAGGGTTAGTCCAATTGAGCCATAAACTTGTAAGGCTTCATTGAGTAGAAACCGAGTGTAGTTTATTGCTCTTTCTAGTTCGTCAACCTCAACAAAATCACTGGTTATATCGTTAACTTCGTGAGCAATCAAGGCTAGTCTAGCGGCTCGATCTCGATATTTTGGGTATAGACCGCAGATCATCGAATTTGTCGAGTCGAACATCAAATCATCAATTTCATCGCTCCATAGATCCCATCGTTTCTTTGCTATTGAACTTAATCTTAATTCCCTCGCTAGGGATGATCGGCATCTACTGTATAGATCTTTCAACAAAGGTTTCATATCATAGCTTGCGCTATCTTTATTTTTTCTAGACCAAGGAACACGAACGAAACTAAAACGACTCCATAGACCGTCAAAGGGGTTGTTATCTTTTTTGATCAAGTGTGAAAGTGTTTCAGGTTGAACGCTACTTAGAAGACTCACACTGGTGTCAGGGATGAAGATCGGATTTTCAAGAGATGCCCTGTTAATTTTTAAACACCCAGCGTTGTACAAGGTCAACCATTTCCCTCGATCTGAGCCAGCTTTCTTATAAGCTTCAAAACTTCCCATAAACGAAACAAACTCATCAATCGTGATCAACGACCCGTTTTGTGGATTAGATGATATTGATCTTGCTAAAGCTTCGATGGTCGTGTCATTAATGAAAATATCCTTAAATATAGGTGGTTTAGGGATCTCAAAAACATCAGCTTCTTTATCCTTCTCAGCTTTTTTGTAGGCTTTTAGATCGAGATCATATTGATCCTTTTCATTTTGGTATTCGATAGCTGCCTCAGTTTGTAGATCTTTTAAAGCCGATATTGCAGTGTCAATGATTGGGGATTTTCCACAGCCCGTTACACCACTTAAAACCGTCCAAAGAACAGGCGGTATAGTTTCGTGATCATCAATTCTGAGTCTAGTTCTAGTTGGTAATTGACCAGCAGATGCAGTTAATATAGACATTTCCAAAGATTGGGGCGGTTTGTTATATCGCTTTGAAATGGCTCTAATCGGATTTAGGATCTCATCTTTTAAAAGATGAACATCACATCGATTTTCTGATGATAATAATGGGGTTAAATCGTCTTTAATTTCTTCCAAGCCATCGTCTTTCTGTTTAGGTGTTGCGTTCTGGCTAATACCATTCCAATTAGGCTTAAAATATGGATCTATTTTTTGTGCTTCATGGATTAAGGTTCCAAGTGTTAGATTTTTACCATCTGGTTTGTTATCCCGAATATGTTCCCAGACATCATCAAAGCCTTTATCCGTATGTTTTTCGCTACAGGATGACCAAATATAGGCTATTTCTTGATCTACACCTTCATAATGAAGGGCTAGTAAAACATCTCTCCATCCATACCACCCAAGATCTTTGTTTTTGATGACATCTAAACACGCGATCGTTTTTTCTCGATTATTAGTAGGGGTGTTCCGTGAAAAACTCAACATTTCTCTAATAATCCAGTGTGGGCAATCGGCAACCTCGATATCTGAAGGGGATTGATTGGGCAGCCAGCTATAAGATCTCTTTTCGGGATGAACACCGATAATAACGCTTTGATGTCCATTCCATCGAAAATCTAACTGTTCATCTTTACCGTTTAAATCCTTAACCTTTGTGTCGATTTTTTTGTTATCGATGTATGGCCAGAACAATTCAGGAATCTGATAAAGTAACTGGTAGCGTCCTGTTTTACCACTGGTAAAACCTACAGTCTTAGGTAGGGCTTGAGCGAGACTTAAACCTGATAATTCTTCGATTAATGGATCGCAACTTTCACCATCATGATCGACTGCAACTACACCGCCTGATAACTCACCCGTCAGTATTCCGACAGCTTTAACATTATTATTAAACTGATATTTGTCGATGATATCTTGAGTAGTCAGGGGCGTTTCTTGCCATTTAGATACTATAGGCTGTTTTTTGCTATTTACTGGGGTGAAACGCCATGATTGAGGTAAATTGGTTAACTGTTGTAAAATTGAATTATTCATCGCTTGTATACATTGTTAGGTGTATGTTTGAAACAAAACGCTTGGTTTGAAGGGCTAAACCAAGTTGGCTCGTCAGGGCAATCACCCCAGCAACAGCGAGTAATAGTTGCTAATTCTGGGGTGACACTGATTTGTAGAGTGTCACGTTTATTTCTAGTGCTGACCATAAGAGTTTTATCTGTGTCGGACTCTTAGGCTTAAAAACTTCTCAACGGATTTAGTTGTCAAGTAGAATAAAAAATAGAAATTATAAAAGTTTGGGTGCTTGGCTGTTTTGAGCGCGTTCTACTTGACGAGTAAAAACTACTACTAAGCTAAATTCGTTGAGAAGACCTTAAAACCTAAAGTATTCCAACTGTTTCCTTTTTAGTTACTTGAATATTTCTTAGACCAGCACTACCATCGCTTGTCTGTTTTCTGTTGGTTTTATTCTGGTTAGATGGGAGATTAGCCAGATAGTTGTCTATTGCTCGTTGATGAGCCGTTGGGTCTGATTTATTAACTAACCAATCTTGTATTAACTGGAGATTGAATAGATTCATTCGACTAGAGTAACGGGTAAAGTGAACACCTTCGATCCATTGTCCAGAACGATAATAGATTTAATTTTGGAACGAGACAGACTAACATATTGAGTCAGTTCGGTTCGTTTGATAAAAGAGAAATCAGACATTTGGTTTTTTAGGTTTTAGTAGGTTAGCCAAAGTTTTAGAGATTAACGTTTTGACAGGACAAAACAACAAATTGCATAGATATTTCACCTTTTTTTCAGTAATCTAAAACTATCACGAAAATAGAAATCGAAAACAACTTACATTTAAGGCTTGTAATGCTTGCTAGATAAGGTTTCTAGAAATCATTTCTTTTTGAAGTTGTTCAAAAGTGCAGAGAATTTGTAGCTCATGTCTACCTGAACCACTGCCTGACATCTGGCGATATTCTTTTCCTTGAATAAAGGTACACGGTTGACACTCTCCGTTTCGATGGTAGTCAGTAGCGTAAGCCTTACGTGATTTTTTAATCGGCTCTAAAACTTCTTTTCTTATGATGTCGTGTAGTTCAGATTTGGCTAGTAGCAAATCAAAAAGCCTTTTTGTATGGGGAAATTCTTCCTCAAATGGGTTTTGGTATTTGCTAAGTAGTTGATTATCTTTTCTAATCCCTCGTAATATATTAGTTTTAGTGCCTAAATTCAACCCTCCTAAGCGTTGCTCGCATAAAATTAATCGAAACCAGTGAGCCGCATTTTGATACTCATCTCCCGTGAAACTATGAAGCCGTTCACTGGCTCTTAAAATGTCAGAATATAGTATCCCAGCAGGCTTATAAAAATTAGCTACTTCTCGATTCATAGGTAGCTTATATTTGCTGTTAAACCGTAACTTTATCACCCAATGAATGACACAAACTCGCTCTACAAAAATCGCAGAGTCTGAACGATAAATACAACCTTGATGACTGGCCAACATGACTAACAAAAAAGGATTCGTACATCCTGTAAACTCATAATGGTAAGGTTGCTCTATTTCAGGAAGTGGCAACAAGTTTTTCTGATGTTCAATTAGCATTTTAGGTAATTTTTTAGAGATTAACGTTTTTACCAAGACTTAAAACTAGCTCTTTAATCGTCATTCCTTTTTGAGAGGCCGCTAATTTTATGGCTTGTCTTTCACCTTTTGTCATTCGTATGTACAGAGGGACTAGCTCCTCGTGAATAACTTTAGGTCTTCCTATTCTTGTTGGTGTACTCATTAATGCACTATGCTCGTTTAATTGACTAATAAATAATAACTTTAACTCTCCATATTTGCAAAAAATATTTTTCTAGATATGGGCGTTTTGTATCATTCCTTAACTTAACAAGTTACTGAAAAACAGATTAATTTATATAAAAACATATATATAAACTGCTATTAATAATGTTAGCTTGTTTGTTTTAAAAAATGATAACTTAATCAATTTTAAAGCTTATTAAATAACCTCAAAAAACATCTGGTAAGCTTAAATTTTCAATCACACCTGAATAGTGTTTGAACAAAACAGCCACATCATGGCCTGTCATTTTGGCTATATCTACAGGGTTCATTCCTTTTGCTAGACAATGACTAATAAAAGTTTTTCTGGTTAGGTAAGGTTTTCGATAAGTGATACCTAAGCTGTCTAAAACTTTTCTCCATCGTTGTCTAAAATTGGCAGAATCAATAGCCAAACCTCGACTTGATAGAAAAACATATTCTGATAGATGAGAATAATCAGAACGCCTTTTAAGAAGCATATTTGTTAATCTAGGGGATAAATTAATAGTACGATCGCTATTTGATTTAGCAGGTCTGGTTTGTCCTTTAGTCAAGCATTCCGACACCCAGATCTGTGTACAGTCTTCTCGTACATGATTCCACTTCAAACCAGCTACTTCACCGATCCTCATTCCAGAACACAGCAAGAACTCGACAAAATCGCCATAGAAAAACAATGTAGTGTGATTATGGAAAGCGTCTATAATTCGATGAACTTCATCTAGAGTAAAAGGCGATGGTGGGGTTTTTAGCTTTTGGGCTTTTGTTGTTACATTCCAAGGGTTAGGGTTAAGCTTGGCATAATCCCAGATGGCTTTTAGCAGACATAAATAAGTTGTCAAAGTAGCATGAGATATTTTAGTTTTTGCCCATTTAACAAAACCATAAACAAAATCTTGTGATACACCAGATACTGCTAAATCATCAACTTTTTGATATCTGAGGACAAGCTTAATCGCATACCTGTAATTACCCGAGGATCGCTGTGTCGTAATCGACTCAGTTTTACTTTTCCATGCCCAAAACTTCTCGTATAACTCCCAGATTGTTGACTTGTTAGGACTGTATACAGATTGAGGTAAATACTTCTCTAAGGTTGGGTCATAATTCCCAGTGGCCAGATCGATTGTAATCTGATGAGCTTTGGCTTGAGCTACTGAGCGATTAATTTTAGAATCAGGAAGTCCTAAATATAGAAAGCAAGGCTTTCCTTGAAACCTCCAATAGAGTCTCAGGCGATCTTTGTCCACTTGAACACTAACATCGCCTTTAGAGGTTTTTCTTCTTTTTGGTGGGTTTAGTTCTTGGTTTTTTCTACTCATTTTCTAGTCACTAATTGTTCAAAGATGACCAACAGTGACCAACCCAATAGGCTTTATTGATAATGATAAAGCGTCTTAAAACCTTAAAACCTTGATTTCTCTTGGTTTAGTGTAACACAAGTGTAGAACTTATATCTTCACTGGTACTGAGGGTCATTGCCATCAGATGCGAATGTGCATTGATAGGTTCATCTTCTGGAACAATGCGTAAGTGTAAGTCGTTGTGTAAATATTTGTCGGTTTCGGGGGCGAGTTTTCTCAAATAAGTTTTAATATCTTCTAGCAGTCTCTCTTCGTCTTCGTTAATGACTATTGCAGTGGTAGTATGGCGCGAGAAAACCAGAACTTGACCGTTTTGAATATCGGTAGTTGCTAAGAGGTCTTGAATTTTCGGCGTAATGTTATAAATTTCAAGACTTTGATGAGTGTCGAGGGTAATAATTTCATGTCTAATTTTTATAGCGAATATTATAACTGCCGCAACCACTCGTCTAGCTCATTTAGATTAGAAAAGTTAAATAATTGGACTCCCAATTCATCTAGCTGAGATATGGTTAGCTGTCTGATTCTTGCTTCTTGAATAGAATTGATTTCGCCGAGTTTTAAATTAATTTGTCGTAAAATCAGTTCTTGTCGCCCTTGTTGTATTCCTTGTTGTCTACTAATTTCTACTTGTTCTTCGGGAGTGGGATAGGGTTGACCATTGATATCATACCAGAGTAACCATTCTCGATTTACGCCTTGATGGGTGACTTTTTGTCGTCCGATACCGAGTCCAATGTCTGCTAACCACACAGGTTCACCGTCTAGACGTTGATATTGCCCATTTTCTAAGCGATAAACTTCTAGACGCGGTTTTCTTTTTCTGAGAGGGTTATAGACGACATAATACAATACGCCCATTTCTGCGTAGAAGTCTTTCTTTTTGGAATATTCCCCGCGACGCTTATGAGAAACAACCTCAATAACTAAGGTAGGTAATTTTTGTTCGATCCATAAAACATAACTCAGTCGTAGATTTTCGTTAATAATACGAGGAACGCCAATACTCAAGAAACCATCAGGTACAATTGCAGGTTCATTCGGATCATAGTATATTCCCAGATCCACGCCAAAAAACCAATCCATGCGCTCGGCCCACAGTGAGGCTAAAATTAATTTTAATAGACCAGGTACTAGATCCTGTAATTCGTTATCCACTGGTGTATCGTCTGAGTCGGGCAAATCCTCAGCCGTTGGTAAATTGGCAAGTGGCTCATATTTTAGCAGTATCATAGGTTTTTCTGATTAATTCTTGTAAAATCTGATTGATTCTAGCTGGATCTTCGTCTTGCGGGCAATGTCCTAATCCTTCGAGTGGGATAAACTGTTTTACAGATGGATAGTCTGCTAATTTTTTTCCTAATTCAATGGGTTCCCAAGGATCTTCAGTTCCCCACAATAGATAAGTCGGACAAGAAATTAGAGGTAATAAATCTTCTGCTAAGGGGCCTTGAGAATAGCCTGTAAATGCGATAAATACATCAACTGCGCCAGTGTCTTGAGCAGGTTTTAAGATTATATCAATCAACTCATCGGTAATTGCTTCGGCATTTTTATAAGCTTGTAGAAGGATTTTTTTAATCGTTTTAGGTTTAGCGATTTGTTGAAAGAAATATTGAGCAATGGCACGATTTTTAAGAATTTTTTGAGCAAAAGACGCACCAATATTTCGATACCAAGGAATTGAAGCTCGTTTCTTTTCGTGTAATAATCGAAGTGAACAGTTCAGTGCGGTTACTCCTGTCACTAAATCTGGATAATCGACGGCTGTTTGCATCGCTACAATACATCCAATGGAATTACCGACTAAAAAAACGGGACTTTTGACGATTTCTCGACAAAAATCAGATATTTGTTGCGCCCATGTTTCAAATGTATAACTAATCTCTTGATTTGGGGTTGGTTTCGCTGATCCTCCAAACCCTATTAAATCTATTGCATAACAGCGACAGTTTTCACCCAATACTGGGAGATTTTTTCGCCAATGTCCCCAAGATGCACCAAAACCATGTATTAAAATGACTGCGGGGCCAATTTCTCCAGTCTGCTGATAAGTAATAGAATAGCCTTTCCAGAGCCAAGTTTTAGGTATGATATCCGATGCAATGGGAGAAATGGTCATAACAAGCAAAAGAAAATAATTTTAATCGTTTCTTTTCTTACTCTAATCGAGTTTTTAGGAATTCTGCAAGCTATCCTCTTGGATAATACATCATAATTACGACACCTAAAGCGACTAAAAAACAACCAATTAAATCGGGAAAATCTGGCGGTATTCTATCGATTTTCCAACCCCAAAGTAAAGATAAAATGACAAAAACCCCACCATAAGCAGCATAAATACGCCCAAAGTTAGCAGGTTGCAAAGCAGGGACAATTCCGTATAGGATTAAAAGAAGCCATCCTGCAATAGCAACAAAAAAACTTTTACCCTCGCGCAACCATAACCAAACTAAATAACCGCCACCAATTTCACAAAAACCTGCGAGGAGAAAATAACATAACGATTTAATAAATGACATCTGTTTACATCAATTTTGGTCTAAATATGAAGTATAAAGAAGCAGTTCGCTATTTACAAGAAAAAGACCCGAAATTAAGCCAATTAATTACTCAAGTTGGTGAATGTCATTTTGCAAGTGCTACTCCTAAAACAAATTTGCTTTCTGCTTTAGTTTGGGCGATTATTGCACAACAGATTTCAACAGTTGCGGCTAATAAAATTTACGATCGATTAATTCTTCAATATGCTTCAGTAGAACCGCTTCAGGTAACAACATTATTACAAGCATCTGATGAAGACTTACGCAAAATTGGACTTTCTCGATATAAAATTCGTTATTTAAGAAGTTTAGCGCAATATCTATCAGACAATCCTTTAATCTTTGATGAATTAGAAAAACTAGATGATGAGCAAGTTATTGAAATTCTAATTCAAGTTAAAGGGATTGGACAATGGACAGCACAAATGATTTTAATTTTTTGGCTACAACGTTTGGATATTTTACCATCAGGTGATTTAGGAATCCGTCGCGCTGTACAAAATTTATATGAATTAGAAAAGATTCCCTCACCTGAAACAGTAATGAAAATCGGAGAAAGTTGGCATCCTTATCGTACCATTGCTTCTTGGTATTTATGGCGTAGTTTATCTAATAGTATCATGGGCATTAATCTTTAATTTATTTTTTAAAAAAGCTACAAATGAATTCACCTGCGTCATTCTCTTTAAAAGGAATGATTGTTTGATTATTTTGTATTCTAATTTTTTGCCGACAGTTATAAACTTCTATTGGTCTAACTTTACCATTAACACTAATTGATGCGCGATATTCCCAGTAGTTCTTTGCACTTCGTTTAATTGAAATAATACACACCAACTGATTATTATAATTTCGGCAAAAAGAAGCATGAGCAGGAAATGTCATAAAACAGGATAAAATAAAGATGATTACAAAACTAAAAATTTTTATTGATATGTCTATACTCGCTCGTTTATTCATCAGTTTGATAGCACTTACGTTGATTACTTATTTACTCAGAGGGTTAGGTATATTAACGTTTATTCCTGGTGGAGTTATTTTAGTTTTACTTGCTTTATCAATTTTATCAGGGATTTTTTATGGTATTGAAAAAACCAGACGTTTTTAAATTAATAGTCAAGATTTTTAGCTAGATTACTTAGTGTTTCATTTAGCCATTGAGCGTTTTCTTTTCGATGGGTTGGAATTTCTATAACTCTGAATCCTTCAGAGGGTAAAGGGTTAAGTAAATCAATTAACTCTGACCATTTTTTAATTAAATAATGCTGAACATCATAAGTCCGACATAAAAGTTTAAAATCAATATTTTGTGGAGTAGCGAAAAAATCTTCAAAGGGCGGCTCAAATTTAGCAATAGGCAACATTTCAAAAATTCCACCACCATTATTATTAATTAAAATAATTGTTAATGAGCCAATCATCTTTCGTTTGATTAAAAAGCCATTAGTGTCATGTAATAAAGCTAAATCCCCAGTTAAGAGAACACTACTTTTATTTTTATAACTAATTCCTAAAGCGGTTGATAACGTTCCATCAATCCCATTGGCACCTCGATTAAAATAGGGATAGAAATTTTTAGAATTCGGCATCCAAAAAAATTCTACATCTCTAACGGGCATACTATTCGCAATAAAAATCGGTGTTTGTTCTGGTAAGATTTGAGGTAATAACCAAGCTACTTTTCCTTCAACTAAATGATTGACTTCATTCATCTTATGAGTCATTTTAGATTGAATTTGTCGGTCTAAATCAGACCATTGTTTAAAATAAAGAGATGGGGTTAGAATTGGTTCGATCTGTAGTAATTCTGTAAATTGTTTAATGTTAGTATGTAGATGAATTGTTCGTCCGTGCAAAGCATCTAAATTATCAGGAGAAGGAGTAATGACATAACGAGTAGGATTAATTTTTTCTAACCACGTTCTTAACTCTTTGCTGGTAGGAAGTTCACCAATTTGGATAACGATATCGGGTGTTAGTTTTTCGGCAATTTCAGAATTTCTTAAAATCAGATCGTAGGTAGAAATGAGATAAGGATTAAGATCAGAATAATTTCGGATGGGTGATAATGCTTCAGCTAAAACGGGATATTGTAAGTATTGGGCTAAAGTTGCGATCGCTTGACAATACTGTTGAGGATGATTCGATTGATCAACTCCTGCAATAATAATTCCTTTTTCTATAGATTGCCATGTACTGTAAGGAATTGTCGAAAAAATCTGAGAAAGCTTGACGCTTTGCTCTAGATGTGAAAAAAATGTTGTTTCATCCCATTGCGCTTGGATAGTTTGGGTTATCTGTTGCGGGATCGGAGGTAAAGGATCTCGAAAAGGTATGTTTAGATGGACTACACCAGGAGTTGGATCAAGCGATCGTCCCCAAGCGTGTATAATCGTCTGACGTAGATAAGATAATTTTTCTAAATTCGCTTCTGGGGTGGCTAATTCGGCTTGCCATGTGGGAAAATGACCAAAGAGCCTAAGCTGATCGATCGTTTGTCCTGCATGACAATAACGCAATTCTGAGGGACGGTCTGCGGTTAATACCAATAAGGGAACTCGACTTTCTTTTGCTTCGATGACTGCGGGATAAAAATTCGCCCCTGCTGTACCTGAAGTACAAACCAATGCGACGGGTATTCCCTGTTGTTTAGCCAGTCCTAAAGCAAAAAAAGCGGCTGATCTTTCGTCTAAAATAGGAATAGCATCAATTTCGGGATGTTGGGCAAATGCGATCGCCAAAGGAGTTGAACGAGAACCTGGACAAATTACGGCTGTTTTGAGTCCTAGACGATGCAAGGTTTCGACTAAAACTGATCCCCAAAGGATATTAATGTTGCGAAAATCAATAGTCATTCAGTGGTGAAAAAGCGTTTTTTAGGGTAAGTCTTGTAGGATCAATTCTAAGCGTTTTTGGGCGGTTTCTAAGGCTTCTTGAGGAGTTTGTTCACCTAGCAGTGATGATTCGATTGCTCTCCCTAAGTTTTCTGATAGATGATTATATCCTAACATAATTGGGCGTGAGCGAACCCATGCCATTTGGTCTATAAATATTTTTAAAACTGGATTTTCTTCGACAAATTTTTGATACTCTTCACTCTGTTGTGATTTAAGATTAATAGGTAGGTATCCTGTTTCAATTGCCCAAGAAGTTTGAAATTTTTCACTTAAAATATATTCTAAAAATTTTAAACAAGCTTTTTCTCTTTGGGGTGTTGTTTTCAAGACAAATAAGTTTTCTCCTCCTAATACAGCCGACAGTTTTCTTTGTTTAGGAATAGGAAAAGCACTATAATCGACTGTGGTTTGATTTAATTGCCCTAATGTCCAAGGCCCTGTGATTTGCATTGCTACTTTCCCATTGATAAAATTATCTAATTCATATCCTCGTTCTGGAGATGATAAAATCGCTAGATTATTTTTCACTAAATTAGAGACAAATTCTAAAGTTTCAATAATTCCAGTTTGAACTAAATTAGGTCGATTGTTTTGTAATAATTCTGCACCTGCACTATACATCAACGGTAACCAAACAAAAACCACCCATTCTTCTTTTCCTAAAGATAATAACATCCCATGCTGATCAATTTTACCATCCCCATCTAAATCTTTAGTTAATTTTTCGGCTGCTTGTTGAAGGTCTTTCCACGTTTGCGGTATAGTTTTAATTCCTGCTTTTTCAAATAAACTCGGTCGGTAAAAAATGGCTGTATTATTTGTGGCGAATGGAATGGAATAAATTTTCTGATCAAGTTCCATTGTTTCAAATAAACTCGGAATAATTTCTGCTTTTAGTGGTGAGTTATTTAACCAATTTTCTAGAGGAACAATAGCATCTAATTCTACAAGTTGGCTAGTTAATTGCGGAGTGTACCAAAGCAGATCAGGTGGTTGTTTCCCGACAACAGCCGTTAAAATTTTAGGAAGTTGTTGATCGCTCTGTCCTACATAAAAAGCCTCAACTTGAATATCTGAATTTTGTTGATTAAATTGGTCTAAAAGTTTTTGAAAGACTTCTCGGTTAGGTGGGGGGTTGATGCCATGCCAAAATGTCAATTTAAGCGGTTGTTTTTGCTCGGCTTGTTTAAAACTGCAACTTGATAAAATAAAAATAATTAAAATAAAACAAATACAAGATTTTAAAAAACGCAATTGAGTCATTTTGAAGTTTGGAGGGCTATAATCAACTTAATTTTATCAAACAATCTACCTCACCGCTTTCTACAAAAGTGTTATTTTATAGATGTTGCCTCACACTGAGAAATAAATTGCTAAGATAAAAAAATTAAGCTTTAGGAGTCGTTTTTATGTTTCTAGATGAATTGCAGCCCCTCATGAAAGAATTAATTCAACAGCCGATCGCTTTTGCTGGCGGTTTTTTCTCTGGTTTACTCCGTTTAAAAATTACTGACGAACCGTTAAAGTCTTGGCTAGGACAACAGGGCATGATGAGTTCTCCCGATCATAGCTCAAATAATAATGGCAATAGTCCCCAATCGATTGATATAGATTAATCATATTTGGCGAAAATAAATTTGTCACGGCAATTTAAGGCAATGGATAATCAAGTCATCTTTCATTTAGCAATTCCGATTAATAATATCCCAAGTGCAAAAGCTTTTTATTGCGATGGGCTAGGCTGTAAAGTGGGACGGGAAAATCATCACGCACTTATTTTAGAGTTTTATGGTCATCAGGTAGTAGCCCATGTGACCGACGAACCTCTTACCCCGCAACAAGGAATTTATCCGCGCCATTTTGGTTTAATTTTTAGTGACGAAACAGACTGGGAAAATCTGTTACACCGAGCAAGGGAAAAAGCTTTATCGTTTTATATAGAGCCTAAATTACGGTTTTTGGGTCAATTAACAGAACATCGTAGCTTTTTTCTCGAAGATCCTTTTTATAACTTTTTGGAATTTAAGTTTTATCGGCATGGTGAAGCGATTTTTGGGGGTCGAGAATTAACGGCAATTGGCGATGCCGTAGGCACGCTCCGCGAACGCACATCATAAATATTAAGATTATTCGGAGAATTTGCTATCTCTAACCTTAAATCAGCGTTAATTAAAATAAGGATAGAGTAATAGGATAATTGAGTTATGTCGATTTTGTTAGCGGGCGATATCGGTGGAACAAAAACGATTTTACGTCTAGTTCAATCTGAAACAACCTCAGAACCATCTCAGTTACCGATTCAAACGACTTTGTATGAGGAGCGATATCCTAGCCAAGATTATCCCGATTTAGCTCCGATGGTCAAGCAATTTTTAGCCCAAGCCTTAGCTAAAATTGGTAGTTTTCCTAAAATTGAAAAAGCTTGTTTTGGTATTGCAGGGCCAGTCGTCAATAATACATCTGAACTGACAAATATTGATTGGTCTTTGAGTGGAACACGCTTACAACAAACATTAGATATTCGAGTTGTGCATCTGATTAATGATTTTGCTGCAATTGGTTATGGTGTTTTAGGATTAGTGGATGACGATATCTATACTCTACAAAATGTACCACGCGATTCTAAGGCTCCGATCGCTGTTCTTGGGGCAGGTACAGGACTTGGTGAAGGGTTTTTAATTCCTTTACCCAATGGACGCTATCAAGTTTATAGTAGTGAAGGATCTCATGCTGATTTTCCCCCGCGTTCATCCTTAGAATTTCGCCTTCTGACTTATCTTCGCTCCCTATATAATATTGACCGTGTTTCTGTAGAACGGGTGGTTTCTGGGTTAGGAATTACGGCGATTTATCAATTTTTAAGAAGTCAGGACGGCATGAGCGAAACCCCCGAAATGAAGAAAATTTACGCAATCTGGGAACGTGAACTTGGGTTACCCGACAGTGAGGCCACAATTGATTTAGCGGCGGAGGTATCAAAAGCAGCATTAGCTCAAAATGATCATCTCTGTGAACAAACGATGCGGCTATTTGTTGAAGCTTATGGCGCAGAAGCAGGGAATTTAGCCCTTAAATTACTTCCCTATGGTGGGCTTTATGTAGCAGGTGGCATCGCACCAAAGATTTTACCTCTTTTGCAAAACGGGGACTTTATGAAAACTTTCAAACATAAAGGACGGTTGCGCCCCTTAATGGAAAAGATACCTGTATTTGTTGTGCTTAATCCTAAAGTCGGTCTGATTGGGGCTAGTTTATATGCCGCGATGATTGATTAAAGTAATGATTGATTTTTCATGAAAAATTTTAAGGACTTACGAGATTTATTCTAGAATATCTAGAAAATTCGTAAGTCCTCTCATTATGATATAATTATTTTCCCTAGCGGGTGATGAATTATACTTTTAAGACAGTTGCTACTGGTGTTTTAGCTTGAGGTTGAGGTTGGAGATCACGCAGACTGGGGAAGAGGAAGTGGTTTTCCTCGACATACTGCGCTCCAAATAAACCCTTTTCAGCCCAGAAGTAGCGGTCTGTAGTATGCTCATTCCGCTTAACTACCAATAAAGCTGGTGGACTTATACCTACTGATTGTATATATTTTCTTGCGGCAGTTACTGGTTTATCTTCGCCACTTTCAATACTATATTGGGGTACGAGTTCCAATATTTTGCGTCCTTCTTGACGGCGGCGACTCTTGCGTTTCCGTTTTCTTGCCAACCCTATTACCTCCTATTTCGGCTAATCTCTGTAATCATAGTTACAAAAGCCGTTGCAATTATATCCGTTCTATTTTAGAAAATCAACCGCCTCTTTAAGCTTAAACTGAATTAGGAAAGTTGGCTAGAATGTAGACTGAGTATAGACTAAATACAACAACGATTTTTTAGGCTTTACGCAAACTTGATACAAAACTTAACAATATTAAAAATTTCTTAAGATATGTCTCATTCGCTTCCTCACTCCCTCAGTCCCAGTCCAGAATTTATTGCGCTGTGTCAAGCGCAAATGGTCTTACTGACACAAGAGTTACAAGCTACTTGGGGAATTGTTTATCTGACTAAGGGGTGGGTGAACAGTCGGGAAACTCAGCTTATCCCAGTTGTGGTCTATCCGTCAAGAGAGTCAATTACGGTGCAAAATGAATATTTTCAGGAATTACCGAAAATTTGGCTAAAAAGTACTTCACCCTTGGCGTTACCTCTAGCGGGTTCACCGAATCTACCATTAGCAATAGAATCAGAATCGCTGGCAGTTTGGGAAAAAGATTTAGAACAGGAAAGACAAATTATTTTACCGTTAGTGTATGAACAGAGAATGATGGGTTTGTTGGTAACGCGACGCAATGAACGAAAATGGAATCAGCAAGAATTAGACCAAATTGAAAAAATCGCCGAAACTCTAGCTATAGCCTGTTTTTTGGAGCAACGACAGAAATGGTATCACGAACAGTTAAAAGAACAACAAGAACAACGGGAATTAGAACGAGATCGTCTTGATAATTTATTGCATCAACTCCGTAATCCGTTGACTGCTTTGAAAACCTTTGGAAAGTTGTTGTTAAAGCGTTTTTTAGCCGATGATACCAATCAACCGATTATTCAAGGTATTTTAAGAGAAAGCGATCGGCTTCAGGAACTATTACAAGAGTTTGAAGCAGAAATCGAACAACGCACCTCAGAAACACCGATTATTGAATTAAGTTCTTTAACCGAAGGATTGACAGAAGAAGATAAACATGAATCATCGGTGCGCTTTCTATTGCCAAGTTCGTCGGTTACACTAGAATCTGTTTCTGTGACTGATATTTTAGAACCCTTAGTCAGTTCAGGAAAAGCGATCGCACAAGAGAAGAAAATTACTTTAAACTCGAATATTCCAGAGAAATTGCCTCTTGTTCAAGCTAATTCTAAAGCTTTGCGAGAGGTTATAAGTAATTTAATTGATAATGCTTTGAAATACACACCACAAGGGGAAGTAGTTACCATCTCTGCACAAGTTTCGCCAACTACTCTAGAAATCATTATTAGTGATACGGGTTATGGAATTCCAGTAGAGGATCAAACACATCTTTTTGAACGTCATTATCGAGGAGTACAAGCACAAGGAGACATCCCAGGAACTGGTTTAGGGTTAGCCATTGCCAAAGAATTAATCGAACAAATGGGGGGAGAAATTAAGGTCAAAAGTCCTATTCAAGATCATGGTGATTTACTTGGGACAATGTTCACCGTGTGTTTGTTAGTAAATGAATTAGGTTAGAATTTTAGTCTGCTGTGATGAAAAACAAGCCGTAACAAATATATTTTGATTAGTTATTACTTAAACCTGTACTGAGTGTAGCAATTTGTATAGCACCCAAAGCATTACCATTCGCATCAAAGAGTAATGCACTTGTACTTATAGATTAAAAAGATTATTGTTTTGCTGAATTTTTGAGTAATTGCATAACCTTGTTTTTCCAAGAAGTAAGTAATAGCAGTTAAGGAGAAATGCAAAATTTACTAGCAATAGCAATTAATCTCATTAGGAATAATTAAAATGAACTTTCAGCCAATCAATACTAATCATCATTCGCTCGAAGCTACAGCCGAATCTGAATTAAATTCTACCAAACGGATGGGTCGATTTTCTAAAAAAGTTCGCAATTTACTAGCACTACTTCTTGCTATAGGAACTTGGCAAGTTTCAATTCCTGCTACGCTACTGCTAACCTCTTCTGTCTTACTGACTTCTTCTGCGGCGTATGCTGTAGAAACAATGTCTGTAACGGTCATTCGAGGATTTAATTGGGATGCTACATATGCAGCATACAAAATCTTAATTCAATTTAATAACGGCAATCAATACTACGTGTGGTACGAAAATAAAATTGATGCAAAAGTTGGTTCAGTGATTACGCTTACATACGAAGGCTCTGATACTTCAATGTATATGTACAAATTAATTAATTTTGGGAATGGAAGAGAGGCACGAGTACTGAGATATCTAACAGCCAATTAAAACAAGTAATTCTCAAAAATCGACGTTATTAGTTACATAAAATTATTTTCACACCCTAAGTCACTCTGTTAGATTATAATCCATAACCGATTTAAGACAGAGAATTCATTAAACTACCACAACTCAAAGAAAAAAGAGAAACAAATGACAATCCCTCGCCATTGGAAACAGGTTAAAGATCAAGATGAGATTACAAAAATTATAGAGGATCTTAACCATAAACCTCTTGTATTTGCCTTAGAAGAGGGGATTCAGTCACATAGCGAAACAGCCGATCAATTTGTTGAATTAGTACTTGAGGTGGGCTGGGCGTTTATTTCCGATGAATCAACTCTCTATGATTTTGAGGCTCTTAACGACGTGACTAAATTGGAAGAAAAGATTCAAGAAGTTTTCGGAGTAGATGTATCTGATATTGAGGATAAAAATGTGTTTAAAATCTTTGAGCGAATTGACAGCCGTGTTTAATTTGCTTTAGCCAAACTAGAAAATAAGTTGGTTTTTAAAATTAGCTCACTTCTATATAAAAATTTATCGAAATTACTAAATAATTTATATAAAAGTTTATAGGTATAATGTGCCTATGGAGCTTTTATTATTTTATAAACATTTAACATAAATATCGTTGAAATAATTAGATAAGCACCCCCAAGAAAAACTACGCCAAAATTAGTATTGTTTTTTATTTTTGCATCACCTTCTCCACTTTGGAAATAGATAGTTTTGTAGAAAATAAATTAAATTTATCTTTAGCTTACAAAACTATTATGAAAAAACCTCAATTAATTAACAGTTTAGTTGCTTGTTGTATCAGTCCAATCACAGTTTTTTGCTTCACAACAGCAGCTAACGCACAACAATTTTCTATTCCAGAAGTAGAAACAATAGGCCCACAAGCAATGCAATTCGTACAAACCTGTAATCAAGTGATAAACATGGCACAAGCAAATCCTAACGACGCAAATTTGCAGATATATGCTAGAAACTGTTCTTTGCATCTATATCAATATCGGCTTTGTCTTAATCAAGCGGCTTTATCTTTTCCTCCAGATGTTAATTTTGCAGCTAAATGTGCAAATAGTACATTGCGCTTCGATGATTAAGGGAATTAAAGCCCCATTAAATCGAAAAAACTAGGTAGTATCCCTATTTGACAAGAATATAAAGTTTTGTTGGATAGGGAATTTATACTTAAAAGATAACTTATGGTAAGTGAATCGAGTAAAAAAGCTGTGAGGATTTACGATTGTGTTTAGCTATACCATTACTTTATTTTTTGCTAACTCAAGATTTTTGAGGTTTAAATGGCTAGATAGATTAGAGTTTGTTAAAAGCTATCATAATTTGTTTTTAATTGCCTGATTGATCAGTAAAGAAATTATTTTTAAAACTTGCTCCTTTAAATTATCGAGAAAATCTAATGAAAAGACTTAATCTCTCTAATTTACTGATTAGTTTGCTCTTATTATTTGCTTTGCCTTCCTGTACTATGGTTAAGATGATTCAGCAATTACTCGAACAAACTGAAGCGATCGGTACAACAGTCGAGAAAAAGCTGGGGGTTAGTCCTTTGGTTTCTTACAATAACAACAATGGTGTCATTGAAATCACGGTCTATTTTGAGCAATTACCCAACTCGAAAATAACGGTGCTTGAACTCCAAAATTTGGTACGAGAATCAGTTGCCAAAAGTATGGAGCAAAAACCTCAAAAACTTTACATAACCATTAACACTACTCAAAACTAATTCCTTGAGCAATGAGTCTCAAGAATATTTGAAAGAAAAATCTTTATGGCTGTTGTCCGTTTACTGAGCAATCAACTCGATAAGCACAACGCCTTGCCCCTGCCACAATATGTTCTGTGCGTTCCACCTTCACATCTTCCCCTAAAACCGTTTGAAAAACTTCAAGTTCTCTTGCACAGAGTCCCGTACAAGCTGTAGCCGCCGCACAGATAGGGCAATGATTTTCAACCAAAATGAAAGAACCGTCATCAAGGGATTGTACCTCAGCCATATAGCCTTCTTCTGTTCGTACATCCGCTAAAGCTTCTAATTTTTCTGCTAAATTTTGTCCCTCAATTGTTGACTGATACACCCCGATTTGATGGCGAGTTCTCACATCCAGCAATCGCTCTAACCCTTCCTCTCCGAAGGCTTCTACGACTGAATTCATCAATCCTAAAGTTAACTCCGCATAGCCATCGGGGAAAAAGCGATCAGCCTCTTTCGTCAACTGCCACAATTTAGCAGGACGGCCCATAGCGCGTGATTCTTCAGTATAGGTAATTAAATTTTCATCCTGCATCGCATACAAGTGTTGTCGGACTGCCATCGCCGAAATCTTTAAACGCGAGGCTAAGGCTTGTGAATCCATTGCGCCCTCTTGTTTAAGCAGATTCAAGATCGCTCGTCGTGTTTTAGTGTTAGTTGCTTTTTTTGAAAATTGTGTAGTCATATTAACAAATTAAAGAAAAATCTTTACAAAGTCAAGACTGATCCTTTATCCTAGTTTATAAAGAAAATTATTTATAAAGTGACGAGGTAAAAGATCATGCAATTCCGACGCTTTGAACATATCAATCAAACCTGTCGTAATCTAGACGAGACACGCGAGTTTTACCAAACCCTATTCCCCGACTGGACAGTACGGGCTGAAGGTGTAGAGGGAGGCTGGCGTTGGCAACATTTTGGCGATCATCAATTCTATCTCGCCTTGAATCAACCACCTAAAAATATTGAAGTCACTCAATCCACTGGACATTTAGAGCATATCGGTTTTGTCATTAAAGATGGGGAAACGATGAAAGCACTCTTGGATGAAGAAGGGATTGAATACACCGTGTTTAAGTCTCCTGAGACAAAAACCCGTATCTATGTTAATGATCCAGATGGTACAGAAATCGAACTGGTAGACTACGAAGATACTTACGAGTTGAGATAGGGTTGTCAATAGTTTTGGCGACCCACCTCGACCCGATTTACTGTCGATTTCTGATGAGGCTAAGTTTATCACGAGAACAACGATTAAAGTCGATGAGGCTCGTTCGGTTATGATTTAGAAAGACTGTATAATTCTACCCTAATACCCATAGTGAACCGATTAGGGTGCAATATGCAAATCAAAGAAACCGAGGTGATAATTTCTACACCTGATGGACAGATGCCTGCTTATCTGTATACTGGTACTGCGTCCGAGCGTAAGCCTGCTGTTCTCCTGCTGATGGAAGCATTCGGTTTAACGCAACATATCCGCGATGTCGCTACTCGAATTGCTAATGAAGGATATGTGGTTCTTGTACCTGATCTATATTACCGCGAGTTACCTAATAATAAGTTTAATTACGATGAAGTCAAAACAGCAATGGCGATGATGTACCGTCTTGATTTTGGTACGCCAATCGAAAAAGATCTACAGGCAGCACTCAATTATTTAAAGTTCCTACCTAATGTGTATCGTGAGCAAATTGGTGTGACAGGGTTCTGTTTAGGTGGCGGTTTGTCTTTTCTAGCCGTTTGTCAGTTCTCGGATGAGATTGCGGCGGCGGCTCCTTTCTACGGTATAGTTTTAGATAAGTGGCTTGATCAGATAGCTAACCTTACAGTTCCAGTCTATTTGTTCTTTGGTGGTGCTGATCCGTTTATTCCTCTTGAGCGAATTCATCAAATCGAGTCCAAATTTAAGGAATTTGACAAAAGCTATCAAATCAAAGTCTATTCTGATGCGAATCATGGTTTTTTCTGTCATGAACGTTCATCCTATAACCCTTCAGCTGCCGAAGATGCTTGGGGTGAACTGATGAAATTTTTCGCTAAACATTTACTTTGTTCGTTCCAAATTTTAGATTAATTATCTTGTCAAGGAGATAAATAGCTTTTTAACCACTTCTTAAGAAATTAGACTTTTTAGTTGCCAACGTAATGTTTTAGCCAAAGCTGTATTTTTTAAAAGCTAGTAAATTGAGCTAGTTCAAAACAGCCAAGTCGCTTTTTCTTTAAGAATTACTTTCCCTTGACGGGTCACAATTAACTGATGACGAGTTAGAGTATAACGCACATTTCCATTGACCGCGACAAATTGATCTTTGCTATAGCTTTGTAATGGGAGAATAATACCCCCTGTTTTTGAATTTTTAGCAACACCAAAATAGGTATTGGGTAAATCTCCACCACAAATATAGATGTAAAAATTAGCCGTTTCTGCTGTGACAAATTCGCTTCCACCACTCGACGGAGGGCAAACTGATTTTTGGGCGATTAAGCTAGTCTCACGAGTTGATGAAAGATTGGATAAAGCGACTGCATTTGTATTATATAGATTTAGCGCGATCGCTGTAACAAATGTCAATTGACTGAAACGCTTACCAAAAAAAGAAGTTAATTTCATAGTTTTTATCATTTAATTTTAGACAAACAGTAACGTACAAGAATTGATTTAGCTCATTTTTAATTCTAAAAATGTTGACAAAAAAAGTTTTTTATGGTGTAGATAATTTTGAGCAAAAAGCTAAAAATCAGCATCATGTCAGATTTTATCACTTTTGAATTCTTTTAACCAACAAATACTTTAGAGAGATGACATATAACGCTATTAGATTTAACTTTTACTTAATAACTTCGTTAATTATGATCACATTCAAGAAAACCAACACTTATTATGAAACAGTTCTTAATCGGTAGTTTATCAACCCTACTTTTTATCGTAGGAACCTATCTTGCATCGCCTCCATTACTGGCTCAATTTGACGATATTAGACAACATTTAAACTCTCTTCCAACAAAGCGTGTTGAGTTTAAAAAAGAAACAACAGGTACGACGATTCATAATGCCGAATCTACTATCTATATATTGGGTGCCAAAGCTGGACAGACATTAACCTTAAAATACAATAGCTTGGGTGGGCCAGCTAGTGTGACTCTTTATGGAGTTGATGGCAAACCTTTAAATACAGTTATTGGGACTGAAGATTATAGTCAACCTTTTAGTATTCGTTTACCCGCAACAGGTGATTACTACATCGTCGGTGGTTCTGGGGTGAGTAATGCTACTTATATTTTTACGGTTACAATTCGATAAAACTTTGTGTTGTTGCATCATCATTTTTAATTGAAAAAGTCTAAAATAATTCACCCATTAGGCTTTTCGTTGAAACAAGATAGCTAATAGAGTGAACGCGCCACAGGCAATAGTCGCAAAAATCGGTAATCCATGCTGTGTTAGCTGCATCGCCACACCTGCTGAACTATGGGCTAATAAAGGCACCAATTCCCCAAGCTACAGATAAGAGCGAATAGACAGAAACTAGATCACCTCCTTGAAATTTACTGCCCACAACAGTCATCATAATCGTGTAAATTCCAACAAATAGACCACCCCAGACGAATAGCAAAGGATAAGCGATCACTAGACCTCTTGCGGAATTACAAAGAAGTAGCTAATTTTAGCTCATAATTATAGAGTCCAGCAATCAGATTAAATCGAAGACAAAAGCGTTTTCGCCGATTCCGATAACGGCTTGATAAAATCCGAAAAACTTTGAGACATCTAATGATATTTTCCACGACAACTCTGCGTGAGGCTAATTGACGATTATCTTCTTTTTGTTGAGGTGTTAATGGGCATTTCTTTGTTGTTTTGTGAGGAGTTAAGCTAAATTTGTGATAGTGCTTGATGCCTTGATAACCTTTGTCACCTAACAGCTGTATTCTTGGCTTCATAGCTATTTTACTTTTTTTAAATAAGTAGAAGTCATGTCTTCTACCCAAATTAAAAGCTGTACCAATAATTTCTTTTGTTAATTGATTAACTATTAATTGAGTTTTCAGAGTATGATCACCTTTTTTTCCACTATAGTAGCTTCTCTGTTTTTTTTGGGACGCTCAATTTCGCTTTCCACCACATCGACAACAATGACTTCAATTTCTGTCTCGTTTTTTTGCAGTTGTCGTTTACTAGGTAGACGAAACTCTTCTGCGGAAGGCAGCCGACCGCCGTATCGCTGACTTTAAAAGTCAGCGAGCGGCTCGGCAGATTTGATTAAAATATCTTCAATTCTTCTGACAATCCGACAAGCCGTTGCTTCATGAACTCCCTAATCTTGACCGATCTGGAAAAATGTTCGATATTCTCTTAAATATTGTAAAGTTAATCAAATTTGCTCAGGAATTGAAAGTTTAGAATGGCAGCCTTGCTTACCAACCTTAGCTTCTACTACTACCTCTATCATTTTTTGAAAAGTTTCTTTTGGTACTCCATAAGCGCGTTTAAAATCGGCAGACGACATTTTTAAAGCTTGTCTATAACGCATTATTGTTCTAATTGTGTTTAGTTTTCTTCTTTTTGTTTAACTCACTTTTTAATTTTACGCAAGAGGTCTACTTTTGTACTAATGCCCAAAGACCAGATCAGCGCACCCGCAAACAAGGCTAAACCTAAACCGATTACCAACTTTCGCCTGTTCATGCGATCGCCAAGCTAGCCGATGGGAATCTGTAGTAAAATTGCGCCTAATAAAAGTACCGATAGTAGCAACATCGCCGAACTTTCGCTCCAACCGAGGCGTATTGCATAAACAGGTAGAAACGATAAACCCGCCGTTTCTAGAGCAGCATTAACAAGGGTAGCCCCAAGTGCGACAGGAACTAATCGAAGATAGCGCACGCTCAAACACAGGTGTTTGTACCCAGTGCATCGCCATCGCTAATAAAGCCAGCAGTGCAAATCCTCCACCCAATAAGTAAGGGAGCAATCCTGTTGAGCTAATTATTGACAGGAGGGCTAGACCGATCGCAAATCCAAGCGAGACGGCTGCCGTATAGATGGTTATCGTGCGGGCGCAAGTTCCTTCATTACTAAGTTGGCTAATCCAAGTTTCATACCAAGTTGCGAATTGTAGCGTAAAATTAAATAGAAAGAAGAAAAGGAAGATCAAGAAGAAATGTCCAGAGTCAGTCGAGTGTTACCGCATCTGACGGCGGAAGAAATTCAAGAAAAGATCCGTACAACAGATAATC
>NZ_BLJI01000014.1 GCF_017312365.1 Chroococcus sp. FPU101
GTTGTTGTTATGGGTGCCATTGCCCCAGAGTTTAGAGATGCTTTTCTCTCTCGACTAGCGACAATTACCCCTCAAGGTGTATTTACAGGTAATACACAAATTTTCTTCACCTCAAAAGTTTACAAGAAAACGTGATACAACTTCGACAAGCTTATAGAACTAACTCAGTACAGATTGATTATACAGCGAGTAATATTCAAGCTGCTTATATGTTGGCTTATTTTCCTCAGTATGTAAATATGGCATATGAAATCTTTAAAAGTTTAGAGACTTTTCAAGATAGTAATACTACTGAAAATCTAAAAGAGGTTATAACAAGAAAGTTATTGGAAAATAATGAAGGATTAACAGCTTGCTTTTTTGCAGCAGGCCCCGCACCTGAATCAGTAGCACTGAGCATTTTATTAATGATCAATCAAATTTATCAAACAAAATACAATTAAATACTTTTGATATAAATTGGCATAGTTGGTCATTAAGTAGATATTTGACTAGAAACTATGTGCTATTTGAATGTAATTAACAAATTACGGGTTTAATTCCTCATCAAATTAATTTATTGTCAGAGAGAGCATTTATTCAGTACGATCAGCAAATCAGAAAAGCAGATATTTTATTTTTCCAAAATTGTTTGAATGAGTTAGTTTTATAACAAGAAGTTTTTTTAGACAATCTAAATTATTTATTTAGTGTTTTAAAAAATGAAGCAATTTTAATTATTGGTGATTTTTGTAATTATCCATCAGTAATGACTCTATTTCAAAGCATAGAAAATCTTGTTAAACAAAATTTGTCTTTAAGATTGCTTCGTTCTAGTAATATCGGAAATTTAAAAATACGTCATAATACTTGCTTACCTGAAATCATTAAAAATAATTTATTAACTGGTGTAAATAGCCTTATTCCTAGAAAAAATGTTTCTTTCAACTATATTGTTTTGTATAAACCCTGCTTAGTAATTCAAGCCAATTATTACTTTACTATAACTTGAGAAATCAAAAAATAAAAGAACTAAAGCACAAAGAAGCAATAGAAAATTTTACGAAAGTTCTTAGAATAAAGTCTGATTTTGCAGAGGCTTACAGCAAAAGAGGAATTGCTAAGTTGAAATTACAAGAAGAGTTATAAATAAGTGCAGAGTTTTTAGAATATCAAAGAATTGATGCTTATTATACTGATCTAGTTTTATATGCAGAAATAAATCAAGAGGCTTCCGAAGTGGATAAAAAAATTTTTGAATTAGCTCAAGAAGCATTAGAAGATTTTACTGAAGCTATTACTCTTAATCCTAATAATGTAGAGAATTATTACCTAAGAGGAAATATTAACTATGATTTAGGACATTATCAAGCAGCATTTCAAGATTTTACAAAAGCTATCAACATTAATCCAGATTTATCTATAGCTGATTACTATAGGGACTTAGCTTTAGATGAATTAAAACGCTCTCGCTAGGTATTGTAATAAATTTGCTCAAATTAACAAATTTTAAACTAAGTTTGTCATTGATCAGGTTTTGGAGTTAAACGATCGAGGATATCAGTAAGGCGATCGTCGATTCGATCTAAATGACTAAGATGATCTGCTTGCATTTCATAAAAATCAGCTTGTGCTGCTGCTAAACGCGCCATCCATTCAAAAACACGGCGACGATCCTGCGCCCATTCTTTGCGTTCTTGATTAAATGCTTCACAATCTCTTGCTACCGCATCACTCAACGCTTGTATCGATTTAGCATTAGACTCAACAAGTTTTTCTAATCTATCTTCTGACATTCTATTTACTCCTGAACGGCATTTATACAGAATATTATCATTATCACTCTAAATCATTGCGATCGCCTATTCTTGGCTTTTGGATAGGGAAAAATAGCAATAGTAACCTGTAAATATAAATTGTTTAATTCATTGATAAAATACTATGGTTGTTTAGAGAAAAGAATATTTCACAAATGTTTACAAAGTTTAATACAATAGCAATATCCCAGATAGGTATTTATCCTCATTGTCATCATGTTCGAGCAAATTCCCTGGTTAAGTATTATTGTACTGCTTCCCCTCGTTGCAGCCTTCGCTATTCCTGTATTACCTGATAAAGACGGCAAAACAGTACGCCTATTTTCTTTGGGCGTAGGTCTTGCGGATTTCGTCTTAATGTGCTTTGTATTTTGGAAAAATTACGACGTTAGTAATTCTAGTTTTCAACTAGCTGAAAAGTATGATTGGGTACCACAAATTGGCTTTAGTTGGTCGGTTTCGGTCGATGGCTTATCGATGCCTCTGGTACTCTTAGCAGGACTTGTAACCACGCTTTCGATCCTAGCATCGTGGCAAGTTGATCGCAAACCTCGTTTATTCTATTTCCTCATGTTATTGCTGTATGCGGCACAGATTGGGGTTTTTGTTGCCCAAGATGTTCTCTTACTGTTCATCATGTGGGAATTAGAACTGGTTCCTGTTTACTTACTGGTTTCCATTTGGGGCGGTCAAAAACGCCGTTATGCTGCGACCAAATTCTTACTATATACTGCTGCTGCATCTATATTTATTTTAATCGCGGGTCTAGGGATGGCACTCTATGGTGGTGGACAACCGACCTTTGATATGTTTGAACTCAGACTAAAAGATTATCCCCTTGCTTTAGAATTATTCCTTTATGCTGGTTTATTGATTGCCTTTGGTGTCAAACTAGCGATTTTCCCTTTACATACTTGGTTACCCGATGCTCATGGTGAAGCTTCTGCACCAGTCTCGATGATTCTTGCGGGTGTATTACTAAAAATGGGTGGATATGGTTTAATACGCCTCAATTTAGGTTTATTGCCTGATGCTCATGTTTACTTTGCACCCGTCCTCGCAATGTTAGGTGTTATTAATATTATCTACGGTGGATTTAGTTCTTTTGGTCAGACGAACATGAAACGTCGTCTAGCTTATTCTTCAGTATCCCATATGGGTTTTGTTCTACTTGGTATTGCATCCTTTACAGATGTCGGTATCAGTGGTGCAATGTTACAAATGCTGTCTCATGGTTTAATTGCTGCTTTACTCTTCTTCCTCGCTGGTGTTACATATGATCGCACTCATACCCTCTGGATGGATGAAATGGGTAGTATTGGTAAAGTAATGCCGAAAGTATTCGCTTTATTCACTGCTGGTGCAATGGCATCTTTAGCCCTTCCAGGAATGAGTGGGTTTGCGAGTGAATTAGCGGTATTTGTCGGAGTAACAACCAGTGATATCTATAGTTCACCGTTCCGTACTGTAACCGTTTTCCTCGCCGCAGTTGGTCTAATTCTAACGCCAATTTATCTCCTTTCGATGCTCAGACAGGTCTTTTTTGAACCGGGTACAGCCCCCACCTGTGAGATTGAAGGAAAAAATCTTAGACTTGGTGAAGATGAGGCGGTGTGTTTTGGAACTAACTGTGTATTACCGATGAATGCAGTTTACAGTGATGCAAGACCTCGTGAAGTGTTTATCGCGGTTTGCTTCTTGGTTCTCATTGTTGGAATTGGGTTCTATCCGAAACTAGCGACACAGATGTATGATACGACGACGGTAGCGGTTAATTCCCAAGTGCGTCATTCTTATACTGAAATCGCTCAAACCAATTCTTATAAGTTTGCTCAAGGGATTTTATACCCCCACATGGTGGAGTCTGAAGTTGCATCTATTGTTGAATAACAAAGGTGTAGAACAGGCGATTGTTATAGAATGAGATAGATATAAGACGATCGCCTGTTTAAGATTCAAAGTCAAATTCAGTTAAAGACAGTTTTGAGGTCGCCACAACATAATTCAAATGTTCTATTACACTTTTTAACTGATTACTGATTCAAGGCTTTTAAGATTCGTTGCATATTCCCTAATAATCCTGTTTTTCTTGGTTTCGGTGTTTCTGTAGTCGGATTAGGCTCTTTTTGAATCGCACGATTAACGATGATCTCTAAAGTATCACCTGCGGGTTTTTGCGTTTCTTCGGCAATTAGTTCATATGCTCCATCTTTTTCTAGCCACACTTGCCATAAAGACGGATAAGAACGCAAGACAATTACGTCTTCTAGGGGCCTAAAATAATAAGCAGAAGTCAGACTATTTAAAAAACGTTCTCGTAGCTGTCTAGCAGCAAATCCAATTCCAACAATGGAAACATCTTCTAATTGAGGAATTAGAAGAATAACAGGGCGATCTTCTGCTAAATTACACAATTTTTCGACGATTTGCACTTCTGTTGAAGAAGGACAAATTAGTAAAAAGATTTGGTCATCAGGTGAGATTTTTGTTTCTATCCCTGTAAAACGACTTCCTAAATCAGTAACTTTAAACCACGTTTCACCCCAGTCACGACGTGCTAAGGCGGCGGCTCCCGTATCCGCGAAGATAACTTTTAATCCCGATTGATAAGATTCAAATAAGGACGCAAATTCTAAGGCTAATGGTTGTGCTTCTAAAGCAATTTCTGGAATAACTAACTCAATTTGAATCCGTCTTAATCCGTCTTCTAAGGCGAGTTTTGTCGCTTCTTTTGCCTGATTAATTGTTTCTTCTAATGTATTAGGAACTTGTAGCATTTTGATTAAGTTATTAGGTTTAATAGATTAAGAATAAATCTTTAGATTATGTCTTTATTGTTTAATGTTACAAATTTTTATGGGTGTAGAACGTTATAGAATCGTCACAAATTTTTACTTTGCTAGACCGTAATAATCAAAAATCATCAAATTTTAGCAATAAAGTTAACTCAAGTTTATCATTATAGTTGACATTTTGACTCAAAATGAATACTATAAGTATCATCTTGCTTGAATGATTTTCTAGAAAATGAAAAAAGTTCCTTTAAATCAAATATTGCTTGGCGACTGCCGACAAGTCATGCAAACACTTCCAGAAAATTATGTTTCTGCGTGTATTACTGATCCTCCTTACAATTATGAATTTATTGGTCACAAGTGGGATAACTCAGAAATTAAAAGACGTATTGAAAGAATTAATAAGAAAAACAATAAAACTTTAGTTAAAAATATTCCTTATGGTAGTGGTTTAGCTGGCGGCGTAAGAAATAAAAAATGGTATCAAAGAAATCGTAATAATATACTGGATTATGAAAAATGGTGTTTTGAATGGGGTGAACAGCTTTTTCGTATTTGTAAACCAGGTGCAACAGTTCTTGTTTTTAACAGCACACGTACTGTAGCCCATGTACAAGTAGCACTTGAAAACGCTGGTTTTTATGCAAGAGATATGCTCGTTTACAGAAGATCAAGTGGTATTCCTAAAGGTATTAATATTAAAAAACAATTAGAAAGAAAAGGCTGTGATAATCCTGAACAGTGGGAGGGTTGGCATAGCTGTCTTAGAAACGAGTGGGAATCAATTTGTGTATTGCAAAAACCTCTTGTTAATAATTATATAGAAACTTTACTAGACTATGGTACTGGTCTTTTTTATACTAAAACTCTAGACGGTGGTTTTCAATCTAATATTCTTGAAGGCATCCCACGGGAAAAAGAAGAAGACTTTAATCTACACTGTACAGTTAAACCAATTGCTTTAATGAAAAAGCTTGTTGAAATATTTGTCCCTCCCTTAAAAGACTCAATTATTATTGATCCTTTTGCTGGCTCAGGAACCACATTATTAGCAGCTAAAGAATTACAAATTAACTACATTGGTGTTGAAATAGTACCTGAATATGTAGAAATAATTAATAAGCGACTCGACAAATTTATCGGTTCACAGGGTATGCTACCGCTCTCGTACTAAGAAATAATTTTAAATCAAAACCGCTAATTTGTTGAATAAAATTGAATGAATCATCCCCAGTATAAACTGTCCACTTTCCAACTTTACACGCTTTAATAGCAGCAGGTAGATTATCTTCTCTAAGAATTAAAAGTACTGGTTCATAGTTAAAATTTCTCAACAAAGAGCCATAAGATTTGATTGTTTTATGTTTTCCAGAGTCACCTGAGCCAATACGATATTTTGTATCTATTGCAAATTGACCTACAATAAGATCACAAGGTTCATCTTTGTCTACTCTCAATGCTGGTTGAAAATTTTGACAATATGTTTCACACGTTTTAATAACTAACTTCTGCCAACACATACCGAGTTGGCGTCCCCAATACTGTCCGTTTTCTCTTTTTAGTGCAGGAGGAATGCTAAATACATTCATCAATAAATCATCTTCTTCATTTTCTGCGCCATAAACCTTTTCAATAAAAGAATTTTGATACTTTTCTAAAATATTTTCTAGTTCTCTTTCAGTCATCATTACTCACTAAATCAGCTAGATTTACAGATAAAGCATTAGCTATCTTGTTTGCATTAATCAAAGTTATGTTTCTTTCACCACGTTCAACAGAGCCGATATATGTACGATGTAAATTGCATAAGTCTGCTAGTTCATCTTGTGAAAGTTTTTTAAGTTTTCTAAAGTATCTTACTCTCTCACCAAATTGTTTTGTAATGTCCATACGCTGGTTAAGTTAGAGTCTTATTTCTGAAAAATAAGTAAATGTCAACAGACTATAAGTATCATAATTGGCTTTAATGAGCTTCATTTTCTAATAAAATACGATAGAAAACTTTAATTTTGCTAAAAATTATTTTTAAATTGTCCACGTTTGCGTTGTTCTTTGTTCGACAGATTGTTTAATTAAGTTGAATAAAATCATTACATCACAACTAAGAACTTTACACAATAACTATCTAATAACCGCCAAAGGGGGAATTAAGCGATCTAAAATTTGTTTTAAAACCATTGCTGTCCAGTCGATATCTTCTATGGTGGTTTCTCTGCCTAATGTTAAACGAATTCCACCTAGAGATTCTTTGGAGTTATAACCCATCGCTAATAAAATTGGACTGGGATTAAGTTTACCACTATGACACGCTGAACCCGAACTAATGCCGATTCCTGCGAGATTCAGTTGACGTACCATCGTTTTACCTGTAATCTGCTCAGACTCAGGTGCAACTACAATAAAACTGACATGATGAGGCAATCTATAAAGTCTGTCACCTGTGGGAATGAGATAGGGACAATCGGCGAGTAAATCGAATAGACGATCGCGTAAACTAATTAAACGTGGGGTTTCTGTTTCTAATTCTGTTGCTGCTAATTCTGCGGCGACTCCAAAAGCGGCTATAGTTGATACTGCTTGTGTACCTGATCTTAAATGATTTTCTTGTCCTCCACCCCCCAGTAAAGGCACTAATTCCACTCCTTCTCTAACATACAATGCACCTGCACCCTGTACACCATAAAGTTTATGACTGGATAGGGAAAGAAGATCGACGTTTAATTGTTCTATATTAATGAGTAATCTTCCCGCGACTTGTACCGCGTCAACATGAAAAAGAATTCCACGCGAGCGGGCAATGTGGGATAATTCTTCAATCGGTTGTAGGGTTCCGACTTCACTTTGTCCATAGATAATCGATACTAAAACGGTATTCGGTTGAATCGCATTTTTTAAATCAATGGGGTTAATTCTACCAGTTCGGTTGACTTTTAACTGGGTGACTTCCCATCCCCATTCCTCTAAAAGTCGTGCAGGTTCAGAAATTGAAGAATGTTCTATACTCGAAATAATAATGTGTTGGGGTGTTTTGTACTTTCTTGCTACTCCCATAATTGCTAGATTATTCGCTTCAGTTCCTCCAGAGGTAAAAATAATTGATTCTGGATCTATTGCGTTAATTAGACTAGCGACTTGTATTCTAGCGGTTTCGACTACAGTTGCGGCGTTGTTTCCCCAAGTATGTAAACTTGAAGGGTTTCCCCAGTGTTGGGTTAAAACTGATTGTAATTTTTCTTTAACTTCTGGACGTGGTGGAGTGGTTGCACTGTAGTCTAAATAAATTTGCATACGTTACCAGAGGTCAAATCAATAGTTCACCATTTTCTATTGTACTATTTTCCATTTCGTCTTCTTTCATCCCCCAGGCTTACACACGTTATAATCCTCATGAGAGATTACAGAAACAGGAACTAAAAACGTTCCATAATCACGACAAAGTAAACGATAATGACGTGTCACGGGAATACTAATAATAAAGCGATCGTGACGTAGACGTTTACCATGGTAATCCCTATAATTTCTGTGATTTTCTAATCCCTCAATAATGTCTCTTGCTTTAAGAACAACATTTTTAGGTAGTGTTCTCAAATCAATTGGATCTTGAGCAAAAGTCGCTTCCCAAGAATTTTTTTGTTGTTGCCTATCTTCCCACGTGATCAGATTTTGATCACAAGTATACTTTTTCTTTCTTTTGGACATCATAATCTGAATGAGGATTAGCGGTTACTTTAAGTGGGTAAAAAAAGTAAAGTTTATCCTTCAGTAGCTTTCCTTAGGACTAAAAGAAATATTTTCTTGACCCGCGATCGAAAGATATCTATACTCAGCATACAAGGTTCAATGACTCTAAATTCTTTAAAGTCTTAACCAAGATATAAATTAATATAACTCTGTATTTCTAAAATATTTGTAAAATTAGCTTCTAATCTAAACTTTTCTCTTCTTTTGTAACCTCTATTACATAATTGGTTCGAGTAACGCTTCCTTAATTGCTTTGAGTACCCGTTGATCTTTAACCATCCACGCATGAAGGATAACTGGTATCTGGATTTCTCGTCCAATGCCTAACAAAGTACTACTAGCAGGTACAATCATTAAATCGTAGGGTGTCCAGATAAAAGTACATTTGATTTGATTTAATCGATGTTGGCAATCTTGATTTAAGTCTTTGATAAAATCACTATCGGGACGCATTTGGACAATTCCAGGTAGGGGTAATGAATATGCGATCGTTGTTCCTCGATTAGGTGCTGAAATATTAATATAGCGTTGGACTTTTTTGATTCCTTCTAATCGTTGTAAATAATATCTTGTAATTAAACCACCCATACTAAAGCCAATAATATCAATAGGTTGGTCTGCTGGAAAGGTATGAGTAATATATTCAGCCAGTTGTAAAGCTAAGATTTCGAGTTTAGCACTCCCATAATTAGGAATTAAATTAAGTGAATGAACTAACCAGCCTGATTGAGCTAAATCAGTCGATATTGTATCAAACACGGTGACTGTATCATAAAGCCCATGAACGAGAACAACTGGATTTTTAGCAATTGTCATCAAGTTTTATAACGAAATAATAACAAATATGAATTTATTATATCATTCACATCTTTTCCTTACAGTTGCTTGAAAAAACAACGCAATAGTTAATAGAAACTCAAAGAGGAATTAAAAATCTGTAAGCTATACTACTATATAGCCAATCCAACCCTTAGATAAAAATAGTTATTATTACTCATTCCATTGATAGCTAAATTGGTTCATTTTTTTAGCTTAAACAGAGAAAACAAAACCCAAAAGGGTAGAGAAAAAAAGAATTTTTTAGGAGTAAAACTTATGACTCAGGTAGACTTTTCCGCTCAAAATCCTGATCTAGCTCGTCTCGAAGAACCGATTCATTTATATCATCAAATTCAACCTCATGGTGTTGTTTTTGTTCTAGATGAACCCGATTTAAACATTGTCCAAGTAAGTAGTAATGCTCAACAGATTTTAGGTTTACAAATTGACGAAATTTTAGACGCTAACTTAGAAGATATTTTTGATTCTTTCCAACTTGAACGCATCAAAGAAGGGATTCAAGACGACAATTTTGATTTTCTCAATCCGTCTAAAGTTTGGGCTAGAGTTCAAGGGGATGAATATGTAGTATTTGATGGCATTTTCCATCGTAATTCTCAAGGAATGCTCATCCTAGAATTAGAACCTGCGATCTCTTATGAAAATATTCCTTTTTTGAGTTTCTATCATCTAGCAAAAACTTCGATTAATAAACTTGAAGAAACATCCACACTTAATGATTTTTGTCAAGTGATTGTTCAAGAAATTCGCAAAATGACCGACTTTGATCGCGTCATGTTATATCGATTTGATGAAGATAATCACGGTGATGTGTTAGCAGAAGATAAATTAGATGAATTAGAATCTTATTTAGGTTTACGTTTTCCTGAAACAGATATTCCTAAACCCGCAAGACAATTACTAAGTTCTAATTGGATTCGTTTGATTCCTGATGCGAAAGCTTCATCAGTTCAACTCATTCCTGCAATTAATCCTATTATTGAGCAACCGATTGATTTTACCCATTCGATCCTCAGAAGTGCCTCACCTTGCCATTTAGAATATCTTCATAACATGAATGTGGGGTCTTCTCTGACGATTTCTCTAATTAAAGATCAAAAACTTTGGGGAATTATTGCTTGTCATCATCAAACCCCGAAATATGTATCCTATGAATTGCGTAAAGCTTGCGAATTCTTAGGACGTGTTGTATTTTCTGAAATTTCCTCCCGTGAAGAAACCGAAGATTATGATTATCGGATGAGACTAAATTACACTCAATCGCTTTTGATTGATTATATGTCCCAAGATGATAATTTTATTAATGGTTTAGTCAAACATAACCCCAATCTTTTAAGTGTTACCAGTTCCCAGGGTGCAGCGATTTGTATTAGTGGAAATTATACCTTAGTCGGTAGAACACCCGAAGAAGAAGAACTAAACTATCTCATTCAATGGTTACAGAATAATGTAAATGATGAGATCTTTTATACAGATTCTTTACCGCAGATTTATCCAGATGCAATAAAGTACAAAGATATTGCCAGTGGACTTTTAGCCATTCCAATATCTAAACGAAATTATGTTCTGTGGTTCCGTCCCGAAGTCATTCAGACGGTAAACTGGGGAGGAGATCCCAATAAAGCGTTCTCTACGACTAATAATAATGGTAATCTCCGTTTGTGTCCGCGTAAATCTTTTGAATTGTGGAAAGAAACAGTACGTTTATCCTCGCTTCCTTGGAAACAAGTCGAAGTCAATGCAGCTTTAGAACTCAGAAAAGCGATCGTTAACATTGTACTGCGACAAGCGGATGAATTAGCCCAACTCGCACAAGATTTAGAACGGTCTAACGCTGAATTGAAAAAGTTTGCCTATGTTGCATCCCATGACTTACAAGAACCCCTTAACCAAGTCGCTAACTATGTACAATTGCTAGAAATGCGCTATCAAGGGGAACTCGATGAAGATGCGAAAGAATTTATCAATTTCGCCGTCGAGGGTGTTAGTTTAATGCAAACTCTGATTGATGATGTTTTAGCTTATTCTAAAGTGGATATGCAGGGAGTAGAATATCAACTGACTAATGCTGAAACCGCTTTAGACAGAGCTTTAGCTAATCTACGGGGACGAATTGCCGAAACAGGTGCTAAGATTACTCATGATCCCCTACCGACGATTTTGGCCGATAGTACACAATTAATGCAATTGTTCCAAAATCTGATCGGAAATGCGATTAAATTCCGTAGCGAACAACCCCCAGAAATATCCATTAGCGCACAACGCTTAGAGGATGTCTGGTTATTTGCGGTACGTGATAATGGAATTGGAATCGAGCCTCAGTTTTCTGAACGAATCTTTGTCATTTTCCAACGTCTGCATACACGGGATGAATATCCAGGGACTGGAATGGGGTTAGCAATTTGTAAGAAAATTCTTGAGTGTCACAGAGGACGAGTTTGGGTAGAATCTGAACTCGGACAAGGAGCCACATTTTATTTTACCATTCCCATAGGAGGCCGTGAACGTGATCGCAGAAGAGGTCGCCAAGCACAAAATTATCTTGTTGGTGGAAGACAGTAAAGCTGATATCCGCTTAGTTCAAGAAGTGCTGAAAAGTAGTTCTGTCTCTCATGAACTGATTATCGTCAGGAATGGGATGGATGCAATGGCCTATTTGCGCAAAGAGGGAGAGTATAGTGATGCTCTCCGTCCTAACTTAATTCTGCTCGATCTTAATCTTCCCCGTAAAGATGGTCGAGAAGTGCTTGCTGAAATTAAATCTGATCCTGAATTGAAAAGAATTCCAGTTGTTGTTTTAACGACATCGCGCAACGAGGAGGACATTTATTATAGTTATGAATTGCACGTCAATTGCTACATTACTAAATCTCGCAATCTCAATGAACTGTTTAAAATTGTCAAAGGGATAGAAGAATTTTGGTTAAGCACAGTCACCTTACCTTTTGAATAAGCAAAAATAGTTAGAGGAGGAACAGGGATATATAACAATGATTTCGTCTGATATCATCCGTGTTTTGCTAATCGAAGATAATATCGCTGAAGCAAGACTATTACAAGAAATCCTCAAAGGTTCCCAACCTAAACAGTTTAGTTGGTCTCATGTGCAACGTCTTAAAGATGGACTCAAACAACTAAAAAATCAATCTTTTGATGTTATTTTACTTGATTTAACTCTTCCCGATAGTCAAGGGTTAGATTCTGTTGTTTCCTTGGTGCAAACGGTTCCACAACTTCCGATCGTTGTTCTAACCAATACCAATGATGATCAGCTTGCCTTAGAATCGTTACGATGTGGAGCGCAAGATTATTTAGTAAAACGTCAGGTGAATTTAGATTTGTTAGTCCGTTCCTTGTGTTATGCAATTGAACGCAAACAAACCGAAGAAGCGTTACGAGAGACTAAAAAAGTACTAGAAGTACGAGTACAAGAACGCACCGCAGAACTTATCAAAGCACAGGAACTTAATCTACTAAAAACTGAATTTGTTTCGATGTTGTCCCATGATTTTAGAAATCCTTTGAATACGATTCTTTTATCAGCAGGATTGTTAGAAGACAGTCGCGATCGCCTAACCAAAGAGCAACAAATATCTTATTTTCGCATGATTCGTACCGCGATTAAAGATATGGATCAATTATTAACCGAAGTTCTTTTAATTGGTCGTGCCGACTCAGGACGGTTACTGTGTCAGTTTGAAGCGATTGATTTAGAATATTTTTGTAAAAGAATAGTTGAAACTCTACAACTTAGTAGTAAAGGAAAACATCAAATTATTTTGACGACTCAAGGCAATTTACAAGAGGGGTTGTGGGATGAAACATTACTACGGCATATTTTAACAAACTTGATTGGCAATGCGATTAAATATTCACCCGAAGGTGGAACGATTCATCTTACCGTGATTGCAGAAGCCGAACAAATGATTTTTGAGATCCAAGATCAAGGAATGGGTATTCCTACTGAAGACCTCAACAATCTATTTAACCCCTTCTATCGTGGAAGTAACGTCGATCTCATACCAGGAACAGGTTTAGGACTTGCGATCGTACAGCGATGTGTCGAAGCTCATCAAGGCACAATTAAAGTAGAAAGTCAAGTAGGACTCGGCACAAATTTTACACTGATTTTTCCGATTATTTCCTTCGACTAACTTTCCTATCAATAAAACTTTAGAAGCGTTGGACAAAGATAAAATTTCTTCGGTTAATCACTCTATAGATCGCATAGCTTTTAGACTATCTCTTTGACTGTATTTTTAAGTGCACCTAAATTTATTCCTTTTGAAGATCCTCCATCTCCCCAGAGTGAAGCAGTTTTAAGTTATATTAAAATATAGAAACAAAAGTTTACATACATCGAGTTCCCGTTCACATCGCAGAGGGCTAGACGTGACGCAAGATATCTTTAAGAACAACGGTAACCAACCCCCAACTGAAATAGAACACGAATATCAATTCGATGCGACACCAACCAAAAAGCGTAATCAGTCATCTTTACTGTCGGGTAGTAAAGGTGTTCTAGTTGGAATTGGATTAGGTGCCTTATTAACCTTGGGCGGTACAAAATTTTTCGCTCAACCTAAACAAACTGAAGCCCCTCAAAGCGTTGCCCCCACAGCCCAAGCCCCTGCCCAAAGTGTGACGGTTTCAACCGTTCAACTATCCCCCATCAATCGTACACTTAAAGCAACAGGTACCGTTACGGCCGATGAATTGATTACCGTCAATGCTCAAGCCAATGGATTACAAATACAAGAAATCTATGTCGATGAAGGGGCATCGGTCAGCGCAGGACAACTTTTAGCCAGATTAGATGATTCTATTCTACAAGCCCAGTTAGCCCAAGCCCAAGCCAGTGTCGCCCAAGCCCAAGCCCGTTTAGCTGAACTGAAAGCAGGAACTCGAACCGAAGAAATAGCAAGAGCCAGAGAATCAGTCAGACAAACAGAAGCCGAACTAACTCAAGTAAAATCAGATTGGGACTTAGCGAAAAAAAGACTATCGAGAAACCAAACCCTAGAAGCAGAAGGAGCGATCGCACGAGATCGACTTGATGAAGCAATCAACGATGAACGTAGTAAACTCGCCCTAGTCCGCAGAACAGAAGCCGAACTCAGAGAAAATCAACAGCAACTAGCCGAATTACAAGCAGGGCCGCGTTCTGAAGTCATTGCTCAAGCAACAGCCCAACTCGCCCAAGCTAAAAGTCAAGTCCAAGTCATCACCGCCCAACTAAAAAATACTCGTATTATCTCCCCAGTCAACGGCAAAATTACTCAACGCAATGCCAGAGTAGGAGATACCACTAATGCTTCATCACAAGGGGCTTTATTTGAAATTATCGAAGCAGAACGCTTAGAATTACACCTCAAAATCCCTGAAAATCAATTAACCGCCATTCGTATTGGTCAAAAAGTTGAAATTACCTCCGATGCCGATTCAAGCCTAAAACTAATAGGTACCATCCGAGAAATTAACCCTGTAGTTGATATAGAATCGCGTCAGGCAACGGTGAAAGTTGATTTACCCTTTTTCGGCTCCCTCAAACCTGGAATGTTTCTACGGGCTTCTATTGTGACAAATAGCGCAACAAGCATAACGGTGCCGATGGATGGAATTTTACCCCAGTCGGATGGAAAAGCAATTGCATACATTATCCAACCCAACAACACAGTCATTGCTCAAACCGTTAGCCTAGGCGAAATTCTACCCAATAATCAGATCGAAATCACCAACGGATTAAATGTAGGGGATCGCATTGTGATCAAAGGTGCAGCTTATCTTAATGATGGCGACAAAATTCAGATTAAATCCTAACTTAAACTATGTCCTTTAATCTATCCACTTGGTCAATTAAAAACCCGATCCCGATTTTAGTTAGTTTTCTTGTACTAGCGTTGGCGGGATGGTTTTCTTTTATTAGTTTAGGCATTGATCGTAATCCTAATATCGACGTACCCGCAGTGATTATTACTGTAACGCAACCGGGTGCGGGGCCAGTGGAACTCGAAACCCAAGTCACCAAAAAGATCGAAGATGCGGTGGCAGGTTTAGGGAATATCGATCAGATTAGCTCAAACGTTGCCGAAAGTTCAAGCACTACTACCGTTAATTTTGTCCTTGGAACCGATAGCAACCAAGCAACCAATGATGTTCGTAATGCGGTTGCCCAAATTCGGCAAGATTTACCGCAAGATATCAATGAACCTATTGTTAAAAGATTAGAATTTTCTGGTGGCTCAGTCATTACCTATGCCGTATCATCAGATAAGCGCTCGGTAGAGGAACTAAGTGATTTAGTTGATCGCAGAATTAGCCGAGTTTTAGCCAATGTCCAAGGTGTAGCACAAATTGATCGCATTGGTGGAGTAGATCGAGAAATTAGAGTAGACTTAGATCCCAGTCGCTTGCTCGCATATGGTATTACCGCGACACAAGTCAATGATCAGATCCGCAATTTTAATATTAATTTACCTGGGGGACGTTCTGAAGTTGGTGGCAGTGAACAAACCGTCAGAACCCTTGGCAGTGCGAAAACAGTAGCAGATTTAAGCAATTATCGCATCGTTTTACCCAATGGTGATAATGTTCCGCTTGGAAATTTAGGAAAGGTAGAAGATAGTTATGCTGATCCGCGATCTTCGGCTTATCTTAATGGTAAATCAGTTGTTGGTTTCTCGGTTTTACGAAGTAGTGGTAGTACCTTAGTCACGGTTGAAGAAGCAGTTAGGGTTGCGATCGCTAATTTAGAACAAAGCTTACCTGATGATCTTAAATTTAATCTCGTTTTTACACGCGCCAAAGATATTAAAGAGTCTTATCAAGGAACCCTTAATGATTTAATTAGTGGTTGCATTTTAACCGTTATTGTGGTAGGGCTTTTCCTCAGAGATTGGCGGATGACGCTGATTACTGCGATCGCACTTCCCCTATCGATTATTCCCACATTTTGGGTGATGCAAGCATTTGGCTATACCCTTAACGGTATGACATTACTGGGTTTAGCCCTTGCTATTGGGAACTTAGTCGATGATGCGGTTTGTATGGTGGAAAATATCGATACTCACCTACAAGAAGGAAAAACACCCTATCAAGCTGCTGTCGATGCCTCTAGTGAAATTGGGTTAGCGGTTTTAGCATCTGCGGCGACTATTATCGCTGTATTTCTCCCCGTCGCATTTATGGGAGGTATACCTGGACAATTTTTTAAACCCTTCGGTGTCACTGTATCTGTTTCTACGATCTTTTCCTCCCTCGTTGCCGTAACAATTACGCCGATGGTCAGTGCGTATGTACTGAAACCCAAAAGAGTCCAAAATTTAGATCAAAATACATATACTTCGGGTTGGGGTATTTATCGTCGTTTACTCAAATGGGCGTTACATCATCGTATTACAACACTGATTATTGCGATCGTCTTTTTCATTGGTAGCTTACAACTCATTCCCTTCATTCCTCAAGGTTTATTTAGTAGCCCCGATACAGGTTTAAGTACTGTTACTGTGGATCTTCCTCCTGGTTCAACTCTTGCTGATACAACTAATGTCGTTCAAGAAACCACCCAGTTATTACGCAATAATTCTGAAGTGAGTAGCGTTTTAGCCAATATTGGGGGCAGTAAAGTTAACACCGCAACAGTATACGTTAATCTGATTCCCAAAGATGAAAGAAATATCTCTCAACAAGAATTTGAAGAGAAAATGCGCTTAGAATTTAGAGAAATACCTGGGGCGCGGGTATCTTTTCGGAGTCAGGGCGCGGGAGGTGGTAGTAAAGACGTTTCTATCGTCTTAAAAAGCGAAAATGGCGAATTATTAGCACAAACGGCGAACACCTTAGAACGACAAATGCGAAGTGTTCCAGGTTTAGTCGAAGTCACTTCGAGTATTAGCCTAGTTAAACCTGAAATTATTATTACACCCGATCCCATACGGGCGGCGGATCAGAATGTCTCGGTACAAGCGATCGCACGTACAGCATCTCTCGCTTTGATTGGGGATAATGATTCTAACTTAGCTAAATTTAATTTAAGCGATCGACAAATTCCCATTAGAGTTAAAATTGCTTCTATTGAACGGAGCGAAATTGACACGCTAAAAAACTTAAGAGTTCCCAGTTCTGATGGTACCCTAGTTCCGTTGAGTTCAGTTGCTAATATTAGTTTAGGAAGTGGCCCTGCTGAAATTGAACGCTTTAACCGCAGTCGTCGTGTGGAATTAGGGGCAAATTTAGAAGGATTATCATTAGGGCAAGCATTAACGAAAATTCGCGCTTTACCTGCAATGAACCCCTTACCCGCAGAAGTCACAGAAGAACCTTTTGGGGAAGCGAAAATCATGCGAGATATCTTTAGTCGCTTTCTAGCGGCTTTAGGTTTAGCGGTATTGGGAATTTATGGCGTTTTAGTGCTACTGTATAACAATTTCCTCTATCCTGTGGCAATTTTAACCGCTTTACCCCTTTCCATTGGTGGGGCATTTTTAGGGTTACTCATTGCCCAAAAAGAATTAGGATTATTTGCCTTAATTGGTATTGTCTTATTAATGGGGTTAGTGACTAAAAATGCGATTCTTTTGGTCGATTTTGCCCTTGCTGCCTTACAAGAAGGAAAATCACAATACAAAGCCACTCTAGAAGCAGGTATTAGCCGTTTACGTCCGATTATGATGACTTCTGTTTCTACGATCATCGGTATGATCCCTATTGCTCTAGAATTGGGTGCAGATGGCGAAACTCGTAGCCCAATGGCGATCGCAGTTATTGGTGGTTTTACAACATCGACGCTATTAACCTTAGTTGTTGTGCCTGTGATTTTTACCTATATTGATACTTTCTATCGTAGATTGCAAAAGATGTTTGTGAAAAAAGACAGAAAAAAGATTATACATTATTCACAAGACAACTTAGGTAACAAAAGTTAAAATCGATAAAATAATCAAGATTTTATTGCTAAAGATGAACATTTTTTTGATAGTGAAAATTCACTTTGTTTTCTAGATAACAATATTCAAAAAAAGTGTAATTTTTCTATAAATTAATCACCTTACCTCACCTGCGCCAGCCCTCACCAATCATAAAGAAGACTAGGTTGAGGGGTAAAAATAATCATGTTTTTAAAAGTGATTTGATCAAAATAAAATCTGTCTTTCCACAAGTGGAGAAGAGAAAAGAAAAAAGTAAAAATAATCATGTTTTTAAAAGTGATTTGATTAAAATAAAATCTATCTTAAGATTGATTTATAAAAATTAACATACACATAAGATTACGAGTAGCCCGCTTATTACTCCTATTGAAAAACAAGATATTTTCTTGCTTGGAGAATAACGGAAAAAATTTAATTTATCATAAGGCATCAGTTCACCTGATCTTCTTTAAGCCCCGCCACAATTTTTAGTTAATCGCTCAATCACTTAGGCTATAAAATTTATGGCAGATATATTGTTAATTGAGGACGACTCATTAAATCGTGATTTATTTCAAGAATTTTTAGAGTCTCAAGGATATAAAATCATTAGTGCCGAAAATGGGATTAGCGGTATCAAGCAAGCCAGACAACATTTACCCGATCTGATCTTGTGTGATATTATTATGCCTGAATTAGATGGCTATGGTGTTCTTAATCAACTGCGTCAAGATCCAACAACATCCTTAATCCCGCTAATTTTTCTGACGGCGAAAACAGCAAAAGTTGAATATCGTCAAGCGATGGAATTAGGAGCAGATGATTATTTAACTAAACCCCTAATGCCTGAAGAATTATTAGCAGCCGTTTCGGCACGACTTCAACGAAAAGCCATTCTTGAACGCTGTTATTTAGCGCGGTGTCAAGACGTATTAAATGAAGTTCACAAAAACTCCATTGATTCGGCATCAAACTCAATTCCCACGCAACAAGAGATAACATCTATTTTTCCGACGGTTTCCCCTTTTAATGAGGTTTTTAACTTTATTGAGGCTAATTATCATCGAGAGATTTCTTTATCAGACGTAGCACAAGCAGTCGGCTATTCCCCTGCTTATTTGACTAACCAAGTTAAACAAGAAACAGGACATACTGTCAATCGATGGATTATCGAACGCCGTTTAGTAGAAGCTTGTACATTACTCAGAAATACAACATGGTCAGTAGAACAAATTGCGACTACTGTGGGCTATTCTAATGCAAGCTATTTCTTTCGTCAGTTTCGCCAATATCGAGGAATTACACCCAAAGCTTGGAGAGAAGAAAAATAGTTACGTGACAAATAGGCTGCGTAGAGCCTTTAATAATTCGGTTTCCGTATAAGGTTTAGCTAAAAAAGTAGAAACCCCCAAATCGGTAATATTATTGAGCTTACTACTCGATGCAAGCCCGCTAGTCACAATAAACTTGAGTTGAGGATTGATTTTTTGTAAAGCGCGAATCGCCGTGATTCCATCCATTTCAGGCATCATGAGATCGATTAAAACAACATCAATCTCATGCTGATATTGAGCATAAAGAGCGATCGCTTCAATTCCATCATTTGCAGTGAGCGTCCGATAATTATGCTCCTCTAATGCCGATTGAGCGATTTCTCTGATCAGAGATTCATCATCAACAATTAAAATCATTTGTCCATTGCCATCAGATAATTCGATGAAATCTGTCGGCTCACTGACTTGAGTCTCGACAGCTGGTAAATAGACTTTAAATTCACTACCTTGATTAAGAACACTTTTAACTTGAACAAAACCCCCATGATTTTTGACAATACCCAAAACCGTAGAAAGACCTAATCCCGTTCCTTTTCCCTGTTCCTTCGTCGTAAAAAAAGGATCAAAAATTCGCTCTTTAATTTCGGGTGCAATACCCGTACCTGTATCAGCGATCGCAATAGACACATAAAGCCCTGAATGCGCTTCTAATTCCATCCGAGCATAAGTCTCATCAAGCAAAAAATTTTCCGCCGTAATCGTCAGATTACCGCCTTCTGGCATCGCATCACGAGCATTAACAATTAAATTCATAAATACTTGATGGAGTTGAGTTGCATCCGCATGAACCGTCCATAACTCCTGTTTTGGGTAATTAAGTTGAATTCTGATCAATTTAGGAAAGGTTTTTTGAGCAACTTGGATCGTCTCCTTTAATAAATGCTTAATTTGGACATAGCTACGCTTTCCTTCTTCACCATCTCCACAAGCAAAAGAAAGAATTTGAGCGACTAAAGAGGCACCCCGACGACTACTATCTTCTAACATCATCAAACGTTCTTGAGTTTGCGTATCCAGAAGAGGGAATTTTTGTCGTAGTAAGTGAGCAATAAATAGAATCGGTTGCAGGATATTATTGAGGTCGTGAGCAATACCACTGGCTAGAGTTCCTAAACTTTCCAAACGTTGAGCGCGATAAAACTGAATTTCGAGGTGTTTCTTTTCTGTAATATTAGTATTGACAACAAGTATCGATTGTGGTGCGCCTGTCTCATTGCGTACCAATGTCCAACGACTCTCTACAATAATCCTCTGACGCTCTAAGGTCAGTTGTTCTAATTCCCCATACCAGATACTTTTCTCGATCACAGTATTTAAGTCGGGTTCGGTCTCAGTCGCAGAGTTATTGTAGAAAAGTTCACAAGTTTTTTTTCCCAAAGTTTCCGAAGCAGACCAACCGTATAAACGTTCAGCCCCTTGGCTCCAAAATAAGATCCGATATTCCAAATCGCAAACAAAAATTGCGTCACTCGCAATATCAATCAATGCTGCTTGTTGTTGGATTTGCCGTTCTGCGTTTTTGCGTTCGCTGATATCGCGGAGGAGCCAACGTAGTCCTACTGGCTGTCCTTGCGGATTTTTCATGCAAGTCATCGCTAAAACTGCATAAAAAGGGGAGCGCGATCGCGGATGAAGGCACATTTCCCAATTCTGTACCGCCTGCAATCGAGTTAAGCGCATTCTAAAAGTATCGCGGTCAGATGCGGCAATAAACACCGCTAAAGGTTTACCGACTAGGCGGGTTTGCGGGACACCTAGCAAAGTAGCCGCCGCCCGATTCGCCTCTCGAATTTTGCCATAAATATCAGTCACTAAATAACCATCAGGAGCTTCTGAAAACAAATCTTGATAGCGTTGGCTTTCGGCTTCCGCTAATTCACGAGCAGCAAGTAGGGCTTCATTTTGCTGACGGAGTTCTTCTTGCGTCACTTGGAGTTCATCTAGGGTTGATAGCAATTCCTGATTAGCACTGGCGAGTTGAACGGTTCGTTGTGTCACTCGTTTTTCTAAGAAATCACGCGCTTGTCGCAGTTCTTCTTCAATTTGTTGACGCTCCACCAGTTCATCTTGCAATTGCTCATAGAGACAAGATTGTTGAATCGCAATACCAACCTGCATCGCTAGTTGTTGTAGCCATTTGATTTCTTCTTCTAGCCATTGACGCGGAGATTGACAATGATGGGCAACCAATAACCCCCAGAGATTATCTCTTTGCAAAATCGGTACAATTAAATTCGCTTTCACTTGAAATTGAGCGAGTAGTTCAACGTGACAAGGTTCAAGTCCTGCTGTATAAATATCTGAGATAGCCTGTACCCGTCCCCTGCGATAGCGTTCAACATAACTAGCTCCTTCTTGAGGTTTGTTAAAACAGGGATCATGAATCAATGTTTCTCGAATAGATAACCATTGCTCACCAACGGATTCTACAGCTACTTGACCACTCCAGTCAGGGTTAAAGCGAAAAATCAACACTCGATCTGTATTCAAAAATTGTCGGACTTCCCTCGCGGTGGTGTTCAGGATTTCATCAAGTTGGAGAGATTGGCGAATTCGCTCGAGCATATCCATCACCAATCGTTGTCTAATTAACTGTTGCTGTAATGCGGTTTCTGCTTGTCGGCGTGCGCTCACATCTCTTTCTTGTTGACGATTTAGCTGTTCTCGCTTAATAGTACGAAGAATCGCCTGTCGCAGTGTTTCGGCTGTGGTTTTGCTCTTAATTAAGTAGTCGGAAGCCTCCCCTTTAATCGTCGCCGCCGCTATTTCTTCATTTCTTTGATCGGCTAACCTGACGACAGGTAGATCATGAGTACCACGAAGAGAGCGCAACTCATTCAAGATCTCTAACCCATCAAGTTCCAAGTCATAATCTAAGATGATCGCATCGGGAAATTGTTCACTACAGATCGACAGGGCTTGTTTTCTAGAACTCGCCTCTAAAATTGTGTAGGTATGATATTTGTCGTCTTGTAAATATTTACAATACGTCTGTCGGGCTATTTGGTTTTCATTAATAAGCAGGATGGTCAAAGATTCTTGAGACATGACTATTTTTTTGATGAGTAATGTTAGCTAAAAGTCAATCAGTCAGAAGATAAATATTTTGTCTTGGCTGACCATTCTTAAGTTGTACTTAAGCTAACAAAAGCTTCTCACTCCTAAAATCATCCTCAAAGTAGAAATCATCCTGTTTAGGCATCAAATCAATAAATAATATATTGCTTCTAATTCCATTAAAAAAGAAAATGCAATCGTTTTTCTATACTTTTTTTCGGAAAATATTTCGTTTTAGGAAAGCTGCACTACCCAAACCTAAAATCGCTTCTAGTCCAACTATAGTAGAAGGCTCTGGAACGCTGGTCACAAAGTCTAGAGTGACTGTCACAGGTCTTTCACCTCCTTGACGCAACCAGAATGAATATTGACCAGTAGGAAGGGGTGGTGTGAACCCAGTGGCACCAGGAGCGCTCGGACTTAAATTGGCTCGACCCATATCATCTAGAATATCTGTATTAAGCCTCTCTTGACCCACATCGATCCAGCCGAGTAAACCCGTAGCATTAGGCCCTGTAAAGACAAAATCGAAAACATTGCCTGTCTGAACCGCAAAAAAGGCCCCTTCATCTTCAGGAGTAAAAGATTTAAGGATAATTTGTTCTAGGGATAATTGCGACGGTACTTCAAATGTAAAATAATCGGTATCAGGAATGGTTTGTCCAAGGGAAAATGTAGCTGTCAGGCTATTGTTTCCTCGCTGTAATTGTCCCAAATCAGTCGGAATTAAACCATTATCCGACAAATCACCATTCACAGATTCATTCCAGACGGCGATCGCTTGTGCTGGTGCAGAAAAGCTTGATAAAACCCCCGTTAGCATTAACACTAAAGTAAATTGCAGTCGAGTAATGTTCATTCGCCAAAAACTCCTTAAATATTACATCCTAAAACTCACGTTAATTCTGAATTATCCTGTGCGGCTAGAAAAATACTGAGACGATCAATTAGATAATTACTTTCATGAATAGCGCGGTTAGCATCTGCTCTAAAAAAGCTATTTGATTGTTCAAACGCTTGTTCTAAGATGGTTTGATCTTTGGTTGTGATCGCTTGTGCTAGATGAGCAATTGTCTTTTCTAAACGAGCGATCGCGGCTTGATGTTCTGGAGACGCTAACATCAGCTTAAAGGATAAAGAACTATCTTGAGCAAATAAACGGCTCACGAGATCGAGTTGCAAGCGATAGAGAGGACTAGCAAAATTGAGCGTTTGAGCCAGATCAAGACCTTCTTGTGCAAGAAATACGCCAAGACTGAAGGTAATGAAATGACGGATCGCTTGAATATTAGCCATCATGCGATCGTGTTCTTCACTGGTACAAATACTCAGTTTTGCCCCACTATTTTCCATTAAGTCTAAAAACCACTGACAGGCCTCAATATTCCGCCCTGGGCAAACAATCACATTTTGTGCCATCAACGACTGAACCCCCGGCCCAAACATCGGATGTAAACCCAGAACGGGGCCTGAATGATGTTCTAGCATGGCTGAAACAATTTGAGTTTTGATGCTAGTCAGATCCGCTAAAACGGTTTTAGGTTCGAGATATTGACTCGCTTTTTCAATCACCGTTAAAGTTTCTTCTATAGGAACTGCAATCAAAACTAAGTCCGCTTGTCCCAAAAGTTGTGGAGCCTCTGACCAATTCTTTCGGCTTAGATTATTGACACAATGACCAAATTGTGCGATGAAATCTCCGAATAAACAGCCCATTTTCCCGCAACCGCCAATAATCGTAACCTGTTGGGGGGGATTAGAAAGTGGGGATTTTGGGTTAGTACGAGCCGCCGTACAATTTAGGATCAGACTTTTCCAGACAAATTCAGGTACACCATTTTCCGCTAATAAATGGATCAGATCAGCGTCTGGCTCAGGGTTAGCTTTTGATGTAATTTTCTGGCCGAGTAGCGAAATCAGTTCTTTGTTGATGGCTGGTAACATAATTTTGTCCTAAATTAAAGCAGGTACAGGTTGCACCCTGTCATTAATGACTTGGTTAAGCAGTGCCATTTCTCGACTAAGATCGTCGAATTGTTCTGGAGTAAGGGATTGCGGCCCGTCCGATAAGGCTTGGGCGGGGTTGGGATGAACTTCGATCACTAGCGCATCTGCCCCTGCAACGAGTGACGCTTTCGCCATCGTTGGTACAAATGCCGCTACTCCAGTACCGTGACTGGGATCGATCGCAATGGGGAGATGTGTTAGCGATCGTAATACTGGAATCGCTGCTAGATCCAAAGTATTACGAGTATATTGACAATCGAACGTCCGTATGCCTCGTTCGCAGAGAATAACATTCGGATTACCCGATGCTAGGATATATTCTGCCGCCATCAACCAATCATTCATTGTCGCGGCCATACCACGTTTCAGCAAAACGGGTTTAGATTGCAATCCTACTTTTTTAAGTAAGTTAAAATTCTGCATATTACGCGCCCCAATTTGCAAAATATCGGCGACTTCGGCAACGGGTTCAATATCAACGGTATCCATTACCTCTGTGACAATGCCTAAACCAGTTGCTTGTCGGGCTTGCCATAACATTTCTAAGGCACTTTCCCCATGTCCTTGAAACGCATAGGGTGAGGTACGCGGTTTATAAGCCCCACCTCGTAAAAATTTCGCTCCTGCGGCTTTAACTCGTTTAGCGGTTCGGACGATCATTTCTTCATTTTCCACTGCACATGGCCCCGCAATGACCACGACGGGATGATGTTCACCAAAGCTAACCTCGCCATTGGGTGTCGAGACAATAACCTCACTCGCTTGTCCGTGATAGTATTCTCGACTAGCGCGTTTAAAAGGTTTCTCTACTCTTAATACACGTTCGATCCAAGGGCTAATTTCTTGGAAGATCGAAGGGTCAATAGTCGCTGTATCACCAATTGCACCAATAATTGTATGATGTCGTCCCACAACGACTTCGGGTTTAATCTGCCAGTTTTCCTGTAATTCCTGAGAAATACGGGTAATTTCTTCGGCGGGTGTTCCTTTTTTGATGATGATAATCATAGTTTTATTCCTTATTTACTGTAGAAATTGGGATAATTGTTCTAATTTTCGCCAGGGTTCTCCACTAGAAAGAACTTCTCTGGCATTGGCTAAAGCTTTCGCAAACATATCTAGGTAATTCCCCTCCTCCTGAATGGCTTCTCCAACAAACAAAGCGAGGGCGGTATTGAGGGCGACTACATCTTGTTGCGCTTGCGTTCCTTTGCCTTGTAGGACTTGGGCTAAGATTTCGGCATTTTCGGCAACATTTCCACCTTTTAGGGCAGTAGTCGTAACAGGTGTGATTCCTAATTCTTGAGGATCGAGAACTAAAGATTGGATCTGACGATCGTCTATAATTGCTAAATCCGTTAGATCTCCTAACCCTGCTTCGTCAAGCCTTTCGCGTCCATGTAGAATGATGCCGCGTTTAATACCCAGTTGGGAGAGAACATCGGCAAAAGGGGTGATTAAATTGCGATCGCTAACACCGATTACTTGTCCAGTAGGTTGAAATGGATTGATCAAAGGGCCAAGCAGATTGAAAATCGTCCGAATTTTGAGAGTTTTACGCAAAACAGACACTTTTTTGAGAGCAGGATGCCAATTTTGAGCAAAAAGAAAAGTTATTCCGATTTCCTCTACGGCTGCTTCAATTTTGTCCCTGTTAGCATTAAGATTAATTCCCAAGGCTTCGAGAACATCGGCTGAACCTGTCTTACTCGATGCGGAACGATTGCCGTGTTTAGCGACTCTTATTCCTGCGGAGGCTGCGACAAAAGCGACGGCTGTTGAGATATTAAAAGTCGATGCAAGATCTCCTCCAGTGCCACAAGTATCGATTAAGGGAGTTGTTCGGGAAGGGGGACAAGTCGGATAAACTGACTGAGCATATAAAACCTGTACCATCCCGAGTAACTCTTGACTGGTCACACCTTTGATATTGATTGCAGTTAGAATAGCTCCAGAAAGGGCAGGCGGTATAGTATCAGTGAGCCAAGCTTGCATTAAGTCAGCAGACTGGGGAACCGAAAGCGATTGACCCGAGAGGAGTTGTTCTAGGAGATCTGACCAGAGTATCGTCGTTGTTGGTTGTTGTTCTAAGATCAATGTTTCAATCATGGAGTTTGGTAAATAATTTAGCGACGGTTTGTACATCCTTGTCCCCACGTCCAGAACAACTAATCACTAAATGGGGACTTCCTTCTAACTGAGGGCATAGGGTTTCAAGATAAGCGAAAGCGTGTGCTGTTTCGAGGGCGGGTATAATACCCTCTAAACGAGACAGACGTTCAAATGCTTCTAGGGCTTGTTGATCGGTTACGCTATAGTATTCGGCGCGTTGGCATTCTTTTAAGTAGCTATGTTCAGGCCCCACACCGGGATAGTCTAGACCTGCACTAATAGAATGGGCTTCGATCACCTGTCCGTCTTCATCTTGGAGTAGGTAACTCATCGCACCGTGTAGGATTCCAATTCGTCCCCGTGTTAAAGTAGCAGCGTGTTTGTCTGAGTCTATCCCTTCTCCACCTGCTTCGATGCCGATCATGCGTACTGTTGGCTCATCGATAAAGTCGTGGAATAATCCGATCGCATTCGATCCCCCACCCACACAAGCCAGTAAAATATCAGGTAAACCGCCCCATTTTTCCAAAGCTTGAGCGCGAGTCTCTTGACCGATAATAGTATGGAAATTTCGGACAATGAGGGGATAGGGATGAGGGCCAGCAACTGAGCCTAAAATATAGTGAGTGGTTTCGACATTGGTCACCCAGTCACGTATTGCTTCAGAGGTAGCATCTTTGAGGGTACCTGTTCCTGATGCTACGGGATGAACTTGCGCCCCCATTAATTTCATCCGAAACACATTGAGGGCTTGTCGTTCCATATCATGGACACCCATATAAATCACACAGTCTAGACCAAAACGAGCGCAAGCTGTAGCAGTAGCGACACCATGTTGTCCTGCACCTGTTTCGGCAATAATACGCTGTTTCCCCATGCGTTTAGCGAGCAAGACTTGAGCTAAAGCATTATTGATTTTGTGCGCCCCAGTATGGTTTAAATCTTCTCGTTTGAGATAAATTTGCGCCCCTGTTCCATTACTACGGCGATAATGTTGAGTCAAACGTTCGGCAAAATATAGCGGACTCGGACGACCGACATAATCTCGCAAAAGTTCATTTAATTCGGACTGAAAGCTAGAATCGTCTTGATATTGTCTGAATGTTGTCTCAAGTTCTGCTAAAGCAGGCATTAGCGTTTCTGGAACGTATTTCCCGCCAAATTGACCAAACCGCCCTAAAGCATCGGGTCTTTGAGTTGTCTGTATGATTACCATATTTTTTACAAAAAGTCAATAAATGAATTTAGACCAAACTAGCAATTTTTGGTTGATCGAGAGCCGTTTTTAATTCTCGGCAAAGATGACCGACGGCTTGTAACCCCTCTGTGGGGGTACCTGCGGCTAATCGTTGCACAAAGGCACTCCCCACAATAACGGCATCAGCCCCCCATTCTTGGACTTGTTGGGCTTGTTCTGGGCTAGAAATCCCAAAGCCAACGCCGATCGGTTTATCGGTTACCTCTCGCATTTGTCCTAACAACTCTTTTACCCGTCCTTGCAAATTAGAACGCACCCCCGTTACTCCTGTAACACTTACGAGATAGATAAAACCGCTAGACTGATCAGCGATCGCCCTAATTCGTTCAGGTGAACTGGTGGGAGCAACCAATAAAGTTAGGTCAATTCCTACTTCAGCCGTCGTTTGTAATAAGAGTGTGGATTCTTCGAGTGGTAAATCTGGTACGATCAAGCCTTCTACTCCAATACGGGCAATCTGTTCAACAAAAGGACGAATTCCTCGGTTTAAAATCGGGTTGTAGTAAGTAAAAAGAACAATTGGAGCTTTTATACCAGAACTAACCGTTTGAATAACTTCTAGAACTTCCTCTAAACGTGTTCCTCCTTTGAGGGCGCGTGTTGCTGCTGCATGAATCACAGGCCCATCAGCAAGCGGATCGGAATAAGGAAAACCTAATTCAATTAAATCGGCTCCATTTTCGTCTAAAACCCGTAAAACTTGGGCGGTTGTCTCTAAGTCGGGATCGCCTGCGGTAATAAACGGAATTAACGCACATCGTCCCTGTTGTCGTAATTTTTGAAAAGTATCAGTAATAATTGTCATGTTTTATATAGGGTTAACTAAGTCATACAAATTTTTGACCGCTCGTTCCAAATAAGATTGTTTCATCAAACTTTCTCCGACTAAAATCGCCGTCACACCCGCTCTCTGGACACGTCTTAAATCAGATGAAGTGTGTATCCCCGATTCACTAACGACTGTAATTTCCTTTTGACCCAAAGACTGACCATATTCGCGCATCAATTGTTCAGTAGTGCTTAAATCAACGGTAAAATCTTCTAAATTGCGATTGTTAATGCCTAACATCTTCACGTCTTTTAGAGCTAAAACCCGTTCACATTCTTTCGCATTATGTACCTCGATCAGTGTTTCCATCCTTAAACGATGAGTGAGATCGATTAAGTTCTGTAAATCATGATCGCAAAGAATAGCCGCGATCAATAAAACGGCATCTGCACCCATCCTACGAGCAAGATAGATCTGATAGGGATCGATGATAAACTCTTTACACAATAGGGGTAGGTTAACGTGTTCTCGAATCGCTTGTAAATACTCGAAACTACCGCCAAAGAAAACAGAATCACATAGAACCGATAGACAAGTCGCACCACCAGTACAGTAAGCTAGAGCAATATCGATCGGATCGAAATTCGCTCGGATGATACCCTTGCTAGGTGAAGCGTGTTTAACCTCAGCAATTAAACTCGGTTTAAGATCACTTTGTTTAAGAGCAAGCAAAAAATCTCGGACTGGATAAGTTTCCTGTTTAAGTTGAGTTTGCAATTCAATTAAAGATAGTTGAGTTTTTCTTTTTGCGATTTCTTGTTCTTTGTGCCAAACAATTTTTTCTAAGATATGGCGTGGCTGCTCGGTCAAAGATGCAAGTGTATAATCAGTAGTTTGAGTAAAACGGCGGCGGATCAGCATAGCTTCAAAGTTTATTCGCTTTAAGTTGGGTTGATAAGGTTTTGGTGTAGCTAGTCATAACGTTTTTGATAATCGATAAACCGATATTGCCAGCTAGGGTCATAATAGATTCTGGGTGAAACTGCACAGCCGCAATGGGTAAAGTACGATGCTCGATCGCCATAATCACATCATCTTCTGAAACTGCCGTCACCTTCAAGTCATCTGGAAGACGTTCAGGTATGGCATATAAAGAATGATAGCGACCAACTTCAAAAGAAATGGGTAAATGACGGAATAGAGAGGAGTTTGGATCATTGACAAAAATACGAGAGGTTTTGCCGTGTTGTGGATAATTCAGGACTCCGAGTTGTCCCCCAAAAGCCTCGACAATGCCTTGTAAACCCAAACAAACACCAAATAAAGGTATTTTTCTTTTAACGCAGGTTTGGACAGTAGCAGGTACTTCAAAATCATTTGGTCTACCTGGACCTGGTGAAAGGACAATAAGATCCAATGCTTCTGGGTCTAAAAAAGACTCATCAAAACCATGACGCAAGGTAGTCACCATCGCACCCGTTTGACGTAGATAGTTAGCTAGGGTGTGAACGAAAGAATCTTCATAGTCAATGAGTAACACGTGTTGCGGGGGATGCTCAGACTTTAACGTAGTTTGGGTAGAAATAACTTTTTGTCTTGGCTCTTTGGTTTGATGTAAAGTTTGAAATAAGGCGGCAGCTTTAGTTAAGGTTTCTTGTTCTTCGGCTTCTGGTACGGAGTCAACCAAAATAGTAGCACCTACGCGCACTTCTGCAATCGAATTTTGAAGCCGAATGGTGCGTAAGATCAAGCCTGTATTAAGGTTGCCATTAAAAGCAAAATAACCTACCGCCCCACCATACCAACGGCGTACACTTTTTTCGTGTTGTTCGATAAACTGGATGGCAGAGCGTTTCGGTGCGCCAGTCACAGTCACAGCCCAAGTATGGGTCAAAAAGGCATCTAGGGCATCAAATTCGGGGCGTATAATTCCTTCAACATGATCGACAGTATGGATCAAATGGCTATAAAGTTCGATCTGACGACGACCAATAACTTTGACTGAGCCTGGTTCACAGATGCGAGATTTGTCATTACGATCGACATCGGTACACATGGTCAACTCAGCTTCATCCTTATGGGAATTCAGCAATAGTCGGATCTGTGCCGCATCAGAGATCGCATCTTCTCCCCGTCTGATCGTACCGCTAATAGGACAGGTTTCAACATATCTGTCTTCTACTCGTACGAACATTTCGGGAGAGGCACCGATTAAATATTCACCCCCTAAATTTAAAATAAATCCATAGGGACTCGGATTAATTTGCTGTAGGTTTTGAAAAAGTTGGGTAGGTGCTTCTTCACAGGTTTGGAAGAAACTTTGACTCGGAACAACTTCAAATAAGTCCCCACGACGGAAGTATTGAAAAGCTGTCTCGACTAAATGTGTGTATTCATTGGGTGGACAGTCAGAGTGTTGATTTAGGGGAATAGGTTGACCTCGATAATTGATGGTTTCTCCAGTACGAGGCATTCCTTGAGTGTTGCCAAAGAGGGTTTCAAAATCATATTGTACCCGATAAGCCCGTTTGAGATAGTAGTCAACTACCATTAATTCATCGGGAAGATACAAGACTAAATCTCTTTGGTCATCGGGACGAGTACGATATTGAGTAATAGACTCAAATTGTAGTACAAGGTCATAGCCAAATGCTCCATAGAGTCCTAAATGCTCATCTTCTGGACTAGCAAATATTTGACTTAAAACGCGGATGAGGGTAAAGACGGAGGGTTGTTTGCTTCTTTCTTCTTCGGAAAAAAGTTGCGTTGTTGGTTTGATTAAACCCGTAATGCGATCGTTTTGTACAATTACTTGTTCTAGTTGGGAATGATGACTAAGGCTTTGGGCAAGATATGATAAAAGTTGTTCACCTCGTTCATTATGTGCTGTCAGGGTAAATCTGCGATCGCGAGTTGCCAGTTCTAAGGGTGGATTAAGGAAACCAATAGCCCATCTTTTATAGCGTCCAGGGTATTCATAACTACTCGATAATAAGCCGCCTCGTTGTGTATCAAGAGAAGATAAAATCGTTTCTAAAGCGGTAGTAATATTCACTTCTTGGGTCGAACGGCAAATTCTTACACCACCACTGGTTATATAAGAATGAGATTGTATAGTCATTAATTTCTTTCCTAGCCTGCTGATTAAAAAGTGCAGAACTATTAATATTTTTTGTAGATACTTATTTGCAAGTTTAGTCAGATATTTTTAAGGTTACAATAGACAAAGTTTAGATTTGTGTTTAATATTTTTGTTCTTGTAAATTTGTTTTATACGATACATTTTTTTAAAATTATTAAAATCTTTTATGTCCAAAGATAGAGTTAATCCTTTAAAATTAAATTCTTAATTTTTTTCCAAATTAATTACATCAGACAGTAATTTAATCGCTATATCAATACTCATGCAATAGTGATCAATAGATAACAGTGATGCGTCATGGCTCGTCTCTACAATATAGATTATACCATGAAAAAATTATCTTTATTTCTGAAGATAGAGAATAATTGAATTATGATCTATGTCTTTAGAAAGAGGTAAACCGATAATCTGTTGTATCTTAGCTAACATTTTTAAATGATTAGGTTGAATGACTTGACTGTCTGATGAGGATTGATCAATTTAGTTTGAGACATCAAAAAAATTAACACTGCTACCGACAAAAAGTTGATTGCTTCTCTAAAATAAATTTAATAAGCTGCATTACATAACTACAAATTAGATTTTAACTCAATCCTATTTTCTCAAAACTTGAGTCAATTCATTTAGTTAATTCATCATTATCTTAATAAGCCCTTACTCTGGAAGTATAAGTTTATTTATTAATTCTACTTTATTGTAGTTAATAAATGTCCTTGTTTGGGCAGTAAGTATGATGTCTAAAATTTGAGCAATCGATTAGAGGTTTTATGTCTGGTGAGCAGGTCGGAAATTCATTAAATAATAATCCCGTTTTTGGCCCAGGCGATAGTAATTTTCCTGGCAACCTACCGCCGTTTGCGGGTGGTGGTATTCCATCTTTTGTAGGTGATATACCGACAGATGTATCGGTTCTGGAGCAGACAACAACCAAACCACAGGTAACGGGAACTGGTATTTTAATAGTTATAATCAAACGACGGGAAATGGTAACTGGTACTTTGGCAGTGGTAACCAAACCACAGGTAACGGAAATTGGTATTTAGGTGATGATAACGCCATAACAGGTAATGGTAACCGTCCTAGTGGAAATGATAATAAAATTACGGGGAATGGTAATCGTCCTGATGGAAATGATAATAGTCTGCTGGGTAATCGTCTTGGCATCAGTGACGAAAATCAAACCATTTTAGGCAATGGCGATCGCTATTTATCGACTGATAATAATGGTAATGTCACCATAGTCAATGATCCAACAGCCAGCGATAGCGATCGTACCTACGAGCTTAATTTTCCTGATGATAGTGGTCTTATAAACAACAATTCCTTCTCAACAACAATGGTTACTAATAACGATACTGGAAATAATACAGGTGGCTCAGATAACTCCGAGTTATTAGAACTGCTTCGTCAAAGTCCCTTTGGACGTTTGTTCGATATCCCTGGTTTTGAAATTGACAGCCCAGAAGATATCTTTGGTCGTGGTGGTAGTGGTGGCGGCACTCCTCCGTTTGGTGGTGGTAGTGGTGGCGGCGGGATTGGTGGCAATCCTTGGCGCGATTGGAACCCTGTTACTGATGGTAATCCTTTTATTGATGGAGACGAACCAGAAATCAGCCCTAGCAGCACTTCTGTTAGTGATGATGATCCCATAGGTAGCGGCGGAACACCTCCATTTGGTGGTGGTGGTAGTGGTGGAACCCCTCCATTTGGTGGCGGTGGTAGTGGTGGTGGAACCCCTCCATTTGGTGGTGGTGGTAGTGGCGGAACACCTCCGTTTGGTGGTGGTAATCCTTTCGCGGGTGGTAATCCTTTTGCTGGACAAGAAATCGTCATCTTTTTAGGAGAAGGCTATTTACTTAAAGATGAAGACGGCAAATGGTACTCAAGCGAAGACGGCGAATTTAGCGACGACGATGAATTACTCTGGGATAGCGGCAATTTTTTCAGTAGGATTGGTGAAATGTTTTCCGATGACAGTAGTGATTCTGTTGTCAGTAACGATCAAGCTTTGACGGTGAGTGACACTACAACAACCGTTGATGATTATGTCTTTGATTTTGAATTTGAAGGCGATTATCCGACAGAGGATGACTATCAATATGATTTCGATGATTTGACCAATGGTGGTAGTACATCTAATGTTGCTGATGGCGATTTGCTCAATGGATATCCCACAGCAGCCAATTATACCTACGATTTTGATTTCTCTAACTATCCCACATCAGCCGATTATACTTACGATTTTTCAGCAATAGGTGATTTCTTTAATGGAGAAAATCCCTTCACTGGAGGGGGTGGTTTACCTTTCCCAATTGGAACAGACACTAACAGTATTTAACTCAAAACTATACCAAGAGAACAATAATGGCTAAACGCTCAGTATCTCAAAAAACGATACCAGCAAAAATAGATGGCAACGGTCATTATCCCAATGGCAGCAATTTAAGCTTTAACGGTAATGGGGATGTTTCTTTAACGGTTGCTCAAGCGCTCGTCAAAGTGTTAGAAGAAATAGGAGTGCGTCAAGCCTTTGGGGTATCAGGTGGGGCAATGGCTACTCTATGGGCGGCCTTATCAAATAGTCCTCTCATTCAAGTTATCCATTGTCGTCACGAGGGGGGTGCGGCGTTTGCGGCGGCAGAGGCTTACTTTACAAGTAACCGTCCCGTAGTCGTTTTTACAACGGCAGGGCCAGGGATTACCAATGCTTTAACAGGTCTATTTGCAGCGCGAGATGAAGGGGCTAAGGTCATTCATCTATCGGCTTGTACTTCGGCAGCACAACGCGGACGATGGGCGATTCAAGAAACCAGTAGCTATACTCTACCTCAAGAAAGTTTCTTTACTGCGGGTCAGTTGTTTCACGAAGCAACGGTTTTAGAATCACCTAAACAATTACCGCAAATTGCCCGTAGATTGGCTTTGGGCGTGGCAGGAACAGGGGGCTTTGTCGCACATATCAGCATCCCGACGGGAGTACAATCAACCCCCATCGAAACCCCATTACCACCTGCTCAATTAACGGCGTATCCTCCTTTACCCAGTCAAAAGACGATTCTCGAAGTCGCTAAATTACTGCAAGAAGGGCCATTTGCGATCTGGGTTGGTTTTGGGGCGCGTCATGCTACTCATTCGATTCGTCAACTTGCCGAAAAAACAGGGGCGGCGGTGATGTGTTCGCCACGTGGTAAAGGGATTTTTCCCGAAACTCATCCCCAGTTTGTCGGGGTGACAGGTGTCGGGGGACATGAGTCAGTGATCCAGTATCTACAAGAGCGATCGCCATTACGCATCTTAGTCTTAGGAACACGCTTAGGGGAACCGACTTCGTTTTGGAGTGAGGCGATGATACCTGCTGAGGGCTTAATTCATGTCGATATCGATCCAAAAGTACCAGGGGTGGCTTATCCATTTGCTAAAACCTATCCTGTGATTGCGGATGCCGATATTTTTGTGAAAGCCTTGTTGGATGCGATGCCTGTCAGATCATCTCAGCAATTGCTCTTTCCCCAACCTGAAACCATTGAGATCGATGGAGAGGTAGAAAACCTAGTACGCCCCGAAGTGTTGATCAAAGCCATTCAAAGTATTGTCGTTGACGGTAGTGATGCTGTGGTTTTGGCAGAATCGGGAAACTCATTTACTTGGTCAACTCATCTTTTGCGTTTCGATCAGGCTCATCGCTATCGCGTTAGTACAGGTGTAGGAGCGATGGGACATAACGTAACGGGCGTAGTTGGAGCCGCTTTGGGACGCGGTGGAAAAGCGGTGGCTATTGTGGGTGATGGGGCAATGCTCATGAATAGTGAAGTCAGTACGGCTGTTAAATACCAAGCTCCCGCCGTTTGGATCGTCCTCAATGATGGTCGATACAATATGTGCTATCAAGGAATGTTTTTACTCGGTTTAACGGGTGCCGATGCGACGATACCGCAAGCTGATTTTGTGGCGATCGCTCGCGGCATGGGTGCCGAGGGTATTCGAGTCGAACAAGAATCCGAGTTAGAAGCGGCTTTAAATCGAGCGATGTCTTTATCTGGGCCAGTCGTCGTCGATGTTTGCATCGATGCAATGCGTCTGGCTCCATCTAAAGGGCGCAATAAAAGTTTGAGCGTTCAAGGCGTTCAAGCAACGAAATCTGAATCACAGATTTCTTTTCCCTTAGTGTAGGAGTGAATATAGGTGAAACTTTTTGAAACAGTTACAGGGATGGGACATGAGCAGGTGTTATTCTGCCATGACAGCGCAAGTCATCTAAGAGCGATTATTGCGATTCACGATACAAGTTTAGGAACGGCGATGGGTGCAACTCGTCTCTGGCCTTATGTGAGTGAGATCGATGCGCTTTCTGATGCACTGCGTCTAAGTCGTGGTATGACTTATAAGGCTGCTTGTGCCAATATTCCTGTAGGAGGGGCTAAGGCAGTGATTATTGCCCATCCTTCGGAGAAAAACCCAGAACTTTTACGGGCTTATGGGCGGTTTGTCCATCGCTTGCAGGGGCAATTTGTCACGGGTCAAGATGTCAATCTTACCCCAGATGATGTACGCGAAATCTGTTGTGAGACTCAATATGTTGTCGGCCAAGAAGAAAAAGCAGGTGGGCCTGCCCCTGTGACGGCGATGGGAGTTTTACTAGGGATTCAAGCTGCGATCGCTTATCGTTGGCAACAGGAAAATTTAGAGGGAATGAGAGTCGCGGTTCAAGGTTTAGGAAATGTGGGTCACCATCTCTGTCAATACTTACACGAACGCGGGGCTAAACTGTATGTCTGCGATCTCGATCCAGCTAAAACCGAGGAGGTGAAACGCCGTTATCAGGCGACAGTCGTCGAACCTCAAGAGATTTATAGCCAAGATGTAGATCTGTTTTCTCCCTGTGCGTTAGGTAGTGTTCTTAATGATGCGACGATTCCCCAACTCAAAGCGCAAATCGTTGCGGGTGCAGCAAATAATCAACTCGAAAATGAATTGATTCATAGCTATCTCTTGCACGAAAAAAACATTCTCTATTGTCCAGATTATGTCATTAACGCAGGGGGATTAATCAATGTTTATAACGAAATGATCGGTTATAAAGAAGCTAAAGTGTTTCAGCAATTAAACAATATTTCTGATGGACTTCTGCAAATTTTTGAGCGCTCTAATTTAAACAATATTTCCACCCATCAAGCAGCACAAAACCTAGCAGAAGATCGGCTGAAATCAGCTAGAGCTAAAACAGGCTCATTAAAAAGTTCTCACAATAAACTTTTTCCACAAGTGAAAAGGGAGTTGTTTAATAATAGCCCAGTTGTTCGCCAACTTATTCCATAAATTTAGGAAAACTTCATGGAAGAAAATACCTTTGCTACATCCGCTTATATTGCGTCCCCTTTGGAAACGACGCTTAATTATCTCTATAGTTTGGAAAATTTGAATGATTGGACACTCTATAGCCGTATGCTCGAACAAATCGACGAGAATACATGGTTAGGGACTGCATCAGGATATCAAAATAATTTATACTACCACGTCCGAAAAATAGAAAATTGTTCTATACAGGGCATTGAATGGCATTGTGGTTTTGAATATCAAAAATATTTCCAAGTTTATCCCGTTTTATTATTTCCGCCCGATTATATCGATCCTCAAACGGCTGAAACAGGAACATACCTGCATTGGCTAAGTTTTGTTGACCCAAAACGACGAACCCCGATGATCATGCAGGGAATTGAAACGGTGCATACATCCGAATGTCGTTCACTCAAAGCCATTTTAGAACGTCAAGCGGGTCATCAAGAAGCGGCTACAGGACGTTATCGCATCCTGACGGACACCATTTATATTGATGCACCTCTTGAATTGGGTTTCGAGTATCTCCAAGATATGCGAAATATGGAAGAATGGGCGCATTTATTACGGGATAAAGGCAATATTACGGCTCATAGTGGCGAATTTCTCGATGAATACAATCAAAACGTGACGGTTACATTTACTCCTCATGATCTCAAGAATTATTACTTGATTGAACAGGATTATGTTTATCGCGATCGTCAATTTATTCAACGTTGTCCCGTAATGATGATCCCTTGTTCCTATGCTTTTGGCGATCCCTCAGCGCGTGGCTTTATCCAACACCGTATTACATTTTGGCCTGTAGATCGAGCGTTAAAACACGGAAAATTACAGATTCAAGACTTTGGAGCCGAAAGCATGAATATTAAGCGGGTTTTGGAAGCTAAAGCGGGTAATACATCTAGTTTTGCTCGTGGCATGAGCTATCAACTACCAACCTTAAACAGTGAACTGTTAACAGTAAACACTTAACTTTCTGTTTTTTGGTTCTAAAACAACCCTTCAATTAACCTACTAATTCTATTACAGCAATGAAACTCAAACAATTTACTTTTTCCTTTTTGACCTGTAGTGCTACCGTTGTTTTTGGCACAAATATCGCACAAGCGGTTACTCTCACTCCCATTATCCAGGGAATAAGTAATCCAAGGGGAATTTCCTTTGGCCCTGATGGTACCCTCTATGTCTCAGAACCAGGAGTTGGGGGGAATGGAAATTGTCAGCCCTCTCCGAGTACTCTTTTTCAGCCAATCTGTGCGGGTAATACAAGCTCTTACAGAACAGTTTCACCCAATGGTCAACAAGGAAGCATCTTTAATAACTTTCAGTCTCTAGCAGAGCAACCATCGGGGAATCAAGGTGCTGGTCTTCAAGATTTACAATTTGATGCCCTGGGTAATGCTTATGTTCTAACAGGGTTTGCGGGTTATCCAGGAAACCGTGATCTCGAATTAAACACGCTAGGACAACAATATCCAATTCCGCCAGGGCAAATTACTACTTTTCCTCCTTCACCACCCGAAGAAGTTTTAAATACTTCTGATTTAGCAAAACTGTTTAAAGCTGATTTGAATACAGGAGAATTAACGGAAATTTTTGACTTTGGCAGGTACGAAATTATTAATAATCCTGACGGTGGGGATGTAGTTACTAATCCTTATGACTTAACCATTAGTGGTGATACTGCCTATGTCGTTGATGCAGGTGGAAACACCGCTTATAGTATCAAACTTGATGGTAGTGGCGTCGAGGCAATTGCCATCCCTGATAAGATTGTCAGTAGCACGCTACTTCCACCTCTCCCACCTGGAGTAGAGATTCCACCAGGACTAGTCGAGTTTTTACCGCCAGAAGAACCAGGACAACCTTCTCGAATTGCTATTCAATCAGTACCCACAGGTAATACGATCGGGCCAGATGGAGCGTTATATATTGGTGAGTATACTGGCTTTCCTTATCTCGAAGGTGCCGCTCGAATCTTCCGCATCGGTGAAAATGGTGTACCAGAAGTTTTTGCAGAGGGGTTTACTCACATTACTGATCTAACTTTTGATCAAAACGGTAATTTACTCGTCTTACAATTCAGCGATGAACCACAGCCATTAGATAACATACGGTTCCTACCAGGTTCTTTAATTCAACTTGCTCCTGATGGGACTCGCACAACCCTTGTAGCTGCAGGTGAAGGTTTAGAGTCTTCTGCGGGAATTACGATCGGCCCTGATAACAAAATTTATGTCACAAAACGCGGTGTTGGCCCAAATTTGGGTGAAGTGGTGCGGCTCGATATAGAACCAGCAGCAAGTGTTCCCGAACCCTCATCAACAGTTGGTTTACTGGCTTTTAGTGTGTTAGGTGGAAGTTTCTTGCTAAAACGTCAAGGCAAACGGTCTAAAGATGATTCTAAAAATTGAAATAAAGGGAGTGACTTACATGAAAATGATCGCGAAATTTTCTTTAGCGGTGGCTAGTGCTGGATTTATAGTTATGACAACAGCAACAGCAGCTAAGTCGGTGACTTTAAGCTATGAGGGATCAATTGGTAGACCTGCTAACCTAGCTGAAGGCGAGTTTCCTGGTGTTCCTGGAACGCTTGCCGTCCCCCAAGGAATAGCAGTACAGGAGACAACAGGACTGATTTATGTAGCGAATGGTCGTTTTATTGACCGCATCGACGTATTTGATAGCCAAGGTAACTATATCAAAGGAATTGGTGGCACTGGTAGCGGGCCAGGACAGTTCGATGAGCCAGCAGCGATCGCATTCGATCCAGATACGGGAAATCTGTATGCAGGCGATGTTTTTAATGATCGCGTTAATGTGTTTGATGCGAATGGTAACTTTATCAACTCTTTTGGTGACTTTGGTTCTCTTGTACCTGGTAGAGCTTTCTTTGGGCCATCGAGTATTACATTTGATGCAGAGGGCTTTGTGTATGTGGGTGATTTCAGTAATGACAAGATCAATAAATATACTAAGGAGGGCGAGTTCATCAGTTCTATTGGTAGTTCTGGTACTGAGGCTGGACAGTTTCAAGGGCCCGCAGGCGTACAGATATCCCCAGTTAGTGGCAATTTCTTTGTAACTGACCAGTTTAATAACCGCGTTCAGGTACTCAGTCCGACAGGTGAACCTCTCCTAGTCTTCGGCGAACTTGGATCTGGGCCTGGACAGTTTATTCAGCCAATTGATATTGAAGTGGACGAGTATGAGAATATTTATGTGATGGACTCGATCAATAGCCGCGTCCAAGTATTCGATAAAAACGGAAACTTCCTCACTCAATTTGGCCGACCTTCTGGTGGACGACCTCCTCAGCTAGGTGAACCATCACCCTATGGTAACCCCCTCGACCTCTCACCAGGCGTATTTAACTGGACTGCTGGATCGTACTATAGTAATAGTACGCTTTATGTCGGTGATTTTTTCCAAGGTCGTGTTCAAGTTTTGGATGTTAGTGGACAAGATCCAGCAGCATCGACCCCCGAACCTTCTTCGGTACTCGGTTTAATTGCCTTAATGTTAGGTGTTACTGGAGTAGCGCGAGTTAGAAAAAGTTAATAATCTCACCCTAACCCCCTCCACCTCACCCTGGCCCTCTCCTACAAGGAGAGGGAACGTTAGAGGAATTTGTTTATATATTGAGGGGGAACTGTAAGGAAGACTCTTTATACATTGGAAGGGACTAAAATTTGTCTCACTTCAGGTTAATTTAATGTTTAAGCGATAATTTTTTCATTTATTTGGGAACAATAAGAAAGATCAATTAAGCTAGTGCGCTTTTTATGACTGATTTCACACAATGCGCGGATCTTTCCAAGAATGTTAATCATTTGCTTGAACTACTACAATCTGAACCTTCGTTACGTTCCCAACAAGACACGACAGCGATCGAAACTTCTTTAAAAAAAGCCATCTCGCCTAAATTTGAAATTGTTTTTGCGGGTGCTTTCAGTGCGGGTAAATCCATGCTGATTAATGCCCTGTTAGAGCGAGAATTATTATACAGTGCAGAAGGTCACGCGACGGGTACAGAATGTCATATTGAATATGCCCAAAGCGAACAAGAAAAAGTCGTTTTGACATTTTTGAGTGAAGCAGAAATTTTGTCTCTAGTCGAGACTTTGTGTCAACGCTTGGAAATTAAAGCCCCCAGTAATCTTGACTCTACTGAAGTCACTACACTCCTGCAACAATATTGTGACAAGATTTTAGAACAAGAAGGCGGCGAAAGTAAGTCAGAACGAGCTAAACAAGCACAAGGTTTAAAGTTATTAGTCGATGGATTTATTCAAAACCGCGATCGTATTCATCCTGTCCATCACGCTACCTACTCGATGGAACAATTTAACTTTTCTAACTTGACAGAAGCGGCTAATTATGCTAAAAGAGGCAGTAATAGCGCAGTTCTCAAACGGTTAGAATACTACTGCAATCATCCCTTATTGCAGGATGGTAACGTCTTAGTTGATATGCCAGGTATTGATGCACCCGTAAAAAAAGATGCAGAATTAACCTACCAAAAAATCGAAGATTCAGATACATCGGCTGTGGTGTGTGTTCTTAAACCCGCTTCAGCAGGGGAGATGTCAACCGAAGAAACGGAACTGTTGGAAAAAATGCGGGCTAATCCGAGTATACGGGATAGAGTTTTTTATGTCTTTAATCGCATTGATGAAACCTGGTACAATAGCCAACTGCGTCAACGTTTAGATAATCTTATCCACACTCAGTTTAGAGACAGTAACCGAGTGTATAAAACCAGTGGGTTACTCGGATTTTATGGCAGTCAGATTAAAAAGCATACAACTGGAATGGATCGTTATGGTTTAGATTCACTATTTGCCGAGAGTGTTAAGAGTTTAGGTGGAGAAGAAGAAACCCCACAATTTATTAGTGAGTTTAATAATTATTGTGCTAATTCGGGTAAATTAACTCGCACTAATTTTAGAGTTACAGTAAATGGCTACGACAGCCCGAACGAAAACTACACGAGAATTTTAAGTGAATGGGGAACCCCTTTAATTGAGCAATTAATTATCGATAGTGGAATAGAAGATTTTCGGAACGCTATTACTCGTTATCTAATAGAAGAAAAACGCCCTCAACTGTTTTCTAATTTAGCCGATGACTTGCAACCTCTTTGTATTACCTTGAAAAAATATTATCTCGACAAATATCAAGAGGTAGACAGTCAACCTCGCGAAATAGAAGCCATGAAAACCCAAGAGTTAATTAAACTCAATCATGACTTACAAGACGTGGGGCAAGAATTTACGAAACATATCGCCGAAGAAATTAATAAAATAGCCGTGAATGCCGATCCACTTTTTGAGGAAGATTTTCAAAAACTTAAGGCAAGAATGGTATCTCGTTTAGATGAATTGCTACAATCTTTCTCGGTAACAAATGCCTATAGTCGTGCAACTTTCACTCATCCTCGTAATTCGACTGCCCCTCTTTTAGCCGTTTTAGTCGAAGCTTTGTATTATCTAGCTAATGAATTAGAAGATGTTTTAGTAGATCAATCTAAAGCTTTAGTCAACCGCTTCTGTCAAAGAATATTAGATCGAGTGCGTCAGTCAGATTATTATCGAAAATTATATCGTTTATTGGGTGATGATGGAGGAATAGAAGTACAACTTAAACAGATGGAAGAAAAGTTAACTTATGCTTTAGTTTCAGAAGCTAAAACAGAATGCGATCGCTATGTAAGAGAAAGTCCGCGTTTTTATGATGAAGGAACATTTTCGATTTATCAATTTCGACAAACTTTACAACAAACCTCACAAGGCTATGACTGTGAGAGTATGGTACAAGCAGAACCCGCAATTCGTCAATTACTTAAACTAGATTTTGAACCGAAAGTATCAACAACCATCCGCAAGAACTTTCGACAAACTATTAATCAAACTCTGAAAACTCAGTTATTACCAATGACTGAAAAACAATCTGATGAAATTTTACAACAATATGATAGAGCCAGAGCTTATTTAGAACAAAATCTAGAACAAGAAGCGGCCGAAAAGATTGCTAAAAATGTTCGTCATCAAGGAGAGATTAAACAAAAAATTGAGCAATTTAATCAAGCTGTTTCAGGAATTAATGCTTGTTTACAAGTGATGAGGTTGTATGAACATCAATTACCTTCAATTGCGGCCTCTGATTTAAGTTTGATTCCGCTTTCTGTAGAAAAGGAAGAATCACATCAGGGCAATGGTTTTGTTATGGATGAGGAAATGATGAGTATTACATAAATTTTCTATTGAGCAATTCTCGCATATCACTTAATTAAAGGCTAATTCAATGAAACCACATTCTTATTTGGCCAATCTTAACGATGATGATCTAATCGAATTTTCTAATAATAGTTTAATGAAAATTGGAAAGTTGCGAAAAGCATTAAAACAAGTTTTTAATAGGGACATAGAGGACTTTATAAAAAATTTTCTTAGAAACGAAGCAATAAAAATTTATCCAGCTACTCAAATTTATTACCCTGATGGAACTACAAAAATACATCAAAATAATTGGTTTAGTTCTGGAGTTGCTTGTAAACTTTTAAAATTAGGTAATAAATCTTGGAATCAAGGCACAATAAAAATTAGAGTAGAGGTAGAATTTTTTCCTAATGAAAAGTCTGACAAAACAATAAATATTAATGATGTGATTGATCTTAATCTGACTGATTTCAGCGATTCATTAACTATTCAATCTATTGTAGATGATGAATTTGAGCAACTTCGTTGTCAATTAGAAGAGTTATAAATAATTCATATAGCATAATAGCCAGTGGTTAAAACCGACTATGTTGACTAAAAATTATTTAGTCCGTTTTAACGAACTTCCGCTATGAGACAGAGGATTTATTATCTGGCTTTAAAACAATTAGTAAAATAAAACAAATTATGTCAGTAAAAATAATGCTATTAAAATCCGATGAAGTCATTTCACTTAATGATTTTAAAGATCGAGCAATTCTTTCTCACAAAACATTTAAAGCAGAAGAATTTATTTATGGATTATTAGAAAAAATGGATCATGATGCAGAAAAACGAATTAAATGGCGAGACGGTGTAGAATGCGAGATCCTAAGTCCTAATGCGGGTTGGAAAAAAGGAAAAATTCGAGTCACTTTAGAATTTATTCCAGATGAACCCGAATCAATATTAGATGATATTCGTCAAACCATTAGCTAATCAAGATGTCAAAAACTCCTCGTATTCCAATTCCTTATTCAGTTCGAGAATATGTCTACAAAAGAGATAAATATCAGTGTCAAAGCTGTGGCAAGACAAAACAAGAAATTACACTCAATATTGATCACATTATTCCTCTAGCATTGAGTGGAAGTAATGACATCAGTAATTTACAGACACTTTGTGTAACTTGTAATTCCAAGAAAAAACATTATCTTGATCCACGATTTAAACGTTACTATTCCAATTAATATTAATTGCTTGGAAATTTTTTTTCTTTAACTTCAATAGCATAATTGTGTACAGCTTGGTTAATGAGTTCACGTAAATTAACATAAGATTTTGCAAAAGGGGGTTGTTTTTTTGTTAATCCCAGTAAATCAGCCGTGACTAAAACCTGTCCATCACATTGATTTCCCGCACCAATTCCAATCGTCGAAATGGGTAATTTATCAGTAATTGTAGCGGCTAAATCTGAGGGGATATGTTCTAAGACGATCGAAAAAACCCCCGCTTGAGCAAGTGCGATCGCTTCATTTAAAATTCGATCCGCATCTTCATCGGTTTTCCCCTGTTGTTTATATCCTAAACGATGCACAGATTGAGGCGTTAAACCAATATGTCCCATCACAGGTATACCAATTGCTGTCAGTCGGGCGATCGTTTCTACCATTGCAGGATGTCCCCCTTCTAGTTTAACGGCTTGTACCCCTGTTTCTTTTAAAACACGTCCTGCTGAGTGAATCGCTTGAGTGGTACTTTCTTGGTAACTCAAAAACGGTAAATCACACACCACCAAAGCACGTTTAACTCCACGATACACCGCAGCCGCATGATGAATCATATCGTCTAAAGTTACGGGTAAAGTGGTAGGATGACCTAAAATAGACATGGCTAGGGAGTCTCCCACCAAAATCATGTCTACTTCGGCCTCATCTAAAATTTGTGCGATCGCATAATCCCAAGCGGTTAAGACAATAATTGAGCGTTTGTCTTGCTTCCATTGTCTGAGTTGTCCAGTTGTAACTGCCATTGGGTTTAACTGTTTTTAACGAACAGCTTCTAAGATTCTTGAAAAATAAAATCGTGTACTGGTCATGCTAGTACGTTTGATGGTAAAACCATTGTCTTGTAAAGCTTTGATAATATCTGCTTCTTTATGTTGATAAGCACGAGTCGCTTTACTGGGGCCAGGAAAAAATTCACCCACTTTTTTTAGGATAGACAATAAAACGGTTTTTGGAGCAAAACTCAAAATTAAGCGAGAATCAGCCAAAGATGCAAGATGAGCAATCATTTTAGCGGCTTCTGATGCGGGATAATGAATTAAGACATCTAAACAAATAACGGTGTGATATTTGCCCGATAAACTTTCTAAATCCTGTACAGAAAAAGCAATCGAGTTAGAATAGCCTAAAGCTTCTTTGGCACGTTGGGCAGCTTCTGTGACCATTTTCTCAGAAATATCACTAGCATAGACTTTTGCTCCTGCTTGGGCGAGTGGAATGGCTAAACTCCCCACCCCACAACCTGCATCACAAATTGTCAGATTCATTAAATTTTGATCGTCTTCTAGCCATCCAATCACAGTATCAATAGTTTGCTGATGTCCAACTCGTATATCACGTTGAACTTTATTCACTTCTCCATCACCATAAATTCTACGCCATCGATCAAAACCTGTAGCGTTAAAATAATCTTTCACAATGGCTTTATCGTCTACTGTCTTAACCATATTTTTAGGAGTCAATATATAAGGACAATTTATTACTGTAGCTTATTTTAGATAGCCTACGTTAGAAAAAGGGTTTGGAGACCAAACCCCAACACAAGACTCTTAAGCTGCTGTTTTTTCTAGAAAAGGATAATCGACATAACCCTTTGCATCCCCCCCATAGAAGGTGTTACGATCGTATGGATTGAGTGGCGCATTACGGGCAAAACGTTCGGGTAAGTCTGGATTTGCAATAAATAAGCGACCATATGCAATTAAATCAGCTTCTCCTGTTTCTAACACTTCTTCACCCAATTCACGAGTATAACCCCCCGCAGCAATAATAATCCCTTGATAGATGGGGCGAAAATGTTTACTTCCTAAACCAGTACCATCATCTTCGATAGTTACATTTCCCTGTACTCTCGGTTCGACTAAGTGCAGATAAGCGAGATTAAAACGATTTAATTCTGCAACAACGTAATCAAACAATGCTTGTAAATTCGAGTCATACATAGTACCAAAAGTACCACTCGGTGATAGACGTACACCCACTTTATCGGCACCCCAAACACTCGTAACTGCTTCGGTGACTTCCATCAAAAGACGGGCGCGGTTTTCGATAGAACCTCCATATTGATCCGTCCGTTGGTTTGAGCCATCATGTAAGAATTGATCCAGTAAGTAACCGTTTGCGCTGTGAATTTCTACACCATCAAATCCTGCTTCTAAGGCATTTTTAGCCCCTTGTCGGTATTGTTCGACGATTTGCGGAATTTCTGCGGTTTCTAAGGCTCTGGGGACGACGTAGGGCTGTTCCCCTGTAAATGTAGAAGCCATACCATCGGGCGCGATCGCACTCGGAGCAACGGGTAATTCTCCATTTGGTTGCAGGGAGGGATGAGAAATTCGTCCGACGTGCCACAGTTGCATGAAGATGCGTCCCCCTTGTTGATGTACGGCATCTGTAACCCGTTTCCATCCTTCGATTTGTTCGGGTGAATGGATACCCGGTGTATTGGGGTAACCAAGTCCTTGCGGTGAGACTTGGGTTGCTTCTGTAATAATTAAGCCAGCCGATGCTCTTTGGGTATAATACAAGGCGTTTAATTCGTGGGGAACGTTGCCTTGGGCGGCTCGATTTCGGGTTAGGGGTGCCATGACGATTCGATTAGGTAATTCGTAGGCACCTACTTTGACGGGGGTAAAAAGTTTTAAAGGTGTGTTCATTTGATTTATCTCCTAGTTAGATGAGGATTAGGCGTAAATTGACTGGGTAAATGCTTGGACTCGTTCAAATAAGGCTGTTTTGGAAATTAATCCCGCAATACGATCGATTTCTTTTCTTTGTTCAAAGATCATCAGGGTCGGAATCGCAGTAATCTGATGTTGGCTGGCGAGTTCAGGATAATCGTCAATGTTCACTTTTCCCACCGTAACGACACCTGCAAAAGTTTCGGCAAGTTCTTCTATGATGGGGTTCATGACTCGACACGGGCCACACCAAGCCGCCCAAAAGTCTACAACAACAAGGGTTTTACTTTCTAATACTTCACTGACAAAGTTGTTATTGTCTAGGGTTATAGTTGTCATTGTTCGTTTGCTCCTAATTTTTGAACAATCGTTCCAAATAAGACAAAAAAAAGAAGATGTTTAATTAAGGATGGATAAGCCGACTTGAACGATGTTGTTTAAAACGTCTCGTTGTGGGCTGACTTTCGCCGTCACCCGTAAACCTTGTAATAGACACGTCAAATAGTGCGCTAAGGCTTGAGGATTTTTTGATTTAATCTCTCCTTTAATGGCGGCGCGTTGTAAGGCTTGATAGAAGGCGTTTTCAATCCGTTGTAGGTTGGTTTGAATGCGTTGAGCAGCTTCGGTATCGTGTGGACACAATTCGACTGCTGCATTAGTCATAAAACAACCACAACTGGTTTGATCGTTTAAGGCACGTTCGACCAATTCATTAAAATAGTCGATAATTGCCTGTTTAGACGCATGAGGAGCTTCTAGCCGATTGACGATCTTTTGTACGATCGTTTCATCATAATGTGCGATCGCCGCTAGATATAAAGAGTGCTTGTCGCCAAAGGTATCATAAAGACTACCTCGGTTAATCCCCATGCTCTTGACGAGATCTTGAATCGAAGTTCCTTCATAGCCATGTTGCCAGAAGGTTTCCATTGCTTTCTCTAGAGCTTCTTGTTGATTAAACTCTTTTTGTCTTGCCATTACTCCAGATGTTCTATCTAAAAATTTAGTCTAACAATTCTGGAACGATCAGTCAAGAATAATAGCTTCACTCGGAGTCGAACCATTACCATTGTTAGAAGTGCCATCAATTTTATAATCACTCGCGGGATATGAATGCCATTTTCCATCACCGAGAAACTCGATAATCGTCTCATGATAAGGAACGATCGTCGGTCGATGTCCAACGCTAATATAAGTAGTATGGGAATCTTTGAGCATTTGATAGAGATGGCGTTCATTTTTAACATCTAGTGCGCTAGTCGATTCATCGAGAACGGCATATTTTGGATTGAGTAAAAAAAGACGTGCAAAGGCTAATCGTTGTTGTTCTCCTAGGGATAAAACATCAGCCCAATTGAGTATTACATCAAATCCGCCGACTCTGGGGGCTAAACTTGAAAGATTAACTTTTTCGAGAACTGCTTGTAATTGTTCATCACTAACATCAAGATCAATATGAGGATAGATGATTTGACTCCGCAGTGAACCTAAAGTCATGTAGGGACGTTGGGGAATAAAAAGCATTTCTGTCTCTTTAGGGCGATAAATATAACCTTTACCACTATTCCAAAGACCAGCAACAGCACGTAATACCGAACTTTTGCCGACTCCCGACGCACCCATGATTAAAAGACCTGTACTGGGAACAACTTCTAAAGATAAATTTTCGATTAATATTTTTTCGTGATTGGGGGTTTCTAGCGTAACGTGAGAGAGGGCTAAACGAGGTTCGATAATGTTGTGGATGGTGTGTTCTGGTTCAATGGGTGTATTGACTTGATCTAAAAATTCGGCAAAGGTTCCCAGTCGTTTAGTCACCGCAGCGAATAAAGTTAGGTCTTGAAAAGAAGTTGCAAACCAACTAAAGACAAAAAGAACCGTCATAAACGCATGAGTCGAACGACTAATATCGCCAAAGGGAATTTGACCAGAAAAATATTGAGGGGCTAAAATCCAGTAAGAAAGGACAAAAGTAATAAACGTTAAACCAAAGCTAAAAGCGGATAAAGCACTCTGAGGCAAAATCATTCTATGAAGGATGAACAATAGACGACTAAATCGTTCTTGTAGCATTTGATCTTCTTGGGCTTCACCTTGATAAAAAGCGATCGATTCACTATTATTGCGAACATGGACTAACCCATAACGAAAATCGGCCTGATATTGGAGATTTTTAAAATTTAAAGGGGTTAGAATTCTACCAATCCAAAAACTGATGAGAGTTTGAATAATAGCTGTGACTAGAGCAACCCAAACTAGGGTACTATTGAGCGACCAGAGAACGCCGACAAATAAAAAGCCTCTAAGTAGATTACTACCAAAATCTAAAGTATATTCGATGGTTTTATTGGTGAATCCATCAATATCATCAGCAATTCGTTGATCTGGATTATCAATTAATGAGTAATTGTTGACTTTATAAAAAGATTGATTTGTAAAATATTGAGCAATAAAATTATTAGTGAGCCATTCTCGCCAATACAAAACGAGTTTTTGCTGAAGAAAAGATTGAGTTAATGTCAGTACAAGTAAGCTCATCAAAATGCCAAGAAAATTTATCAGATTTTGCTCAAATTCATCTACTTTTTTTTCAGTTAAAGCCGTGACAAAATCACCCTGAACTTGATTGAGAGTGACATTTATTTTATTAACAGCAACAATTAAAATCACAACTGAGACAAGAAATGCAAGTGCTTTCCATTTTTCAGTAGATATCCAATAGGGTTTAGCAACTCGCCAAAACCACGCCAAAAATTGTTTGAGTTGTTTAATTCTTTCCATTGATTTAAAAACTATAATTTGCTCTTAAATCAATAATAACAAGAAGCAGAAAAAACAAAAAATAATGCTCAGTGAGAGATTGAACTCAAAGAGCATTGACAGATAATTCACCAAAATCAGTAATTAGTTAGTTGCACCCTGAAGAGATTGAATAACGTCCATCAAAGCATCATATTTCGGTGAACCATTTTGCCCAACATATTCGAGACTGCCCCAACTACCCCATTTAGTGAAGTTTCCAATATCAGAGTAATTCATGAAGCTACCTCCCCCCAACTCGTACCATTTATTAAGATATTGTCTATAAATCTCACCCATGCGCGGGTCGCGGTTAGCGGCAGTGAATAGATTAGTCAGGGTTTGATTATTTTCAGCACCCCCATAACCGACAAGATGCTGTCCACCCTCATAGGCAAGCAGTTGAAGCCCTTTTTGTTGAGCTAAATTGGCATAGTTACTCATCCATGAGAAACTTTGTTGTAAGGCACCACCCGCAGGGCTTGTACTCAAAATACCGCCTCTGGTTATTTCGTCAAAGAGACTGTTTAAACCGCCATCTGGTTGTGTAGCCCAACTAGCGACTTGATTAGCGGTATTGGGGTCTCCTAAATAATTGCCAAAATAAGGGGCAATGGCGATCGCATCAATGCCATAATAGTCGTTAGATTTGGCTCCAGTCGTATCCCAAGCATAAGACAATTCACGTTGTCCTAACCAGACATTAGCCGCTTGAGTGGCCATCACACCAATCACGCGGTCTTTGTCGGTTCCCCACACCGAGTCCCAAATACGAGTAATTTCTGTGGTACGTTTACTGTACCAGTCAGCATAATGTGATAATCCAGCCGCAAGCGCTTGTTGATTAACCCATGAGGTCTGTTGAAACTGCCAGTTCCAAACTTCGTTAGAATATTCGACATAAACCTGGCGTTCGGGTTCTAAATTGTTTTTGACGTATTGAGCAAAATTCGTCACATATTCATTGGTCGCTTGATGGGGCATACAGAACCACGGGTCGATATCGAGTTGATTGGCTAATTGCACCATCACTTCGACGGGTGCGCCAGAGGTTGCCCAACTGGCCTTATTTAGGGTCGGACGATTACTCCATTGGCTTTGTGTCGAGTTGTTAATTTGCATCCAGTCCATCAAACGAACTGCACCATAAGGGCTTGTTTTGTCGAGAAATGCTCGATTAAAGATTTGTTGAGTGTAGCTGCTTTCGCTGGCTTCTGGTATAACTCGTATGTTGCGAAGATAGTTCCCTGTTTGATTGGGGTCGGTGGCAGTGATTGAAAGATAAATGCCTGCGTTTGATGGGGTGACATTAATCACGTCGCGTCCTTTTGTGGAGGCGGTTGTATCTTTGAGTGCATCAAAGCTATAGTTGATGGTGCCTTCGCCGTCGTAGAGAACAAGATATCGACCACTGGGATATCTACCTTGTAGTTCTCGATACAATAAGGTGCCGACTGATGTATATTGTGTGGTGCCGCCAGTGGATAGGGATTTGACGTAACCATTGACATCAAGATTTAATAAATTGCCTTCATTGGTGTTCCAGACTCCTGTTTTTTGGGTAATCCACGATCTTGAGGTGCGGAAGCCATCGATAAAAGGGAGTTGTGTTGAGTAGTCGGCTAATCCCGATAAGTTTGTTCCTAGTTTGACTGATGTATTTGAGGTATTACTTGCATCTACAGTGATATTAGCTGTAGCAGTTGATATTCCTCCTCTAGAGTCACTAACTGTATATTTAAAACTGGCCTGACCATTAAAATTAGAATTGGGTGTAAAAGTTATATTAGTTCCATTAATTTGAATGCTGCCGTTTACTGCTTGATTAATTGCCGTTACGGTTAGTAGATTATTCTCAACATCGCTATCATTACTAAGTAGTTGTGCATAAGAAAGGGAAACAGGCGTATTTTGCTGAGTTGAAAAGCTGTCATTTACTAGAGTGGGCGCATCGTTAACGGCATTAACTCTAATATTAACTGTTGCAGTTGATGTTTTACCATTACGATCAGTAGCCCTATATTTAAAAGATGCGTTTCCAAAAAAATTAGCAAACGGATTAAAAAAGATATTATCGTTAACTAGGGTAACCGTTCCATTCATGGGTCTTTCAACACTCGTTACTCTTAAAGATGTTCCCACGTCATTACTCAAGAGTTGACTCGCTGCAATTGTAATTGGGGTATCTTCAAGTATACTAAAATTATCCCGATTTAATGTAAGTCTTTCAGTCAGATAAATATTATTAAACCAGCTTTCTGCTGTTGGATTAGTAATATCTTGGTCATTAATAAATGTTAAATAACTAATATTACCTCTTAAATAATTTCCTAATGAAATTGTATATTTGCGCCAACTACCAGGGTTAGCTGTTGAGTAATTATTATTATTTAATATTCCAGAATTTTCTGTTCCAAAGAGATTAAAATATTGCTGAGAACTAATATCATTATCACTGTCTACACCAATTCCCTGAATTTCGCCTTGAGCAGAACTTTTATAAGAAAATTCTAAGATTGTATTTGCTGTTACTTCGTATGTAGGGATCTCAAATTTTTTCCAGCCATTACCTGTAATTTTAAGTGTTTGATTATTAACAATAGTAGCTGTAGATTGCAAATCTTCATTAATTCCATATGATGTTAATAAATTTTTATTATCAAATAATACAAGACCGCTAGATGTTAAAGCCATATTTCTCTCGCTGTTATTGTGATCCTTGTGCTTCAATTTAAACAATGAATTGTTAAGATTTAAACTGCACAAAAATCTAGATTACTTTTATAAGATATGAGGTATATTCAGAGAAAAGGAACTGAAAAAATACGGAAGATAGTAAGTGACTTAACTCTAGATCATTAAAATTACTAGAGTGGTTAAATTACTGATAAATAATTATTAATTCGGTATTTATCTAAGTAATTTTTAATAATTAACTAAATTTTGAATGAGGATTCTACTGAGGCAGTCTGGAAACAAGGATCAGTAAAAATTCGTGAAAGTTTACCCTAGAACATAGTCAATAATTTTTAGCTTTAATTAACTCTTTAAGATTAAAGTCAGGGAAACTACGAAATTAAGTAAAAAGTATTGAGTATAATTACTGGTTAGCAAAGTTATGAGCGGTACGGGAAAAGCAGCATCGCCTCATTAACCTTCTTAACAATTTTTAATACTTTAAGTGAATTGAATAATACAAAAACATTATTTAAGCGAGAAAAGATAAGTTAAGTAACTCGCAAACTTCTTGATCGGTGGTTTGCTCAAAGTTTTCGTACCAAAGACTGATCGACTGAAGTGGAGAAGGTGAAAACAGATAAACTAATTGATCAACTGCTGACTGAAGTGTTTTTATTGCTTCTTCTGAAATGATCGGAATCGCGACAATGATCACTTTAGGACACTGCTGTTTAATGGCACCGATCGCAGCTTGTAGGGTAGCACCAGTAGCCGCACCATCATCGACTAAAATGATCGTCTGATCTTTAATAACAAGGGCTGGGCGATGACCTTTATACAAAAGTTCTCGTCTTTGTAGTTCTTGTTTTTCGCTCTGTACTACCTTAGAAATCGCCTCCTCAGAGATTTCCATAGATGCTACCACTGATTGATTAATCACCATGACATTATTTGTACTAATCGCCCCCATTGCTAACTCTTGACGTTGAGGGACACCTAATTTACGCACCAAGCAGATATCTAAAGGAAGATTCAGTTTTTGTGCGATTTGAAACGCAACTGGAACACCTCCACGAGGCAGGGCTAAAATTAAGCTATTAGAGGAGTTAGCATATTTAATTAACTTACTTCCTAATAATTGTCCTGCTTCTTTACGATTTTTTAAGAGGAATTTCATTTTTTTTTACATCTAGGACTCTGTATGAATGTTTGTCCAGCTTATGTTTCTTACTTTAGTTCTAGCTTTTTAGAAAAGACAAAACTATTTTTTTCAAATAAATAATTAAATTCAATGCTAAAACCTTAATATTAGACAAATTTCGTCCTCTATTGTATTAATTATTGCACTCATTAATTGTTTTTATCACCTTAATCATGTAGATTTGTAAAGAAAAATCAACATGATTTAATTTATTACCAGAGGAAAACCTGAAATGTCGGACTTACGAGGATATTTAGAACCGATTGCAAACTGGTTCAGTAGTTTAGGAACACCTGAACCTATTGTACATTGGGGACATCCTGCCATGATGGGTATTGTTGTTTTTGTCATGGGTAGTTATGTGGCTTATAGTGGATGGCGTAGCAGAATCACTCTTGATGGAGAAATTGCGAATAAAAGCCGTATTGAACATCGTAAACTAGCGCCTTGGATGTATTTATTCATCACTTTGGGTTATACAGGTGGAATTTTATCTCTTGTCATGCAAAATCAACCCATTTTTGAAAGTGCTCATTTTTGGACAGGCTCTTTAATTATTATTTTATTGGGAATCAATGCTTTTATTGCATTAACTGGATTTGGTGGAGACAATAAACAGACGATGCGAACCATCCATGCTTATTTAGGTAGCACAGTGATTATTTTATTCGTCATTCATGCAATTTTTGGTTTAAATTTAGGTTTTTCCATTTAGATAAATTTACTTGAGTAATTTCTTTTAGTTAGAAATACAAGTGGGTCAGACCCACTTTTTTATATTCCCTAAATACTTAGTTTTAAATACAGAGATTAGATTAATAAGAAGATTCGTAAAAATACGGTTATTTTTTTAAGAACATCAGCGTATTTTAGTTAAAATAAATATTTCAAAATTTTAAAAATTACTAAAGACTTGAATGACACGAAACTTAGGATTAGCAATCTGTTTGTCTTATTGTATTGGTTTACTTTCTACGGGATTTTTTGGACTTTATAATCCTCATCCTTCTTGGCAACAATGGTTAATTGTTACTTTTGGGTTATTTTTCCTTTATTTCGTAGTTTGCAACATTATCAAACGACTAAATTACGGGAAATTTAATCAATATTTCTGGTTTTCATCAGTAATAGTGGCATTACTTGGAGTTATTTATTTACAAATTCGCATTCCACAGCCGAGTTTAACTGATATTAGTCATCTCATTTCGACTAATGCTAAAACTCAAATAATTACTATTACGGGAAAAGCGTTGAGTGAAAGTAGACAAACTACCAATCAAAAAATACAATTTTGGTTAGCACCCCAAGAGGTAACAAGTTCACATTTGATTAATCAGTCAGTTAGCGGCAAATTATACGTTACCCTTGGCTTATCAGAGAAATTAGTCATTCACACTAATCAAGTTATCACAATCCAAGGTCTTTTATATTTACCCAAGTCTAGCTCTAATCCAAATTCCTTTGATTTTAAAGCTTATTTACATCGTCAGGGAGCTTTTGCAGGATTAAAAGGACTAAAATTAATTGAATTACAAGAACCACCTTGGGGTTTATGGTTAATTAGACAAAGAATTGTTAATGCTTTACAAAAAGGGTTAGGTGAATCATATGGTTCTATATTAGGCTCTATTGTAATTGGTAGACAAGCTGTTGATTTACCGATAGAAGTGCGTGAAGCCTTTATTAAGGCAGGTTTAGCTCATGTGTTTGCAGCTTCGGGTTTTCAAGTTGCTTTACTACTTGGTATTGTCATCAGATTAACTCGTGCTTTGACACCCCGTAAGCAATTAATGATTGGTATTTTTGTCTTAGTTTTTTATGTTGGTTTAACTGGTTTACAACCTTCGATACTAAGAGCTAGTTTAATGGGTGCTGGTGCCTTAATTGGTATGATTTTAAATCGAAAAACCTATCCTTTAGGTTCTTTACTCTTAGCGGGAACTATTTTATTATTATTTAACCCTTTATGGATTTGGGATTTAGGATTTCAGTTAAGTTTTTTAGCAACATTTGGTTTAATTGTTACTTTACCTATTTTATTACGTTGGTTTGATTGGTTACCTCCGACAATTGCTACTATTATTACTCTGCCTTTAGCTGCTTCTATCTGGACTTTTCCACTCTTAATATATACGTTTAGTAGTGTTGTAACTTATGGTGTTTTGGTTAATATTATTACCGCTCCATTGATTACTATTATTAGTTTTGGAGGAATGTTCAGTGCAGCAATGAGCTTAATTTATCCAGCTTTGGGAAGTGCGATCGCATTTTTATTTTACTATCTAATTCATTTTTTATTACAAACTGTCTTATTTTTTAATCATCTCCCTGCAAGTGCTTATGCAATTGGTAAACTTCCCCTAAGTTTAATGCTTTTTATTTATCTAATTATGATTTTAGTTTGGTTAAATTCTTGGTTTAGACGGTACTGGATTTTGATTTGTCTATTTCTTTTAACAATAACTATCATTACAGTTAGTTACTCTCGTTTATCTTTAGAACAAATAACAGTTTTAAGTTCGAGTTCTGAACCAATAATCATTATCCAAAATCGAGGACAAGTCATTGTAATTAATGGAGAGGAAGCAGAAGCAGTTAAATATACTTTAATTCCTTTTTTAACACAACAGGGAATCAATCAAATTGATTATGTTATTTCTGTAAACTCTGACGCTAATTGGTCAATTATGTCTAAAAGTATACTTTTGAAAAACAAAATAAATGTTTCACAAAATAATTCATTCAATCTAGACAATTTAAAGTTAAGTTTTCCAACTCCTAATTTATTTCAACTACAGTTTAAAGACCAAACTTGGTTATGGATTAAATCCAATGCAATCTCTCAAAAAATGCTGAAGCAGAATTTAAAATTGTATCCAGAGGTTTTATTATGGTCTAGTAAAACTTTAAATAAAAATTGGTTAAATATTATTCAACCAAAAGTAGCAATATTCTTTAATTATTATCCGAGTCAAACGATTAAAAATTTATTAACAAATCAACAAATTCAATTTTTTTCAACTGGTAAAGATAGCACGACTCAATGGAATACTAAGCAAGGATTTCAAACCTATGTTCCTGAAACGAATTAAAATCATTAAGCATGATTTGAACCATTTTCCGAAACTAATTCAGTAGATTTAGATTTTAGAATGGTTAAATGAAAATCTTTTCGAGTTTCAGCATTTAAGAATTTATGTTGTAATGCTTGCCATTCCAGCCATTTTTGATATCTTGTTTCCTGTAATTGTTTTAATAAAGTTGGAATTTCCTTATCGATATTTTTGCCAAACACTTCAGACAAAAAAGTAGCTAAAACAAAACAGTCTTGAATTTCTCCTAAAACAGCTTGAATGGCTTTAACATCGTCTAAATAGTGTTGATAAAGTTCATCATAAAATTGAGTAAATAACTCCATATTGTAACGAGTTCGTTTAGCTTCTTTTCGCAAATCGTGTAAAATATGACCTTGTTGATGTAATAAATCTTCTACCTCTTGCTGTGTCCAAGATTGATTGAATTCAATTCGCTCTTTAATCACACTACCCATTAACCATGCTGGATGTAAAAGAAAATTACTCACTTGAGGAAGTAATAAATCAGGTAATACCGTCTGAATTTGTAAATAGCCCATCTCTTGATATACTGGTTGCTCTAACCATTTTTGAAAACCATCTTTTAAATCAAAATATAGATCATCATTTAAGATATCTTTAACCTTTTTAAAAGATTTTTTTCTTTCATTTGATAAAGCTTTAATAGCTTGATTTAAAGCCTTTTGTTCTTGAGAAGGTAACAAGGGTTGGTAATGTTTTTCAAACGCTTCTTCTAAAACATCAATATCTCTCAATTCTCCTAAAATTCTGGCGACTTTACCAACATTTTTTTGATTAGCTGATTTAGGTAAAGCTAAAGCATAGGAGAATCCAGCGATCGCACTTCTTAAACGTCTCATTCCTACACGCATTTGATGTAATTCTTCTGGCTCTTTGTCTTGTATTACTTCTGCTTCGTGCTTTAAAATCTTGTTAAAATGCTTATCAATCGCTATATAAGCCCAATCCGCAAGTGTTTTAGCTTTTTGCTTAACGATTTTTGTCATTCCCTCTATTCCTCGGATCGCATCGACTGTAACGATTTTTTGAATCTGATTTTTATATTGTAGCGAATCTTAGATTTAAGTTAACTCAACATTAAGAAGTATTTAAAGTGAATGCTTTGCAATCAACTCAATTTTTAATTTTTTAACTGAATTATAAAACATTTTTAATTTTTTATAAATATATAAATAGGCTTAAATACAAAATAAAAATCATCCACTTGACATTTAACCATTTACTTATATTAAAAGTTAGACTTCAAAATCAATAAATTTTCATCAAAAAGAATTAGAGAACAATCAAACTCAAGTAGGAGTAAAAAAAGAAAAGAATAGCAGACACTGATTTGTGGGTACTAAAAACAGACTTGTAAAAGCAAATTCACAGATCGGGTAAACTAACCATGAAAACTTTAAAATCATCTAAAGCTTGGCGTGTCGGCTTGGTTGCGACTGCTGTTTCAACTTTAGCAATAACAATCCCAGTTTCTGCACAAGTTTCTCCGAGTGGTACAACTTCTGGTTCTAGTACATCAGGCACAACTGGTACTACAGGAACTACTGGTACAAGCACTACCGATCCAGCAGGAGCAACAAGAAGCACTGGAACCACGGGCAGCACTGGTTTAACAGGTACTTCTTCTACCGATACGACTGGAACCACTGGAACTACAGGTACTACAGGTACCACTGATACGATGGGAACCACAGGTACAGGTACTACCGATCCATCTGGAGCGACAAGAAGCACTGGAACATCTGGCAGCACTGGTTTAACAGGTACTTCTTCTACCGATACGACTGGAACTACAGGTACGACTGATTCCACTGGAACTACAGGTACGACTGACTCCACTGGAACAGGAACCACTGGAACGACAAACACAACAGATCCTACGGTTGTAAATCGTTATGAAGATAATAATAACTGGGGTTGGCTTGGTTTACTTGGTTTGTTAGGTTTATTTGGATTAAAACGTCGCAAACATGAGACAGTATATCGCAGCGACGTTAATACCGATCCAACAACAACCCGTTCTGGATCTGATTATTACAAATAAAGTTTTGAAGACCTACAAAACCCCCAAAACCATCCATTCTTAATATTGAAAAAATCAGGAGTAAACAAATGAGTTTTGTCAAAAATATTTTTAAAGGTTTAAGTTTATTTGTCCTTAGCCTTAGCTTAGTCACTTTATTTATGATAAGCAATGCTCAAGCAGCGACAATAAATCCAAATAAAGTTGATCACTCCATTGAACCCGAAACCGCAGCATTTGAAAATGCTTCTAAAAGTGCTGATCATAGAGGTTTAGAACGCGCTCAAAACCAACTCAAAAAAACTGAGAACGATAATCGTGCTAGTTTTAATGAGCCATCACCCAGAGGACGTGACCTAAGAGCGTATGATGAAGATGCTAGTATCGGCGAAAAATTTAGCGATACTGTAGGAAATGCAAGCAGAACGTTTAAAGAAGCAACTGAGTCTGTTCTAGAAAATAATCAATCATAATAGATAGGATCGGGGCAAGCTAAAGTGATATCACTCATGAATTGAGCAATTAAGGAGCTTCTATCTTAAAGATACTGCTTTTAAGTTGAACTTCTTCTTGAGGTAAATCATCTAGCTTGTCCCAAACTAATTGTAAGAGTTCCTCTAATCCAGTCCGCGATACAGCAGAAATCATAACGATCGGATCACGGGTTATTTGACTAAATTCGGTTCTTAAAAGTTCTATATCCTCTGGTAACACTGCATCGACTTTATTCAAGGCTAGAACTTGTGGACGATCGATTAAACCTTTCCCGTAAGCTTCTAATTCTTGTTGAATAATCTGATAATCTTGCAAAGGATCTTCAGCCGTCAGATCAACTAAATGTAATAGTACGCGAGTTCGTTCGATATGACGCAAAAACTCATAGCCTAGACCAACTCCAGTATGCGCCCCCTCAATTAAACCAGGGATATCTGCAAACACGGTTCCATCCCCTGTCGGTTTACGAACAACACCCAAATTAGGAACCAAAGTCGTAAAAGGATAATCAGCAATTTTGGGACGGGCTGCCGATAAAGCAGAAATTAAAGTGGATTTGCCCGCATTCGGTAAACCAATAATACCCACCTCAGCGAGTAATTTTAATTCCAGCCGTAAGTACTTATGTTCTCCTTCTAAACCAGGTAAAGCGTATTCAGGGGCGCGGTTACTGTTGCTTAAAAAATGCTTATTTCCCAGTCCACCTTTACCACCTTTGGCAACACAAAACCTTTGACCATGTGTCACTAAATCCCCTATCAGTTCCTCACTTTCAATATCATAAATAACTGTCCCGCAAGGAACTTCTACAATTAAATCTTTTCCATTAGCACCAGTACGATTATTTGGCCCACCTCGCTTTCCATCATCCGCTTTAAACAGACGACTATATTTAAAATCAAGCAGAGTTTGTAAATTTTCCTGTGCAACGAAAATAACCGAACCGCCATAACCGCCATTACCTCCAGACGGGCCGCCTGCGGGTACATATTTTTCTCTAAGGAAGGCAACTAAACCATCTCCCCCTTTACCACCAATAACTTCTATTTCTGAAAGATCAATAAACTGCATGAATAGTACCTATATATATTCGGAAATGTCTTCCTTGCAATCATCAGCTAAGTAGGATAACGCCCGAAAACGTAAGCCAACTAATTGTTCATACAAGGGATTAAGTTTACATAGCGGGGGAATATGAACAATTTTGTGTCCAAACAACTTGACATCCCGTTCAAAAGGACATTGAGGGGGAACCATTTTACAGATGAAACGGGCGACGCGAGGATCTTGTACATCCATCTCGTCTAACCAGTCTTTCATCGGATGTAATACATCAGGGTGTGCATGAGGAGGGCTAACTAAATTTTCACGTTTGTATTCGGTTTCCTGTGTGTCTTGTGGAACTTCACACAGGGTATGTTGTAGGGCTTCCAATGCTTCTACTTTTACTCCCAACGCATCTCGAAACTTCAAGATAATCTCTGCTTCTTGACTAGAATATACGCCATCAGCAAGGGAAACTAGAACCGCCGTTCGTAAAAAGTTTTCGGCTGTGTGTTCGTCTTGTCCCAATTTTTCGGCTAAATCTTGTGGGGTGATGGATTGAAAAAATACATTTTCTTGACTGACTTCTAAATCTTTTGTGACTTGAGCAATCATATCCTGTTCTTCTGGATCAAAATGCCCATCCGCCCAAGCAATGGTTAATAAACCCCGTAACCAAGCCGAAATTTGTTCATCGCTGTAACGATATTGAGTAGCAGTCACCATAACAATTGATGATTAAGATTAACTTTTAGTTTGATCTTAGCTCTTTTTCACCCCCTCTTTAGTGAGAGATTCCTCTACTCTTCACTGATGCTGCACAATGACAGGGGTTCCGACTTTAACCAGTTCAAACATAGCAATCACATCTTTATTGAGCATTCTGACACATCCATGCGATGCAGCTTGGCCAATACTGTTAATCGTTGGGGTGCCATGAAAGCCAATGTGGTTTTTACCATCTGTCCAAAAACCGATCCAACGTTCGCCAATGGGATTTTTTGGCCCTGCAGGAATCACTTTACCCGTCCAAGGATTTTGCCAAGTGGGGTTTCTCACCATTTGGATGATTTTAAAATTACCTGTTGGGGTTTCCCATCCTTTTTTCCCAACTGCTACAGGAAAACTTGCAACCTGTTTATCTCCTTTGAAAACAAAGACACGACGCTGTTTTAATTTCAAAACTAAGCGGGTTTCAATCAGTTCAGGGGGTTTAGTCGTCGGAGTCGAATTCGTCGGTAAGCTACCAGGGGGCGGAGTAATGGGGGTAACTGGGGTCTGATTTGGCTCTAAGGGAATGGTAGGAGTGACTGGGGTTTCTTGGGCGTTTAAAAAAGTATTGTTAAAGGATAATACAGCGAGTAGGGATAATAAAAAGCTAAGTTTTTGCATATCCAATGATTTTTTATTTTTATTAATAGCACTTTTCCCAAATTATATAAAGATTAAATTTGTTTAGTCGTGGCCAGTGTTGCAATTCCGATAACTGGTATATGATGCGATCGCAAACATTTGACCGCCTCTTTTGCTGTTGTTCCAGTAGTATAAATATCATCGATTAATAGTACATTAGTTTTAGATTGATTTAATTTTCCAATTTTAAAGGCATTTTTAAGATTTTCTTCCCGTTCTTTGGGTTTTAAGCTATACATTGCCTTCGTTTCTTTACTTCGGATTAAAGCCTGTGGCTGTATCGGATAACCTGTGACTTGACTAAATCCTTTAGCAATTAATTCTGCTTGATTGAAACCTCTTTCTTTTAATTTTTGGGCATGAATCGGAATTGGAATCAAAATTAATTGTTTTCGCGCCAAGGATTTAAGCCAAGCTTGAGCGATCCATTGTCCCATCATTTCACCTAATTCAGCATGACGCTCGTATTTTAATGCGGCGATCGCTTGTTTTAATTTCCCTTCATAGTTTCCCCACACAAATAAGGGGAGTTCATCCGACCAAAACTGAGCAGTATTTTTAAATTGCTGACTGTGGATTTGTTTTAAACAGTCTTGACAAATTTTTTGTTCTGTGATTCTTTCGCAAAGAGGACAATTTTGTTGTAAGAAAAGGGAGAGAAAAGATTTTAACATTACGGCAGGATAATTCTAAAATTAAGGTTATTGGAACTTAGATTAAGCATCCAACAACCTAAGATCTAATTTAGAGAATACCCGCATTAGACAAACCTAATATCACTCCCGCTCCCAAAATATGCCCGAAACTAGCAGTAGCTAAAAGTTCGGGAACACCAAAAGGTTTACGTGAAGCTAACTGAGGAATGGGTAAACGAGGGCCTTTACTAGGGTTTTGAATTGCATAATAGCCAATGATGATCGCTAAGAGATTACAAAAAATCATGACTAATGCAGTTGAAGGACTCCAAGCGACAGTATGGGGTGTTGTAGGTTGTGCCGCTAAGATTAAGCTAGAAGTAAACATTTGATTAACTCCTTAGTTAATAAATTTTTAGGTAATAATAATAACAAAAGGCATTATAGGAAGCTCTCAGCCCTAAAATAGATTTTGTTTGAATACTTAATGGTTTTTATTACGTTTTGCTACATCAATTAAGGATAAATGAGAATTAAAATTTGTGGAATCACTGAGCTTGAACAGGGAAAAGCGATCGCTCAATATGGCGCAACGGCTTTAGGATTTATGTGTGTGCCAACCTCACCCCGTTATGTCTCACCTTCTGTGCTTAAAAGCCTAACAGAAAGCCTTTCAACAAAGATCGATTGCATTGGAGTGTTTGCTAATACAGAAACGGATTTAATTATTCAAATGGTTTCAGAGACAAGTTTAACAGGAATACAATTACATGGTGATGAATCTCCCGAATTTTGCTTTCATCTTAAACAGACTTTACCCCAAATTGAAATTATTAAAGCACTCAGAATTAAAACGACAGACGCTTTAGTTGAGTCCGAAGCATATTTTAATAGTGTTGATACGTTGCTGTTAGATGCTTATCATCCAAATTTACTCGGTGGGACGGGCAAAACCTTAGATTGGGACAAATTAGCCAGTTTTACGCCGCCTCTTCCCTGGTTACTGGCTGGCGGACTAACACCCGATAACATTAATGATGCACTAAGTTTAACTTCTCCCAATGGCATTGATCTATCAAGTGGAGTAGAGCGATCGCCGGGGGATAAAGATTTAGCCAAAGTGAAAAAACTGTTTCAACAGTTAGAGACGTAGCATTTAGACTACGCCTCGATTGATTAATCTTAGAGTACGCCGAGTCTGGATAGACCTAGAATCGCACCTACTCCTAAGATATGACCAAAGCTAGTAGTACCGAGTAAAGCACCTAAGCTCAAACCACCAAATAATTCAGGGGAGGGTAACTGAGGCCCGTCTTTTTGTCTTTGGATGGTAGCTTTACCAAAAGCGATCGCTATAATATTGCAGATAATCATGACAATAGCTACCTTGGGACTCCATTCAATCGTGCGGGGAACAGAAGATGCCGCAGCTACTAATAATGTGTACATTGAGTTCTCCTTAAAAAAAGGCTGTATTTAAGTCTAAATCTTAAATCAAAAGCGTCAACCTGATTAGAGAATGTGTTGCAATATTTAACGTAAGAAAGATTTTTTACCCCTAGCGACAAATTCTCAACATCTGCTATAATGAAATTCTGTAATTTTGGAGAGGTGGCTGAGTGGTCGAAAGCGGCAGCCTGCTAAGTTGTTAGGGGAGCAATCCCCTCGAGGGTTCGAATCCCTCCCTCTCCGTTCCAAACAAGCATTAAATTAAGGTAGTTTCTGAAAATCTGCTTGGTAGAACACGGCTACTGCACCCTGTGACCAATCAGATATAATTTAGAAATAGAGTTTGAGTGGGCTTTAAAATACTAATCTGTTTTAAATTTAAGTCTTTCTCAAATATTTCATCAATGGGCAGCATTTCGCCATCTTCTGTCATGAACTTGTGGTCTTTGGTGGCTTTAATGATTGAACCATCTTCGAGAGTATATTTAAAAACTTCTTGTGTTCCTCGGTTGTGCCATTGTGCGATCGCTTGAGTATAAACATAGCCATTATGATCAACGGTATAAACAGTACACTCGATCTCTTCTTCGACAATTTTTCCGATCGGCATTAATCCATATTCAACAGTTAATATTTGAGTATCATAACTGAGACAATATTCAGCAAAATTGACCATTTGATCGAATAAATTTTCGGCCGTTTTTCGATCTACACCATTTTTCATCGAACCATCAATAAATGCCTCTCGATGTTTCTGCATCTCTGACATTTTTTTCTTACCCATCGCACGACGCAATAAGTCAGCTTCTCCTAGAGAATAACCTGCTAAATCTTGCGCCATTTTCATGATTTGTTCTTGATACACAAGGACGGCGTAAGTTTCTTGTAAGATCGGTTCTAGGAGAGTATGTTGATATTCAATTGGTTCTCGCCCATGTTTTCGATTAATAAATAAAGGAATAAGACCTGCATCTAATGGCCCTGGTCGATAGAGAGCTAAAATAGAGGAAATATCTTCAATTCCAGAGGGTTTTAACTCTTGGACAATTTGCCGCATTCCTTGAGATTCTAGTTGGAAGATTCCTTCTAAATCTCCTTTTTCTAACAATTCATAGGTTTTTTTGATATCGGGTGGAAGTTTTTTAACATCTCCTTTAGCTAATATTTTCATCGCTTTTCTTTCTTCTAAAGGAACTTGATCTAAATCAAGGTTATCTCCTTTATTTTGTTTAATAAATTCGACGGCTTTTTGCAGAGTTGTCAGGTTTTTAAGCCCCAAAAAGTCCATTTTTAATAAACCTAGGGCTCTAAATCCTCCATATAATATTGAGTAATCACTGCACCATCATTATTCTTTTGTAGCGGTACAATTTCATCTAAAGGTTGAGAAGAAATGACGACACCCGCCGCATGAACTCCAAAGGTTTTGTTAGTTCCTTCAATTCTTATGGCCATATCTAACCAGTGTTTTACTTGAGGATCTGAATCATATCTTTGTTTAAATTCGGGTTCAGGTGTTTGATCAGAAATCATGACAGCTAAAGGGGTTGGTTTACCCCGAGAAACTGGAATGAGTTTTGCCATTTTGTCTGATTCAGCGTAGGGAATATTTAATACTCTTGCAACATCTTTAAGAACTGCTTTTGAAGTGAGTCTGTTAAATGTAATAATTTGAGCAACATTCGCTTCACCATATTTATCGGTGACATATTGAATCATTTCATCGCGTCTTTCAATACAAAAATCTGTATCAACATCTGGCATTGATTGACGTTCTGGATTTAAAAAACGTTCAAATAATAATCCATGATGAACGGGATCAATATTTGTAATTTTAAGACAATAAGCTACTAAAGAACCCGCGGCTGATCCTCTACCTGGCCCAACAGGAATATTATGATCTCTAGCGTATTTAATATAATCCCAAACAACTAAAAAATAGGTAGAAAATCCCATTTTCTGTAGCATTTTTAATTCATATTCTAAACGCTGTTTATAAACGGGATCAATTTCAGAACGGGTGCGACATTTTAATCGTTCTTGTAATCCTTGCCAAGCAATTTCTTCAACATAACTATCAGCATTATGTCCAGGGGGGACGGGATATTTAGGTAAGCGAGGCTCCCCCATAATATGATAAGGTTCAACTTTTTCGGCAACTTCTACGGTATTGTTAATTGCTGATTCGATAATTTCTTCTGATAAATGATCCCGAAATAATAACCGCATTTCGTCAGCCGATTTTAGATATTCATTTCCACTATATCTAAGGCGTTTTTCTTCGGTAATTAGTTTCCCTGTTTGAATACATAATAAAGCATCATGTGCTTCTACATCGTAACAAGATGTAAAATGAGAATCATTGGTTGCGACAATTTTTATATTTAATTCTTTGGCAATTTTGGCAATTTCTACATTGACGATTCGATCTTCGGAATAACCATGATCTTGTATTTCTAAGTAATAATCATCACCAAAAACTTTTTTATACCATTTAGCAACTTCTTTCGCTCTTGCTTTGTCTCCTGCTAATATTGCTTGTGGTACTTCTCCTCCTAAACAAGCGCTAGTGACAATTAATCCTTCGTGATATTTTTCAAGTAAATCTTTATTAATACAAGGACGTGCAAAAATACCTTTACCCTGCATTCCTTGAAGATGAGAAATAGAGGTTAATTTAACTAGATTTTTGTAACCTTGTGTATTTTTAGCTAAAACAACTTGATGATATTTACGAATTTTTTGTTTAACTTCAATATCACCGTTGATCACATACATTTCATTGCCAATAATCGGTTTAATATTTTTATTACGGCAAGTTTTCATCAATTCGATCGCACCATACATCACTCCATGATCTGTAACTGCGATCGCACTCATTCCTAATTCGACAGCACGATCAATTAATTGCGGTAACTGTGAAGCACCATCAAGTAAACTGTAATCACTGTGTATGTGTAATCCAACAAATGACATAAGAGTATAATTTAGATGAGTCTCGCTTTTTTATTATGGCTTATACAGAATAGTTCGGAAGGATTATACTAGAAAGTTTTTATTAAGTTATATTAGATTAAGCTATTCTTAAAGTTGAGAAAACAATGAAATAATCAGTATTAGGTATTCAAGAAGGAATTTGGATTGATAAAAGCTGGCTAGAGCAAGCAGGATTAGGAAAAGAAAAGTTACAAATTTTCGTTCAGCAAGGTAATCTTCGGATACAGGCAGCATCAGATACAGATCTATGGACAGAAGAAGCAATTAATGTTTTTCGTTCTTTAGAAGAAGATGCTGATGTCGGACAATTGAAGAACACATCAATTAATCATGATTATTACCTTTACAGTAAACCTGAATGAATCGACTTTTTGTAAATACCAGTACTTGAGCTGCTCTTACTGATAAAGATGATATGTATCATGCTTCTGCAATATTATACCAAGAAAAGATAGCAAAACAGTATCGATTACTAACCATTAACTACATTTTGGATGAATCATATACTTGATTGTTATTGAATATTGGTTATCGTCAAACAGTTAGCTTTAAAAGAAAACTAGATTTTTTAATACAGCAAGGAATACTTGAAGTTGTTTGGATCTCTGAAGAATTAGCCGAACAAGCTTGGCGAATCTTTGAACAATATAATATCGACAAGCAATGGTCTTTTACAGATTATATTTCCCATGTTATGATGCAACAATAAGAAATTAATAAAGCATTTATTTTTGACCATCATTTTTCATAGATGGGTTTTATCCGTCGTCTTTAAGCTTCAACTATTTTATTTACATCGAAGACTTACAATAAATCGTATTTTGCGAGTTTAGTTCTGCCACCTAAACAATAAATCCATAACCAATCAATGAGCCAGTGAATAAACGCAATTCCCCAAAATGATCCTGTTACTCGATAGGCAACGGTACAAGCTAAACCTAAAAGTCCTGCATAAGCTAAGAAAATGGGATCTAAAAATGTTGGATATCCAGGAGGGAATACTGTTAGGGCTAGAATAGGATGATAAAAAATAAATATCGCTAAAAAAATAATTGCTATCATCATCCATTGCATTTCGGGTATTTTTTCGGTGAAAGGATGAGGAAGTAAAATCACTCTAAATAGTAATTCTTCTGGGATAACAGGAATAATCAAAACACGAATCATACTAAGTATTTTTTTAGCCCATCCTTTAGGTAGAGGTGTAATTGTTAAACATCTTGTTTTTAAACCAATGGGAATCGAAATAGCTGCATAAATCAATAATATGCCTGCAATAATAAGCCAGCCTTTGATATCTACTCCAGTAGTAATAGCTGCTGTAATCCGATTAATTATGGTTTGTATTAGCATTAGTTTATTAAACGTGATAGTAGCCTATAATTTCAAACTGTCTAAAGGTTTAAAGTAATTTTTTGGCGATTTAGATGATTTAATCCTCAGTATATTTTAATCTACTTTTTTGTTGAAAATCCAAAATTCATTTCCTAAGAGTTAGGCTTTTGGCTAAATAATTTGAAATACCAAGAAACAAAAAACTCTTTTATTGGAAACGCAATAAAGGTAATAGGATTGATTGTAACGATTATATTGCGGAAATCGGCTTTAGCTTGTTTAATAATTTGTTGAGCAACCCAATCAGCCGACATGACACCAATGGGATTAAGATTACTTTTAAAGGGGCCAAGAATTAGTTTACGAACGACACAGGGCGCATCTAGACGACGTAGGGTAATCAGATCTCCTATTGTTCTTTTACTGAGTTCATATAAGGGACTCAATGCGGGGTTCACTTCTGCTTCGGATGTATTCACCCACACTTCTTTACAGGCAATATCTTTGTTAGTGCGAACCGTTGCAAAAAAGAGTTCCATTAATCTCCAACAAGAAAAGGCGTTAATTTCATAGGATTGAAGAATGGCTTCTGGGGTTCTTGCGCCATGAACGTTGGTACCATGATTAATAATCAGAATATCAACCGTTTCTAAAAGTTGACTCAGTTCGTTTTCTTGTCCAACTTGCCAAGTAATGGTTTTAATGGGTTGTTGTTGTCCATTAATATCTAGGGTAATAGGTTCATTTTTAGAAGATAAAGCAATTACTTTAGCACCTGAGCAATCTAAATGTTTGAGTAATGCTAGTCCTAGTGTTCCCGATGCACCTGTAATAGCGATCGTTTTTCCTTTGAGTGATAATGCGGTTCCCAAAATTTTATCAACCAGTGCGAATGTACCACTATAATATGCTTTTTGGTCATCAAAATGATGTCGCCAATGATAGGTACGATTAATAAACCATTCTGCGGGAAGACTTTCAAATTGACCAGGACGATGAGTAATATCTGTTAATTCATCAATACCAGAAACCCCTAAACCTCGAAAAACCGCACAAACCAGAAAAAAGGCTGTATAAAGTGATCCGACACTCGTCACCCAAAAAAACGGCCAGTTAAATAAATAACCCACCCACAAAGGAACAAAGCTTAAGAGTAACATCACCAGTGCTTCAGGGACATCATTATACCAATGGGCTTGGCGATAAATTTCTTCACTTGCGGCGGTTAAGTCGGGACGAAACACCTTATGATGCCAAACATGAAGACGATATAAGGGTGTCCAATAATGTGAAAGAGCGTGATAACTATCTCTAATGATTTCTACCCAAAGAATCGAAGCGAGAATCAACCCTGATATGATTGCGATCGTTAACATTATTTATTCCTATCGTTTTTTGTATAAAAATTACTTTAGTTTTGAGATTAACTTCTCATATTATGGATATCTATCTTATTTTTACCTAAATCACGCCCAAAGTCTCTTCTAGGTACTGTAACGGCATTAGCTAAAATAGGAAAATAAAAACTTGAGCCAAAATCACAGTGAAAACGAACTCTAAATCATTATGACAAAAAACTATTGGTCAGACGACGAATCTGCCTCCGAACTCGATCCCATTAGCTCTCTACTATCAGAATGGACAGATCCAGAAGAAGATGAAGAGGAGTTTAGAAGTGATTTTTTTCAGGGTTTAGCAGGACGTAGACAAAAAGCCGCTTTTGTGCTAATAGCGATTTGGACTGTGATCATCGGACTACATTTAGTAAATTGGGGAAGTTGGGTAATCTTAACGTTAACCACAGTGTTAGCCATTCATGCACTTAGGATCATGTTCGCGCAACCCGAAGCAACTCTCATTCCTCTATCAGATGAAGCTTTAACAACAGCCCCTCATGTGTCTCTGATTGTAGCTGCTAAAAATGAAGAAGCGGTCATTAGTCGTTTAGTGACTACATTGTGTAATCTAGATTATCCCCTAAATAAATATGATGTGTGGATCATCGATGATTACAGCACAGATCAAACACCAGTAATTTTAGATCAATTGGCGGAACAATATCCGCAGTTAAATGTCATTCATCGCCCAGCAAATGCAGGTGGCGGAAAGTCGGGCGCATTAAATCAAGTATTAAAACTGACCAAAGGCGATATTATCGGTGTTTTTGATGCAGATGCTCATGTTTCGGCTGATATGCTCAAAAGTGTCGTTGCTATGTTTGAAGCGTCAGAAATGGGTGCTATTCAAGTTCGTAAAGCCATCACCAACGATGAGGTCAATTTTTGGACAAAAGGACAAAAGGCAGAAATGGCTGTAGATAGCTACTACCAACAACAACGGATCGCAATTGGTGGTATGGGTGAACTACGGGGCAATGGTCAGTTTGTGCGTCGCAAGGCTTTAGAAAGTTGTGGTGGTTGGAATGAGCAAACCATTACTGATGATTTAGATTTAACAATTAGGTTACATTTAGATGATTGGAAAATTGGGATTTTAATGACTCCTGCTGTCGGGGAAGAAGGGGTGACAAATGCGATCGCACTATGGCATCAGCGTAACCGTTGGGCAGAAGGCGGCTATCAGAGATATATGGACTATTGGCGATGGATGATTAATGCACCCATGGGACTCAAGAAAAAAGTCGATTTACTCTTTTTCTTCTTCCTACAATATATCCTACCGACGGCTGCGGTTCCAGATCTATTAATGGTTGTAACACGTCATCATGCACCGTTGCTAACTCCCATTACAGGGTTAATCTTTTTCTTGTCATTTTGGGGAATGTCCACTGGACTAAGACGTATCAACTCTGAAGAAAAGTTAAGTTTTGCTAATTTTATTAATATTGCTTGGGCGACCTTAAAAGGTACTGTTTATATGATGCACTGGTTTGTGATTATTCCTAGTATTACGGCGCGGATGTCGGTTCGACCCAAGCGATTAAAATGGGTTAAAACAGTACATCAAGGTACTAGCCAAGAAAATTTTGAATTCTAAGGACTCGAAAACACGTTACGATTTTAAAAGTTAGTAATCCTCTTTGATGCCGTACTATGCCACGAACTCAACGCAACGATAATTTTATCGACAAATCTTTTACAGTAATGGCAGACATTATCCTAAAAGCTCTGCCAGTCAATAAAAGAGCAAAAGAAGCATTTGTTTACTATCGTGATGGAATGTCTGCTCAAGCTGACGGGGAATATGCAGAAGCGTTAGATAACTATTATGAAGCTCTCAAACTAGAAGATGATGCCAACGATCGCAGTTACATTTTATTCAATATTGGGCTAATTCACGCGAGTAACGGTGAACACGAAAAAGCTCTAGAATATTATGAGCAAGCGGCGGAACTCAATCCGACCTATAGTTCTGCTTTTAATAATATTGCGGTGATCTACCATTATCAAGGGGAAAGAGCCAAAGAAACTGGACAAGTTGAAGAAGCAGAAGCCCTCTTTGACAAAGCCGCAGAGTATTGGAAACAAGCAGTACGTCTTGCACCGAATAACTATCTAGAAGCCCAAAACTGGCTCAAAATAACTGGACGTTCTGAAATGGATGTCTATTTCTAAAAAATGTAGGGACATGGTTATCAGTAATCAGCAAACAGTAAGAAAAAATTTACTGATAACTGATGACTGATAACTGTAAAAACCCTTCTCCATTCGCTATTTCACATAAGATATATTTCAACATGATTGATCGAGAACAAGTTAGAAAAATCGCCCATCTTGCCCGTTTAGATATTACCAGCGAAGAAGAAGAACAATTTGCATCTCAACTAAGTAGCATTCTCGAATATGCTGAACAGTTAAGCGAATTAGATACAACAGACGTACCACCGACAACACGAGCAATTGAATTAAGTAATATTACTCGTCCTGATACGACTTTTCCCTATGGTAATAGAGAAGCGTTACTGAATGAATCTCCAGAACCAGAAGGCGATTTTTTTAAAGTCCCTCAAATTTTAAGCACTGACGAAGCGTAATTAATACAGGTGGGCTATGTCTCACCTCAATTAATTTTTATTCGGGGAAAAAATTGAAATTCATGATATCTTCAGGAGTATAAGGGCATTTTTCAGGAAAGGTTGTAGTAGGTAAATCTGTTTTAATCATCGCCTGTCTTCTGGCTTTAAGATAAATTAAATCTATTTTTTCTAAAAAGTAATTATATAAAGTTCTCGACTCGAATAAAGTTTCTAATTCATTTCTGAAATTAGTAATTTCTCCTCGCCATTCCCTTGCACAATAAGCTTTTTCTTGTGTCCAATATTGATAAATTAGCAAATGTAGCAAAAGTTGTCTAAGATAACTATCCACTTTATGACGCTGTTCTATTCCCAAAGATTCGACCTCCTCAATTAAATGTTCTAAATCTAGATGGTCAAAATCTTTAGATTTTAGTTGATTAGTTGTTGCTTCTATCCACAACATATAATCTTGTTCATAAAGCTGTTTGGTTTCCCCTTTTTTTAAATTAATTAAATTTTGATAATTCATCAAATTAATCACCTCCTTTTAAAAATATTAAACCTCAAAAAAATCTTACAAAGCCATTTGCTGCAAGTTTTTACGAGGATCATAAGAGCGATTAGCCCGAATTTTTTCGTATAATTCTTTTTCAACTTGGCTTAAATCTTTGGGTGTATCAATCATAATTTTGACTAATTGATCACTTTTGCTACCTTGAGCATTTGGCCAACCTTTGCCCCGCAGACGAAGAGATTGACCTGATCTAATCCCCGATGGTATTTTCATCGTAACCATACCATCAGGAGTCGGAACCTCGATTAATCCGCCTAAAACTGCTTCATCTGGCGTAATAGGCACTTCACAGACTAAATTATCGCCGTCAAACTGATAGAAAGGATGAGCATCTAATTCGATTTTAAGGTACAAATCGCCTCTTTGTTGCGTTTGAGGATTGCTTTGCCCTTTGCCCTTCACTTTTAGACGACTTCCCGTTTTGACCCCTGCTGGAATACGAATATCAATAGTTTCAGTCCCGATACTAATACGTTTTTGGACACCTCGATAAGCTTCTGACAAGTTTAAACGAAGTACTGCTTCTCTATCTAATTGGGTAGTTGATTGGGGATTAGTGCCAAAGCCTGCCGCAAAATCATTAAAATTACTATAATCGCTAAAACCAGTTCTACCACCTGTAGAAGTTCGATAGTTTCCTGTTCCCGTAGCCCCTGGTGTCGCAAAACGGCCTAGCAGTTCATTGATAAAATCTTCAAAACTACGATACTGACTAAAATCAAAACCACCGACATCAACGCCTACACCAGGATAGCCGCCACCTGTTTGACTAGCTTGCTTCCAATATTGCCCAAATTGGTCGTATTTCTGGCGTTTTTCAGTATCCGACAAAACTTCGTAGGCTTCACTAATTTCTTTGAAGCGTTCCTCTGCTGCTTTGTCTCCCGGGTTACGATCGGGATGATACTTTACAGCCAATTTACGGAAGGCTTTTTTGATTTCATCATTACTAGAATTTTTGTTGACCCCTAAAACAGCATAATAATCTTTAAAGTCAGTAGTCGAAGCCATATGATCGTTGTCCCCTAGATAAGATTACACTACTCCTTAATCTAGATTAACAAAACTTTTCAAGAAACAAATGGTACGGTTTCCCGTGCTAGTTGTATCTATTCAACAGTAACGCTTTTGGCAAGGTTACGAGGTTGATCGACATCTAGACCTTTGCGGGCTGCGATATGATAGGCCAATAACTGTAGGGGAATGACAGAAATGACGGGAGATAAGATCTCATCGACTTCAGGAACCGATAATAAGTTATCAAAAATATGAGAGGCTTCGAGATCGTTAATCGCCACAACTCCAATGAGTCTAGCATCTCTAGCTTTTGCTTCTTGGGCATTGGAGAGAACTTTATCATAAACTAGACCTGGAAGTGCGATCGCAACAACGGGTACTTTAGAATCAAGTAAGGCGATGGGGCCATGTTTCATTTCGCCTGCGGGATAACCTTCAGCATGAATATAACTAATTTCTTTGAGTTTTAAAGCACCTTCTAAGGCAATGGGAAAATTAATCCCCCGTCCGAGAAAGATAAAATCTTGAGTATCGTTAAATTCATGGGCTAAATCTTCGATATATTTTTCTTGTTTTTCTAAAATGGTTTCAATTTGTCGCGGTAATTGATGCAACCCTTCAATGAGTAAAGCAATTTTTTCTAAGGGTAATGTTTGACGACGATAGGATAAATCGAGGGCTAATAAATAAAATCCGATTAATTGGGCAATAAAACTTTTAGTGGCAGCAACCCCAATTTCAATCCCTGCCTGTGTATTGATAATTTGCTCTACCATGTGAGCTAGGGTACTTTCAGGACGATTCGTAATCCCTAATAAACGGGCTTTGTATTCCGATGGTAGGGCTAAACGTCGTTGTTTTTCGGTTTCGAGGGCAGCTATTGTATCGGCTGTTTCCCCAGACTGAGTGACACCAATGGTTAGAGTATTTGCCGTAATAGGAGAAGGGGCATAGCGAAATTCTGAGGAATATTGGACAACAGTGGGAATATTAGCCAATTGTTCGATTAAATATTTACCGATTAAACTCGCGTGCCAACTGGTGCCACAAGCTAGAATTTGAATATGTTCGACATTATCTAACAAAGTGGATAAGCCTAAATTTATGGGGTTTAACTCAGGATTTTTCTCACCCCAAGTCGGATTAATATAAGCTTCTAAACAAGTCCGAATCACATTGGGTTGTTCATGAATTTCTTTAATCATAAAATGACGGAAACCCTGTTTTTCTACTGTTGTCGGGTTCCAGTCCAAAGTACGAGGCGTTTTTTTGAGGCGTTTTCCCGCAAAGTTGTACACTTCGACCCCTAAGGGTGTTAAACGGGCAATTTCGCCGTTTTCCATTGATAAAACGGTGTGTGTGTGGGTCACTAAAGCCGTTACATCGGAGGCACAGAAAAATTCACCTTGACCCAAACCAATCACTAAAGGGGCTTGTTGACGTGCGATAATAATTTCATCGGGATAGTCTGCACTAATTACAGCGATCGCAAATGCACCTTCTAAGCGATGTACTGCTTCACGAACTGCGGTTAACAGTCCATCATCATCCGTATCTTGTTCCATTAAGTCTGCGATGAGATGGGGAATAACTTCTGTATCGGTTTCGGATTGAAATTTGTATCCTTTGGCCAGAAGTTCTTCACGTAATACTTGATGATTTTCAATAATGCCATTTTGGACAACCGCAATACGTCCAGACATATCTTTGTGAGGGTGGGCGTTATGTTCTTCGGGTTTGCCATGAGTTGCCCAACGTGTGTGACCAATACCAATTTTAGCGGGATTAACATCTTGTTCTAATTTTTCCCGAAGATTGTACAATTTTCCTTTAGCCCGTACACAGTGTATTTCACCTTCAAGTACAGTTGCAATCCCTGCCGAGTCATACCCACGATATTCTAAGCGTTCTAAACCACTGACTAGGATAGTAACGGCGGTTTGGGTTCCGATATAGCCAACAATTCCACACATGGACTTTACTCAAAAAAATGGATAATGAGATTAGACTAATTTTAGAACTTATCGGTTTCTGGACGCGGGCCGACTGCTCCTGATGGCGTAACAAATAAGTTTCCTGCTGCTTCGTTTTGGTAGATGCAGTCGATTTTAGGTTTTCCTTCTAATGGCCCAGTAAACCCAAAGGTATTCATTCTATTTTTACAGTCTTGTACTTGGCGTGAGTCTACCAGTTTTTGCTGTTCTAGGAGTGACCAGTTATTGCGTCTTAGCACACATCCAGGCTGCATGACGGGTTGAGTGACAAAGACATTAAAGGGGTTTAATGTAATAAATACTCTGACATCCGTCACGATCGCACTTGAGCCAAATTGTACACATATTTCGGCATTTGGTGCGCTACGATCAATGACTTCTCTGGATGCTACGTTTTCTGGACTAAAATTCGCGGTTGAGTTAAAGACAAGCCCTGCACCAATCCCTAAGACAAAAATACCACCTAAAAGAGCGATCGTACCATAATTAAACTTCATGCCCGATGATTCAGCAGGAGTGCGCGACGGGGGATTATAGCGAGGTCTGCGGTTCATAAGTTAAGTTAAGTAAACACTGTATCTATGCTAACAATCTCTTCGTTATTCTTTGTTGGATCATTTTAGATCAGATACCCAATTAAATCGAGCTATCTTGCTCATAAATCATTGAAAGACTATGATATGATCTCGACTAACTTAATAAAATTTTAAACATAAGTCAATTTATGGCTGATTCTGCAAATATTTTTCTAACCCTTGGCGTTGTAGTTGTCGCTTTATTCTTTTTTATTGGTGAATGGTTTCCTGTAGATTTTGTAGCAATTTGTGTTGCAGTTGTACTGATTTTACTGAAATTAGTTACGCCAGAAGAGGGAATCGCAGGTTTTAGTAATAATGCCACTATTACAGTAATGGCGATGTTTATTTTAAGTGCTGGAATCAGTCGAACAGGTGCGATTCAAATTGTTAGAGATTTGTTACTTAAATGGGGTGGCAGAAACACAACTCAACAAATGTTAGTGATGGGGGGATTAGTCGGAACGATTAGTGCTTTTATTAATAATACGGCTGTTGTTGCTGTTTTTCTGCCGATTGTTGAAGATTGGTGCAAAAAACAAAAAATTTCTCCCTCTCAAATGTTAATACCACTTTCCTATGTCACCATTTTAGGAGGTATGATTACTGTCATTGGTACATCAACTAATGTACTGGCAAGCGGGATTTCCGAAAAATTAGGTTATGGACAATTCGGTTTATTTGATTTTACAGTTGTTGGACTTTTAACGTTTTTAACAGGTTTAATTTATTTAGCGTTTTTTGCCCCTAAACTCTTGCCTAATCCTAAAATTTCGGATTTAGACAACGTTGGGGATGATTATCAGTTACAAGATTATGTTAGTGAAGTTATTATTTCTCCTAGTTCAAGTTTAATTGGACAAACTCTTAGAGAAAGTGGGATTCAACGTAAATTTGATCTCGATGTTCTAGAAATTATCCACAATGGGAATCATTTTCCTCAACCATTAACTGATAAAACTTTAAGTGCTGGCGATATTTTAATTATTCGCAGTAAACGAGAAGATTTACTTAAAATTCGTGATGAAAAAGGTCTAGAAATTGTAGCCGATGTTAAGTTTAATAATAAGTTAGAGAAGGAACTGACGGAGGGACAAGAAAAATTGGCAGAAATCTTAATCCTTTCTAACTCTCGTTTAATTGGTTCTAATTTAAAGGATTTACGTTTCAGACAACGATATAATGCTACGGTTTTAGCAATTCGACGCGGTGAAGAATTAATCCGAGATAGATTAGGAAAAGTTTCTCTAAAATTTGGTGATTTATTATTAGTTCAAGGCCCAAAAGATAGTTTTATTGGTTTACAAACAACTAGAGAATTGTTAGTACTTGAGCAAAGAGACGTAGAAACCTTAAAATCTAGCAAAGCTTGGATCTCAGTAGCGATTATTTCAGGTGTTGTTCTATTAGCCGCTTTTGATATTTTACCGATTCTAGTATCCTCTTTAATTGGTGTAATATTAATGGTTTTAACAGGTTGTTTAAAACCTGGTGAACTCTATGGAAGTGTGCGTTGGGATGTGATTTTTCTCCTTGCTGGATTAATTCCATTAGGAACAGCAATGGATAACTCTGGGGCAACTGAATGGTTAGCTAAAGGTTTAGTTTCCTTGGGCGGAAGTTTATCGGGTTTTTGGATCTTATTTTTCTTTTATGTTATTACGTCTTTATTAACTGAAATTCTCTCCAATAATGCAGCCGTTGTTTTAATGATTCCCATTTCTGTTAAAGTAGCAGAAACTCTTCAACTAAACCCTTATGCTTTTATGTTTGCAATTACTTTTGCTGCATCTAATAGTTTTATGACACCCATTGGCTATCAAACAAATACAATGGTCTACGGTGCAGGGGGTTATAAATTTATGGATTTTGTTAAAGTTGGCGCACCAATGAATATTTTATTAGCCATCGTCGCACCGATTCTCATTACTTGGTGGTTTGGCTTAAAACCGTAATCTAAAACACTATTATTCTTTTCTTAAACTCAGTGATTTAGTTCTTCTAAGTTAGCTACTTTAATTCATTTAAAAAATTTTATGCTATCTTAGAATAAAACTAGAGTAAGTCAGCCTAATTCTGGATATTCCATGACTCAAGGAATTATTTAGAAGCGGAGGAACCAAATCTGGGGCGTATTTCGGTTGAAAAGGATATCTCCTAATCCTAGCCCGTCAGCTAACTTCGTCGGCATCAGGGGAAGACTGAAGAATCACTTCATTTTTAATGTTTTGATGATTTCAGTCGAATATCATATTGCTGGTACTGCTTAGTTATCGGCTTCTTTTTTTAACTGATTAATTGGTGCGGTACTGTTTCGATATTAATTAGGTGTGATATTTTAGTTTTACTAACGATTCCACACATCATCATAAAAATATTGTTTAGGATTTGCACGTTTTAAGAAAATGCCTACAGAAACCCTACAAGCGATTATTTCTGCTACTACTTTTATTGGTGCGATCGTTCTAATTATGTTAGAACAATTACACATTACTGTTATTGCTTTACTGGGTGCATTAATCCTTGTTTTCACTCACGTCATGACACTCAATGAAGCAGTCGGATACATCAGTCGAAGTCATGCGACACTTGCTTTATTTTTTGGGGTTATGGTATTAGTTCGCTCTTTTGAACCAACCAAAATTTTTGATTATCTAGCCACCCAAATTGTGACCATTGCCAAAGGACAAGGAAAACTTTTATTACTGGGAATTGTGGCTATTACGACACCAATTTGTGCAGTATTACCAAATGCAACGACAGTTATGTTATTGGCCCCCTTAATTCCTCCTATTGCTCAAGATATTGGCATAGATTTTATTCCTTTGCTGATTTTGATGGTTTTTGTAGCCAATAGTGCTGGTTTATTAACCTTAGTCGGTGATCCTGCTACTTTTATTGTCGGAGATGCGATTAATATAACTTTTGTCGAATATCTACAAAAATTGAGTTTAGGGGGTGCGCTTGCAGTGTTAACCGTTACCCTGATGTTACCTTGGTTATTCCCCAAAATTTGGCGTACTAAATTTGAGCATTTAGAAGATTTACCCCATCCTAAAATTAATCATCCCAGAGTCTTAGCATTAGGTGGTATTTTAGTCTTATTTGTTCTGATCTTTTTCGTCATTGGTGAATCATTTCCTATTCCTATTTCTCCTGCTGCAGTGGCTTTATTTGGTGCGACATTTGCTTTACTCTTAGCCCATCAAAGCAAAATTGATACCGTTCAAAATATCCTCAAAGATGTGGACTGGAGTACCTTAATCTTTTTTATGTGTATTTTTGTACTAATCGGAGGACTTGAAAAAACTGGTGTCATCAATAGTCTATCTGGAATACTAGCTACCATTCTCGGAAAAAATATTGCATTAGGTTCACTCGTTTTACTGGTAGTTGTCGGTTTATTGTCTAGTGTTGTACCGAATATACCTTTAGTTGTCGCAATGGTTCCGCTTTTAAAACAGTATTTAGTTAATGTCGGATTTGTTGGACAAAATGTTTTAGATCCTAGCTATGCGGGGCAATTTCCATCCGAAGTATTACCTCTATTCTACGCAATGATGTATGGTGCCACACTCGGCGGAAATGGTACATTAGTCGGTGCTTCCTCAAATATTGTTGCAGCAGGGATCGCAGAACAACATGGCGGAAAAATGACCTTTAGAACCTTTTTAAAATATGGAATTCCTGTTATGCTAATGCAATTATTAACAGCAGCGATCTATGTAACTGTATTTTTCTTATTATAGATATTACTTAATCTTATGGATTTAAAATTCTCTCACGAATTAGAAACCCTGTTAAAGAAATTAGTCGATCAACCCATAACAATTAGAGAAATTTTAGACGGAACCTCAGAGAAAGGATTAATGTTACTTGCGGGTTTATTTGCCTTTCCTTTCCTCTTGCCAATGCCCCCAGGAGTGTCTAGTATTTTAGGTGGAAGTTGCTTTCTGCTTTCATTACAGTTAGCTTTAGGCAGAAAAGAGCTATGGCTACCAAAAAAACTCGCTAATTTCCGTTTTCCCGATAAAATTATTTATCCTCTCCTGAGATTTATCAAAAAATTAAGTAATTGGTTTGAAAAAATTACCGCACCCCGTTTAAAAGTTATTGCTAAAAACCCCTATATTTGGCGTATTAACGGACTTTGTATCGCATGGCTGGCAATTTTATTGATGCTACCCATTCCCCTAACCAACCCTTTACCCACCATTGGCATTGTACTACTGGTAATCGCCACCATCGAATCAGACGGCTTATTAATGTGTGTTGCTTATCTTTGGAGTATAATAGTTAGTCTTCTCTTTATTTTGATGCCCTCCGTTTTAGTTAGGATGGCAGAACAATTAATACAACAATTTTTTGGCTAAAACATGGATGTTATTCCCGCGATCGATTTACTAGATGGGCGTTGTGTTCGTTTGTACCAGGGAGATTATGAAAAATCGCAAGTCTTTAATGAAAACCCCCTAGAAGTCGCCCGTCAATGGGTAGAACAAGGCGCAACTCGTCTACATTTAGTCGATTTAGATGGCGCAAAACAGGGCAAACTCGTTAATCTATCCACGATTAAAAAGATTGTTGAAGAAATCTCAATTCCAGTGCAAGTCGGCGGTGGCTTACGAGATGTTCAAAGCGTCGCTGATTTACTATCATTAGGGGTTGAACGAGCCATTTTAGGAACGATTGCCGTTGATAACAAAATCATAGTAGAGCAACTTTGTCAAGAATTTCCTCATCAAATTGTAGTCGGCATTGATGCGCGTCAGGGTAAAGTCGCAACAAAAGGCTGGCTAGAAACTTCTGAAGTGAATGCCACCGACTTAGCTCAACAAATGGAAACCCTTGGCGTTGCTGCAATTATTTTTACTGATATTCAGCGAGATGGTACTCTCAAAGGCCCAAATCTCAATTCTCTACGCGAGTTAGCCAATGCCGTCAATATTCCGATTATCGCTTCGGGGGGAGTGAGTTCACTCACCGATTTACTCAGTTTATTGTCTCTCGAACCTTTGGGCGTGACAGGGGCAATTGTCGGTAAGGCGTTGTATACAGGTGATCTCAGTTTATCAGAAGCAATACAAGCCGTTGGTCAAGGTCGTTGGCAAGATGTCCCCCCTGATTTGGGTTTTTCTTCTTTTGCGTAAGATTAGCCGACGCTTTGAAATAAGTTTTCGGCGACATATTGACCAAGATTTAAACCAAGGGGTAAAGAATCAATAATCGTCGCTTCTCTGGTGTGAACGCCACCATAAATCCGACTAATCGCATCTTCATAAGCAGCATCATAAAAACTATCAAAGCTACGTCGTACACCGGGTAATTCTTGGGAAACAGCAGTAAAGTTATAGTCTTCGCCAAAGAAATGACTCATTACGCCAGCCCATGCTCCGCCGAAAATCGAATGACCCGAAATATAATCGGGAAAAGGTGGTGTATTGAGTAAGGGTTGCCAATTCGGATCACCAACAGTAGCAGCGATGCCATCATTGGCCGCAATTCCTCCCGCAATGACATCATCTGGTCTAGGCTGCATATATTTGTACTTCGCTTCCCATGCAACGATCGCCGCATCAGCCATCGCCACATTCAACGCCGCAAATAAACGAGCATTATCTAAAATTGAATGTCCTTCTCTGATGGCTATTTCTTCAGCAATTTGATTCAGTTGCCCATAGGGACGGAACGTATCAGCGCGATCATACGCCCAAAACACCGCAATTTGTGTTTGATCAGCCGTCCGAGTGAGTGTGGTTAGCTCAGTGTTATTTCTGCCGCCCAAATGACGAACTTCTTCAATTTCTTGGGCATAAAGGAGTGGATCAACCGTTGGAGCGCAGTCCAGCCCATCTGGCGAAAAATCATCCACATCGACCATTGCAAAAGGAGTCACTTGGCCCCAATTTTGACCAACGGCTGTATAATTCGGTGCCTTGGGTTGCCAGATAAATTCACCCGTTGGCGGCTCATAAGGTGTGTTATTATCTGAACCATCATCAGAGCGCAACGCCAGAATTTGATTAGCGACGGTTCGCCCAAATTGATCTCCAGCTATTTCGTTAGCGGGTAAATCTTTAATTTCTTGAAGACGAGAATAAGACAATTGTTGATTTAACAGAGAAGTTTGTTGAGGAATTAAAGTGGTTAAAACTTGATGAGCCGCACCTGCTATAGCCGCTTCTAAAGACGCATTCGCTGGCGCAATGAGATCAACCGCATAGGGGTTATGAGTTTGTAAAAAGGCGTTAACCGTATCATAAATTGCTGTAGACATGATCGCCAGTAACCGAGAGCCTGCGGTTGGTGGGATGCCTCGCCCTGCCTCTCCTTCAGCTTGAATCGCATTTAAAGCCGCCGCATTCCAATCAATGACAATATCTGTATCTGGTGCAGAAACCAGTTTACTGATGACATTATTGTTTTCATTGGTTTCTACGATTCTATTATTTGTATCGATTTGGGCAACTAAGTGATAGGCTCCAGGCGCGATCGCAGAAGTTATATTTTTATAATTTAATAAAACATTGGTTGATTCACCAGCACCTAAACGGATACGGCTAACATGAGTTTTTAGTAAAACATCATTTTGATCGATATTGTGATCGGTAGAAAGCCAAAGTTTAATAGTGACTGGGCCTTGAGTCAGTGTATTGCTACGATTAATAATTTGGACTGCAACACGACCGCGATCGCCATAATCAACCGTATCAGGTAATTCAATGGGAATGATCCGCCCAATCAAATCAGCCCCAGTCGGTGCATCCGTCGCTAATGGCTGTACCTCGGAAGTTGTAGAAATGACAAAGGATCTAACTTCCGACGAGACTGCTGTGGCATTGGTTAGTACGCTGACTGATACATCTGCGGTGGTAACGATTTGTTCTGTGATTTCTGGTAATCGGATTCTAGCAGCAGTTAGATTATCGTCAAGAAACAGACTGGTTAAGTGATCTCCAAACACAGGATTGATAGAGTTCATAAAAGTGATAATCCTTAAACTAAAAACATCGGGAATTAAAAAGGTTATCAATTTTCATCTGATACTTAAGCGAAGCTAAGATGACATTGACCAACATAAGATGATTTTTTCAAGGACAAGGTATTAAAGATAAAATCATTGTTATGGTCTATTTTTTATTCCCTAATCTACTTTCAGTCTGTTTCCTCGAAATTATGAAAGGCTAAAAAATTATCTACTTAGCCTAAGTTTAGTGTTAAAACAATCTTCGCTCATCATTACTGTCTACCGTGAGCAAGAGCAGTCTATAAAAACTCCTATAGTTAGCTAAAATCTAAACAAACTTATTTTGATTAGTAATTATAACTAGAGCCATTACTGTCGGCGCTCACTAAACTTCAGTATACTGAAACAAAGCCATACTTAAAGCCTCCTGTAAAAATTCTATTGATTGATAGATGACGACAAGAGAGCCGTAGCTTAAAGTTGTTTAACTAATTCTATCAAAATGGCCAGCTACATGAAGATATGCTTCTGATGCTCTCCGAAGAACCCTTTCGCCGTAGATTAACTCGTGCGATCGCTCTCCCTCTCGGTCTATTGTCTCTGCTTTCTGGCGTTTCCATATGGCAGATCGGCTGGCTGTTATCTGCGCTACGCTGGGTGGATCATACCGATCAAGTGATTTCTCAAGCTAACTATACACAAAAGCTGCTCTTAGATATGGAAACAGGACTTAGAGGCTATCTACTGGCGGGAAACCAAGAATTTCTAGAGCCATATGAGCAAGCGAACGCAATGATTCATGACAATTTGGATAAACTTAAAATTCTTGTTTCAGACAATCCTAATCAAGTTCAGCGCGTTAGAGAGATCATTAATCAAAAAGAACAGTGGAAACAATTTATTTCACCCGCAATTACTCGAAAACAACGCGGTGAGCCAGAACCTTTGAGTGAGCTAGAAAGCCGTAAACAGAACATGGATCAACTGCGGCGGCAAATAGAGACGCTTATCTCAGTAGAAGAACAACTGCGGAACCAACGAAGTCGAACGGCTAGGGCAACCACCCAAACTGTGATTCTGAGTAGTTTGTTGTTGATGTTCACCGTAGGAATTATTCTTGCCTATTTCACGCGCCGCCAAATTATACGAATCTCCCATACCTATGAAGATGCTTTACAGACAGTCCGACGGAGTAGCCAACGCTTATCAGTTCTCCATCAGATTGATCAAGCCATTTTAGCGAGTGAAACCGATGAAACTTTAGTTAGTAACGCCCTTACCCAACTACAGCCAATTGTAATCTATCAGCAGGCATTTGTCGCAGTGTTTGACTTAGAAGCACAAACGGCACAAATCTTAGCAGGAAATAGCCAAACGGGAGAACTGATCCCGCTCCAAGGTACCCAACTGATGATCGCTGATTTTGCTCTAGAACAAATACTCTTGCGGGAAATTCGCTACAGCGCGGATCTAGCCAGTCAAGAATCTTTACCATCGCTCCTGATGCAGTTGCGCTCGCATGGCTTTTGTAGCTGTCTCTGTGTGCCGTTATTGGTCGAAAACAGGCTAATTGGTGAACTTAATCTTGCTGCTACTCAAACCGATGCTTTTAATCTTGAAGCCCAAAACATAGCCCGTGAAGTATCGGCACAGTTGGCGATCGCTTTACAACAGTCGCGACTACGGCAGCAACTTCAAAACGAACTTAAAGAACGTCAGCTAGCCGAAATTGAACTACGAGAACAAGAGCAACTCTTTCGCTCTACTTTTAATCAAGCGGCTGTCGGTATTGCTCATGTCAGTCCTGACGGACAATGGCTACGGGTGAATCAAAAACTGTGTGAAATTGTCGGTTATACCCGTGAGGAGTTGTTGCAACTTACGTTTCAAGACATTACCTACCCTGATGATTTAGATCTTGATCTGACTTATGTTCAGCAAATGCTGGCTAATGAAATTCCAACCTATGCGATGGAAAAACGCTATATACGCAAAGATCACTCGTTGATTTGGATTAATTTAACGGTGGCACTGCTACGAGACAACAACGGACAGCCTAAGTATTTTATCTCTGTGATCGAGTATATCAGCGATCGTAAGCAAGTAGAGGAAGCCTTACGACAACTAAACATAACCTTAGAGCAACGAGTGACTGAACGGACAGCCCAAATCGAGGAAAAGAATCAGGAGCTAGAAGCTTTTACCTATTCGGTTTCTCATGATCTACGCGCACCCTTACGAACCATGCAAGGTTTTGCTCAAGCGTTATTAGAAGATTGTGGCAGTCAGTTAGAAGATTTTTGTCGAGGCTACATTGATTCCATTATTGATGATGCGTTTCAGATGAACATGCTGATTAGTGATTTGCTCGCCTATAGCCGTTTAACCCGCACTCAAATTAATCTACGACCAACGGCTTTAGATGAAGTGATTTCAGAAGCCCTCAAGCAACTAGCGGGACAGATTCAAGAACATCAAGCGCAGATTCGGGTGGCGACTCCATTACCTGTAGTCATAGCTCATCGTCCGACTCTGATTCAAGCTATCGTCAATTTGATCAGCAATGGGATTAAGTTTGTTGAACCAAATATCCAACCCCAGATCGATATTTTTGCCACAACCGAACGGCACAATGATCAGTATTGGATTCAATTATCGATTGTCGATAACGCAATTGGAATTGCTCCCGAACATCAAGAGCGTGTTTTCCGTGTCTTTGAACGTCTACACGGTGCCGAAAGCTATCCAGGTACGGGTATTGGTTTAGCCATTGTCCGTAAGGGATTAGAACGGATGGGTGGACAGGTGGGCATAGTATCGCAATTAGGTCAGGGCAGTCGCTTCTGGCTGTCACTGCCAAAATCTACTTCTTAACTCAACGGTCTAAGCCATGATACAAACCCTCCAAGTTCTGATCATTGATGATAACCGTAGCGATCGCGCTCTGATTATTCGTGAACTACAACGGGAATTTCCGCAAGTAGAGTTTACAGAAATTATTAATGCTGGCGATTTTGAACTAGCGATCTCTTCGGGGGGGTTTGATGCAGTGGTTACAGATTATCAGTTACGCTGGACTAATGGGCTAGAGATCTTGCGAACGATCAAAGCCTATTACCCGCGCTGTCCAGTAATTATGTTTACAGGGACAGGCAACGAAGAAATAGCAGTAGAAGCATTACAATCGGGTTTGGATGATTATGTCTTAAAACAATCTAACCGTTATATCCGAATTCCTCCAGCGATTCGGATTGCTCTAAATCGGCTCGAAACCCAACAACGCGCCTCTTTATTAGAAATACGATTACAAACTTTACTTAATCAAGTCAAGGTAGGGATTTTCCGTTCTCGACCCGATGGTACACTCATTGAAACAAATCCCGCTTTCTTGGAACTATTCGGCATCAAATCTCTAGGACAAGCAAATGAGATGAATTTACTCGATACTCAAAACTGCTATGCGCGATTAGTCCATTTACCGCCCCCACAACATCAAGAGCGAGAAGTTCAACTTACTCGAAGCGATGGAACTCAATTCTGGGGACTTTTAACCACTACTTTAAACATTATTGAAGGAATCAGCGTGATTGATGGACTGCTAGAAGATATTACGGAGCGCAAACAAACAGAAATTATTTTAGAAGCACGAGTCCAAAAACGAACGGCTCAACTCAACGCAGTCAATCAAGAATTGAGCAGTGCTAACCAAGATCTCGAAGAATTTGCTTACTCGATTTCTCATGATTTACGCGCTCCTCTAAGAGCAATACAGGGGTTTTCTCAAATTTTGTTGGAGGACTTGGATGGGTCGTTTGATTCAACCTCACTAGAATATCTACAACGAATTGCGGTTAATGCTGAAAAACTAGATACTCTAATCACGGATCTTTCTGCTTACAGTCGCTTGAGGCAGGCTGATATTCAACTCGAATCGGTTAATTTATCGCTTGTTCTGACAGAGGCTTTGACTTTGCTGGAATTAGACATCTTAGAACAACAGGCACAAATTCAAGTTGATGAACCGTTGCCCCTAGTACGAGGTAATCGTCTGGTTCTCGTTCAAGTATTGACAAATTTACTATCTAATGCTGTTAAATTTGTGGCATCCGATGTACTACCTCAAGTCCGAGTCTGGGCAGAACAGCGCGGGCAACAAACTAGATTTTGGATTGAAGATAATGGGATTGGTATTCCATCAGAGCGACAGCAACAGATTTTTAGCCCCTTTACTCGCCTACATGGTGAGGAAGAATACCCGGGTACTGGCATTGGCTTGGCGATCGTAAGAAAAGGAGTTGAACGGATGAATGGTGAAATAGGTGTTGTCTCCCAACTAGGTCAGGGGAGCCGATTTTGGTTAGAATTGCCCACCGTGATGGAGCAATCATGAGTACAGATTACGTCATTTTGCTCGTCGAGGATAATCCCAAAGATGTTTTTTTGATTCAACGAGCCTTTCGCAAATCAGGAATTGTAACACCAATGCACGTCGTCAACGATGGAGATGCGGCGGTTCACTACCTTTCGGGTGAATCTCCCTACAGCGATCGCATGGTTTATCCGTTGCCTGTGCTGATACTGCTCGATCTCAAACTGCCGCGACGCTCTGGTTCAGAAGTACTAATTTGGATTCGTCAACAGGTTTTACTCAGACGGTTGCCTGTGGTAGTATTGACTTCTTCGATAGAGTACGCCGACATTAATCATATTTATGATCTAGGGGCTAATGCTTACATTACCAAGCCACCAGACTTTGATCAATTGGTTGATATTATTAAAACACTAAATCTTCACTGGATTATTTATAACGAAAAACCCCAGTTAGGCACGACTTAGCATAAGATTAATTCAGGATAATCAGTCCTAAGTTGGATATACGAGGGGTCTCGAACCTTCTAAGATCTAATTTGCTGCCCTCTTAATCAAGAAGAGAACGATCTATGCTACGAATTCTTCTTGTTGATGACAATCGGGACGATCGCGCTTTAGTGATTCATGAGTTAAAGCGGTTTTTTTCAGAGGTGCAGGTCATGGAAGTTGGCACTGCTGCCCAATTTGAGCAAGTATTGGCAAACACTTTATATGATGTTGTCATCACCGACTACCAACTGCGCTGGAGTGATGGACTAACTGTACTTAAGACGATTAAGGCTCAACATCCCCATTGCCCAGTAATTATGTTTACTAATACCGCAACCCAAGAAACTGCGGTAGAAGCCATGAAATCTGGGTTAGATGATTATGTAATCAAATCGCCAAGCCATTACGTTCGTTTACCTGCGGCAGTTCAAACCTCTTTAGAGAAAGTCGCTACCCAACAGCAAGCTGCTAATTTGCAAGCACGACTTCAGACATTACTGAATCAGTTAAATGTCGGTGTTTATCGGTTAACCTCTGATGGGGTTTTATTAGAAGCAAACGCGGCTTTTTTACGATTACTGGGTTTAGATACACTCACTGCAATTCCGTCTAACCAAACCCTAGAACCCTATTTTCAACCACAGACTTATACAGAACTTTTGAATCAACTTAAAGAAAATGGCGAGGTACGTGAGCGAGAAATTTTAATCCGTTGTGCCGATGATACGAGTTGTTGGGTCAAAATCAGCAAAACCTTTACAAGAGTCGATGGCATGATTATTATTGAAGGATTAATGGAAGATATCAACGATCGTAAACAAGCCGAACTTCAACGACAAAAACAAGCCTCTGAACTAAGACAATTAAATACTGTTCTCGAACAAACCACTGAACAGTTACTCGAACGAAATCAAGAGTTAGATCGTTTTGTCTATACGGTTTCCCACGATCTCAAAGCACCCTTACGAGCAATTTACAATCTTTCACAATGGATTGCTGATGATCTTGAAGGACAATTAGAAGAAGAAAATCAACATCAAATGCAGCTTTTACAGAATCGAGTACTGCGAATGGAAGCGATGATTAATGGATTGTTGGCCTATTCTCGCGTCGGTCGTAGTGAAGTCGCTACCGAATGGGTTAACGTTGGTGAATTAATCTCGGAAATTCTAGAATCTTTGATGCTGCCACCGACTTTTACAATTGCTGTAGAGTCAGAGATGCCAACCCTTTTAACCAAAAAATTACTACTCTCCCAAGTCTTGTCTAATCTTATCAGTAATGCGATCAAACATCATAATTGCCCCGATGATGGACGTGTTGAAATTAAAGCTATTCAAGAAGGAGAATTTTACAAGTTTTCTGTGATTGATAATGGCCCTGGTATTGCTCCAGAACACCATCATCGAGTTTTTGAAATCTTCCAAACGCTTAAAGGGCAAGATGTACAAGAAAGTACAGGAATCGGTTTATCTATTGTTAAAAAGATTATTGAAGCAGAAGGCGGTTCAATTGTTTTAGAGTCAAATTTATGTGAAGGTGCTACATTTCGCTTTACTTGGCTTGAAAAATCATTAGTAAAAGATGTGTAATAATAAATCGTAAGGGTTTGGTCTCCAAACCCTACAATGCTAAATCTTGTTCAAACTGCCGTAGTGCTACACTAGAACCCTCGTTCCACGCCAGTTCTGTATATTTGGGTAGAATATTTCTAATAGCTATTTCACTGAAAATTGAACTTGTATCACTCGCTTGATATTGTTCCCCATCAAAAAGATATATCAATAAAATTCCGCGACGATAAATCCATAATTCTGGAATTGTGATCGATTGATAATCATTTACCTTAGTTGTGGAGGTTAAATCGACTTCTATGGCTAAATCTGGCGGAGGATCGACACTGAGATCGATTTTCTCTTTCCCTAAAATGGCTTGACGGTTATCAATATAAAAACAGGTATCAGGTTCTACTCCAGCTTCAGAAAATCGTTTAAGAGTAATTGGGTCAAAGCATTCCCAGTCTTTATCTTGATGGCGTAAAAGAATTTTAACTAAATCTCTGAGTGTATCAATTCTTTTTCCGTGACTGGGAAGTAGTGTCATTAGCAAAATCTCATGAGTACGAGCATTAAAATAAATTTTAGGATAGGTTCGATTGTTCCGAATTTTTAGCAGTTGCTCATAGTCATCCCAAGTCTGATGACGTAAAATAACTTCACTTCCAGGAGATAATGTCAGGGTATCTTGACTAACCGTTACAAGCATAATTTCAAATGATTACAAAAGGGTCTGTAAATGCTGAATTAACTGTTGTGCTTGTACTACACCTTCAAATCGTTCTACAGGTTGCCCATTTTTAAACAAAACGAGGGTCGGTAGGGCATGAATTTGATATTGAGTGGCTAAATTTGGATATTTGTCTGTATCAATTTTTACAACTTGTATCTGATTTCTTAAATATGAGCCGACTTGTTCTAAAATTGGACTCATCATCTGACAGGGGCCACACCAAGTCGCATAAAAGTCAACTAAGACGGGAGTTTGGGAACCCGATAACATATCTTGAAAGCTGTTGAATTGCTTTTTGAGTGCCATAAAATCTAAATCTGTACTGTATCGCGTAGTTTAATTATAACGAATCTCTTTTTTAGACATCTTTGTGTTGAAAGGTCTGACAAATTACCCATCGAATGAGTGAAGGTGCAAGCTTATAAACTCCTTCAGATGCTTGAGCAGAACCAACTAATACTTTTTCTTTTTTATGTTGTACCGCATCCCAAACCGATGACGCTACATCTTCGGGTGTTTCCACAAAGGGATTTTTCATTAATTGTTCAATTTGTTCTCGTCTTTTTTCTTTGTCTGCTTCATCTCTTCCTTCAAAGATAGCACGTTCTAAAAAGTCACTTTTAATTAAATTTGGATAAATTCCACAGACATGAATCCCTTTCGGAGCAAGTTCTGTATGTAAGGCTTGCGTTAATCCATCAATCGCGTATTTACTCGTCGTATAGGGTGCTAAATAGGCTAAAGGAACTGTACCACCAATAGAACAAAGATTAACGATCGTTCCTTTTCTTTTTTCTAGCATATGGGGTAATGCGGCATGAATGGTATGAATATAACCCCATAGGTTTGTGTCTAGTGTGCGGTGCCATTCTTCTAGGGTAAACTGTTCTGCTGGGCCTGAAACGTAGATTCCTGCGTTATTCATTAACACATCAATTGTACTAAATTCGTCAAGTGCTTTTTGAATTAGAGTATTGACTTGTATCGAGTCTCTGACATCGGTTGAAATTGCTAGAGTTTTGACCGAATAACGCGATTTTATCTCATCTGCTGTGGCTTGTAATCTATCACTTTGTCGTGCTGCTAGAACAATATTATAGCCTTCTTGAGCAAATCGGTAGGCTGTGGCTTTACCAATTCCTTGAGAGCCACCTGTAATTAGTATTGTTTCTGTCATAGTTAAACGAATTTTTTCTTTAATTTTGGGAAAAAAACCTAGAAAAACCGTCTAACTTTGGTTAGAGTTTGGCTCTATTCCTGTAATTCCTTAAAATAAAAAGAAAAGACGTAACCAATTTACGCCTTTGCAAAATCAACTTTTTAATTAACCGATTTGAAGATCTTTAAATAAATCAAGATCTTGTAGTGCGACTAGCTTGTCTTGATTTTCCCAGTTCGCTACTGCTGTTACTTCGGTTTCCTGTTCGTTTAAGATTAAATTAGAACTAATATACCCTGGTTGTAAGGGTAGAACTTCAGTATAAAGTTTTCTAATTTCTTCAAAGCGCGTATCTTTTTTACCTGATTCTAAATTAAAGGTTTTGCTTAAGGTAATCATTTAGTGATCTCCGTCACAGGAAAGAGGAATTACTTATTATTGTGACGATTTTTTAATGATTCAGTAGTGGGATCAACTGTATTTTAGTGTACGGCTTTCTGCAATAATATTCAAAATCATCCATTTGGGTGAGAGAACGATCACAGTGAATTGACACTCTCACGCTCTAGACGGCGGAGATTCTTGGTTCACAGAGACTACTTGCTTTAACAAAATTTCTTCTATCAAAGTAGAGGTATTCTCTCCCCAAGCTTTAGATCCCGTATGCCCTACGGTACTTATTCCTTTCTTTAAAATATTAATTGCTGCATTTTCGTCTCTATCCAAAACACAACCACATTTACATACATGAGTGCGAGTAGATAGTGTTTTCTTGACAAGATCTCCACAATTAGAGCAGTTTTGAGAAGTATATTGAGGAGGTACAGCAATTGTTATTTTGCCAAATTTAACTCCAAAATACTCTACCCATTCCCGAAACTGATACCATGCTGCGTCATTAATACTCTTAGCTAGACAATGATTTTTAACTAAGCTCTTGATTCTTAAATCCTCATAGGCAATCACATCGTTAGAGTGAACCACGCACCTTGCTAACTTTACAGCAAAGTCTTTACGTTGCCGACTTACTTTAAGATGAGCTTTGGCTAATCTCTGTCTTGCTTTTTTACGATTAGATGAACCTTTTTTCTTTTTTGAAAGTTTTCGTTGTAGTCGCTTTAAACGCTTCTCTGACTTTCTCAAGAATTTAGGATTATCTACCTTATTGCCTTCGTGATCTGTATAGAACGAGGTTAATCCAACATCTAAACCAATACATTTACCTGATGGATTAATATCTTTTTTAATCTCACAAGAAAGAACGAATTGACAATAATATCCGTCAGCCCTTTTAACAAGCCTAACCCTTTTAATATCAGACTCATTAAAATATCCTAAATCCCAAGTCCCTTTTAGAGAAAGGGTTCCTATATTCTTTTGATCACTAAAATTAATTGTTTTAGGATCTAAAAGTTTCCATCCAGTTGTTTTGTATTCGACTGAACGAGAAAACTTTTTAAATTGCGGGTATCCCTTTTTACCTAATATTTTCTTTTTGCAATTATCAAAGAAACGGGAGATAGAAGACCACGCCTTTTCTGCGCTTGCCTGTCTAGCTTGAGAATTCAACTCGTTTGCAAATTTAAACTCATGCGCCAAAACTTTACAATATGCCGATAAATCATATTTATTTACACCTTGGGTGTCCATCCAATGCCTTAAGCATTTATTACGGATAAACTGAGATGTACGAATCGCATCATCTATGGCTTGGTACTGCTGTTGTTTAGCTTTGACTTTAAATTCTAAAACAAACATTTACGCCGACACTCTTAGAATAAATTAACTATAGCATATTGAATTGTGTAGAGCAATATATTATTTTAAAGCCGTCTCCATTCGACGGGGCTTTAAACCCATTTCTTTGGTAATAAAAGATGAAAAATTAATTGGGTTAAAATGTTAGTCCCATATTCCACCGTAAAATTCATTTCACGGCTCTAACGCGAAAATCTGTATTTAACGGATTAAAACATTTACAATGAGTCGGTTTCAACCGACATCTGCTATAAGACAGAGAATAAATTCTCTGGCGTTATAATATTCTAACAATTACTTAAATAATTGATTAATTTACTAAATACTAATTTTTTAACTTTAAATCATGATACAACCTTTACATAAAGCGATCATTCCTGCTGCTGGTTTTGGTACTCGTTTATTTCCAGCGACTAAAGCAATTAAAAAAGAATTTTTTCCGATCATCGATCAAGATGGCTTGGCTAAACCTGCTATTCTCGTTATTGTCGAAGAAGTTCTTAGATCTGGAATTCAAGAAATTGGGATTATTATTCAAAGTCAAGATCATTCATTATTTGAAGATTTTTTCAAAAAACCGCCTAGTTTAGAGTTATATCACAAGCTATCAGCCGCTAGTAAACAATACAGCGATTATCTACAAGAAATTGGCGAGAAAATTACTTTAATTCCGCAAAAACAACAAGAAGGTTATGGTCATGCGGTGTATTGTGCTAAAGAGTGGGTTAATCATGAGCCATTTTTATTATTATTAGGCGATCATGTGTATCGCTCCAAGATCAATCAATCCTGTGCCGAACAATTAGTACAAAATTATCAGCAGCATCAAACCAATGTGATCGGACTAACAATTGTGACAGAAGATATTCTACAGAAAGCAGGAGTGATTACTGGGAAATGGTTAAAGAAAAATTCCTTACTGTCAATCTCTCAACTGGTTGAAAAACCAACGATTGATTATGCGCGATCGCATTTACATCTCCCTGACATGAACAAAAATGAATACTTAGCGGTTTTTGGAATGTACGTTCTAGAATCACAGATTTTCGATTATTTAGAAGACGAAATTAAAAACAATCAACGGCTTAAAGGAGAATTTCAATTAACCACGGCACTCGATCAACTGTGTCAAGCTCAAGGAATGCTCGGTTACATGGTTCAAGGTCAATATTTTGATATTGGAATGCCAGAGTTTTATCGTCAGACTGTAATTGATTTTAAAATGTGGTCTTGACGAACTTGACTATTTCTGATAAAGTTGACAAATAATGGAAAAGGTGTACGCCTACAAAGTCTATATCTAATGCAACGCAACTCCTATTACTTTTTTTGGTTTAAATCGGCTTACCGAAGACGATCCTAATTGAGTATGGAAAAATCTAGGTAAGCCGCAGTAAATTAAGTAACTGCGGTTTTTGCTTTATATACCCTTTGTTTATTAGAAATCATGCTTACCTCATTGTTTTACGGATTTTATTTTTATTGGCCTAGAGCAAAGTTCTGGGTAAGTTTATGATGCTGCCATTTTTCAATCATCACCAAACCCGGAACCCGACATAGGTTGCGGGTTTTTTAATGTTCCACTTACTACTTATTCATCAAAGGAAGTTTTAATCATGTTCAATGCTAAACTAGCCAGTTCTACCCATCCCGAACAAACCAGCATCGTTAAACTATCATCGGATGTTGCTATTGGAGACGAGGAAATTATTATTATTGCAGGCCCCTGTACCATCGAAAATGAAGAACAGATGGAGACTGTGGCTAAAAAACTTAAACCCAGTCCCATCCAAGCAATACGCGGAGGTGCCTATAAACCTAGAACTTCTCCCTATGCGTTTCAGGGTTTAGGAGTAGAGGGACTAGAAATACTCGATAGCATTAGACAACGTTATAAAATGCCAGTGGTTACAGAAGTAATGGGAACCGAAGACATTGAGATAGTGGCGAATCATGCTGATATGCTACAAGTAGGAAGTCGGAATATGCAGAACTTCAACTTACTAAAAGCATTAGGACAAGTGAATAAACCGATACTCCTCAAGCGTGGTTTAGCAGCAACCCTTGAGGAGTTTGTTTTTGCCGCAGAATATATTCTCAGTCATGGAAACCCAAATGTTGTTCTCTGTGAAAGAGGAATTAGAAGCTTTGATTCTTATACTCGTAATGTACTTGATTTAGGTGCGGTTGTTGCTCTTAAACAAATTACCCATCTACCCGTTATTGTCGATCCTTCTCATGCTGCGGGAAAATGGGAACTTATTCCTAATTTAGCAAAAGCTGCGATCGCGTGTGGGGCTGATGGACTGATTATCGAATGTCACCCCGAACCCGAAAAGTCGGTTTCTGATGCGCGACAAGCATTATCTTTAGATGCAATGGTGAATTTAGCAGAAAACTTAGCACCCGTAGTAAATGCCGTCGGTCGTAAAATGGCAAAAACTTTATCGATGGTTTAACCAAATGTAGGGGTTTGGTCGCCAAACCCTTCATCTCACATAAAGAATTTTAGATTGACTTTATATTGTGTCTGTATCGAATGATACAAATATTTATAAATATAATAAAATTAAAATAAATATTGATGTAATAATTATTTTTTTAAATCAGAGAGTTTGAAACATAACCCCAAACCCTCTAAAGAAAATTACAAAGACAAATTCAGATATTTAGCGACAGTGTGAACATCTTTATCACCGCGTCCTGAACAGTTGATGATAATACGAGGACTACCCGATAACTGAGGACAAAGAGTATCAAGATAGGCGAAAGCGTGTGAGGTTTCAAGCGCGGGGATAATACCTTCTTTTTGACAGACGCGTTGAAAAGCTGCGATCGCTTCGGCATCCGTAATACTATAATATTCAGCACGTTCACTATCTTTGAGGTAACTGTGTTCTGGCCCGACACCAGGGTAGTCTAACCCCGCACTAATAGAATGAGCTTCGACCACTTGGCCTTCAGTATCCTGTAACAAATAACTCATCGCACCGTGTAAAACACCAGGACGACCATGTGTTAAAGTTGCCGCGTGTTTTCCAGATGCGACGCTTTCCCCTGCGGCTTCAATACCGATAATCCGTACTGAGGGATCTTTGATAAACTCATAAAATAATCCCATCGCATTAGAACCACCGCCCACACAAGCCAGTAAAATATCAGGTAAACCGCCCCATTTTTCCATACATTGAACACGGGTTTCTTTTCCGATAACTTGATGAAAGTCTCTCACCATCATCGGATAGGGATGGGGGCCAGCAACCGATCCTAATATATAATGAGTAGTTTCTACATTAGTTACCCAGTCCCGTATCGCTTCAGATGTCGCATCTTTAAGGGTTCCAGTTCCTGCGGCCACAGGTTGAACGGTTGCCCCTAATAAATTCATCCGAAACACATTTAATTTTTGGCGTTCCATATCTTGAACACCCATATAAATGATGCACTCTAAACCAAAACGAGCGCAAACAGTGGCAGTGGCTACCCCATGTTGTCCCGCACCTGTTTCAGCGATGATGCGTTTTTTGCCCATGCGTTTCGCTAATAAAACTTGAGCGAGGGCATTATTAATTTTATGCGCTCCCGTATGGTTTAAGTCTTCGCGTTTGAGATAAATTTGCGCTCCAGTACCATCGGGTCTAGCATAATGTTGAGTGAGGCGTTCAGCAAAATATAAAGGGCTAGGTCTACCCACATAATCTTTGAGTAGTTGGTTTAATTCTTCTTGAAATTCGGGATCATTTTTATATTGATTGTAAGCGGCTTCTAACTCAGCTAGAGCAGGCATTAGGGTTTCTGGAACATACTTCCCACCATAGGGGCCAAAGCGTCCCAATTCGTCGGGAAATTGGGGAACAGATGATGTTTGTGGGGCGATCGGTGTGATAGTCATGTGATAATGGATTTAAGAATTCTCGAATAGCGCAACGTTTTATTATAAGATTACGCCTTTTCTTAAACTTTAATATGGATTCCAAACAAAAGTCATCTCAAAAAAATAAAATTATTTATCAAGAATTTGGTAATGCTAGTAATAGTGAAGCCTTGGAACGGGCTACCCCAGAATTACCCCCACAACAGCAGAATATTAGAGTACAGGCTTCTCGCTCAGGACGCAAGGGGAAAACGGTAACAGTGATTACAGGTTTTCAGACTAAACCCGAAACCCTAGCACAGTTGTTGAAACAACTTAAAAATCAATGCGGTAGTGGTGGTACAGTCAAAGATGATACTTTAGAAATACAAGGCGACCATCGTCAGAAAGCTGTACAAGTTCTCAGCGAGTTAGGGTATAAAGTTAAAATTAGTGGGGGTTAATTGAGTCAATATCATCATGTTTAATTGGAACCAATGAAGGCTCTAAATTAATAATCTCATCAATTCCTGTAGCAAAATTACCGTTAATGCGTGAGGATGGTTTTAAATAAAACCAACTGATGAGAACAGCAGTAATAACGAGTAACTGCAAGATTTCTGGAGCTATCAGATGACCATCGATGAAAATAGAAATTAACCGATCCAAAAGTCCAACTGTCCAAGCTAAAGCACCGAGTGACCAATTACACCTTTAAAACTAAAAGACAAACCACCAAAATTCAATAATCGATCTTTATACATTAGATTTACCTATATTTCCTCTTTACTTTCAAGTTTTGCTGCATATAACTCAACAAACCGTTTATATAACCACATGGTTTGATGATTAGGGTTTTGAATTGATTTGAGTAGATTTCTTTGAGATAATTTTTTCAAATAGGGTAGATCCTCATAAACTGTGAGAAAAGATGCAAGATGCAACAGACTGGATAATAAAAACTTCGGCCATTGCAAGGTACTATAAATATTGACGAGAAAGATATGCTTATTGCTACTGATGGGAAAAGCATTAAACAATACAATCATTCTTTTATCTTGATAGACTGGAATACTTAACTCAACGGTGTAGGGAGTGTGAAGGGTTAATTCAACTTCTACTGTCGGGGGTCGCCATATTTTCAAAATGCTAAGGGGTGAACTTAATGCAGTATTAAAAGAGAGGGAACCGCCTGTCGATGTAGAAGAATAACCATTAACATCAATCACTCTAAGATTACCAAGACTCAAGCTATGTACGGTTTCTAAATGCTTGAGATTGAGTAGATGATAGATTTGACAAATAAAAGAAAATGGCAAAATATACAGTTGTCTGATGACATGATATTTTTGGAGTTCCGCCATTCTAGTTTTAGCTTTTTGTAAATGAATGTCCCCCAAAGGAAGTACATCATCTTGTTCAAGCATATCCGATTCTTCAATGCTTGAGTTAAATTCTATTTCGGGTTTTAGATAGATCCAACAGGTAAATAGAAAAGCGGTTGCCAGAAAATGAAAAATATTGATGACCGATATGTAATTCTCTGAAAATAAAGCAACACTTCTTTCAACAGTACCGAATAAGCAGGAAGGAACTCCTATCCACCAAATACCATTTTTAAACTGATCTACCGAATACTGTCTGCTTAACATACACTCTACACTCGCCTCTCTATCACAGGTGTTGCTTACTAACTCAATAATGTATAAAATCTTTACCCTCTGCCCTCCATCATAAGGTATGTATTAAGAGATGTTTACATCCTCACCCAGAAAGATTGTTACAAAAGTTTGACAGAGACGAAATCTATTTAATAACCAGTCGTGTAGCTTCTAATTGATTCTTAAAATTTTTTAATACAAATATACTATTCTTGAAGGAATCAAATTTTTAGAATAATGGGTAAGTGATGGTTGTCATTTTTTTATATTCTATGTAATAATTATTTTGTAGTTAAAAATTAAATAATTATGTTATTAAAATTTGACTTAGACATTCATGCCCAGTTTCAATTAGAAATCAAGGGCAATCCTGATCAAGTAGCCTTCCTTGAGCAAAAACTTTCTAATCGAGAACTTGAAATCGAACTCAGCTTAGACAGTTTAAAGAACTCTTTAAATCTTAAAAACTCTCTTCTTCAAGGAAATCTCGATGAATACGCTTTACAGAAACTTCTAAATTCCGAAGTAATTCGCAAATATACTTTACTAAAGGAAACAGCTAACTATCTCGCTCTACGGGCTGAAAAAGGAACAAATGTAGGTAGAACATTAGTACTTGTACGACCAAGAAGTGACGGTTTAGTTATTGCTTTGCCAGAAGCGGTGATCAAACCGTTATTATTAAGACTCAGTACTATTGATTTTGATATTGTTTTGAGTAATAGTAATTGTGAGCCTGAAGATCGCGAGACGGAAGAAATCATTATTTCTAAAATTTATTGTGTTCCTTCGCTGCGAGAAGAATTCGTTCAAATAGTTCGTTATTGCCAAAAAGATATTAATATTGCTCAGCTTTTTGACTTCTTCGAGAGCCAAAAAGGATGGCGGTTCGGCACAGCACTCTTAAGCTATTATCCTTCTTCTTACTTTAAAGAAGATCAAAATTTAATCGATATTCCTCAAACAGTACCACCTAAAAACTTTGATCTTAAGTCTGCAATAGTAGCCGCTTTAGAAAGCTGGGCATTAGAAGAGAAAGAGACAGTGGACGAGGAAGAATTAAAAGCTAAAATTTCTCTAGTTAATTCTGCCATAATTGAGGTAGAAGAGGATATCAATTTTAAAAACTTAACAGCACTTAAATTTAAGAAACGTGAAGTTTTAGACGAATTTTTGACAGAAATTATTCCTTTACTTGAAGCTAATCTTTTAGCTAGTTGATTTTTAAAAAGGTGGGTAAGTCCCACCTTACTTACTTGATAATGCCTAAAAAAATTCGAGAACTCAAACAGATGCTTCTAAAAGTCGGTTTTACGTCCCGTACAGGAAAAGGAAGTCATACAAACTGGTTTCATCCCTTGTATTCTGGAAGGATTACAATTTCTGGTAAGGATAGCTCAGACGCTAAAGAATATTTGGAAAAACAAATTTTAAAAGCAATTGAAGAAGTAGAGAGGAAAGGTAGCAATGGACAAGCTTAAATATCCAATGAATATTCAATGGTCGGAAGAAGATAATTGCTATTTGGTGGAACTACCCGACTTTCCTGGACAGCAATGGAGAACTCACGGTGATACCTATGCTGAAGCTGTAGCGAATGGGGTAGAAGTTTTGGAGTTGTTGATCAAAGATTATCAATTAGCGGGCGAAACTCTTCCTATTCCTACTGTTTTATCCTCAAAAGTGGCTTAGACTTTTGTAACTTTACTCTAGAATCTGCGGAATATATTAACAATTGCTAACTAAATCAAGCTCGGTTAAGTTATATAATAAAAGCATTAATTTCTCGGATTTTACTGTTAAAAGAGCATAAGCTTGTCCTTGAGTGTCGGAGAATTCTACTTCAAATGCTTCTCCATTATTGTAGACTTCAACTACTGTACCGACTTGTCCTCGACGTAAGATTACTTCTTTATCGGTCATAAACTGATAAGTTTTTGTATCTTCTACTAAAGCAACAGTATCATGTAGTTTTGCTTGAGTCATATTTATATTGATAAATTCTGTCTAAATCTTGACAATTTCATTATAAAAAAGGTGAGCTTTATACCCACCTTTTAATCAATATTTAAACTGCTGAGACTTTTAAACTAGCAGGTTGGCTGAAATCACCTTCTAATTTAACGCTTCGTTTGTTAGCCGATAAATGACGGACAATTTTATACACGGCTTCAACTTGATCGGACGCACCAGAACGATCGGCTAAAGTAGTAATATCTAAAGGTTGTCCTGCACTCTTGATTGTTTCTACTACTTTATTTTGTAATTCTAGGATCGATGCTGCTGCTTTTTTCCCAGCTTCTACACCAGGTTGATGATAAGCGTTAATATTGACTAAACAAGCATATAAACTGACAGTACGCTCATACAAGGCAATTAAAGCACCAATCGTAACCGCGTTAACTTGGGGAATAGTTATCGTCACCGAGTCCCGATGATTTTCATACAAAGCTTGACGAGTTCCCTGTATTAACCCTGATAAATAGTCGCCAGATGTCACACCCGGTTCAACTTCTAAAGAGGTTCCCTGACGATCTTCTAATACTTCGACAAATGTAACAAAGAAATTGGGTACACCTTCTCGAAGTTGTTGCACATAAGCGTGTTGATCAGTAGAACCTTTGTTCCCATAAACGGCAATTCCCTGATACACAGTATTACCATTTAAATCTTTTTCTTTCCCTAAAGATTCCATGATTAACTGTTGTAGATAGCGACTAAACAGCAACAGGCTATCTTTATAAGGCAGCATCACCATGTCTTTTTCGCCTTTGCCATTCCCAGAATAGTACCAACTCATCGCCAGTAAGACAGCAGGGTTAGTCTTGAGATCACGAATACGGGTGGCTTCATCCATGATTTTCGCACCTTCTAACATCCCGTGAATGTCTACACCCTGTAAAGCGGCGGGTAATAAGCCGACTGCAGAGAGTACAGATGTTCTACCTCCCACCCAGTCAAACATCGGGAAAATGGCTAACCAACCCCCAGACTTAGCAACATCGTACATTTTACTACCTGGCATGGTAATAGCTACGGCGTGTTGAGCAAAGTCTAAACCTTTATTTTCATAGGCTGCTTTGACTTCTAGCATTCCGTTACGCGCTTCGGGAGTACCACCTGATTTACTAATGACGATGACAAGGGTACTTTTAAGACGATCTTTCAAACGAGACAAAACACGATCAATTCCTGCAGGGTCGGTATTGTCGATAAAATGGATGTTCATTGGGGCAGTATCGGGCGATAGAGCCTCGACAACAAACTGCGGCCCCAAAGCAGACCCCCCGATCCCAACTGAGAGGATATCGGTAAATTTAAAGGCTTGTGGGGGTTTGATCGCTCCAGTATGAACTTTTTGAACAAAAGTATCGATATCTTTTAGAGTGTCGATGATTTCGTTTTTAATCTCTTCTGTGGGTGCAATGTCTGGGTTTCGTAGCCAGTAATGCCCTACCATGCGCTCCTCGTCAGGGTTTGCGATCGCACCATCTTCTAGTGCTTGAATACTGTCAAATGCTTTCTCAAATTTGGGTTTTAGGGTTTCGCTTAGGCTATTATCAAACCGCATCCGACTGATATCAAGGTACATTCCGAGTCCTTCATGGTAATAAAGCCAATCTTGATATCTTTGCCAAAGTTGTAAATTGTCCATAACAATAATTTACTTTTTAATGTGTTAACGATGAAAGGATTTCTGAGCCAAGAGGGACTTTACAGCGTCAGAATAGCTATCGTTCTAAGCCACCCTCACTACTTATTAATGATATAGACAGAAGACTGATTTAGTTCATTTTATTGAGTTTGAGTTAAAATTTAATTAGAAAATCATCTAAAAAAATCTTAAAAAATGTTAAAAAATCGTTCAAGAAAACGATTATTTCTTTTTCTGACATCTTTTAATTTTTCTTTCGCTATAATGATGGCTGTCGCTCAAGACAAATTAACTGAACAATTTAAAGTTACCATTAATGGTATTGGTTCAATTCAAGTCGGAATGACACCGCAAAAAGCATCTCAAGCGAGTGGTATTGCGATCGTTCCTTTGGGGAAAGATCCTCAATGTGTTTACTATCAACCCAAGGAACAACCGAAAGATATTGGGTTTATGGTAAATAATGGAACGATTTCAAGAATAGATATTAGAAATTCTCAAATTACGACACGAAGTGGTGCCAAAATTGGAGATACTGAAGCGAGAATTAAGTCTCTTTATCCAGGACAAATTGAAGTAACACCACATAAATATGTGCCAAATGGTCATTATCTAACCTTTATCCCAAAAGATGCAGCCGACAAAAATTATCGTGTTATTTTTGAAACTGATGGCAAACGGGTTACGCGATATCGTTCGGGTAAACTGCCTGAAGTAGCATGGGTTGAGGGTTGTTCATAAGTCAAGCCTTTTGCTCTGGTGTCCATTGAATTTCGAGAAAAATTCGACCTCTACGAACAATTTTTTTAGAAGATAATTGAGTTATAATTTTTGATTCTATGCTTGCTTAGATTGATTAGAATTAAGTTTTTTGACATCAATGCTGTTTGAATTTTCACTTGCTGCTAATTGATTGGCAATTTTTTCTAAATCAACTCCTGTGGTTTGTTTGAGTTGTTCCATAAAAGAAGCTATTTTAGCAATATTATTACCATTACTGCCATCAACTACAGTAACATTTTGTATTTCTACTTCGGGAACACTTTCAGCCATTAGTTTTAAGAGAATTTCTAATTTTTGGAAAAGAAAGATCTCTTTAGCATTATTTCCCGCAGCTTTCCAAGATTCGGCTAATTTTTTCGCGCCTTCTGCTCGTGCTTTTCCTTCTTCAATAATTTTAGCCGCATCCCCTTGTGCTTGAGCAATTGCTTGTTTACAATTTGCTTCAGCAGGAGCAATCACATCAGCTTGTAATTGTTGTTCAACTTGTTTAATTCGTTCGCGTTGTACTCCTACATCTGCCTGCACTTTTGTTAGTTCTACCATGACTAAAGATTCGACTTCTGCGACCATTGCAACTCGTTTGGTTTGAGCGTCTCGAACTCGTTTTGTAGCATCAGCTTTTGTGATTTCTAAATCTTTTTGTATTCTTCTCAAAGAGGTTATTCTTTTATTGGCTGAGTCTTTAATCACTGATGTAGATTTAGCTTTAGCTTCAGCTATTCTCGCATCTCTAAATAATTCTGATTGCTGCTTTCGTCCAATTGAATCTAAATACTTGACATCATCATAAATTTTTTGAATTTGTAATCCGTCTAACACTAATCCTAATTTTTCTAAATCATCTTCGGCTTCTTCTAATAAATGTTGAGCGAAAGCGATTTTATCTTCGTTTGCTTGTTCTGGAGTTAAACTCGCTAAAACTCCTCTTAAATTGCCTTCTAATGTTTCTTTTGCTAAGTCTTCAATTTCTTTTCTTTTTTTCCCTAATAATCTCTCAATCGCGTTGTGTATTGTGGGTTCTTCGCCAGCAATCTTGATATTAGCAACTCCTTCAACCGTTAGCGGTACTCCCCCTTTTGTATAAGCATTGACGACTTTTAATTCAATGATTATATTCGTCAAATCCATCTTAAAAACTTCTTCGATTAAAGGAACTTTAATACTACTACCACCTTTGACTAATCGATAGCCGACGGTACGTTTATCTGATGTTTTTTGTCTACTTCCTGCAAAAATCAATACTTCACTCGGTTGACAAATATGATAGTAATTCTTAATAATTAGGGCGGCTGCACCTGTTCCTAAGCCAAAAATCCCTAATAAAATTGCTATAACATCCATATTTTTTACCTTAATTAAATATTAGTTTTATGACCGTTATTATTCGCATTATTGTTTTGTTGTGTGAGAATTCCTACAACATCAACACCCAATGTATTTTTAACACTATTCAAAAATTGATTAACGATTTCAGGATAAACTTTGACAAGACTTGAAATCGATTTGCCATCGCCATTATCAATAACTTGTATTTCATTAAGATACAAATTTTTAGGAACTTGAACGGCTTCTTTAAGTATTGTTTCTAATTGTTGAATCAAGAATATTTCAGAGGCACTATTACCCGTTTCTTGCCAAACTTGTGAGAGAATTTCATTTACTAAAGCTTCGGCTTTGGCATTTTCGGCTAAAATTGCAGCTTCTCCTTGTGCTTTTAAAGTTTGAGCTTGCCGTTGAGCATTGGCGGGTAAAACTTGTTCGGCTTCTAATCTTAACCGTTCTAATTCGGCGCGAATGGCTTGCAATTGTTGTTCTAATTTTGCTCGTTTTTCTTTGGCTGCTGCTATGGTGATTTCTTCTTCAGATTTTGCTTGTTGTTCGAGTTGTGCTTTAATTTTTCTTAGGTCGTTTTCTTGCTCTAAAACAATAATTTTATCTTGTGTTTTTGCGACTTCTGAAAGTTCCTCGCATTCGGCTTCAATTTGTTCGGCTTTATTTCTTGCATCAGATTCGGCAATTTCTGCATCTTTAATGACTAAAGCGATTTGTTCTCGACTTAAGGAGTTTAAATAACCCACATCATCGGAGACATTTTGTATTTTTAAAGTGTCAATTTCTAAGCCTAATTTCATTAAGTCACGTCGAACATCTGAGGTAATTCGTTCAGCAAATTGTAGCCGATCTTCATTCACTTGTTCAGGAGTTAGTGTAGCGACAACACCTCTAAGATTTCCTTCTAATGTTTCTCTAGCAACTCGACTAATCTCAGAACGATCGCGGTCTAAAAATCTTTCAATTGCATTACCCACTATTTCGGGATTACTTGATATTTTTACATTAGCGATCGCATGAATATTTAAAGGTGTTCCTCCTCTAGCATATGCGTTCCTAATTTCAATGCGAATAGGCATTGTTGTGACATTCATTCTTTTAATTGTTTCTAAGATAGGAATTCTGATCGCTCTCCCACCAGTAACAACTCGATATCCTACTTCTTGACCTTTTTTAGTTTTGTGTTTTCGTCCTGCTAGAATCACAACTTCATTTGGTTTACAAATACATAAAAATGATTTAAAAAACCAAGCCACTAATATAGAAAAAAATATGATTAATGCTATCGTAAAGGAACCGCTTTTCATTGCTTGTGGGATTAAAAGCAAATGATAGTCAGGCGGCGTTATTTGTGTAATATTAGATTGCTCTGTATAATTTTTTTGATTTAAGACAGTTAGTTTAGTGGTCATTGATTAGTCTACCTTCAATTAATGATTATTCATCAATTCATCAGTTAAATAACTTAGTGGAACGACTTGCACTTTATTTTCATTGGCTTCAATAATAATTACTTCTTCACATACTTTAAAATGATGCTCTAGGCTGGATAAAGCGACAATATCAACTAATGCACCTTTAACCTTAACTCTAATTTTTCCTTTAGTATTATGATCAAAGGGAATTTCAACGACTCCACTTAAACCGATCAGTTGTTCTGGACTGATTAGGCTATTACTGCGATTCATTTGAATCAGTAAAACGATCAACGTTCCTAAAAGTATGCCCAAACCGATACAAATAGCCGCAATTTTCAATAATTCTTGTTGTGTCATTGAGGATTAATTTAAAAATAGTAGAAAATCCGTTAATCATTTATTTAAAAATCTAATAATTTATTTATTATTATATTAATTTAATTATAAATTGTGGAGACATTTAACAAAAATTAACGGCTTTTTAAAAATATTTTAATTCTTTAAACATTTTTCATCTTTAAAAATGAGTAATATGAGTTTTAGGTTATTGTCTACATACTTTAATGGATGACTGTTCTAAGTACAAAGACCTCTTACTTTGAATCGTAGCCTCAGATTTCAGTAGATAATAGGACAAAGCCTTATCGAAAACTCAGGTCACATTTGTAAAGACCTGCCATGGCGCGTCTCTGCCACAACACATTTGTACTTCATGGCGAATCTAGGATTAGACAAAAAATGGAAAAACTTTCATAATCTTTCGACAAAGAGGTGATAGATATACAGGAGACTTCAAATCAGAGAGAAAGTTGGATTACATATGGATATAGAAACAGCCTTATATTTGTTTGACCGTGTCGTCTGTCAACAAACTGGTGCATCTCTCAATAATCTGCAAAAAGCGATTCTACGGGGAGCCTTACAAGGATGGACATATCAACAGATTAAAGAACAAGAAGTGTCAGCGCGTGGCTATGCCGTAAGTTATCTGGCACAGTATGTGGGTTATGAATTGTGGAAATTGCTCTCAAATGCCTTTAATAACGCGGGTCTTTTAAAACAAGGAGAAAAAGTCCGTAAATTTAATCTTTGGGAATACGCCGAACGAATTGCACAACGGGAACTTTTATCAAATCTCTATACAGCTTAAATCCCTCAGTAGCAGGTGTCAGGGTTCGATGACTTAGGATCTGACACCTCTTACTTTTATTAAATCAGAATTTTTTTACTTGTTACCGTTCCTTTTTCATCTAAGTTATAGACAATTGGAACACCCGTAACCAGTTCTAAACTTGGAACCTGTTCAGGGGTTAAATTTTCTAATTGCATCATTAATGAGCGCAAAGAGTTACCATGTGCGGCGATTAGGATATGATTGCCCTGTTCAATATAAGGTAGAATTTTACTTTCATAAAAGACAGAAACTCTTTTTACGGTATCTTCTAGACTTTCGCCACCAGGGGGACGAGTATAGTAAGAACGTCGCCACTCTTGGACTTGTGCTGCACCAAATTTTTCAATGGTTTCTGCTTTGTTTAACCCTTGTAAATCGCCGTAATAGCGTTCATCTAGGGCTGCACTCGGAAAAATTGGGAGTTCTTCGTCAGGATTTCCTTGATATTTATTCCAACCGTGCCAGTCTGGATCATTAATATCATGTTGAATAATGGGGATCTTACCATTACGAACACCCTCACATTCAGTTAAACAGATAATGGCGGTTTCGAGCGCACGAATTAAAAGACTTGTAAAACAAACATCGATCTTAATTTGCTCATCATCAATTTTACAAGCTGCGATCATTGCTTCGGCGCGTCCCCGTTCACTCAGTGGTACATCCACCCATCCTGTAAACTTATTTGCTGCATTCCACAGACTATAGCCATGACGTGTCAGGATTAGTTTTGACATAAAGTTGGTTCCTCAAATCGTTAATTAATCGTGTGTATTTTGAGAAAATTCGTACTTTTAACTTTTCCGAAAGGAATTCCGCCTGTAATCAAAACTTTATCGCCAAATTTAACTAAATTACGCTCTTTTAATGAATTATCAACTAGCTTGACAATTTCTTCAAATGACTGAATCTCAACATCTAACAAAACTGGAATCACTCCCCAAACCAAATTAAGTCGATGATAGACTCTTTGAGATGGTGTAATGGCAAAAACTGGCGCACTGGGACGCTCTTTGGAAACGAGAACAGCACTGTAACCGCTTGTGGTAAAAGTCGCAATACAGCGTAAATCTAGCGTTTCATCAATGGCGTTAAGTGCTTCTGAGATAGCATGAGTTTCGTCAGATTCTTCGGGGGGATTATTTTCAAAGACAACTTCTTTCTCAATATCCATCGCAATTTTCGCCAGCATCTCTACTGCTTTGATGGGATAATCCCCAACCGCAGATTCACCCGATAACATGACTGCATCGGTACCATCAATAATGGCATTAGCGACATCACTCGCTTCTGCACGAGTTGGGCGAGGATTTTTAATCATGCTTTCGAGCATTTGTGTCGCAGTAATGACGGGAATACATTTCATATTGCAAAGTTTGATAATTCGCTTTTGCAATAAAGGAACTCTTTCGGGACTAATTTCAACCCCTAAGTCTCCTCGTGCGACCATTAACCCATCGCATTCTGAAACAATTTCTTCGAGATGTTCTATCGCTTGCGGTTTTTCAATTTTGGCAATGACACCGATATCTGTATGTCCTTTTTCGGTGAGCATGGCTTTCAGTATCCGAATATCTTCTGCTTTACGAACAAAACTTAAAGAAACCCAGTCAATACCTTGAGATAAGCCAAATTCAAGGTCTTGGATATCTTTTTCGGTCATTGAGGGTAAACGTAGATTTAGACTCGGTAGGTTAACCCCTTTACGACTTTTGAGAATGCCACCATCAATGATTTTGCATTTAACTGCGGTTCCTTGGATATCTTCAACACATAATTCTAATAAACCATCATCTAATAAGATTTGTGTACCTACCGTTGCCTCTTCGGCTAAAAAAGGATAATCAATGGATACGGTATTCGGTTGATTGTGATCGTCTTCAATGGGAACGAGAGTTAGATAATCCCCTTCTGTGAGGGTAATTTGTCCGTCGTTGAGTTGACCGACTCGAATTTTAGGCCCTTGGAGATCTTGAAGTAGTGTAATAGGTATATCAAGTTCATGAGATACTTGACGTAATATGGCGATCGTCTGAGCATGATCATCATAGCTACCATGCGAGAAATTGAGCCGCGCTACATTCATTCCCGCTTCGACCATTTTTTTTATCACTTCTGGAGAACGACTAGCAGGGCCAATGGTCGCAACGATTTTTGTCCGTTTAGTTAAGGGTTTCATAAGACAAGTAGAAAAGAATTCCTAATCAGGTTTTTATTGTTAGTGTCATCATAATGATTTCAGGTTAAATCAGGATAAAGTGAATAGATTGTTACAATTTTTTAAACCAGTTCAGTAATTATTTAAGATTTCTTAGATTCAAAATTTAAGCATTTCTTTATGTTATGGCAGGTTTTGAGAAGATTAAAATTTAAGTTAAATCGTTGCTATCTCTATTTTTTTGAACTTTAACACGAGAAAAACTCAAATTCAATTAAATTTTAGATTTCTTCAGCTTATTTTTAAATTAAACGGATTCTATTTAGTACTACAAATGGCTCAATCTCTTTTTATTAGTACAACCGAAGATAATTGCGGTAAATCCCTAGTCGCTTTAGGAATTTTAGAATTAATTTTAAGAAAAACGACTAAAGTAGGTTTTTTTCGTCCCATCATTCCTTCTGGCAATGGAAAAAGAGATGATGATATCGATTTGATTATTAATTATTTTGGGTTAAAACAAAACTACGATGAATCTTTTGGTTTAACCTCTAAACAAGTCAATGAACTCCTAGCCTATCAAAGTCTCGATGCTATTTTAGAAAAAATTATTAGTAAGTATAAACAATTAGAAACGAAATGTGATTTTATTCTGTGTGAGGATGCTGATTATTTAGGTGGCAGTTCTGCTTTTGAATTTGAACTTAATACAAAAATTGCTAAAAATTTAGGTTGTCCGATTTTGATTTTAGGAAGTGCTGAAGGAAAAAGTATCGAAGAAGCAATACATTTAGTCAGGATTTCATATGATGCCTATCAAAATGAAGATTGTCAAGTGATGGGTATTATTCTAAATAAAGCCTCACTCGAAGTGGTAGACGTTTTAAAAGAAAAACTGATTCAAGAATTACAAAAAAACGCACCGATTTTAGCCGTCATTCCTCAGAATAATACTTTAAGTAGTCCTAGTGTTAAAGATATTGTAGAACAACTCGGAGCCGAAGTTTTATATGGTCATCAACGCTTGAATAATTTAGCAACTCACTATTTAGTTGCAGCGATGCAAATGCAACACGCTATTACTAGAATTCAAGAAAATACATTAGTCATTACGCCAGGCGATCGCGGTGATATGATTATTGGTATGTTACAAGCACATCAATCGACCAATTACCCAAATTTAGCGGGAATTGTCCTATCAACAGGTTATAAACCAGAAGCCGCAATTGCATCTTTAATCGATGGTTTACGTGACGTGTTTCCGATTATATCAGTAGCTGAAGATACTTATACGACTGCGTCTTTAATTCACGATGTTTACTCAACAATTACAACAGAAAATGATGAAAAAATAGCCTTGTGTATCCAAATGTTTTCTCAAGCTGTTGATTTAGAAAAATTAGAAACACAAATTCGGGATATTCAATTTACAGGAATGACCCCGAAGCGGTTTACTTATAATTTAGTTCAACAAGCCAAATTACAGAAAAAGCATATTGTACTTCCCGAAGGTACTGAACCTCGAATTTTACAAGCAACAGCTATTCTATTAGCACAAGATATTGTTCACGTTACTTTAATCGGGAAAAAAGAAGAGATTGCACAAGTTATTAATCGAGAAGGGATTCCGTTAGATATCGATACATTAAATATTATCAATCCCGTTGAATCAGAAAAATTTGAGCAGTATGTTAATACCCTTTATGAACTTCGGAAAGGCAAAGGATTAACTCTAGAACTAGCCAGAGATTACGCGCAAGATGTTTCCTATTTTGGTACATTAATGGTCTATCATGGTGATGCTGATGGGATGGTTTCAGGTGCCGTTCATACTACACAACATACGATTAGACCTGCGTTACAAATTGTCAAAACATTACCTGGATTTTCTATCGTTTCTTCGGTATTCTTAATGTGTTTAGAAGATCGGGTTTTAGTGTATGGAGATTGTGCGGTTAATCCTAATCCGACAGCCGAACAATTAGCCGAAATTGCGATTACTTCAGCCGAAACAGCGATTCGTTTTGGAATTGAACCAAAAATTGCTTTATTATCCTATTCTTCGGGTGCTTCAGGAAAAGGTGAAGAAGTCGAAAAAGTCCGAAAAGCGACGCAAATTGCCAAAGAAAGAAGACCAGATTTAAAAATAGAAGGCCCCATTCAATATGACGCAGCCGTTGATCCAGAAGTAGCCGCTCAAAAAATGCCAGGATCTCAAGTCGCAGGACAAGCAACTGTTTTTATTTTCCCCGATTTAAACACAGGAAATAATACTTATAAAGCCGTTCAAAGAGAAACAGGAGCAATTGCGATCGGCCCCATTTTACAGGGTCTAAAAAAACCCGTCAATGATTTAAGTCGTGGCTGTACGGTGCCTGATATTGTGAATACTGTTGTAATTACAGCCATTCAAGCACAAGATTAAAAAATTTTCGATTAAGCTACTGCTAGGAAAGATTCATCTTTCACAGAGGTAAATATAATACAATCCCTCTCCACTCGGACTAAACACTACACGTTAACAAGTAGCAATAATACCAATTATTGAAAAA
>NZ_BLJI01000015.1 GCF_017312365.1 Chroococcus sp. FPU101
TTCAATAATTGGTATAAGATGAGTTGCGATCTTTGTTGCAAGTTCGGTTGGCACAGATGACTCAAGAGGTGATTGCTTCCCTTGTTGGATGGCAGTACATTCTGGAGGCTTTATCTGTAGCCAACATTTAATGAATTGGTATTACATCCTGATAGGTAATGACTAAAGCAAGTCTCCTAAAACTTCTTTTAAGATAGAAATTGTATAACTATAACTAATAATAAACTTGCTCACTCGACTGGTAGACTACATAGTTGAGAAAAAATTTTTGAGCTAAAATTCAAATTTTTTGTACCTCGCTTGCGATGGCTTGCTTAGATCAAACGAAAGACTGAAGACTGTTTTTTATCTTGATTGAAGAAGCTATAATAATCGGTTACAGTAGCGATCAGTTTTCCGATCCACGTTGAATGATCAGAACAATTGAAATTCTTCCAGAAATTACAAATGAGCGAACGATTTATCGGGCGATTTGTGGTTCGGTTCAAACTACAGGTTTAACGCCAGGTCAAGCATTAGATTCAACGCTACAAAAACTCTCCGCTTCTGAGGATACGATCGTCATCCTACAACGCTTTAGCTCTGATGACCTGTTTACCGAAAGATAGCAAACAAGATTACAGGATTGATCAGCCAATGTCAAGAATCTGTCGCTACCGATAATGTACTGTCTCCTCAACGGGAACAAGAGTTAGAAAACTTAATTGAAGCGGAATGGGAAGCGGTCTGAGATTTGTAAAATTAGTAGCACCATAATGTTTATCGATCATTTTAGCGGATGTTCCTGTCCATCGTCTGATCGCTGTACTATTAATGTTTGCTTCTACGCACAAAGTGATAAAAGTATGTCGCGTCTGATAGCTTTTTCGATAAGGAACGCCGCATTTAGCTCAAATTGTTTTCCAAGCGCGGGTAGAAAAGTTGTGATGATCGATTAATTTCCCTTTAGGACTGACAAAAACGAATGATTCAGGATTTACGATTTCTGGTCGAATATCCTTCAAAAAAGTTTGCAATTCTGAATTTATGGGAAAATCTCTTTTTTTCTGAGTTTTCAGCCCTTCTTTTACCACCAATCCATCTTCAGAGATGACAGCCGATTCTCGAAATTGAATGACACTATCTCTAATATGTTTCCATTTTAAAGCGATAGCCTCAGATGGCCTACACCCTGTAAAGAATAAAAAGCGGACATAGTTGGTGTAATGCTTGTAATAGCGATCATTGGCAAAAGTGTTAATAATTAAATCTCGTTCTTCTTTACTAAAAGGATTAATGTCTAACTCCTCAGAGGAACTTTGTGAGGTTTGAAATTTCATTGATGCAAAAGGATTCACATCGATTAGTTTTCTTTCTACTGCCCAGTTGCAGCAAGCCTTAATCTGGGTCAAACAACGTTTAGCGGCATTATGGGTTAAATTATTCAATAACCAATCTTGAATAGCTGATGCCTCGTTTAGTGAGCGTGTTGGTAATTTAGCAATATGATTACGGTGTTTGATAAAGTCTTTGGCAAAAGTACTGGGGCTGATCTGAGGTTTTTTAAATTCACTGTACTTACTCCATAGTTCATCTAAGTCAGGTTTCTGTTTCTGAATTGGTGTAATTGGTGTAATGGTACTCAGACTAGCTTTTGGTTTATATTTCTGTAGAGTTTCGTCAAAGCGTTCGTAAAGAATATCTTTCTCAATCTCTGATGCTTTTAGTTCTGCGAGTTTTCGATTCGTAGAAGTATTTGCCAATCCTAATGAGAGGTAATGACGTTTTCCACCATAGCTAAATCGTAACTGTAAGCGATCATTAGAGCTAATAACAGATACCGAACCTTTGGTTAACCGACCTGTGGGAGTTGTAGAGAGCATGAGAGTTGATGGTGTAATGACTCCTCTAGTTTAGATTTTTTACACCATCTTTACACCACTTTTTTGTCTAAACACCTCTAAAAATATCCAAAGTTTGAGACATAGGAGTAAGAATTAAACCTGTAGCAATGCCTTGAAAAGCTTTCTAGGACTTAAAAGTGTTGATGATTGAAGATGCCAGGACGGAGATTTGAACTCCGGACACGAGGATTTTCAGTCCTCTGCTCTACCAACTGAGCTATCCCGGCGAGAATTTATTTTTCACGTTTTACCACCATAGCAAAAAAAAATAAATAATACAAGCCCTATTTTTAAAATAATTTTTCGAGGACTAAACGAGCGATCCGTAAAGCGGCCCCTGGTTTTCCCATGCGACGCTTACCTACGATGTCGATTTCTTGCCAACGATCAGGATCATTTAAAATGGCTTTTAGGGTTTGCCCGGCTTGTTGAGGTTGCGGGACTAAAATCACAGAACAACCGAGTAAACGGGTTTGATTTTGGGCGAATTGCAGGGTAAATTGTGGCCCCTCACCAGGTATAGTCATGGCAGGTTTACCCAGTCCAACAAACTGTTCTGTAGCGGTTCCAGCCATAGCGATCGCTATATTAGCCACACTCAAACACTTCGAGTAAGCATTTTGTGAGAGGATCAAATTGATCTTATGATTGTATTTAAAGGCTAAAGCTTGAGGATCATCGAGAGCAATGGGGAACATATCTAACGGTTTTGGGTGCCAGTGATGGGCTAGAAGTGGAACTTGAAACGAATCAATAGATAAGGATGGAGCGATCGCAGCTAAAAAAGTAATACGATAACTTTTGAGTGCTAAAATAACTCCTTCAAGAGATTGTAAAATAATTTGCCAGTTACGATAAGCTTCGGGCGCACGAGAACCGGGTAATAAAACAACGGTGAGAGATTCCTTGTTTAGATTCGTCGTCAAACTCGCGTTATTGTCTAATCCATCCATCATCGGATTACCCACATCATAAACGGGAATTGACCACTGTTGTAAGATCTTAGAAGTTAGGGTATCTCTAGGAAAAACTGCTTTACAGCGAGAACGACTCATCAACCATCGTTCCCAAGGAAAATAATAAGATCCGAAACGACGTTCTAAACTCGATGCTTGAGGTAACCATCCTTGTTCATCACGCAAGTAATATTCAGATTTAGCGGTTCCAACAAAGGCATAATCAGTATGACTTAACCAAGCTAACAAAACGGGTAAAATATCGCCAACTGCTAGAATTTTTCCGCCTTCATTCCCCCAGCGACGGACTGTTTGATGTTGTGCTAAAGTCAGTTTCAGTAAACCTTTTTGGACATCTCCTAATAATTGTCGTCCATCCATGTAAATAAATCCACCCGATGGCATGGGTTTAACAGGGCCGATGATAGGAATTTTTCGAGAATGATAAGCTTTTCCTGTACCGACTAGGGGTAAAGCGGCTAATTGAAGCTCATTTGACAATAATTGTAATTGTTCGGCAATACGGGCGGCAATGATATCCTCACCGTGACCATTGCTCAAAATCAATAATTTCATCGCTCTATAGGGAACTTGGAATAAGGCTATTTTAAAGAAAAACTTATTAATCTAACAGCTTTCTTTGCTTAAGATCCTAAACTTCGGTTGTACTGCTCTAAAATTTTTACGAGAATGATGGATGGTTAGGGAACAATCAAAAAAACAGTTAGCCATCCTAGCAGAAGATAGACTGGTCTAACAGTGGAGTCTCAAACAAATTTGTTTGATCCTGTAATTCGTTTGCCTTTCAAACTATTGCAGTGAAAACAGAGCAACCCCTGTAAGCTAAGTCTATCGACAAAAAAGCTAACTGTCTTTTTTTTAGTTTTTTTTAAAAAGATGACACAGTTCAATGACGAAGGTTTGTAAGGTAGCTAAAGGTTCGGCACCTCGTTTTAAGTTCAGTTCTAGTGTTAATAATACTGATAAACTGTCTAATAATTTTTGACATGAGATCGCTTGTACTTCTTTTTTGAGAAAATAGATTCGTTTTGGGTTATTAATTTCGGCTGTTTTTGCAATGACGGTATCATCTTTTTCATCTGCTTCTATCATCAGCTTAATAATTGTCCAAGTCCGAAACTGTCCTACTAATGTCGCTACAATTCTTAATGGTGCTTCGTTACAGTTAATTAAGTCAGAAACTAATAAGAGTGCTTTTCCTGCGTCTCCTTGGCGAATGGTCGTCGCTAATTGTAAACTACTCTGGGTTGCGATATTGATTAGAGAAATAAGTTCATTTTTCTTGAGTGGTTTAGAAAAAGACTGACTATAGAGTGATAGCTTTTCTAATTCTTGATAAATTTGTCGAGTATTATTACCAATGGCTTCGGCTAAAAATTGAAAGGCATCAGGGGTTAATTTTACACCCACCTCTTGAGCGATTTTTTGGATTTGTTGATTAATTTCTTCGACTTGCCAAGGTGGAATTAAAGAAAATTCACGAACTTCTGCATAGTCTTGTACCAGTTTAGTCGATTTAATCCGTCCATCAGGTTTTTTACTGGTGGTAAACAGTAAATGTGATGTTACAGGAAGATTGACTAAAGTTCTTTGTAATTCTTTTAATAAATCTTCTGAGCAATTTTGAAAAATCGTTGTTTCCACTAACCAAATTAAACGCTCACCCATCCCAAAAACAGGTGTCATCGCTTGATTGAGTGCTTGGAATAAACTATCTGTTTGATGTCCAGAAATTTGATCGTAATTAAATTGTATCCAATTGGGATCGAGAACTTTTAAGCGCAGTTGTTGTACAGCTTTATTTAAACTAAAGTCATCTTCGCCCCAATATAAATAAATCGGCATTTTTTTAATTAGCTACAGGTAAAGTAAACCAAAATTGTGTCCCTTGTTGCGGTTGTGTAATTACTTCAATTGTACCGCCATGAGCTTTAATAATTTGATGGCATAAATATAAACCTAAACCTAAACTTAAGTTACCTTGTGTACCTTCTCCTCGATTATAGGGAGTAAATAAAGTTTTTGCTTGTTCGACGGTCATTCCTACACCATTATCGGAGACTATACAGCATATCATTTGAGGGGTATCTATTAAATTATTTTGAATTATTTCAGCGTTAAATGTAATTTCTAAGTTTGATAAATTATATTTGAGTGCATTGGCTAATAAATTTTCATAAACTCGCCAAATTTGAGATAAATCAGCTTGAACTAAAGGTAAATCTGGAGGAATATTGTTAATTAATGTTGCTTGTTTTTCTTGAAGCCTTGGCAACCAAACTATACTAATTTCTTGCGCTAGTAAATAGAGATTTAAAGCTTGACATTGGAGGGTAATTCCCCAGATTTCATGTTGTTGAGTTTCAACTAATGAGTTAATTAATTGTATTTGACGATCGCAACTATTTTCCATACGTTCTACTACCGAACGTAAAATTGAGATTGTTAATGATTGATCTTGTTGTAAAATATTCTTAAAAATCATCGATAGTCCAATAACAGGATTGCGTAAATCATGGGAAACTGCATGGAGATAAAATTTTAAACGTTCTTCTGTTTTTTGTCGTTGCTTGATTTCAGCTTCGAGTTGTTTTTGTTGTGATCTAATCGTTAGTTGATTTTCTACTCTGGCGATGACTTCTTCTTTTTGAAAAGGTTTAGTAATATAATCTAATCCCCCAAGTTGAAAAGCTTTTACTTTATCTATAACATCATCCAATGCACTAACAAAAATAATGGGAATATTTTGAGTTTCGAGATCAACTTTGAGGATTTTACAGACTTCATAACCATTGATTTCAGGCATATTAATATCTAATAAAATTAAATCTGGTGGTTTAAATTTTATAGTATCAATTGCCATTTTGCCGTTAATCGCTTTTCTAACTTTGTAGCCTTTTTCTGTGAGAATAGCTGATAAAATTCTAATATTATCAGCTTGATCATCGACAATTAAAAGACTTTCCTTTAACATAAATTTTATTTTTTTGCAACTAATTCAAGGATTAAATCAAAGCGAAAATTATCAGCTAGTTCTTGTAGATAATTTGATAGATCTGTAGAATCTAAAGGGATTTGCGGGAGCAGTTGCAAAATACTATCATCACTACATTCTTGAGTAGCTATCTTAACTTTATTTTGCCATTCATCAGGCATTAATTTAAGTTGAGATAAGACTTTGTCTTGTTGAACTACAGTAAAATTTTGTTGTTTTTGGTTCTCATAAATATACTCTACTTTTAAATATTGAGCGATTTTTTGTAACAGTACATCTTCTTGAAATGGTTTAAGCATAAAATCATCATACTCAATCGCTAAAAATTGCTTCATATCCTCTTGAAAAATATTAGCCGTTAAAGCAATAATAAAAGTTATTTGACTATGGTCAAAATTTCTAATCTGCTGAATTGCTTCATAACCATTCATAATCGGCATTTTTAAATCCATAAAAATTAAATGAGGTTTCCAACTTTTCCAGAGCGCGATCGCTTCTTTCCCATTAGTTGCTTGTTCAACTAAAAAGCCAACTGAACTTAATAATTTAACCAACAAAAGACGACTTTCTAAGACATCATCGACGACCAAAATACGATAGATGGGTTGATTGGGTGCTAAACGAATAATTCTACTCGATAAATTGTGATGAGCGATTTGTTTTGGTTGAACAACTTTAGCAACAATATCAAATCTAAATAAACTGCCTTCTCCTAAACTACTTTGAACTTTAATTTGTCCTCCCATCAATTGAACAAATTTTTGGCTAATAGATAAACCTAAACCTGTTCCTTCTTGAGAGTTTAAACCCGCTAAGGTTTGAGTAAATGGCTCAAATAATTGGTCTTTTTCACTTAAATCAATGCCAATCCCTGTATCTTCTATTTCAAAAGATAAAATAATTTCTTGATATTTTTTCCTAATCTCTAATTGTTTCACTCGTAGTGTGACTTTTCCTTTTTCTGTAAATTTAATCGCATTACTCAATAAATTAATAATAATTTGACGCAATTTTCCTTCATCGGTCGAGATATATTGAGGAACATCAATCGATTTTTCAAAGATTAACTGTAAATGTTTTGTCTTAGCTTTAAGACTAAACATATCTTGTAAACTTTCTAATAAAGCATATAAATCAAAAATAGTCGGATGAAAAGTTACGCGACCTGCTTCAATTTTAGACATTTCTAAAATGTCATTAATTAAAACTAATAAATGTTCCCCACTTCGATTAATTATCTTTAAGTTTTCTCGTTGTTCTTGACTGAGTGATGTGTCTCTATTCATCACCTGAGTAAACCCCAGAATAGCATTTAAAGGCGTTCTTAATTCATGACTCATATTGGCCAAAAATTTACTTTTAGCTTGATTAGCGAGATCAGCGTTTTCTTTAGCAGTCAATAGTGCCTTTTCTGCTTCTAATCTTGCTTGTGCAATAGCAATAAATTCACCTACTAATTTTAGCCAGTTAACATCTTCGGTTGTCCAATATTTAATAGAATTAGCTTCTAAACCCAAATAACCAACAATTTTTTTAGAACTGATCATTGGAACAATCAGCAAATGGGGTGTTATACTTTTGCTAAAAAACTCTTTTTCTATAATGGCTTGCTCAGGAAAATCATCGTTACTATTAATGATAATCGGTTGTCCCTTTAATAACTGATCAGCAAACCAGGGAAATCGATTAACCGTTTGATTTTGATAGTGTTCTAAACTAGATTTTAGCTGCTCATTTCGCGGATTACACCATTCATAAAACATACTCCATTCTTCTTGATTGTCGGAATAACGAATGATATAACTTTGCTCACTTTCGGTAAACTTACCAATTTTTTGTAAAATAAACTGAATCACACTCTCAAAATCTTGATCCAATAATTGTCTTGCAATATCACTGAGTAGATGTTCTCTTTTTGCCAAATTCTGTAGCATTTTTTCACGATGCTTTCTTTCAGTAATATCGGTATGAGAACCTGCCATCCGTACTGGTTTTCCATTTTTATCCCAGACGGCTTTACCTCGCGATAAAATCCATTTATAGTCACCATTTTTGCAGCGTAGGCGAAATTCTAGACGAAAGGGTGTAACTTTGCGTTCTAAATAAGATTGTAGAAAATGAACTGCATAATTACGATCGTTCTCATGGAGTAAATTAACCCACGTTTCGTATTGATTGGTTAAATCCTCCTCAGCATAGCCTAACATTTCTTTCCAGCGCGGCGAAAAAAAGAGTTTATTGTTTTGCAAATTCCAATCCCAAATCCCATCATTATTAGCATTGAGGATTAAAGAAAAACGTTCTTGACTCTCTTTTAATTCATCTCGAATTTGACTCAGCTTTTTGAGTTCTGCGGTTAAAACTTCGATATCTGTGCGTTGTGTTGCATCCATCGTCAGACATAACTCAGGCTAATTAGTAATTATATTTTAAAAGCGATCGCCTACTTTAACCACAAAAGCATAATCCCCACAATTCCCCCAACCTGATTCTAAGCGAAATAAACCAATAGAACTTTGTATATGTAATCCAAAACCATAACCGATACCCCAACCTGGTTTATCACGAACTACACCAGGGCGACCGATTACACTATACTGTGATCCTAAATCAGTTCCGTAATCTAGAAAAACAATTCCTCTAGTATCAATGGTTTGCTTAAAAATATTAAAAGACAAAAACACGGGTGAACGATATTCTACTGTACCTTGAATAAAACTACGACCTGAACTAATTTGACCATCACTATAACCTCGAATTGATTCACCTCCTCCTAAACTAAAGGAATCATAGGGAGGAACATCACCTAAATAGGTTCCTGCTTGCACATTGAGAACTAAAGTATCTGAAGTTTGACGATTCTTAAAAATATTGAGTGGAATAAATTGGGAAACATTACCCGCAACTCGTGTATAAGCAATACTCCCCTCTCCAATAGGGATCGCTTGTTCTACTCCGACTCGAATTCTAGTCCCTGAAGTTGGATAGGCTTCATCATTAACAGTAGAATATAAACCAGCAAGATTAAATGTTACTAAATCATCTTGTCCTTCTCCACTGACGGTCATGCGATTTCCGAATTCATCCCTAGCAAAAACTTGATTAGAAAACATAGCATCATGAATCGAAATGCGTTCATAGTTAATCGCCACCGCTAGATTAATATTATCAATGAGTTGAGCATATTCAACACCACCGCCATAACGATGAACCCAAGCATTATCATTATTAGGTAAATCTACATTCCTTTTACCTTCATCAAAAACAGTAGAACGTCCGCGCTGAGTTTGAATATTAATAGAATAAATCCCTTGTGAACCAATAGGCGCAATGCTATAACTTAGATCACCGCCTAATGATCTTGTCTCTCCTCTTCCTTCAAAGACAATTCTTTGATTTTCTGCTAATCGATATCCAATAAAACCAATAATTGGGAATGCACTTTGATAAGTAGACAAGGACTGTACAACAGGTTCACGTGTTCGTCCTTTGAGTGCGGTATTATCGGGAAGAGTACGACCAAAACCAAATAAAAAATTTCCTGTTTCCTGATTACCAAATATAGAAAATCTCAGTCTTGTTGGATTAGGAAGAATGATTTCTCGGCGCGTATCTGATGGCTGTTCTGGAATTATTTCAGTTGGTTGAAGACAATTTGCAGTCGTACAGGTGGGAGATTCTGGTTCTTTTTCTTCGATGGTTTGTCCCTCTGAAGACGCAATTAAAACCAGATTTAGAACTGAGTAAACATAGAAAAATAGAATTTTTTTGATAAACATTGATATAAAAAATCAATCATTAAACTGTACCCTAATTTAATCATTGATTTTTTTTAAATTCAAGCGTTATCGTCTGGAATCCTTGTATTAGGTAAATGTTTAAGTCCCCATGCAACCATCGTTTTAATAAGTGGGCGCAGGCTTTGACCTTTTTCGGTGAGATAATAATTCATGCGACGAGAATGATTACTGTAGGGTTGTTTCTCAATTAACCCATATTCTTCAAGTAGCTTCAGACGGTTGGCTAGAATATTGGTCGAAATTCCTTCAGCCGATTCTAGAAATTCCTCAAAACGCTGTTTATTGAAAAACATCATATCTCGGATGATCAGAAGCGTCCAACGATCGCCAATTAGATCCAGTGTAGCAGCGATCGGACAGCTAGAGCGTCGCAGTTGGGTCATTTGTTAAAACGTTGCGTGAGTTCTGCAATACGTTGTCCATAGAGTTCAGATGTTTTGAGATCACCTGGGTCTACTTCAACGGGTTTAGTTCCAGTAAAATCAATATCAGCTTGTCCCATCACTCCTAGATAAGATCCTAAACGGTTTGTCCCGTCGCTTTGTCGCATCTCCCCAGCACCAATCCAGATCATACTATGTTGAGCCGCATTAGTGACTAAATAAAGTAACGTTCCTTGTTTATCACCGCTAGGGGAACTCGAATGCGTAAAACCCCCTGCTATTTTATTTTTCCAGCCCTGACGCGCCCAAATGCTACTCGCTGCATCAATAAAAGCTTTCAACTGTGCTGCCACACCTCCCATATAAGTCGGTGAACCAAAAATGATGGCATCTGCTTGATTGATCTTTTCCATCATTGCATCATCTTTCCACCGTCCATTAACAATCTGTTCACCAGTAATACGATGTACTTCCACTGTAGTTTCCGAAACCTTTTTTGCCCCTGCTGCAACCGCTTCAGCCATGAGATGAGTATGTCCTGAACCTGAAAAGTATACGACTGCTACTGTTGACATGATTTTCCTTTTTTGAATAATTGGGAACGTTCTTTCAACCTACAATATACTATCTGTTTATTACTGTTGTCTTGGGATGAATTTGGAATGACCGTTCAAAAAAAGCAACCAAACCACGACAATAACCCAATGAACGATCGCAATTGTCCACAAAGAACCCGTCAGTAAGTAGACGACTGTACAGGTTAAGCCCAATAATGCAGTCAAAACCAAAAAGACGGGATTAAAAAAAGTGGGATTTGCAGCATGATAAAAAACAAGGGCATTGAGGGGATGATACAGAATAAAAAGGATTAAACTGATTATCACCAAGCCAGAGGTCATCGTCAAAGAATTGAGTCGATCAGGATAGGGTAACAGCATAACGCGAAAAACCACTTCTTCCCATAAGGCTGGTGACAAAAATAGAAAAAATAGGGTTTGAATCAACTGAAACGGTTTTTGTTTAATCGGTTGCCATTGTAAAAATCTTGATTTTAAACCGATGGGAATAGCGATCGCTGCATATGCACATAATAACAAAATTGTCAATCCCCACTCCCAAGACTGAGGAATAAAAATAATAGAAGCGAGAATACGACGTAGAACACCAGAAATAATCGGCATTTCTCCAAAAAGATTAGTCGGGGCGATGGGTAAAATCTCTGGCATGAAACCGCCAACTTGATTAGTACGCATGAACCAGAGCATTGCACCCTGTTCGAGAAAAATCCGACTAATGACATCATGAGAAACGCGAGGTAGCATCGATGTCCAACTTAAAAGGGCATTAGCGAGGGTATCTTGATTAGTAAACGTATAATTCTCGCGTCCTTGTACACCTGCTAGAATTTCGGCATTTTTTCGCCAATCTGGACGTATGACACCTCTAGGAACTAAAAGTTGTTTAAGACGCTCACTCAGTTGCCCTAATCTTTGAAAGCGTTGAGTTTCGGGGTCATCGGGATGATTTTTCAACCAGTCTACGATTGCGGAATTGGTGACTATCTGATTTTTGAGAACTTCGATCGTAATATATAGTGCTTGGTTAGAGTCTTGCACACAAGAGGCCGCAGGAGTAACACTTGCATTTCCTGTACCGTCTCCAGTACGATAGCGGGCCATCATGACTTCGAGTTGCCGTTTAAATTCGGTGATAGGTGATACAAGAATACTACCAAAATGATAATCTTGCAGTAGATCTGATTTAATGATTACATTGGACGTTGGACGCGAATTAAGCCAACCTCGTTGTAAATTCCCCTGATAATTTTCCCAACTTTGGTGTCCTGCAAGAATGCCTTGGGGATTGTGGGCATATACCTGATCGTAGGAAATATCCCATTGTAATTCATTGGTAAAAGGATCGCGCACTACTTTATATAAGAAATAAGAAAAATGTCCTGTTACTGTACCACCTTGAATCGATTCACCGTTTTTACCGCCAATTCCGCCAAATAAATGTATTCCTAAACCAGAATCGCCTTCTTTCCAGTTTGCTAGGGCGACTTTGGGGGAATCGCTACGAGGATCGACTAAAACTTGTTGGGCGGTTCCTCTGCGATCGGGGGTATTTTTCCAGTTATCATGAGTAATATAATTTAATCCAGAATTTAATCCGAATACGTTTTCTATCGGTTTGAGTTGAAATAGCGATCGCGGTCGGATCGCCTGTACTGTAAATAAGCCGTCTTTCCCCTGTGCGCCATAAATATACCAACCTGCTTTACCTTCGCTTGAATTGGCTATCTGACGGGGTGTAGAAATAAAGCGATTTCCTGATATTCTCGGTTGTTGAGGTATCCGAATTATTTCTGTAATACCATCAAATTGTTTTGTTTTAGAGTTATAGTGTTGAACACGCAGTAATTCACTTGGACAAGGTGGCGAACCTGGACAAGTGAGAGGAATATCGGTTTTAGATTTGGCTGGGGCTTCTGATAGAATTTTTACTAAACCCACAAAACGACCTGTTACCATTAAAGGCATTTGCTCAATTAAAAGACTTGTTTGATCAGTTTCCGTCGTGATTTGAGCTTTTTTAAAACTGACGATGACATCATCATTCGGTCTTGCACCTGCTAATGCTTGTAACGGCCCCACCTGTGAACGACCATTGAGACGAACGGGTACTACATTTCCTTGTTTTTCACTTTTTTGGGCGGCTTCGGTGAATTTAATATCAGTTGTAACCAGTTGTAAGTATCTATCTAATGATGGTGAGTGCTGCCAGCCTAATTTTATCTTTTTACCGATTAAATTTTGTTGGTCTGGGGGAGTTTGATAGATTTCTAACCAAGTCCAATCAGCTTGTTGCAATTCTTCTAATTTAGGTAGAATAAGACGACCGACCCAATTATTGATTGGTCGATACAAATTAGGGTCAAGGGTTTGTTTAATGGGATAAAAACTCGGTTGATTAGCGGCTAATTGACTGGTGATGGTATAATCTGAGACTCTTGGAACGGGCGGCTTTGTCGGGGTAAACAGGATAGCAGCAGTAGCAACCCCAACAGCTAGAAAAAGTAAAATGAGAATTCTAAGTATTGTCTTTTTCATAAAACCGCCTAAACCCTGATCAAGAATCGAAGTCGTTTTAATCTTAAACCGACACGTGTATGTCTACAGTATTTAGGCATTTAGAAATTTTTAAAAGAAATCTAAAAAGCCAACAGCCATGAAAGATGAATGTTGGCTAAAACTCTAAAAATAGGCACGAATCCCGCATTTATCGTCAAAATACTTTAAATTTTCTAGAGTGGGAAATTCGCGAATTTTTTCGCCATATTCTCGGTAAAATGCCTCTGCTGAAGCAGGGACTAACATTTTCACACTAGGTGATCAAACTTTGAAGGTATGGGGTACATTTCACGGAACAAACATCATACATCTTGTTTTGGCGGGGGTTTTGACTTGGTTAACTTGAACTTCCATTTCCCCTTCTGTGAATATATAAAGTTTCATCCCAAGGATGAGAATGAAGTGGGGGTTCATGTCCAGCAGGGGTTACAATTTCATACAGGAGCCATTGTCCCTCTGTTTCTTGTCCAAAAATCTTGATCGTGAATGTACTGTCTAAAACCTTGTATGATTCACCTTCATGGGATGAGAGAAATTTAGGGGCTGACATTAGTTGGGAGGTCATCACAGTTCTCCGATTTTTATCTTAAAGTGAATTTCTTTTTCTAAGAATAAGAATAGCCATCAACCCTTGAAGAACTAGGTAACCTTCATCGTTTGACGGTTAAGCTAAACTTATATATTATTTATTCTATGTTGATTGATTTAACTATTGACTCTTGTCTATTAAGACGGTAGGATAAAAATTAATCTAAAGCTACCAAAAGCCTAGACTATCCTTGTGAGGGGTTCCATCATCTTTTTAAGTAGGCTACCAGTCAGGTCTATAAAAAAGGCAAGGATTAGGCCAATAAAGTTTTATCTCTATCATCTGGACTCGTTTATCCATCACATCAAAGTGAGGTCGTTTTATGCTGGATACATTTAGCCAGAGTATCTGGTTAGTACCTTGTTACGCCCTTATCGGGGCGGTTTTAGCGATTCCTTGGTCACCAGGCATCATTCGCCAAACGGGGCCTCGTCCATCAGGGTATATTAATCTTCTGATGACACTGATTGCTTTTGTCCATAGTTTATTAGCTCTATTGGCAGTTTGGCAACAACCGATTCAAAATCTCTCATTTAACTGGCTTCATGCGACTAATTTAACTATTTCCTACGAAATACAACTTTCTGTAGTTAATATCGGCGCATTACTGGTGATCACTGGTTTAAATTTTGCTGCCCAAGTCTACGCGGTAGGTTATCTAGAAATGGACTGGGGTTGGGCTAGGTTTTATTCCTTGATGGCGTTGTTTGAAGCGGGAATGTGTGCCTTAGTGCTGTGTAATTCTCTCTTTTTTAGTTACGTTATCCTAGAAATTCTGACTTTAGGTACATACTTACTAATCGGTTTCTGGTTTAATCAATCTTTAGTCGTCACTGGGGCCAGAGATGCCTTTCTAACCAAACGGATTGGCGATTTAATCTTATTAATGGCCGTTGTTGCTCTATTACCTCTTGCTGGAACTTGGAACTTTGATGAGTTAGCCAAGTGGGCAGCAACCGCAAAAATTGACCCAACAGTGGCAAATTTAGTTTGTTTAGCTCTTTTAGCGGGGCCGTTGGCCAAATGCGCTCAATTTCCCTTACATTTGTGGCTAGATGAAGCAATGGAAGGCCCGATGCCTGCCACCATTATCCGTAATTCGATCGTTGTTTCGACGGGTGCCTGGTTATTGGTGAAACTGCAACCCCTGTTTGAATTATCGCCTTTAGCCAAAACGGTAATGATTACCATTGGTTCAGTAACAGCCATTGGCGCGGGGTTAATTGCGATCGCACAAATCGATGTTAAACGTTCAATCTCCTATTCTGCTAGTGCCTATATGGGATTAGCGTTTGTTGCAGTGGGAACTGGACAAGGACAAACCGCCTTGACATTATTGTTTACTTATGCTATAAGCATCGCTATTCTTGTCATGAGCATCGGTAGCATCGTTTTAAACAATATCAGTCAAGATTTAAGCCAATATGGCGGTTTATGGTCACGTCGTCCCGTTACAGGTCTATCTTACCTGATTGGGGCTGCTACTTTGGTCGCTTTACCTCCTTTTGGTGGGTTCTGGGTATTAGTCGAGATGGTGAATCATCTCTCACACATTTCACCTTTATTAGTATTCGTTGTTCTGTTGGTCAATGCTTTAACCGCGTTTAGTACCACTCGTGAATTCTGTATGATTTTCGGTGGCAAACCAAAACAGATGACAGTACGCTCACCCGAAGGTTTATGGGCAGTTGTTTTACCAACGACGATAACCGCAGGTTTTGCGCTTCATCTTCCGATTTTATTGTGGAAATGGAACCTATTACCGAATTGGGGAACGATTAATCTAGCAATTGCTGGTTTAGTAGTTAGTTCTACTTTAATCGGTAGTTTTGCTTCTGCATCGATTTATCTCAATGACAAGATTGCTAAACCCGTCGTACTTAAACCTAAAGCTTTACAAGACTTTTTTGCTTACGATCTTTATACAGCAAAACTCTACAAAAATACCATTGTTTTAGTAGTCGGTTTAGTATCTCAAATCGTCGCTTGGTTTGACCGTTTTATTATCGATGGTGCGGTTAACTTTGTCGGTTTAGTTACGGTTTTTAGTGGACAAAGCTTAAAGTATAACGTTACTGGGCAAACTCAGTCTTATTTTCTCACGATCGTTCTTGGGGTTGCTTTGCTCGTTGCTATTATTGGTTGGCCAGTTTTATCTCAATTTTTACCTTAAGAAAGAACGTTTTTGTGGGACAATTCAAGTCAGCTTCAAATCTTAGTTAGGAGAACTCATGAATACTGAAAAAAAATCATTTAATATCTCGCGTCGTTCGGCAATTAAATACGGTGGTAGTTTAATTGGAACTGGACTAGCAGCCACAATTTTAGGAGGTAATCTTAACAATTCTCAAAATGTCGCTGCTCAATCTATTGTTGCTCAAAATAAAGATCTAACACCCGATGAAGCTTTAAAAAGATTAATGGAGGGTAATGAGCGTTTTATTAATGAGAAAAGAATCAGTCCCAATCAAACTCGAGAACGCATTATAGAAGTATCTGAAAGTCAAGCCCCTTTTGCTGCACTCCTGAGCTGTGCTGATTCAAGAGTTCCATCAGAAATTGTTTTTGATCAAGGATTAGGTGATCTTTTCGTCTGTCGAATTGCGGGAAATATTGCGACATCTGAAGAAATTGGTAGCCTTGAATTTGGCACAATGATCTTAGGAGCTAAAGTTCTGATGGTCATGGGCCATGCTCGTTGTGGTGCCGTTAAAGCAGCTATTGAAGGCGGTAGATTTCCTGGGCGAATTGGTAGTTTAATTAGTAGTTTAAGAGTTGGTGTCGAACGCGCTCAAAGAATGCCTGGCTCTAACAAATTGCAAAATGCTGTTGAAGCCAATGTTTTATATCAAGTAGAGATTTTAAAAGATTCTGCAATTATGGGGGAATTGATTGATAAAAATCAACTTAAAATTGTTGGTGCTTATTATGATTTAAGTACTGGAAAAGTCAATATGTTAGGTTAAAAACTGATTTTTAACTAAACTTTTAAGAGGGGGTTTGGCAACCAAATCCCTACACAAAAAAATATTCCTTTTTTACTACTTTTGTAATTAATTATGCTCAGTGCTTTACTTTTAATCCCGATGATTGGTGCTTTGATTGTCTGCTTTGTTCCAGGCAATCCATCTGCTAGTAAATTGCGCCAAATTACTGCTATTTTTGCCTTTGTTAGTTTAGCTTTATCCGTTTTTGTCCTCACACAGTTTGATTTAACTAATGGGGGTTTTCAATTTCGAGAATATCTCGCTTGGGCGCAACCCATCGGTTTAAACTACAGTTTAGGGGTTGATGGTTTATCGTTGCCTTTATTAGTTTTAAACGGTTTACTTTCTTGTATTGCTATTTATAGCATCGGCGAAACTTTAGAACGTTCTCGCTTGTATTATGCTCTAATTCTCTTGATTAATGGTGGAATTGCAGGAGCATTGATGGCAGAAAACTTACTTCTGTTCATCATTTTCTATGAATTAGAACTGATTCCCTTTTACCTAATGATTGCCATTTGGGGGGGTGAAAAACGGGGTTATGCTTCGATTAAATTCCTTCTTTATACTGCCCTTTCAGGATTATTTGTACTCGCGGCCTTTTTGGGAATTGGTTTACTCAGTGGTTTAGCCAACTTTGATTATGCAACACTCACGACTCAAAGTTTCTCCATTAATACCCAACTTATTCTCTTATCCCTTCTACTCGTCGGTTTTGGGATTAAAATTCCCCTTGTTCCTCTACATACTTGGTTACCTGATGCGTATACTGAAGCTTCACCCGCAACCGCCATCCTACTCGGTGGAATCTTAGCTAAATTAGGAACTTATGGACTCATTCGCTTTGGTTTACAACTCTTTCCCGAAGCGTGGTCGATTGTTGCCCCTGGTTTAGCCATTGTTGGTACGATTACTGTATTATATGGGGCCTTTAACGCGATCGCACAAAAAGACATCAAACGGATGGTTGCTTATAGTTCTATCGGACACATGGGCTATATCATCGTCGCAGCCGCAGCAGGAACCGATTTAAGCGTCTTAGGTGCCGTCACTCAAATGATTAGTCATGGTCTAATTCTAGCCCTGTTGTTCCACCTAGTCGGTATCGTTGAACGCAAAGCAGGAACCAGAGACCTAGATGTACTTAATGGTTTAATGAACCCCATTCGCGGTTTACCCCTCACCAGTGCGTTACTCATCACTGCTGGAATGGCAAGCGCGGGGATTCCAGGTTTAGTAGGATTTGCGGCCGAATATCTCGTGTTTCAGGGTAGTTTCTCGATATTTCCCGTTGCTACCTTATTATGTATCATTGCATCGGGTTTAACGGCGGTTTACTTCGTCATTCTCCTCAATCGTACTTGTTTTGGGAAACTTGATAATCAACTCGCCTATTATCCCAAGGTTTTAGCATCAGAAAACATCCCTGCATTAGTTCTAACAGCGATTATTCTGTTCTTAGGCATTCAACCTAATTATCTAATTCGTTGGATTGAACCTACAACTAATTCAATGGTGTCCGAAATTTTAGTTACTCAACAAGTCGCCAGCAATCTTAAGTAAATACTCATCTCTTGATTAAGTATTGCTCTATCTTTAGTTCATAGCATATTCTCTAGATTTTGGATATAAGGAAACAAGTAAAAACTTTACATTAATGATTGAATGATGAATCGACCCAATAAGCTTATCCTAGTAACCTCCATGATGCTTTCGTCTGTTATTTTTCCTTCTATGGGAATAACACAAACGCCAATACGAGAGTTACAAAATCGTCAAGGAATTACAGTTTCAGGAGAAGTGAAAAGTATTGTTGGAAATCAATTTATTCTTGAAGATTCGACTGGACAAATTATAGTGGATGCTGGCCCTCGTTGGTGGCACTCTATTAATTTATCTCCAGGTGAAAGAGTAACGGTTATAGGGGAAATGGAAAGAGATGAATTAGATGCTTTTTCCATTACTCGTAATAATGGTGCTGTTATTGAAATTCGTTCACCCCAAGGTAGACCCCCTTGGGCAGGACAAAACCCCAAAAAATAGAATACATCAAGTCTTATTCAATTTAGGACAACAAAATTAAAATTATGGTACAAACACCCGTCAAACCTGAAACGCTTATCCCTCCTTCTAATCATGAATTTGCTGAAGTGATACACCGCTTAGAAGCTGGTGGTTCTATGTTACCCGATACGCCCGAAAACTTGATGCAAATCATCGGAATTTATAAAGCATATGCGGTACCGATGGACTTCTACTGGCGAGATTTATTGTATATCGCGGAACGAGTCTTTTTAGAACCCCTGCCCTTCTTTAAATATTTCTTACCCCAAGAATATTTAGATTTACATAATCATTATGCAGGTGATGACGCTGATCTCCGAATTTGGCGCGGAGTAGCAACAGCACATCCAGAATTATTAGAATTCATGGAAAACGGAAAAACGAAAAAAATGCCGAAATTGTTCCATCATTTGTGGCACGATCGCATTAATATGGAATTTGCTGAAGCTTGTATGCAAGCGATGTTATGGCATGGTCGTGATATGGGATGGGGTAAATTCGATGCTTATCTCGATAGTGATGAGTATAAAGCCAATGCAGACCGAGCAATTAAGGCTTATTTTAAAAAGAATCCTGCCATGTTGGGTTTATATAAACTATTTCCCGATATGTTCTTAGAACAGGTACGGCAGTTATCCTATTATTCCAACTTAGGATTATTCTGGGAAGTGATGGCACCCGTTTTCTTTGAAATGTCGGATATCTATGATGAGGGTGGTTTTAAAGGAGTTCCAGATGCAATGGATTTTTTAGTTAATGGAATCTTTGCGATTGCGGGACGACCCATTTATCATCATGTTTATATCGATGGGGAATGTTTTGAAATTATCCCAAAATCTAAAGCGTTTACTTGGTTGTATGAAGCAGCATTACCTTATGTAGAAGCAGTGTTCTATCGTACTGCACCCTTTAGAGGAACAAAATCTTATAATGCTCAAGCAAAACAAGTTCCCGATGAACAAAAAGATTTCCATTATGGCATTTTATACGCTGATGTTTTCCCTGTTGGAACCGCAGGAATTCCACCAACATTATTGATGGATGATATGTATCATTTCTTACCCGATTATCTCAAAGATTATTATCAAAAACATTGTCGGGGTGAAGAAGATGTCTTAATTCAACTCGGAATTACATTTCAACGTTCAATGTATAATGTCACTTCTGCCGTTATCCAAGCCCTCAGATGTGCCTTATTGTATCCCTTAGATGACCAAAATCCCAAACATTTGATGAAAAATCGTCAGTTTTTCGAGGCACAAATGGATCGTTTTAAACGTCCTGAAGCCAGATTACGAGATATCCAAAGTCCAGATTATCGTTAACCTCACCCTAACCCTCTCCTTTTAGGAGAGGGAATTATGAGGAAGACTTTTTATATATTGGAGAGGGAAGGAGGAAAACTTTTATCTCTATTAACCACCAATTTGTGACATCGTACGGGTATAAGTTCCTGTTGATGTGCCAGAATCTCTCAGTTTAAAATTAATTTCGGGTTTAAAATCTAATAAAAACTGTACTTTGTCTCTGAGTTCAGCCAAAGGAACACCACTGCGTAAAGCGGTTTTAAGATCAATTTGACCTGTTTCATTGAGTAAGCAAGGACGTAACCAACCATCAGCAGACAGACGCATTCGGTTACAACGATCGCAAAAACATTCCGACATCTGACTAATAAATCCTAGTGTACCTTTAGCATTATTGATTTGAAAGATATCGGCAGGCCCATTTCCTTTAACCCTACCCTCACTCAGTCCCCATTTACTGCGAATTCTTTGGCGTAATTCTTCTGAAGGTATCCATTGTCTATCCCCAAATAAATTAGAATTCCCAATTGGCATAAATTCAATAAATCTAACGTGCCAATTTCGTTCTAGGGTTAAAGCAGCCAAGTCCTCTATTTCATGATCATTCACATCTGGTATCACCACTACATTAAGTTTAAGCGGATCAAAGCCCACCTGATAAGCTTTTAAAATTCCCTTCCAAGTTTTTTCCCAACGACTGCGCCCATGATTACCGATAATGTGATCAAAGGTTTCAGAATTAAGAGAATCTAAACTAATATTGACCCGTCTTAAACCCGCTTGATATAAATCTTCGGCTAAATTTTCTAGTAAATAGCCATTGGTTGTCAAAGATAAATCTTGAGTTTCTTTTAAACTTGCAATTTGACGAACTAAGTTGACGACATTAGGACGGATAAGGGGTTCACCTCCAGTCAGACGAAACTTTCTAAACCCCACTGGAATAAAAACCTCTTTAAGCAAAATCATCAATTCTTCATCCGTCAGCAGGTCTTGACGCAGAATATAGTCTAATTCTGCATCCTCTGGCATACAGTACAGACACCGAAAATTACAACGGTCAATCAAACTGATACGCAGATAGTCAACTTGGTTCATACACTCATCTATTTTTTCTCTCTATCTTAAAGGATATCCACTTTAACAACTTTTGTGTTGTCAATCTAGCTTATCTCTTGTTCCCCTAACTGAAAAGCCTCCCAACTCGAAGACAGCAAATTCAGCTTTTATCTGTATAGCTAAAGCTTGATATTCCGTATCATGAGCCATTTGAGCAAATTCTGCATCAATTTCGCTTCTTTTTAAAGCAGCTAGTTCATTTTTAATCGCTTTAGTAACAAATTCATCACGACTCTTAGCCTTACCTTGATTGACAATTTGATTTATTGCCGCTAAAAGTTCAGTTGGTAAAGTTAAGCTTGTGCGAGTCTTTGAGTGCTTCATAATTGATTGAACCTAAATAGAGATATACCCGATGTCGGTGGCAAGACACTAGGATATTTGTCAGGATAGTTAATAAAGACGAGATTATCATTATTTATTAGAATGACCACTCAACAATTAATTCCCTCCCCGAATTTAGAAAAACTAACTTGGATGTGGCGCGGACACTCGATTCAATATACAGTAATGGGACAAGGTAAACCGTTGCTTCTAATACATGGTTTTGGGGCTTCTATTGGTCATTGGCGCAAGAACATTCCCCCACTCGCTGATGCAGGTTATCGCGTCTTTGCGATCGATTTACTGGGCTTTGGTGGGTCAAATAAACCTGTACTGAACTATACGATCGAACTCTGGCAGCAACAGTTAAGAGATTTTTGGCAAGAACTGATTAAAGAACCGACTGTATTTGTTGGTAACTCCATTGGGGGTTTACTGTCGATGGTGATGATGAGTGAATATCCCGAAATGACCGCAGGTGGTGTTTTAATTAATTGTGCAGGTGGACTAAATCACCGTCCAGAAGAATTTAATTTCCCCCTACGGACGATAATGGGAATGTTTACTAAAATTGTCGGTTCTCCAGTCGCAGGAAAAGTCCTGTTTAATGCCATTCGTCAAAAAGAACGCATCCGTAATACTTTGCATCAGGTTTATTACGATCGTAATGCAATCACCGATGAATTAGTTGATATGCTCTATGAACCCTCTTGTGATCCCAATGCACAGCAGGTATTTGCTTCTATTTTAACGGCACCCGCAGGGCCAAAACCCTCGGAATTATTACCCCGTATCCAGCAACCTTTACTTATTCTCTGGGGTGAAGCTGATCCTTGGACACCGATACAAGGTGCATTCCTCTATCAAGAACGAGCCAAAAATGGTAAGGATACTGAATTTCATTCGATTCCAAATACGGGTCATTGTCCCCAAGATGAAAACCCAACAGTTGTTAATCAATACATTTTAGATTGGTTACAACGTTTTTTTGCACAAAGTAAGATAGTGTAACCCAGATCAATAAAAGTAAGGGGATGGAAGCACAAGAGAAGGTTATTCGGACTTACGAGAAGGCTGACGGGACAGTGCCGTTTAACGAGTGGCTTGAAAGGTTAAAAGACAGGCAAGCTCGTGGGGTCATTCGTACCCGTCTCAACCGAATTAGGCTAGGATTGATGGGAGATTGTAAACCCATTGGTTCTGGGGTCAGTGAGTTGAGGATTGATTTTGGACCAGGATATCGGGTTTATTTCGCTTAAGAGGGAGACAGGATTATTATTTTGTTATGTGGTGGTGATAAAGGCAGCCAAGATAAAGATATTGCTGAAGCTAAAGAATATTGGATTGATTATAGGAGGCGTGCTGATGCCTAGAAGCCGAAGTTATCAAGAAGATTTGTTTGAAGCTTTAAGAGATCCAGAAGAAGCCCAAGAATACTTAAATGCGGCTTTAGAAGATGTTAATCCAGAGGTATTTCTTTTAGCTTTAAAAGATGTGATTGAGGCGAATCAAAATATAATGCGATCGCTTCATGATAACAATAAAGATGAGATTTTATCGATGCAGGGAAGTTCTGAGTTAACAAATCTTCAGAAAGTTTTAAGTAGCTTAGGCTATCGTTTAATGATTGAAAAGTTATCGGCTTAAGTGTATAAAGGAAAATTCAGCTAAAATAGCAAGTTTCCTCAACCTGCCCTTCTAAGCCGTAAAAATCATTTAATCGCAGAAATTTTAATTTGTTACACCCGCTAGACTTGGAACGTCTTTGAGTAATAACCCGTATTCGATCCCTTCTACCACTGCTTGATAGGAAGCGTCTAGAATATTGGCTGATACACCGACGGTTGTCCAATGTTGATGTCCATTACTCGACTCGATTAAAACTCTGGTTTTTGCAGAAGTTCCCGCACCGCTATCGAGAATTCTGACTTTATAATCAACTAGATGAAAGTTAGCAATTTCAGGATAGAACTTAACTAATGCTTTGCGTAATGCTAAATCTAATGCCGAAACAGGGCCATTTCCTTCAGCAACTTCAAGCAAGTCAACCCCATCGACTCTGACTTTAATCGTGGCGACTGCATTACTTATTTCGGCGGCTCCTTGAAGCATATCACAGTGTACCCGAAAGCCTTTGAGTTCAAACATCTGTTGACGTTGCCCTAATGCTTCTCTCATCAGTAATTCAAAACTCGCTTCTGCGGCCTCAAATTGATAGCCTTCGCTTTCTAAGGTTTTTAAACGCTCTAAAATATGACGGCACGTGGGATCATTTTTATTTAAGTCAATACCGAAATGACTCGCTTTAGACAAGACATTACTTAAACCAGATTGATCCGAAATAACTATTCTACGCTGATTTCCGATCGCTTCGGGTTCAATATGTTCATAAGTAAAGGGATTTTTTGCCACCGCAGAAACGTGAATCCCTCCTTTGTGAGCAAATGCCGAACGTCCGACAAATGGCGCGTGTTCATCGGGAGCAAGATTCACAATTTCACTAATATGGCGACTGGTTTCGGTTAACTGAGATAATTCGTCTTCATCTAGACAGGAATACCCCATCTTTAACTGTAAATTGGGAATGACTGTACAGAGGTTCGCATTGCCACAGCGTTCACCGTAACCATTCATCGTACCCTGCACCATTCTCACCCCTTCAACAACCGCCGCGAGACTATTGCCAACCGCTAACCCTGAATCATTATGAGTATGAATACCGAGTTTGGGGGATGTCGGATCATCTGGAGTAATGTTTAATGCTGTTACAACTTCTTGAACAATTTGGCTAATTTCATGAGGTAGAGTACCGCCATTGGTATCACAAAACACGAGCCATTCTGCCCCTGCTTGCAGTGCTGTTTCTAGGGTAGAAAGTGCGTAAACAGGATTTTTCTTATAACCATCGAACCAGTGTTCTGCATCATAAATCACCCGTCTACCCTGACTGGTCAAATATTCAATGGTATCCCGAATCATCGCTAAATTCTCTTCGAGCGTGGTTTGAATGCCCTCTAAGACGTGAAGATCCCACGATTTGCCAAAAATAGTCACCCAAAGAGTTTGAGCCGCTAAAATGGCTTGTAACATTTTATCTTGGGCCGCCGTACCATTCGGGCGACGAGTTGAACAAAAAGCGACTAACTCCGCCTGTTTTAAAGGTTCTTCTTGCAGTTTCCAGAAAAATTGAACATCTCTAGGATTAGCCCCAGGCCATCCTCCCTCAATAAACGGAATACCTAAACTGTCTAACTTGCGGGCAATTTTGATCTTATCTTCTAGTGAAAGAGAAATCCCTTCTCTTTGCGCCCCATCTCTTAATGTTGTATCATACAACCAAATTTTATTAGCACTATCCATGAAAATTGTCAATAGATATGAATGAATCTTCAAATACGGGCGGAGAATCTAGCCTTATTAGCCTACAATAACAGTTTGAAATGACTTTTAAAAGTCATAGGAGAAAAGATCACTGATTTTTGTACCCAACCCTTGAGATTACGGGTATTCCCACTGCTCAGGGTTTAGGCAATCGCGGTACATTTGTAAGTATAAAGAAACGTTAAGTACCCGGAAATCCTAACATCATGTTTGAATATTTCAACGAAAAAGCCATTAAAGCGGTGATGTTTGCCCAAGAAGAGGCTCGACGCACAGGTCATAACGTCGTTGGGACAGAACAACTCTTACTAGGGATCGTCGGCGATGGAACGTCCTATGCTGCAACACTGCTAAAGGATCTAGGGGTTGAGCTACACGCTACACGACGCATCATCGAAAACATGACGGGTAGAGGGCCGGGGTACAGTCCAGCCAACATCCCGTTTACACCCAAAGTCAAGCGGATTTTTGAACAAGCATTCCAAGAAGCGCGTCAGTTAGGCGACAAAATTATTACAGTCGAACATATCTTACTCGCGATCGCAGTAGATTCAGAAACCTTAGCCGCTAAAGTCCTCATTCAGCAAAATGTTGATTTAGACGAGTTACGAACCACACTGATTAAAAAACTCAGCGAAAAAGTACCCGCTAGTGTATCTTCGGGTAATCCTTTTCAAGCCGGATCAAATAATCGTCAATCGATCCTCAAAGATTTTAGTACAAACCTAACCGAACTCGCTGCACAAAATAAAATCGATCCCGTCATCGGTAGGGCAAATGAAATCCAGCGAACCATCCAAATCTTAGGCCGTCGCACGAAAAATAATCCTGTATTAGTCGGTGAACCTGGTGTCGGTAAAACAGCTATTGCCGAAGGACTCGCTCAACGCATTGTTGAAAGAGATGTCCCTGAAACCCTGTTCGATAAACAAGTCATTAGCTTAGACATGGGTTCACTCCTCGCGGGAACTCGTTTTAGAGGTGACTTTGAAGAACGACTCAAAGGCATTATAGAAGAAGTTAGAGCGAGTGGTAATATCATCCTCGTCATTGATGAACTTCATACCCTCATCGGTGCAGGTGCATTAGGTGGCGCGATGGATGCTGCGAATATGCTAAAACCGGCTCTTGCTCGTGGTGAATTACAATGTCTCGGTACCACAACCCTTGATGAATACCGTCAGCATATCGAAAAAGATGCAGCCCTAGAGCGTCGTTTTCAGCCTGTAATGGTTGGTGAACCTTCTGTTAGTGAAACGATTGAAATTCTCTACGGTCTACGCAAAGAGTACGAAGACTATCATAAGGTTAAGTATTCTAATGCAGCCCTTGAAGCAGCAGCCCAATTAGCCGATCGTTATATTAGTGATCGTTTCTTACCCGATAAAGCGATCGATCTACTTGACGAAGCAGGTTCACGGACGCATTTAAGATATTCGACCAAACAAAAAATGACTTCAGAAGAATCACCTGTGATTAACCCTGAGTCTTTAGTCCCCGTCGTCGATGAAGAAGAAATCGCTCAAATCGTGGCATCTTGGACTGGTGTACCCGTTAATAAATTAACCGAAACCGAGTCAGAAGCGTTAATCAATTTAGAAGATCATCTTCATGAACGCATTATCGGTCAAGATGATGCCGTCAAATCTGTATCACGTGCGGTACGTCGGGCGCGTGTTAAACTCAAAGATCCCAACCGTCCTACTGGAAGTTTTATCTTTGCTGGCCCTACTGGAGTTGGTAAAACAGAACTCGCCAAAGCCTTAGCAGCCTTCCTATTTGGCTCATCCGAGAACCTGATCAGAGTGGATATGTCAGAATTCATGGAATCTCATACCATCTCTAAACTCATCGGCTCGCCTCCTGGATATATTGGCTACGATGAAGGTGGACAATTAACCGAAGCCATCAGACGCAAACCCTATACAGTCGTTTTGTTTGATGAAATCGAAAAAGCTCACCCCGATGTCTTTAATCTCTTGCTACAACTGTTAGATGATGGTCGTCTGACTGATGCTAAAGGTCGTACCGTTGATTTTAAAAATACATTGATCATTATGACTTCTAATATTGGGTCAAAAGTGATTGAAAAAGGCGGTAGTAGCTTTGGTTTTGAAGCTTCCGAAGATGCAGACGCACAATACAACAACATCCGTAACCGCGTTACTGATGACATGAAGCAATATTTCCGACCTGAGTTCCTCAACCGTCTCGATGAGATTATTGTGTTCCGTCAACTGAGTAAACCTGAAGTGACTCAAATTGCTGATATTCTTTTAGACGAAATTGCGAAACAGGTCAAAGAACAGCGTGAGATGATTCTAGAAGTGACAGAAGCGTTTAAAAATCTAGTCGTTAGCGAAGGATATGACCCCAGTTATGGTGCTAGACCGTTACGCCGAGCCATTACCAGACGCTTAGAAGATAGTTTAGCTGAAGCCATTCTTTCAGGTCAAATTAAAGATGGTGATACGGTGAGCGTTGATGTAAATGAAGCAGGACAGGTTAAAGTCGTTCCCTGTGGGGCCTCTGTTTTGCAGTTACAACCCGTCGGTTAGATCATTCTAGATAGACATCAAAAAAGCAGGTTAGTGAATAGCCTGCCTTTTTTATTGATTTGTTGGGAGTTCATATCGTTTTCGTTTACGGTAATTTGCAATCTTAGGATTAAGCATAATTCATCTGTATTAGATTTCTTCAAACCGTTCGTAAATTCGATCAAGTTGTTCTAGGGTCACTAAACCATATTGCCAGAGGATCATCGGTAACGGGCCTTGCTGTTTTTTGATAGAACGTTCCGCGATCGCAATTGATTCATGAGACAGGTCTAGATCCTCGTGCAAAAAACGTAAAAATTTAGCGTAGGGTGTATTTAGCATTTTTTCTCCTTTACTGTTTTTCTTATTGGCTCTTAAATTATTTTTGTATCCGATTTTGTTTGTCTTCCGAATTCATCTAAGGTATGAGTTTTGGGTCATCATAAGATAGAAGGACTTATAATAATTATCTAAAAACATCACTTTAGACAAAATTATTAATTATTTTTTAAGATTTCTAATATTTGATGACTCAGTATATTTACGGATGTCAAAAGCTAAGTTATTAGCTTGGCTTTCCTTAAATCTAGAGCGATCTAGCGGATGCTAATATTAGACTACCCAATAATAATCGATCAAATAATCTTCTATTTAATGAATGATACAAAACTTTGTCTTTGCTGATTAAATCAATTATGAAGTGAGCTATTAAAAGTAAACTCAATAATTAATTTTAACGCGATCGCCTTTTTTAAGTCCTAATTCGGCTGCTCTGCCACCAGGTAATTCAATCACTTGATCAATTAAAGTTGGTGGGCCGTAAGTTGGACAAGGTTCAGCCGCACAGGGAGGAACATCGGAAAAAATCGCTTGAATTACGCCGTCTCGAAGAAAAATCATGTCTAAAGGAATTGTTACATTTTTCATCCAAAATTGAGTATAACGGGCCTCTTTAAAAGGAAATAACATCCCACGATTGTCGGGTAAAGAAGTACGATACATTAATCCCATAGCCTGCTGTTCGGGAGTTTGTGCAACTTCTAATTCGATCACTGCTTGTCCTAAAGAAGCTTTCTTCGTGACGGGTAACATTTGTCCTAATTGTTCGGTTTGAATTTGTTGAGCGACGGGAGCGTTGATTGCTACACAGCCCATAAGGATGATGTTTAAACCAATAATTGTACTAATTTTTTTCCACGACATGGCTTTTCTTTATATTATTATTAGATTTAATGAATTTAAGTGTTTCAAATGATATCATTAAGAACAGAGTAAGCCTAGCTTTACGCTAAAAAACTAATTTTCCTCATGATCCCATTTTCCAAATGAGTAAACATAATAACATAGGCAATCAGCAGAGGAATAGTAAGACCCAAAACACTAAAAAATTTAACATAACTATTGACATTAATTGGTTTGACTAAAATAGCAAATATGACCAAATATAAAGGCTGATGAATTAAATAAATTTGATAAGAATAAATACCTAGTAATGATAATTTATCCCAACCAAAATTCATGAATTTGAAGGCTTTTAAACGCTCTTTGACTACTGTAAAAAATAAATATACAAGTAGAAAGATTAAAGGACTTACAAAAAGATCAATTCCTAATTTATAGATGACATTAATTCCTAAAGATGGCAAAATAAAAAATAAAGCACTTCCGAGCGATAAAGAAATAATGGATACAAAATAATCAATTTTACGAAAATCATTTTTGTAATAATATATGGCTCCCCAATATAAACCTAAACACAACTGTAGCCAGTAACTTCCAATAGAATTATTCTGTAAAAAATAAGGATATACCCAAGAAGTATGGGGTAGAGATAAGCCAATTATTTTGACAATTGCACCACCCAAAATACCAATAAAAAGAATTATCTTTGGATTTCTGATGGCAAGTGGTAAAATAAGAGGCATAATTAAATAAGCTTGTAATAAAACTCTAAAAAACCAAAATCCAGGATTAATAACTTGAGTTTTATAATCAGCTAAACCTAATATACTAAGAATAAGATCAAGATTAAATGGCGGAAATTTTTTAAATATAAAATAAAGAAGTAAACTACAAAATCCAGCTAGAAGATAAGCTGGATAGACTCTAAACAAACGTTTAATCAGCCATGATTTAAAATCGATTGATGAAACTGACAAATTATGTTTTTGCAATTGTCGAATCATCATATAACTTGTCGTAAAACCAGCAACCACAAAAAATAGATCAACAGCCGCTAAAGCTATTCTCGCTCCTAAACGGTATAAAACAGCAATGAATTCCAATTCTTTAGGATAAAATTGAAAAAAATGAAAGATAACAATACTGAAAATTGCTAAACCTTTCATTTGGTCGAGCCAATCTAACCTTCTTGAGGTTTGTACAAATTGCTTTTCAATCATTGAGAGAATTCAAGCTAATTTTGCGTCCCAATTATAGCAGTAAGTTTTCAAAAAGAGTAAATTTAAGTTTAAAATTTTTCTGGAGGTTGTAATTCTTCTAAAATGGTAAACTTAACATGATTAATTGCTAAATCGCCAATTGAAACTATTGTTTTTGCGATAGGAGATCCTTCATTGATTAAACGTTCAAAAGGTATTTCTTTAGCCATTTCTGCATGATACCAAGCTAAACCCATAAAAAAGCGGGATGGATAAGGCCCACCTTCAAAAATATCATCAGGGTTTGATTCCATAGGAACCCACCCAAAACCAGGTATATAAAACTCCATCCAAACATGATTATAATCTGGTTCTAAAGGAACTCCTTTAGTAAAGGTAAAATGAGGACATTTATAACGTCCAACAGTACGGCAAGCAATTTTATTTAAGCGAGACAAAGCGAGTAAAATCCCTAAATACTCACCACAAGAACCAACCCCTCTTTTTAAGGCAACATCGGGTGTATCAATATGGGGTTTAATGCCATAGGAAAGACGATCATAAACATAGTTACGAATGCTGTATACTTTGCGTAGTAAATTGGTTTCAGTACCGATCGCCTCAACTGCTGCACGACGAATAATCTCAGTATCCATTGCTAGATCATCATTATCGACTAAATAACGTTCAGCAAATTCTGTTGATAACGGGGGTAATTTTTCACAATCTCTAGGTGTAATTTTATACTTAATTCCCCACACCTCTAAAATCGCTTTCCAACCAAAAATATAACGCTCTTGATTGGTTAATGTTTCAAATTTAAAAACAGCTATTTTTTGTCCGTCTTGAATTTCTTCAGTAAACGGTAATCCGACTGCTTCAATATACTTAATTTTTTGACGATGGGTTTCTACAGGCAAAGCAATTCGCCATTCCACATTTTTTAAAGAGACTACATCCAGTGGTGCTAATTCTTCAACATAGGTTAATTCAATTAAAAAGCCATTTGATAAAGAAAATTTCTGCTCAGGATAATATTGAAAATAAAGGGGATGAATCAGTGTTTTCTGGCTATATAATAATTCGTGTTGAGGCTCTGCGTTTGGGTTATCCCTAATGCTTGGTTCTAAGAAAGTATAAGAGACATATAATAATTCTTTTTCGGTTTTGGGATCGTAATAAAAAGCTAATCCCGTAGGCGACTCAAACGGAGTGATCACGCTATAATTAATTTCCCCAGTTGCTCGATCTAAACAATAAACCGTTTGTTCAATGGTATCCGTAACCCATAACTCCTCACCTCTGATGGTCAAATTTTCTACACCAATTCCAGGAGCGTAAAAACGGGTGATTTCTTTTCCAGTCTCACGACTTAAAACAAAGATATAACCTCGTTTTTGGCTAGAAACATAGACAACTGATTGATAAACAGTTACACCTTCAACCGAATAAGGAAGTTTAGTAAATAACTGAGGTGTTAAATCGCCTTCAATTAAAGAGCAAAAATAAATACTGTCTCTAACCGTAAACCAGAGTGTATTATCAATAACGGCTAAACCACTAGCACCGACAAACTCTGACCAATGATGAGAATTCAAGATCGTCGTCTGCTGGTTTAACATTTCGATTTGTAACAAATAACCCTCCCTACCATCAATAGCTAAAAGGCGATCGCCATAAAAGGCAATTCCATCAATAGAGGAAGCTACTAAGGGACGAATCGTTTGACCAATCAACTGTTTTGGGGAAAAACTTAAAGTCATGCTTATTTAAGCGCAAAATGGTCTGTATTTACTAACAATAGCAAAATTCATCACGATGGTGCTGCTCATCATGAACTGAATGATTGTACAACCCATAGTCAATCTAGCTTTGCTCACGAGATTTGACAAATTCTTAGGTTATTATCATTTTATTTTTGTCTTTAATCATTTTATCTGTCTAGCGTTAGAGAGCTTTTCAGGTTTTCTGTCATTCAAGTTGCTTAAAAATCGAATGAAGCTTAATTATTAATTAAATTCATAACTAAAGAGTAGTTTTTCAAAACTCAAGATCTCTATTTAGTCTGATTTTACTCAAACTGTGTTAGCTCGAAAACTATTCTAAAAGAGTGATATTAATCTTATCTCAGTCTTTAGGTATATCAAATTATCTAAATCGTTTTTTAGGATAAAAATAACTAAATTAACTTTATTTGAGGTAAAACAGGATGTCACTTTATAGAATAAAAGATTTTGTCAGTAATTATAATCAATCTTTTGACGGTAACGATATTATCGGCTTTTCTCTCTACGCTAATTCCGATAAAATTGGCTCAGTCGATGATATTATTGTCGATGATCATGGACAATTTCGTTATTTAGTCATTAATACTGGTGTTTGGGTGTTTGGTAAAAAAGTCTTATTACCAATTGGTCGCGCTCGGATTGATTTTTCAGACCATCGAGTTTATGCGGATACCTTGACTAAAGAACAGGTAGAACATTTACCTGAATACAGCGATAAAATGACTATTGATTTTGCTCACGAAGAATCTGTTAGAAAAGTTTATCGGAAGCCACAAAGAAGTGCTAACCCTGCGGCATTTGGTGTAGGATACGGCGGAATTGATACAGCACCTCCTAGTCGTACTGATGCTCCAAAAATTGATTTAAGTGCGGGCTACGCGGGCTATGATCATAGTGATTATAATTATGATCTAGATCCTGATTTATATAATCTAAATGACCAACATCATACAAATTTAAAGCAGTATCAAGAACGCTTAAAAGCCAGCAGAATAAATAAGACCGTATAAGCTTAATGATAAGCTTATTAAAGAGGAGAGAAATTGAAGTATTTTCCTCCTCTTTAGATTTAATAAAAAGTATATTTTAGGTTAAGCGTTGTTTCAAACCTTTATTACAAAACTGATGGGAAGCTGTGCCTTAAGCGAGACTAAATACGAAAGGCAATAATAGTAAGCTTTAAAGAATTTTAATTAAATGTTTAGGTTAATGAGTCGCGAGTTATTGCTATCATTTTAGATGATAGCACTTAATCACTTTACTAATGTATTTAAAAAGCCTCGATCTTCATTCCTTTCGCAATTATTCTCACCAAAACGTACAATTTAAGGCTCAAAAAACGATTATTGTCGGCAACAATGCTCAAGGCAAATCGAATTTATTGGAAGCAGTAGAACTGTTAGCAACATTAAAAAGTCATCGTGTAAATCGAGATCGAGAATTAATATTAGACGAGGCAGAGACGGGACAAATTTTAGCCACTTTAGAGAGAAGTTATGGCGTGTCTGAACTTGCCTTGATTTTAAGGAGTACGGGACGCAGAACTGTGATGTTAAATAAAGAGCCGTTGCGTCGCCATATTGAATTTCTAGGAGTACTTAATGCTGTTCAATTTTCTAGTTTAGATTTAGAATTAGTTCGAGGTTCACCAGAAGTTCGACGGAATTGGGTGGATACTTTATTAATTCAATTAGAGCCAATTTATGCTCATATTTTACAACAATATAATCAAGTTCTTCGACAAAGAAATGCTTTATTAAAAGAACTTCGTAAAAAAGAAATTGCTAATCAAAATGAAGACGTTATTTTAGAAGAATTTAATACTGATGTCGCTCAATTAAAATTATGGGATCTACAGCTTGCCGAAGCCGGTTCAAGAGTGACTAGACGACGCGCTAGAGTGATTGAAAGAATTATGCCTTTCGCTCAAGCGTGGCATTCTAGTATTAGCGGAAAAACCGAAATTTTACAGCTTAAATATAAACCTAATGTGGAATGGCTCGAAGATGATGCAATTCTGGTGCAACAAGCTTTTTTAGATAAAATCGAACAACGTCGCATCGCTGAACAACAATTAGGAACAACGGTTATCGGCCCCCATCGAGATGAAATTGAATTTACAATTAATCAGACTCCAGCTAAATCTTATGGATCACAGGGACAACAACGAACCTTAGTTCTTGCTCTAAAACTAGCCGAATTAAAATTAATAGAAGAAATTATTGGCGAACCCCCTTTATTATTGCTAGACGATGTTTTAGCTGAATTAGATGCTAATCGACAAAATCAATTATTAGAAGCGATCCAAGATCGTTTTCAAACTTTGATTACAACAACTCATCTTAATTCATTTGATGCCCAATGGCTGAAATCATCGCAAATTTTATCGATTGAGCAAGGACAGATTTATGAGTAAATCATTAGAAGTGTCTTTATTTCAAGAAACTTTGACAAGATCATTTTTTTGATCAAGACGTTCAATAACACTGAGTAATTGCATAGCCGAAGCGCAAGACTCTTCAATTAATTCATGTTGTTCTTCTGGAGAGTCTATTAAACCGTCAGCAACCAGACGCAAAGAACCTAACAACGTATTTAAGCTATTACGAGCTTCATAAGATAAATAAGCTTGGGATTGAAGTTCTTTTTTATTTTCAGTTGTGGCATGACCATTTTGTGAGGCGGCTTTGTTAGAAAACTGCATTGAGTATAAATTGGCATAATATCCACCCTTATTTAACAATTCTTCATGATTGCCGATTTCTACGACTTTGCCTTTATCTAAAACGACAATAGAGTAAGCTTTTTGAACAGTTGATAAGCGGTGAGCAATCACTAATGTAGTTCGTTCTTGACAGAGTTCATCGAGTGCTTGTTGTACCAGTCGTTCTGAAACCGTATCTAGTGCGCTAGTTGCTTCATCTAGGATCAAGATTTCGGGGTTTCTTAATAAAGCTCGTGCGATCGCAATCCGTTGTCGTTGTCCCCCTGAGAGTCTGACACCTCGATCACCGAGTTCTGTATCTAAACCTTCTGGTAGATTAATGATAAATTCATAAGCATTTGCTCGTTTAGCCGCTTCGATAACTTCTGCATCAGTTGTTGAAGCTAAACCGTAAGCAATATTATAACGAACAGAAGCGTTAAATAAAAAGGTTTCCTGACTGACAACTCCTATTCTTTCTCTAATCGTTTTGTAATCATAATTTCTCAAGTCTTGCTCATCAAACAAAATTGCTCCACCAGTGGGATCATAAAATCGCGGCACCAAATCAGCGATCGTCGATTTTCCTGCACCTGATGCACCCACTAAAGCAATCATTTTACCTTTAGGTATCCATAAATCAATCCCTTTGAGAACCAATTCATCATGACCAGGATAGGAAAACTTTAAATTTTCTAAGCGAATGCCTTCTTTTAAACCCGAAAATGGAATTTCACCATTCTTCATGACAGGTTTGTTATCTGTTCTAATAAAATCCTGTACAATTTCAACGGATGGCCTACTGTTAGAAAGTTGACTACGGGTGCTATTAATTTGACTGACGAATGGCAACATTCTAAAAAGTAGAAATAAATAAGTTAACAAAATTGCCGATAACGCCTGAACTTGAGATGAAAAAATATAACGTCCTGCTATAACAATCAAGACAACAATGATAATTCCGCCAATTTCATTAAGAGGGCTAATAATCGCTTGATTCATTAAAGTATCAAAGCCAGCTTTCTCTCTTTTAATGATGTATTTTTTCATTGCTATATATTCATAGTCTTCATTCCCTACTGATTTAATCAATCTGATACCCGTCAAAATTTCTAAAGATTTATTGGTTAATTCTTTAGCAACGATGGATACACGTTGACCGAATATTTTAGATCTTTTGATGAACCATTGATTGAGAATTGCTAATAATAGTAATAATCCACTTGCTATTAAGGTCAACTGCCATGACAAAGACAGCAACATAAATAAAAATATAAAGATTGTTATAATATTCTGGATTAGGATTAGACTAGATCTGATCGAATTATTGACTCTAAATACTTCTGAAGCAAATCGATTAAATATATCGCCTAATTTAGTTTTTGCATAATAGTCTATATCAACTTTTAAAAGCATTCGCAAAGCTTCTAATTGTAATTCTCTGGTTGAAACCCGACTTAAATAACCACTGGTTAAAGCACTTAAATAATTGGTAACATGACGCAACAGAATTAATGTAAAAACGAGGCCAAACATCGCAACTATTCGTGAACTCTCTGGCCAACTATCAAAAGCGGACATAGCCTTGCGTAAAATTGGCGGCCCACTATTTAAAGCTGGAATAGACTGCCCTAAAAAAGCTAATAATAAAGGTACTAATAAAAGAGTACCCACTCCATTAAAAATAGCACTTAAAAATCCCAAAAATACGGAAAGAATTGATAAATATGGTTGTTTGAGAATAGACTTGATAACGAGTTGATTAGAAGACATATTTAAGGCTCTTTGAACAAATAATAAAAGTTATAAATAAATTAAACAAGGGATTGAATCACTTGAGATAAACTTGTAGCCATTGTTTCTAAACTGTAAAACTGTATACAACGTTGTCTAGCTTGTAAACCTAAGAATTGAGCTTCATCGAAATGAGTAAAAATCCATTGAATTTGAGTTGCTAATTGTTCTGGTGAATTAGGTTCCACCAAATAACCTGTATCATCTAAAATTTCTGGAATGTCTCCAACTTTAGTCGCTAAAATGGGTTTAGCCATCGCCATTCCATCTGTTAATTTTAAAGGAAATTGAGCTAAAGAAGCAGGTGTATCCATTTGAGGAACAACAATAACATGAGCAGCCGAGACAATTTCAGGCATCAATTCAACGGGAGTTTTAGGTAATTTAATAATCCAGCGTCCCCATTGTTTGAGCAGTTGTTGGTCATAATCATCATAAGGACTACCACCGACTATGACTAACTTTAAATCAGGTTGATTGAGTATATCTAAAGCAGTTAAAACGCTTTCTAAACCTTTGTTAGCACGTGGCGCACCTGGAAACATTAATACTTTATATTCACTTAGTCCATATTTAGTTCTAGTTTCTTCGGGATTATATTTTTGAGGATCAAATAAAGAAATATCTTTCCCATTCGGAATGTAAACACCTCCAAAACGCTTACCAATAAAATTAGTATGACGTGTCACCAAATCGGCATAGGTTAATAAACTTTCCATCCATTTTAAATACAAAGGATGATCGGGGTGTTTTAAAAAACCCTTGGGCTTAAAGACATCTCGGTAAAGTTGTTTTAAACTCATTTGATATTTCCATTTGTCGCCACCATACCAACTCATTTCCCAGTCATCGATATCCACAATTAAAGGACGATGACTTGCTATTTTTTTGAGTAAAGCGAGTCCAAAACTGGTCGGTTTAAGTTTAACTGCATACAACAGATCTCCATCAATTTGAGATAGAAGTTGTCTAGCAATTGGGAGAAATTTAGGTAAACCAACATAATAAGGACAGGGTAACGAAACAATCGAATAATTCTCAATTTTTACTGGTGGTGCGTCATTTTCATAAGCTAGACCAAACAATTTAACGTGATGACCCAGTTTTTCTAAAGCCTGTGTCAAGAGAAAGGGACGAATTGCCCCACCCCAACGACCCGCACCCGAACTCGATAGATCGCTGACAATAATCGATATGTTTAAGGGCTTTTGTTTGCTGTCTAATGCCAAGGTTTCACCACATCCATTAGTTTTTTACAGTTTAATATGAAGTTAGGTTAAGTTGTAATTGTTTGAGTTTAAATCAAAAACATGGAAATCACAAGACTGGCAGCTTTATCCGATAACTATATCTTTGTGTTATCCGATCAAAAGCAGAAAATTGCCGCCGTCGTCGATCCAGCATCAAGTCAACCCGTTTTAGAGCTACTCCACCGCCAAAAATTACAGCTAGTCGCTATTTTTAATACCCACCATCATCGAGATCATGTTGGCGGAAATCAAGATCTAATTGAACAGTTTCCCCAAGTTTGTGTTTATGGAGGATCTGAAGATCAAGGGAGAATTCCAGGGCAACAGGTTTTTTTAAAAGATGGCGATCGCGTTACTTTTGCTGATCGCTTTGCTGAGGTTCTTTTTGTCCCAGGACATACTCGCGCCCATATTGCCTATTATTTTCCGCCTCAAAACGATAGCGGTAGTGGTGAATTATTCTGTGGTGATACTATCTTTTCTGGAGGGTGTGGACGCTTATTTGAAGGAACACCCGCTCAAATGGTCGCCTCTTTGACAAAATTGCGATCGCTTCCTGACCAAACTAGGGTTTGGTGCGCTCATGAATACACCTTAAAAAATCTACAATTTGCCTTAACCGTTGATCCCAATAACGCAGACTTACACAAGCGTTATCAGTTCGTTAAAACAGCCCGCCATAACGCTCAAGCAACGATCCCCACTTGGTTAGGAGTTGAAAAACAAACCAATCCTTTTTTACGTTGGGACAGTTCTCCACTACAGTCAGCCATGCAAACAACAGATCCCATTCAGACTTTCGCCCGTTTGCGCGGTCAAAAAGAGCAATTTTAATAGTTTTTCTTGGGCAAAAAAGTGTATGATGTTAGTTTTGGGAGTATTTTCACAAGACTAAACAACAACCTTACTGGAGAGATTAATGTCTAAAAAATTACAAGTGGTCTTAAGTAAAAGTGTCAATAAACTGGGCAAAGATGGGGATCTAGTCGAAGTTGCGCCTGGTTATGCTACTAATTATCTCATTCCTCAAGGAATCGCCAAATTAGCAAGCCCTGGGATTATTAAACAAGTCGAACAAAGAAAAGCCAAAGAACAACAACGAATTTTAGCCGAACGTGAAGCGGCTGAAGCATTCCAAACCGCTTTACAAGCCGTTGGGCGTTTTGTTGTTCGTAAACAAGTTGGAGAAGGAGAATCAATTTTTGGTACAGTAACGGCTCAAGATGTCGTCGATGCAATTAAAGCCAGCACAGGTCAAGAAGTGGATCGTCGTGGGGTTACCCTTCCAGATGTTGGTAAAATTGGCTTTTACAAAGCACAAATTAAAATTCATCCAGAAGTTACCGCAGAAGTTGAAATTCAAGTGGCTTCACTGTAAACAATCTTTGATACTGACAGGGGAAAGTACCCCTGTGTATCCCTACAAACTACTAGCATCAAGACTTTGAGCTTCTTCTGGGGTCAGAGGTAAGTGTAGTCCGCACTCTTGTTTAAGCCCGTTAAAACGTGTATTGCGCTCATTTTCATCTTCTGCCATCAAAGGGCGACTAGAATGCCAGTCACCGACCGACACATAACCTAAATCAAAATAGGGATGATAGGGCAAGTCATGGGCAGTGAGATACTGATAAATATCTTTGGCATTCCACGATAGAATCGGATGTACCTTGTAGCGATCCCCTTGTTCTTCTACCCGTCGCAAAGTCTTGCGGTGGTTAGTTTGGTCACTCCGTAAGCCCGCTAACCATGCTGTCGCCCGTAATTCTTTTAAAGCCCGTTGCATTGGTTCGACCTTACGCATTTTATCGTAAAGATTAAAAGAATCTACATCATTTTGATCCCACAATTTTCCGTAAAGGGCTTCCATACGGGCAGGACTCAGATTAGATTGATAAACTTTTAAATTTAGATTCAGACGTTGTGTTAAATTTTCAGCAAAACGATAGGTATCCGCAGGTAAATAGCCCGTATCGATCCAAATCACAGGCAGAGCGGGAATAATTTGAGTGACTAAATGAAGCATGACGGCGGCTTGAATTCCGAAACTGGTACTCATCACTAAACCATCACCAAAAGTAGCCTCAGCCCAAGTCACCATCGAGTGAGCATCTGCATTTGATAATTCTTGGTTAACTAACTCTAAATCGAGTTGTGGTTTAGCGATTTCCACTGCGATTTTAGAAGAAGAGTTTGAATCGCTCGTACCATTTTTTTGAAAAGTGTGACCTACCTGAGTCTGTCCTGATTCGGTCATCGTCAGGTTAGAATCAATAACTTTTAGCTGTTGCATTTGTGACAGTATGTACCTTTACACTCAACGAACTGAATATTTTTGAGGGAGGCTGAATCTATTCGAGAGATAGAATTCTTCATCCTATTCTACCGTAGTTGGTTCTTTCACAAAAACGATTTAAGTTACGGTTTAGTAACCATGTTCAGACCGATATTTTTTAAGTTCTGTTTTTAGTTCCTCAGACGAAGCCTCTGTAATCACATAGAATTTAAAAGGTTGATCTTGACTCAAATAAGCCGAGTAAGAGGCTCTCAGAAAGGGACGGTAATCCTCATTGTTCGCAATATACACCTCAAAAAAAGCGACCATCGTCGAATCTCCATAGGCTGAAATCAGATTCGGTGAGGGCAGTAAAATATTACTCGAATCAATTAATGTGGTCAAACCTGCATCTAAAGCTGAAAAATCTACGTGTGCTTGTCCTTGCATCATTCCCAAATATTTATTTTCAGTAGTTAACCAGGGAAATGACCTTGCTTGCTCAAATACAAAAGGTGTTGCGGGATCATAGCTACCTGCACCAATCCAAACGGGAATTTGGATCTTAGCGAGACCTTTAGGCCCGAAAAGACTACTATTGACAGGATTGGCGGCGAGAACGGCTTGCACACGCGGATCACGGAAATTGTATTCTTGACGGGGTAATTTGAGAGCGCGACATTGTAACAATAAAGACAGATTAAAATACTGATTGTCATCGTTACAAGCATCTTCAAGATAATCAAAATCAATGGTTGCACCTGCTAAGGCAAGAGCCGTATAACCGCCAAAGGAATGACCCATTACACCAACGGATTTTAAATTCAAACGTCCGTTAAACTCAGACGGGTTGCGGCGTTCAAGTTCATCAATGATAAAACTAATATCTAAAGGACGATCAATAAATTCGTTGCGGTTGAAAACTTGGTTGGAATAACCGTCTAATAAATTTTTCACCTGGTTAAAATCACTGCCTGGATGCTGTGGTGCTGCGACAAAATAGCCATATGAAGCTAAATGAGATAATTGTTTCTCAAAATCTTCTGGACGCGAGGCTAGTCCATGTGAAAAAATCATAACGGGTGTTTGACCACTGCGCCAACGTCGGGGTTTATAGACATCCATATAAAAGGTGCGTTGACGTTTTGGATCGGTTAATGTCCAACGTTCTTTAATTACGTCATAAGTCCCCGCTTGCCGTAAATCCGTCATTGACGCATAGTTGACGAGCGGGTTTTTTGCGGCTTCTTCGGCTGATAATTGAGCTAAATTTTGACTAAAAGATTCTGTTGCTTGGACAACAAGATTAATCATTCGAGATAATTTCAAAACGTCATTGACATTAATCTCAACGTTAGTCGGCAGTTTCTGTAAAAAGTTTAATAACGTCAATCCTTGAGGATCAAGGGATGCTTGAATAATGGCTCCTCGCAACGCTAATTTTCCATTAATCCCGCCTTGAATCTTGATATATTCACCAAAAAATGTTAGAATCTCTTCTCCAGTTTCAGTATTAAAAAAACGAGATATTTGTAGAGGATTGATATTTGCTTTTTCAACTAAAGCTCTGCGAAATTCGGCTTGTTGGCTTGGTGTAGTGCCTTTGAGATAAGTTCTTAAATTTGCGTCGATCGTACCATTAAGAGCAAAAGCTTCTAGGGAAGACGTTTTAAGCTGTAGTTGTACAGGGCCATAATTAATTAAAATTACTTCTGCTGCTTCGAGGGGAACAGAGGTTAGAACAGATATGATACCAAAAATAAGCGATGCCGCAGGTACGCGAAGCGCACGCAAAACGCGACGAAATCCTAAACTTTCCAAAGCTTTCTCCTAGTAATCACAGATTAGAGTCAAAATCTAGCTTATTTAGGGTTAACAATCAGCATTTTAATATAAGTATTGATCTTAACATTTCCATTTTAGCCTTCTTCAAGAAGTGAAATGTTTAAGCAACCCTTGCTGATTTATCCTAGATCACGGATGCTATTAACGGAATTAATCAAAGGTAAGAACGTGGATATTCGATTATTAGCATTAGATTTAGATGGTACGATCGTTGGACATAATAACCAAATCAGTCCAAGAGTTCAAGAAGCGATAACAGCAGCACAAAGCAAAGGAATACAGGTGGCAGTGGCTACGGGAAGAATGTATACTTCAGCCCGTAAATATCATCAAACGATCGTTTCTGCTCTACCGCTTATTGCTTACAATGGAGCCTTAATTCAAGATCCGTTGACCGAAAAAATACTTTATCATCTTCCCGTTCCCTTAGATACAGCCCTAGATTTAATCAATGAATTAGAAAAACCGCAATGGCGATCTAAAGTTAATATTCATCTCTATCTTAATGATCAACTGTATGTTAGCCAAATCACCGAGGAAACAGAACGCTATGCAGCTAGATCGAATGTACCAGTGAATGCAGTGGGCAATCTAGAAACTTTCTTAAAAAATAACGCAGAGCCGACTAAAATTCTAGCGGTGGGAACTTCTCCTAAAGTGATCAAGCAACTGATGAGTACTTTACAAGGATATTTTACGAGCGATCAACTCTATCTGACTCAGTCTACTCCAGTCTTTTTTGAAGCGACTCATCACAACGCAAATAAAGGAACGGGTGTTTGTTATCTTGCTGAACAAATCTTAGGTTTAACCGCAGAACAGGTAATGACGATCGGTGATAATTATAATGATGTTTCGATGTTGTCCTATGCTGGTTTTAGTGTAGCGATGGGGAATGCACCAGAGCAAGTTAAAGAAGTTGCCCAATGGGTTGCCCCTACTATTGAATTAGAGGGTGTAGCAGTCGCCATCGAAAAATTTTTACTTTGAACTTTTTTTAATCCTTTCCTAGGTTGCTCATATAATAAATGGGAAACTCAACATTAACCTTGTAGTCTTTATGACAAAATTTTTAGCCCATCGCTGGTTAACTTCGTTTTTACTAGGATTTATTTCATTTATTGTTGGATCTCAAACACTACCGACACAAGCAGAATCATTATATAGTCCAATTCCTCTAACTTCAGTTAATGAAATCTCTGACACGCTTTCTGATAAAGATATTCCAACTGGTGAAGGTGGGTTTGCTAGAGACTATGCCCTAGAACTTAATGAAGGCGATCAAGTTGCGATTGATTTAATTTCCGATGATTTTGATGCGATCGTTGTTTTACTCTCTGATGATGGCACAACCGTCGCTGAAAATGATGATGGCCCAGATGGTAGTACAAATTCACTACTTTTTTCACGGATTACAGAATCAGGTAAATATATTATTCGCGTTCGAGCTTTTGGCGAAACAGGTAGCGGAAAATTTGTCCTCAAAGTGTCTCGTCTTCGCCCCACTAAATAAAAATTGATCAATCAAAAAAATCTAGTTAGACAACAAAGATAAATCACTTCTGTCCATTCCACAACTGCCCCATAAGTATCGCCTGTGTGTCCCCCTAATTGACCATTAAACCAAAATCCAGTCAGATAAGAAATGGTCAAACCTAAAACGATGATCAATAAATTGACAGTCCATTGCGTCGGATGAAAAAATTGATAACTGATAGTAAGTCCGAGTAGTGGCAATAGTCCCAACCAAACATCTTGAGGTAAACGGATATTTTGTTTATGAAACGCCCCTTTTCCAGTCGGTTTGAGATAGGGATAAATAGCGATCGCTATAAGCTGTCCCCAACGTCCCCACCCCGCAGCAAACATCAAGACTAAATACCGATCCGATGTTAGATCACTAACCGCCAAAGTTTTCAGTAATAAAACGATCACCCCAGCCATCACCCCAAAAGCCCCGCTATGACTATCCTGCATGACTTCTAAACGACGTTTTGGCTCGGTTACGGCTAACCCGTCTGCTGTATCCATCACCCCATCCAAATGTAAGCCACCAGTGAGATAAAGCCAAATTGCGACCATTAAACCACTGCGAGTTAGATTCGGCCAGCCTAACTGAGCTAAAATAATATCTAGAATTCCTAAAAAACTACCTAAAAGGATTCCTATCCAACTACTCCAACGAGCAATTCTAAAATAATTAGGATGCCAAGTCGTCGGTAACCAGATAATCGGAATTGGTATTATAGTATAAAAAGATACAGCACCTAAAAAAGATTGGATCTGTTCTTTGATGAATATTTTTGCTCTAGGCACATTAATCAGTGAAAATTTAAGGAAGAATTCAAACAATTTGCGTTAATATTGTATCGTAGCCTACTCAGCACAGAAATCAAATATGTAGCAGGTTTCTCACAGATTTTAAGCATTATATTAAATTTTTAATAGGTAATTTCTCATGAATTACGACAACTCATCTCATTCGTTCCCCGCTCCTTGTATTATCGATTTTGGCACAATAATTAATAAAGACGATATCCGACGGTTGCTCAATGATTTAGGACGTGTTAGATACATACACACCCTAGAGGGAAAAATACAAAGTGAAGGGGAAGGATGGATAGTAGAAGTTTTTACAGATCCTCAACAAGCAACCATTGTTGCTAATCATACTTTATATTTAAACGTTCAAAGTTTTGATTATTTAACATTACACCAATCCCCTGAAAACAATACCTATTTTGATTTAGTGCAAGATAATCGCCAATTACGATTAATTCCCCTCAGTAGTCCTCTAGAAGAACAAGAAAACAGGCGAACAATCGATGTAGATACGCTAGAAGTTATGATGAATCAAGTATTATCCGCTAAATGGGATGTTCAAATTGATGATGACGATGAGGATATTCCTTTTTAAAAAATGGGATTTTCATATCAATTAGTTGCAAAATCTAGACAAACTCAAGCACGAGTCGGGATCTGGCATACGCCTCACGGTATTGTAGAAACTCCCCGTTTTATGCCTGTTGGAACTGTAGGAACGATTAAGGGTCTAACGCCAGCACAAGTCGAAACAACTGGCGCACAAATGATTTTAGCGAATACCTATCATCTTCATCTACAACCAGGTGAAAGCATTGTAGAAAAAGCAGGTGGACTTCATGCTTTTATGGGATGGAAAGGGCCAATTTTAACTGATTCTGGCGGTTTTCAGGTTTTTAGCCTTAGTCAGTTGAGAGATATTAAAGAAACTGGTGTAACGTTTCGTTCTCCCAGAGATGGGCGTATCATTGAACTAACACCCGAACGCTCGATCCAGATTCAGAATAAACTAGGGGCAGATGTCATTATGGCATTTGATGAATGTCCTCCCGCAAATGCCACGCGAACCGATGTCACGAAAGCCACAGAAAGAACGTATCGTTGGCTAGAACGCTGTATAACTGCTCATGAACGTCCTCAAGATCAAGCCCTTTTTCCCATTGTACAAGGGGGGATTTTTTTAGATCTCAGAGCAAAAGCCGCTTTTGATTTAATCGCTTTAGATCAACCAGGGTATGCAATAGGTGGGGTAAGTGTGGGAGAAGCACCCGAATTAATTCATCAAATTGTTGCTCAGACAGCCCCTTTATTACCAACCCATAAACCTCGTTATCTAATGGGTGTGGGTACCTATCAAGAAATGGCACGTGCGATCGCATCTGGAATTGATTTATTTGATTGTGTGATTCCGACTCGTTTTGGGAGACATGGTACAGCAATGGTACAAGGTGAGCGTTGGAACCTCAAAAATGCGCGATTTAAAGAAGATTTTACCCCTCTTGATTCAAGTTGTTCTTGTTACACTTGTCAGACGTTTACACGGGCATATTTGAATCATTTAATCAAAGCAAGGGAAATGTTAGGGTATATCTTATTGTCTTTGCACAATATTGCTGAATTAGTCCGCTTTACAACCCAAATTAGGGAAGCCATTTTAGGCGATCGCTTTGTCGAAGAATTTGGTCACTGGCTCAATGATCCACATGACAAATCGTGATACAATTTGAGTCATCTTTAAAAAACAAGTCTTGGATAGGTAGATAGATCAATGGATGCGGCACTCTTGTTAGCAAAATTACCCGAAGCGTACCAAATTTTCGATCCGTTAGTGGATGTTTTACCTCTGATTCCCTTATTTTTCTTATTACTTGCTTTCGTATGGCAAGCGGCTGTAGGTTTTAGATAATTTGTCTAAAAAATATAAAAAAAGTAAAGGGCATCTTGATTAGATGTCCTTTTGTTTTTCTTAATTTTGAATAATTTTACTTGACTTCAGCACGAAGAAATTTAAAAGGTTCGGCGGGCTTAAACTGATCTGCCACATTGCCAGCTAAAATAACACCATTCGTTAAAGTTAGCTTTTTCGTCAGACTTCCTTCAGCAAAATCAAGATCAGAAAGATTTACCCAAAATACATTAGGACTACGAGTCGATTCAAAAAAATAACGTTTGTTCTTTTGATCTGATACGGTACGCCACACCGTCGAGGAAATTTCAGGCCGATCAGGTGTAGAGATGCCTAACGGAACTGATACACTGCGGATCACACTAAAAGCGGCTGCAACTGCTTCATTGATATCCGATGTTTTTGGGATTGCATTAATATAAAATGAAGCTCGGACAAAGCGATCGGCCGCTCGATTAGTCCCTGGTAACATGGTCAATCCGCCAATCTGTTTCCAATAATCAGTGAGGGCAAGTTGTTGCTCATATACTGGAGAATTGGTCATCACCTGATAGTCTCGACTATGGTGAATCACCAGTTTTCCACCTATATATTCAAAGATAGCAGAGTCGCCAGTCGCGTCAGAAATCGACAAATGTACCGTCCCTGGTTTGCCGTCTGGGGACATCGATGGAACAACATAAAATGGCTCTTTCCGTAAAGTGTCTACTGCTTCTGCGACAGTAGCAAAGTTATCTAAAACGTACTGTGTCCATATCGATACAGCTAGAGGTTTTCGGGGATCATTGGGGGTAGGTTTAACATATTCGGATTCAGAAAGATAATTTAGATTAGCAACTAAACCCTTCTCATTCATGCCATCGGCTGTACCCGCATCGAATCCTGCTGCAATCACGCTACCATATTTAGAAGTCCATTGAATCGATTTGGGGCCTGCTGCACCATCACGCTTGACTCCACGTGGAAAAGCCCAGAGATTTGTCCCAAGGTCGTTATACCAGTCCATGCTACGTACGGTAATAACCGTATTTTCTGGCCCTAAATAAACCGCCCGCGTACAAGCTTGTAGTTTTGTGTGGGGAATCATCCCAACCAATAATGTAGACAGCGCAATACTTAATACTTTATTAATTGTAGTTTTCATGATTGGTTAATTTTGGATTATGAATGCTCATGTGCCAGATGAGCCGCACAACTTAATTATTAAATGCAGAAATTTATTAATATGTTACTCACTAATAAGAAGGATCAAATATTAATTTATTTTTAAAAATTACATTAAGTTTATTGAAGTAAATGTAAGTTTTTTGATTTACTTTTTTCACAGATTAATTTCATCTATTGGAAATTTATGAATACAAATGTTCGATCTGTTTAGCCAGATAAAGACGTTTGGGTTGTTTAAACAGCCAACTGATTAGGCCATGCTCTACTTTTTGCAGTTGATAACCATGACTAAAATAAAGTTGCTGTGCAGCTAAATTATCTTCGAGAACGTGTAGCGATAATTCGTCAAACCCCCATTCAAGGGCAATGCGATCGCATTTTATTAATAATTGTCGTGCAACTCCTTGACCACGATATTCAGGTAACACCGCCAAATTAGAAATATAGGGAATTTGTTTAGACATGATTTGATGTCGTAAACCTAGTTCAACCGTTCCCACAAGGGTTTCTGATTTTGTGCCATGATTAGAGGGGTTGGAAAAAGCAACTATACAACGGTAGTTTGGTTTAGTAGAACGTAAACGTCCTCTGATATCCTCAGTCATCCCCAATTTAAATAAGGGTTGTAGTCCTAGTACGGTTGTTTGAGGTGGATAAAAACTACGAGATAGAACCTCAACTAACCCCTTAAGATCCTTGGGTTGAGCCGATCGAATATTGAGTGATAAAATTACTGGTACTTGCTCCTTCTTATCTAATTGGCAAGATTTAGACACAGGTTTTACACTGGGATTAAAAATTTGTTTTAATAAAGGACACGAAAAGAGTTTATAAAGCAAGAAAATAACCTAAATGATTGATAGTTGTATCTAATTATCTGCTTTATATTATAAACCTCTGATCATACCCTGTTCTGTCCAAGCTATCAGTCTTAAATCGTTGTGCCTCGATAGGTTAAGCCACTGCGTTTCATCGAAAATCGTCGAGCAAATTGAGGAAGATCCCCCTGATGTCCGAGCAAAATGACTGTATCCCCTTCTTGCAAGATAAATGAATGTGAGGGATGAATTAAAATTGTTCCATCAAGTTGACGAAGTGCGACGACGACAAAAGCTCCTTTTCCTCCTGTTTCCATTTCACTAATCGGTTGGTTGACAAAAGGTGAATTAGATGTGATTGAAAGTTCTTCAAGTTTGAGATCAATTTGCGCGAGTAATTCATTAAGATTCCGTCTACCTTCATCTTCTTCAAGAAAATCAATAGCCGCAGGATGGGTAATCATTTGAGCCATCCGTTCGGCCCCGATCGTCGCTGGTAAAATAACTTGATTAGCCCCCGCTAACTTCAGTTTTTTTTCAGTAGAGGGTAACTCCCCTCTAGCAATAATCATTAAATTAGAATTCAATTCCCTAGCGGTTAAGGTAATAAAGACATTTAGAGCATCATCAGGAAGAACGGTCGCTAAATATTTCGCTTTTTGGATTCCTGCTGTATATAGACTATTTTCATCGGCGGCATTGCCTTCTACAATTAAATAGCCTTTTTCTTGAGCTTGTATAATTCTTTCAGAGTTGTTATCAATAATAACAAACGTGGCTTGTGATTCTTGTAGCCTTCGGGCTAAAATCTGTCCTAAACGACCATAACCACAGATAATCACGTGATCTTGTAGCGATTCTATTTCTCGATTCATGCGTCTTGATGCTAACATTTGATTGATTTGACCCTCGGTGATCATTTGAAAAAATCCACCGACTGCATAAACGGCTGAAGTTGTACCACAAATAATCACCAGTATAGTTAAGATCCTAAGTCCTGGTGTATTAATCGGTCTAATTTCTCCAAAGCCAACGCCAAAAACCGTAATAATGACTTGATAAAACGAATCCAAAAAATTCCAGCCGTACAACATATATCCTATTGTCGCGCCAACAACAGTAGCGAGAAAAAACAGAATACCTAATAAAGTACGCTGGAGCGAACTTAGCACCTTTAGCCCTCCAGAGCGAAAAGATCAAATCTATCTCATGATAGTTGTTGATTAAGTTTAAGGGAGTATAGAGGAATGCTATAATGACTCATCTTCAACTTGTCCATCCGAGCCAATCCAAGCTAATTTTTTGACTCTCACCCGACGGGCATATTCTCGAATCGCTTCAGGAGAACGCCCACCAATTTCAAGAGCAACTCGCAGGAGTTCTGGCGATTTTCTTAAGTGTTGAGCATGAATTAAAGCCGCAATTTCCGCATCAGGTGTTTGAGGAATCACTAACCAATCTAAAGGGGGCGTTTCTTGGGGTAAAAGAGTAGTCGAAAGTAAACAAGTGTGTAAATTTTCTAAATTAAGCGAAAAGCCAATACCTGGGGCGGCTTTTGAAAGAGGATGATACACGCTTAATAATTGGTCATAACGTCCGCCTTGAGCTAAGATGCGGAGTTGCTGATCGGTATAACTAACGGCTTTAAAAATAATTCCCGTATAAAAATCAAAGGTTTGCACCAAACTTAAATCTAATACCCAGGGAAGGGGTTTAGCAAAGCTATTCTGTACTAATTCTAGTAAGGATTTAAGATTATTAACGGCTTGTTGTGCGGATTGATCTAAATCAAGAGTGAGGATTTTTTGCAGAACATCGCTAGGATTACCTCGTAGATTAAATAATAGTAGGGCTTGTTCTCGTAGGACTGCACTTGGATAAGACAAATTTTCTAAACTGACATAATCTAAGTTAGCAAGACAGTGACGGACTTGTTGTTGCAAAGGAAGCGGAAAAGGAGAGAGTAAAGAGCGAGTTAATTCGGCTTCTCCTAAGATTAAATGCCATTGAGGTACACCCAGTTGCTCTAAACATTGAGCCAATAACAGCAAAATTTCGGCATCTGCTAACACACCACCTGCAAAAAGTAGTTCTACACCCGCTTGATGAAATTCTAATTGTTGTCCATGATGTCCAGTGGGAGGATTACGAAAAACATTAGCACGATAACAGATGCGTTGTGGATGAGAATGATCTGCTAAACGAGTGACGGCAGTACGGGCAATAGAGGCGGTTAATTCGGGGCGTAATCCTAATGCTCCTTCGCTGGTTTCTTGTAGTTGAATAACCGTAGAACGTTCAATCGCGCCACCTGCTATTAGTGTATCAAGCCATTCGATGCTAGAGGTGACAATACGTTGATAGCCCCACCGTTGAAAAATCTCTTGTATGCGATCGTTGATCCATGATTTTTGAGTCACTTCAAGGGGGAGTAAATCTCTTGCGCCAGACGGTGCTTGATGAATCATTGTTTTGATGCTAATTGAATGGTGTTTTGACCAATCGTAAATTTATATTTGGTCGTTGATTTGCTACCGCCATTGTGTTTATGACATAAAAAACCCTAGTTGTTCAACTGGGGTTCTCGTAGTATCTACATTTTACATTTACAGTCGTCCCCAATCAATTCTTTAAACAACATCTTGATTGATGCTCAAAAATTAATAGTTTTTTACACTAAGCCGATGATGGGATTTGAACCCACGACCAATTGATTACGAATCAACTACTCTACCACTGAGCTACATCGGCATTGCCAATCTCAAATTATACTATAAAGAAGAATAAAAAATCAAAAGATTTAACGCATGACGAATCCTAACAGACAAAAACTCGATCCTGAAAAATACGCTCGTCTAAAAGCAGAAGCGAAAGCACCTTATAAAGGATTGCGACAATTTATGTATATTGGTTTTGGGGCTTCTGGTTTAATCGGGGCTTTTATTTTTCTAGCCCAATTAATAGCAGGTAAAAATGTGATGGGTGTTTTGCCTAATTTTGCTTTGCAGGTGGGTGTTGTCGCGTTAATGGTTTGGTTATATCGTCTCGAACAAAGAAAGTCTAGCTAAAATTTTGTGGGTTAATTGAATGGTTTCTTGCGGTGTGGTTGCCTGAAACAGTTGATCGCGAGCATAAGATCGAAAAAACTGATAACTGATTGAATCAGTGGTCAACAAAATGACAGATTTTTGATTTTTTAAGGCTAAAGCTACTTCTGATGCCGTTCCTAAGCCCATACCGCAAGCAATGACCACATCGGAAGATAGTACATTGATATTATTCCGAGCTTGACCGAGATCAGTAACGATCGCAATATCTACTGCTTCTGATGCTTGTGAATTTGTACTCGGTAAAATCCCAACGGTTAATCCTCCCGCTTGTTTAGCCCCTCTACTAGCTGCATCCATAACACCGCTCGCTCTACCTCCTGTCAATAACACCCAATTATTGATAGCAATGATTTGACCCAGTTCGTAGGCATTTTTAAGGTCTTCTGAACTAGCATTTTCACCAGGCCCCATCACTCCAATTATTATGTTTCTCATTGCTCCTCATTCCTTAAAGGTAAGTTCTGTAAGCTTTTGGTGTGATCCCTGTCAGTTGACGAAACTGTTTAGTTAAATGACTGTGGCTATTGAACCCGCATTCTAAAGCAATATCGATAATAGAACGATCGGTCTGTTTTAATAATTGTTTGGCTCGTTCGATCCGTTGGTGGATTAAATATTGGTAGGGAGCTATACCGATCGACTGTTTAAACAGATGACTAAAATGATATTGACTCATTCCGAGTAATGTCGCTAAATCAGCCAGTTTAATTTCTTGATTTAGATGTTGGTTAATGTAGTCCAACACCTGTAACAATTGACGCTCTGTTAAACCACCTTCATAAATCCCAAGACGAGATTTAGAAACAGCATATTGTCTGAGTAGATGAACTGCTAGAACATTAGCAAGTGAATCAGTATATAGTCTGCTCCCTACATTGTCTTGTTTGAGTTCAGAAAATAGTAACATTGCGATCGCCTCAATCTGGGGATCACGAGTCCGAAATTCTGGAATTAATTCAAGCTGATCAGGATTTATAGAGAGGGTTTCTCTAGCAACACTCTGCAAAAAACGAGATGCAATGCGAATCTGCAAATAATGATCTTCATCATCCCAACGCGCAAAAACCGACATCTGAGCAGGTATTAGAGAAATGTGACCTTTACCATATAATCCAGTGTAAGTTTTATTTCCTTGAATGAGCAAGCGTACAGGACGGGGTGCAAGAGACAGATAAATCGTATGTTCATCACCGTAATGACAAATCGCTTCACCTGCTGGTTGTTGGAATTGCTCGACTAATATATTCTCCCAACAGTGAGCCGTTTCTATCTGATCAGTAGCTAGATTCATCATGCAAAACCCAATTGATCTAATTTGATTTTATTCACTTTGAGAAAAATTTTGCTTTTCCTAAAACCGATCGCAAGATTGTGATAGTAACACAAAAATCAGATAGCAGAACTGAAGTCAACTTCCTAAGCTGGAATGAGATTTGATTAAGTAAAACTATGGCACACTTATTACACATTGATTCTAGCCCACGTGGTGAACGCTCTCACTCGCGCCGTTTGACCAGAGAATTTGTTGAACTTTGGAAGCAGACACATCCTAATGATCTCGTGACCTATCGAGATCTGGGTCGAAATCCAGTGCCACACGTCGATGAACCTTGGATTGCTGCTGCTTTTACACCCCCAGAACAACGCACACCAGAACTCTGGGAATCAATAAACACGAGCAATCAACTGGTAGACGAATTTTTAGCGGCTGATCTCTACATTATTGGTGTTCCAATGTACAATTTTAGCGTTACCAGTACGTTTAAGGCATATATTGACCAAATTGTGCGTCCTGGGCGAACGTTTGCTTTTCAACCAGAGAATGCGATAAACCCTTACAAACCTTTGGTACTGGGTAAGAAAATGTTTGTGATCACAGCGCGAGGAGGTTCTGGGTTTGGTACGGGTGAGTATAATGAGAAAATCAATTTTCAAGACCCTTATTTAAGAGCAATCTTTGGCTTTATTGGGATCACCGACATTACTTTTATTCATGTGGAGAATGTCGAATTAGGAGAGCCAAGTTTAGCACAATCGATCGCCAATGCTCGTAGCCAAATGACTCAACTGGTAGGATGATAAGCTAAGGCAGCTATTCAGATAATACGCTTACTGATGCTGCCTTTAAACCCTCAAAAATACTATCTATTTTCTTCAATATGATTTAATTCTATTTGTTTTAATGCGTCTTCGGCGGCGGCTTTCGTTGCTTCTTGTTTGCGTTTTCCCTTGCCTTGACCATATACAGTTTCTTGTACTTTGACAATGGCGATAAACTCTTTAGCGTGATCTAAACCTGTTTCGCTAATGATTTCATATTTTGGAGTTTGAGTAAAGTTAGCTAATGCCCATTGTTGAAAGCGATTTTTCGGGTCAATTAATGGTTTTTTCTCAGTATCTGATTCAGGTACAATAATTTCAGCCGCAACGCTAGTAAAAATCGGCTGAACATATTCTCTAACTGCTTCAATTCCTGCATCAAGATAATAGGCACCAATCATCGCTTCAAATACATCACAAAGTAAAGCAGGGTTATTTCTACTACCGTCTTTAATTGCTCCTTTTCCTAGACGTAATAATTCACCTAATTTTAGTTCTTTTGCTAATTTGGCTAACTGTGTTTCATCGACTAAATTCGCACGTAAACGAGTTAATTGGGCTTCACTTAAATTCGGATAAGTTTGATAGAGTAATTCTCCAACTAAAAAAGCCAGAATAGCATCACCCAAGAATTCTAGACGTTCATTATGTTCTAGAAAATCTGAATATTCATTGACATAAGAACGATGGGTTAAAGCAGATAACCAAAGAGTTTCATTTTTAAACGTTGGTAAACTTAACATAATCTTTAGTTTTTGAGTCCTGTTGTACCAATTCCTCTAATAAACTGTTTTTGTCCAAAAAGGAATAAAATGATAATGGGAAGCGTCACGATTACAACTACTGCCATTAAAACTGACCAACTATTTGTAAATTCTTCTTGAAAAGCGGCTACGGCTAATTGAACAGTTCTGAGTTCGGGGCGTGTGGTAAAAACTAAGGGTTTAAATAAGTCATTCCATTCAGCTATAAAACTAATTAAAAACAGAGTTACTAAGGCAGGACGTGATAAAGGTAAAAGAATGTTCCAGAGAATTTGAAAACGGTTAGCACCATCTAATAAGGCTGCTTCTTCTAGTTCTATTGGGATGGTTAAAAAGAATTGTCGCATCAAGAATATACTATAGCCACTTGCTGCTGTTGGTAAAATTAAAGCCCAATAGGTATTAATAAGATTACCGATTTTAAGAATCAGAAAAATTGGAATCACTAAAAGTTGAAAAGGAATGACTAGAGTTGCTAAAACTAAAAGTAATATGCTATTGCGTCCTGTAAACGACAAACGAGATAAAGCATAACCCGCAGTTGTAGAAGTAATAATTTGAAAAACAGTAACTGCGATCGCTACTATTGTAGAATTCGTAAAGGCTAAAATAAAGTCACCCTGCTGCCATGCTTCTTGATAATTATTCCAAGTATAGTGATTTTGATTTACTGCCTCTTTTAAATTCATTCCAACTGGAATAATAGACGTTATCAAAACAACTCCTAAAGGAAATAAAACTAAAATACCACATAAAATTAAAATTGATAAAAGAATTAGTTTTTTATTCATAACTTATACTCATTAATTTTATGAAGAATAGTTGCGGAATCAGTTGGACTATCTGCCAGTATATACCAACCTATAAAAATTAATATAAAAGGCAAAATATATTTAGAAGACAGTTTAATTATCAAAAGCAAACGAAGGTTATTCAAAAATATTCTAGCTATGACGCTCCGCAACAAACCCATAACCAAAGCTGTAACGAATACAATCCATCTTAAGCCTTTTTAGGTATTAGACATGAAAGCTAGAAAAACAGCCCAAGTATCTCCACTATTTGCTAACATGATTTAAAATTAAGTCTGTAAAAACTTTAATTTAAAGTTAAATTATAGAAGCAACATTTTAGATCTTTATGCTTAAAACACTTGCAATTAGTCTTTTTTCTACATTACTTACTGCTCTGCCAGTTGTCGCTGCTAATGAGATCTTGTTATCTTATGGCCCTTGGAAAGGAGGAGTAAAAGTCGAATCATTAGAAGCCTTTGCTAAAGATGGCACAGTTAATAGTAATTTAAGATTTTATTTAAGACCATTAAATCCAGAGCAACGAGAGCAGTTTAGACAAGCTCTAAATAAACGTATTGATATCAGTCCTGTTTTGCTTTCTCGTTTTTTTAACAGTGCGATGGGTGCAGATATTTTAACTCGTGCGGGTCGAGGCATTACACTTCAAGGAGGAAGTAATGGTAAATTTGCCTTACGCGGTGCCATGATTCAAGCTGCTTTTGAACCCGAGGGATTGACCTTACTCAATGTTTTGCGTAACTTTCCCACCAATATGCAAATTCAGGGAGAATATGTCATCGGTCTGGCAAACACGATCGATCTCGTTGTTGAAGCGACAAACTACTTTACGAATCAAATGGCTGAAATAGCCACACAAGAAGCCGAATCTAGCACCATAGATTTTAGCCAACTTCCAGACCCTCGCCAACGTGGCTCATATCAATTTCGTCAAGAAACCCTGACTTTAACCGATGCGAGTCGTCAGCGTACTTTTTATATGATTCTTTTTGCTCCCAAAACCTATCGACCAGGTAAAACTCCAGTCGTTATTATCTCTCATGGGTTAGCGTCTCGACCAGAAGATTTTACAGCAGTTGGCGAACATTTAGCCTCTCACGGTTTTGTCGTCGCTATTCCACAGCACCCAGGGAGTGATACACTACAAAAACAAGCGTTACTCAATGGTCTTTCACGAGAAGTTTTCGACAAGAGCGAATTTTATAACCGTCCTAAAGATATTAGCTTTGTAATTGATGAACTTGAACGTCGTAATCCAAGTGAGTTTGGTGGACGATTAGATTTAGAAAATGTTGGCGTTGCGGGGCATTCTTTTGGTGGCTATACTGCTTTAGCTGTTGCGGGTGCTGAGATTAATCTAAACTATCTTAAAGAAATATGCGATCGTCCTTTTACGGGTATTAACGTCTCACTATTACTGCAGTGTCGTGCTTTAGATGATGTTTCATTTCCGACCTATCAGTTTAGAGATCCTAGAGTAAAAGCTGTCTTGGCGAAAAACCCAGTTAATAGCACCATTTTCGGACAAACTGGACTAGCACAAATCCAGATCCCTGTGGGGATTTCTGGTGGCAATTACGATCCAGCGACACCCTTTGTTTTAGAACAAGTTCGCGCTTTTACTTGGTTAACCACACCGAATAAATATTTAGCTTTAGTAGAAGGACAAGCTCATGTAGACTTTTCTCAACTTGATGCAGGTATCACTCAAGTATTAGATTCCATGCCTGGACTCATTTTACCTGAAACTGAATTACTTGACAGTTATCGAGATCCGACTATACTTGCTTTTTTTGAATTATATTCTGCTAATAATGAGCAGTTTCGTCCTTTTATAAGTTCTGCTTACGGAAAATATCTCAGTCAAGAGCAGAAATTTAGATTTTTGCTGATTGATTCTTCCGCACAGTCAGCTTTACAGGAATCAGTCAATAAATTTCAGCGTAGGAGATAAATTAATTTTGGGTCGGGTTCCCATAAAAGAATAAACTTTGTTGAGGAATACCGATCGCAATTCCTTGTTCATCAAAAGCCAGTTTCAGACGACGACGGAACTCGCGTTCTACATCCCATTGACGCAACCGTTTAACCGTGATCCGCATCATGATTTCAATTCCAGTATGAGCGACACGACTGACACCAATGAGGCTGACTGGATCGATAATATCATCCTGCCATTGTTGATCCCCTGCCATTTCTTGAGCAACTTTTTTCATTAACTCGATTACTACTGTCGAATCAGTCTGATAAGCGACTTCAATTGTAAAATTAACGCGTGACCAATCTTTACTCAGATTGTGGGCTACGGTAATCTGGTTATGGGGAATTGTACTTAAGCGTCCATCGGCACTACGAAACTGGGTGGCTCGTAAACTCATCTGTTCAACAATTCCGATCAATCCCTCAAACTCGATCATATCGCCGACTGCATATTGATCTTCAAAGATAATCAGAAGACCATTAACCCAATCTTTTAATAAATTCTGAAACACAAAAGTAAGTGCAGCACCGACTAAACCTGCTCCCGTTAACAAAGAACTTGGTAAAAAGCCTTTCCAAGCCAAAAACCAAATAATACCAATACACCACGAAACAAAATTAATAATTCCCCGTAAGACTGTGAGTAAAGTCGGTGCGCGTAGAATTCGCCGTTGAGGGTCACCAGAAACGACTGAGCCTTGTTCAACCCATTCTCGTAATTTATAATTAACATACAAGCTTGCTAAGTTGCTAATCAGCGTTAAGATTAACCAGATAATAAAAATCGTTAAAGGTATCCGAATTACGCCACGCCCTTCTAAACGAGTTTCAGGAAACACATATAAGATAGCCGCTACACCACCAAACCAGAGTAAGATCAATCCGATTTGATCAAGTCTTTGTAGCAAGATATTGAGAATTAGCTGTTGTTGAATGTTAGCTTGTTTGTGAAACGCACTCAAAACCCCTAAAGGCTCATAAAAAAAGTGATCGGCTTGATTGGATGGCGAGATCGCTTTTAATTCTTTTGTTAATTGCTCTTTAGCTCTTTTTTTAAGCCGATTAAAACGAGTTTTTAATAATTTATGTACCCAGGTGAGAAAACAACTTATAACAATTACTCCGATTGCTATTGTCACCACTGTTGTAAGCTGGCTTTTTCGGGCATCAGGCTGACGAGCTTTCCAAGCTTGAACCAGAGCATTGTCAATAATCTGACTCCATCGCTCGGCTACAATAGGAACCGAAGAGGAATCGATTAAAGCATCTATTTCGGTTACAGTTAGGATCACCTTTCGAGATAACTGCTTTTGATCGTAGGCAATAATGACCGTTAAGTTATTGAGAGTCGCCGTTTTAACTTCTAAGGTTTTTGGATCAAAACCTGTGTTAACAATGCTGTGTAGTGTTCTTTCAATACGCCTCGCTCTTCTTTGAATGGGTGATAAACCTCCATTTGGTTCGGCTTCTGCGATCGCAACATCCTGGGAAGCGATTTGAAAAAGGGAATATCCATCTAAATATACAGAAGCGTATTCTATGTCTCCAGTAAAAAAAATCCGATTACTCGGTTGCGTTAAGGTAAAACGAGGTTGTGAGGGTAGCGAAAAAGTCTGTGCTGATGCTGGTATTTTCCAAAATGCGATCGTACTGATAATCCATAGACTAATTAGACCTAACGTAATCTTTTTAACCATTTGATCCATAATCAGAAAGTCTGCTTTTTACAGCACGAGTCATTAAACATGAAATCGCCATTTCTTATCTTGACTGATTTTGTGTACAAAAGTGGCTTTAAGAATAAAAATAGAAAAAAGGCTAGTTTTAAATCTAACCTTTTAACTATCTTTAAATTATCTAGATATTAGCTTTTTTCCTTTTTTCCAACTAAAAAACTAAATCCTAAAACTCCTAAACCTAAAATAAAAGAGGGTTCTGGAACAGAAGTGGGTTGCACACTCAGCGTCGTCGCATAAGAAATTCCTGGATTAATGGTAGCTAAATTTTGATAACTCGCTTCAATAACTTGTAATCCGCCTGCACCAATGGGAATAATAGCTACTCCATTGGCATCAATTGAAAGTGTTTCTCCTAAATATTCTACGGTTGGATTAGCAAGAATATTTCCATTGAGTAAAACCTGAATAGGTAGCTCATCTCCTGATTTTAAACCAAGAGGATTGCCTAAAGGCATAATTTCTAATGGTAATCCAAAAGATTCCGAAATGTCATCCGACCAAGCCGCTAAATATTTTGTGTATTTAACGAAATTGGTTGTATTCACATAATTAATTGCTGCTGCTTCTTCTTGAGTTAAATTACTAAAAGTGCCATCTACATTTTCAATCCAATAACCATTATCGTAAAAAGCAGTTAAAGCTGATGCTGACGATTGTGGAGTAACAAACAGATTTTCATTAACAAAATCAATAGTTGTGGGAATGGTATTTTTATTACTATCATAGGCAGTTGCTCCCTCAAATTTACTGAAGATTAAGGGTTCTCTTTCATTAAGTTCTGGATGTCCAAATAATAGTTCATAATTGCTTGTCTGACTTTCAAACCAAATGACGTGAGCTAAAACAGGCTGACCAAGTAAGATGGGCAATCCAGTTAGGACTGTTGCTAGTAAAGTTGATAATTTCTTCATGGTTGAAAGTAATTCTTAGTGCTGTAGTAGGTCTTAAAATAACACTTTCAATTTAGTTTAGTAATACTATGGAGCAGGATACGTTATCCTCTAGTGGGGTATATTTTCAAGAAAAATTGTCAGATTAAATTAAGATTATTAAATCAATCATGTAAATTATTAATCTTTGAGTCTAACGTCATCGATAAAAATTTCTCATAAATTTTATGGTTATTTTAGCATTTAATAATTTTTGGTAGAATTATCATTGATTGTTTTAACAACAAATCATTAGTAAATTTCTGATTTCAATCTGGATAGTTTTAAAATTTTAATAATTTAAGTTCTATTTTTCGGAAAAAAGCCGCTTGGTGTAGCACCACAAAGTCAAGCTAAATAATAGCTTTGAACTTTGAGAGCTAGGATCGCGTATCCCTAAAAAGAGGCGAAAATCAAGCTAAAATACTTATAGTGCAAAATCATCTCTAGAAAATACATCAATAGTTGTTTTTAATGTACATTTATTTCTAATGTACCTCTATCCAACGGTTGATCTGTGATCCTTCCATAGGAGGAACACTAACCTGTAGACTAGAGAGGATTATTAATAAATCATCCCTAAATAGCACTTTGAATGTAGCTTAACCCTAACAATAAACCATAGATGAGCCGCAAATTCGCCAATTTTGTTAATTTACTGCGTTATCGAGCCTCAGAAACACCTCAAAAAGTTGCTTTCACCTTTTTGTCTGACGGGGAAACTGTCTCATCTTCCCTAACCTATCTACAGTTAGATCAACAAGCTAAAGCGATCGCTACAAAACTCCAGCAGTTGAACGCCCAAGGGGAACGCGCTTTATTACTCTATCAACCAGGATTAGAGTTCATTGCGGCTTATTTTGGCTGTTTATATGCGGGAGTGATTGCTGTTCCAGCCTATCCACCTCGTGCTAATCGCTCTTTTGAACGTTTACAGGCGATCGTGTCAGATGCAGTGGCTCAACTCGCCTTAACAACTACCTCCCTAGTAGATACCATAGAAGGGAAATTAACGCAATCCGTATCCCATGAAAATTTACAATGTGTAACAACAGACGAAATTAATTTAGATCTCGCTTCATCGTGGCAAGAAACAGAACTTAATGACGATCAACTCGCTTTCTTACAATATACCAGTGGCTCAACGGGAACCCCAAAAGGAGTCATGGTCAATCATGAGAACTTAATTCATAACTCCCGCATGATCAATCAATGCTTTCAAGATACATCAGAAAGTATTGCCGTTTCTTGGTTGCCACCCTATCACGATATGGGTTTAATTGGTGGCATTCTACAACCTGTTTACGTGGGTGCAACTCAGATTTTAATGTCTCCAGTAGCGTTCTTACAACGTCCCTTACGTTGGTTGGAGACGATTTCTCAGTATCGAGTCACGACAACTGGGGGGCCAAATTTTGCCTATGATCTTTGTATTAATCAAATACCCATTGAACAACGAGAAGCCTTAGATCTTAGCAGTTGGACACTCGCATTTAGTGGTGCTGAACCTGTTCGTACACAAACGTTAATCAATTTTGTTGAAGCTTTTGGGCCTTATGGTTTTCGCTTAGAATCATTCTATCCGTGTTATGGCATGGCGGAAACTACCTTGTTAACATCGGGTGGAAAAAAAGAAGTTTCCCCAATTTTAAAAACATTTGATAGTAAAGGAATTGAAAAAAATCAGGTCATTATCCAAGAGACAGATAAACCAGATAGTATTACTTTGGTGGGGTGTGGAAAACTGGTAGAAGGGAAAATACGCATCGTTAACCCCGAAACCTTAACCCTATGTTCTCCCGATGAAATTGGAGAAATTTGGGTCAGTAATGATAGTGTAGCTCAAGGCTATTGGAACCGTCCGACTCAAACCAAAGATACGTTTCAAGCTTATATCGTTGATACTCAAGAAGGCCCTTTTTTACGGACAGGTGATTTAGGATTTATTCAAAAGGATGAAATTTTTGTTACAGGTCGTCTCAAAGATTTAATCATCATTCGAGGAAGAAATCACTACCCTCAAGATATAGAATCTACCGTTGAACAAAGTCATCCTGCATTAAGAGAAGGATGTGGCGCAGCTTTTAGTGTTGATGTTGCAGGAGAAGAAAGATTAGTTATTACCTATGAGGTAAAACGGAGTTATTTAAGAAAATTAGACGTAGCAGAAGTGACAAAAGCGATCGTCAAAGCAGTCTTACAAACCCATGAATTACAAGCATACGCTATTGTTTTACTCAAAACAGGTAGCATTCCCAAAACCTCTAGCGGAAAAATTCAACGTCACGCTTGTAAAGCAGAGTTTTTACAAGGTTCTTTATCCAATGTAGGGGAATGGAAAGGAGACAAAGCTACAAAAGGACAAGGAGACAAGGAGACAAGGAGACAAGGAGACAAAGAGACAGGAAAAGTTGATCAAACAACACAAAAGATCAAAACTTGGTTGGTGACGAATATTGCACAACGTTTAGACGTATCACCTTCTGAGATTGATATTAGAGAACCGCTAGCCAGTTATGGTTTAGACTCAGTACAAGCGGTTCGTTTATCGGCTGAATTAGAAGATTGGTTAGGACGCAAATTATCACCTACTTTAGCCTATGATTATCCCACCATCGAAGCTCTAGCGAATTATTTGGGAGGTGTAGAGACGCGACATGACACGTCTGTACAGAGAAAAAAATTAACCAAAACCAAAAAAAATACTCTTAACGAAAAAATTGCCATTGTTGGAATGGGATGTCGTTTCCCTAATGCAAAAAATCCCCAAGCATTTTGGACACTATTACGCAATGGTATGGATGCAGTTAGTATCAGCGCTCGTTTTGATCATCAATCTTGGGGAGGATTTTTAGAGCAAGTGGATCAATTTGATCCTCAATTTTTTGGAATTTCCCCCAGAGAAGCACAAGAAATAGACCCACAACAACGGTTACTCTTAGAAGTGAGTTGGGAAGCATTAGAAAATGGGGGTATTGCCACAGAAAAACTCGCCAAAAGTCAAACAGGTGTTTTTATTGGCATTAGTAGTTCAGATTATTCTCAAATTCGGCTGAAAAATGATTTAGAAGCGAATGCCTATGCAGGGACAGGCAATGCTCACAGTATCGCAGCGAATCGGTTATCCTATTGGTATGACTTTAATGGGCCTTCTTTAACGGTTGATACGGCTTGTTCTTCTTCGCTGGTTGCGGTACATCTAGCGGTGAGAAGTTTACAGATGGGAGAATGTGAACAAGCTCTAGCAGGAGGTGTTAATCTACTATTATCTCCAGAATTAACGGAAACCTTCACCCAAGCGGGAATGATGTCCCCTGAAGGACGTTGTAAAACCTTTGATGAAAGTGCCGATGGATACGTTAGAGGGGAAGGATGCGGAGTAATTGTTTTAAAACGTCTCACAGATGCAGTTCGTGACGGTAATCCGATTTTAGCAGTGATTCGAGGCTCGGCAGTTAATCAAGATGGACGCAGTAACGGTTTAACGGCACCAAATGGACTTTCTCAGCAAGCAGTCATCAAAGATGCGTTATTCGATGCTGATGCGATACCAAATGATATTCAGTATATCGAAGCACATGGCACTGGGACTATTTTAGGTGATCCGATTGAAGTTAATTCTTTAAAAGAAATTTTTACCGAAAAACCGTTATGGTTAGGTTCAGTTAAAACCAATATTGGACATTTAGAATCAGCCGCAGGGATCGCAGGTTTGATTAAAATAATTTTAAGCTTGCAACATGAAGAGATCCCACCGCATCTACATTTACAAAAACTCAATCCTCATATCGATTTACAAAATACACCGATTAGAATTCCAACTCAAGTTCAATCTTGGGCAAAAAGTGATCAACCTCGTTTAGCGGGTGTTAGTTCTTTTGGTTTTGGTGGGACTAATGCACATATAATTCTAGAAGAAGGAATCGTACCTCACCCTAGCCCTCTCCACCTCACCCTAACCCCCTCCACCTCACCCTACCCTCTCCTACAAGGAGAGGAGACGAGGGAAAAACTTTTATATTTGTTCACTTTCTCGGCTAAAACTGAACTTGCGTTACAAGAATTAATTAAGTCTTATAAAGATTATTTGACAACAGCGACAGATATTAATCTAGCCGATTTAGAATTTACTTTAGCGACGGGACGAACTCACTTAAATCATCGTCAAAGCTATATTGCTAGTACGACTGAAGATTTAGTACAACAATTAAAAAATGAGTCGCAAAAGCAAACGACTTTAGGAGTAAATAACCCAAAAATTGCTTTCTTATTTACGGGACAAGGATCGCAATATTTAGGGATGGGACATCAATTATATCAAACCCAACCCACTTTTAAGAAAGCATTAGATCAGTGTGCGGACATCTTAAAAGCTTATCTCGATAAACCGTTATTAGAGATTTTATATTCAGATGGTAAATTAATTCATGAAACTCTCTACACTCAGCCTGCAATTTTTGCCTTAGAATACGCTTTAGCTCAATTATGGCTGTCTTGGGGAATTAAACCAAGTGCTGTCATGGGTCATAGTGTGGGAGAATATGTTGCAGCAACCTTAGCAAGTGTATTCAGTTTAGAAGATGGCTTGAAATTAATTGTTCATCGTTCTAAATTAATGCAAGATTTACCTCAAAATGGTGAAATGGTTGCTATTTTTGCGGCTCAGAAAATAGTACAAGAAGCGATAGAAGGTTATGGAGATGAAATAGCAATAGCCGCGTTCAATGGAAATCATATTGTTATTTCAGGCACTAGAGAAACTGTAGAAAAAGTTACTCAGAGTTTTAGAGAAAGAAATATTAAAACGAGAAAACTACAGGTTTCTCACGCTTTTCATTCTCCTTTAATGCGTCCGATTTTAGCTGATTTTGAGAAAGTCGCTCAAGAAATTAATTATAATCAGCCAAGAATAGAGATTATTTCTAATTTAACAGGAAAACAAGTTACCACAGAAATCACTAAACCTGAATATTGGGTTAATCATATTATTGAACCTGTCAAATTTGCCGATAGTATTGATTATTTAGCCAAACAAGAGTATCAAATCTTTGTAGAAATTGGTTCACAACCGACACTCCTTGGAATGGGACGTTTAGTTTTAGAGTTGGATAAAAATACGACACAGCATTATTGGCTACCTAGTTTAAGAAAAGACCAAAGACGGACATCTTACGATTTGGAACTTGTTCCAAATTCGTGTCCTCATGAATGGCAGCAAATTCTACAGAGTTTAGCTAAATTATATGGTTTGGGGATTTCGATAGATTGGCAAGGATTTACACAAGACTATCAACATCAAACCATTACAAATCTACCTACTTATCCTTTCCAACGTCAAAGATATTGGTTAGAAGGATCTCAGAAAAAACGAGAATCTAATAATCTTGATGACTGGTTTTATCAGATTAACTGGGTTAAAAAATCGAATCCGTCAGCATCCTCTTTTAAACCAATTGTAGGAAACTGGTTAATTTTTGCAGAACACTCGCAAGTCTGTACAGCTTTAGTGCAAGAATTGTCTAAACTTAATCAGTCTTGTATTCTTGTTTATCCTGCAGAAACCTATTATAAGAGTGAGGCAGAAGTTTATCAAATTAATCCTGCATCCAAAGAAGATTATCAAACCCTATTCAGTGAGATTAAATTAAACTTACAGGGTATTATTCATCTGTGGAGTTTAGAACAACATCAAGAATTATCCGCAACTGTTTTAGAAAATAGTCAGACAACAACAACCCAAAGCATTTTATATCTTCTGCAAACTTTAACCGAATATTCAATTAATGCTCAACTGTGGATCACAACTTGTCAGACTCAACGTATTACAGAACAAGATCAAATTTCTTTAATAGGTTCTTCACTGTGGGGACTGGGTAAAGTGATCGCGTTAGAATATCCTGAATATTGGGGGGGAATTATTGATCTTTCCTCAACAACCGATACCGATGAAGTCGCTTTATTGTTAAATGAGATTATTAACTCAGATAACGAAAATCAGATCGCTTTTCGCAAAGGTCAGCGATATGTTGCTAGACTACAAAATACGATCGCACCTAAAGTTAATCAAAAAATAGATTACAGTCAAGGAACCTATTTAATTACAGGTGGTTTAGGTTCAGTCGGTCTAAAAGTTGCTCAATGGTTAGTAACTCAAGGTGCGAAATCGTTAGTATTATTAGGACGTAATAAACCGTCGGCAAACGTTAGCCAAGTCTTAGAAAATTTAGAGGCGCAAGGCATAAATCTGCTAGTTTGTCAGTAGATATCGCACAAGAACAAGAATTAAAAGATGTTCTGACGACCGTTAAAAATACCATGAGTCCGTTACGGGGAGTTGTTCACTGTGCAGGACTGTTAGATGATGGTTTGTTACAGGGGATGTCATGGGAAAAATTTAGTAAAGTTCTATCCCCGAAAGTTCAAGGAACATGGAATTTACATGAATTGACTTTAGAAGATTCGTTAGACTTCTTTATTTTGTTTTCTTCGGCTGCATCCCTACTCGGTTCCCCTGGACAAGGAAACTACGCGGCGGCTAATAGTTTCTTAGATACGATCGCACACTATCGTCACACTCAAAACCTTAGAGCTACTTCGATTAACTGGGGAATACTTTCTGATGGGATGGCGACTCATTCTCGTGTTGCAGTCAAAGGACTAAAACCGATCTTGACAGAAGACGCATTAAATGTATTACCGCAATTATTCAATACAGTACAAACGGGGGTTATTTCAGCTTCTTGGGAAGCAGTCAGCCAACAGTTTCCAAACCTTACCGAGTCACCTTATTTCCAAGATATCTTAAAACCGATCGCTCAACCGCCTAAGAAAACCACATCCAGTATTTTTGAAACACTTTTAGCTACACCCCAAGAAAGTCGTGAAGCATATTTAGTCAACTATTTACAAACGACGATTTCTGGGATTATGCAGACGATAGATGGACAACTCTCGCCTAGTGATAGTCTACTGGATTTAGGAATGGATTCGTTGATGGTCATGGAAGCCATTAACCAACTCAAAACCGATCTTCAGTTAATGCTATATCCCAGAGAATTTTATGAACGTCCTCGCATCAATAGTTTAGCCAAATATTTAGCGGGTGAATTTGCCAGAACCTATGAGAAGAAAACACAAACTAACCCTGAACCACAAGAAGAATTTTTCGTCTCATCTTCTCCGACTCCCTATACTTTAGACAAAAAACTCCCTGGAATTGTTTTTATTCTCTCAAGTCCCAGATCAGGATCAACTCTCTTACGAGTTATGTTAGCAGGACATCAAGATCTTGCATCACCTCCAGAACTCCATCTACTTCCCTTTGATACGATGGAACAACGGGAAAAAGAATTAACCCGATCTCATTTGGGTGAAGGGTTACAACGTGCCTTTATCGATCTAAAAGGACTTGATGCAACACAGAGTGAAAATTTAATTGCAGACTTAGTGAAAGAAGATCGATCCATTCCCGAAGTATATGCGTTGCTACAGGAATTAGCAGGCGATCGCATTTTAATCGATAAGTCGCCTACTTATGCCTTTTACCGCGAAACCCTCGATCGTGCTGAAGCGATGTTTGACAATGCAAAATATATTCATTTAGTACGTCATCCCTATGCAGTGATCGAGTCATTCTATCGTCTGCGGATGGATAAGCTAGTGGGTTCAGGCGATAGCGATCCCTATCAAGTTGCGGAATTAGTCTGGACAAAGAGTAACCAGAATATTCTAGACTTTCTGAAGAGTATTGATCCAAATCGTCATCATTTAATTGTGTATGAAGAGTTAGTGAAAAACCCCACTCAAGTCATGCAAGGGTTATGTGAATTCTTAGAAATACCTTTTGATCCATCTTTGGTTAACCCCTATGAAGGGGAACGTATGACAGACGGAGTTTATAACCAGTCAATGTCAGTCGGTGATCCAAATTTCCTTAAACGCAAAAAAATCGACCCAACTCTAGCTGATACTTGGAAAACCATTCGACTACCGCAACCACTTAGTGAAACATCCCGACAAGTTGCAGTATCTTTGAACTACGAGTTACCCGAACCAACTGTCGTCATTCCTCAAATAAGTGAAGAAGTGATTTCTGTTCGTGGGTTAAATCTTTGTTTATGTAATTGGGGAGGACACGGGTCTGCCACCTGCGGGCAGACCGTGAGTGTCCGTAGAGACAAAAATAAAGAACTTATTCTCTGCTTACATGGCATCCTCGAACAAGGTTTAGCTTGGGAAGATGTCGCTATTCCACTTGTTGAACAAGGTTATCGCGTGGTGGCGCCAGACTTACGAGGTCATGGAAAATCAGATCATGTGGGTGTCGGTGGATCTTATAATATGTTAGATTTCTTGGGAGATATTGATGCAATAGTTAATAACATAACGGATCAAGAATTTACGCTAGTTGGTCATTCTTTTGGTTCGGTTTTAGCGGCGATGTATGCTAGTATCCGTCCTCATCAGATCAAAAAACTGATTTTAGTTGATCCTGTGATTCCTTCCCAAACGAATGAAAGCGAAGCAGTAGAACAATTAGCCACTCACTTAGACTATCTTGCATCACCCCCAGAACATCCCATCTTTAATAACATAGAAGAAGCAGCGTTACGTCTACATTTAGCCACTCCAGCCATGTCCGAAAAATTATCCTTAAGACTGGCTGAACGCATTACAGAACCCTATCAAAATGGTCTACGTTGGTCTTGGGATGCAAATTTAAGAACTCGTGCAGGTCTAGAATTTAATGGAATTACACGATCGCGTTATTTAAGTATTTTAAAATCGATTTCTACTCCAATTACACTGATCTACGGTGATAAAAGTGAGTTCAATCGTCCCGAAGATTTAATCATACAAGAAAAAGCCATGCCAACTGCTAAGAAGATTATTTTATCGGGCGGTCATAACTTACATATCGAACGCCCGACCGATTTAGCGAGGATTATTTTGAAATAAATGAAGGTAATCTGAATAAAATTATTTAATAAATTTGAAAGATGTGGTTGATTCAGTATAATTATGCCTAAAGCTTAATATCAGAATCAACCTTAATTGTTAAAGACTTTAAATTTGTTGATATTAACGTAGCTTGTCAATTGTTAGATGTATTCCATAATAACCTGCTAACTCGTGAAATATTTGACGAATTTGCTCATTTTGTATCTCTTTTGGAGCTTTAATACCGATCAGAACTAACTCATCTCCTTCTTGAATATCAGCGTTAGTCAGAGGAACTCCTTTTGGGGTTAAATAGCATATTAGATCAGGCCCCATCACTAAAGGCTCAAGTTTATTGCTTTGCCATGCAATCAAATTTTCATTTTTGTAAAGAATTCGAACTTGGATGTTATCCTTTTCAAGAATGACGATCCCTTCCATAAAACCAGATTGGACTTTTTTGGGTAGTATTTTAGTAATTATTCCTTGAAAAATCTTGTAAGCCGATTTTTGTTTAGAAGTGTCAGAGTTCGCGTTTAAAAAATCAAGAGCAGCCTCTACTGGATCTCTTCCTTGCATTTTTGCTTTACGTAAAATTGAGCCTAATGACTGTGCCTTGCTTAACGTACCAGGAATAATCGGCTTTTTCGTTTTTAAGGTTTGACCAGTCATGGCATAAGTAGCCAGAAGTCCATAATTATTAAATTCTTCTAAGGAGACAATTTTTCTAACCAGTTGCTCAAAAGCTTTTACTTCATAAGAATTAAGTAGCATTTCTATTTCTTTGCCATCAAAACGATTCATCGCAGTAGAAGTCTGGAGCGAACTCGTGCTAATTAAAACAGCAGGTTCAGGGGAGATATCGGAAAAAGCATAAGTTGTCATGTTCAATTGAGGAACTGATCTACCTGCTCCACAACCATTAATCAAACGGATTTTTTTAATTGCTGCTACTAATATAGCAACTAGAACATTGCCTGCTCCTGTTTCGATGGCTAAAGAAAAAGAAAATTTATTATTTTTTAGATTTAAAGCTTTTTCTAAAAGCTCAAAAGGCTTGCTCAAAAGCCTAACTAATTCAGATACATCGAGTGAAGAATTATTAGATAAGGGTTGACTTTCCAGACAGCTTTCAAGATAATTAAGTGCGGCTGGATTAAGTAAGACCGTATTATGAACGCCCAAAGCCAGAGAATTTTGCGATGACATAGCAAATTCATCAGTAGATGAAGGAGGAGCACCGACAGCAGCAACAACAGCACCCCATTCTTGATCATTCACCTCTTGGATGTCGATCAGTTCAATAGGAGGAAACTGCTTTAACAACTCGACATATTTTAAAGCCAACTGAAGTGAACCACCTCCTCCACTGCCAAAAAAAGCTGCTCCATTTATTAGATCTGTTAATTCTTCTGCGCCTAGTTTCTGCATAAAAAACGTCTCTCGCCATCAAAAATGTGTTTTTTGTTTAAAAAACTATGTTTTTTTAAAATTAACGCATATAATGACATATATTGTTCTTAGTTACTAAAAAATTAAGTATGTCTAAAGAAAGTTTAAAAGAATTCCAAAAATTGTTTTTACAGTCACCTAAGTTACAAGAAGAATTAAAAGCGGTTAAAGATCAAGAGCAGTTTCTGTGTTTAGCTGTTGAGCGAGGAAAAGAAAATGGATATGAGTTCACAACCCAAGATATTAAGGATCTTTTGACAGAAGAAGCAATTAATGATTTTACTGGTAATACACCACCACAAGAAGTTTACTAAGTAGCTGAACTAAAGCCGAACAAGATAAGTAAACATACTTATGACGAAATCAATGGTAGATTATCTCAGAGTTGTAACTCCTTATCTAGACTCTGAGTTATTTTCACTTAAATCTTTAGGTGAAATTCAAAAAATAGCAAAGTACTTACCGCACTCTTCTTTAGCTGGTTTTGAATGTCGCCTAGGAGAAAGCCAAACTAAAGTAGATTTCCAAATTAGTGTTAACCCACACTCATTCAAGATAACCAAAGAGTTTATGGAATCTTCAACATGGAAAAAAATCTTAAATTTTTTTCAAGATTTGCAGATGTCATTTTTGTTGAAGGAACAAATTAAGAGAATTGGTTTAGAATTCGATTTGCCTAATGATCAGCCTTGGGTTCTGCCTATTCCTTGTATTTTTTTTCATCTGAATCCACTATCTATAGATGAGACTCAAGCTCTTATAATACTGATTTTAAAATCGCTGGATTATGAATACTCCTCATCCCTCCAGCATAATTTACAAACTTGTTATAATTCTTTGCCTAACGGTGCAAACATTAAATATGTTGGCCTAATGCTATCTCGTTCCAATCAAGCACTTAGAATTATCATTAACGGCCTTGTCAATGAGCAGTTAATACAATATTTAGAAAAAATTGGCTGGTCAGCATCAACCGAGCCTTTATATAAATTAGTATCACAGCTTACTCTATTCTCAGACATGATTGCTTTGGCACTAGATGTTGGCAAGACTATACAACCTAAGATTGGACTAGAGTGTTTTATTAATAAAAGTCCCTCGGAAGATCCGCGCTGGAATCTATTGTTAGATTATTTAGTTGAACAGAGATTATGTACCTTAGCCAAGCATCAAGCAATATTAGCTTGGCCTGGAATATGTATGAAATCTGATCATCCAGATTTATGGCCAAGTAACCTACTTTGGGGTGATCGTTTTGTTAATTCTCAAGGAGTGAGTGTCTTTTGGAGAAAAATCAGTCACATTAAGTTATCTTATCATTCAAGTCTTCCACTAGAAGCAAAAGCTTATTTAGCTTTTGGACATTCTTGGTTAACTGTCATTACCCCCTAAAACAGATCGGGTTTGTTTAAATACAATATTTTTAACTCTAGAAAAGCTATGAAAGATCAAATTTCTGAATATCTAACTAAAGTAACTGATTATTATGATCGTATGAATGCCATCATTCTCAAACACGTAGGTGCAACTTATCAGTCGTGCTTACTTAAAGATGAGTTTAATGATCAGGATACATATCGTGCAACTAATATTTATTGTGCTACTCAAGCAGGTATCCAACCTAGACATTATATTCTCGACGCGGGTTGTGGTGTTTGTGGGCCTAGTATTGATATTGCTCAAGCCTTTGAAGGTGTAAGAATTGAGGCTATTACTTTATCTTCAGCACAAGCCGATACCGCCAAATATTTGATCAAGCAAGCTAATTTATCTAATCAGATACAAACACACATTGGTGATTTTCATCATTTGCCTTTTTCAGACAAAACGTTTGACATTGTGTTATTTTTAGAGTCTATAGGATATTCTTATAACCTTTTGCATCTGCTAAAGGAGGTCTATCGCGTTCTGAAACCTGGAGGGATTATTTATATTAAAGAACCTTTTAGTAAAGAACCACCTTTATCGAAAGAAGAACAGAAAGAAATAGAAGCAGTAAATGATATTTATATTTATCATGTTACACCAATGAGTTTAATTGCTGATTTATTAGAAAAAGCTGGTTTTCAATCAATCTCTTGCCGTAACCTCAGCAATAGCTTTAGCATCAAGATGTATGGTCAGGCAATGGTTGAGTACAAATATGGTTTCCCTTTTTTAACTGATTTTGGTAAGCATCACTTTTACCCTTTTCAGATTTTTCCATTATTTCTTGGAGATATAAAAGCATATAAATAAAATTAAATTAATATGAAATTATTTTTAAAAAATTCATCAAAATTGTTAAAAATCACTATTTTTGTTATTATTCTTTATTTTTTAGAGCAGAAAAATTCAAATGCTCAAATTATTCCCGATCAAACTCTTCCAATTAATTCTAGAATTAACCTTGAAGGTGATACAACTAAAGTTAATGGTGGTACTTTAGCTGGAAAAAATTTATTTCATAGTTTTGAGCAATTTTCTATTATTACAGGCTCTTTAGTATGGTTTAATAACGCCCAGTCGGTTGAAAACATTATTAGCCGTATTACGGGTAGTAATGTCTCAGTAATTGATGGGTTAATTCGAGCCAATGGCACTGCTAATCTATTTTTACTTAATCCTAATGGAATTATCTTTGGCCCTAATGCTTCTCTAAATATAGGAGGCTCTTTTCTTGCTACTACAGCGAACAGTATTCAATTTGCTGATGGCAATAAATTTAGTACGATTAATGCTAGTCAAACTCCACTATTATCGGTAAATTTACCTGTAAGCTTGCGATTTGGTATGAATCCAAAACCTATTGTTGTACAGGGAACGGGTCATACTCTAGGCGGTGGATTTTTTGCTCCCTTGACAAGAGATCCTCAAAATACTGGATTAAAAGTTCGTCCGACAAAAACTTTAGCCTTAATAGGAGGTGAACTAAACCTATCAGGAGGGTCTTTAATAGCAGAGGGAGGACGGATTGAACTAGGAAGTGTCAGTTTTGGTAATGTCAGTCTTCTTCAAACAGCAGAAAGTTTAACTTTAGGCTATGGAAATATAGACTATTTTCAAGATATTCATCTGTCTCAAAAAGCCCTATTAGATGCAAGTAGTGATTCTTTTATGACAAATGGGGGGACTATCCAAATCCAAGGTAGAAATATATCTCTAGCAGATGGCTCATTAGGATTGATTCAAAATTTGGGTCTTCAATCAGCAGGTAATATTAATATAAGAGCCTTAGAATCCTTAACTCTTATTGGCACTACTGCCGATGGAAAAATTCCAAGTAGTTTAGTAAATGAGACAGTTAGAGGTAAAGGAGGTAATATTTCGATTGTTACTAAACAGTTAAATTTGCAGAATGCAGGACAAATTGGTACAAGAACTTTTAGTCAGAACACTTTAGATATAAGTGGAAATATAGATTTATCTGTTTCTGAGGCTATCAAAGTAATTGGATTCTCATATATTAATCCAAGTTTTCTTAGCAATATCAGTGCAACATCCTTTCTGGCGGCAAAAGCTGGAGATATACAAATTTCAACTAGACAAATGAGCCTTGTTAATGGAGGTTTTATCTCTTCTGGAACTTTAGGTACTGGTGATGGTGGAAATCTTAATGTTACGGCAGAAGCTATCAATTTGATAGGAATAAATCCATTTACTTTGTTTCCTAGTAGTTTAGGATCTTCTACTTTAAGTATTGGCAATTCTGGTAATTTAACCATTAACACATCTACTTTATATATTCACGATGGAGCAACTATCTCGGCTTCTACTGGAGCCTATGGAAATGCGGGAAATGTTATTATTAATGCTTCTCGAAGTATAGAGATTAGTGGTAGAAACATTGCAAGTTTTAATCCTAGTTCAATAATTTCAGCCGCTCCTATTCAACCAATTGAACTTCAACAATTATTTAGACTTCCTGCAATTCCCACGGGAAATTCTGGAAATGTAATTATTAATACTGGTCACCTAAGTATTATTGATAAAGCTCAAGTTAATGTTCGTAATGATGGCCCAAGTAATGCAGGTAACTTAATACTTAATGCAAATTCGCTTTTTTTATCTCATCAAGGAGAAATCAGTGCATCATCAGTATCTGGAGTAGAGGGAGATATTACGTTAAATATACAAGATGTTTTACTGCTAAGTAACAATAGTCAAATCACTAATACTGCTGCGGGTACTGGTAATGGAGGTAACATTAAAATCGATACTAGCTTCCTCATAGGCACAGGAAATAGTGATATTACTGCTAATTCGCGAAGTGGTCGAGGTGGAGCGATTAATATTAATGCACGAGGAGCGCTTGGATTTTCTGTTCAAGATAAGCGGTTGACTTTAGGTAACGATATCACTGCATTTTCCGAACAGGGTGCTGATCTAAGTGGTACTGTAGAACTAAATACGCCAGAAATTGATCCCAGTCAAGGATTAATCAAATTTCCCGAAACCATAATTAATCCAACTACTTTAGTGGCTCAAAATCCCTGTCAACAAAGGAGAAAAAGCGGATTAACGATTACTGGACGAGGTGGGTTGCCTCCTAGCATCAACGAAAATTCTGATAGTAGTGCAATTCAAGTCGATTTAGTCGAACCAGTACCCTCACAAACTCGACAAACTGAACAAACCACAATTCCCACACCTACAACCCCTGAACCTGCTCAAGGATGGATTTTTAATAATAAAGGTGAGGTGATTTTGACGGCTTATAATCCTACTGTGACTGAATCCCAACATTTACGAGAAGAATCGCTGATTTGTCCTACACCCTAAATCAAGTGAAAAAGAATAGAAATGGTAGGATCTAAAGATATTCAAAGATTGCTCAATTTGAAATGACTACGATTATTGAAATTCCTTTAGCTATTCTTTCCTTTATCTTCTACAAAATCATTAAATTTATTATTGGCATTCTCTATACTATTTTCCTCTTCATTAAAAAAGATAAAGCCTCACAATGGCGGGTGTTATCCAGCGAAACTCTAGAAACATTTCTGAGTTTACCTGTTTTGATGACCAAAGGCCCGCGCTGGAATACTCACGCAATTATCGGAACGCTTGGCCCGTTTAAAGTACAAGAATCAATTTCTTTAGATTTGAATATTCTTAAAAAATCGGCTCAATCTTGGATTGTGGTTGTTTATAATTTTCCTGAATATGCAACGATTACTAATTTAGATTCCAATAAAATTGATTCTCAAAAAGACTGGATTTCAATTCCAGTCCAATCGGGTTTATATAGTATCGGTTTACGCTATTATCATTGGTCAGATTCTTTGGAATTACCTACGGTTAAAGTCGATGATCAGTTATTGGTCAAAGCGACAAGTATTTCGCCCAATGTCAATTATTTTTATAAAAACTTAATACAAAACAAAAATGGGTTTTATCTCGCATTACATTATTATATTTTTACGATTTTAAAATACAGAAAATGGTTAGGCGAATCTTTTGTTAGACAAGAGTTTTTACCTGTTGGCGCACCCGATACAGAATTTATTTATGGATATTTAGAAAAAGGCGAATTTTTAAACATCACTAGTCCTGCACTGCTGATTAATGACTATGATATTTATTTTACGAGATACGATCGCTCTAGTCTCCCTTTAGATTGGTGTCAAATTAAAGATGAAACTCATCTGACTCAACCTACCGAAAATAATGGCTATTATTTATTGAGAATTCGACCCAAACCGTTAACAGAAATCAAAGATTTTTCAATTGGGTCGGAACTAGAACAGGATGATTTAATCAAAAAACTTAAATTGTCGTTAATTTAAAGGGTGAGATTAATTCCCACCCTATTAAACGAATTAAACAGAAGTTAAGGTTTTTTCCTCTTCTAGTTTAAAATCGGGATTTGTTTCTGGGCTATTCGCCTCACTTGGCGGTACTGCTTGCCAGAATTTAGGCAGATAGGTTGACCAATTTTCGAGGATCATTTTTCCTTTTTGGCTATTAGTACGAGCCACATGAGCTTCGATCAATCCTTTTAATTGTTCCTCACCTGCTGCGGTTTTAACCCGTTGAATTTTAATAATTTCGGGGTTAATTTTGTCAGTGAAAGAATCATCTTCATCAAGGAAGTAGCCGATACCGCCCGTCATCCCTGCACCAACATTACGCCCTACAGTACCGAGAACCACAATCACACCACCTGTCATATACTCACAACAGTGGTCGCCCGCGCCTTCGATGACCGCTTGTCCTTTCGAGTTACGAACTCCAAAACGCTCTCCTGCTCGTCCATTGGCATACAGAACACCACCCGTTGCACCATATAAACAAGTGTTGCCGATAATCACATTCAAAGAAGGATCATAAGTTGCTTCTTGATGCGGAACAATGACGATTTCTCCGCCATACATTCCTTTACCAACATAATCATTGGCTTCCCCTTCGAGAAACATTGACATCACTGGGAGATTAAACGCCCCAAAACTTTGACCCGCCGCGCCTTTGAATTTCAGGTTGATTTCGCCCGTCATGCCATCATTACCGTACTTCGAGGCAATAACACCTGCAATTCTGGCTCCTACAGTGCGATCGGTGTTGACTATTTTATATTCTTTAGTAACGGTACCATTAGATTGAATAGCATTCTGAATATCTGGATCGGCAAGAATTTCATCGTCGAGAACTGGGCCGTTACTGTGAACTTCTTCGTGTCTTAACCAATGGCGATTTTCTTTCACATCTGGCCCTTTTAAGAGACAATCGAGGGATAATGATTCAGTTTTGGTTATTTTCACATCTTCTTTAGCTTTTAAGAGGTCACTACGTCCGATGATTTTATCTAACGAACGATAACCGATTCTTGCTAGTAAAGAGCGTGTTTCTTGTGCGATGAAGTAGAAGAAATTTACCACGTGTTCGGGGGTTCCGCTAAAACGTTGGCGTAGGCGTTCTTGTTGGGTAGCAACTCCGACTGGACAATTATTTGTATGACAAATACGCGCCATGATACAACCTTCGGCAATCATCGAGATGGAACCAAAGCCATATTCTTCGGCCCCCATTAATGCGGCCATCAGCACATCCCATCCTGTTTTTAGTCCGCCGTCAGCCCGTAATATGACCCGTTCACGCAGTTGATTTTCCATCAAGAGGCGATGTACTTCAGTTACCCCAAGTTCCCAAGGCCCGCCCGCGTGTTTGATACTCGATAAGGGTGAGGCTCCAGTTCCGCCATCATGTCCCGAAATCTGAATAATATCGGCGTTGGCTTTAGCGACACCTGCGGCTACGGTTCCGATACCAATTTCGGCGACGAGTTTGACCGATACTTGGGCTTTGGGGTTAATTTGATGAAGGTCAAAGATCAACTGAGCAAGATCTTCAATTGAATAGATATCGTGATGAGGTGGCGGAGAAATCAGGGAAACACCTGGTTTAGAACGCCGTAACATGGCGATGTATGGGCTGACTTTAGGCCCTGGCAGTTGTCCACCTTCACCTGGTTTCGCCCCTTGAGCCATTTTGATTTCGAGTTGTTTGGCACTCATCAGATATTCTGGGGTTACGCCAAATCGTCCAGAAGCAATTTGTTTAATGGCAGAACTGGCGATATCTCCGTTTCTTAATCCTTTAAGATGGGGGAAGATTTGAGAACGACCGTTTTCATCGACATCTGAAAGGGTGATGTAACGGGTGGGATCTTCGCCGCCTTCTCCTGAGTTGGATTTCCCGCCTAAACGGTTCATGGCGATCGCTAGTGTTTCATGAGCTTCTCTGGATAAGGCTCCTAGTGACATCCCACCCGTACAGAAACGAGCAACGATTTTTTCAATGGGTTCGACTTCTTCAATGGGGATGGCTGGGCGATCGCTATTAAGATCAAGTAAGTCTCTTAAAGCGGTAACAGGACGATTTTCTAGATACTTGTGATAGAGTTCATAGTGATCGTAGGCTTCGGCGTTGGCTCCATTGGCTCCAATTTTATAAGTGGCGACGGCTTTGTGTAAAGATTTGGCCATTTCTGGTGAGTTCATGTGATACTCACCGCCTGGACGATAGTTAACAAAGCCAAAGTTTTCGAGTTTTTTTGCGGTCAAGTTCGGAAAAGCGCGACTGTGGAAGTTAATCACTTCTTGGGCTACTTCAACTAAGCTTAAGCCTCCAACGCGGCTAGTCGTTCCATTGAAGGCTAAACGAATGACCTCGGCCGAAAGTCCAATGGCTTCAAAAATCTGTGCGCCTTGATAGGATGAGAGTAAAGAAATTCCCATTTTTGAGAGAATTTTCAGTAATCCTGCTTCGACTGAAACCCGATAGTTTGCTAAAGCTTTCTCAAGAGTGATGGTAGGGAGTTTGCCATTTTCCATCAGTTTTTGAGTTTTGGAGTCGTACCACCATGCTTTAATCGTTTCCCACGCCAGATACGGACAAACGGCGGATGCTCCATAGCCTATTAAACAGGCGAAATGATGGGTACTCCAACATTGAGCGGTATCGACGACTAAAGAGGTCGAAAGACGTAAACCCGTACGGATTAAGTGATGTTGAACGGCACCAACGGCTAAGAGAGGCGGAATGTAACTGGTATGTTCGCCGATGGTTTGACCCGCAGCACGATCGCTTAAGATTAAGATTCTAGCCCCTGCTTTAACGGCTTTACTTGCTTGTTCGCATAGATTAGAAATTGCTGTTTCTAAGCCCTTTGGCCCACTGGTGAGATCATACAGAGTTGATAATTCGACGGTTTTAAATGAAGAGGCTTTAATCGTATCTAGCTCGGCTTCATTTAGTACTGGTGTATTTAATTGCAAAACTTGAGCCGCTTCAGCACTCTCGATCATCAAGTTACCCCGTTCTCCTAAATAGGCATTTAAGGACATGACGAGACTTTCACGTAGCGGATCGATCGGAGGGTTCGTAACTTGAGCAAAACGTTGTTTGAAGTAGTCGTACAACAGACGGGGTTTATCAGAGAGAACCGCAAGCGGTGTATCATCCCCCATACAGAAAGTTGGTTCTTTGCCTTGGGAAGCCATTGGGATGACGATCATCTCGACATCTTCGGCAGTATAGCCAAAAGCGGTTTGTAGCCCTAGTAATTCTCCTGTAGCGATTTTGGGTTCAACTGCAAAGGAGTGAGCATTAAGGACGACGCGCTGAGATTTTACCCATTCCCCATAGGGATGTTGTTGAGCGATTTGTTGTTTAATTTCCCAGTTTTTCAGGATTTTATGACTTTCTAGATCGACGACGATCATTTGTCCAGGCCCGAGTCGTCCTTTTTCGATGATTTCTGATTCATGGAGGTCGACGGTTCCCGCTTCAGAAGAAACGACAATATAATCATCTTTGGTAATGCTATAACGAGCAGGACGTAAACCATTACGGTCTAAGGTTGCTCCGACCATTTTTCCATCACTAAATACAATTAATGCAGGGCCGTCCCAAGGTTCTTGTAAGCCACTGTAATATTCATAGAAATCCGTAATTTCTGGGTTGTTTTTTAAGTCTGGCTGATCTTTATAGGCTTCTGGAACAAGGATCATCGCCGCTTCTGAAGGGCTGCGTCCTGCTCTAACCAAGAGTTCCATCGTACTATCGAGGTTATAGGAATCGCTATTATTCGGATTAACAATGGGGGTTAGAGCCTCTAATTCTTCTTTTGTCCAGCCTGGGACTTTAAGATTAAGTTCTCTGGCTGACATCCAGTTAATATTGCCCAAAAGGGTATTAATTTCACCGTTATGACCGAGAAGACGCATCGGGTGAGCGAGGGGCCACTTCGGCATCGTGTTCGTACTAAAACGACGATGATAGATAGCGAAAGGACTGCTAAAGAGGGGGTTTTTCAGGTCAGAATAGAATTCACCCAAAACGACTGATCTGACCATCCCTTTATAGACGATCGTGCTACAAGAAAAAGTACAGATATAAAAATCATCGGCTAATCGTTTGCCCACTTTTGAACGAGCGATGTAGAGAACTCGATCTAAATCTTTACTCTTTAGTCCATCTGAGGTGACTAGGATCTGTTCAATATGAGGCTGATTTTCTTTCGCCTGTTTACCCAAAACTTCTGGACGGACTGGAACTTCACGCCATCCTAGGATCTTAAGATTTACATCCTTGACAACTTCTTCAATATATGACTTGCCTTGAGCGCGTCGGTTAAGATCTTGGGGTAAAAAAACCATTCCGACACCGAGTTGATCTTTTGGTGGCATCTCGATCTGATGTTCGGTGAACCAAGACGCTAAAACCTCGCTGGGGATGGCTGTCATCACACCAGAACCATCACCCGAATCATAGTCGGCACTACATCCGCCGCGATGTTCCATACAGCCTAATGCTAACAGGGCTTGTTCGATCAGTTTGTGGCTTCCTTTCCCTTTAACATCGGCAATAAACCCGACTCCGCACGCATCTCGTTCTTCTACGAGCCATCTGGGCCCCCAAAAAGGATCAATTGAGTGAGTGGATTGGCGATCGTCTTTATTCATTCTAATTCGAGGCTCCATTCTGGTTATAGAAACTGATTAAATAGATTAAGTGATACAGAAAAAGCAGTAGATGAGTTTAATTCATCCATTCCCAAGGAAGAATTTTGCACCTTTACGACAGAAAAAATCGCTTTATCTTATTTTTATCCCAAATTAATGAAGGCAGAAAAAAAATCATAGTAAGAATAAATACCTATCTAGTATTTGTATCAAGCGGTTGACCCGACAAAAGAAGCAACAGATCTGATTAGACTTTACTTTTCGCGCCTTAAGCCAAGAAGTCCAAAAAGCCAAACCGAGCAAGCTTTTGTTGTAGATATCACACCCTAGCTTTGAGAGCGTGAAGATTGGGTAGATGATTGTTAATTGGTCATCCATTATACCTTAACTGTCTGTTGGTAGTACGCCCAAAGACATAGATTTGGCGGACTCGTGTCAGATGTCCGTCATAACCTTTAACAATTTTTCTTTGTCCCGTCGCATTTTATCGAGCCGACAAACACAATGTAGACTAATTTAATTATGTCGCTAAAATTAGAATGTTTGCATCAATAAAGTCACTGATTCTTGATTTTTTAATTTCTTCTGTCGAATCGCTATCTGTTGGTATAGGAGAACTTCAGTTAAATCTGCAAAGATTGATACAAATAACAAAATTACTTTTCTCAAAAGAACCATGAATTTACCTTCTGTTTCTGCACCCCAAACAAATGTTACTCAAGATCACTTTAAAATTAGTTTTGCGCCGCTATCGTTAGAAGAAGTCTATAGTTTAGCCGATGATCCCGCGAATGGTGCGATCGTGGTGATGAGTGGTACAGTTCGCAATCAAACGGATGGAAAGCCAGTCGTATATTTAGAATATCAAGCCTATGAACCAATGGCGATAGAAGTTTTTCGGGCGATCGCAGCTAGTATTCGTCAACAATGGAAAGATGCGAATCAAGTAGTAATCCATCATCGCATTGGTAAACTCAAAATTGGTGAAATTAGTGTTTTAGTCGCTGTGGGTTGTCCCCATCGTGGTGAAGCGTTTGAAGCGTGTCGTTATGCAATTGATACTCTTAAACATAATGTACCCATTTGGAAAAAAGAATTTTGGTCAGATGGTTCTAGTAATTGGGTGAGTATTGGGGCGTGTGAACAAATGCACAATAAATAATTCTAAACTTTAAAATAAGATGAGTTTATCTTAGTCTAAAGACAGATAAAAAATGCAGTGAAATTTTGTCTAATATCTATCTGTGTGTAGTATAAGTCTGTTGTTCAGTTTTGTATCCTATGACTATTACTAAGACTATAAGAAATGTTTAACTAAAGATGAGTACTCGTTTTCAAGGTGCCAAAGATTCACACAAGCCTTCTGGTTCAGTATACATTAAAGGAGAAAAATATCCTTTACCACAGCAAGTCATTGATAATATAGAAACGATTATTGGTTTTCAAGCCAAACAAGAACAAAAAGCACCTCGGCACGAGCAATTATTACATCAAGTGTCCGTTATTTTTGGAAAATCTAGTTTTTTATACGCTCAGTTAATTCTCTTTGCTATTTGGATCGCTTTGAGTTATGTTGTAGGTGATGCAGCCCTACCCTTCAATTTTCCTAAATATAACTTTCAAGACCAAACGCTTGATATGGCTGCTTTGTTAATTTCAACGGGGGTTCTAGTTCGTCAGTCACATCAAGAAAATTTAGCCGAACAACGATCGCATTTAATGCTTCAAATTAATCTTCTCACCGAGCAGAAAACCGCTAAAATTATTGCATTACTTGAAGAACTGCGTACCGACTTACCGAATTTAAAAAATCGTCACGACTGGGAAGCTGAGATTATGCAGCAAGCAACTGATCCTCAAGTCGTTCTCAATATTTTAGAAGAAAACCTTAATTCTGTCAGTGATTCAGAAGAAATGCCTGATGTTAATTCAGAATCATTAGTGACTCAAGCTTAAACAGTAAGGCGGGAAAAACCCCACCTTACACCGTTTAGTTACCTGAAAACCATTTTTGAGCGTTTAATCGTTGCATCGTATACAGCAACAATAGATCTAATGGGGCTTTCTTTTCATCAATCATGAAAGACTCTAGAGTACTCGGTTTTAAGCCATTCACTGCATAAGAAAAGGCTTTTTTACCGTTAATATCTTCATCAAAGAAATAAAGATTAAATTGACGTGTTCCTGCTTCTAAATTTCCCTTTACTTGCCAGTATTGCTCATTGGTGGACAATCCGGCAATGGGAAGCGGTTCTTTTTTAAAAGACACTTCTACATCAGAAATTCCCTTTTTAGCGATCGCTTCTTTTAACGCAGGTATAAAATGTTGTTCGATAAACTCGGTAAACGGTTTATCTTCTATTGCTGGTGCTTTGGGTTTCTTCGCGGCGGCTGGTTTTTCTCCTGCTGCTTCTGCTGGTTTAGCTTTTGGTTCTGGTTTTGCTTCTACGACTTCCGCAACCTCTGAGGAGATTTCAGAGTCTGGAGTTCGAGTAGTTTCTTCTGGCATAGGATTAATGGTGATGGCTCTTAACTGGATAATTTCTAGTATTAATTATCCTAAAAATATACTGTATTGCGTCTGATAAGTCTGTACACAAAGTCTTAAAGTCTTTTTTGGGTATTCTATTTAAAAATATCTATACATTCAAGCTAATATGAAACTGATCCATTTTTTCCGTATCGCATCTTTATCTCTAGGATTGAGCATTACTTTACTAACTTGTTCAAATTCTAATCAACTCGTTCGGGATCAGATTCTTTATCAAAAAAAAGATTTACCGAACAGTATTGCACATATTTTGTCAATCCCTCTTGATAATTCTTATTCAATCAAGCTCAAAGTTTCGCCCCAAGTTGATTTTGTTGAACAATTTGCTACCCAAGGAAATACGATCGCTGCCCTCAATGCGGGTTTTTTCGATCCAAAAAATCAGAAAACTACTTCTTATATGATCCAAAATGGCGTAATCACTGGAGATCCGAAACAAAATGAACGTTTAATGAATAATCCTGATTTACAAGCCTATCTAAGAGCAATTTTAAATCGAAGTGAATGGCGACAGTATCAATGTCAGAATACAGTAAGATACTCAATCGCTTTTCATCAAGATCCCATTCCAGCAAACTGTCAGTTAATTAATTCTATCGGAGGTGGGCCCCGTTTATTACCCTCTCTAACGGCTGAAACCGAGGCATTTATCACGATGCAAAATGGTCAGATGATTCGAGATGCTTTAGGCTATAATCGACGCAATGCTAGAACAGCGATCGGGATTGCTGAAAATCATATAATCTGGGTGATGATTGCCCAAAAACCCAAATTAGCGAAAGATTCTGGAATGTCTTTACCTGAATTAGCTAATTTTATGAAAAGTTTAGGGGCAAAAGAAGCCCTAAATTTAGATGGCGGTAGTTCTTCTAGCCTTTATTATCAAGGTAAAACTTTTTATGGCAAAGTCGATTCAGAAGGAAAAACAATTAAACGCCCTGTTAAATCCGTCTTAGTTTTAATCGATAATTAAAACAATTTTTCCTGTCACTGAACCTGTTTCGATGAGTTTGTGGGCTTTTATTGCGTCTTTTAGCCCAAAAGATTGACTTAAATGAATTTTTAGTTTTCCTTGATCTAACCATCTCGCGCATTGTTCTAATATCTTGGTTTGATGTTTTTGGGCATCGACCAAACCTTTAAGTGCAGGCGTTAACATTAATTCTAAGCTAATGCGTAAGTTACGATTACGGGCATCTTTAAGGCTACCAATTTTGGAATCTGGTTCCAAAATAGTTACGAGATCTCCGTAGACTTTCACCGCTTGACAAGTATCAAAAAAAACCTTGCCACCTACTGTATCAAACGCCACATCAACCCCATTACCATCCGTCCAATCTAACACCGCTTGGATAAAATCAGTTTGTTTGTAGAAAATCGGATAATCGGCACAAAATTGACGCGCTAATCGTTCCTTATCGGGTGATCCTACAGTGGTACAAACCTTAGCCCCTTTTAGTTTAGCAAGTTGAATCGCCACATGACCGACACCACCCGCACCTGCATGAATGAGGACTTTTTGACCTGATTCTAGTCTAGCGCGATCGTATAATGCTTCCCATGCGGTTAGTAAAACGAGAGGGGCTGTCGCTGCTTCGGCAAAAGATAAAGATGCGGGTTTTCGGGCAACTAAATATTCTTCGACAACGGCATATTCTGCATAATTTCCTGTTCCTTGTTTACCCAAACCTCCCGCACAAAAATACACCTCATCCCCAACTTTAAAACGTTGTACCTGTGATCCTACCGCTTCTACAATACCCGAACCATCACACCCTAAAATGGCTGGCATTTGTTCAGGGTAAAATGTCCCGCGCTGACGTAATTTCGTATCAATTGGGTTAATTCCTGCCGCTTTTAGACGAATTAAAATCTCAGTAGGATTTTTAATTTTAGGGGTTGGTATCTCCTGTAATTGTAAAACGTCTGGATCTCCAGGGGTTTTTATAACAATAGCTTTCATCTAATAAAAATCTTCCTTGTTATTTTGCTGATAGGGGTTAGGAACAGTAATCAGTAAAAGAAAAAAACTTTTATACTGATCACTTGTAGGGGTTTAGTCTCCAAACCCTCATCTTATCTGGATTTGGTAACCAAATTTCTACATTATTTTAACCTCTTCATTAAAGCGTCTCTAGCTTGTTCACGATCGTCAAAATGAATTTTTTCTGTTCCTAAAATCTGATAATCTTCGTGTCCTTTTCCTGCAATAATCACACCATCACTGGGTGAAGCTTGTAGAATCGCTGTATGAATAGCAGTAGATCGATCTTTTTCTACCAATGGCTCAATAGATGTGGGTATACCATCTAAAATATCGCGTAGGATCTGATCTGGATTTTCGGTTCGAGGATTATCTGAGGTAACTACTGCTACATCGGCTAATTCTGCGGCAATTTTACCCATTTTCGGGCGTTTGGTACGATCGCGATCCCCTCCACATCCAAACACACAGATCATTTTACCTGAAATAAAAGGGCGAGATGCTTTAAGGAGATTTTCTAAACTGTCGGGGGTATGTGCATAATCGACAATAACGCTAATATCTTGAGTATCACTAATCTGAACCCGTTCCATTCTACCTGGAACGCCAGAAAATTCGGGTAATTTTTGTAACAAAGTGGGGATATCTAAACCAAAATGTGTAGTAGATGCGATCGCGGCGAGTAGGTTAGATAAGTTATACTGTCCAACTAGGGGAGAACGAAAATTAAACGCACCAATGGGAGTATGTAAAACACCACTGATACCCGTAGAACCATAGGTTAAAGCATTGGTATAGAAGTCTGCATCACTGTTATTTACGCTATAACTCCAGACTTGATTTTTAGGCAAAGAATTAATTAAACGTTGTCCGTAGGGATCATCTAAATTAATGATTGCTTTTCCCGTGAGATAATCAGGATCGAATAATTTTGCTTTTGCACTAAAATAGTCTTCCATATCTTTATGAAAGTCTAGGTGATCCTGTGTGAGGTTCGTAAAAACGGCTACATCAAAAGTACAAGCTTTGACTCGTCCTTGGGCTAGTGCGTGTGAACTAACTTCTATGACTGCATATTCATTACCTGCTTTGACTGCATTAAAAAATTGTTTTTGTAAGTCTGCAGCAAAAGGTGTAGTATGCGTCGCTGTCTCTTGATATCCTTTCCAACGAGTGTATAAAGTTCCGAGTAAAGCGGTGGGATGGTTGGTTTGTTCCAAAAAGTATTCAATTAAATGGGTGGTGGTGGTTTTGCCGTTAGTTCCTGTAATTCCAATGAGTTTTAAAGTTTGTGTGGGATGTTGGTAAAAAGTGGCGGCAATATTCGCGCAAGCTGTCACCAGATCAGCACATTGAATCACACAATCATTCGCGGTTGGGGGGTATTTGGTGGCTGCTTCTGGTGAAATTATAGCAGCGCTCGCACCACTACTGATCGCACTTTGCCAAAAATCTCCGCCATCGACGCGGGTTCCAGGCATTCCGATAAATAAATCTCCTGTGTGGCAAGCGTGGGAATTGGTACAAATTCCCGTAATTTCGTTGTCTAAAGCGGGATGATCGCTTATAACGGAGTCAGAAGAAATGTTGAGTAACAGTTCGCGTAGTTTCATAAAAGCAAAGTTCGATCTTTCTTTTTGCTTTCTAGATTATCGAAAAAGAGGGGATGTTCCATATTTATTCTTAAAAAAAATCAGGTGGGGATGAACCACCTTTATGATCATGATATCGAGGCAAACACAAAACTAGCTATCTAACTCTTCGGGGCTGCATAGGGTTCGCTATCATATGGCTGCACTCCAGTTTCGGGATAATGATCATCGGTAGGGCTAAATATTCTGGCAAAACCTTCGGTTAGATATTGAACAAGACCAAAGAATATAACTAAGATTGCTGTTAATTTTAGAAAAAGACTGGGCGATACGTTCATAATTTTGACCTCCATCTTCTTGTTTAATTGTTTTCTTCTAACTTTATTATCTAAAAAAAAATAATGCTCTTGTTATTCAGACATAAATATTGAAGGATCGACATAATACTTTATACTTTCTATTTAGTTTTAAATCTAGTAAAAATACTTATGTTTTCGAGAATTGTATTTAGTTTAGTTAAATAATGGTATCGTATTGAAGATCAATGAGTTCTCAAGCTTCACTCCTTTAAAAAGTATGGCAAAAACTGCTATTCTTCCTCTAATGTCAGGTTTATTGTTACTAATAAGTTCAATACCAGTCAAAGCGAATCCTCTCAATCCTATCGCACAGTTTTTTTATCCACCTGCTAATAATCCACAGACTTTTATGGTAGTCGGTAAGGGTAAAGCTAAACAAAAGGCTGATACTGCTGTACTCAAATTTACTTTAAGTGCGGTTTCTCCAACAGATGACAATACAGTAGCTTACTTTATCAAGGCGCAAAAAAAGACCCCACTAGAAACTCAGGTTAAAGATATTGTAGATGCTCTTTTGGCGATCGGCATTTCTAAGACTGATATAGAAATTCAATATCCGCAAAATAGTACATCGGGTTTTTCTTTGCCTTTTCCGCTACCGACTCCGACGAATAATACTAACACGAAAATTTTTGTGACTGTAGCTAACCCGACTCATCCGCGTCTACAACAGATTATCACAACGGCGGGTAGTGCTATTCGTAAGGATCAGCCCTTTAAGTTTGATCAATTTGAAGTACGCTATAGTGTGAATGATTGTCAGGCTTTACAACGCGAAACGTATAAAAATGCGATGAAAGATGCCCAAAATCGAGCTATTGCGCTTGCAGATGCAGTGAATGCTGAATTAAACCCCATTCCTTCGGTAGCTGAACCCTTTTATGGCGTTTTCCTACCCGAAGAATGCGCGACGGGTGAAGGTTTTTTATTTGGCAGTTCAAGTGTACCTTATGATGCTAATGATCCGCTTGAAGTGGAAGTCAGCAAGGAGATTTTTGTCACTTTTTCCGTGCGTTAAATTTATATCAGTTTTCAATTCATGAAGCATCTTGTAAGGGTTTGGTAACCAAACCCCTACTAAAATCTGTAATTTAAATAACAGAAACCTTATTCTAATTTTGGTAATTTTTACTATAATTAGAATAACCTCACTTTCAAGCAATAACATCAATGACACCAGATGCACAAACACTAAATCCTACCCCTGATGATTACAGTCTTCTGACAGACTTGTATCAATTGACGATGATTGCTTGTTATTGTGGTGAGGGGATCGAAAATGATCCCGCCAGTTTTGAACTCTTTACTCGTCGTTTACCCCCCAATTATGGTTATTTGATAGCAATGGGGTTAACGCAAGCTTTAGAGTATCTACAGTCTTTTCATTTTACCGCCAGCCATTTAGAAGCCCTAGAAAAAACAGGTATTTTTACTCATGTTCCTGAGCGATTTTGGACAACTCTCGCATCGGGAAAATTTACGGGAGATGTTTGGGCAGTTACAGAAGGAACACCAATTTTTGCCAATGAACCCATTTTGCGGATTGAAGCACCTCTTTGGCAAGCCCAATTAGTAGAAACCTATTTATTGAATACGATTAATTATCAAACCCTAATTGCGACGAAATCAGCTAGAATGCGCGATGTAGCGGGGGATGATGCCATCTTGTTAGAGTTTGGCACCAGAAGAGCTTTTAGTCCACAGGGGGCAATGTGGGGGGCGCGGGCAGCCGTTGCCGCAGGTTTAGACAGTACCTCTAATGTAGCAACAGCCCTTAAATTAGGCATTAAACCAAGTGGTACAATGGCACATTCTTTTATCATGGCAGCTGGGGCATTAGAAGGGGGAGAAGATGAAGCGTTTAGAATTTTCCATCGCTATTTCCCCAATGCACCTCTATTAATTGATACCTATGACACAATAGATGCAGCCAAACGGTTATCCGAACAAATTCAAGCGGGAAAAATACAGGTTTCTGGTGTCAGAATTGATTCAGGTGATTTAGTTACCCTATCGCAGAAAGTGAGAGGTTTTTTACCCGATAGTTTGTTATTTGCGAGTGGTGATTTAGATGAATGGGAAATCACGCGTTTAAAAGACTTGGGGGCGTGTTTTGATGGCTACGGCATCGGAACCAAATTAGTCACAGGAACACCCGTTAATGGAGTTTATAAATTAGTCGAAATTAATGATATTCCTACTATGAAGAAATCGGCAGCAAAAGTAACTTATCCTGGGCGTAAACAGATTTTCCGTCATCAGGATGATTTGAAAATTTATAGCGATCGCTTAGGATTAATCACCGAATCACCAGATTTAGAAGAAGTTCCTTTATTAGAATTAGTGATGAAACAAGGAAAAATAATACAACCTTCCGAATCTTTAACAACTATTCAACAACGTACTCGAATGAATGTTACTAAACTTCCTCTAAAAACTCGTCAAATAACTCAACCCGATTCGATTTTTGTTACTTTAACTAACGCTTTAGAAAGCCTGATTCATCATGCTTAAAATTGCTCTTTTTGGTACCAGTGCCGATCCACCAACCGCAGGACATCAAGCGATTTTACAATGGTTATCTTATCATTTTGATTGGGTAGCTGTTTGGGCTTCCGATAACCCGTTTAAAGAGCATCAAACATTATTAGAACATCGAATGAAAATGCTTGATTTATTAATTAAAGAGATTAAACCAGATATAAATAATCTTGAACTAAGAAGAGATTTAAGCCATCGCCGTAGTTTAGTTAGTGTAGACAAAGCTAGAAAAATTTGGGGTAATGATGCGGACTATTATTTAGTGATTGGTTCAGATTTAATTCAACAGATTCGATGCTGGTATCAAACCAAAGAATTACTACAAAAAGCTAAACTCATTATTATTCCAAGACAAGGATATTCAATTTATCCCGAAGATATTACAGAATTAGAAAAGTTAGGCGGAATTTGTCAAATTGCTGATATGAATGCGCCTGAAGCTTCTTCTACAGCCTATCGAGAACAACATGATTATACGGTTGTTACACCACATATTAGAGAATATATCTATCAAGAAAAATTATACGCATGAATTCAGTTACATCAAAAGATTTAGCTAATTTTAAAGTCGGTGTGGATAATGTCATCTTTTCAGTTGATACTCAACAAAATCGTCTGTTGGTTTTATTAAGTAAAAGATTGAAAACACCGTTTCTAAATTCTTGGAGTTTACCAGGGACTTTAGTTCAAGAAGGAGAATCATTAGAAAAAGCAGCGTATAGAACTTTATCAGAACTGATTCGGGTTAATAATCTTTATTTAGAACAATTATATACATTTGGTGGGCCCAATCGTGATCCCAGAGAATCACCCGAATCTTTTGGAGTACGCTATCTTTCAGTTAGTTATTTTGCTTTAGTTCGATATGAAGAAGCAGAATTAATTCAAAAGTCGAGTTCACCTAGTTGGTATATGATTGAAAAAATACCTCAATTAGCCTTTGATCATAATCAAATTTTGGAGTATGGACATCAACGTTTAAAAAGTAAGCTTAAATATAGCCCGATTGCTTTTGATGTTTTACCAGAATTATTTACTTTAAATGATTTATATCAATTTTATATTACTATTTTAGGTGAAAATTTTTCTGATTATTCTAATTTTAGAAACAAGCTATTAAAATTAGGATTTTTGTCAGATACAGGTATTAAAGTGTCTAAAGGTGCTGGTCGTCCCGCTAGTTTATATCGCTTTGATGAACCTTCTTTTACTCCTTTAAAAGATAAACCTTTATTATTTATTTAACATTATGAAAATTGCGATCGCTCAACTTAATCCTACTATTGGTGATTTAAACAATAATGCTCAACAAATTTTACAAGCAGCACAAGAAGCAGCAAGTCAAGGAGTTAGATTATTATTAACACCCGAATTATCATTATGTGGCTATCCTCCAAAAGATTTATTATTAAATTATAGTTTTCTTCAAAACATGAAGATACAACTAGAAGATTTAGCAGCCAAAATTCCTAGTAACTTAACTGTTTTAGTCGGACTAGCAACGATTAATCCTCAAGCTAATTTGTCGGGCGAAAAACCTCTATTTAATAGTGCTGCTTTACTAGAAAATGGCGAAATTAAGCAAATTTTTTCTAAACGTTTGTTACCAACCTATGATGTTTTTGATGAAGATCGCTACTTTGAGCCTGCCGATGAAAGCGACTTTTTTAAAATTGAACTTTCCTCCAACAAAGATGATTATCTATCAGTAGGTGTTACGATTTGTGAGGATTTATGGAATGATGATATTTTTTGGGGTAAACGTCAGTATTTAGTGAATCCCATAAAAGATCTGACTCATTTAGGTGTTGATTTTATTGTTAATTTATCGGCTTCTCCTTACAGGTATAATAAACAAAAACTAAGAGAAGCGATGTTATCTCATAGCGCAAAATATTATAATATACCGATTGTTTATGCTAATCAAATTGGTGGCAATGATGATTTAATGTTTGATGGTAATAGTGTTGCTTTTAACAGAGAGGGTATAGTCGTTTGTCGTGCTAAATCATTTGAATCAGATTTAGTGATTGTTGAATTTGATCCAGAAAAACAAGATTTATTACCTGCTTCTATTGTAGAACTTCCAGAAACCGAAGAAGCAGAAATTTGGTCGGCTTTGGTTTTAGGCGTAAGAGATTATACTAAGAAATGTGGTTTTACTAAAGTAATATTAGGATTAAGTGGTGGAATTGATTCATCTTTAGTCGCAGCTATCGCCACAGAAGCAATAGGAAAAGAAAATGTATTAGGTGTCTTGATGCCCTCTCCTTATAGTTCTGATCATTCTATTAGTGATGCAGAAAAATTAGTCAATAATTTAGGAATTAAGAGTGAAACAATTGCTATTAGTGAAGTGATGAATAGCTATGACTCTGTATTAGAACCAATTTTTACAGGAACAAGTTTCGGTATTGCTGAAGAAAATCTACAATCACGCATTAGAGGCACGCTTTTAATGGCTATTGCTAATAAATTTGGTTACTTGTTACTTTCAACGGGTAATAAATCAGAAATGGCCGTAGGATATTGTACATTGTATGGTGATATGAATGGAGGATTAGCCGTTATTGCTGATGTGCCAAAAACAAGAGTTTATTCCCTTTGCCATTGGTTAAACCGCGATAGAGAAATTATTCCCCAAAATGTCTTAATTAAACCACCAAGCGCAGAATTAAAACCAAATCAATTGGATCAAGATTCATTACCGCCTTATGAAATATTAGACGACATTATTGAACGCTTTGTTAATGAACATCAATCCTTAACTGAAATTATACAGGCAGGACATGAGCCAATGGTGGTACAACAAGTGATTAAATTAATTACACGTGCCGAATTTAAACGAAAACAAGCCCCCCCAGGACTTAAAATCACAGATAGGGCTTTTGGAACAGGTTGGAGAATGCCGATCGCTAATCGTTGGTTAGATACAATTAATTAAAAGCTTCTTTAATAGTATCTGTCTTGGCTGCCATAATAAAATCATTCTTGTGTAGACCATTAATCGCATGAGTCCACCAGCTTACCGTTACCTTACCCCATTCAGTGAGTAAAGCGGGGTGATGTCCTTCTTTTTCCGCCTCCTCTCCCACTGCGTTAGTAAATGCGATCGCACTTTTAAAATCAGGAAATTTATAGACTTTTTCTAATCGTAATTCTCCCTCATATTCAATAATATTCCAGCTAGGAACCTGTAATTTTAGTTCGGCAATTTCATCACTTGTTGCTGCTGCTACAGCCCCGTGACAAGGTACGCATTTAGATTGTGTTAGATCGCTCATAGTCTCTTATGGTTAAAATATAATTTTATTATTCCTAAAATCGTCCTTGCAGCAAAGATAAAGGAAAACTGCGAGATGAGATTTTTTGATGTTTAGACTGTCTTCGCCAAAAACGAACCCCTAAAGAAAATAAAATAAAAAACGGTTGAACGCTTTCAATTTGTAGCCCTAAAATCTGATAGTATGCCCTAAGTCGTTGTATTCCTTGCTGTTCAATAATGATATACTCTGGCGCGGGATATAAAATACGATGGATACGACGTTCTACATAAATTAAGGTTTTTGTCACTCGTGCTAAGATCTTTCGGAGTTGCATCAGACGAAAGACTAGATAGAGATTGAATAAAGTTAATAGAAAATTGCAGCAGATGACAAAAAGAAACATCACAGTACAAGAACGCTATCTCAATTCTGCCATCCTTGTTGTAAAAAATGTGATTCTTTAAAAATACGATGGGAAACTTATCTTATTCTTTTTTGCTTAATCTGCGCTTAATTCAATAACCACGCAAATAGCTCGTGTACGGTTAATTTTAGCTCACTTGCAAAAGATGGCACAGACAGTAATTGCTCAGGTTCATCAAAAACTTCAGCTTGTTTATTGGGATAATAAACGAATACCGTTTGTTCATCTGGATCGATTAACCAACCGATTTGGGTGTCATGCTGCAAACAATGTAAAATTTTTTTAGTGACTTTGGTTTGACTTTGATCGGGTGATAAGATTTCGATAGACCAATCTGGAGCTACCAAAAAATTATTAGCTATCTCACCATTTTGCTCACGAGGAATTCTATTCCAAACAAAGACCGCACTATCAGGTACAATTGAACGCCCTCCAAAAGTACAACGTAATTCTGAAAATGCTCGTGCAATTTTTTGAGGTCTTATAATAGTATTAATAGCAGTTGCCAAATTACCTTGAATTGCACTATGTTTTCTTTTTGGCATCGGTTTCTGGATAATTTGACCATCAATATATTCACTAGCGGGTTTAGTTTCTGGTAGCTTTAAGAATTCTTCTAGTGTTAAGTTTTTAGAAGGTGTTTGTACCATTTGGGTTAACCTCAATTTTATTTCATAACTAACAATTCATTTAATTTATTTTTTAAATGAGACGAAACTAACAACGGTTTATATACTTCTCCTTCGTAGGGTTTCCAGACGTATCCTAAACTAAAATCTCGACAAGTGGAAGGTTTACCAATTTCAGCCCAAATTGTTTTAGATAAAACTAATCCAGAAAAAGATAAAATCGCCGAATCTTCTATTAATTTACTATAAGTTCTAAACTCGTCTACTTCTACACCGACTAAGGCATAGCGAAACACTGGAGCAGATCACAAATAATGATAAAGTACAATACCTATTTCTGTCATTATATAAGCCGTCTCAGGTGTATTAATACCAACTTCACTAATTTGATCAGGAGTAACTCGACACCACCAATTTTCCTCAAGATCCTGAAATAGATTAGCATGACATTGCGATCGCATCCCATTTGAGAGAACAAAAGAAATCTGAGCAAAATACTGAGCAAACTTTTCTGCATCCGATTGAGTAGTACCACATTCGGCTGATAAACTAAATAGCCATACCATTTTTATCACTTGTAGATAGTCTTGTTCATCATTTTAGTTTCTGACACTGGGGGCAAAAATGAGACGATCGCCCTGCTAATTTCATCCGTTCTATTGATGTACCACAAACCCGACAAGATTGACCAAAACGACCATAAACCCAAGCGACACCGCTATAATTTCCATTGACTCCCATGACATCACGGAAATAACTAAAGGTTGTTCCCCCTTCGTCGATTCCTTTTTGTAAAACTTCTAAAATGGCTTGGTGTAAACGTTCGATTTGAGTTGGAGTTAAATTACTTGCGATCGTTGTTGGTGGAATGCCACTTTTAAATAGTGCTTCATCGGCGTAAATATTGCCAATTCCTGCCACTAATTCTTGTTCTAAAAGTAGCGTTTTAATAGCTCTGTGACGTGTTTTAAGACGTTTTTTTAGATATTCTACGGTAAAATCATTACTAAAGGGTTCTGGCCCCATTTTCTGCAAACCAGTGATGATCTTTTCTGGGGGGGTGTGGGGTGGAATGCCCCAGACTTTGCCAAATTTTCGCGTATCAATAAAGCGTAATTCTTGGTTGTCACCGAAAAAGAGCCGTATCCGAGTATGTTTCGAGACAGGTTCACTTTGTTCTAACCATAGTAGTTGCCCTGTCATTCGTAGGTGTACCCCTAACATTCCTTGAGGTTCACTATCAGCATTGACTAATTGAGCGAGTAGATATTTACCACGTCGGTGCCAATGTGCGATCACCAAAGGTGCGCCGTTGGCGTTCACCTTCCCTGTGATTATAGATAAAAATTCATCCACAGAAAGAGGGTAGGCTAGTGTACTGTTTAGTAACACTTCCCCACCCTGAATGATTTTTGCTTGGGTTAATTGATTTAAACCCTTGCAAACCGTTTCTACTTCCGGTAATTCCGGCACAGTAAGTACAGTTCCTTAAAAAGAGCAGTTATTTAACTTTAGGCTTTTGCTTTTTTGGGTGCAGCTTCAACGACTTGTAATTCGCTTTCAGCAAAGTTATTGGTATTAACTCCAGTCGCACTACCACTAATACCATTGTAGTTGACTGTATCAAAACGAACAATTATAGGGTAAATAATACCGCTTTTGTCTACACTAGCGACGGTTCCCACATCGCCAAACCAGTTAGACTCTTTCCGCAGTATTTTAACCTTAGCTCCACGTTCAATAGCAGACATAGGCGTTTTGTTAAAAAAACCGTTCAGATAACAGATTACTACTGGATTGGGCATCTCTCTACAGTAATAACTTTAATTTTTATTGCGATTCATGCCATTGTACCCGAACAAAATAGGCTGAACGTCCCCAAAAATCCTTAGTTGGTGTGACATCCACCAATTCTAGATTAAAGGGAATTGAAGTTGTTAAGTATTTTTGCGCGTCTCTACCTAAATCGGGGGAAACTTGAAAAGCACAAGCAGCAGCAACTCCTAAACCTAATAATTGTTCAATGGGGCCTTTAGGTAATAATAGATGAATCCCAAATGCCAAGCCCCCTGTAACCAACATTGCAACTGATAAATTAGTTCCACAGCGCGGATGTACGGCTAAATTCCATTCGCCCTCTTTGAAGCGATGGAGTGCCTGACGAACCGCTTTTTTTAAATCAATTGGGTTAACCTGACCATAGAGGTAAAATCCTTGATCAGTCGATAAACCCCCTAAATTCTCATTATCGGGTTGTGCTTCTCTATCCCAGTCTAAACGGTTTTTGTCTTGCATTTCACTCAAGACCCAAACCGTCGCGTGTTCTAGTGCATGAACTTGACGCAGCATTAAGATTTCTTTAAGTCCAGGAAGAAAGCCAATTTGCTTGAGAAGTGCGCTATCTTGGTCAGAACTGGGTTTAAACCAATCTGATTCCCAACCTGTGCCATACGTTGTAGAGTTATTGCTCATAGAATTTTATAATTCTTGTTCGTTCATTGCGGTGTCTGTCTCTCTGGCAGTCCATCCTAAAGTTAGAATTTTCTGATTTAAGATCGCTCCCTAGATCCATTGTAATCAATCCAACTTTAAACGCCCGAAAAAGTCTTCATCTAAAATTTGTTCAACTGAAAAAGGACAAGAATTTGGATATTCATGCTCTTGTGGGATGCGTACTCCAAATGAGGCAATTTTTCCTTCTTTGATTGCTATTTTTCGTCCTCTACTATAAGCTGTCTCAACAATAGTCGGTAAGTAATTGTGAAGTGATGGTGTATCGTCTAATGCTTTGATCACTCTTTCTCGGTGTTCAATAATTGAGCGATACCAACTATTTTTCATTGTTTCGGGTGCATCGGATTGAACGAATACTTTAAGTAAATGAGCGAGTAAAATCATGACATTACTCTCTAAAGCATTTTTTTCGGATTTCCCCAAGTCAATTAATTCCTCAACCAAATGCTTGATATCAAGTGATTCATAATCTCTCGTTTCTAATTGCTGAATTGTTTGCTCAATCCATTTTTGGAAATCTTGCTCATATAAGGTGAGAGGAGTTTGATTAATCGTCATGGACAAACTTCCTAATATTTTTCTTTTAAGAAAGCTAAACTACTATATAAGTGAAAAGCTTGATCCCAAAGTGTATCTTCTCGTCGCAGTAGCTCAAGATTAGGCTCAATTAATTTTAGCGTTTCGGGAAAATTAAAGGCTGTTTCGGCAAAGGGGGTAAACTCTAAATAGACCGACTGCTGCGGAAAGCGTTCTTTAAAATAAGTGATTAAATGATTCCAATGATCTCTAGAGGTTGCTGCATCAATAGTGTTTTTACCTGAAAAAGCAAATCCTTGATGGTATTTGTAGGTTTGAGCGCACAGACGTAAGATAATATTACGTTCCTTTAGATGCAAATCACAAACTTGTATATAGTCTAGAGTTCTGGTTCTACGTTCCATTTTTCGTCTAATTCCGACTTCTAAACATTCTTCAAAAACAGGTAGTATTCCCTCTACTCGTTGTACTAATTCTGAGCGATCAAATTTAAAAAGTGTTGGTTTGCCATGAGTAGTATGACAAACAACTGTGACAATCGGATAAATTTCTAGAAAATAATCAATTTGATAAACCTTGATCTTCTGAATATCTTTTAATGTGGCGCAAAAACAAGGAATGGTGACTGATTTTAGCGTTTCTTTTAAAATCTGCAATTCTCCAATTGTACCCGTTCGATAGAACCGCCATGCTCGACTCGGTAGCTGTAGACGTGCTGTATAAGGATCGAGTTGCATGATTTGTGCAAACTGTTGCGCTGCTTGTTTTTTAGCTTCGTTAGGAATGGGTTCTAAGATTAAAATTCCTGCCTCTTGGTTTGCGGGATCTCGGTTCGCTTGTGCAATGGCTTTTAACCGTTCTTCCTTGACTTTTTGCTGATTTTGTGCATCAATCTCATCTAAACACTCAATCCTTTGACGAATTTGGCCAATTAGTTTAAGGTTAGTGGTTTTTTGCAATAATTCTCGATATTGTTGACTTGCGCTCTTTAAATGTCCCTTAACTTCTGCTAAACGAGCAGTATAGAAAACAACCCAAGGATTATCTATTTCTTGTTGTTGCCACGTTTGTAATAAATATTCAGCCGTTTTGTAATCGTGACGCTCAATCGCTTCGGCAACTTCTTTTAGCATACTTTTTATTCTATCTTTGGATTTTCAATGATGGCGGCTGTGATCGATAGAGCAACTACAGGTGCAGTAACAGCGCGAAGAATTCTTGAACCTAAAGAGACAGGTTGAAATCCTTGATTGATTGCGTGTTCTACTTCCTCAGATGTCCATCCCCCTTCAGGCCCCGTTAGTAGCACAATAGATTGAGCAGTGTTTTTTTTAAGTGCTTGTATCAAATGGTCTGATTCAATGCGAGTAACACAAATATAACTGCTTCTAGACGGATCAGCCATCTTTGTAACAGCATCTCTTAAAGGAATTACATCACTAATAATCGGTGTGTTTTGACGTTCTGATTGTTCGCTTGCTTCTATGGCAATTTTTCGCCAACGTTCTATTTTGTGCTGACTCGGTTGAACTAGGGTGCGTTTACTAATAATTGGCATAATTTCAGTGACACCAATTTCGGTACAACAGCGTACTATCTCATCAAACCCATTCCCTTTCGGAATTGCCACCATTAAAGTAATACTGATGGGTAATTCTGTCAATTCTTGTAACAATTCAAGTAAATTTGCTGTATTTTCTGCTAGTTCAGCATTCCACGCGCTCCCCTGTCCATCCATTACGACAAAGCGATCGCCTGTTTTCAGTCTCAGAACTCGTTTTAATAATGTTGTTGTTCGACCGTCAAAATAATTTGACCGTCTTGATTTTGATTGGAATCAATAACTAAACGATAAACCAAAATTTTTATTATCAGTTATTTGTGCTTTCTATATTTTATTGCTAAACTAACATAAACCGTTAGCCAATCTTTTAAGCTAAAAAAATTATTTTTTCCGACAGTGTTTATTTAACAAAGAAATAACTAAATCTACGCTATTGGGTTGTACTTGTATGGTATAAGCTTCTGCTTCAATTTGCCGAGTAAAAGAATGATAGCGCATGAAATAAAGTCGCGTCATGGGTGGTGGTTCGATATCTAATCCTAATGCTTGTACTTCTGTCTTTCCATAACAAAATTGGGCTGCGTGTACCGCTTCATGAACTAAAGTCGGTTTAGCAATTCCTAAATCAAATACAATCGGATTAATCCAAATTGTTCTTGTTTGACTCTCAAATGCTCCATAAGCTTCTCGTACTGGTGGTGTTTCTAATTTAATCTTAAATCCATATTGTTCTAAAACAGTTTGTAACCGTAAATAATCAGCATCTTTTGACGGTGAAGTTAAAGATAATAGAAGTGTTCCTAGAATCAGACTTGTTTTCATTTTTTAATTAAATCTAGAGATTGATAAACCAAACCCTTTATAAAATTAGATTTTGATTAAATGTATGGGGTTTATCTCCAAACCTTTTTATATAATTCAATAAAAAATAGTATAATTTATAAATAGAGTAGTAATTGTCTTATGTTACGTTTATTATTATTTTTCGTAGTTCTTAGTGTTTTTGCTCCCATATCTGTTAGTAGTTCAAAACCAATTCAAACACAAATTATCGCGCAATGTCAGAGTCAAGATAAACCGATAATCAAATCACTTCGATTTGCTAGAGGTGCAATTGGTACAACCATTCAAGATAAAATAGCAGTCTGTACAACTCATGATTATCTATTTCGCGCTCGTGCAGGTCAGCAAATTGATATTAACTTAATAACAGGAAATCAAACAAGTTTTACGGTTTATAGTCCTTCTCAATTAATTGATGAAGCAGATGGGGTACAATTTTGGTCTGGAAGATTACCAGAAACAGGTGAATATAGAATAGTGATTGGAACTGATGTAACTGCTAATTATACGTTAGAAGTAACAATTCGATAAAATATTTCAGAGTGTTTGGAGATCAAAATTCTACAGTATTTTATTAATTTTATTTTTAGCCCATTCGCGAATTGCTTTTCTCATGGCTAAACGGCTAACTGTTCTATATTCTTCGATGACAACTAAGATTTCTTTAATAGGAAGTTCTGGAAATACTAAACTATTTTCAACTTCTACATACTGATTATCTTGTAATAAATAGATTTTTAGTTCACCTTCGTCATAACTCCAAATCTCTGGAACACCTAAACGTGCATAAATAGGAAAACGATTTAAAGATTTACTCGTTAAGTCTATTTCTAATGCTAAATCTGGAGGTGGGTCTTGACTTAAATCAAATTCTAATTTACCTCGAATTCTAGCAGCATTTTGGAAATAAAAACAGTTATCGGGTTCTAATCCTGCTTCTTTAAACTTTCTTTTCCAAGTGGTTGAACCATAACATTCAAAATCTCGATTAATTCCCTCTGCTATATCTTTAATTGCATCACCAATTACTTCTTTAAAATATTCATGTTCAGGTAAAGGGGTCATGATTTCTAATGTTCCTTCATAATAAGCGACTCTTGAACCACGAGTTTGACCAAGTCCATCTAAAATCATCTCAAACTGTTCCCAAGAGATATTATGTAATAGAATACTATCTAATTTTTTTGATATCGTTTTCATCCTGTTTTACCTTTTCCTATTTTTAGCCATACATCTTCTAGAATTGTATAAAGAACGGGTACAACAATTAAACTTAATAACGAAGAGGTTAGCAAACCTCCACTAATTGCAACCGCCATCGGTTGTCTTAATTCAGCCCCTGCACCTAATCCTAACGCAATGGGTAACATTCCTAAAATAGTTGATGCAGTTGTCATAATAATAGGACGAAGACGAACATAACCCGTTTCTAAAATGGCTTCTTCGCGGTTCATACCTTTCCGTCTAAGTTGCTTAATATAATCAAGAAGTAAGACTGCATTTTTATCGAGTAAACCGACTAAAAAAATTAAACCAATCAGAGAAATAATTCCAAAAGCACTCCGCGTTATTAATAATCCGAGCATTGCCCCAACAACGGATAAAGGTAGTGATAAACCAACAACAATCGGTTCTAAAAGTCTACCAAATAATGCTAATAAAACCAGTAGCATCAACAAAATAGATAAGCTTAAAGTTCTTCCAAAACTGGAGAGAACATCATAACTTTGTGATGAGCTTCCCCAACGTTTTAAAGTAATATCAGCAGGTAAAATAGATTTAGCAGTATCCTCTACAATTTGTGTAGCATCTTCTAACCCTTGCCCTTGACTTAAATTCGCTTCTAAATAAACGGTATTTGTTCCACTGAGTCTTTCGATTTGAACAATTTCACCTGTATCACTTAGTTGACTTGATAACTCGACATCTTCAAACCCTGGTAACTGAGCAATCTTATTTTTTAAGGTTTCTGCGCTTTGATATAATTCTTTTAAATCTTGTCCTCGAATGGCAATTTGTAGAGGTTTTTCGGCTTCAGTTTGCACAAATGGGATATCTTCTACACTAACGGTAACTCCTTTTAATTGAGGTAAATTTTGGCGAACTTGTTCTTGTACTTGGGCGGTTTTTAGCTGACGTTCATGTTTTAATGTAACATAAAGTTTACCTTTATTGGGTGTCCCTTGAATTCCTGAAACAGTAAAAACAGATTCGACATCTGGAGATTTTAAAACAGCTTCTTCTATTCTTTCGCCGATGCGTTGAGTACGTCTTAAAAGAATGCTTTCAGGTGATTTAGCGATTTCAGAAATCCAGTCAAACGCGCCACTATTCGAAGTTTGGGTAGGAGTATTTTCAGGTTTTGGAATGACTGAAAGTTTGGGTAAAGGTACAGTATAAACAATATTAAATTCCCCTCTATCTAACTGTGGCATGAAACCTTTAGGAATTAGAGGAATTAAACCAACACCGACGACAAAACTAAGAATGGCTAATCCAATGACGATTTTTCGATGATGAAGTGACCATCTTAATAGATTACGATAAGATTGCCCGATCGCCCAATTTTGTTCATGATTCTGATTTGTATTGTTCCGTCGTTTTAACCAATAAACGGCTAAAACAGGTGAAAGAGTACGCGCAACCAGAAGAGAGATTAAAACAGCAGCAGAAACGGTTAAACCAAAGGGTTTAAAGAATTTTCCAATGGCACCCCCCATAAAAGCAACGGGTATAAATACCGCAGCGATCGTAATGGTAGAAGCAGTCACCGATAAACCGATTTCATCTGTTCCTAAAATCGCCGCTTCTTTTGGGCTATATCCTTCTTCGATATGACGTGATATATTTTCGACATCAACAATCGCATCATCAATTACAATACCAATAACTAAGGTTAAAGCAAGTAGGGTAATGGTTTCTAAATTAAAGCCAAAAATTGCCATTACAATACAAGTTCCTAGTAAGGATAGAGGAATGGCTAAAGCAGTAATTAGGGTGGCACGAAAACTGCGTAAAAACGGAAAAACAATTAAGATAGAAAGTATAATTGCTAAGATTAAATCTTCAATGGTTGCTTGGGTTGCTTCTCGGATAAAACCTGCTTGAGTTTCGCCTAAGGTTAATTGTATTTCTTTTAATTGCGGTTGTAGAGTTTGGATGACTTTTTCAACTTGACTGACGACTTCTAGAGTATTTGCTTTGCTGGTTTTAATCACCTGTAAAGCGAGTGCATTTTGCTGATTAAAACGAATTAAAGTGGGAAATTGTGTTTTAATCGTCGTAGATTGTTCAGAGGTAATCGAAGCATCACCTAAAAGATTAACCTTTAAAACACCTGATACACCTTGCAGTTTAGGAAGAATCGTTGTTTTAGCTATTTGACTGAGTTCATCTAAACTTTTTGTCTCACTTAAGAGCGCGTAACTAATGACAGGTGATTCATTGAGATTAACAGGTATCACGTCATAAGTCGTATTAGGTGGTAAAGAAATTTGTGATAATTTTTGTTTAACAATTTCCGTCGATGTTTCTAAATTATCGCCAATATCAAACAAAACATTAACAACAGCCCGCCCAGGGTAGGTCATTGATGAAACATCTCTAACGGTTTCGATGTTATTTAGTGTTGTTTCTAAAGGCTGAGTTAGCTTTGTTTCGGTTAAAAGCGCAGTTTCTATAGGGTTTTGTGCGTTGACAACAACGACGGGGAAACTAATTTCAGGAAATAGCCCGTATTTAAGAGAACTAAGGGCTAAAAGTCCCGCGATAGCCACACCTAGCCAAAAAGCGATAGTGAAACGAGGATGACGGATGGCGATACGGGAAATATTAAACTGTTTTCTAATATTGTTAGTCATGTATTTAAAAATTAAACTAAAAAGGGTTTGAAAACCAAACCCCTATCATAGACATATAGTTCTAAACTTTTTAAGTTTACTATTCATAAAGAACTGAATCTAGACATGATTCACCAATAGAACTTAATCGTTGTGCGGTTGCTCTATCGTTTTTAGATTTTTGTACTAAGGTTTGAAATTGTTGAATCGTATATTGCGAGCGAATTTTGCTCATCGTACAATTACATAGATCATTAGCTGAAGCTACCGCTAATCCTTGTTGAGTGGCTTGTTGTAAACATTCTTTACGATAATCGTCAAAAGAAACCCTAGAAGCTGAATTCTGTGCGTACATCGATGGATGTCCAATCAAAACGCCTAAAACACTGCTCAAAACTAACAACGAAACTTTTTGCATAAACCTGATAATACTGTCCTTAAAATTTTAGCCTAGCAATTTTTGAGCGAAAATAACATCCCTATTGGTTGGAGTCGAAAAGATAATCATTTTGGGTTAAATAAAAACTCCCGCCATTTAGACGAGAGTTTCCAAAAAATTTAGAAAATAACCTTAGTCAAGGTCAGGCATCGATAATACTGGCTCAGACTCACGGTCAATACCTTTTTCAAAACCAGCCGAAGCAGCCCGCGCACGTCCTGCGTGCCAGAGGTGTCCGATAAGGAAGAAGAAAGCAAGCGTAAAGTGAGAAGTTGCTAACCAAGCGCGAGGAGATACATAGTTGAAAGAGTTAACATCAGTGATAACTCCACCCACAGAGTTTAGAGAACCTAAAGGAGCATGGGTCATGTATTCAGCAGCGCGGCGAACTTGCCAGGGTTGAACGTCATTTCTGATTTTGTCGAGGTCTAAACCATTAGGGCCACGTAGCGGCTCTAACCAAGGGCCACGGAAATCCCAGAAACGCATGGTTTCACCACCAAAGATGATTTCACCTGTGGGGGAACGCATTAAATATTTACCTAAACCTGTGGGGCCTTGTGCAGAAGCAACGTTAGCACCCATCCGTTGGTCACGAACGAGGAAGGTAAAAGCTTGTGATTGAGAGGCTTCCATACCAGTGGGGCCGTAAAACTCGCTGGGGTAAGCGGTGTTGTTAAACCAAACGAAGACGGAAGCAATAAAGCCCATCATCGACAACGCACCTAAACTGTAGGAGAGATAAGCCTCACCAGACCAGATTAAAGCACGACGCGCCCAAGCAAAAGGCTTAGTTAAGATGTGCCAGATACCGCCAGCGATAAGAATTAAACCAACCCAAATATGACCACCAATGATATCTTCCATGTTGTTAACGCTAATAATCCAGCCTTCGCCACCGAAGGGAGCTTTTAGCAGATAACCGAAGATAGTCGCAGGGTTTAAAGTGGGATTGGTGATAACTCTGACATCGCCACCCCCTGGAGCCCAAGTATCATAAACACCACCGAAGAACATCGCCTTAAAGACCAATAGCAACGCACCACATCCTAAAAGAATGAGGTGATAACCGATAATATTGGTCATTTGGTTTTTGTCTTTCCAGTCGTAGCCAAAGAAGTTGGAATACTCTTCTAAGATTTCGGGGCCACGTAGCGCGTGATAGATGCCACCAAAACCGAGAACAGCCGAAGAAATGAGGTGTAAAACACCAACGACGAAGAAGGGGAAGGTATCAATTACTTCACCACTAGGGCCAACACCCCATCCAAGGGTAGCAATGTGGGGAAGTAGGATTAAACCTTGCTCATACATCGGTTTTTCTGGAATAAAGTGTGCTGTCTCAAATAGAGTCATCGCACCAGCCCAGAACACGATTAAACCTGAGTGAGCAACGTGTGCGCCAAGTAATTTACCAGAAAGGTTGATTAAACGGGCATTACCAGCCCACCAAGCAAAACCGGTAGAATCTTGGTCGCGTCCACCTGCAACGGACATATTAGAGAGCGTTACCACGTGGAAGTACCTCCTCTGGGAATACAAATTTCTCGT
>NZ_BLJI01000016.1 GCF_017312365.1 Chroococcus sp. FPU101
TTAATTCTGACCACCTACTTATTAAAAATTAAGTTATTTTAATTTTTAGTAACATTTATTAAGAAATACAACTATATTCTCGAATAAATGATATTCCAGAAGTAAGGAGTTTTGAGGATAAAACAATGTTATTAGGATTACTATTAACTTTAACCTTAATTTGTACATTAACGTCAGTGTTAGCGTTAGAATCGATGTTCTATAGCGAAGAGCAATTGTAAATATTTTAGTAGCAAGCCTTGCCGACCATATAAACTAATTTATTATTGCATCGTATTCATCATGAGATCCGATCCAAAACCAATAGTAATCATCACCTTTTTTCAAAGCTAATGCTCTGTAATCACGGGTGATTCTAACAGACCAAGTATTTTTACGCACTTTTTTAAAGTGTAATGATGGATGAGAAGGATCAGCTTTCCATTGTTGGTAAGCTTTTTTAGCTTGCTTTTTTAGATCTTGTGGCAAAGCTAAATAAGCATTCCAGAAATCAGGCGTTGTTAATGACTTCATCTAAATCTCTTACATTATTAGCAGCGATGTCTGCTTCAGCTTTTGCAATTAAATGATCTAACTTTCCTGATTTTAAATCAGTTTCGATTTGCTCATCCCATTGAGTTTCCAAGTAATCTTGAAGCCATATCGCTAGTTGACGAATATCTTCTTTAGGTAGTTGTTTAATAGAAGCTTCGATTTCAGAAAGAGTTTTCATAGAGTATTTGAGTAAGTATTATTACTTGATTGACATTAACTGAATATATCTGTACTATAATTCCTAAACAATAACGCCAATTTAGGATAACTGTATGAGCGGCGGAATTTCTGCAACTAGAGGATACTTGTATCAGTATTTAATTTGTATTTTAGACTCTTTAACAGAAGATTGGATCAGTGTTGTTATAGAGCCAAATACTGAGCAAGAGAAAGTTGATATTTTATGGTTACTTATAAAAAACGGAAAAATTTTTAGAAAAGCAGTTCAAGTTAAATCAACTCAAAATCAATTTGGTACAGGTTCTGTCAAAAAATGCTCTGAAGATTTAAAAAATAGTTTTAATGATGCTGAAGTATATGAATTAATTTTGATTGGACACGTTTCAAGGACTTTAATTGAGGATATAAGTAAACTTGAACAAAAGTACCTAGTTAAAATCCCCTATCCAAAGGTTTTTGATTTAGAGTTTTTTCTAAGTCAGGATTGTCACAAAATTGATAAATATATTGACGAAAATTATGGAATTAGCCTACCTTGTCATCAAAGAGAAGAGCTTATTTATAGTTTAATTGGAGAACTTCAATATTATTCAACAAATCGAAGAAAGATTACTAGAAAAGATCTAGAGGCTAAATTCCAAGAATGGATAAAATATTTTATAGATTATACAAATTATGAACGAGAAGCAAGTCGTAAATTTTATAATTTGTATGGTTTTGAAGCTTCACCTAATCTAAGAATTGCAGTAGAAAAGTTTTATAAAAATAAATCAAAAAAAGTAAAAATGAAATTTTTTAAAGAATGTCAAAGTTTTTTTGATGTTGAGCTATCTACTAAAAAATTGAAAATTGTTTATCCAAAATTTGATAAAATTTTTTATTATATAGGAAATATTTTGTTTATAGCCACTACTTTATTGGCTTTACTTTGTTTAATACTAGCAAATTATTTTGATTTTATTTTTATTATTTTATTCTTTGTATTTAGCTTTTTATCTGTTGGAATTTTGCCATTAATCAGGCCTTATCATTGGGCAAAAATAATTGATAGAGAATTAAAGTAAAATTATAAAAATACTAAAAAATATGATAGATGTCAGGATGTTTACCTGACACCTAATAAGCCCGATCCTATTTCGCTGGTGCTTCGACAGCAGGAGTGGGGTTAGATTGAGGGGATTTAACTATTGATTGAATGAGGCTAAAACCCACTACAGCAGCAACAGCAACACCCCCAATAGCAGCGGCAATTTTACCAAATCCTTTCTTTTCTTCTGTTTCTAAGGTTGTATCTTCTGTAGGATCTTCAGAGTGGGCAAAACGATGATAAAGAAAATCTAATGCGTAGTTTCGTAACTCGTAGTAGCGCGGATCTTCAATCAAACGAGAACGGATTCTCGGACGAGCAAAAGGCATCTCTAAAACTTCACCGATTGTAGCAGATGGGCCGTTAGTCATCATCACTAGACGATCGCATAGATACAAAGCTTCATCAATATCATGAGTAATCATCAATACCGTTAACTGATGATCTTGCCAAATTTTCAAAAGTTCGTCTTGTAATTCTTCTTTGGTGATAGCATCTAACGCGCCAAAGGGTTCATCTAAAATTAACACTTGAGGACGAATTGCTAATGCTCTTGCAATAGCGACTCTTTGTTTCATCCCCCCTGACAGTTGGGCGGGTTTTTTTTGTGCAGCTTCAGTGAGTCCTACCATTGCTAGATGTTCTTCTACAATAGCGACTTTCTCACTGTGCGGTTTATCGGGATAAACAGAATTAACCCCTAAATATACATTTTCATAGGCGGTTTTCCAAGGCAAAAGCGAATAATTCTGAAACACCATCATTCTATCTGGGCCTGGTTTTTCGACTTTGTTCCCCTGTAGGCGAACTTCTCCTGTTGTTGGTTCACTAAAACCCGCTACCATGTTCAATAGAGTTGATTTACCGCAGCCAGAGTGACCGATGACACAGATAAATTCACCTGCTGCGACTGTAAAATCGATTTCGTCTAAAACTTGATAAGTTCCTGTAGGAGTATTGTAAGATTTGGTTACTTTTTCAATCTGAAGAAAATCGGGTTGATCTCCAGTGGGCTTATTTTGAGTATCTGCGATCGTTTGCATAATCAGTTAATAGAGTTCGTGTAAATTAATATCTTTAAACCCGATCGCTTGCAAAAGTCCTCTGGATATCATAGTTACTTTTGCAAGAAATCGTTATAAAACTTATTGTTGCACCATAGCAGTTTCATCGATCAGAATTTCCGACACGCGGTAATCTCTGCGAATGTTCAACCGTTCTAGATATCCGACTGGATCATCGGGATCGAACACCAAACCGTCAAATAAGGCGAAACTATGACGATCGGGTTCAAAATCGGGTAAATCCAGTTCTCGACAAGCTTCACCGAATAAGTCTGGACGACGAACCCGTTCTAGAATTTCGACCCAGTTACGGGGGAAAGGTGCATAACCCCATCGGGCTAACTGGGTTAAGATCCATAGACCCTCAACTCGTCCGGGGCAGTTGGTTTGATCGACATGGAATTGATTAAATCTAAGATGCAGTTCAGGTTTTGATCCATCCCCTTTGTTATAAGGATCGAGGAAACCTGGACGGGTGTACTCAGGAAGTGAGCCAACATATTCGGGTTTACAGAGTAGTCCTAAGATTTCTTCTCGGTTACGGCGATCATCGCAGTATTCACAGGCTCGTAATAAGGCTTTGACGAGGGCGATATGGCTTTCAGGATATTTAGCTACCCATTCTTCTCTAACTCCTAAAACCTTTTCGGGGTGTCCTTGCCAAATATCAAGATCGGTTGCGATCACATATCCTAGCTTTTCATGAACCGCGTGAGAGTTCCAAGGTTCACCCACACAATAGCCATCAATATTACCCGCTTTTAGGTTAGCGACCATTTGTGGCGGTGGAATCACGATTAGATTAACATCTTGATCGGGATCAACACCACCAGAAGCTAACCAATAACGTAACATCAGATTGTGCATTGAGGACGGATGTACCATACCAAAGGTTTCGATCTTATCAGGACTTTGCATAATTGCCTCTTTTAAGTCCGATAATTGATTAACTCCCCATTGCTTGTATTTATTGCCTAAAGTAATGGCGTTTCCGTTCCGACTCAGAACCAAGGCTGTAATAATGGGTATCGAAGGCTTACCCCCCGCGCCAATGGTCATACTCAAAGGCATTCCCGCGACCATCTGGGCTGCGTCTAAACGTCCAGTAGCGACACCTTGAGCGATCGCTTTCCAACTCGGTTCGCGGTGCAGGGTGACTTGTTCGAGTCCTTCTTCTTTAAAAAAGCCTTTTTCTTGGGCGACAATTAAGGGGGCGCAGTCAGTTAAGGGAATAAAACCGATATCTAGATTGATCTTTTCTAAACCATGACGAGCGATCGCAGTTTGTGCCACTTGGCCGACTTTGGTTTTAGACCGTTTTTGTTGGTTCAAGAAATAAACAATTTCATTTCGCATCGCATAGTAACTTGGATGGTTCACAACTTCCATACGATGACGCGGACGAGGGATCGGAACGTCTAAAATTTGTCCAATATGCGCTTCTGGCCCTGTAGTTAACATCACGATGCGATCACTTAGTAATAAGGCTTCATCGACATCGTGAGTCACCATGATACAGGTTACATTATATTCTTCAACAATTTCCATCAAACGCTCTTGGAGGTTACCCCGTGTCAGTGCGTCTAATGCGCCAAATGGTTCATCGAGTAAGAGAACTTTGGGATGGAGGGCTAAGGCACGTGCGATCGCTACCCGTTGTTTCATCCCTCCAGAGAGTTCCCCCGGCTTTTTATGGGCGGCGTGTCGAAGTCCAACTAATTCGATATGCTTTTCAATAATCCCTTTTCTTTCTCCTTGGGGTAGATCGCGCATTACCCGATCCACGGCGAGGGCGATATTTTGTCGAACCGTTAGCCAAGGGAGTAACGAGTAGTTTTGGAAAACAACCATGCGATCAGGCCCAGGGCCTTTGACTTCTCGTCCTTCTAGAATGACACCGCCATGAGTCGCTTTATCGAGTCCCGCAACAATATTAAGTAGGGTTGATTTTCCGCAACCTGAATGACCAATTAAAGAAATAAATTCCCCTTTTTTGATCATCAGTTCAATATTTTTTAAGGCGATGTATTGCTCCCCATTATTGAGAGGAAATATTTTATCAACGTGGTCAATTTCAATATAAGTGGACATAAGTTTTGGTCAATAGATTTAATTTATTTATTTTGGTCTGCGGGAACAACAAGACTAGCAACAAAGCCGACTAATCTATCTAAAATTAAGCCAACAACACCCACATAAATCAGAGCTAAGATAATTTGGCTTAGGCGAGAACTGTTATAAGCATCCCAGATAAAGAAGCCAATTCCGACACCACCGACTAACATTTCTGCTGCAACAATTGCTAACCAAGATAAACCGATACCAATTCGTAATCCCGTAAAAATATAGGGAACCGCTGACGGAATTAAGATATTAAAGAAATATTCCGTTTTAGAAAGTTGCAGAACTCGTGAAACATTTCGGTAATCTTGGGGAATTTGTTGAACGCCGACTGTTGTATTAATAATAATGGGCCAAATTGCGGTGATAAAAATAACAAAAATTGCTGAGGGATCTGACTGACGCAAAGCTGCTAGAGAAATGGGTAACCAAGCTAAAGGCGGAATCGTTCTTAAAACTTGGAAAAGTGGGTCTAAGGCATCATACATCAAGGAATTAGCCCCAATTAGAACGCCTAAAGCAATCCCGACAATTGCTGCTAGAGAAAAACCGATTGCAACCCGTTGTAAACTTGCTAAAATTTGCCAAAATAACCCTTTATCTGTACCACCGTTGTCAAAAAAAGGATTAATAATGTATGGGTTCCAAGTTTCTTTGATGGCAGTAATAGGAGACGGTAAATTAGGATTTTCACCAGAGGTCATAAGTTGCCAAATGAGGGCAAAAACGAAAATTGCTACAAAAGGAGCAACAATTTTTCGTGGTGATTTAGTCAGTTTAGATAGCCAAGAATTACTAGCTTTATTGGTTTTGGGTCGAGTGGTTATATTAGTAGCCATTTTGTTTAGATAATTGGTGAAATAGAGAAACTTATAGAAAGGGTTTGGCAACCAAACCCATACATGATTTAAAATTTACGCTTTTTTGAACTTCAAACCCTTGAGATAATCGGCGGGTTTTTCGGGGTCAAATTTTACGCCATCGAAAAAGGTTTCAACTCCTCTAGAGGTACTGGTTGGAATTTCAGCAGCAGGAACACCAATCGCTTTAGCCGCTTCTTTCCATAAATCCTCGCGGTTGACTGCATCAATAATTTTTGTAGTGTCTGTATCAGCAGGAATGTAACCCCAGCGAATATTCTCAGTTAAAAACCACAAATCATGACTCTTGTAGGGATATGAAGCGTTATTTGACCAGAATTTCATCGCATGAGTAAAGTCTTTTTCAACTCTTCCATTACCAAAATCAATCTGACCCTGAGAACGTCCGATAATATCGGCTACGGGAACTTTAAACCATTTATCTTGTGAGATAATTTGACACATTTCCTCTTTATTTTCGGGCTTATCACACCATTGTTGAGCCTCTAAAACCGCTTTGAGTAAAGCTTGAGTCGCTTTGGGGTTTTGGTCAGCCCAATCTTTACGAATGGTAAATGCTTTTTCAGGATGGTCGGCCCACAGTTCACCCGTAACTAAGGCAGTGTAGCCCGCTTTTTGGTTGACAAGTTGAGCGTTCCAAGGTTCACCCACACAGAAAGCTTCCATATTTCCGACTTTCATGTTAGCGACCATTTGCGGAGGAGGAACGGGAATAACAGAAACATCACCTGTTGGGTCAATTCCATTAGCAGCTAACCAATAGCGCATCCACATATCATGGGTACCACCGGGGAAAGTGATAGCAAATTTGATCTCTTTTTTGCCCCCTGCTTTGGCTTGGTCAATGGCTCCTTTTAGGGCTTTTGCATCGGTCGTTAGATTAAGTTCTTTATAATTATTGCCGACGGAAATGGCTTGACCGTTGGTATTTAATCTCGCCAAAATGTACATCGGTACGGGCTGTTTGGTTTTGGTAATGGTTCCGAGGGACAACTGATAGGGCATCGGTGTGAGGATGTGCGCCCCATCAATGCCACCACCACCAGAACCGAGTTCTAGGTTATCTCGTGTGACTGGCCAAGACGCTTGTTTGAGGACTTCTACCCCAGTCATGCCATATTTATCAAATAAGCCTTTTTCTTTCGCGATAATTAAGGGTGCAGAGTCTGTTAAGGCAATAAATCCGAGTTTAGCGGTGGTGACTTCGGGTGCATCTCCTGCGGCTGCAACGCTTGTCGGTGAAGGTGAAGTCGCAGGACTAGGGCTGGTGGTTGCGGTTTGATTTCCTCCACTACTACAACCATGAAGAATTGCTGTTCCGGCAGCAGTCGCTCCTGCTGTGATGATAAATTTACGTCTAGAAAGTTTACTCATTCGTCTTGATTAGTTGAGAATTAGGGGGTAAATGTTATGGTGTCTGGGTTCTCAGTTGCTTTGACAACAGCCGTCTAGTTTTGATGAAAACACTCAATTTTACTGAATTTGATTTTGTTTTCATTATTCTTGCGCTAACTCTCACAGGCGACTGTATCCCGATTAACGATTTAGCGTAAGTTTTAATAAAAGCAATATCAACACTCAACATTTACATTCTTCAAAACAGAATATCGTATATTTGGTTACAAATTATTTCGTTCAATGCGCTTCAAGCATAATAAAATGCAATAAAAGTATATAAAACTTTAGGCTTGTACAGTAATTATACAGAAGCGGTTCGCACACAGATGATTTTTGGCTTGGTGTCGAGGTTAGGGGTTAAAAAAAGCTCTCTTTTTATCTAGTTAATAAAGAATTTTTAAAGTTATGCAAAAATTAGATAAAAATTTTTATGACTTTTTTTGTGACGAAAGAAATTTTTAACTTGGGTATTATAGGGTTATAACGGATTTTCAAATATAGCCTTACAGAGTAATCTAAAAGAAATAAAACTAACTTTAGGCAACGTAAATGACTCATAATCAAACTTTCGTCGGATTGTATGCTCATTTTTGTAGATGTATAGTAAGTGTCACTTAACTCTGACAATCCAACACAAAATCTACAAAAATGAATTTTTCAATTTATTGATTACAACTTTTAAACATTTTATCTCTATTTTATAAATTACTGCTCATAACAATTTAACTAATTACATTAATTCACAGATTTAATGATTCAAATTTTATACAGATGAATTACCGTCAAAGATTGGTTTTCTCCGTAATCAATATGTCAACAGTGGTTTTTATGGTCACTGGATTGGGTCTATATCTACTTTACCAAACCGCTCTACAGGGTCAGAAAACTCGTTTATCTCAAACGGCTAAAACTCAAGCACTATTATTAGAATCAATGTATGATACGATTAAAAACCCTGAAATTATTGAAAACACCGTTGCTCAAGCCTCAAAAGAGCAAGACAATTCTCAAACAGCTACGGTTGATATTTGTAAGCTTTTGGGAAACCAAATCATTTTGATTAATGACCGTACCGAATTTTCTAAAAAGACGATCGTTCCTTTGTCGAGTAACCTAGCCCAAGCCATGCACAAAGCTTTACAAGGCTATTCAGGAATCACATTCGCTCTTGACCATCGGGGCATTAAAGTATTAGCCGCCTATGAACCCGTTGAGTATTTACATTGGGGAGTCGTGGCAAAAGTAGATTTGGCTGAACTTCGCGCCCCCTATATTCAAACTGGAATATACACGCTTTTATGGGCTAGTGTATTGAATGGTTTGGGGGGGCTATTTTTGTGGCGACTGTGTCACCCAATGGCTAAAGAACTTCAACAAGAAAAAACCATTAGACAAGACCTTGAAAACCGTATCGCTAAACATACTGATGAACTTGCCCAGATTAATCAACAATTTCATCAAGAAATAACAGAACGTCAACGCTTAGAAGAAGTAAGAGAGCGAGAAATTGATTTATTAGCCCGCATTATGGAAACCAGTCCAGTTGGGATTTTAATGGTTAATCCAAATGGTGACATTGTGATTGCTAGTGAGCAAGCCGAAAAGATGTTAGGTTTGCTCAAAACCGAACAAGGTTATCAAATGCCACCTTGGCGAGTCAGTGATGAAGCGGGAAATCTGATTAATGATCAAAAGCATCTTTGCAAACAGGTGATGGAAGGGAGGCAATCAATTTATGATGTGCGTGAAATGATTGAATTTGCTGATGGTTCTCACATTCTTGTCTCAATTAATGGTTCACCTGTATTTGATGAAACAACTCGTTTAGAAGGTGTTGTTTTTACAGTAGAAGATATTACGGAACGCTTTCAAGTTGAAACAGCGTTACTCCACAGTGAAACTCAATTTAGAGCGATTTTTGAACAAGCTTCTGTTGGAATTGGGATTGTTGCTTTATCGGGCCAATTTATTCGGGTGAATCAACGTTATTGCGAACTGACAGGCTATAGCGAAGCGGAACTACAAGAAAAAACTTATCAAGATATTTTGCACCCCGAAGATTTTAACCCTAATACAGATACTCCTGATATGAATAATTTTTCGGTTGAAAAACGTTATATCCGTAAAGATAATTCAATCATTTGGATTCATCTAAGTGGTTCAATTGTGAAAGATCAAAACGGCCAACCGATGTATATTGTGGGTGTTGTTGAAGATATTACAGAACGCAAACAAGCCATCACCGCTTTAAAAGAAAGTGAAGAACGTTATCGCAGGATTATTGAAACGACTGCCGAAGGGGTTTGGAGTATTGATCTAAACAATCGAACAACATTTGTTAATCAGCGTATGGCCCAAATGTTAGGTTATACCGTCGAAGAAATGCTAGGACGATCGATTTTAGAGTTCACTGATACTGAAGATCAAGTAATGACTTTACAAAAATTAGCACCTCATCAGCAAGAAATCACAGAATCACATGATTTAAAATTTCTTTGCAAGGATGGTAAATCAATTTGGACAATGATTTCGACGAATTCGATTTTCGACGCTGAGGGTAACTATGCAGGAGCGTTAGGAATGCTTACCGATATTACAGAACGAAAACAGACCGAAAAAGCTCTGCAACAAGCCAATATTCAACTCATAGAATGGAATAGAAAACTTCAACAACGCAACCAAGAGATCTTATTACTCAATCAAATTAGTGACTTTCTCCAAGCGTGCCTATCTGTAGAAGAAGCTTATCAAGTGATTGGTGAATTATTACCAACTTTGTTTACAGGATATCAAGGAGCAGTATTCATCATTAATGAAACCAGCAATTTAGTTGAAGCGGTAGCCACTTGGGGAGAAGATTTACACAGCAAAACACTATTTACTGCTGATGAATGTTGGGCGTTGCGTCGTGGAAAAATTCATTGGGTGCATGAACAATCTCATCTACGGTGTCAGCACGTGCATCACAATGTATCAACAGCGTATAATCAGTCTCTTTGTGTACCGATGATGGCTCAAGGAAAAGCGATCGGATTACTCTATTTATGTTATGACCAATGCGAGCCAATTAGTCCCACTAAACAACAACTGGCTCAAACAGTCGCCGAACATTTATCCCTTGCTTTGGCTAATCTTAATTTACGCGAAACCTTACAAGCACAAAGTATTATCGATCCCCTGACGAATTTGTATAATCGTCGTTATATGGAAGAAGCCCTCAAACGAGAAATTAATTTAGCAAAACGGAAACGTCACCCCGTCGGAATTATGATGCTCGATGTCGATCACTTTCGACAATTTAACGCAACATTTGGTCATGAAGGCGGTAACTGTGTTTTAAAAGCGGTTGGTAGTTTTTTAAGTCGTCATATTCGCAGTGGTGATATTGCTTGTCGTTATGGTGGTGAAGAGTTTTTATTGATTTTACCCGAAGCTTCACTAGAGATTAGTCTACAGCGAGCCGAACAAATTCGCCAAGGGCTTAAACAAATGCAAGTCAGTTACGGTGAACAGTTATTGAGTCAGATTACGGTTTCAATTGGTTTAGCTTGCTTTCCTGATCATGGTAAAACCATCGAAGAATTAATTAAATCAGCCGATTTCGCGCTTTATCAAGCCAAAAATGCAGGACGCGATCGGGTGGTTCGCTATACTGTCGATCTTTAGCTTTTTGACTTGACAATTAGGCTAGGCATTATAGGTTTGTAAAATTTCATAAATATCTTTAATAAAGAGAAACGGTGGTTTGTCTAAAAGGTAGTGGTCGAGGTAAGATTGACCTGACCATCCTCGATTCGGATCTTCGGTGAATTTTTGACATAAAATAGTGAGTTGATTGGCAATCGATTCGGGAGAAAAAAGAGCGAACGGGATAGAAATAATATTGTCATGCCACGAAGAAAGGTCTTTATTTTCAAAACCATTGGTGATGACTTTTATGCCAAAATGAGCCATTTCTAACGGGGGATAACTTGGATGAGGAGAAATCATGAAGGAAATTCCAATCGCGGCTTTAGCTAGAGTCTGCGCGTAATCCTCTAAACTCAACTTACCTAAGCTCTCAATGACTAAATTGTCACTGATTGGTATGTCTGGATAAGATTCTCCAGCAGAGAGAATTTTCCACTGTTTCGCTTCAAGAAATTGCTTCTGCCAGATTCGGAGACTCTCAAGCAGTATACCAAAGGCGTTTCTGGAAGTTGAAGGCCGACCATAAATGAGGATCGTTCGCTCTTTAGGGGTTCCTTTAAGCTTCTTTAAATTATCGAGAAGGACTTTATTTAGGTATGGTTCAAAACTATATTCGTAGGCAAAGCGATAGTTTTGTAAGTGGAAATAGTCTTGAAGGAGTTTGGTATTAAAAACCCCAATCATTGGATGGGGATATTCATAAGTACTACAGGCTAGTGAGTATTGACTAGACCAAGGATAAAAACTTGGTTCAAAATCTTGAATGAGATAAATAATCGGTTTAATTGGCTGATTAAATTCTTGAGATTGCCATAAAGACAAACGCTGGGCTATATAGGCAGTCTTCCAAAAAGTGCTGATAAAAATATCTCCTTTGCTAACTGGTAAATAATTACCATATTTTTTAAGCATCGAGACAATTTGTTTTGAAGTGTCAATATCTTGATCTAAAGGAATAAATTGATATTGAGAATAGCGAGATAAGTGCTACTACTATAATCTCCCATCACAATAATACGCAAGTTATCAGAAAAAACAGATAGCAATTCCCAAAAACGTAAAGCAGTATTAATTCCACCAAAAGCCAATTCTTGATTAATTGTTGGAATAATTAAATTAAGCCTCATTCCTGAAAAACTTGAGGCAGAGGGAGGAATTAGAAAGCTAAATTCGTTACGAACAGCTTGACTTTTTTGAGGGGGGTTAATAAACTGTTTAAATCCTTGATACAAATATCGTAAACGTTGATGATTATCTATTGCTTCTACAATGGTTGCTTTTAAATGTTTGAAGGATACAGGACGATTAATCATGAGACTTCACATATATTATCTAACTTTTAAAATTAGTGCAAAAATGCCGATTCACTAATAAGATTTTCGACTAGAGCAAGATGGGTTAGTCTATTACATTTACACAAGTAATTACTGGTAAATGTATTACTACTCTGTATCATGGCAAGTTAACTTAAATTTTATCCAATCACCAAACAATTTCCTTTGCGATTAAGCTTGAAAAAACAGATATTTGACTTCTAAAAATTTAATAATTTGCTAGTGCTTAGTATAGCCTGAAAACCCTATCCTGTCTACATTTTTCAAAAAAGAAACAGAGTGGGTTATCCATTAAGTTTATGCAGTGCAGCAATATGACGACTAGAATTAGCGAGAAATTTCGAGACGCTGATACGTCCCATAGCGACTTGCATAAAAATTTAAAATCGTTTCAATTTGAAGCTTAAATTCGCTATGATACTGAACCACTAAAGCTTTAATTTGACTTTGTGTATAGTTAAATGTTGGAGAATCTTGAGTAATTAAATGTGTTTGCGTGCCGTTCACCTGCATTAGATGAGTTGCAATTTCCCGATAAATCGCCAAGGGCAAATCAGGATAAATAATCTGTTCTGTAGCTTGTGGAACGGCAGACGATAACACAGTTTGTTAATCTCATCAAAGGTGATGCAAAAATTATATCGCCTTTGGAGTCAGTGCTGCACCTTCACCCACTCTTTTAGTAACTTCAATGCCGTACTGTTCTAAAATAACCATCGGGTTACTATTCCCTGCATAGATCGCTTTAACCAAAACCTGTCCATTAGATAAGGTTGCACCAGGGGTCACACGTCGAGCAACACTTTCTCCTGGGGCCTTGACAATGGCAACGGGACTACTCGGTAAATCCATCACTCCAGAAACGACCACCCCTAAAGCTTCATTTGGTTGGGGTGGTAAAGGACGGGAATTTGGGGGAATGGGGATTACAGAGGGTGGTTTTGATGCAGTAGTTGTAGTTGTTTTTTTCACAACGGATGCGGCTGGCGGATATTTAACAATTGGATCAACGGGAAGTGTCGCAAAAGGATCATTGCGCCCTTGTTTAACTTTATCTAACTGTTGATCTGAATTGGTTGCTGGAATTAGTCCCGCGACTTTAGGGGGGGTTTGGGTTGATGCTTGGCCTGGCTGAAGGGCTTGCTCAAAAGCGGGGGGACTAGAACTAGCTTGAGGTGAGGGGGAAGGAGTTGGAGTAGGTTGAGCCGCTTGATCCGCAGGAGGACTAGAGGACGGACATCCGCTTAAAGACAGAGTGAGCATTCCAAGGGATAGGATTAAGAATGTTTTTTTCATCGGTGGTTCATCAAGAAAAGAGGATGTTTAGGATTAATCCAAATTCATGCCGTTTGATAGATTGACAAATTTAGTGATTTGTGTTTCTAATTGACGGAGTTAATTTTTACATCCTTAGTGTACCCATCTGCTTGCTCTTGAATAATGCCATCCCCTTCAATTTGTAAATATCTGCCACGCCAAAAAACTTGTTGTCCGAAAGCTCCCCAGAGCCAAATCCCCAAGGAGAGGAAATCTCGAAGCGGCAGACTCCATAACCAAGGTGTTAGCTTTGGTGCATTGACACAAATTAAGATCACTAGGACTTGAAAATAACGAATGAGCCAAGTCAGTAAAGCAAGTGCGATCGCCCACTGAGATCCGCCAGCCATCAACAACAGTAACAAACTGTAAACTGTGCCAAAACAAATCACCATCCCATAATATTGACGACCGCGATTAAAACGAATAGTTCTAGCCCAACGTACTTCTCTAATGATGATTTCCCACAGGCGATCGCTTCCAGTATCCGATTCTAAAATGTAGTGAGATAACTCTATTTGATAACCCGCTTCAGTAATGCGTTTTCCCAAGTTATAATCCGAACCAATCCGATTAAACTGCAATCCTCCAGCATCAGCCAAAGTTGAAGCGCGAGTCACTAAAGTTGCACCAACCGCAAATCTAACGGCACCATCGATAATCCTAGCAATCAACGCACTAGGGATAAAATCAAAACAACGCCCAAATGATGCGATCGCTGCTTCAAGGGATTGCGGGGTTTTACCGATAAAGGCACAAGTCACTAAACCCACTTTTGGATCAGCAAGAGGGCTAATAATCGTTTGTAGATAATTTGATGTGACTTGAATATCGCTATCGGCAAAAACAAGATATTCATGTTTGGCTTGAGCTAAAAGATAATTTAAAATACTATCTTTGTGATTGGCCCCTAAAGGAGCTAAACCCGTATAGAGACGGACTTTTTCGGGGAATTTTTCGATTAATTGTTTAAGAACTCCAATAGCGGGATCATTGACATCTCTAACCCCGAATAAAATTTCATAATTTGGATAATCTTGTTCTACAAAAGACATCCAATTGTCCCAAGCTCCTGCATCTAAACCGCAAACTGGGATCATGAGACTAAGTGGGGGAGTAAAATCGGTTTTAGCAACGTCTAAAACCCGAAAAAAATGATAGGTAGCCAAAGCACCCAATAAATAAAAAACAATTGAGGCGAGAGTTAAAAGTAATAATATGATTTCTGCGGAAGACAAAAGAAACATCTTATATTTTAAGATTTTTAGACCCTAGGGGTTGAGAATAGAACCTATTGTAAAGATTTTGAGCTTACAAACCTAGCCTCCACAGAATTAAAAACTGTAAAGGGGGCATCATCAACCCCCTTTTAAATCGATTTTTTAAGTGTTACTGCCTAGTTGATCCGTAATTACAGTTAGATTAATCACCTTCTCACCACGTTGTACAGTAAGTTGAATCGGTTTATTAATGCCAATCGCTTCGACAATTTCCTGTAACTGTTCACCTTCAGTAACACGCTTACCATTTGCTTCAGTAATAATATCGGTTCGACGAATCCCCGATCGTTCAGCAGGAGTATTCGGCAGAACTTTAACCACTAAAAGCCCTTCAACTTCGGGCAGGACAAAAGGAGAGTTGATATCTTGATTGTTATCTCTAGCAATTCCTGGTGTTAAACTGACCATTTGCACACCAATATAAGGATGTGGGACGAGTTCTCCAGTGGCTAGAATGGGTTCTAATTCTTTAGCTTTATTGATGGGAATTGCAAAACCAATACCTAACGCATCGGCACGAATGGCTGTATTAATGCCAATCACTTCACCTGCTGCATTAAGTAATGGCCCGCCCGAATTACCGGGGTTAATTGCCGCATCAGTTTGAATAAAATCAAGACGTTTGTCTGGAATACCCGCTTTAGCCGCCGAACGACCAATTGTACTGATGATCCCCAGAGTAACAGTATTATCTAAGCCTACTGGATTACCAACAGCGATCGCCCAGTCTCCAACTTGTATTTCTGACGAATCGCCCAAAGGTGCGACGGGAAGTTTAGCACCAAGAGTATTAATTTTGACGACCGCTAAATCCGTCACTTCATCAGTTCCTTGCACTGCGCCCTCAAAACTACGTCCATCTTTGAGGGTTACTGTCACTTTATCGGCTAGTTTAACGACATGAGCATTCGTTAAAATAATGCCACTTTCATCGACAATAAAGCCTGAGCCTTGTCCGCTAACCCTTTGTTCTAAAGGGATACGAGAATTAAATTGATCGCCAAAAAAATCCCGAAATAGAGGATCTTCAAATAACGGATTATTGCGACGGGTGACGACCGTTTCCGTATCAATACGGACAACAGACGGGCCAGTACGAATGACGGCTGCTGCGACAAAACTTTGCGCCTCGATCTTCGGCTGTTGCGCCATCAGTATACCACCAAGCGCAGCATCGGGCGTACAAGAGGAGGTATTCAAGCTGGCCGAGTCAGCCTCTTGTAAACACAGTCCAGTCGCGCTTAATGTATCGGCTTGTGCGTCTAGATTAACGCTACTCAAGCACAACAAAACCCCACAAAGAAAAACCGTCAGGGAGATTTTTAATTGACGAAAAAATTGAGAAGACTTCATAGGTTCAACACTTGTTGAATCGTCTGGTAATCCAAGATAATTGACAGATCCATCCTAGCAGATTCAGTTAATTGCTTGCATTTGTTTCTTAATTCTTCAGTTTAATGATCTATAATTTTTAAGGCAATTAGGATTTCAATTTTTACAGAGTTGAAAATTTATTTCTGTAATATTTCTTTAAAAATGTTACTGAGTGCGCTTAAGTGGGAAAACTAGGGTTAGTCTTGAAACAGATGTAAGGTTACACTAAGTGAAAAACGATTAACTGTCAAGAAATGTAGAAAATCAATAAGATTTTATGACATCTCAGTAGAATTCCCGATAAAATTCTAAGGGCAGCTTGATCGATTAAGCTATCTTAAACTTAATTGATGTCACATTATTATCATAGTTTTAGAGAATGTCAAGGGTTGCGCCCAAACTGGAGTAATAAAAAATGGGATCTGTAATCCAATTCGGAGAGAAACAGTTAACTGAAAATGATTTATACCCTTTATTAGCTCGGTATGGCATATTGCCACAACTAGCTAGAGAGATTATCATTGATGAAGCGATCGCTAATGTCATTTGTACGCCAGAAGAAGAAGCGATGGCTCGCAATCGATTTTTCTCCCAACAGCAATTAACCGATGAAACCCGCATTTCTGCGTGGCTTAAACAATCGGGGATGACCATGGAACAGTTAGAAAAACTGAGCTTACGAGAACTCAAACTCGAAAAATATAAACAAGCAACTTGGGAAAATCAACTAGAAGCTTACTTCCTACAAAGTAAAGGTAAACTAGATCGGGTTGTCTATTCTCTGATTCGGACTAAAGATGGTGGCATTGCTCAAGAACTGTATTTCCGAGTCCAAGAACAAGAAAGCACTTTTGCTGAACTCGCTAAACAGTATTCTCAAGGAGCCGAAGCACAAACAGGTGGACTTGTTGGCCCTGTTGAATTAAATGTCCCTCATCCTAAGATTTCTCAAATGCTGACAACCAGCAAACCTGGACAACTTTGGCCACCAACTCAAGTAGGGGAATGGTACATCATTTTGCGTCTGGAGAAGTATATATCGGCTCAACTTGATCCCCCAACCCAACAAAGGTTACTCAATGACTTGTTTAACTCATGGTTGCAAGAACAAATTAAGCAAAAGATCATATTTTCCCCTCAAACTCCAGATGTATAGATAAATTAACCCTAACCCGTTAAACGCCCATAGTAATTAATTTTTAAAAACCTAATTCGTCTATGAGTTATACCACTGTAAATTATCAAGATTTCCTCCTTCAGATTGCTCCGTTTGAGCAACTGCCGTCAGAGGAATTGGCTAACTTAAGCCAAAAAATACAGCCTTGGCGGTTTGCGATGGGTCGAGTCATCGCCATGCGCGGACAAGTCTCCTCTCATGTAGTCATTTTGTATGAAGGACAAGCTCGTTTACTCGGTTATGATCCCCGCAATCAAATGCCCGTGACGTTAGAATTATTACAATCGGGTGATATCTTTGGTTGGGTTAATCTGCTGCGGGGTGTCCCTTGTGAAACGGTAATCGCCTCAACAGATACCGTCTGTCTGATGATTAAACAGGAAGATTTCATTACCTTACTGGAAAAATACCCCACATTTAAAGCCTATTTTCAGCAAAAAGTCAGTGAAATTGAACTTTTTGACCTCTTAGGCTCCTATTTCAATCAACAAGCTCTAGGGATCGGCAATCTCAAACAAATCACCCACGACCTGATCAACGAAACACAGATTTATTATCTGCCTCCTGGAACCACAACCAGTAACGCTCATCCGATCCTACAAAATCCTGAAATGCGCTGGCTAGTGAGTGGAGGCAACTTAGACAGTTTTCCAGTCGGTCGTGTTCTGGAGACTCAAAAGGCACCCCTAACTTTTTCGGTTACTGATGGTAACCCAGTACGATTAATCGGTATTCCAGACAGACAGCTACAAGAACACCTCACCGCCCAACCAACTGTCATTCCAACCACCGAAGCGGGTGAGCCTTATATTGATATTGCGCTTCCAGATGAGCCAAGTGGGGATATTCCAGAGGCACCAACTGATCTACTTAAACCCCTACCAAAAGCGCAAAAAATTAAGGCAGGTAAAACCAGTTATCCGTTTGTTGCAGGTAAAACGCCTTTAGATGCGGGAATGGCTTGTTTTCAGATGTTGTGTCAGCATTTTAATATGCCCTTCCGTCGAGATGTGTTACGCCGCATTATCGCCGATCAAATCGAAAAACATGGTAGTCTTTCTTTACCCCTATGCGGTGCCATTGGCGAATTGATGGGACTGAATACCCAACTCATTAGTATTAAAAGCTCATCTTTAACTTATCTCAATGCCCCAGCCTTAGTAAAATGGCAAGATAGCCTCGCGATTTTATATGAAATTACTCCACAAAAATTAGTCATCGCGGTACCAGAATCGGGTTTAATGCAGCGTAAACCCGAAGAATTTATCGAAACGTGGGGAAGTGAAGGCGAAGTTTTACTCTTACAACCAACCAAAGAAACGCAGCAAAGCCGTTTTGGATTAAATTGGTTTCTTCCCTCCCTTGAGCGTTATAAAGGGGTATTAACGATCGTTTTTCTGGCATCTTTCTTCGTTCAGCTATTTGCCCTGGCTAACCCCCTGATGATTCAGGTGATCATCGATCAGGTCATTGTCAAAAATAGCCCAGATACCCTTCATGTTTTGGGGATTTTCCTCTTAGTAGTCGCAATTTTTGAAGGGATTCTGACTTTTTTAAGAACTTCACTCTTTGTGGATACAACGAATCGGATCGACATGGCGTTAGGCTCAGAAATTATCGATCACCTGTTACGTTTACCCCTGAGATACTTTGAAAAACGACCTGTAGGGGAAATCTCAACCCGTGTTAATGAATTAGAGAATATTCGGCAATTTCTAACAGGAACCGCCCTCACCGTCGTCTTAGATGCTATTTTCTCCGTCGTCTACGTCGTGGTGATGTTGATCTATAGTCCAATATTGACGCTGTGGGCTTTAGGGGTTGTTCCCATCTTGATCGCTCTGACGGCCGTTTTTGCTCCCATTATTCGCCATCAACTACGAGCCAAAGCCGAACGAAATGCCGAAACTCAATCCTATTTAGTCGAAGTGATGACGGGGATTCAAACCGTTAAAGCTCAGAATATCGAATTGCGATCGCGTTGGCAATGGCAGGAACGCTACGCCAAATATGTCTCAACTGGCTTTAACACCGTATTAACCTCGACGATGGCGAGTGCCTTAAGTAACTTCTTTAATAAACTTTCGGGTTTATTAGTCCTTTGGGTCGGTGCCTATTTAGTATTAAAACAAGAATTAACCCTTGGTCAATTAATCGCCTTCCGCATTATTGCAGGTTATGTGACCTCACCCATCTTACGGTTAACCCAAATTTGGCAAAATTTTCAAGAAACAGCCCTTTCTTTGGAACGCTTGGCTGATATCGTCGATACTCCTCAAGAAGCTGAACAAGATCGCCAGAATATCCCGATGCCAATCATTCGCGGTGCCGTCAAGTATGAAAATGTCTCCTTCCGTTTCAAAGCTCACGGGCCCTTAAATCTATATAACGTTAATCTAGAATTTCCCCCAGGAACATTCGTTGCAGTCGTTGGACAAAGTGGTGCAGGTAAAAGTACTCTAGCTAAATTGTTATCTCGTCTCTATGAACCCGAAGCGGGGCGCATTCTGATTGATGGTTATGATATCGGTAAAGTCGAACTCTATTCCCTGCGTCGTCAAGTCGGTGTCGTTCCTCAAGAACCTCTCCTCTTTGATGGCACGATTCAAGACAATATCGCTCTGACAAACCCAGATGCAACCACAGAAGAAATTATCGAAGCTGCTAGAATTGCCGCCGCTCACGAATTTATTATGAGTTTACCCAATGGGTATAACACCAGAGTCGGAGAACGAGGCGCGTCTTTATCGGGGGGACAACGCCAAAGAATTGCGATCGCTCGAACAGTCTTACAAAAACCCGAAATTTTAGTTTTAGACGAAGCGACTAGTGCATTAGATTACATGACCGAACAGCAAGTCTGTATCAACCTCAATTCAGCCTTTAGCGATCGCTCTGTTTTCTTCATTACCCACCGACTCGCTACCATTAAAACAGCCGATGTGATTGTCATGATGGATGCAGGAACGGTCGTCGAACAAGGCACACATGAAGAACTGATGAGCCAGAAAGGTCGTTACTATTATCTCTATCATCAACAAGAATCAAAACTATAAGGAGAAAATTGACTCATGAGTAATCAAAATGGACATCGCAACGGTAATGATCATCTTAATGCTAATCCATCTAAAAATGGAGCCATCATTACCACCAATAAAGAAGAAAAAACACAATCTTTATCGGCTTATTCAGCTTTTCCCGACGAAGAACAATCCGTCATTTTGCGTCAGTCTCCAGGCTGGTCACGGGGTGTTACTTTAAGTATCATCGGTGTTACTGCTCTTGGACTGTTATGGGCTGCATTTGCCCCAATTGAACAGGTGATTCCCGCTAAAGGTGAACTAAAACCCCAGGGAAAAGTCAAAGAAATTCAAGTTCCGATCAGTGGAGTGGTCAAAGAAGTTTTTGTTAAAGACGGGGAAACCGTTACAAAAGATTCGCTATTGATCAAATTCGACTCAACCACCTCGAAAGCCGAACTTGAATCATTTCGCAGCATTCAAACCAAAATTAGACAAGAAAATCAGTTTTATCGAGCTTTGATGAATGACGAGATCAAACCCAGTGAACTTGCTTCAAAGCTGATTGAATTAAAAGTGCCTAGAGATGTCGCCATCTTAGCGAAAAATCGCATGGAACTGGTCGCAGAAAATCAACTCTATCAAGTTCAAGTCGGCGAAACAGTCAATGATTTAGTCTTACGTCCTGAAGAAGTTTCCCGCTTACAAGCCGCCAACAATGAGTCTAAAACACGTTCATCGGCAGCCCGCTTAGATATCGATCAAGTCCAAAAACAACTCACACAAAATCAAGTTTTGTTAGCTGAGGCTAAATCACAATTAATCGTAGATCGTCAAGTCCTAGCGGAAATTAAAGATCGTAACGCCCGCACCATTGAACAATCAGAACGAAGCTTAGAAATCGAAAAAAATATTCTTAAGGATATTGAACCATTGGGAGAAGAAGGCGCGATCGCCAAGTATCAAATTAATAAACAAAAACAATCTGTTAATGATCGTCAAGGGGAAATCATTAAACAAAAAGCTGATGGTTTGATTGAATACAATAAGCAAAGACAGCAAATTGAGAATAGAATGGCCGAAATTGCTAAATATCAAGAAGAAGAAAAACGATTACAATATGCGATTTCCCAAGCTCAAGAAAAATACTACAATACTAATGCTCAGACCGAAAAAGATGTGCGGGATAAAATAGCAGATAATCAAAAACGGATTTCAGAAGTTGATAGTCAACTCTCTAAAAATGTTTTTGAAAATGAGAAAAAATTAGCAGAATTAGAGAGTCAAATTAGTCAAGCTGAACAAACCCTGAAATATCAAGAATTACGCGCTCCCGTTGCGGGAACCGTATTTGACTTACAAGCATCACCTGGTTTTGTGCCAAAAAGCGGACAAGCAGAAGCTCTCTTAAAAATTGTTCCTAAAGATCATCTGATTGCCGAAGTCGATATTACTAATGCGGATATTGGATTTGTGAGAGTGGGTCAAAAAGTAGATATCAGAATTGATTCATTTCCCTATAGTGAATATGGAGATATCAAAGGCAAAGTCATTTCAATTGGTTCTGATGCTTTGCCACCCGATGAACTGCATCGAGAGTATCGTTTTCCCGCTAAAGTTAGTCTAGAACAACAATCTCTCAGGCTTAAAGATGCAAATTCTGGCCCCCTACAGTCGGGGATGTCAGTCAGTGCTAATATCAAAGTCAATGAAAATCGTACGGTATTAAGTCTGTTTACTGAATTATTTAGGAAAAAAGTGGATACTCTCCAAGAAATTCGTTAGAAAAAGTTTAATTCTGATGTCAGGTTGAAAAAAAACTGGTAACTTATTAGATATAAGAGTACCTCCTATTTTCAAAACAACTCTCTTTAGGGAGTAACGTTATTATGTCAGACTTAAATCGTGGCATCATGAAATTTGACGGGGCTGATAGACCCGCTCTTGTTGCAATATCAGCCGTTCTCGTCCTCGGTGGCGTGGCAGCCTTAATTATTTGGGCTTTGCGCGTTGCCTATGTTGTTGGCTAAATATTAATTAAGCACTCCAAAAGCGTAAGAAGGTAAAACGCTAACCTTTTTGCCTTTTTTTTATATTTGTAGCGCGATCGTCATTTTGTTCTCTTTTCCTCAATTGGCTATTACTGAAGCTCGTCCGTTATTAGGGCGTGTCTGGCTAGATCTGGCTTTTTTAGCCTTGATGTTAATGTTATCAGCTTTTTTCTCTGCTTCAGAAACCGCTCTCACTGCTTTTGATAATTTTAAGTTACGCGGATTAATTAAACATCAAGGTGATCCCCAAGGAATTTATCGTCTTGTCCTCGAAAAACGCGCCCGTTTTATTACGACTCTTTTAATTGGCAATAATTTAGTTAATAATTTTTCGGCGATTCTAACTAGCAACCTCTTTGCAATTTGGCTCGGAAATGCAGGTTTAGGGGTTGCTACAGCCGTTGTAACCGTATTAGTCTTGATTTTTGGTGAAATTACGCCTAAATCTCTAGCTATCACGAATCCACGTCCTTTTTTTAGGATAGCTGTTCGTCCCGTTTTTTTGGTTTCTCAGTTTTTAGCCTTTTTTAAAATTATTGCTTTGTTTGAGTTTTTTACTCAGAGCATTATTCAACTGATTCAGGGAAAGATGGCGAGAACCGTACAAACTGGAGAATCATTAGGTGATCTTCAGATTATGATCGAACTTCTTAGAGGTAAAGGAACACTCGATTTATATCGCCATCAATTGCTCAATCGTGCTTTGAGACTCGATGAATTAACAGCAAATGATTTAGTTAAACCACGTACTGAGATGATGACGATATCTAGTCGGTCGAATTTGCAGGAATTAATTGATTTATGTTTAGAAACTGGTTTTTCTCGCATTCCAGTCCAAGGCGATTCTAAAGATCAGATTATTGGTATTGTCAATCTAAAACAGGTGTTACAGGTTTTACAGAATTTTCCCGAAGATGTGCGATCGCAAATTTGTATTACAGAAGCGATGGATCAACCTGTATACGTTCCAGAGACTCAGCGCGTCACTAATTTATTGCGAGAAATGTTACAGAAACGAATACATTTGGCGATCGTTGTTGATGAGTATGGCGGTACGGTGGGTTTAGTAACATTAGAAGATATTTTAGAGGAATTAGTCGGAGAAATTTACGACGAAAGCGATTAAATGAATTGTACCCCGTTCTTTTTTTGCGTTCTCATGGGAATTACTTCGAGCCTCTAAGGTGTGAACAATGTTATGATAGTTACTCGGAACAAGACGCGGGGAATTAGCTCAGTTGGTAGAGTGCTGCGATCGCACCGCAGAGGTCAGGGGTTCGAGTCTCCTATTCTCCATGATTACGAAGATGAAAATCGAAATGCCCCTCCGCAAAACTATTGCTCTCATCGGCTAGAAAAGTCTCGTAGCGAGCGAGCGCTTTTTTCATTCATTCTTAAAATAAATACAATTGTTCTTATTTGGCTTCATCTAGCTAAAGGGGAAAGCAGCAAGGAATAATAATACATCCACCACTAATTTCACTTTTGTCAAGTTTTTGGCTGGCCTTAGTACAATCGTGAAATCGTTTTTTAGTCAGCCCGATCGCGTTCGACAAATCCTGATGCAGCAATAGTTCTTTAGCATAGTTAGAACAAGACTGCCCACCATATAAAAGCCGATGGGGACAAGCAAACCCTTTCTTAGGAGAGATATGTTTTTGATAAGTATCAATCGACCAAAGTGCGGTTCTTTGGGTTAAGACTTCTAAACGACTAACATTCATGGTGCTGGCGTTTGATAAAGAATTGTCCTTTAATCATATCGAGAAAATTTTGATAAAGCTTGTTTCTAAGGCGATAAACGATAAAATCTTTTTGTCATCTGCTCTGTCAACAAGTCATTAAAAAACTAATTTATTTGCTTACATCTTATACAGGCTAAGTGAATTTGGGAGCAAAAGAAACACTACTAAATCTTGAAAATTGTTTTTTTTAGGCAACGTTCCAACCAAAATCATACTCTTTAAGCCTAAATTTTGATGTGATTGAAAGCCCTTAGATAGAGGAAATCAAACTGCCATCTTCTTATGATAGAAGCGAAGATCTCTAAGCTAATCGCTTGATTAATGACTGGAGGCTAGTTGTAACAAGCAAGTGCAAATCTTACCTGATCTATTCTCTGCTCGCTCACGAAAGTGAATTGCATTACTTATGATTGTTGTTTTAAGGAGACATGAAAATGAGCGATACGACTATTATTAAAGTTAGCTCCCAGACTTCTCCAAAAGGAGAGATGGGACAAAAATATCTCGCCGTCGGTAAAAAACTTTCGATGCGACTCTGGGAAGAGGAACAGCCAGGCGAGCCAAAACCCGAACGATCGCGACCTTATGAAACTGTTGGGTACGTCATACAAGGTCGTGCTGAATTGCACCTCGAAGGTCAAATGATCTTGCTTGAGCCTGGTAACTCTTGGGTTGTTCCAGAGGGAGCCAGTCATAGTTATAAAATTCTTGAGCCATTCACCGCAGTTGAAGCGACTTGCCCACCAGCAGAGATACATGGCAGAGATGAAATCTAATATTAAATATGACCCATCCCTCTAGCTTGTTGATCGCCAGCAGATTGTTAGCGGTTATTGTGTTGGTTCTAGCCAATGGCTTTATTGTGGCTGCTGAGTTTGCTATTGTCTCGGAAGTTCACAATATATAAGGGGTGATGTAGCAAAATAGTTGATGAAAATTTTGAAAACTATCTATATTCTAAATAGCAATAACTGTAGAGCCATAGACCCTTCAATATGCAACCAACCCCATCGCCTTTAGTCCTAACGCTTAAGCTTGATGACACATCTTTTAATTACCTTGATCGCTTGCGACAGAAGTATTTTCCGCCTCAAAGAAACTTCCTCAAAGCACATATTACACTTTTTCATGCCCTGCCTAGTTCTCAAGAAGCTAGTATCTACCAGACTTTACAAGAGTTCTGCTCGTCTACGTCTTTGTTGCATCTTCTGTTCCCTCAATTACGCTACTTAGGTAGAGGTGTAGCTGTTGAGGTTCAATGTCCCGAGTTGAAGCAATTGCGTTTACGCTTGGCCCAGACTTGGGAAATGTGGCTGAGTCCGCAGGATCGCCAAGGATACCGACCCCACGTCACCATTCAAAACAAAGTGATGCCTGATGAAGCTCAACAATTATATAACCAACTCGTTAGCGAGTGGAAACCGTTTAATGGATTTGGTGAGGGACTGATGCTCTGGCACTATCAAAACGGGCCGTGGAGTTTGGTGCGCGAGTTTTCCTTTATGCAGAATGAATCCGAGCTTAATATTAGTGCGCCTATCAGAAAATAATCAGCCTCTACACCGTATTTTTTTACTTAAGCATGGAACGGGTTATAAGTGTCACTTTACATCGCCTTCAAGTCGTTGATTTTGAAAACGAGCATTTAAAAATTAGTACCGTTTACATCTGCAGTAGCTAACTATCTTGCTTCTTAAACAATGACAGCGATCGGGATTTTTACTTATCTTAGTCATCTGATTTCAGCTATTTCTACGTTAACTGATTCATACTGATGTACTAAATTTAATCTTTGCTTGTTTTTCATTGCTTATTATAGAAAGCTTAAAACGTCAACCGTATATTTTCAGACATTAAGTTTAAAATTATCCAAAAATCATACATTAATGGATAAATTAAAAAAATTTAATAATAAAGAAACTAAAAATTAAAATAATCTAAAATAAATTGACTATCGTTTAAAACAATGTTATTTTCAAAGCTAAATAAATAGTTTTACAAAGCTTAAGTTTGTGTTTTTACTAACTTTGTTTTGAGCTATTCGCCAGAAATTAAAATCGGTATAAATAGCTTAGATTATAATTATACAAAGGTTTAAGGTTGTTTAAATATATTTTACTTAAGAGCTAAAAATTAATTTTAGACACCAGATTAAAGCTAAAGCCGAAAGAGCATCTATTGTTTAAAGTAGTTTTGTATTTAAAAATAAATAGCTTTTTTGTTCATTAGAGTAGTTTTTTCTCATTTACACTCAATCTAAAATTTTGCGAAATGCCTAATTCATCTCTTTATTTAGCCCTTACAACCGTTCAAGAATTGTTAATCTCTTTTGTTAATAGCGATCATTTTCTGGCACAATTGGCGTTAGCCTTTGGCGATAATTTCGATGTGGCAGTGGCGCAGGATTTAGCGCAAGCTTGGCAAGATTGGGATTTTAACGTTATTCCAGAGATTGAGGTTTTAAGTGCGTTGGAGATGAACGGCGCGAGGGGTGCTTTTGCCGTATCGACGAATAAGATTTATCTTTCCGAGGCATTGTTAAATGATACAAATGCTCTGGTTAGGGTTCTATTGGAGGAAATCGGACATAAATTAGATAGTGTATTGAATGTTCGGGATAGTGCAGGGGATGAAGGGGCGATTTTTGCTGCATTGGTTTTAGAGGAAAGGTTGACAGATGCAGAGTTAAAACAACTTAAGTCTGAGAATGATAGCGGCTTTGTTTCGGTTGATGGTGAGTTGATAGCAGTTGAACAGGCTAACATTATAGGAACAGCAACCTCACCAGTTACACTAATATCGAAAATCTTACCTTGACTGGAAGTTCAAATCTCAATGGTACTGGAAATACATTAAACAATCTTCTGACTGGAAATAGCGGAAATAACAGACTAGAAGGAGGAAACGGAAACGATACACTCAATGGCACTGCAGGAGTTGATACATTAGTCGGTGGTGCTGGAAACGACACTTATATTCTTGATGGACTCACCGATACTTTTACGGAAGCGGCTAACTCTGGAACGGATACACTACAAATTAATTTAACTTACAATCTTAGTAGTGCGCCGAACATCGAAAATCTAACTTTATCTGGGACAAGCAACATTAACGGTACAGGAACAAATGGCAATAATGCACTTACGGGAAATAATAGTACAAATACTCTAACTGGATTAGATGGAAATGATACACTTGATGGTGGTACGGGAATTGATACATTAATCGGTGGTGCTGGAAACGATACTTATATTATCGATAATGCGTCTGATGTGATTACCGAAAATGCTAACTCTGGAACCGACACCGTACAAGCATCTTTCACTTTTACATTAAGTAACGCCAACCTAGAAAATCTAACTCTTACAGGTACAGGAAATATCAACGGTACAGGAAATACAGGAAATAACTTTATTACAGGAAACACAGGTTCTAACCGTTTAGATGGTGGTGCGGGAAATGATACGCTCATCGGCAATACTGGAAATGACACCCTCATTGGTGGTACAGGAAATGATAGCCTCACAGGTAACGCGGGACAAGATTACTTTGTGTTCAACGCACCGACGGAAGGCATCGATCGAATTAGTGATTTTAACTTGACAAATGACACAATTTATGTGTTGGCAACAGGTTTTGGCTCAGGTTTAACCGCGAATACATCTTTAACTGCTAACCAGTTTATTATCGGTTCTGGAGCGACCACTGCCGAACAACGATTTATCTATAATTCCAGTACAGGTGCATTGCTCTTTGATGCCGATGGTAATGCTGCGGGTGCAAGTATTCAAATTGCCACACTTAGTACTGGTTTACCGATGACAAATCAAGATATTTTTATCACGGTTTAGTGTGGGAAAATGGCGTGCGCTTCCGCGTGAAAAACGGCATCGCTAATAGGAAGTGATTAAAGTATAATTGTTTGAGTTCAAGACCTAATTTGATTATTGAAATATGCCATTTTTAGAGTTTTATTAACCTTAAGGAGTCACCCTAATGTCTAGTAACTTAGTTTTTAACACGACAATTAATGATCCATCTAATACGTTTACTGCATATTATACAGCGATCCAATCTCACGTAGAAGCGGCGGGATCATATTGGGGCAACTATCTTCAAGGGAATGCTAGTTTAGAAGTTATTGTTAATTTCACTAATAGTATTCCGAGAGCGACTGGAGGAAGTGTTACCTCGTCGTTTGTCAGGAATAACGGAACTTTTAACGTCTTTGAGCAAGGAGCAGCCGCAGAAATTAGAACAGGAAACGATCCTAATGGTATTGACCCTGACATTGAGATCAATTTTAATCCTGATTATATAATTAATGAACTTTGGTTTGATAACAATCCATTTACTAGAATTTCTTCGCTCCCTAGTGATAAAACAGATGCTGTTTCTATCTTTATACATGAGTTAGGTCATGCTTTAGCCTTTAGCGGATGGAGAGATGTTTTCAATGGAACATTTCCAGGTGATTATCAATCATCCTTCGACGAAAAAACAATTTTTGACGGTAGCAATTTCTTTTTTGTCGGAAGTCAGGCAACCAGTATTTATGGCTCTCCCGTACCCTTAACCTATGGCAATATTTTTCATGTGGGCAACAATTTACCCCGACCTGGATCTGATCTAATTCCCGATCTAATGAACGGTGTAGTATATTATCGTGGGAATCGCTACAGTATTTCTCCGCTTGATGTCGCTATTCTAGCAGACTCAGGTTTACCCGTTGTTTCAACTCAACCAGTAATCAGTCTAACCATTAGTCCTAGTAGTGTCTTAGAAAATGGGAATTCAAATCTAATTTATACTTTTACTCGTACTGGTTCCCTCACCAATCCTTTAACAGTTAACTTTGGGATAACAGGAACCGCCACAGTGAGTATAGACTATAGCCAAACGGGTGCAACCAGTTTTAACGCAACCACAGGAAGTATTACTTTTGCTGCTAATTCTGCGACAAAAACTCTAACGATCGATCCTACAGGAGATACCGTTATTGAAACCAATGAAATTATATCTTTAACTCTTGCCAGTAACAGCAACTACACCATAGGAACAACCACAGCCGTCACAGGTACGATCACTAACGATGATTTTCCCACTCTTTCGATAAACGATGTTACCCTCACCGAAGGCAATAGCGGTACCAAAAACGCCACTTTTACCGTTATTCGCACTGGTACAGCTATCCAACCCATTACCGTCAGCTATGGTACGGCTAATGGTACAGCTATCTCTGGCAGTGATTATACCAATACTTCGGGAACTCTCACTTTTGCGATTAATGAAACGACGAAAACGATTAATGTTCCGATTATTGGAGATACCACAGTTGAATCCAATGAAACTTTCTTTGTTAATCTAATTAACCCAACTAATGCGACTCTTGCCGATGCTCAAGGTTTGGGGACTATTACTAATGATGATACCGCGACTCAGAATAATGTCACTCTCGCTCTTGACTACAGTGGCATTAGTGAAAATAGCTCTACTAACTTTATTTATACTTTCATCCGTACTGGAAGTCTCACTAATTCTCTAGTCGTTAATTTTAACGTAGCAGGAGGTGCCACACTCAGTACAGACTATGTACAAACAGGTGCGACAAGTTTTACTTCTACTACTGGAAGAGTGACGTTTGCTGCGGGTGCCTCTAACGCTAATGTTGTGATTAACCCGACGGGAGATACTACACTCGAACTCAATGAAACCGTATCTTTAAAATTGACAACAGGTACAGGTTATGCAGTAGGGACTTCATCGGCTGTCAGTGCAACTATTATTAATGATGATGGTACTCGTCGTCAGGTAGGAACCAGTGCCAGGGATGTCATCTTGGGAACTAATAAAACTGATGTGATTATTGGTGGTTTGGGCAATGACATTCTAACAGGTGGTATTAATGGCGATTTATTTACCTTTCAAAACACTAACGAAGGAATTGATCGCATTACTGATTTTACAGCAGGTGATGATTTGATTGTTGTTAAAGGCTCTACTTTTAGCGGTGGTTTGATTTCAGGAGATAATATTACACCTAATCAATTGCTCATCGGTACCTCCGCTACGACTGCTACCCACCGTTTTATCTATAATGCAGCGACTGGTGCGTTATCCTTTGATCGAGATGGAACTGGAGCAACAGCAGCGATACAGTTTGCTACTCTCAATACTGGTTTAGCTTTGAAGTTTGAAGATATTTTCGTCAGTTAATTAAACTTAATCTGTACTTTAATTGGTTGAACGGCGTGCGCTTGCACGTGAAAAGCGGCATCGCCTTTTTGTTTAAATGATCGCCTGAGTTCGTGAAGTATCTTCATTGATTCGGCTTTGTTTAATCGTTTTAAGCAGTAACAGTAATGAGCGAGGAATGATCTTGCAAGCGTGCATGAGTAGTATTTCTACTAACTCCTGTCGCAAATCGTTAATAACATTACCATCTTATGTCCACTGACGAAAGAAAGAATTTTCTTCCCAAGCATGAGCAGTTAATTGTTCAATAACCTTTAATTCTGAAGCAGGTAACGGTCTAAACGCTTGAGCCACTCGAACATTAGCCTCTAATTGCTCTGGGTTTTCTGCGGCAATAATACAACAATCCACGCCTTTTAAAGACATCACATAACCAAACGCTTGATCCATTCCAGTAAGAACTCCAGATTGGAATAATTTGCCATAAGCAGGAACTTTCATGGCAATTACGCCAATTTTTTTAGCTTGAGTGACAGATAAAACGCTTGTACTAAAAGGTCGGGGATGGTGAATATCAGCAGCATTGAGCGAAATCAGAGTCGTATCAAAAGGATAACGATTTAAGCCCTCGATGATTATATCTGGTTCATGGTGTCCTGTAATGCCTGTAAAACGGATGATTTTTTGTTCTTTCGCCTCTTCTACTGCTTTAATCGCACCATTCGAGCTAAAAATTTGTGTTAAATCTTCTGTAAACGACACATGATGTAATTGCCACAAATCGAGATAATCTGTATTAAGACGTTTGAGCGATCGTTCTAACTCTCTCCAAGCTCCATCTCGATCTCTAAAACCCGTTTTACTGGCTAAAAAAATCTCTTTTCGATAGGGGGGTAAAACTTTTCCTAAATAGTCTTCAGATGGGCCATAACTAGCCGCCGTATCATAATAACGAATTCCTAAACTTAAGGCCTTTTCGATAATCTCAACTGCGGCGGTTTCCTGTCCTTGCCACGATAAGGGGGTTTTTCCAGCACCACCTAATCCCAGCAGAGGAACTTTAATTCCAGTATTTCCTAATTCTCGTTCTGGCAGGATACCTATCGGTAATGATAGACGTGCTGAGGTTTGCTGAGATAGTCCTGCACATCCGACAATCGTACCCGCACTCGCTAGACTGGTTAGAAGAAAATTCCGTCGTGTGAGTTTGCTATCCATCAGATGAAAGCTATTGTTGTACATTGTAAAATTGTTGTCCACTTTGTAAAAATAGTGTAACAGTTCTGACGGGGTGACAACCAAGCTAAAAAGTAGGGTAGGAGGGACTTAAGGCAATTCGTGGTAAAAAAAGATCGGTCTTAAAAATGTTAGCAAACCGATTCAAACAAAATGTTACCTGAATTGTATCGCACTTCATTGTCAAATCAATTAAGTCAAGCTCAATTACTAACTCTAGAAATTTTGGTCTGGTTGCTTCAAGTTCACAAACAAATAACAATAGAGAAATTAGCCGCTTATTTTCCCTTGCCGATTAAATATAAAAGTCTAGGAATACTCCTAAAAATAAGGAAGATTTTAAAAGGTGAGTCTGTTAGATCAATAATTAATCTATGAAGATGAAAGTTCCCTTATTTTTGAGTTCGTTCTACGTCCGCCACCATATTCAAAGACTTCTGAAATTATCAGCTATGTCAGTAACATTAATTTGGTTGCCCTTAATTGAAGCCATTATAAAACTCAAGTTTACGAAAGGAGAAAGATTATATTTAGCTATTGATAGAACGCAGTGGTCAGACAAAAACTTATTTATGATAGCAGTGATAATCGAGAAAAGAGCCGTGCCAATTTACTGGCAATTTTTAGAGAAGAAAGGAGCCAGTAATTTAGTCGAACAACAAGCTCTAATCCGTCCTGTTTTAAAGCTCTTAAAAAGTTATGAACTGGTCGTGTTAGGAGATCGTGAATTTTATAGCGTAGAACGGGCGAAGTGTTTGAAATCAAACAAAGTATACTTGGTCTTACGTCAAAAAAAAGACACTTGTATCCAAGAAAAAGGTAAAAATTATCAACGATTAGATAGTTTAGATATTACCCCTGGAGTAAAAAGATTTTTAACAGGTCTTAAAGCGAGAAAAGAAAAAGGATTTAGTAAAGGAGCAATCGGCATCTAGAGCGAAAAGAAAGTATCGCGGTAATCTTGATGAAGAACAACTTGGTATTTGCTGACCAATCTCCCTAACTTCTTAGAAGCCATTACCGCCTACAAAAAACGAGCCGGGATTGAAGCAATGTTTAAAGATTGTAAAAGCGGTGGCTATAATTTAGAAGCTTCAAAGGCTTCAAATGAGAGAGCGACTCGATTAGTCTTATTAATCGCTATAGCTGATACATTTTCAACTTTAAAAGGACAATCCATTAGATAGCGGGGACAAGAAGAATATGTCGGTCGAAAAAGAAAAGTCAAGAATATTCTGACAAAAAATAGTCATTTTTGGCTTGGATTATATGGGGATGTGTGGATGATTGCTCAAACATTTGTCAAGGATTGGGTGGAGCAATTAATAGGACTTAATCTTAATAAACTGCCATTTTATCAAAGGGGTTACAGAGCTATAAACCTGAGCCAACAAGCTTTTTAGCTTGCTTGTCACCCCGCCAATGTTTATGGTCATTTGACTTTGCGAGCGCGCTGTTCAGCTATCCTGCTTCAATGCCATCAACGCTAGAAGTAAAACGTAGATGAGGAGTAATAAACGGTGCCTTTCTCTCGGCTTTGTGAATGCTTAACTCAAGAGCTAATCCACTTTGCAGGTCGCCTTAGTTAGTTGTTTGAATCATCCCGTTTCTCCTTTAAATTTCAGCAGAATTACTGTAATCAGAGAGTAATTTGTCAATAATTTCTTTTTTATAGCATTCATCATCTTCGCTACACTACCAAATCGCTTCAAACGATAATGGTAAAAAACTGCATCTCAATTGTCTGAGCTTAAAGAGAACGGCTGATAATTCTGTTTGCAAATGGTTCCCTCTGGTGGCAACTCGCCTTTGATGAAGTAATTGGTAATGTACTCACTGGCGCACTGACTAGGATTTAGGAAGACGGTGTGTCCGTAGCCATCAACGGTTAGCAAACGAGCGCGAGCAAGCGCACGAGACATAGCAACTGACCCTTCATAAGGTGTAGACGGATCGTAGGTATTCCCAATCACCAAGATGGGATTAGCAGTAGGATGATCCCAGGGCCCGATGTAGCGATCTGCGGATCTGGTTGGCCAGGTGGCGCAAGCTTGGTCACCCCAAGAGGCGTTAGGGCCGACAGCCCCCGCCCGCTTAAAAGCAATAACAGCTAGTTGACGGTAAACCTCTGGGTTACGCGGGTTGAGAGTGTCGGCACAGGCTACTGAAAACCACCCAACGTCAGGTGTTATGACAGGAATGGTCGAAGGATCGCTTGAGGTTGCTGGTAGAGCCTCCCACACTTTTTGTAGCAGAGCGGCCGCTCCATGCCATCCCTTGAACCCACCAAATTCCTGCACAACAAAAAGATCGCCGCTTAAGCCATAAATCAGCACAGCGTAGGTGATTGTCTTCCCGTTGATGACTACGGGTTGCTTGCGTAACTTCTCTAACAAGGCGGTGAACTTAGCCTGGGTTGCTGCTGCACTGCCCGCAGAGAACGCACAGCGATCGCTCTTTGTCTGACCACAAAGCTCCAACAATCTTTTCAACGTTCTCGCACTACCCAAATCTGAGCCGATCCGTAATGAGATGCTGAGACGGGCATCATCTTTACCACCATTGTTCCAAGCCTTCTCTGGGTCAATGTTACCGTCTAGAACCATCGCTCTCACTTTGTCGGGAAACAAATTCGCATAGACTGCCCCCAAAATAGTGCCATAGGACAACCCAATATAGTCCAACATTGGCTCACCGACAGCGCGACGCAACAGATCCATATCCTTTGCCACATCTGTCGTAGAGATATGGGCGAGTAGGTTGCCACTACGCTGTTTACACAACTGACCCAAGCGAGTATAACCCTGAATCCAGTTTTCTGTCTCAGCCTCACCAACGGGAAATCCCTGTGGCAGTTGAGCAAAAAAGCGATTCTCTTCCTCCTCATTGGCAAAGCACTGCACGGCTGTACTATCGCCAATACCACGGGGGTCAAAGCTGATGAGATCAAAACGTTTTACCAACTCGCTTGGGAACTTGCCCAACCAAGCGGGAAGCTCCTCTGTACCTGGGCCTCCAGGCCCACCTGGATTTAAAAAGAGGGAGCCAATTCGACGCCTCTGATCTGTGGCGGAATGTTTAATGACCGCAAGCTCAATGGATTCGCCACTCGGATTTTTATAGTCAAGCGGAACTTGAGCCGTAGCACATAGAAACCCCTTCTGAGTAGGTTCAGTGCAGGGCTGCCAGTTTAGCTTCGGTACTTGAGGAGTGGGTGCTGTTGCAGGAGCAGCATTGTTGGTAGATGCGACGGCTAAGGGGAGAATCAAAAAGCAAGTAGCCAGTACAACTTTTAGGCATTGGGGGAGAATCATCTTATTAAGCAACAAAGCTAGGAATCGAGAGAACCAAGTTAGGGTTGATACCGACAAACTAGGGATTAGTAAACCATATTTTTTGTGCTGTTATCAAAAACATTCGTTAAGAAAAATTAAAAATATAAAATATTTAACTTAACATTATCCATGTGGAACTGGTGCTGACAAAATCAAAGCGTTAATCTATAATCCAATTCCATTGCTACTCAAAACCATTAAACTAATATGTTTTTGATACATACCTCCGTCGCACAAGCACCATTATTGGCCGCGGCAGTAGTGGGAGCCTGTCGAGGAGAAGGTTGGGATGTCCCCTTACAACCCAGATTCCTCTCTGTGTTATTTGAGAAATTACTTGGTTTTGTAGCTGATTTTAAGACTCTTGAATCGACAACTCCGCAGGTTATACGTGATGCTCTTCCATTCTTAGAGCAACGCCGTGAACTGATAGAACTGATGGTAACAGTAGAAATCCTTTGTGATCCGATTCCGTCCTGGTTATCAACCTCGGTAGAACAATGGGCTAACGCGTTAGAAGTGGAAGACAGTAGCCTGTTACTCGCAAGAGATCTAGCGCAAAATGCAACGGCAACAGCAATGGCTGATTTTTATCGCCTCAACTGGATTGGTACGCTGGATCTAAAACAGTCTGATTTTCAAAACAAGCTTGCCCGAGATGGAATGAAGGCATGGGCCTTAACGGTCGAGGCTGATCTAGAAGAAGCCCGACGCTGGAATAAGTTAGAGAACTGCCCAGCAGGTAGTCTTGGGCGAGCTTTATGGGATTTTTATCAGAAGCGAGGGTTTGCTGTTCCTGGAAACCCTGGAGCAGCTAATAATGCTCTAGCCCACCATGATTGGATTCATGTCTTAGCTGACTACGACACTACGCCGCTCGGAGAAATGGAAGTAACAGCTTTTATGGCAAGCTCGAGTCGTTTGCCAGGAGCGACATTAGGATTTATTGGAACGGTCAGCATTTATGAAAGTGGCTTACTACCCAGTCTTGTAGTTCCACCAGGGTATAACCATTCATTGTCGGTGCCACTGGCTCCAGAGCGAATTGCTGATGCGATTCGACGGGGTAAAGCTTGTAATCAAGATCCTCTAATAACTGACTACTTTGCGATCGCATTTTGCCCTCTTGATGAACTCCGTCGCTCTTGGGGCATCCCTGAGAAGAAATACCTCTAGACAAAAACGGCTCTATCAAAAAAATTACTCTATTGACCCTGCCGCCAGATGGGGAGACAAGTATTCTATAAACTCTGCCCAATCAGGTTTACAGCCTTTAGACCCTAAAAAAGCTCGTCTAGCCATTTCATTAAAAAACAGAAAAACTTAACAAGAGAATTAGCTTTGATGATTAGTGATCGTTTATTGAGGCTCAAACAGCCGAGGTACAAGTTTTGCTCTTTTTAAAAGCTAATACCATTTTTCTAAAAGTGTGAGAGACTTAGATAAAGAAAGAAAAGGTAAAAATATGAGTGGAGTTCCTCAGATAAAAATTAAGGAATCTGTCGAAGAGTTAAAAGAGTTAATGAAAAAGCAGAAAACTGGAATTGGATTTGCCAAAGTCCAGACCCTGTATTTATTTAAGATTAAAGCAGTAGAGACAGTCAGACATTTAGCCGTGTTAGTGGGACGAGGAGAAAGCACGATTCACCGATGGTTAAAAGTTTATAGAGAAAGAGGAATAAAATCTTTATTGAAAGAAGAAGAGGCAGAAGAAACATCATCAGGACAGTCAGGAAGAACTGAAATAATTAATGTAGAAACGGCAGCCGCTATTCAGCAAGAATTGAAGGAGGAAGAAGGATTTTCTTCCGATCGAGAAGTACAGCAGTGGTTAGAGATAGTAAAAGGAATTAAAATTCATTATATAAGTGTTTGGAGAATCTGTCGTTATGAATTTCAAGCAAAGTTAAAGATACCTCGCCCTCAGAGTAACAAACAAGCCCAAGGAGAGCTAAATAAATTTAAACTAGAATTCTCAGATAAACTGATGGAACTGGTATTAAGAATTAAAAGTAAAATGGGAAAAACTCAAAATATTCGTTACTGGTGTGGTGATGAAACACGACTAGGGCTTCAAACAATCGGCGGAAAAAAGTTAACTTTAAAAGGAGTTAAGCCTTGTGGCGAGAAGCAATGGAAATTTGATTATTACTATCTTTATGGTTTAGTTGAACCAAAAACAGGAGAGACTTTTTAGGATGAATTCTCTCATTTAAATACTCAATGCTTTGCCTTATTTTTAGAGCTTTTCAGCCGGAACTATTCCGAGGAAATCCAGATTTTACAACTGGATAATGCTTCCCGTCATACCACTAAGAATTTAGTCGTGCCAGACAACATTATTCTTCTTTTTCAGCCGCCTTATACTCCCGAAGTCTAATCCAATCGAAAGATTATGGGAACATCTCAAAAGCTTCTTAAAATGGAGAAACTTTAAAAATCTTGATAAGCTAAGAGATGCAGTCAGCCAAATTTTGACAAAATTTAATAAAGATATTATTCAATCCTTGACAGGATGGGACTTCATTCTTAATGCCTTATCTCTCTCAGGTATTTAGAAAATTGGTATAAGTCCGTGATAAGGATTGAACTCATGACCTCACCTTGACCAAAGGTCTAGCACTTTAGACAATCCCAATCTTGGTGATTTAGGAATTCAATATTTTGGTTTTTCCTCAAACTCTCAGGTTACTATTTTTGGAAAATTAGAGGCTGTTAATCGTATTAGCTATTAGATTGATGATAACGGGCATCAAATCTACTGTATATTGATCAAGACGAGAGATAATGCCATTTTTGAACTAAAAACCGAGCATCAAACCTAGACATGGATTTTAAGAGGTGTTTGATTTTTGATGATGTAGTTGGGAATGGTGTTAAGCTTGGAGCCAATTAGTGTCATCTTAGATGTTGTCTCTTTCGTCGGAAATATCTTCGAGGTTTTTTTAGTACTTATGAACTACTCATTACTTTTGTTCTATCTGCGCTCACCATTTTGATCTCAATGCTGCTACAAAATGTTATGGCGTTATTAATTGCGATCGCAGTTGCCGTCATAGCCATCATCGTTCTCCGAATCTTAGCTAAACAATCGACGTAGACTTCAACCTTAGCTAAAATGTTTGATTAGATAAGTCACTTCACAGGAGAACATCAATTATTTGATATATTATAAGATGTAGGAGTATTTTTTTTAGGATTTTTTCACATGGAAAGCGTAGCTTACATCCTAGTTTTAACAATGTCATTGGCGGTACTTTTCTTCGCCATTGCCTTCCGTGAGCCTCCCCGTATTGAAAAATAATTTTGATTGGGTTGACTCTATAAATTTTGATTCACTCTATGATTGAGCCGTCTAGTTCTATGTTTAGATAGAAGGAAAGCAACGGCTCGACTTTTTCTATCTAAAAAATTGCTCCCATCCTGAGAGAATCGCTCATGCAGTGTCCCTATTGTCAAAATACGGATAGCCGTGTCTTAGAGTCTCGTTCGACCGAAACGGGACAAAGTATCCGTCGTCGCCGAGAATGTTTAAACTGTAAACATCGTTTCACCACATATGAACGGATTGAATATGTTCCGATTACTGTGGTCAAAAAAGATGGGAGTAGAGAATCTTTTGATCGCTCTAAAGTTTTACGGGGGATGGTGCGAGCTTGTGAGAAAACAGGTATTACTCATGAACGGTTAGGAGCGATTGTAGATGATATCGAATTACAATTACAACAGCGTCCCAAACGAGAAGTAACCAGTCAACAAATTGGCGAACTCGTCTTACAAACCCTAAAAACCGAAAGTGAAGTGGCTTACGTCCGTTTTGCTTCAGTTTATGGCAATTTTCAGGGTATTAAAGATTTTGTATCTACATTAGACCATTTACAGCAATCTTCACCAACTACAGAATCTCAATTGACGTGGGACGATCGCACTCTCATCAGCTAACATCTCTTCGGTTCTGACACCATAGATTGTACCGTAAAGGGTGAAATTTCGAGTATAATTATAATTCTGTAATTAAAAAGTTAGACGGGTTAACCTATCTTAGAATCTAAGTTTAGCATTCCTCAAGCGCTGCTAGGAAAAGGGTATTGCAGTTATCCCCAGTTAACTAGCACGACTAGAAACTGTGAAACGCTACCCAGTCCAACCATTACGGAGAGAACCAATAGGAAACAAAACTACATGATCAGTCAAAAAACCGCAAAAACTAAAAATATAGGCTTTACTCATGACGATTTTGCCGCCCTTTTAGATAAATACGATTATCATTTCAACCCAGGGGATATCGTTCCTGGAACCGTGTTCAGCATGGAGCCAAGAGGAGCTTTAATTGATATTGGTGCAAAAACCGCCGCTTTTATTCCAGTACAGGAGATGTCAATTAACCGGGTAGACGATCCCGATGAGGTTTTACAATCAAATGAAACCCGCGAATTTTTTATCCTGACTGATGAAAATGAAGATGGACAATTAACGCTTTCAATTCGCCGTATTGAGTATATGCGGGCGTGGGAGAGAGTACGCCAATTACAAGCCGAAGACGCTACCGTGCGTTCTCAAGTCTTTGCGACAAACCGGGGTGGAGCCTTGGTTAGAATTGAAGGATTAAGAGGTTTTATTCCTGGCTCTCATATTAGCACCAAAGAAGCTAAAGAAGATTTAGTGGGACAAGACTTAGCCCTAAAGTTTCTCGAAGTCGATGAAGATCGTAACCGTCTCGTTCTCAGCCATCGCCGCGCTTTAGTAGAACGCAAGATGAACGGTTTAGAAGTTGGACAAGTTGTTATTGGTTCAGTTCGTGGCATTAAGCCCTACGGTGCATTTATTGATATTGGTGGTGTAAGCGGACTACTCCATATTTCCGAGATTTCCCATGATCATATTGACACACCCCACAGTGTTTTTAATGTTAATGATGAATTAAAAGTCATGATTATTGACTTGGATGCAGAAAGAGGACGTATTTCTCTATCGACCAAGCAACTTGAACCTGAACCAGGTGATATGCTTAAAAATAGACAAGCTGTTATCGATCAAGCTGAAGAAATGGCCGCGAAGTATCGTGAAAAACTTAGAGCGCAAGCAGCAGGAATTCCATTTGAGGAAGAAATTCCCGAAGCAGCAGAAACCATTACTGAAGAAGCAGAAACGGCTCCCGAAACAGCAGACGTTATTGCTGAAGATCTCGAAGTTCCTTCAATATCTGAAGAAGCTGAAGATGTTGAAAATGTTGAAGATGTTGAAGATGTTAAAGAAGCTGAAGAAGCCGAAGAAGCTGAAGAAGTGGTTATGGCTGGGGCTGAAGAATAAATATCTTAGCTTTCAAAAGCAAGTGATTAAAAAAGGGGGGGTTATCCCTCTTTTTTTGTTATCAACAATAATCATACAAGTTTTTAATAATTTCAAAAAAATAATAATGTGGTAAATAATATGATTACTATTCGCGTTAAAAATCAAGAATTTTCCAATATTCAAGCCGTACTGTTTGATAAAGATGGGACATTAGAAGACTCACAAAGTTTTTTAAGAGAACTGGGAATTAAAAGAGCGAGATTAATTGATGCTCAAATCCCTGGCATTGGAGAACCTCTATTAATGTCATTTGGTATTTTAGATAATCAATTAGATTTAACAGGATTAATGGCTGTCGGAACGCGCCAAGAAAACGAAATAGCGGCGGCGGCCTATATTGCTGAAACTGGTAGAAGTTGGTTTGAGTCATTGGCGATCGCACGTCAAGCTTTTGTAGATGCTGATCAATATTTACAGAGAAATCCTCGTACTTCTCCTGTATTTTCTGGGTGTTTAGATCTTTTAAAGGCTTTAGCTTCAGCAGGAATAAAATTAGGAATTGTTTCGGCGGATTCAACGGCGAATATTAAGCGTTTTGTGGAATATCATCAGTTAACTGAGATTATTCAAGTCATGTTAGGTGCGGATCAAAGATATAAAAAACCTGATCCCGCTTTATTTCTACAAGCGTGTCAAATTTTAGATGTTCAGCCAGAGTACACTTTAATGGTAGGGGATGCTCAAGTGGATATAGAGATGGCAAAACAAGCCAAGGCAGGGGGAGTAATAGGGGTTTGTTGGCATCAAAGTACGGCAACATCCTTAAAAAATGCCGATGTAATCATTTCTCAATTCGATCAGATTTCAATTCTTGACAGTTGATGCTACCCTATATGGAAATATTGGTTAATATTAAAAACTGACTCGTTTCCCCAAGTGAGGGTTAATAAAATTGTCTAGACGCTACTTATTTACTTCCGAATCTGTTACCGAAGGGCATCCTGATAAAATCTGTGATCAGATTTCAGATACCATTTTAGACGCACTCTTGGCTCAAGATGACAAAAGCAGAGTTGCCGCAGAAGTCGTTGTTAATACGGGTTTAGTGCTAATTACTGGAGAAGTGACTACTAAAGCGCAAGTTAATTTTGTTGAATTGGCTCGGAAAAAAATTGCTGAAATTGGTTATATTCATGCAGATAACGGGTTTTCTGCGAATAGTTGCGCGGTTTTAGTTGCACTCGATGAACAATCTCCCGATATTTCGCAAGGAGTAACCGCAGCACAAGAACACCGTGAATCACTCAGTGATGATGAACTTGATAAAATTGGTGCAGGTGATCAAGGAATCATGTTCGGTTTTGCTTGCAACGAAACCCCCGAATTAATGCCCTTGCCCATCAGTTTAGCCCATAGAATCGCTCGTCGTTTAGCCGCCGTTCGTAAAACAGGAGAATTAGCCTATCTGCGTCCTGATGGTAAAACACAAGTTTCTGTAATATACGAAGATGGTAAACCTGTTGGCATTGATACGATTCTCATTTCGACCCAACATGATGCGACCATCGGTGAAATTACCGATAATAATGAAGTTCAGAAGAAAATTAAAGAGGATCTCTGGGAAGCCGTGATTCAGCCTGTTTTTGCTGATATTTCTGTTAAACCTGATGAAAATACTAAATATTTAGTGAACCCAACTGGTAAATTTGTGGTTGGTGGGCCTCAAGGAGATGCAGGCTTAACAGGACGTAAGATTATTGTTGATACCTACGGTGGTTATTCTCGTCATGGTGGCGGGGCATTCTCTGGCAAAGATCCCACAAAAGTCGATCGCTCTGCGGCTTATGCTTGTCGTTATGTGGCGAAAAATATCGTCGCTGCTGGTTTGGCAGATAAATGTGAAGTACAACTGAGTTATGCGATCGGTGTAGCTCGTCCTGTTAGTATTTTGATCGAAACTTTTGGCACAGGTAAAGTAGATGAAGATGTTCTACTAGATTTTGTCACCCAGAATTTTGAATTACGTCCTGCTGGCATTATTCAAACCTTTAATCTTAGAGGTTTACCTGCCGAAAGAGGGGGCCGTTTCTATCAAGATGTTGCCGCTTATGGTCATTTAGGACGTAGTGATTTAGATTTACCTTGGGAGCAAACCGATAAAGCAGAACTTTTAAAGACGCTTTTAAAAACAACTGTTAGTGCGGTTCCTGCATAAAATATTTCTTCGAAAAATCTAGGGTTTGGGTGACCAAGCCCTTTTTCTTTTGGTCACATTTATAGAAAACACGATAATCTATAGCAGTAACCTCCTTTAAACTGATCCCGCTTTGAGGCTTTCTTTATCCTATAAACGTTTATATAGCTGGTTTAAATCCCGACACTTTGGACGGAGTGCCACCGATACCCGATACGCGCTACTAGAAGCCTGTTTAATTGGGATTTTATCTGCGATCGCTGCACTCCTTTTAAAAGAGGGTGTCGGATGGTTAGGGGGAATACGTCTTCAGACGGCGAGTCAGTATGGGCCGTGGGTGACATTACCTCTAGCGGGTTTAATTTTTGGGGGTTTATCGGGTTGGGTACTTGAAACCTTTTCCCCTGCTGCATCGGGGGGTGGCATTCCGCAAGTCAAAGCCGCTTTAGCTAGATTTCCTATTCAACTATCACTAAAAGTTGCATTTGTCAAGCTCATTGGCACAATTTTAGTTTTAGGCGGGGGGTTAACCCTTGGCAGACGTGCGCCGACGGTGCATATTGGTGCTGCTTTAGCCGCGCAACTGTGTACATGGGTACCCACTTCGCCCGAACATCGCCGTCAAATGATTGCTGCGGGTGCGGCTGCGGGGTTGGCGGCAGGTTTTACGACACCCATTGCAGGGGTTTTGTTTGTTGTCGAAGAATTGATGCGGGATGTTTCTGGATTGACGCTAGAGACAGCAATTGTCGCATCGTTTACGGGTGCAGTCGTTTCAATGCTGTTGCAATCTGCTGATTTGAATGTTCCTGCTGTTCTTTTGGATACCGTTAAAACAAGTTTTTCAGCACCAGAAATTCCCTTTTATATTTTTTTAGGTGCTTTAGCGGGACTTTTAGGGGCATTTTTTAATAAAGGTGTGTTGTACTTTTCGGAGCTACAAAAACGATTAAATTTACCGTTATTCCTCAGAATTGGGGTTATTGGTTGTTTTTCGGGTTTTATTATTGCTTTATTACCGCCTTTCTTTCGAGATAATGCAGGTTTACGGGAATTCCTAATCAATGGAGAGTTATCGAATTCAAGTATTATGATCGCTTTTGTCGCTCATTTCTTTCTAACCATGTTAGCTTATAGTTCGGGTGCGCCTGGTGGGTTGTTTGCACCTGCTTTAGTCATGGGTTCAGCATTAGGCTATTTAGTCGGAAAAGTAGAACACTTTGTTACAGGTACACCGACTGAGGTGACTTATGCTTTAGCGGGAATGGGTGCCATGTTTACGGGGGTGGTACGAGTTCCCATTACTGCTATTGTGATTGTTTTCGAGCTTAATAATGATTTTAATCTGGTTTTGCCCCTAATGATTACCTGTGCAGTTTCCTATATTACTGCGGAGAGTATTTTCAGGGGTTCACTCTATCAGCATTTACTTTTATCAAGTGGTATTCCGTTTAAAGAAGAGGGGACAAATGAAAACTTTTTGAGTCATCTCACTGCATCCGATGTCATGCAAACTCAGGTAGAAACCTTATCGAGTGAAAGTACGCTAGATGATGTATTACAAATCATGTCGGTTTCCCATCATCGCGGTTTTCCTGTTGTTGCTGAAGATGTATTAGTAGGAATTTTTACGCAAAGTGATTTAGATAAACTTAAACAGTTGTCAGGAAAAACATTACTCAAAGAGATGATGACGAGTCAACCGATAACCGTGACTCCCTCTACTTCTATTAGTGATGTTTTATTTTTACTCAACCGCTATCAGCTTTCCCGTCTTCCCGTCACCGAAGGCCATAAACTGGTAGGAATTATTACACGTACTGATATTATCCGCGTTGAAGTTAATCAATTGAGTGGGCAGTCGCTAGATGTAGTCAAACCTGCACCCTCTTATGTTATCTATCAGACTCGTTCTCCTGCAATTGGCAAAGGACGAATCTTATTACCCATTGCTAACCCAGAAACCGCAACCGCTTTATTACAAATAGCAGGAGCGATCGCACGTTATTATAACTATGAGATAGATTGTTTACAAGTGATTAAAGTCTCTCGTCATAGTTCCCCTTCAGAAACCCCCGTTGATACTCGTGACGCACGAAAAATCATGCACCGTTTAGAACGTATTGGGAGACACCAAAAACTATCAGTACATACTCAAATCAGGGTAGCACAAGATATTTCTGAAGCGATTATCGAAACCATCAAAGAACGTCATATCAAAACATTGGTGATGGGGTGGAAAGGCAGTACATCAACTCAAGGAGCGATTTTTGGAGATTTAGTAGATACTTTAATTCATCACGCAACCTGTGAGTTAATGTTAGTCAAACTGAGTGCTAATTCTCTACTCTTTCCCTACTATCTTAATCCTCGTGCGACTTGGTTAGTTTCTCTAGCAGGGGGGCCAAATGCTCAACGGGCGATACAATTATTACCTGCACTGACTAAATTATATGCTCGTCCCGATACCCCTGAAGTTTGGTTATGTCGGGTCTATCTACCTTCTGATCCTGACCCAGATTACCAAAGTTTGCAAGAGGTTACCCAAACGTTAGAGAATAAAATAGCTAAACCGATTACACCAGTTCCTATTTGTTCTCGTTCTGTCGTAGATGCTATTACAGACTTAGCCAATGCGAAACAGTGTGATGTCGTGATCTTGGGTGCTTCAAAAGAAGGATTATTAAAAAACGTGATTCATGGCAATATACCCGAAACCATTGCCAAGAATGTCGATAGTACTGTTATTTTGGTAAGAGGGTCTTTGTGATGAATTTAATCGATTTTAGCAACTAGACAAATTGCATTAATGACCAAAAACACTGATTATCTAGAAAATTGGTGGCAAGTTTTACGACAAGAACGTGTGATTGCAGTAATACGAGCGCAAAATATCGATTTAGCCATTAGTTTAGCAAAAGCAGTAGCTCAAGGTGGCATTAAATTAATTGAGATTACATGGAATAGCACAGAACCGGCTCAAATTATTCAGCAATTAAATGTAGAATTGCCTGATTGTTGGATTGGCACTGGCACGATTTTAACCGTAGAAGAACTAAAAGAGGCGATTTTGAGTGGAATTCGTTTTTGTTTTACCCCAAATGTTAATCCTACTCTGATACAAATCGCTAATCAAGCTGAAATTCCGATTATTCCAGGTGCCTTAACTCCTACTGAAATTATAACCGCGTGGCAAATGGGGGCAAGTTGTGTCAAAGTTTTTCCCATACAAGCAGTCGGAGGTGCCAGCTATATCAAAGCATTACAGGGGCCGATGGGACAAATTCCCCTAATCCCAACTGGAGGTGTTACGCTAGACAATGCTAAAGAGTTTATTAGTGCTGGTGCGATCGCTGTTGGTTTATCAGGTCAATTGTTCCCGAATGCTATCATACAGTCTCAAGCTTGGTCTGAAATCACCCATCTAGCAGAAAAACTTAAACAGGATTTAGCACAATATACCGATTCATTTGGTTAGACCCCTCGATTATCATTGTATATGCTCGTTTAGAAATATAAGCTCATGAGTACTTTTGTGATTGGTGATATTCACGGTTGTTCAAAAGCTTTGGATTATTTGCTCAAAGCGGTAGACTTGCACTCACATGATATGATCATCACATTGGGAGACTATGTTAACAAAGGGCCTGATTCTAAAGGAGTCCTCGAAAGATTAATTAAATTAAATAAAACAGGTCAACTCCTTCCTTTGTTAGGAAATCATGACATCATGATGTTAGAAGCGCGTTCTGACAAAAAAGTGGCGTTAGATTGGTATGTCAAAAAAGGCGGTCATAAAACCTTAGTATCCTATGGACAGAATGACTTAAAAGCGATGGCGAATATTCCTAACGCTCATTGGAACTTTCTAGAAAAGAAATGTTTTTCTTGGTTAGAAACGGAAAACTATATTTTTGTTCATGCGAATCTTAATCCCAAGCTACCGTTAAATAAACAATCTCAACACGACCTATTTTGGAAAAAACTGGCTAACCCTATCCCTCACTATTCGGGTAAAACGATGATTTGTGGACATACCAGCCAAAAAAGCGGTATACCCATCAATCTAGGTTATGCTATTTGTATCGATACATGGGCTTGTGGAAATGGATGGTTAACCGCATTAGAGTTAGAAAAAGGGAGAATTTGGCAAGCTAATCAAAAAGGTGAAGTGAGAACCGCTTGGATAGATGATTTTTATACTGCACCCATCGCTTTACCTGCTAACCAAGAAGTAGTCCACGCACTTTGAAAATTAAAACCACCTGTTACCCCATCAATATCTAAGATTTCACCTGCAAAATATAAACCCGAACAGATTTTACTTTCCATCGTCTTGAAATCAACTTCTTTTAAATTTACACCTCCACAGGTGACAAACTCATCTTTAAAAACCCCTTTTCCAGTAATTTGATACTGACTTTGGGTTAATTCTTGCACCAATTGATTTAAAGAATTTTTCGATAACTCCGCCCAAATCAGTTCAATATCTATTTTTAGATAACTTAATAAGCTTTGCCAGAGACGCTTAGGTAAGGAGAATGGACAAAAACTAAATACTTTTCGTTTAGGATGCTCATTTTTAATCGTAATTAATTCTTGTCGCAGCGTTTCAGAATTATATTCACTGAGCCAATTGACTTGTAATGCCATCTTATAATGATGCTCATGTAACACTCTAGCACCCCAAGCCGATAATTTGAGAACTGCGGGGCCACTTAAACCCCAATGAGTAACTAAAACAGGCCCCATTTGTTCTAATTTAGTTTTATCGGGAGTCAGTAAACGTACAGTCGCATTTTCGACGCTAACCCCTGCTAAATCCCTCAGACGAACATCCTTAATTTGAAACGTGAATAAAGACGGTACAGGTGAAATAATCGTATGTCCTAAATCTTTTGCCCAACGATATCCCAGTGGGTTACTACCAGTCGCAAGTAAAAGACGATCGCATTTTAAAATATTTCCAGACTTGAAAACAACCTCAAAGCCATCTGAAGTCTTACTAACTGATTGTACTACCGCATTCGTCATCAGTTTTACGCCATCAGAAAACGCCGTATCCATCAGACAATTAACAATAGTAGTCGAATCATCCGTTACAGGGAACATTCGGCCATCTGCTTCCGTTTTTAACTTAACCCCTTGCGCCCCAAACCAACTTATCGTATCTTTTGGTTGAAAACGAGTAAACGCACCTCTTAACGCTTTACTCCCTCTCGGATAGTAATTAATTAACTGAGATGGTTCAAAACAATGATGAGTAACATTGCATCTACCCCCACCTGAAATACGAACTTTAGTCAGGGGTTCTCGTCCTGCTTCTAATAAAGTAATCTGTGTATTAGGGTAGGTTTTCGCGCAGGTAATGGCACCAAAAAAACCCGCCGCCCCTCCACCAATGACAATAATTTTAAGTTGAGTCATGAATTTAATTTACTGACTATCGACGAGCATCTGCATACATTTTTAAAGCTGCATCGATCAATTTATGAAAATCTTCGTTTTGTGACTGATACCATTTTACAAGATCAGAATCGACATGAAGCGTGACTGATACTTTTGTTTTAGGCATTCTGAGAGTTGCATTAGCAAAAAATTCATCATCTAGAGGAGGAATGTCTGATGTATCGATCTCATCATTCGTCATTTGCTCAATTCTATCCCAATCGGTTTTTAAGATATCGTTCAAATTCGCTTCGTTCATGTTTACGAGCTTTTTTTAAAGAAATAATACGGATAGACTCGTTATCGAGTACAGTAACGAACAAAAAAGTAACTATAGAATTCTAGTAGAGAATATGATCAATTTTTTCAGCATAATTAGTAATTATCTCACCCTGTTCATTTTGGCCAACGATATATTTAGAGTCGGGCTGAGAAATTTCAAGTGTTCCACCTAATTTCCAAGTTTCGGTCTGAGTAATATTGTAACTTTCGGTTTCTATATATTTTTCTAAAGCTATGGCGATGATATCAGATAGAGGGAGGCTCAGACTATTGAGAGATATCAGTTCATCGGGAATATCAATCGTGATTTGAGTCATATCGTGTTAAATAGCGATCGTTAATATCTTTATCATAGATCTCTAACAAAGAATTGATAAATGATCTTCCACTTTTTTCCACATTGAAACCCTTATGTAGTCTAGATTTTTGGGACTGACATCCTTTGGAGCTTTCTCTAATCTATAGAAAGTTAAAGAAAAAAAGGAAACAAACCATGTTAGACAATTCTCTAGTTCCCCAAACTGTTCGTAACTATATAATGGTTAGTGCCACTGTTGTGTTCATGAGTGTCGGGTTAACGGATTTATTCTATAATCCTCAGAGAATGGGTCAACAGGACAGAATCAATAACTATAGCGATTATGCTAAAGCAGGAATGGTATTTGCAACTCGTAGTAGTTTGAAAGGCCTAAAATAAAGGTAAAATTCTAGGAAGAGAGGCGATCCGTGCAATTAGAAAACTATAACCCAGAATTATTCTATGATGAATTATTTGCCGAATTAGGAAAACCCCGACCGTCTGCTGCACCGTTAATTGAATGGATGAAAGAGTTACCGCTACAAGAACTTCAACAACACCGAGAAACCGCGCAAATTGCCTTATTTAACCTGGGAGTCACCTTTAACGTTTATAGTGATAACCAAGGTATTGAAAAAGTCTTCCCATTTGATATTATTCCCCGTATTATTGCAGCTAACGAGTGGGAAAACCTCGAAAAAGGTCTTAAGCAACGCATCAAAGCTTTAAACCTATTTTTAGGGGATATCTACAACGAGCAAAGAATTATTAAAGATAACATCATACCTACAGAAATTATTGAATCAGCGACCGGTTTTCTCAAACCCTGTATCGGAATGAAACCCGTCGGCGGTATTTGGTGTCATATTACAGGAACCGATTTAGTTCGAGATCAAGACGGCGCATGGTATGTTTTAGAAGATAACTTACGGGTTCCTTCTGGTGCGTCCTACTTTCTAGAAAATCGTCGGGTGATGAAAAGTACCTTCCCCGAAATTTTCCAAACGATGAATGTTAAACCAGTTGATGATTATCCGAGTCATTTACTCGAAACCCTCCTTAATCTTACACCACCTCATTTAAGCGATCCGACCGTTGTTGTTCTGACTCCAGGTATCTATAATTCTGCGTACTTTGAACACTCCTTTTTAGCTCAACAAATGGGAGTAGAATTAGTCGAAGGACGTGACCTAGTGGTTGTTGATGGCTATTTGCAGATGCGAACCACTAAAGGTTTACGTCGCGTTGATGTGATTTATCGTCGCGTCGATGATGATTTTTTAGACCCCCTCGTTTTTCGTTCTGACTCGTTGTTGGGAGTAGCTGGGTTAATGGAGGTTTTTCAACAAGGACGAGTCGCGTTAGCTAATGCACCAGGAACGGGAGTCGCCGATGATAAAGTGGTTTACGCTTACGTTCCTGAAATGATTCGCTACTATTTAGGGGAAGAACCTATTTTAAATAATGTACCCACTTATTTATGTTGGCGCGATCAAGATAAAGATTATGTTTTACACAATTTAGAGAAATTAGTCGTCAAAGCAGCGAATGAGTCGGGGGGGTATGGAATGTTAATCGGCTCTAATTCTACCATTGAACAACGAGAAGAATTTGCCGATCGTATCAAAGCAAACCCTCGTAATTATATCGCTCAACCGATCCTAAGTTTATCTCGTGTACCGACGCTCATTGATGATGTGATTGAAGGTCGTCATGTGGACTTACGTCCCTATATCCTACATCGCGGTGATGAAATTTATGTCCATCCAGGAGGATTAACCCGTGTTGCCCTCAAAAAAGGGTCTTTGGTGGTAAATTCTTCTCAAGGTGGCGGAAGTAAGGATACATGGGTACTTAATCAATAATAGGGAAAAAAATAATGTTAAGTAGAGTTGCTGATTCAATTTACTGGTTAAATCGTTACATTGAACGCGCTGATAATGTGGCTCGTTTTGTCGATGTTAACTTAAATCTGATGCTAGATCTACCCGATGGTTTAAGTCAACAATGGGAACCGCTAATCTTAACCACAGGAGATTTAGAATTATTTAAAGAACGCTACGGTAAAGCAACCCCAGATAATGTGATTCAGTTTTTGACCTTTGATGCTAAGTATCCTAATTCTATTTTCTCATGCGTGCAACTAGCCCGTGAGAATGCGCGATCGATTCGTGAAATTATCTCCTCAGAAATGTGGGAACAAGTCAACGGTTTTTTCATGATGGTGAAAGATGCTTCACAACGTCCCGTCAGAACCACTTTACCGAATTTCTTCACTCAAACTAAACTCGCTTCACATCGTTTTGCGGGGGTGATGGATGCAACGATGACTCGTAATGAGGGATGGCATTTTGGCCAAATGGGACGACTCCAAGAACGGGCCGACAAAACCGCACGTATCCTCGATGTGAAATACTTTTATTTATTACCGTCTGTGGAATGGGTTGGCACACCACTCGATCAAATTCAGTGGATATCATTGCTCAGATCAGTGAGTGCTTATGAAATGTATCGTAAATCTCAGCGTCGCATTACACCCAACAGTGTAGCAGAATTTTTGATCCTCAATCGAGAGTTTCCACGCTCCATCCATTTTTGTTTAAAAGAAGTCGAACGCAGTATGCACGAGGTGACGGGAACACCTATCGGAACATGGTGTAATTCTGCTGAACGTTCTATTGGAAGATTATGTGCAGAGTTAGGTTATCTCACCATAGATGATGTTATAGAAGTAGGATTACACGAATTTCTCGACCAAATGCAAAAACGGATTAATGAAGTTGGGGTGAAAATGTGGGAAACGTTTTTTGCCATTGAACCGATAGTTAACACAACAACCATGACCATGAGTCAACGTCTAGGTAACATGAGTCAAACAATGGGTTAATAAAAGTGCGTTATTTAATTCAACATACAACGGTTTACACCTATGATAAACCCGTTTCGCCCAATCCCCATCTGATTCGTTTACGTCCTCGCTCAGATGGATGGCAAAAACTTCATGATTTTCAATGTTTAATTACGCCAGAACCAACAGGCATTTCTGAGATAATTGATTTAGATGGCAATGCTCTCTTGAGGGTCTGGTTTAAACAAGAAACAGAACAGCTAAAAATAGAAATTAATAGCAATGTAGAAACGTTTAAAACCAACCCTTTTGATTTTCTTTATGAACCTTGGGCTTTAAGTATGCCACTTGATTATCCAAGTTCTTTAGCCAAACAACTACAGTCCTATCTCACACCCTACAATATTGCACCCGATCCCATTTCGATCCAACTCGCACAAGAAATTTTACACGAAGTCAATAACAGCACAGGCGATTTTTTATTTACCTTAATGGATCGAATATACAGAAATTGCGAACAAGTCGTACGACATAGCGAGGATATCTGGTCACCCAGCATAACTTGGACAAAAAAGCAAGGGGCTTGTCGGGATTTGGTGGTGTTATTTATGGATGTTTGTCGTTCTGTTGGCTTAGCAACACGGTTTGTTAGTGGATATCAAGAGGGTGATTCCGATACAGAAGAATTTGATCTTCATGCTTGGGTAGAGGTTTATCTACCAGGTGGGGGATGGCGAAGTTATGATCCGACTCATGGGTTATTAGTGAGCGATCGTCATATTGCTCTAGTTAGTAGTGCCATTCCTTGCTATGCCTCGCCAATAGTCGGTTCAGTAACACCCGTTGCCCAGTCTAATCTCCAAGCACACATCAAAATTAGAAAAATATCTTAATTATTTTAAGCCAAATTAGGATGATGAATAAACATTAATCACTCAAATGCTTTTAGTTCTTACTTCTACTTAATAGGATTAAGTAGGGAAAATATCATATATCATAAGTGTCTCAAAGTAAATCATTATAATTATTCATTTATTCATTACACTCCCAACCGTAATCGACTTCTGTGAGAACGCTAAACTAAGAAAAAATCGAAAAATACTGTTAAAACTTCCTGAGAAACGTTAACATAAATTAACAAGAGTCATCATCGAATCAATTCAAAGAGGTCACCTTGGGTCAACTGTTAGCCACCCCATCGCTCACTCTAGAACTATATCCCCGCCTAACCAGGAGGCTTATCGCGTGAACAAAAATAATAATAATAAGAAATGGCGTAACGCTGGATTATATGCGCTTTTGCTGATTGTCGTTTTAGCATTAGGATCAGCATTCCTAGACCGACAACCAGAACCTCATACCACATGGAAATATAGCAAATTCTTAGAAGAAGTCAGAAATCGTACAGTAGAAAGTGTTAGATTAAGTGCCGATCGCACTCGTGCCAAAGTTCCAACACAAGACGGAACACAGGTTTACGTTAACCTACCCAACGATCCCCAACTGATCAACATCCTGACCGAAAATGGCGTAGATATCTCCGTCGAACCTCAAAAAGATGATGGAATGTGGGTACGCGCCTTAAGTAGCCTATTCTTCCCCATCTTATTACTCGCGGGTCTTTTCTTCCTCCTCAGACGAGCGCAAAGTGGCCCAGGTTCTCAAGCAATGAACTTCGGCAAGTCTAAAGCAAGAGTTCAAATGGAACCCCAAACACAAGTTACCTTCGGGGATGTCGCAGGGATCGACCAAGCAAAACTAGAACTTGCTGAAGTAGTAGACTTCCTGAAAAATGCCGATCGCTTTACCGCCATTGGTGCAAAAATTCCTAAAGGTGTTCTATTAGTCGGGCCTCCAGGAACAGGTAAAACCCTTTTAGCGCGGGCCGTTGCGGGTGAAGCGGGTGTCCCCTTCTTCAGTATCTCTGGTTCTGAATTTGTCGAAATGTTCGTCGGGGTGGGTGCATCTCGCGTTCGTGACCTCTTTGAACAAGCAAAAGCTAACGCACCTTGTATCGTCTTCATCGATGAAATTGATGCAGTCGGTCGTCAACGGGGTGCAGGTTTAGGGGGTGGTAACGATGAAAGAGAACAAACCTTAAACCAACTCCTCACCGAAATGGATGGTTTTGAAGGCAATACAGGTATCATCATCATCGCTGCAACTAACCGTCCCGACGTACTAGATGCAGCATTACTTCGCCCTGGTCGTTTTGATCGTCAAGTCGTCGTTGATCGCCCAGACTATGCAGGACGTAAAGAAATTCTCTTAGTTCATGCACGTGGGAAAACTCTGGCCCAAGACGTTGACCTTGATAAAATTGCGCGTCGGACTCCTGGTTTTACGGGTGCGGATCTTTCTAACCTACTCAACGAAGCAGCTATCTTAGCGGCCCGTCGTAACCTGACTGAAATTTCGATGGATGAGATCAATGATGCAATTGATCGAGTTCTCGCTGGCCCTGAGAAGAAAAACCGCGTGATGAGCGAAAAACGTAAAACCTTAGTCGCTTATCATGAAGCAGGACACGCTTTAGTCGGTGCCTTAATGCCAGACTATGACCCCGTACAAAAAATTAGCATTATTCCTCGCGGTCGTGCAGGTGGTTTAACTTGGTTTACTCCTAGTGAAGATCGCATGGAGTCGGGTTTATACTCTCGTTCCTACCTACAAAACCAAATGGCTGTTGCACTCGGTGGACGACTTGCCGAAGAAATTATCTTTGGTGAAGAAGAAGTGACTACAGGTGCCTCCAATGACTTACAACAAGTCGCACGAGTAGCGCGTCAGATGGTGACCCGTTTTGGGATGAGCGATCGTCTTGGCCCTGTTGCCCTTGGTCGTCAAAATGGTGGTGGTGTCTTCCTTGGTCGTGAAATTGCTTCAGATAGAGACTTTTCTGATGAAACCGCAGCAGCAATTGACGAAGAAGTCCGCAACCTTGTCGAACAAGCTTATCGTCGTGCTAAAGATGTTTTAGTTGGAAACCGTCACGTTTTAGATCAACTTGCTCAAATGCTAGTGGAAAAAGAAACCGTAGACGCAGACGAATTACAAAATATCTTGGCTAACAATGAGGTGAAAATGGCTGCTTTAGCTTAATTTTAATTCACTTAAATTATTAATTTTCGGGTGGGTCTTGTACTCACCCATTTTTTTGTTATGTACGATAATGTCTGTAAATTTATTGCAGAAATGTTTTCCGAAGATTTTGCAACTTGGTTATTAGGTGTACCTATTCCTTTAACTGAATTAAAACCGACTGAACTATCTTTACAACCGATCCGAGCAGATTCATTAATTTTTTTACAGTCCGATAATCTGATTTTACATATTGAATTTCAGACCGAACCAAAAACAGATATTCCTTTTCGGATGGCTGATTATCGCTTACGTGTGTATCGTAAATTTCCTCAAAAAGAAATGTATCAAGTTGTTATCTATCTCAAAAAATCGAATTCAGAATTGATACAACAAAACACATTTGATCTAACCGAGTTAAGGCATCGATTTAATGTCATTCGTCTGTGGGAAGAGTCACCAGAACCATTTTTAAATAAACCTGGCTTATTTCCATTTGCTGTACTCACTCAAACCGAAAACCCAATTAATGTGTTAACGCAAGTAGCCGAAAAAATCAATCAAATATCCCAACCGAACAACACAAAGTGATCTAGCAGCATCGACTGCCATCTTAGCTGGGTTATCATTAAATCAGAGAGACATCAGACAAATTCTCAGGAGCGAAATTATGAGAGAATCAGTAATCTATCAAGAAATCTTAGCCGAGGGTGAACAAATCGGCGAACGAAGAGGCGAACAAATAGGTGAACAACAAGCTACCGAAAAAATTGCTCTTAATTTACTACAAGCAGGTATGAAAATAGAACAAGTTGCACAAATGACCGAGCTAACAATCGAACAAATACAAGCTCTACGATCGAGATTAGAAAATAATTAGATTAGCGTACAATATTACGAGTCAACGAAACATAAAAAATATGGAAACGACAGAACTAAAAAGAGAAATCGAGCAAATCGGATCGCGCCTGGGGAAAACCCAGGACTATCTTTGACTTAAAATCATTAAAAGCCCAAATTCAAGATTTAGAACAAGTCGCCGCACAACCAACATTTTGGGACAGTCCCGAAACAGCCCAAAGTACCCTACAAAAATTAGATGAAGCTAAATCTAAAATTGAACAGTACCACAAGTGGAAAAGCCAATTAGAAGATACTAAAGCAATCGCAGAACTTTTAGAATTAGAAGAAGATCAATCCCTTATTGAAGAAGCAGAAAACACGCTCACTCAAATAAAACATGATTTAGACCGTTGGGAACTGCAACAACTTCTATCTGGACTTTATGATGCAGAGGGAGCGGTTTTAACGATTAATGCGGGTGCAGGGGGTACAGATGCTCAAGACTGGGCCGATATGCTACTCAGGATGTACACTCGTTGGGCAGAAAAACAGGGCTATAAGGTACGTCTAGCCGAAATTTCTGAAGGAGACGAAGCAGGAATTAAATCCGCTACGTTAGAGATAGAAGGTCGCTACGCCTACGGATATCTCAAAAGTGAAAAAGGCACTCATCGCTTGGTTAGAATTTCCCCATTTAATGCCAATGATAAGCGACAAACAAGCTTTGCTGGTGTGGAAATTATGCCCGCGTTAGATAATGATTCAATTAAATTAGATATTCCCGAAAAAGACCTAGAAATAACAACCTCTCGTGCAGGAGGAAAAGGGGGTCAAAACGTCAACAAAGTAGAAACCGCCGTCCGTATTGTTCATTTACCGACGGGGATCGCAGTTAGATGTACCCAAGAGCGATCGCAGTTACAAAATAAAGAAAAAGCTCTTGCTATTCTCAAAGCTAAATTATTAATTGTCGCCCAAGAACAACGAGCGCAAGAAATTGCCGAAATTCGCGGCGATATGGTCGAAGCTGCATGGGGAACCCAAATTCGTAATTATGTCTTTCATCCCTATCAAATGGTCAAAGACTTACGCACCAACGTCGAAACTAGCGATGTGACAGGTGTCATGAATGGGGAGATTGATCCGTTTATTGAGGCCTATCTCCGTCAAATTCCTGAATAATCAGCAAAACGCTATTTAGGTTAACAAACTGTTACATTAGAATCAGTTCTATTTTTCAAAATACATCATTATGAGTGATACACCTATTGAGGCACCTACCACACAGCCAAATTCATCTTCTGAACCGCAAGCTAGTTATGTTAAACTCGCAATGCGTAACATGGTACGCAAAAGAGGTACATCTTTAAAACATTTCTTCCTAACCACAGCAGGTTTATTAGCATTGCTAGTTGGTTTATCCTATCTCACTCGTTAAATTTATGACTGCTTTGAGTTCCACCCTAGCTATTGAAATCAATGTACAGGATGATTATTATCTTGAGTCATCCAGTCCTATTCCTGCCCAAACTTGGCAAAATTGGGTACAAGATTGGTTTAATATTCTGTCTCCTACGATACAGGAAGCGAATAGCTATGAAGTTAGTTTGTTATTAACCGATGATCGGGGGATACAAGAACTCAATGCACAATATCGTCAAAAAGATCAACCCACTGATGTCTTAGCTTTTGCCTCTCTTGAGACAGATTTTTCATTACCATCAGAGATTTTTTTAATAGAACCTTTATACTTAGGAGATATTATTATCTCAGTAGAAACAGCTAATCGACAAGCTCAAGAACATGAGTATACTCTTATACAAGAACTTGCTTGGTTAGCAGCACATGGATTTTTACATCTACTGGGGTGGGATCATCCTGATGAAGAACATTTAATCGCAATGCTTTCTCAACAGGAAACTTTGTTAACTAAGGTTGGTCTCTTGTTTGAGAATCAGTAATTGCTTTATGTTTAATATTTTATGAACTTGTATGAAATCTAATCTTAAAATGACCCAACCCTCAAAAGCTCAAGCATCTGCCGTTTCTTTTGTGCCATCTCAAGAATCTTTTAAATCTAGTTCTTATCATGATGCTAATCATCTGAGACGCGAATATGCTTTGCAAGTTGCAACTAATTTAGTTGTTAGTTTCCAATATGCTTGGGCGGGTGTACGGTATGCTTTCATAACTCAAAGAAATTTTAGAATACATACCTTTATCGGTTTTTGCGCCGTTAGTTTAGCCATTGGCTTAAAAATTTCTGCCGTTGGGATTAGTATTATTACATTAACTTCGGCGTTAGTTATGGTTTTAGAATTACTTAATACTGCTTTAGAATCCATTGTTGATTTAACCGTTGGTCAGACCTATCATGACTTAGCAAAAATTGCAAAAGATTGTGCTGCAGGTGCTGTTTTGATTTCGGCATTAGCAGCCGTACTAGTTGCTAGTTTTATCATACTTCCTCCCTTACTAACTCTGCTATTTTCTCCATTTTAATTAATCATATAAAGGAGATGTTACTTGATTCTGGTTATTGATAATTACGACAGTTTTACTTATAATTTAGTCCAGTATTTAGGAGAACTAGGAACAGAATTTACTGTTGCTCATTCGATTGAAGTTTACCGAAATGATCAAATCGAGCTAGAAACGATTAAACAGCTTAAACCCGATGGTATTGTCATTTCACCAGGGCCAGGCCGTCCAGAAGATGCGGGTATATCGTTACAATTAATCGAGCAACTAGGCAAAACATTTCCCATTTTAGGCGTGTGTTTAGGGCATCAAAGTATTGGTCAAGTCTTTGGGGGTAAAATTATTTCGGCTCCCGTTTTAATGCACGGCAAAACATCAGAAGTTTATCATAATAATCTAGGCATTTTTCAAGGTATTGATAATCCTTTAACCGCGACTCGTTATCATAGTCTAGTCATCGAAAAAGAAACCATACCCGATGTATTAGAAATTACCGCTTGGGTCGAAGATGGTACAATTATGGGCGTTCGTCATCGTCAGTATCCTCATATTCAAGGTGTCCAGTTCCATCCCGAAAGTATTCTCACTCAATCAGGCAAGGAACTTTTACGCAACTTTCTTAAATCTATTAGTTAACGCGCCTCCCTAATTACATTAGGATCATTGTATCTTCTTTTATCTAGACCTATGCAACGCCGAAAACTGCTTCAATACGCTGGAATTAGTTGTCTCTCAATGGCTGGCACCTTGGGAGCATCTTCTATCATTCAAGCACAAACCAAACCCGCTAAAACAGACAGTGGATTAACCGTACAATGGTTGGGTCATACTTGCTTTCTCTTTACAGGGAGTGGTTATAGAATTTTAGTTAATCCATTTCGGACGATTGGTTGTACAGCAGGCTATCGCTTACCCAAAGTAGAAGCAGATTTTGTTCTCATTAGTAGTCAACTGTGGGATGAAGGGGCGGCGGAAAATTTACCTGGTAATCCTAAAATCTTATTTGAACCAGGTGTATACGAAATTAAAGACTTTAAAATCCAAGGTATCGCCAGTCCTCACGATCGTCAAGGGGGTAGACGTTTCGGAACAAATGTCGCTTGGCGTTGGACACAAGGCGGTATTAAAATTGTACATCTCGGTGGGGCAGCTTCCCCGATCGCACTCGAACAAAAAATCTTGCTTGGCACTCCAGATTTAGCCCTTGTTCCCGTTGGTGGTGGGCCAAAAGCCTATAATCCTGAAGAAGCACAACAGGCTATATCCGTTCTACAGCCAAAAATTGTCATTCCAACTCAATTTATGACGGTAGCAGCCGATAAAAATTCCTGTGATTTGGTTTCGGTTGACGCATTCCTTAAACTGGAACAGGTTTCTGGAATGAACGTTCAAAAAATACCCAGTGATACTTTAAGAATTAGACCCTCTGACCTACCGAAAACAGGAACCGTCATCAGAGTTCTCAATTCAACCAATGCTCTAGCTCAAAAAAAGTGAACCCATTATCTCTAAAATGAGTTAGAGAGGAAAATTACTATATATAAAATATGGATACCAAAGCTTTTAAACGTTCTCTACAGCAGTCGGACAACTATCATCGTAAAGGGTTTGGTCATGAAGCTGAAGTGATGGAGGTTTTGAATACAGAATATCAAAGCAATCTGATTCAAGAAATACGCAATAATCACTATCGTTTAGAAAGAGGTAATGTCACCATCCGTTTAGCAGAAGCATTTGGCTTTTGTTGGGGTGTAGAAAGGGCGGTTGCAATGGCATATGAAACCCGTCAACATTTCCCTGATGAACGAATTTGGATTACTAATGAAATTATTCATAATCCCTCGGTGAATCAACGTTTACGAGAAATGGAAGTTGGATTTATTGAAGTCAATCAAGGGGAAAAAGACTTTACAAAAATTAATCAAGGCGATGTGGTGATTCTTCCTGCATTTGGGGCAAGTGTCGCCGAAATGCAGTTATTAAATAATAAAGGTTGTACGATCGTTGATACGACCTGTCCCTGGGTGGCTAAGGTTTGGAATTCCGTCGAAAAACACAAAAAACGCGAATATACGTCAATTATTCACGGGAAATATAATCACGAAGAAACGATCGCTACAAGTTCATTTGCAGGAACCTATTTAGTTATTCTAAATCTTGCCCAAGCTGAATATGTCAGTAACTATATTCTCAATGGTGGCGATAAAAACGAATTTCTTTTCTTATTCAAAAATGCTTATTCAGAAGGCTTTGATCCCGATCAAGATTTAGTACAAGTCGGTATCGCAAATCAAACAACCATGCTAAAAAGTGAAACCGAACAAATAGGCAAATTATTTGAACATACTATGCTGAAAAAGTATGGCCCTGCTAATTTGAATGACCATTTCATGAGTTTTAATACGATTTGTGATGCCACCCAAGAACGTCAAGACGCGATGTTTGATTTAGTAAAAGAAGATCTTTCGTTAATGGTGGTCATTGGTGGCTATAATTCATCGAATACGACTCATTTACAAGAAATTGCCATTGATTATAAGATTCCGTCCTATCATATCGATAGTGCTGCTCGGATTTTATCAGGGAATCGCATAGAACATAAACCTCTTGGGAAAGAATTAGAAATTACTGAAAATTGGTTACCCGCAGGTAAGATTAAAGTTGGTGTAACTTCAGGTGCATCAACACCCGATAAAGTAGTCGAAGAAGTCATCGAAAAGATTTTTCAGGCTAAATTGGAATATTAAGATATGAAAAAACATCATGACTTCGCTGTTGAGTGATCCTTTCTTACAACTACCAACAGAAAATTCTGTACAGGTAGTTTGGTTTACTGAGTTTGCAGGAACACAGCATTATGTCGTCTATGGCGAAAACTTAGAACACTTAGCAACAGCGACAACCACTAAACTGAGTCGGGTTAGAGAGGATAGCCAAGCTAAAATAATACAAAATTACTATACAGTCACTGAGCGTAACATTTGGCGACATGAAGCAGAAGCAAGTAACTTAAAATCAGGTGAACGTCTTCCCTATCAGGTGGTTAGTCTTAATCATGCTGAAATGATTAAAAGTAAGATTTTTACTCTTTCTGCTTTACCGAAACCGCAAACCCCTCTCAAAATTTTACTGACTTCTGATCATCAATTAATGCCCATGACAGCAGCTAATTTACAGAAAGTCTGCGAAACTATTGGTAGAGTTGATGCTGTGTTTTTTGCTGGGGATTTAATTAATATAAGTGATCGCGCCTCAGAATGGTTTGATGATCATAGAGGGGGTGCGTTTTTTCCCTGTTTACAAGGTCATGCTCATTATGAGTTACAGTCTAGGATTTATCAAGGTGGTGAAATCATTCAACACGCGCCATTATATCCCGCAATTGGTAATCATGAAGTAATGGGGCGTTTTTCCACGATAAAAGGCTTAAATGAGCAGTTTTATGATGCTGTGCCGCGTTTTGGTCAGAAAAATCAGGATAATTCTTTTAATACCGATACTTATGAGGAAATTTTTAGTTTACCCCGTAATCAAAGATATTATGCCATCACATTTGGCGATATTCGGTTAGTGGTTTTGTATGTGACAAATGTTTGGCGTTCACCTAGTTTAGACTACAACATTAAAGGACGTTATCAAGAAGCGGAAACAGATTTAGATCATCCTGATGCTTGGGGTTATGGGCAACATATTTTTGAGTCAATATCCAAAGGAAGTGTTCAATATCAATGGTTAGAGAAAGAATTAAACAGTACAGAATTCAAGTGCGCTAAATATAAAATTGTCATGTTTCACCATCCACCCCACACATTAGGGGCGAATATTGTTCCACCCTATACCGATCCAATTCAAAATATAGAAAGGGATCACAATGGCAATATTGTGGCGATTCGTTATGAATATCCAAGAGAAAAAGATTATATTATTCAAGATTTAGTACCATTACTCGAAAAATCGGGCGTTCATTTGGTTTTTTATGGACATTCTCATCTTTGGAACCGTTTTAGAAGTCGGAATGGTACTCACTATTTAGAATCATCAAATGTGGGTAATAGTTATGGTGCGTATCTAGGAGAAGTAAAAAGATTTATTCCTCCTTATTCTTCCTATGCAGCAACAGGAGATCCCAATGGACTAGAGCCGATTATGCCTAATATAGCTCCAATACTCGACGAAAACCATCAACCGCTTCCCTATCTAGCAAGTAATGAGATTACCGCTTTTAGCATCCTAGATACAGAAAAAGGGACAGTGAGTAGCTATTGTTTTGATACTCGCTATCCCGATTCAAATGTAAATCAGTTTGACAAATTTTCGTTAGTTACTACCATTCCCGACAAAAGCAAGTGTTAGGCTATCATGGGCTAAGAAGTGACCTAAATGATAGGCTCTTTCTTCGGTTTCGAGTAGTATTTTTTCATACATATAACGAGTTGCACGATCGCCTAAACTTTCCGCTTGGGCAGCTAAACGGCGTAATAATTGAATAATCTCTTGTTCTGCGGCGAGATCATGTTCTACCATCGTCCGACAGTCAAAAGCTCCATCTTCTTCAGGGGTAAAGCAGCATAATTCAGCTAATTTTGCAAAACTAGCCGCAGGAATGCCACCTAAACCATTGAGACGTTCCCCCGCGTCGTGTGCGTAACCTTGTGCTGCTTCGTATCCGTCTTCAAAGAATTGGTGTAAAGAATAAAACTCCGAACCCTCAACGACAAGATGATGCTTTTGGTACTGGAGGTATAGCCCCTGAAAACTGGCTAGGACTGTATTTAAACCCTCACAGACGGGTACTGTTACACTTTTATCCAATAAAACTGGATTGTCCGCCACCTCACCAAAGGCGCGGATTAAACCTTGTGCTGTAGCCATGTTAGTGTTCTCCTCGAAAGGAATGGGCAATATATTCTCACTATCTAACTTTAATGCGAGTGCCTTAAGAAAGTCACTACAAATTTTAAGATTTCCTGACAATTTGCGTTAGATCTAAAGTTAGGATGCAAGAGAAATTAAAGAATCTTCGTACAACGAATGGAAAATTTACAGATCGAAAATATATCCAGTTACGTCAATATTTTTATCGGTTTACTAGCGATCGTTGATCCCATTGGCGCGATGCCGATTTTCTTAAGTGTGACACAGCCAAATACCATTGAAGAAAAAAAAGCGATCGCTCGTCTAACCGCGCTGTCATTCTTCGTCATTTTATTGGTTGGGATGGTACTGGGTGAATCGATCCTAGCAGTTTTTGGCATTAGTATCGCTGCGTTTCGAGTCGCAGGTGGCTTTGTTTTATTCACAATGGGGATCTCGATGTTAAATTCGGATCACTCAGAAGTGAGAACAACCTCAGATGATGAGGAAATTGTTGTCAAAAATCCTTCATCAGTTGCTGTCGTTCCTTTAGCCATTCCCTTACTCGCAGGGCCAGGATCACTCAGTGCCGTTATCGTCTATGCTCATCAAACAGGGAAAGTTTTATACAATGATATTGCGTTAGGGATTTCGATTACTTTTATTGCATTGTTAATTCTAATTACCTTTAGTTTAGCCCCAGAAATCGATAAACGAATCGGCAAAACAGGGATGAATATCATTGCTAAAATTATGGGATTGATTACCATGTCGATGGCGGTTGAATTTATTGCAGGTGGTATGAGGGATTTATTTCCTGGTTTACAGGGTTTACAGATGTAGGATTAGGTATATAAACTAGCCACATATTTTCCGTAACCATTGTAGGGGAGGGTTTCTTTAATTTCCCAAGATAAACCCGGCCCTTTACCAATAAATTTTTCAGTTGCTTGTGACCATCGCGGATGAGGTTTTGTGGGATTTACATTCGCTTGGAAATCATATTCATTTGGTACAATTGTATGCCAATAGGTTGCGGGCTGTTGCTCGACAAACTCAATTTTAACGATCGATTTTGCGCCTTTAAAACCATATTTCCAAGGGATGACAGCGCGAATAGGTGCGCCATGTTGTTTCGGGAGATCATGACCATAAATACCCAGGGCTAAAAATGCTAAATCATTGGCCATTTCATCAATTGTTAAACTTTCTTGATAGGGCCAAGGTAAAGCCCCTAGATGAAAAGTTGGCCCTGGGATGGTTTTAGAGTCATAATAAGAACTAAAGCGGATAAACTTGGCTTGTGATGTGGGTTCAACAGCTTTGATCAATTCTTTCATCGGAAAACCCACCCAAGGCAACACCATTGACCAAGCTTCTACACAACGAAAACGATAAATTCTTTCTTCTAAAGGAAAACTTTTTTTAAGGTCATCAAGATCATAGGTTTTTGGCTTATTGACTAATCCTGTTACTTCTACTTTCCAGTTTTCGGTCGGTAAACTTTGCGCTTTTAACCAAATATTTTTGGTACTGCCGAATTCATAGAAATTGTTATATCGTCCTGCTAAATCTTGTTCAGTAATGGGGCGATCAACTACAGCAAAATCAGGATTTGTTGTTATGAATTGAATTTTAGGTTGTTTTAAACTGTCTTCTAATGCAGTTTGGGAAGATGAGGCTCGACAACCCGTGAGTGCAAAAAAACTAGCCCCAATACTCGCACCCACCAAACCTTTTAAAAAAGAACGACGATTAAAATAGACTGTCTCAGAAGTCACTTCATTTTCCGATAGTTCCCAAATTTTAGGAGTACGAATCAAAACCATAAAACCAGCCTGTACCCGATGCCGATAAAATAAGCAAATATATCTAGTTTACAGTCTTAGCCCTTTGTTCTGGACTTAATCCTTACAACGCAATGGAAAAGTTATCTAATCAACCTATACAACCTAATAAACCCCTACCTCGGTTAAATATCCTGACCATGTTTCGTTTAGGACTGTTTCAGATGGGTTTAGGGATTATGTCTTTATTAACCTTAGGGGTTCTCAATCGGATTATGATTGATGAATTAAATGTATTACCCCTATTAGCGGCAGGTGCGATCGCAATGCACCAATTTGTCAGTCCCGCCCGTGTTTTGTTCGGTCAGATGTCGGATGCTAAACCCCTTTTAGGCTATCATCGAACGGGTTATGTGTGGTTAGGGGCGGCTTTCTTCACCAGTTTATCGTTTATTGCGCTCCAAATCGTCTGGCAACTGGGCAGCAGTCTACAAGCGAGTGGCTGGAGTGTCATGACTTATACTTGGATCTGTATTTTAGCTCTTGCTTTTGCGCTTTATGGTTTGGCTTTGAGTGCCAGTTCCACCCCCTTCGCTGCGTTACTCGTTGATATTTCCGATGAAGATAACCGTCCTCAGTTAGTGGGTGTCGTTTGGTCGATGCTGATGGTGGGAATTGTCGTCGGGGCGATCATTAGTTCTAAACTTTTAGGCTCAGGTACGGAAAATCTAGCGAGTGGAGATACAGGCGTTGATCTTGCTCAATTACAAACCAGTATTAATCCAGTATTTATTTTAATGCCTGCGATCGTTTTTGGATTATGTTTCTTAGCGACTTTGGGAATAGAGAAAAAATATTCTCGCTTTGCGATGCGTTCTAGGATGGTTGAACGAGAAGATCAGATTACTTTAGGTCGTGCGTTGAGTGTTTTAACCGCAAGTCGTCAAACTGGCTTATTTTTTAGCTTTTTATTGGTTCTCACCATTAGTTTTTCATGCAGGATGCCGTGATGGAACCCTATGGCGGTCAAGTATTCGGCATGAGTATCGCCCAGACCACGCAGTTAAATGCGTTTTTTGGCATGGGAACGCTGTTAGGGATTGCTTCAACGGGTTTTTTAGTCTTACCACGTCTTGGAAAGCCAAGAACCACTAAATTAGGCTGTATTTTAGCGGCGTTCTGCGCTCTTTTCATCATTGCGGCGGGTTTTGCGGCAAGTACCAGTTTATTGAAATCGGGTTTATTGTTTTTTGGTTTGGCTTCGGGCATGATTACAGCAGGTGCCACCAGCTTAATGTTAGATCTGACGATCGCAGAAACAGCAGGAACATTTATCGGTGCGTGGGGACTATCACAAGCTCTTGCCAGGGGATTATCGACGATTTGCGGCGGTTTAGTCTTAAATTTTGGTCAGATCCTATTTAAAGAGCCAGTGTTGGCTTATAGTACCGTTTTTGTCGCACAGGCGATCGGTTTAATCATTGCCGTGGCTTTGTTAGGACGGGTGGATGTCAAAGAGTTCAAAGAAAATGCACAAGCGGCGATTTCTGCAGTAATGCAAGGCGATCTCGATGGATAACTTTTATAAACGCTGATGGCAAGCTAAGATATTAGGTAAAACGAATGTCTTTTAGTAGAGGATAGGCTCGACTCATGGATGTCCCCATTTCTGACTTAATTGTACAAACCCTCATTAATTTTCTTAATATATATTTAATTCTGTTAACGGTTCGGATTTTGCTGAGTTGGTTTCAGACAGCAGATTGGGCGGCTCAAGTTATTTCTTTCTTAAGTCCAATTACCGATCCCTATCTGAATATTTTTCGCTCAATTATTCCCCCGCTAGGTGGTTTAGACCTTTCTCCGATTCTTGCTTTCTTAGTCTTACAGCTTCTTCAAGGTCTTTTAGCACCTCTAGCCTAATCGTATTTTAAATCGATGGATTTACATTACCTGCAAAGCCAGAAGCTTTAAACTTTTCTAACTTCAAAGGTGTTGGTTGATTAGCGGGAACTGAAATCCTAATCTCAAAATCACTAACACCTGGGGGAAGTTCTGGAATTGCCCCAAGACGCGAACGGTTTTGTAAAATAGGTTCTCCATTTGCATCTAGAATACGTCCAAAAACATCGGCATCGTAAACCATTTTTCCCGAAGGATTTTTAGCTTTTCCAGTGACCATAAAACAGTTAGCAGGTGCGCTTGATCCACCACTGGTAACATTACCTTCGGCTAATTCTTTTGGACAATCTTTGTAGGAAATGTTCGTTAGTTCAATAGGAGTTAAAGCAAAAGCTTCGGGCATAACGAACCAACTGCCTAGCCATAGTACGATCGCCATCCAAGCGGCTACAATACGATTTTTCATGATGAATGATGCCTTTCTTAATAACTGACCCATTTTTTAGCTTAAAAAAGAAGAATGCTCTTTAAAGTGAAGTCATAAATCGATGATATCTTATGTCGCTCAATCTTTTCGAGATCAAAGTTATTTTAGAAGCAGCGATCCTACGTTGTGAACAGGTGGGATATCCTTTAAATGAGCAGCAAAAGGCAATTTTATTAGAAACGGTTCTAGAAAGTCTCAATCCCACCACACAAAATCCTTTAGATGAATTGAGTTTAGAGCAACGTCAAACTCTTTTAGAATTTATCTTTGAACAAGAACAAAAAAATCTTTCATGGAAAGCCAGTTTATTGAATGATTGGCTCAATAATCAAGATTCAGGTAATGTACAATTTATTCGTGAAACCTATGGACTCGGTTGGCTAAATCGCGTTCAACCCATTCACTGGAAAGAATATCTCGAACAATTACAGATTACTCGACAAAAATTACAAATCGGCGATCGCATTGAAGTATCTAACCGTCTTTGGGAATGGGTACAAGACAATGATTTATTAACACAAGACTGGTATATTTGTCAAGTGGTAGGCTTAACTGATATTGAAGATGGGGAATCAAGTTATACGAATTGTCTAATTCGCTTTGACAATGGTGCAGAATTTGAGATTGAAGGGATTTATCAATGGAATCAAGGAAATTGGCGTTTTTCTAAGCCACAGAACTGATTAAGCGATATTTTATGACTATCTTACGACTCTATAAACGATCTTTCGTTCAGATTAATATTCTATTTTTATTTTTTATAGCAGGTGTCATTTTACTGGCTAATTCACAGCATATCCCACCTGTCATCCTCTTTTGGCCACCCCCAACTCCTTATCCCCGCAGTCAATGGCTATTTACCCATACGTTTCAAATTTTATGCTGTGTTTCACCTTTAGTTTGTGCTTTTACCTTCTTTTTATTAAATAAGATAGTCCCTAATCATCCCAAAAATAGCTTTTTTTTCGCCTCTACCTTGATCATGGGCTTTTTTTGGTTGAACGAAATTTATCGATTTCATATTATTCTTCTCTCCTTCGGATTAGCCAAAATTCTCTCCATTATGGTATTCAGTATGGTTTTTTGTGCTTATTTGTTAATGTTTTGGCGACAGCTTCAGCAGACAAGATATTGGATTTTCGCACTAGGAATGATTTTACTCTTTGTAGCAATTTTGATCGATAGCCTACATTTAAAGAATTATCAATTAGCAAGTGTTTTAGAAGGAATCCCTAAACTCCTAAGCGGGGTTAATCTAGCACTGTATTTCTGGGACACTTGTCAAAAAGAGCTTTTGCAGACTTTTAAATTGGTTAAATCATGATTATCTTAAATTTCCTAATCATTATTTTCTAACCCATAAAAATCTTCATCCAAAATTTGCTCAACCGAAAAAGGACAAGTTTCAGGATATTCATCAGCTTTAGGAATACGCACCCCCAAGATGGCATTCTGACTATTTTTGATGGCTAATTTTCTAGCATTTGGGTAAGCTGATTGAATTGCTGTATCAAGAGAAGATTTAAAAGAGGGTGAATCTTGTAAACTTTTTTCAATATGTAAACGATGTTCATTGATTAATTCATGCCATTTATTTTTCATCATCTCTGGTGCATTTTGTTGTACCCTTAATCTCAGAAGATGTGCTAAAAGAATGACTAAATTACTCTCTAAAGATCTTTGATCGGATTTACCTAAGTCTGCTAATTCCTCAATCAGATGATCGATGTCTAATGCGTTAAAATCACGGTTTTTTAATGATGCGATCGTTTGTTCGATCCAGAGTTGAAAATCTTGCTCGTATAGCGGTTGAGACATTTTTCAATAACTCCTATCTAACTATAATTCAGGGATATTCATCGTACCTTCGCTGACCAATACAGAAGAACCACCCACGCGAACGGCTATAATTTGGTTATCCTGTTGATCTGCTTCTATCTTTAAGATACTCGGTCTACCCATTTCAAAACCTTGTTCAATCACCCATGCTAAAGTTTGATCAGATGAAGTGTCACGCATCGCTAGATATCCGGCTATTGCTGCTGCTGCTGAACCTGTCGCGGGATCTTCTACAATACCCATATTAGGGGCAAACATTCGCGATCGCACATCTGAGCCTTTTAATTCGGGTTCAAAACAAAAAACATAGACAGCACTAGCCCAAGCATTCGATAATAAATTTTGCCATTGTTCTAGATTGAGTTTAACGCGCTCTATTGCGTCTCTGTTTCGTAGCGGAATAAACAGAAACGGAACCCCACAGGAAAATGCTTGAGGATAGTATTCATTATCTAGAAGATCATCCACCTCTAACGATAACATCTCAGCAAGTTTGGCAATAGAGGGAACTTCGGGCCCGACTTGGGGTATTTGAGATGCAGTTAACTCGCTATAAATGGGAACTCCGTCTTGTGATTTGATTTTAACGGGAACTAACCCTACTCCCTCTTCTAAATAAATCATGGTTTCATGACAATCTAGCACCAATTCACCGATCGCCGCTAAGATATAAGCAGTTCCGACGGTGGGATGTCCTGCGAAGGGTAATTCGGTTTGCGGGGTAAAAATACGAATGCGTCGAGTTCCTTGAGGAGTTTCTGGGGGAAAAACAAAAACCGTTTCTGAATAATTAAACTCTGCGGCAATTTTTTGCATTAATTCTGTGGGTATACCCTCAGCTTGGGGGAAGACTGCTAACGGGTTTCCTCCAAAAATTCGATCTGTAAAAACATCTGCTGTGAAAAATTGATATTGCATTTTTAGATGCGAGCAACTAAATTATACTAAAATTGTAATACGTCTTACTTTTCTCTCCTCATATCGTTCTATTTTGTCCCTCTTTGGGTATAGCAAAATCACCCAAAGATACGCTAACTTTAATTTTGTTCGGATTGGGAACAAGATACAGGTAACGAGCAACAGTTAACTGTAAGCAGTGCATTTAGTTTCTGGTAGTTCCATCCTATGAAGATACGCTTTAAAATTCACTGTATTTTCGGTGGTTGAGAACGAGGAAATAAAATGACTAACCCAAACACTCCCCCAGAACCTCCTAATCGTTCAGTTTTTCTGTTACGCTTATGGCAATTTGCTAGACGACCCTCTACACTCATTATTGGGGGAACACTTGCTGCTTTAGGTGTTGTTGGTGTTATCGGTTTACAGTATTTTGTTTATCAAAGATTGTCTCCGTTACTAGAAGAACAACTGAGTAACACGCTAAAAAGAGATGTTAATATTGGTGAAGTCGAGAACTTTTATTTATTAGGTGTTCGCTTAGGTGAAACGTCGATCCCTGCAACCGCAAAAAATCAAGATAGTTTAGAGGTTCAAAATATTGATGTCGGAATTAATCTACTTCCTTTTTTAATTGGTCGTCCCATTGGAATAAATATTACATTAATCGATCCCAATCTGTACTTAGCACAAAATGCACAGGGAAATTGGCAGCCATTTGGAATCAAATTACCAGAACAACAAAGAAAAAATCAGCTTTATTTTGCAGTTAACGTCAATGTCAAAGACGGTGATATTGCCTTAAAACCTAAAGCTTTACCCAGTCCGATTACTATAGCAGTTGATGGAAAAGGTAAATATACAAAGACTCAAAATCAGCAATTAGACTATGATTTAGCAGCAAAAGTATTAAATAGTAATATTAAGGCGAAAGGAACGACTGTTATTGAAACAGGGACAAATGAATTACAGCTTGTTATTGAACAATTAGATTTAGGAAAACTTGCTACACTCATTCCAAATAAAAAAGATTCTTTTCAACTCAAGCAGGGACAAATTGGTGCTGATGTTTCTTTAGATATGCCTTCTTTTGATGAAATTCAAAAAACCGAAGGAAATGGAGAAATCAATCTTCAACAAGTTGTTGCAAAACTTCCTCCTTTAAACGGATTACTTAGGGTAAATGCTAACTTTAAATTAGCTGGAAAAACTTTAGTCATTAATCAAGGACAACTTGGAATCGGAAAACTAAATGCTCAAGTGAAAGGAGATTTGGATTGGGAAAAAGGATATGATTTGGATATCATTTCTAGTTCCTTTGATGTGCCTCAACTTCTCTATGATTTAGCGGTTGATTTTCCGATTAAATTAACGGGAAAAGCCGATGCTAACCTCAAAGTAACAGGTTTAGTAGATCGTCCAATTATATCAGGTATTATTGATGGTAACAAAGCACTAAGTTTTGATAGGATTCCTCTAAAAGATGTCAAGGTTAGTTTACAAACGGATTTAGATCAAATTACCTTTCGTGGAATAGAAATTCAACCGACAGCAGGAGGAAATATTACAGGAAGTGGTGTCATTGGTTTAGGGATTATTAAATCTTTATCCAATGATCAAAAAGTTGATTGGAAAAAGATGCCAATCAGTCTTAATTATAAAGCTAATTTACCGAGCCAAAAAATTATCAGTCCTTATGTTGTTCTTCCTGCAAGTACATCATTAGGCCAATTTGATGCAGTTGGAAAAGTCGGTGGAAAACTGGGTGCATTGGATGTAGATTTAAAATGGAAAATACCTGATAACAATATAGAAAATAAAGTTGATCTTTGGGGTTCGGGACAAATTCAATATGTTAAAGAAGATCTAAAAGTTAGAAATACAGTTTTAAAAACAGAGGATGGTAGTTTAAATTTAGATGGCAATAGGAACTCTAAAACGAAATTATGGCAAGCGAATATTCTAGCTAATCAGTTTTTACTAAAGCCTTTTTTACCGATTTTGTGTCAGGAAGTTCCAAGCACTTGTGATTATGTACAAGAAATCAATACCCTACGACTTGAAAAAGCAAATTTAAAAGTAGACGGCAATTTAAAAGCGATTAATGCTAAGACGGTAAATGGTACTGGTACGGCTAATATTAGGATTAATGACGGTACATTAGCCTTTAATAGTCAACTGTCTAAAGGTGTTTTAAAAACTGCTGTGATCGCAAGTAATTTAGCAATCAATCCTTTTGTTCCTAAATTGACAGTTCCAGTCAGTTTAAAACAAAGTCGAATTAATTTCGCTGGGGAAATTGATGAGGTTTTGCAAGGAAAAATTCAAGGTTTAAATCGTTGGCAAGGAAACGGAGAATTTTTATTATCAGTTGACAATCGTCCCGTCACTGCAACCGCTAAAATTAATCGAGGACTTGTTCAAGCATCCGCAACCGCATTAGAAGGATTTGATGTTTCTCCTTTCCTTCCAGATACGATTACAATTCCAGTCAGTTTAAGAAGATCACAAGTTAATATCACTGGTTCACTTTCAGAAATCTTAGAACCCAAGAAATTTAATCCGAGAAATTGGCAAGGAAGCGGACAAATTAATCTATTAGTCGATAATCATTCCGTACAGTCTAACGCGACTTTAAATCAAGGAATTCTCAATACATTTGTTATTACAGAGTCTGGAATTGATTTATCTTCTTTCTTACCGAATACAACCGTTCCCGTCAGACTGGGAAACAGTAAGATTAACTTTTATGGTTCCATTGAACCGTTACTCAAAGGTTCACTTGAATCTCTCAAACAATGGCAAGGAAACGGGGATGTACAACTATTAGTCAATAACCGCTCAGTTGATATAAATGCAAATGTTCGTCAAGGAATTGTACAAGCAGTAGCAAATACTTCTAGTTTTCCCCTCAATCCTTTTTTATCTCCCAAGATTTCTACTCCCATTAGTTTAGCTTCATCACGGGTGAATCTAACCAGTTCTTTAAATTCATTACTAACAGGGAAGATTCCCAACTTAAATACTTTAACAGGAACAGCCGATATTAATGTATTAGTCGATCAGAATTTAGTTAGAGCCGATGCTAATTTAAAAAATGGATTTATCGAAGCAGTAGCACGCTCAGGTCGATTATCATTATCTAAACTCTTACCTAATCTACCGATTCCCGTCAATATAACTCAAACGAGAGTTAACCTGACAGGAAATGCTCAAACGATTCTGACTTCAATTTTAAATCAGAAACCCGATTTTAGTAGTCTAACTGTTTTCGCTACTTCTGATCTTGCTGTAGCTAAAGGAAAAGTTGAAGCAGTTGCAAGACTCAACAATAATATCTGGACAAGTAGCCTCAATGCGATTAATCTAAATACAACTTATCTGATCAATGAATTTAGCAATCTTAAAAAACAAGCACCTCTTCCCCCATTAAACGCGAGTCTCAATTTATCAGGGAATCTCAATTCTTTCCTCAATGGTGATGCAAATATTCCGATTCAAGCGCAAAAAGTCTTTATTAAACTTGGTGAAAGCTTTTTACTAGCACAAGGTAGTCTTACACTCGCTAATCTACAAGAGCGTCCAGATATAGCAAACCTTAGATTAGATATTAATGCAAGTTCTAATTTAAGTCGTTTACCCGTTGAACAAATTTTAGCCATACTTCCCGTAAACTCCCAATTTCTCCCTAGTGAAGTCAAACTTGCAGGTATTGGGAAATTTCAAGGGAGACTACAAGGAACAAATCTTTTAACCGCATTAAACCAACCAGGAAGCATACAACTCAATGGAAATGTTAGTTTAGCTGATTTTAGTTTAAACGATCGCGTTTTTGATTCCTATATCAGTGGCACTGTAAAAGCTGGAACTCAACAACAAATAGCGATTAATTTAAGAGGAAGACAGGATATTATTGCAGCAACACTCGATCCTTGTACTCGTTCTCAATGTATCGCACCCTATCTACCTCGATCCTTTGAATTCCAACAAATTGCTAATACAAATCAACCCATCATCGCAAGAGGAAGACGAAATGGAGATATTCTTACTGCGACGATTCAAGAATTCCCCCTAGAAATTCTAAGAATCGCCCCTGGAACAAACTATAATGTTTTGGGTTATTTAGGTGGCACCGTAAATGCTGACTTTGCACTAAATTTATTTACCCTCGAAGGTGAAGGAAATCTATTTATTGATCAGCCTGCAGTTGGCACCATAAAAGGAAACGCTTTACAAGCCAATGTAATCTATCGTAATAATATTGCTCAAATCAATGATGCGACATTAAAGTTAGGTCGAAGTGTGTATAATATTGCGGGTGCATTTAATACCAGAACCCAAGAAATACAAGGACAACTGAATATCGCGCAAGGACACGTAGAAGACTTATTTGCGGCCCTTAGTGTATCAGATATCGAAGGATTATTGAGAATCTTACAAGTTCAACAGAGAGAATATGCGTCATCTTCAACCGTAGAAACACAAAGCGTCGGAAATCCTAACGCGACAATTGCATCACAAGTCAACCTACTCGCAATTATAGAAGAACAAATTCGTCAACTCGCAAATCAAAGAGAAAAAGGAAGCGTTCCCACCGAATTAAATATCAGAGGTCGCTATAACGCTAACTTTACCATTGCAGGAACCTTAAAAAATCCCCAAGCCAATCTATCATTACAAGGAACGGGATGGGAATGGTATCCACAAGCTCCTTATCCTGATATTGTAAAACCATTGGGATTAGTGATCATTGATCGTCAATTTATCCCCATCAACGAAGTAACATTACAAGCGGGATTAAACAACGGAACACTTAACATCCAAACTGCAAGATTACAAATTCGAGATAGTCTTTTTGCACTAGAAGGAAGTTTTTCAACCCGTCAAATCAGCAGTCGTTTCAAAGTCGATAATCTCTCATTAGATACGATCGGTGCTTTTGTCGAAATTCCAGGGGAACTATCGGGATCATTAAATGTCGATGGAGTCATTAAAGGAAACCCCTTTAACCCCGTAGTCGAAGGAAACTTTGCTTTAAATGACAGTGCAATCAGAGGACGAACCCTAGCACAAAATATCGCAGGATTTTTTAATTATACCAATGCTCGTTTTACCGTCCAGAGTGCTGGAACCGATTCTTTAGCTTTTTATGCAAGTGTTCCTTTTCCCGTAATTCCTGATACTAACGACAAAATAGCAGTTAAAGCAAGATTAGGCACCGACGCTTTAGCATTACTCAATGTGATCACGCAAGATCAAATTACTTGGGTGGGTGGTGAAGGTGAAATAGTTTTAAATGCAACGGGAAGACTCGATCTTACCGAAGGATTTACACTCAAGGATTTAGTAGCTGATGGTAACATCTTCCTCAATAATGCCATTCTTAGAAGTGCTGCTTTTCCCGAAGTTCTAACCGTTAATGGACTGATTAACCTCTCACCCGAACGCTTAGAAGTCAGACAATTATCGGGTACATTTGCTGAAAGTCAGATTGTTGTTGCTGGAATCTTACCCTTTTTTGAACCCGCAGCCGCCAGAAATAATCCCCTCACCGTACAGATAGAACAAGGTAGAATCAAATTAGAAAACCTTTATGAGGGGGGAGTCGATGGTCGAGTTGTCGTCACGGGAACCGCTTTAAACCCGATCATTGGTGGTCAAGTTCAACTCAATAACGGTGAAATTTCTGTCCCTGAACAAAGACGAGACAATAATAGACAACCGCAACCCGTCGCTACTAACCGATGGTTACAAACCGCAAATCGACAAGCAAATCGAATTCCAGCACGATTTAATGATTTTCAGGTTTCTTTTGCTAACTTAAGAGTCGAACAAGATCTCCTCTATGAATTTAACTTTGGTGGTGGTTTAACTTTAAATGGTGCAGTCAATGACTTGAAGAATCTTCGCGCTAATGGAGAGATTTTACTAGATAGAGGACGTTTTAGCTTCTTAGAGACTCGTTTTCTGCTGAACCGTCGTCACCAAAACCGTATTGTTTTTACTCCCGCGCAAGGCCTTTTTAATCCAGCATTGGATATCCAAATGAGAACTATTCTCACCGAGTTTGCCGAAGCAAGAGGGGGTAGCGAATTAGCCAGACAACGAAGATCAGAAAATAGTAATGAGATTCCCGATAATAGCTTAAACAGAGTACAACGGATTGACGTGACGCTGAGTTTAAATGGTCGCTTGAGTCAACTTTTCCCTAGTTTTGGTCGAGATGTCTACGAAGTCTGTCAAATTCGTCCTGAAAGTCCACCTATTCCCGAACAAATTAATTATACAGATGCACAACTCAAACAACTAGCGACCTGTCTTCAAGTCGTCGCTTTTTCAACGAATCAAAATACACCAACACCATTCTTAGGTAGTCCTCTAGTTCAATTAAGCAGTAGTCCTCCGCGTAGTCAAGGGGAAATTGTTCGACTCTTAGGAGATCAGCTTTTAGGTTTGGTTGACTCGCTACAAGGGAAAAATACCGAACAACTCATCGAAGCTGGTGTCGTACAGCTTGTGATTCCCCTATTGTTGCAAGGTTATGTCTATGATATTGAAAGTGCTGTCAGTAACCGCATTAAAGCAGCAGATTTTAATATTTTGCCCTATCTCCAAGCAGTGTATCGCGTTGGGGATGAATCTTTTGTCCGCTTCTCCTACGACTACAATTTTAATGAGTTTTCTGTTAGATACGAAACAAGATTTTAAGAGAAACGTAACAACTTTGTATCGATAGTCATTTCTTATTAATTTGTTTAGTCATTCGGGATTATCCTTAATAATTAAGATCCCTCCTGTTTTGGTGGAGAGTATATTAATGAATAAGGTAGCTGATCAAATAGAAAAAACATGGCTTGCTCATGTATCTGAAGAGCAATTAAAGGAAAACGCACGACTTCCGATTGTACAGTGGTTAATTGGGGAAGATAAAGAGCGTTGGGAAACCTTGACTCCAGAACAACGAAATTTAGCAATTCAAGGTTTAAACTATCGCTATCAAATCCTTAAACAGCATTATTTAGATCTGCCACCGACTCAAGCTTATCGAAATCTACTGAATCGTTTAAGTTCAATTGTATCACTCCGCCAAAAAATTAAAACTTGGGTGTCAATGAGTCGAGAACGACAACGCGCGATCGTCGATGTTGTTGAAGAAGTGATTCAAGAAATGTTGAAAAGCGATCGCTATTTACAAAGTCAAATGAAATGGATCGCTCAATGTACCACCGACGAAAAAATGCGAAATAATCTTCTTTTTGCCAGTTTAGAAGAATATAGTCGGCGTTCGATTAACAATCAAACCCTATTAATGTGTCGTTTTGTTAACTATTTACATCGTCAATCCCGTAGTGGTTTAACCCAATTGCCACAACATGAAAATATCCGTATCCTATCAGAACAGGTCTTGTTTGATGAACCCGAAAACACGATTAGTTTATTAGATCATCAAGCATTGCGTCTTCATCAAGATCATCAATACTGGGAAGACATTCAAACCACCCGCAATAAAGTACAAAAACGTTTTGAAGCTTATTTAGCCGAAAACTTGGGACAAGAGGCAGTGGATTGGTTAAAATTATATTTAGCAGGACAATCTCAAGAAGCGATCGCACAAATCCTCAATTTACCCATTAAACACATCTATCGTCTTAGAGAAAAAATCACCTATCATGCCATTCGTGTTTTTGCACTCAAAGAAGAATCTAACCTCGTTTTTGAATGGTTAGAAATTTCTCCAGAGAAACACAATTTAGGATTAACCCCTAAACAATGGGATCACTATTGGGAACAATTAACCCCCTCTCAACAGCAAATTCTCAGTCAACTCAAAGACAACAAAAACTTAGAAGCGATCGCACAACTCTTGAATTTGAAACGTAGCCAAGTGATTAAAGAATGGACACAATTATATTTAGCCGCGCAAGAGTTACGAACATCTTCCGTTCATTATGAATACAAAATCCACTCAACTGAACATTAGAGATAGATGTGTTCATGTCTGTCAACACTCATCCTGTTTAAGACAAGGATCAGCAATCATCTTACTCGAATTTCAATTAGCCGATCTTCCCGAAAAAACTACCATATTACCCTGTGAATGTCAAGGTCAATGTAGCGCAAGTCCGACCGTTGTAGTGACACCCGACCAAACTTGGTACTATCGCGTTACTCCCAAAGATGTCACCAAAATTGTCGAACAACATCTTAAAGGTGGTGAACCTGTCAAAGAAAAGCTACATCCTCGCTTCCATCCTCGCGTTTAACCGTTCAAGCTACAATAGAGCCATCAGAAATATAGTGATAGCCACAGAAATTTATAACTCATGGTCACTGCTGTTAAAACAAAAATTGAATACGAAGCAATCATCGGTTTAGAAACCCATTGTCAACTTAATACAAACAGTAAGATATTTTGTAACTGTTCGACCGAATTTGATAGCCCACCTAATACAAATGTATGCCCAATTTGTTTAGGCTATCCAGGTGTGTTACCCGTTCTCAATGAAGAAGTATTAGCCTCGGCTGTAAAATTAGGATTAGCCATCAATGGTCAAATTGCACCATACAGTAAATTTGACAGAAAACAGTATTTTTATCCAGATTTACCCAAAAATTACCAAATTTCCCAATTTGATCTCCCCATCGTCGAACATGGTTCACTAGAAATAGAACTCGTAGACAAAAAAACCAAAGAAGTCACCCGTAAAACCATCGGGATCACTCGTCTGCATATGGAAGAAGACGCAGGAAAACTCGTTCATGTAGGAAGCGACAGACTAGCAGGATCAAGTTATTCTTTAGTAGACTTCAATCGAACGGGCGTACCTCTGCTGGAAATCGTCTCAGAACCCGATATCCGTAGCGGACAAGAAGCGGCCGAATATGTCCAAGAATTGCGCCGTATCGTGCGTTATTTAGACATTAGCGACGGTAATATGCAAGAAGGTTCAATGCGCTGTGATGTTAATATATCGATCCGTCCCGTAGGTCAAGAGAAATTTGGGACTAAAGTAGAGATCAAGAATATGAACTCGACTTCTGCTATACAAAAAGCCATCGAATACGAAATAGAACGGCAAATTGAAGCCGTTAGAAATGGCGATCGCATTGCCCAAGAAACTCGTCTTTGGGAAGAAGGCAGCCAACGTACAATCAGTATGCGTTCTAAAGAAGGTTCTAGCGACTATCGTTATTTTCCTGAACCCGACTTGCCACCGCTTGAAGTTTCAGCCGAACAACTGAACAGATGGAAAGCCGAAATAAGCGAATTACCCGCGCAAAAACGCCATCGTTATGAGACACATTTGGGATTATCCGCCTATGATGCAAGAGTACTAACCGATGATCGCAGTGTCGCCGAATATTTTGAAACTGCCATTGATGAAGGTGGGAATGCTAAATTAGTCGCCAACTGGATCACCCAAGATATCGCCGCTTATTTGAATAATAATAAATTAGCGATCGCGGATATTGCGCTTACACCGACTTCCTTAGCTGAATTAGTCAGCATGATCGCTCAAGGAACCATTAGCGGTAAGATTGCTAAAGATATATTACCTGAATTACTCACAGAAGGCGGATCAGCTAAAGCACTGGTCGAAAAGAAAGGACTTATCCAAGTTAGTGATCCCAAAGAGATTGAAAAAATCATTGATGAAGTCATAGCCGCACATCCAGGCGAACTCGAAAAATTCCGTAGCGGAAAAACCAATTTAAAAGGGTTTTTTGTCGGACAAGTTCTCAAAAAATCTGGGGGTAAAGCCGATCCTAAATTAACCAATCAAATATTAGATCAAAAACTACAAGGATGAAAATTTGTAGGGGTTTGGTTACCAAACCCTTACTATGTGTATAAAACTGAAAAAATGTTAGCCTAGAATAAAACAGAATTAGAATTTGGTGAACGATATCAAACTATGAACAAAGTCGTCGTCGGCTTATCAGGTGGGGTTGACAGTTCGGTAGCGGCTGCAACATTACACCATCAAGGATATGATGTAGTAGGTTTAACCCTTTGGTTGATGAAAGGGAAAGGACAATGCTGTTCAGAAGGAATGGTAGATGCTGCTTCTTTGTGTGAACAGTTGGGAATTCCGCATCATATTGTCGATAGCCGCGATGTCTTTCAAGCCAATATTATTGATTATTTAGTATCAGGGTATGAGTCTGGAATAACACCCCTACCCTGTTCGCAATGCAATAAAGCGGTTAAATTTGGCCCGATGTTGCAATATGCCACTGAACAACTTGGGGTTAAGCAAATTGCTACTGGACATTATGCTCGTATACAATATGACCCAACCCGTCAACGCTATCAACTATTACGGGCAGTTGATAGCACAAAAGATCAATCCTATTTCTTGTATGATTTAACTCAAGATCTTTTAGCTGCATCACTGTTTCCCTTGGGAAATCAAACCAAAGAAGAAACGCGACGCATTGCGGCAGAATTTGGTCTCTTCACCGCCGATAAACCCGATAGCCAAGATTTGTGTTTAATTGAAGCACACGGCTCGATGCGCGATTTTTTAGACAAGTATATTAAGCCCACAGGAGGCGATATCGTTGACCTAGACGGGAAAGTTTTAGGGAAACATACAGGAGTACATCATTATACAATTGGACAGCGTAAAGGCATTGGAATCGCTGCACCAGAGCCTTTATATGTGGTCAAACTTGATCCCGTCATGAATCAAGTTGTCGTCGGCAGTCGGGAAAATGCAGGAAAATCAGATTGTATAGTGAGTCGGCTGAACTGGGTATCCATTGCAGAACCCTCGACCCCGATACGCGCCCAAGTACAAGTCCGTTATCGAACACCCGCAGTAGACGTGAACCTGATTCCGCTAGAAAATGGTTTTCTTAAGCTGATTTTTGATGATCCTCAGTTTGGCATTACCCCAGGTCAAGCCGCCGTTTTCTATGATGGCGAAGTGTTACTTGGTGGTGGCATCATCGAAAAAGATTGATTTTGGCTTGTACAGGAAAAGATTCAACAGCTACGCCGCGTCTATGGCGTTTGCAGTTAGCAGTATGTATGACAAGCAGTATCAAAAAGGTCAGTTAAGCAAATACGGTTAAATTAGCCGATGGTGATCGAGAAAATTATCGGTTTAGATGAAATTAATGAGTCATTGCACCGTATCCCTTTACAGTTAAGCTTAGGTAAGATGTACGGTGCTCGTCTTTTAGTTCAACTCCCATCACCTTAATGAACAGGACAGCCACCAGCAGTTAATTTCTGTAGGAAAGCACTATTATCGAAATAATGCTCTACCGATTCTATCTTGAGATCGTCTGTGACTTTAGCGATACTCAATCCGATTATCTCGATCGTCTCTCCAGTAGGTTGATAGGTTTTGTATGACCCCTTGAACGTTCCCCAATGTCGCCATTTGAAAACAACATTCGGAGGGGCTGAAACCACTTCGATCAGTTCCCAGAGAAAACCATTGGGAAAAGCCGTATGAAAGAGATTGTAGGAAGAATCAAAGGTTTCTTCCGAAGATCGATAGTGTTCGCTTTCACCTAGAAATAGATTATAGGTTCCTGCTTCAACAATATCTTGGGTGGTGTATTCAGGGCCGCCATTACTGCTCATCCGAAATCGCTCGGTGACGACAGAAAGCCATTGTTGGGGGTTGGTTTTGTGAGAGGCTTCCATTTCAAAGGTTCTGACTAAATTATAAGCGATCGCATTAAGAGAACCTTCGGCATGATTATGCTGTCTTTCCCGTTCTAGGAACTGATTAGTATGAGTGTAGTCGGGACGTTCTCCTCGCCACTCGACGTTTTCATCATTGAGAAGGACTTCTTCTCGATCCTGTATCCACAAAGGTATTTCAGTATTTGAACTCATTACTTATTGTCCTTAAGTAGATTGAAAAGCTTACATAATATTTAAGCTCGGTTTGATGTTTTCATTCACATTTTTAGCAAAAATATACAGTTACAAAAGCCCTGAAAAATATAGCGATATGGCTCTAATAGATCTATTCAAGTTTTTTACAATTTTATGCTTTCACAATCAGTAAAGATTTAAAACTAATCGATATGAGTTTAAAGTCGTCAATTAAAGTCTAATCACAGATCAACAACATCACCGCCTATCCAAACCCTAAAAATTAAACAGATTTTGGCCAAGTAAAATAAAATGTTGTGCCTGTATCAGGATTCGATTCTAAATTGATCATTCCCCCCTGATTATCTAAGATTTTTTTGACGATCGATAAACCGATTCCAGTATTTTCTTTAATATCACGTGGAAATAGCGTTTGAAAGATCACAAAAATTTTTTCATGAAATTCGGGGGGAATACCAGGCCCATCATCAGCAACCAAAAATTTATAATATTCTGGAAGCTCTTCAAAAGCGATTATAACTTGTCCTGCATTACAATCATGATGTTTAATCGCATTACTAATGAGATTAAAAAAGACTTGTCTTAAAGGGATTTTATGCGTTTTAAAAATCGGCAGTTCTGAAGCAACTTCAAATCGGAAACCCTCGGGAGGATCAATACTATCAATCACTTCATTAACTAATTGTTTCACATCAACTGTTTCAATTTCTGTTTTAACGCGCCCTACACGTGAATAAGCCAATAATCCATTGATTAACTCTTCGAGTCGGTGAACTCTTCCGCGTAATAGCTTCATTTGATACAGGGTTTCCCCAGTCAGTTGCTCTTCTAAATCTTCTTCAATCCATTCCGAAAGACTAGCGATCGCTCTTAAAGGTGCTTTAAGATCATGAGAGGCTACATAGGCAAATCTGTCAAGTTCTTGGTTTTGTTTTTCAAGTTCAGTATTAGCTTTAGCTAAAATTGAACTCAAACGAGCTAATTCATCAGCGCGTGACTTAAGTTTAGCTTTAGTCGCTTCAGACTCAGTAATATCGCGAATAATTACTAATAATTGATCATCAAATGCCATCTCACTGACTGAAATTTCAATCGGAACCGTTGAACCATCTTTACGATAACCTGTCGTTTGCCAACGTCGATCAGTTTCTAATAAATTACTGTGCCAAAAGTTAATTTTTTCGGCTTTTTCAGCTTCAGATAAATTCCTATCAACCATCAACACCATTAAATCTTTGCCAAGCACATCACAGGGTTTATAGCCAAATATTTCCGAGGCTGCAGGATTAAATGATTCTATTTTATTTTGTTGATTGAGAGTTATGACCCCATCAACCAGTTTAGTTGTAATGGTATCGATAAAAATATTACTTTCACGTAGTTGTAGTTCGCGTTCTCGTAAATCTTGATCTAATCTATTAAATAAATAGACAGCCGCCAAATAAGCAAACGCACTAACCCAAGCCGATGCCCATTGAATCCCTGTCGTAATTCTTCGGACATTTCGTAAATTTAGCTGTTCAATAGCCAGTAAAGCTTGTTCTTGTGCTTGTAACTCTTCAATCGATTTACGAATGGAGTCCATCACCAGTTTACCCTGATAGAGTAAAGCTTTATCTTGGTCTGTAACATAGCCTGCGGGTTGCTGTTTAAATTGTTTGACCTTTTGTTCAAAAAGATTCATTTCTTGCTGAACTAACCGTTGAATTTCCTTCCATTGTTCAGCCTGTTGATAATTATCTTTTAAAAGATGATCGAGTTCTTGAATAGTAGCGGGTAAACTAGATTGAGCAAATCGATAAGAATCTAGAAAATCTTCTCGACGATTAATATGATAGCCCCTGACACCTGTTTCCGCATTCAACAGTGCCAACAGTAATTTATTACTTTTGTTAATAACCGCCTCAGTATGATCGATCCTATTGAGTGTAGCGATTCCTATTTGACGTGACCAAACCCAAGCCCCCAAAGTTGCCAATAAGCAAATAGCAGGAATTGCAATAATAATCGCACCCCTATAACTAATTGGTAATCTTGACCAAAAATTGCTATTTTTAAAAATAGTGAGCGGATTAGGCATTTTATAAAATGGTTAAAAAATAAATTAAATAATAATCCCTTTCTAGCAATGTTTAAGTCGTCGCGTTAGGCCATGTAAAACGAAAAGTTGCACCTTGATTAACATCTGATTCTAAAGTAATTGATCCTCCTTCCGATTCGATAATTTTTTTCACGATTGATAAGCCGATGCCAGTATTTTCGTTACCATCACGAGGTTTAAGTGTTTGAAAAACGCCAAAAATTTTATCGTGATATTCTGGCGCAATACCCGCCCCATCATCAGCAACAGCAAATTCATAAGCATTCCCTAAATCTTTAATAGAAATTTCAATCGTTCCATCGGGTCGCTCATGGTGTTTGATTGCATTACTGATTAAATTAGCCAAAACTTGAGTTAATAGTAGCCGTTTAGTCATTAATTGAGGATTAGAAGATGGAATAATAATTTTAAAAGTTTCAGGAGGAGCTAAAGAATCAATAATTTCTTCAATTAAATCTTTTATATAAACGGGTTCTACAGCTACTTCGGTTCGGCCTGCACGTGAGTAAACTAACATACCATTGATCATATCCTCCATACGATGAACTCTTTGTCGTAAAAGCTGCATTTGTTGTTGATTTTCTTCAGGCAATTGACCTTCTAAATCATCTTCGATCCACTCCGATAGATTAGCGATCGCCCGCAAAGGTGCTTTTAGGTCATGTGAAACAATATAAGAGAATTGATCGAGTTCTTGGTTCCTCTTGCGGAGTAAATTCGTAGTCTGCATTAAGACATCATTTAGAGCCTGTAATTCTTGTTCGGCCTCTTTCCGTTGGTCTATATCTTCTACTACTCCGATAAAATATTTAGGTTGTCTGGGAAGCACGGTATCATAAACAAAAGAAACATTGATATTGACCCAGATTAATGACCCATCTTTGCGAATATAGCGTTTTTCTAATGAATAATTGTCAATTTCACTAGCTAAAAGTTTATTAACATAACCCAAATCAATATCAAGATCTTCAGAATAAGTAATATCTTGAAACGTCAGTTGCAAAAGTTCTTCACGAGTGTAACCCACAATATCGCAGAGTTTTTGATTAACTCGTAACCACTGACCTGCTAGACTAACATGAGCAATCCCAACAGCAGCTTGTTCAAAAGTGGCACGAAAACGTTCTTCGCTCTCTTTAAGATTTTCTTCAGTTTGCTTACGTTCAGTAATATCTTTAAGTGTTCCAATCATCCGAACAGCATTTCCTTTGGCATCAAACAAAAAACGACCAACCGCATCAATCCAACGGAGACTCATATCGGGTAAAACAATCCGATACTGCGCCTTAAACTCTTCAATTTGTTTGTTCAGTGCATTTTTAATAATTGCTTCTACTTGATGTAAATCTTTTGGATGAACTCGGTTAGACCAATCTTCATAAACTCTGTACGGTCTTCCTGGTTCATAGCCAAAAATAATTTCATGTTCAGGTGTCCAATACATTTGATTGGTGTTAATATCCCAGTCCCAAGCAGCGGTAGAGGCAGCAGCTAGGGCAAGGGCTAGGCGTTCTCGGTCTGTTTCACTTTCAATTTGTGCGGCTTTGGCTTGTTTAATCTCTGTATCGATCTGTTTAACCTGTTCTGGACTTGGTAAGGCTAGAGCATTAGGAATGAGGGGATATAGTTCTAAAGCCGTATAAACTGAGATCAGTGCTGTAATCGCTTTAACTCCTCCAGATAGCCAGTAAGTCGGAAACCAGAGTGTCCAAACCTCCATTACATGACTTGTACCGCAAGCGGCAATAAAGAAACCAAATAACCAAAATAGTTTGGAAAAAGGTACATCTTGCCTTTGACGGACAAAATAAATTAACATAGTCGGAATCGAGTAATAGGCTAGAGCGATCATTGCGTCTGATGCGACGTGCAACGATACTAAGCCCGTTTGCCAAAGGTAACAATGACCATGAGGTATATACTGACCTAATAAAAAGACAGATGCTCCAAATACGGACATAACAGTAATTTCCTAAAAGCGGACTCTACAACGAACAAAATCAATCACACCGCCGAAAGCAAAAATTTTTCCCAGAATTCTTACGGATAGCTATCCTATTTTAATCTTTTTAGATCTATCTTGAGGAGTAGTAAGTCAGTTTCTACCTCTGGATATAGTTCTTTCTGCTGGTAGACACACTGATCTGAGGTTGTATTTATATAATTTGTAGAAGAAACTGTTATAGCAATTTCTTAGGATAGATTAGAGAGTTAGATTACCCTAAGATAGATTGCAAAAGCCTAATAAAAGATCAAAAGTTGATGAAAAATTATGGATAAGATTCGGATAATTGTTATTGAAGACCATGAGTTAACGCGTATCGGCTTAATCGGTGCTTTACAACGACGCGACGGAATACAAGTGGTAGGGGAAGCGAGTAATGGAACCCAAGGTCTGAGATTATTAGAATCTGTTAAACCTGATGTCGCTTTAGTGGATATTGGTTTACCTGATATCGATGGGATTGAATTGGTTCGACGTTTTAGAGCGTCTGCAATGAACGATGAAACAGCCTCTGCTAAAATCTTGATGTTAACAATGCACAGGAGCCAAGATTCGGTTTTAGCTGCTTTTGCGGCGGGTGCAGATTCCTATTGCATGAAGGATGTTAGTGTCGATAAGTTAGCCGATGCGATTCGTTTTACACAAGAAGGAAACCCTTGGATTGATCCTTCGATCGCTAATATTGTTTTACAACAGGTTCGACAATCTACCCCTAATGGTGAAGCGGCTTTAATCTCGAAACAAATTTCGATTAATGCGGTTGATGCAGATTATCAAAAATTGCTCACTGATGATCCATTGACTGAACGTGAATTAGAGATTTTAGATCTAATTGTCGGTGGCTGTAGTAATGCTGATATTGCAGGCAAGCTTTACATTACAGTTGGTACGGTTAAAACTCATGTTCGTAATATTTTAAATAAATTGGGGGCGGATGATCGAACTCAAGCTGCTGTACGGGCTTTACGTTCTGGATTAATTCATTAATGGGGCGCTCTTTTATTTTACCATTTGAGTTTTAATAATCATACTTAAAAGAGGGGTTAATCATCTAACCCCTACTACGGGATTAATCACGGAATTAAACGATGAGTTTTAAAACATTATTTAGTTTATTAAAAGAAACTTTTCAAGAATGGCAAGAAGATAATGCGTCTTTATTAGCTTCATCTTTAGCTTATTACACGATTTTTTCCTTAGCACCTCTGTTGATTCTGGTTATTGCCATTGTCGGGGCTATTTTTGGCGAAGAAGCAGCAAGAGGTGAAATTGTTAGCCAAATTAGAGGTTTAGTTGGGGTTGAAGGGGCGAAAGTCATTGAAACGGCGATCGCTAATTCTGCTCAACCAGAAACAAGTCGATGGGCTTCTTTTATTAGTGTTGTCGTGCTTTTTTTTGGTGCGTCGGGTGTTTTTGGACAATTACAAGAAGCTTTAAATACAATTTGGAATGTTAAAGCCAAACCCGGATTAAATATCACTAATTTAATTAAAAAGCGGATTTTATCATTTACGGCTGTCATTGGCATCGGCTTTTTATTATTAGTATCATTGGTGATTAATGCGGCCATTTCAGCTTTAAATCACTATCTCAGTGGCTTTTTACCTGGTTATGATTTTTTATGGCAATTGGTCAATTTCTTGATTTCATTTGCTGTTGTGACCTTTTTATTCGCTCTGATGTACAAATTTTTACCCGATGTTCATATTACTTGGCGTGATGTAGCTGTTGGTGCGATTATTACCGCTTTGCTCTTTACAATTGGTAAATCTTTACTAGGAGCTTATTTAGGAAGTGGTAGTTTTGGCTCAACTTACGGGGCGGCTGGTTCTTTAGTGGTACTCCTCTTATGGGTTTACTATTCGGCTCAAATCTTGTTTTTTGGAGCCGAATTTACTCAAATTTTTGCTAAACGGTATGGCTCACAAATTGTGCCGAATGACTATGCGGTAAAAATTAAACAAAATAAATAAAGTTTTTCTGCTTTCTTTCGAGTTGCTTGATGATTAGGTGAGTCTAACTCACCTTTTTTATTAGTCATTCTTTAGATAGATAAATTTTATTTTTGCTCAATCTTTAGTCAGATAAAAAAGTTGATTAAAGTTAAATTTTACTCTAGAAAGATAGATGATCGATTGATGATAACTGTATAAAATAAGAATATAAATTATCAAATTTAGGAGATTGTTTAAAAATGAATTTACTAATGGAAGTAACCACTAATACAAATGCGCCTCAATATTCGGTTTCTTTAGTTTTAGTGATGGTTCTTGGTTTTGTAGCGGCTGCCACCATTGGCTCTATTGCTTGGTATAATTCAAAACGTCCTTTAGGTTGGGAAGATAAAGAACGTCCTGAGATCGTTCCCGATGTACCTAAAGTAGATTTAGATGGGCAATAAATCTTAAAAAAACTGCAAAACCAATTCCATCTAGCTAGAAATCTAGGTGGAATTTTTTAGATTAAAGGTAAAACAAATCGGATGCCAACTCAACACCAGATTCTAAAGAGGATTAGTAGCAAAAGATAGGCATTTTAATTTTCAGTAAAAAGAGAATGGTTCATTACCCGCTAAGCGTTCGGCAAGAGTTTCTAATACAGCACGGGTAGCTACTTTTGCTTCTTCTCTTGATGTTAGACCCGCTCGATTTTGAACCTGTCCGATAAATTCATCATGTTTCATAAAATGTTGTCCTTTGTTGGTTTTTCATCTCAGCATTAGAGCCGTGAGCGAATCACTTTTATTAATCCGTTAGAAACCTTGTTTGTAGTTCAATGACTCAGCTAAACAAGTAAGCTATTTTTTCGCTTCTGCAACTGATTCTAAAAAGTCACTCTTATGAAGTCCTGTTTTTTTAGTCATAAGTTATGGTTCTAAATTGATCTATCAAATGAACGGGTAACAAAAAACCCAGCTATCATCTAGCTAGGCATCAAATCGATCATTAAAAATAAAAAAGCTAATCTTACTGCCAAACAAACACTTTAGCTTCGTATGGCCCTAAATCGGTCATTAATTGGCTATTTCCAGACTCAACATCATAGTTAAGAGTCCATTCGTGCCACGTACCATCAGCAGGAAAATTAGTGATGGTATAACCGCCTAAAAATTGCTCTGAGAAGTTGGCAACGACAACCACTCTGGAACCTTCATCATTCCAACGGACATAAGCTAAAACTTTTGCTTCTGGGTTTTCATGGAAAAAGTCAATATTACTTGTTTGTAAGGCTTTATTTTCTTTTCGTAAAGCAATTAAACCTTTGTAATATTCAAAACAGCTACGGTTGAGGTCATTTTGCAGTAATGTCCAATCAATTTTAGCCTGATCGATGGTTTTATATTTGTATTCCCCAAATTCTTCACCCATCCAAATCATCGGAATACCAACTGAGGTCATTACTAAAGCAAACCCTAGTTTTTTACGGCGAAATGCGTCTTCATCGAAAATATTGCGATCGCCTAACTCAGCCATAATACGATTATGATCATGGTTGGTCAAATAGTTAACAACATTCGTCAAACCCATAAAACCGCGTCGTTTCGGTTCAATAACGTTTTTAAGTTGTTCTAAATCGAAGGTTTCACCCGCAATATGAGCAACAACCGTATGATAGAAACTATCTTGCCAACATCCGTCCATCGGCCCATCCATATTAGTAATGGCGGGGGTTTCGGGAATATATTCAGCTACACTATAAAATGGTTTGGCTCCTGCTGCTTTTTTGCTTTCCTCGACCATCCAATTCATAAAATCGTAGTTATCGACGTATTTAGCCGCATCGTAGCGAATGCCGTCAATATGATATTCTTTGATCCAAAAAATAATCCCATCACCAATAAAACGACGTGCGGGATAAGTATCTAACTTTTCATCATAATGTTCATAGTTAAATTCTGGCCCCCAGTTTTCATCGGGATTTTTTGGGGAATGATGATACCAGTAATCATGATCGATTTGGGTTAAAGGTGCAGAAGATTCAGAATGATTATAGACTCCATCCAAAATTACACGAATACCCCGTCCGTGACATTCATCGATTAACTGTTTTAAATCTTTTGTAGAACCGTAACTGCTTTCGGGTGCAAAATAGTGACGCGGGTTGTATCCCCAACTATAATCACCAGGGTACTCTTTAATCGGCATCAATTCAAGTGTATTAATTCCCAATTCAGACAAATAATCTAATTTTTCTGTAACGTGTTTAAACTGACCTCTCGCATTAGGGTCATCTTCTCCCCCCGAAAAGTCAGCCACGTGCATTTCATAGATCACCATTTCGTGATCCGCAGGTAATGGCTTATCATCATGTTGCCAGACATAATCATCGACGATCGCTTCACCATCTTTAATTTTTACAATGGCATTTTCTTCAGAACTCATACCATCGATATCGGGTGCATAGGGGTCTGTTACATCTACCCATTGTTGAGGTTCAAAAAACCAAGAGTTAGACTGTACTCGAAATTTATAAGTATAAACTCCATCTTCTAAATCAACCGTTGTGCGGAAATATCCATCCTCACCTTTTTCCATTGGAATTTCTTGCCAGTCGGAAAAAGAAGCCATTAAAGCCGCTTTTGCGTTGTATGGAGCAAATAACTTAAATTCAATTGGTTTAGCCATAAAAAGTTTTATTTTTGAGTAAATCGTTTGTTAATTGTTTTTATTATTGCTACTCTTAACTTTTTAGGAACCAAACTTAAGAAATATGACTTAAGACATATTAATATAGTTAATCTGTTCAAAAATACTATAATATGAATTATTGGTCACAAAAATGATGAATTATCGGCTTTTTAGGTTTACTTCTTGAGATAGACCGTTTCATCAATACTAGGGTAGAGCGAATAATCAATAGGTTTATTCTATATTGAGGACATATAAATAATATAGGTTTAGAACAAATGAGTATTGAAAAAAGAGCCAAAGCAGTTGCTAAAAATATTGAAGGTCAAGCGCAAGAGTTTTTAGGTGAAGTGACGGGCAATGACCAAGATGTTGCTGTCGGACAAGCAAAACAAGCTGAAGCAGAAATTCGTCATCTTGATGCCAAATTTCTTGATCAAGAAGCTACTGATACAACAGATATAGGAAACAGACTAAAAGCAACCGCCAAAAATCTTGAAGGAAAAGTACAAGAATTCGTCGGTGATGTGACAGGTGATCCTCAAACTAAAGCTGAAGGAAAAGCGAAACAAGCTGAAGCCAATTTACGTCACACGGTTGAGGATATCAAAGACACTTTGCGATAGATTGGATTGATGAAAAACTTAGATCAACTTAATGTAATCAGGTGGGCAATGCTCACCTTTTTTAAGGTCAAATATCGCTTGTATCTAGGCAAATACTGACTTTTATCACTCTAGATAATTTTTAGTTATATCTATCTATATATATAAATTTTAACGCCAAACTCAAAGCCTTGAGATAGATGCTCCAAAAAGATAAATAGAGCATACTGTAATTATTAAATCAATAACATTTTGGTAATAAAAAATTATGTCAGACCCTAGAGTTGCTGGTGATAAATATGATAGAGGTATTGTCCCTGCTGAAACGGCGGCTCGCGAAGAGCGCGAAGGCGAGGATTTTAAACATATTCCTGAAACAGATGATCCCTCAATTGATACAACAGGTGGTTATACAGTAGACCGCGAAGGATTGTTAAACAACTACGCAATTGAACCCGAAATGTATTACGAAGAACCAGGCGATGCAGCAGCAATAGAAGCCCAAGAAAAAGCAGAACGAAAAGCGACACTAGAAGATACTAATGATAATGATGAAACTGGACTATTAACCGAAGAAAAAGACCGACGCGGTAAAGGCTCAGGTATTATTTAAAATCAAATTTCAAAGACTCGATTGACTTTCAAAAATCACTTTTTACATGAGCTATCTCCACAAGGCACGAATTATGTGTCTTTTTTCATTAATTAGATAAATTTTTCTGGATTTAACCAGCGTAGAACTTCATCTCTCAAACGATAAATATCACGAGAAAATTCTTTTTTAATCCATTGACCAACGGCATCAAAAGGTGTAAATATTTCTCCTGCTTTCCAGTCAATATCTTGACCTAAAGGAGTTAAATGATTACCTGGTAAATTAAGTGAGGCAATCATATTGGGAAAACGAGAATTTAAAATTGGATTTAAAATATTGGTTTGATCAATATCATCATTAGAAAAACGGATTAAAAGATTACGACGAACTAAATAATTTTCAGAAATCAGATCTTGAGTTTCTTCAGGTGAAGGAACAAATTCTAGGTTGAGTGTTTTAACATCTAAAGCTAAAGGCTCTATAAAAGGAATGGCACGTTTAACGGGATAATTGTTAAAAGAGATCAAGATATTGCCGTGTCGTTCAACCTCAAACAAACTCCCAATCAACAAATGCAGTTTACAACCCATACTATGCCCCATCCCATAGATAGGAAGATAGCCGAGTTTGAGTTTACCAGTTGATTGAAGCCGTTCTAAAATAGATTCAAAACGATTAAGGACATTAAGAGCGATCGCGCTATGATCAAGAGTGTTAACAAATGGTGTGGCAATGACAGCGTAACCCGATTTACCGAGATTTTCCAGAAGCCAACGATAGGTTATATTAGGTGCAGTTGCGACAAATGCTCCCCCTAAAAAGTGAATAATTCCGACAGGTTGTCGAGGAATTAAAACCCAACTACCCGAAATTTCTTGCCAATACATATAGATTCATCAAAAAACTGACCCCTTAAATATTATGGCGTAAAAAAATATGACTTTGATTGACAAAAGAGCATTTCTACTTTGAATGCCAATCCTATGGTTATGGATATTTTGATTAGCCTCGAATATGGATTAGTACAGGATGAAGAAAAACGATGGAAATTAAAGAGCATTTTAAAATGGCGTTTTCAGCTTTAATGAGCAATAAATTGCGGAGTCTCTTGACGATGCTTGGTATTACGGTTGGTAACGCTTCGGTTATTGCAATGGTCGGTATCGGAGAAGGAACACAACGACTCACCGCAGAACAATTTGCTACTTTGGGGCCAAACGTGTTGTTTATTAGTCTCACATCCCGTAATATTAGCAGTACTATTCCTAATGCGCGTCCTTTAGTATTGGAGGATGCTGAAGCCATTGAAAAGCAAATCCAAAATATTGTCGCTGTTTCTCCCGAACTTTTCGGACAGTTTTTACTCACTTATCGACAAAAAAATGCTCTAATTTCAATTGTCGGTGCTTCTCCAGATTATCTTCAAGTAAGAAACTTTCAAATCAAGAAAGGTCGCTTTCTTAATGATAGTGATTTAAGACGTAATCATCGAGTTGTGGTTTTAGGTTCTCAAGTGGCCCAAGATTTATTTAAGCAGCAAGACCCAATTAGTCAACAAATACGGATTAAAAATATTAGCTTTGAAGTAATTGGTGTGATGAAAGCGAAAGGAGCTTTATTTGGTTCTAATCAAGATAATCAAGTTTTAGTACCTCTAACGACGATGGCCAATCAATTACAGGGTAAAACATCAATATATGGTGTTCGTTTGCATCTGCTATCGGTTTTGGTCAACAATCAGAGTCAGCTAGATGCAGCACAATTTCAAATCAAAAATTTGCTACGTCTAAGACATCAAGTTCATTTTGATGACTATGTGAAAGTGACGACTCAACAAGCAATCATGGATACCGCAACCAAAACGAATGAAGGTTTAACTAAAATGTTAGCTGCGATCGCAAGTATTTCTTTATTGGTTGGTGGTATTGGTGTGATGAATATTATGCTGGTTTCGGTTACCGAACGCACTCAAGAAATCGGTTTACGCAAGGCATTAGGCGCAAAAGAACAAGATATCTTACTACAGTTTTTGATTGAAGCGATTATTTTAGCAATTACAGGGGGTGCGATCGGAACCCTGACTGGAGTAAGTAGTATGGTTTTTGCCCAATCCTTTTCAATGATGTATACCAGTATTTCTGTACCAGCTATTGTAGTGACTTTAGGAGTTTCTGGAGGGATTGGTTTCATTTTTGGGGTGATTCCAGCGCAACGTGCAGCTAGACTCAATCCTGTAGATGCTTTAAGACGCTCTTAATCAAATTTTCCAAAACAAAAACCCCAATCTGTGT
>NZ_BLJI01000017.1 GCF_017312365.1 Chroococcus sp. FPU101
GACGGGAAAAGCGCAAATTAAGGAAGCATTTGGCAAAATTGCCGATTACTTTGAACATACTTTAGATGTCATCCTATGAAGTTTTCAAGGTTCGTTATGAATATGTATTTATATTAGTCAGTTTTTATAGTTTTGTAAAGCTTTTTAACAATGTGTATTCTTATGTAAATCATAAGCTTAACTTATATTAATTTTTTGAGTGTTTGAGCTATTGGTACAATTGAGCAGCCGAATCAAACACGTGTCACAGCGTCATGGAGCAATTAAAATGAGTTACAGAATTGACCGTCAAGCTTATGCAGAAACGTATGGGCCAACCGTTGGAGATAAAGTTCGTTTAGCCGATACAGAACTTTTTATTGAGGTAGAACAAGATTTTACGACCTATGGAGATGAGGTCAAGTTTGGCGGTGGTAAGGTAATTCGGGATGGTATGGGACAATCTCCCATTTCACGATCAGGGGGGGCGGTCGATTTGGTAATTACAAATGCTCTCATTTTAGATTGGTGGGGCATTGTGAAAGCTGATGTGGGGATTAAAGACGGTAATATCCTAAAAATCGGAAAAGCAGGCAATCCTTACATACAAGATAGAGTCGATATTATTATTGGCCCTGCAACTGAAGTAATCGCGGGTGAAGGCATGATTCTAACCGCAGGGGGAATTGATACTCATATTCATTTTATTTGCCCCCAACAAATTGAAACCGCGATCGCATCGGGTGTTACGACGATGATAGGAGGTGGAACAGGCCCCGCAACAGGTACCAATGCAACGACTTGTACCCCTGGAGAATGGAATATTTACAGAATGTTACAATCGGCGGATGCGTTTCCGATGAATCTTGGTTTTTTGGGGAAAGGTAATAGCAGTCAAAGCGATGGACTGATTGAACAAATCAAAGCGGGGGCAATGGGCTTAAAATTACATGAAGATTGGGGTACCACACCTGCAACCATTGATACGTGTTTGGGGGTTGCTGATAAATACGATGTCCAAGTCGCCATACATACCGATACTCTAAATGAAGCGGGGTTTGTCGAAGCAACGATTGCAGCATTTAAAAATCGCGTCATTCATACCTATCATACCGAAGGCGCGGGAGGAGGTCACGCACCCGATGTTATTCGAGTTTGTGGAGAAAGTAACGTTTTACCCTCTTCTACTAACCCAACCCGTCCTTATACTTTAAATACATTAGAAGAACACCTAGATATGTTGATGGTTTGCCATCATTTAGATCGTAGTATTCCAGAAGATGTGGCGTTTGCTGAATCCCGAATCCGTCGAGAAACGATCGCAGCCGAAGATATTCTACATGATCTAGGGGCTTTCAGTATGATTTCTTCGGATTCGCAGGCGATGGGAAGAGTTGGAGAAGTAATTATTCGCAGTTGGCAAACCGCCCATAAAATGAAAGTACAACGGGGTGCCTTAAACGGGGAAACTGGCGATAATGATAATAAAAGAGCAAAACGTTACATTGCTAAATATACGATTAACCCTGCGATTACTCATGGGATTTCTGAGTATGTGGGGTCAATAGAAGAGGGTAAATTAGCTGATTTATGTTTGTGGCGGCCTGCTTTTTTTGGCGTTAAACCAGAATTAGTCATTAAAGGTGGGATGATTGCATGGTCACAAATGGGAGATGCTAATGCAAGTATACCCACGCCACAACCTGTTTATATGCGTCCGATGTTTGGTAGTTTTGGGGGTGCAATTGGCGCAACTTCATTAACTTTTGTTTCTAAGATTGCCCTTAAAGCGGGTATTCCCGAAAAATTAAACTTAAGCTCAAAAGTTGTAGCGGTTTCTAATACTCGTAATCTCAGTAAAATGAGTATGAAATTAAATGACGCTTTACCTGAGATTGAAGTTGACCCCGAAACTTATGAAGTGAAAGCAGACGGAGAGTTATTAACCTGCGAACCCGCGACAATTTTACCGATGGCGCAACGGTATTTCTTATTTTAATTTTCCCTCACCCCTAGCCCCTCTCCATCAATAAAGAGGGGAAAGAATTCACTTTTATTTGACTTCAGTGACTCGCCAATTTAGTTTTAGATTGATCCAAAAATTCCAAAATGTGACAATAGCGATCGCAATTAAATTCGCTAAATAACGATTGAGTCCAAAACCATTAAACAATAGATTTAAAATCAAAACATTTAAAATAACACCCATTAAACAAATTAAATTAAACTTTAATAAACGTTTGAGCCTCTGTGACCAACCTTTTTGATGACTCGAAATCTCTCGAAATGTCCAGAAATCATTCCAAAAAAAGTTATTTAAAATAGCCACTTCAGCTGCAATAATTTTACTACGAGTTAAACCCCAAGCTAAAGTAGATGGATCACTCAGTAGGTAAAATAGGGCCATATCTACAAAAACACCACTCAATCCCACTAAACCAAAACGAATTAACCGAATGATAGGAAAATTGAATCGTTGTCTAAGGAACGCAACACGGCCTCTTGAACGCAATCGAGCCAGATGTAAAATATATTCTATATATTGTTTCCACGTGACTTTACTTTCTCCTGCGGTGCGTTCTGCGAAAACATAACCTACTTCTGAGATTTTTCCAATTCTCCCCCGTCCAATAATTTCCAACAAAATTTTATAACCCATGGGATTTAGGTTAATATCTGCAATAGAAGAACGACGTACCAAAAAATAACCACTCATCGGATCTGTCACTCGTCCGACTACACTAGGCAGAATGATTAACCCTAAAAGTTGAGCCCCTCTTGATAAAAAGCGTCTGACAAAACTCCATTGACTAACCCCACCTCCTTCGACATGACGACTCGCTACGGCTAAATCGGAACCATTTTGGATAGCAAATAATAGCTTTAATAAGATTTCGGGTGGATGCTGGAGATCTCCATCAATAACTCCTAGAATATCACCTCTGGCGACTTGCCAGCCTCGAATTACCGCAGATGCTAACCCGCGTTCTTGTTGACGACGCATCACCCGCAATTGTGGATAATCAGAAAGTAAAGATTGTGCAATTTCCCATGTTCGATCTGGGCTATCATCATCAACAATGATCAATTCATAGTCATTTATGATCGCTGTGTCTAGGAGTTGACTTAATTGACTGACTATTTTTTGAACATTTCGACCTTCATTATAAGTCGGGATGACTAAGGAGAGTTGCAGGGAAATCGTTGATAAAATAGGTTGATCGGTACTCTGAATTTGTCTAGGAATACAGAGTTTACCCGAAGGTACTAGGGGAAGTTGCTCAGATTGATTTAGCTTTACTCTAGAAAAATCGTCCATTATTAATACTCTAAAAATTAAGCATTTTAAATTTAGATATAATGTTATTTTACATCTTAATACTATTTTGGATTTTTGCCATAACAATGAGAAAATTATCTAAAAGTTAGTTTAGTTATCATTTATATTGTGAAGTAAGATCCAGCTTTAATCTAAAATGAAAAATTTAAAGTCATCTCTAGCGATTCTCATTACTTCTAGTTTTTTGATTTTATTCATAAGTAGTAGCATTAGACACCTACTTTATCAATCTAATGCACTAGATTTAGGTTGGTTTGACCAGGGAGTTTATCTAATTAGTCAGAATCAAACGCCGATTATTTCATTTGTTGATTTTCATATTTTGGGCGATCATGCCGCTTTGATTTTATATCCGATCGCCTTATTTTATAAAATCTATCCGAGTGTGTATTGGCTATTAGCGATTCAAGCTTTAGCCCTTTCTCTGGGAGCATTACCAATCTATCAACTTTCTTTACAAGCGGGTTTAAGAAAACAATTAGCTTTCACTTTATCTATTGTTTATCTGCTTTATCCCTTAATATTTAATGTTAATCTTTTTGATTTTCATCCAGATGTCATTGCGGTTCCTGCTTTGTTATGGGCAGTTTTAGCCGCCCGATGTAATTCCCTTCTTGGTTTTATGATCGCAATTTTAGTGGTTTTGTTTTCTAAAGCCATCTTTTCTTTAACTGTTGCTGCAATGGGTTTATGGTTATTAATCTTTGAAAAAAAACGTTTATATGGCAGCATTGCGATCATTATGGGAGTTGCTTGGTTTATTTTATCTACTCAAGTTATTATCCCTATGCTAACGGGAACAGATGCGGCTGTCGAAATGGCAGATAATCGATATAGTTATTTAGGTAACTCAATTGGTGAAATCATCAAAAATATTTTTCTTAATCCTCATTTAATTTTAGGAAAAATTTTTACTTTAGCTAATTTAGAATACATCATCTTACTATTGTTTCCTGTGATCTGGGGTCTTTCACCTCGTCATTTAAAACCTTTGCTTGGGGCTGCTCCAACTTTATTACTAAACTTAATAACAGATTATTCACCTCAAAAAAATCTTACAACTCAATATTCTTTAACGGTTATTCCTTTTTTATTTATAGCAGTAATTGCTACATTAGCGGCGGGAAAAGGATGGCTAAAAAAAACTAAATATATATTACTTTGGTCACTGATTGCATTTATCGCACTTGCTAAATATGGTTATTTTGGTTCAATTTATTTAACAAAATTAGATACTTGGACAGCAACAAAAGAAGCTGTATCTTTAATCAATACATCTGGAGGAGTTTTAACCAATTCTGCGATCGCACCCCACCTTACCCATCGTCCCCTGATTAAACTAGCAATCCAAGGCTCAGAAACTCTAGACTTAAAACAGTTTGATCATATCCTACTCAATCAACGTCATTCAGGTTGGTCAAGTTCGCCCGAACTCATTCAAGAATTTCTCAAGCGTCTTCAAGAAATGCCAGAATTTAAACCAACTTATCAAAAAGATGAGGTTTTTCTCTACCAAAAATCTTAACTCTTGAGAAAATCCCACGCTTTAACAATAAAAAAAATCTAAAGAGTCTGTTAAGATTAATACCAAATGACGAGCCTTGACAAAATTAAAGATCAGCCATGACCCAGAACGGAAATAATAAATCGATCGTTGTTGCTCCTTCTATCCTATCTGCTGATTTCAGTCGCTTGGGTGAAGAAATTCAAGCGGTAGATAAAGCAGGTGCAGACTGGATACACGTAGATGTAATGGATGGCCGCTTTGTTCCTAATATTACCATCGGCCCACTGATTGTAGAAGCAATTCGCCCCTATACCCAAAAACCGTTAGATGTTCATCTAATGATTGTTGAACCCGAAAAGTATGTCGCTGATTTTGCGAAAGCGGGTGCTGATATTATTTCTGTACACGCGGAACATAATGCCTCGCCCCATCTTCATCGTACTTTAGGCCAGATTCGTGAACTCGGTAAACAAGCAGGTGTCGTTCTTAATCCTTCTACTCCTCTAGAGTTGATCGAATATGTTTTAGAACTCTGTGACCTTGTTCTAATTATGAGTGTTAACCCCGGTTTTGGTGGACAAAGTTTTATCCCTGGTGTTATCCCCAAAATCCAAAAATTACGCCAAATGTGCGACGAAAAAGGTTTAGATCCTTGGATCGAAGTGGATGGAGGTCTAAAACCTGCTAATACTTGGCAAGTCACGGAAGCTGGTGCTAACGCTATTGTAGCGGGATCTGCGGTTTTTAATGCTCCAGATTATGCGACAGCGATCGAAGGGGTTCGTAACAGTAAACGTCCTCAGTTAGTTACAGTGTAACTCTAAGAAATAGGGGGAATGACCTGTAACTTATTTTCCCTATTTTGAGTCAAGACGTTTATGATGTTAGGAAATTAATTAAAGGCCAAAATAGATGAAAAAAGATTTATTAACGCTTTTAGGATGCTCTAGCTCGATCGCACTAACTCTGATGACGGTTCCTGTTGCCCATGCAAATAGTGTACCCGTTCGGGAATACGTTTTTACCTCAGCCAACGAAGGTACAGAAATCCTCGCAGTCGATCTCCCAATGGAAGATTTTGCTGATTGTAGCTGTCAGGATATTAATATGAGTGATACTGAGGGAGAAAGAGCTATTGAGCTTTATGGCTGTGATTGTGCAGCACACCGTTTACGAGTGCAAAATCTAAGCAAAAATCAAAATCTCTAAAAAATATATAAATAAATATTTTAAATAGTGCTTTTAGCATTATTTTTTTTTATACAAAAGAGTTTTGTAACATTATATACAGTTTTTTATGTTATATATATTAGTAAGGGTAAAAAGTATAAAACAATCATTCAGCAATCGGAGCATAAAATCATGAATATGGATCAACAAGCACGCGCTTTATTACAACGTCATCACCAAACGATCAAAAACCGTCAACAGTCTATGTTAGAAAGAGTCGCCGAAGAAATTGGCGTAGATGTAGACAGCAATTATCGCGGTACAATCCAAGGACAAACTCAATCTGATTTTAGTAAATCCTATGATCGCAGTAATGCTTCTTTAAGCTAGAAAAAAATTGTTAAAACTATCCATGAATCAAATATTAGGGTATTCTTCAGTGTAGAAGCGTACCCATATTTTTTGTTAAAAATCTTCAGTGAACGTTCTTAACCTTACAGGTGAACTAGCCGCATTAGGGGCTGCTTTTTTATGGGCTGCCTCTTCTATTGTGTATTCCCTACTCGGTCAAAAAATCTCCCCTTTACAGTTAAATTGTCTTAAAGGTGGAATTGCGATCGTTCTCATTCTCATTACTTTACTGCTCACTCGGCAACCCTATACTCAAAGTGCGATCGTTCCTACTATTTTATTAGGACTGAGTGGTGTAATTGGCATAGGTTTAGGTGATACGGCTTATTTTTCGGCCTTAAATCAACTTGGGGCAAGACGTACTCTATTAGTCGAAACCTTAGCCCCTGCTATTTCTGCCCTTATTGCTTTAGTGGCATTCCAAGAAACCTTACAACCGCAAGCATGGTACGGTATTCTATTAACTCTAATCGGTGTTGCTTGGGTTATTACCGAACGCACACCAGGTATAAACGCGCAAGTATCAGTTCCGATACAAGGAATCATTTGGGGTTTATTAGCAGCACTTTCTCTAGCATTTGGTGGGGTTTTAGCTCGTTTTGCTTTGTTAGAGTCGAATATTACGCCACTTTGGAGTACACTGATTCGGATTAGTGCAGGTACGTTTACGGCTTTTATTTTATTGTTATTCAGTTCGAGAAAATCTGAGAATCATAAAATCGTTTGGTCAACGCGACTGATAGGAATTATCACCCTAACTTCTTTTGGCAGTACCTATCTTGGAATTTGGTTACAACAAACCGCAATAGCTTTAATTCCAGTGGGAATTGCTCAAACGCTTACGGGGACGAGTCCACTATTTGTTTTACCTCTTGCTGCGATTTTGGGAGAAAAAATTAGCCTTAGAGCGATTTTAGGTGTATGCCTAGCGATGGGGGGAATTAGTTTATTGTTTCGATAATCAATCATTATGGTAAGATTATTGAGTAAGATAAATTAATCCTACTTTTTTTGACAGATAAAGGCTGAGTCATGAGTAAGAAAGTCAGTATTACATTAGATGATGAGATCTTACATTTTGTAGACCAACGCTCAAACAACCGTAGTAGCTTCATCAATCGTATTCTCTGGGAAGAAAAAAAAAGAATTTTCCTAGAAGATCTAGCAAACGCCTATGAAGAACAGGCTAATGACCTAAAATTTCAAGAAGAAATCGCGGCATGGGATACTACAGTAGGCGATGGTTTAGATGCCTAATGGAATTTTAACTTACAAGCGTGGCGAAATATGGTGGGTTGATCTAAAACCTGTGGTTGGTAGCGAAACTGATAAAGCGCGTCCTTGCCTAATCCTACAAAATGATATTGGTAATCAAAATGGTGCCACTACAATCATCGCTCCTTTGCTTCCTAAGACAAAAATGTATCCGTTTGTTGTCAATGTTAAATCAACTCTGCAAAATGGGCTAGATGGAGATCGATATATCAATTTAAGCCAAATGAGGGCGGTAGATGCTCAAAGAGTTAAAACTAAGTTAGGGGTTTTGGAAGATACTTACTGGGAAGAAATTGAGAAAGCTGTCTGTATTGAACTAGGTTTTAGTACAGTATTTGAATCTCGGTAATCATTCAACGAGTTCCACTCTTTTCGCGTGAGGAAGTGTCAAAATAAAGATATAGGAAAATTGTATAGATTTGTGTAGCTACTTTTGAATGCAAATATGGCTCCTGTTGTCATCATCGATCATCTAAAAAAACGCTATGGCTCGGTAGAAGCGGTTAAAGATATTTCTTTTGTCGTGCCACAGGGTGAAATTTTTGGTTTACTCGGCCCCAATGGTGCGGGAAAAACAACGACGATACGCTGTCTGTGTACTCTCGCTAAACCCGATGGCGGAACGATTCAAGTCGGGGGGGTTTCAGCAATTGATTCTCCAAAAGCAGCACGACGACGACTCGGTTATGTCGCGCAAGAAGTCGCTATCGATAAGGTTTTGACGGGGCGAGAATTACTCAATTTACAAGCAGCACTCTATCACCTCTCGCCTCAAACCGCAAAAACACGGATTGAAGAACTTGTAAATTTACTGGGTTTACAAGACTATGCGGACAAAAAAGCAGGGACTTACTCTGGAGGAATACGCAAACGTCTTGATTTAGCAGCAGGTTTACTCCATCAACCCGAAATTTTAGTCTTAGATGAACCGACGGTTGGTTTAGATATCGAAAGTCGGGTCATTGTTTGGGATTTCTTGAAAAATCTGAGAGCAGCAGGTACAAGTGTTCTGATTACTAGCCATTATCTAGAAGAAATCGATGTTTTAGCCGATCGTCTAGCTATTATCGATCAAGGTGTGGTGATTGCACAAGGAACACCATCGGCGTTAAAAGAGCGTTTAGGTGGCGATCGCATTACGTTACGCATTCGGGAATTTACGGCAGTTGAAGAAGCGGAAAAAGCGAAAACCCTACTAACCCCTTTACCTTTTGTCGAAGAAGTTATTACCAACCCATCTCAAGGTAACTCGCTAAATCTAATCGTTACCCCCCAAAGTAATCCTTTAAGTAAAATTGAGCAAACCCTTTTAAATTCTGGTTTACCAATTTTTAGTATGGCGCAATCCCGTCCTAGCTTGGATGATGTTTATCTCGCCGCTACGGGCAAAACCTTAATGGATGCAGAAATCGCATCAGCAGGAAAGCGGGATTTAAAAGCCGAGAAAAAACAAGAAATGAAATAGGAGTAAATATGAGTCAAACCCTAACACCTTCTAAACTGTCTCCGAGTCCTTCTTTTACAGAAATTACTCCAGATTCTAATGAGTTTGGCGAATTTATTCAAGAAACTCTCGCTTTAACCAAACGTTTGTTTATTCAACTGCAACGTCGTCCATCCACCCTCATTGCGGGTATTATTCAGCCGATGATGTGGTTAATTTTGTTTGGTGCTTTATTCTACAATGCGCCACAGGGATTATTTGGTAATGACCTTAACTATGCTAAATTCCTCGCACCTGGGATCATTGTTTTTACGGCTTTTTCTGGGGCGTTGAATGCGGGTTTACCTGTCATGTTTGATCGAGAATTTGGCTTTTTAAACCGTTTATTGGTGGCACCTTTATCAACTCGCTATTCAATTGTTGCTGCATCGACCATTTATATCATCATCCTGAGTTTTATCCAAACCGCCGTTATTATCGCTGCGAGTGCCGTTTTAGGGGCAGGTTTACCTAGTGGTCTTGGTTTAGCGATGATTGCTTTAATTGTCTTTTTGGTCGTTTTAGGAATGACGGCCTTAAGTTTGGGTTTAGCGTTTGCTCTACCTGGACATATCGAACTCATTGCGGTAATCTTTGTCACCAATTTACCCCTACTATTTGCCAGTACCGCCCTCGCTCCGTTATCATTTATGGCTAAATGGTTACAGGTTATAGCAAGTCTAAATCCTCTAACCTATGCAATTGAACCCATTAGATATATTTATTTTAATTCCTCTTGGAATTTGAATAGTATAGTATTAGAAACGCCTTGGACGAGTATCAGCTTTGGGTTAGTTCTATTGATTTTATTAGCCTTTGATACACTGGTTCTATTAGCGATTCAACCTTTATTACGTCGTCGTTTCGCTTAAATATTCTTTAGTAAATTATGAACAAGATCACTTTAACGTTTTTGTTAAGTCTATTTGTCGGACTAGGATTTTTTACGGAGTCTAGTAGGGCCCAAATTAATCCGAATAACAGTGGCTATCAAGAAAATGAACAAGATCCGACGACAGGTGGCACGTTCGGCAATGATTTTAATCCGATGGATTTTATTCATAACGCTAATTTTCGCCGTAGTCGTAATTCATCGGAATTCCAAAATGATACTCAGTCAGAATTGCAAAATGCAGCTGAAAAATTTAAGCGTCAACAACAGGAAAGTATTCAAAATAAACCTGTAACAACGCCTCCGAGTCGAGAAAATTAAGCCATGATTATTGCTTATGTAGGGGTTAGAAATCTAGCCCCTTTTTGCTGGCTAATTCGATGAATTCAAAACATAACGATTACGACCACTATTTTTAGCTTGATACAGCCCTAAATCCGCCAATTTGATTAAAACTTCTGATGTGTTATTTTGACTTGGAAATAGACTAGAAATTCCTTGACTAATAGTGACATATTGACTGACTGTAGATAGCTGATGTGGTACTTTTAAATTTTCAATAGCAAACTGAATTCTTTGTGCTACTCTGATAGCACCATCGCTATTCGTATTTGATAAAACAATCGCAAATTCTTCGCCACCATAGCGTACTGCTAAATCGGCTGGACTTCTAATCGTATTTTGCAGTACTTGAGCGACTTTTTTTAAACATTGATCGCCCAATAAATGACCATAATAATCATTATACAATTTAAAATAATCAACATCACAAAGAATTAAGGAAATCGGACGTTTTTCTCGTTTCATGCGTTTCCATTCGGACTGTAAATATTCATCAAATTTACGACGATTAGCGAGTTTAGTCAGTTGATCGATTGTTGCTAATTTTTCTAACTCATATTTAGCATTTTCAAGCTCTAATGTTCTCTCAGCAACTTTTTGTTCTAGCGTTTGAGAATATTCTTTTAATTGTTCATAGTATTGCACAGTTTGAATGGCTGCGGCTACTTGATAAGTTAAGGAAACAAACAATTTTAAATCAGATGTTGTATAAGCCATCACTTCTGGATGACTAATATTAATTACACCGATAATTTCATTTTGAATGGTTAGAGGCGCACAAATTAAAGACCTCATGATTGTCGTACTTGGACTATATCGAGAATCGGTTAAAACGTCATTAATAATCTCTGCTTCACCTGAGTTAAAAACATAACTAGCAATACCTAATTTTGCTTGACCTACTGTTCTTTTTATAACTTTTTCTCGACCCGTAATTAAGGTCTCTAATTCACCCGTTTCTGAATTGACTAAAATAACTGATATGTAATCAAAATTAATCAGTTTTTTAACTTCATAATAAATAACTTGAATGACTTCCTCAATTTTTAAACAAGTTGATATTTTAGAGGAAATATCATAAAAAAAGTTAACTTCTTCGTATTTTTCTAATATTTCATTAGCTAAAGATTTTTTTTCAAATTCTTGTTGTAATATTAAACTTAAAACATCTAAAATAATTATAGATTTCTCACTTTTACTGTGAATCCATCCTAAAATTTGTCCTTCAATTTCTAGCTGTTGTCGTAAATGTAAACTCGCATCATATTGACCCAATAAATAATTATTTTCTGTATCACAAATATTAATTTCTATTTCAAGCTGCTGTTGTAATTGCTCAATAATAGCCATGATTTTGGGTCTTAATAAAACTTTTTTTAAACTTAAATAAACCATTAATTTATTATCTTAAATAAAACCTAAAATTTCTAAAGACTTACATAACACTTCTTTGGGACGAAAGGGTTTAGTCATATATAAATCGGCTCCCATAGCAATCCCATTTTTTTTATCAAATTCTTGTCCTTTAGCAGTTAACATGATAATAAAAATATTATTCATTTTATATTCATTTTTAATAATTCGACAGACATCCAAACCACTAAGTTTCGGCATCATGACATCCAAAAATACTAAATCAGGTTGCTGCTGTTGAATAATGTCTAAAGCTTCTGTGCCGTTTTTAGCCGTTAAAAGAATTACATTATAATCCTCTTCTAACTTTTCTAAAGCCTGTTCCATTAAAATCAAAATATTTGGTTCATCGTCAACAATTAAAACTTTTTTACTCATGATTCCTCAAACAAATGACTAACTGTCTTCATTTCTTCATGAATGTTTATAACTTGAGGGCTAATGGGCATAGCAATAAAAAATGTACTGCCTTGTCCTAACAGACTCTCAACCCAAATTTTACCTCCATGATGTTCAATAATTTGCTTACAAATCGGTAAACCTAAACCTGTTCCTTTAGGTTTATCAGTCAGTACATCTCCCCCTTGTTTAAAACGATCAAAAATCATATCTTTATATTCATCAGGTATCCCAATTCCCGTATCACTAATACTAATCAATAATTGCTCTTGAACAATTTTTGCTCGACAAGTAACGATTCCTTCTTCGGCAAATTTTACTGCATTGGAGATTAGATTAAGTAAAACTTGAATAAAGCGATTTTCATCAACCCAAATAACAGGTAATTCAAGCTCAATATCTTGAATTAAAGTAATTTGTTTATTTTGAAACAAAGGCTCAGTTGTAGCGATCGCTCGTTGGATCATTTCTCTAGGAGAAGTTGGCTGGATAACCCATTCTAATTGCCCCGCTTCCATCTTAGCAATATCTAAAACATCATTAATCAAATCGGTTAAACGTTCTGCTTCTGAGACAATAATTTCGATATTTGTTTCAACTTTATGTAAAGCTTGATGAACTTTTATATTCTCTAATGCTATCGAAGGGATAATCACATCTTTAAGCTTTTCTTTAATCAAAGAAGCAAACCCTAAAACTGAAGTTAATGGAGTTCTTAATTCATGGGAAACATTAGCTAAAAACTCAGTTTTCATCCGATCAATTTCTCTCTCTACTGTTACATCTCGGATTAAAATAACTGAACCTAAACATTGTGTTCCCTCCTCACCATAAGATTCTTTAATAATACTTGTAGCTAACGCTTGTCCTTCTCTACCTTGTTCTAAATCAACAGCCGCCGTCACAATTTGCTGCTGACATCGTTCGCTTTGCTCGATCAACTTTACAAGTTTTTCATCAAAAACGGTAGCAATATGTTTACCCGTTAAATTAACCTGTTCTAAACGAAACATTGAAATTAAAGTTGGATTAAAACGAGTAATTCGACCCAAAATATCAATCACCAATAATCCATCGGCTAAATTATCAACAATTGCATTAAGATCCGCTAAAGTGGTTTCGAGTTCTCTTGACTGTTGTTTGGTTCGGATTAATAATTGTGCTTGATAAACACCAACTCCCAATTGATTAGCAATTTGATCTAATAAAGCAATTTCGCGCTGTTTCCATTGTCGAGTTGCCGTATTCTGATAAGCCCCCAATAAACCCCAGAGTTTTTCGCCCACAAAAACGGGTACAATAGCAAACGCTTTGACCTGAAAGTGTTCTAAAATTTCGACATGACACTGAGTTAGTCCAGCTTGATAAATATCATCTACCGCGAATGTTTCATGATAGCGATATCTTCCCCCTTTGGTGGCTTGAAGATAAGTATCCTCCCACACCGTTTTTAGACCAGGTGACCAAATTAAAGGCCGCCAGATTTCGCTCATCGACTCATAGAGAAACTCGCCACTCCAATCATCATAAAAACGATAGACGACTACACGATCGCAATTGAGAATATGGCGAACTTCTTCTGTTGTCGCCCGAAAAATATCTTCAACATCTAAGGTTTGACGAATTCTCTTAATCACTCTCGCTAATGCTCTTTCTTGGGCGGCTACATGAGCTAAGTGTTCTTTTTGAGCTTCCACTTGAGCGAGGGCGGTTTGTAATTCTTTCGTGCGTTTTTGAGTCTGAGCGAGTAATTCAGCTTGTTGTAATGCCACCCCTAAATTAGTGGCGATTTTGCTCACAAATTCGATTTCTGATTCTTGCCAGTGACGCGGACTCGAACATTGATGGATGCAAAGTAAACCCCATAAATTCTTCCCGATGAGCAGTGGGGCGACTAAATTGGCTTTAACTTGAAAACGATTTAAGGTGTTTAGATGACACTCTATTAAATTAGCTTGACTGATGTCATTAACTGCCCAGAGCCGATTTTGTTGGTAATAAGTCGCGTGTTTTTCGCCAAAGCAGCGATCAACTATCTTCGCAGCTAGGGCAGATCCAAAGGAACTATTGACATCTTCGGCGACAAATTCCCCTTCTGTCCATTTTGAGTGGTGTTCAAAACAAAAAATCGCCACCCGATCAACTTGTAGCAGTTGTCTAACTTCGGTGGCTGTGGTTTGGAAGATGGTATCAAGATCAAGAGTACGGCGAATTTTATCGATGACTTGCGTTAGGGCTTTTTGTTGTTCTTTTTGGGCTTCAACTTGAGCGAGGGCGGTTTGTAGTTCTTGCGATCGTGCTTGTGTTTGGGCGAGTAACTCGGCTTGTTGTAATGCTACCCCTAAATTAGTAGCAATTTTGCTGACAAATTCGATTTCTGTTTCTTGCCAGTGACGCGGACTCGAACATTGATGGATACACAATAAACCCCAAAGATTTTCACCACTCAACAAAGGCGCGACTAGATTGGCTTTGACCTGAAAGCGCGATAAAATGGCGGTATGACACTCGCTTAGATGAGCCGTTTCAAGGTTGTTAAGTGACCAAATGCGACCCTGTTGATAGGAAGTAGCATAATTGTCGCCAAAGCAATGATCGGCTACTCTAGCAGCTAAAGCAGAATCAAACGGGGCTAAAACGGCTTCTGAAATAAACTCTCCTTCTACCCAATTTGTGTCTGGAATAAATTGATAGATAGCAACTCGATCCGCTTCGAGGAGTTGGCGTACTTCTGTAACGGTAGTTTGAAAGATGGTATCGAGATCGAGGGTACGGCGAATTTTATCGATCACTTGCGATAAAGCCCGTTCTTGAACGAATTGCTGTTGAATGCGTTTGAGATATTCGGTTTGTTGTAGCGCGACTCCTAATTGAATGCCAACTTTTTGTAACAGCTTAATTTCGTCTGCTTGCCAATGCTTTGGGCTACTGTGTTGGAAACCTGCTAATAGCCCCCACAACGTTTCACCGAGAAACAAGGGAACTACTGCAAAGGATCTTAGTTGAAACACACTAATCGTTGAATGGTAACACTGAATAAAACGTTCATCTTGTTCAACATCATTGGCTACACAGGGTTGATTTTCCCTAAGTCTGCCGCCTTTAGTTTCCATCAAATGCTCGTCATTCCAACTTTTACCTACGAGATGAGGAAAGGGTTTTTGCGGTTCAGATTCAAAAATGAAGTCTCCCCCGTAATCTTCTCGAAATTGATAAATTGCAATGTGTTCAACTCCTAGTAACTTTTGAACTTCTGTGGCGGCGGTTTGAAATATAGTATTGATATCTAGTGTTTGACGAATTTTATCAATAACTAAAGAAATCGATCTCTCTCGTTCGGCCTCTTTTTCTGAGTCATTGGTACGTTTAGCTAATTCTTGACTTAATGCGGCTTGTAATTTCTCTTCTCTTTGTTCACTTTGAGTAAGTAATTCGGCTTGTTGATCTAATATGTCAGTAATTTTATCTAATTCAAATAATTCTGTTGCTTTAGTGAGAAGCGTCAATAATAAGTTTTGTTTAATCAATCGCTGATCGACTGTTTTATCTTCTGACATTTAGATGTTTTACCTCTCACTGCTCCACACTCATTATTGTATTCTAAGTGTTTTAGCTTGTTGAAATATCTAAATTTTATTTAAAACAACATCACCCAAAACCTAATCTTCGGTTGACTTCCTCATGAGAGTGATATTTCTTGGAGTTGTAATTACTTTTAACTCCCTATACATCCAGTTTGAGGAATAATCCGTTTTCGGTATGGGTGATGTTTTTGGTTAATCGTTTTTCGTTTAACGATACAGCATTTGGTAAATTAAACAGCGCGGTGTACCTCTTTTTGTTTTATATTGGCTTGGCTGTTCTCTTTGCCAGAGAAGCTTTATTGCTTCTATGATTAATTTATCATGTTTGCTCAGTTAGGCTAGTCTTTTATACAAAAATTGACATTAAAGTTAGTTTACACTCGTAAAATTACTAAGTTTTGTAAATTGACTAGGACATTTCGAGCATTTTTTGAATAGGTCGTAAAGCTGCTTTTTGAATCGCTTCGGGTAAAATAATTTCTGGTTTTTGATGTTTCATGGCTAAATACAACTTTTCTAGTGTATTCAATCGCATATGTGGACATTCATTACACGCACAATTATTAATGTTTGGTGCAGGTATAAATTGTTTTTGCGGTGCTTCTTTTTGCATTTGATGAATAATCCCTGGTTCAGTCGCTACAATAAAAGCTTGACTCGGACTTTTTTGACAGTACTTAAGCAAAGCTGTCGTTGAACCAATATAACTCGCATGACGCAAAATAGAAGTTTCACATTCAGGATGGGCAATGATTTCAGCTTCAGGATGTACAATTTTTAATTGAACTACTTGGCGTTCGGAAAAGGTTTCATGAACGATACAACTACCTTGCCACAGCACTAACTCTCGTCCCGTTTGCTCACTGACATATCGCCCTAAATTCCGATCAGGTGCAAAAATAATCGGCTGATCTAAAGGAATCTGATTAACAATTTTTACAGCGTTAGAACTGGTACAAATAATATCACTCATCGCCTTGATTTCGGCTGTACAGTTGATATATGAAATCACTAGATGATTGGGATATTGTGCTTTAAAATGGGCAAATTCTTGGGGGGGGCAACTATCGGCTAATGAACATCCCGCATCTCTATCGGGTAATAATACCAATTTATCTGGATTTAGGATCTTCGCGGTTTCGGCCATGAAATGAACACCAGCAAAGACAATGACATCAGCATCCGTCTGAGCCGCTTGTTGTGATAATCCGAGCGAATCGCCGATATAATCAGCAATATCTTGTATATCTGGATCTTGATAGTAATGCGCCAAGATAACAGCGTTTAATTCTCGTTTTAAGTCATTAATGGCTGTAAATAAGTCATCAGGCATTAAATGAGCTACGTTTCGGTTTTGGGTTAGGACGGTGGTTAGCACAGTTTACAAATCTTTATGGTTATTTTTACCATAATAATCACAACAGTTCATCTAGTATAACAATTTTTTGAGGCTAAGTATTGAAATGACTATTTGGTTAATCGGGGGAACGAGTGACAGTGCTATGCTTTCTCAAGAAATGATCATTCATAGTATTCCGACTCTTGTCACCGTAACCACAGAAAGCGCGAAACACCTTTACCCAGTGTCTTCCCTATTAACCGTAAAAATAGGTAAACCTGATCCAAGTGAGATAACCGCTATTGTCGATGCGTCTCACCCTTATGCTAGCGAAATTACTAAGTACGCGATCGCACTATCCCATCAGAACCATATTCCCTATCTACGGTACGAACGTCTAAACATTGAAGCGCAAACAGCCATTGAATTAGATAGTTTTGAAACCCTGCTTGAGAGTGATTATCTAACAGGACAACGGGTTTTACTGACCGTCGGATACAAAGCTTTACCATTATTTCAGCCCTGGCAAAATCGAGCAACCCTTTATACTCGGATTCTTCCTGTTGTAAACTCGTTATTAGTGGCTACTGCTGCTGGCTTTAGTAGCGCTCGTATTATTGCCTTGCGTCCTCCGATTAGTCTAGAACTAGAAAAAGCCCTTTGGTTACAGTGGAAAATATCACTCGTTGTCACCAAAGCATCTGGAATACAAGGAGGAGAAGACATCAAACGCTTAGTCGCACAAGAATTGAATATCCCTTTGCTAGTCATTGCTAGACCAAAAATATTTTATTCCATGCAAACCAGTTCAGTCTCAGAAGTCATCACCTTTTGTCATCAATATTTCAAGAGATAATTAATCATGTCAGATTCTATCACACCCGCTATCAGCGATCGCATTTGCCAACACATGAACGAAGATCACGCCGAAGCGATCGTGCTTTATGCTAAAGTTTACGGCAACACACCCAATGCTCAAACCGCGCAAATGTCATCAATTGATCCACAAGGGATGAATTTAGCCGTACAAATCAATGGCGAAACAGTACCCGTTCGAGTAGAATTCGATCATACCCTCAAAGATTCTGAAGACGCACATCACACACTAATTGATATGGTCAAAGCGGCTAGAAAAGGGTAGGAGACTCCCCTGCTAACTGTAATATATCAGTTATAACCTTCTGAGATATCCACATTCCTTTACTCTGAAGAGACTAAATGACAGGTAATACTGAGGAGAGATAGCCTAACTGTTTCGCTTTAATTAAAATACTCAATGTTCCTGTATATTTTAACTAGGATAAACTAGCAATTCGTCTAGCCAACTGGTCATCCATAATTAAAAGACTACCAGAATTTTCTAATCCTATGAGGGTTGATTATGGCGATCGCTAAACAGATACAATTATCAGAAGAATTTATTTTACCTCCTGATGAGATAGAAAGCGACGAACCCGAATTTGAATCCTCATTACATCTACAACAAATTATTCTGCTACTCCAATGTCTTGAGTGGTTATGGCAAGACAGAAATGATTTCTTTGCGGCGGGCAATCTCTCCGTTTACTATATCTATAATAGTCCTGAACAACCGACTAAATTGAGAGACTTTTGTGGGCCAGATTTTTTCGTAGTCTTAAATACCGTTAGAAAAAACCGTAAAAGTTGGATGGTTTGGAGAGAAGGCGGAAAATATCCGAATCTGATTGTTGAAATTCTCTGCGATAGTACTGCTAAAGTAGATCGCACCGAGAAAAAACAACTCTATCAAGATGTTTTCCGTTTACCTGATTATTATTTTGATCCCGTAACACTAGAATTTGCAGGATTTACCCTAGTCAGTGGGCAATATCAACTGCTACAACCCAATGAGCAAGGATTGTTATGGAGTGAGCAGTTAAAGCTATATTTAGGAGTATACGAATCACAATTGCGCTACTTTACTTCAGAAGGTGAATTAGTCCCAACACCAGAAGAATTTGCTAAACAAGCACAGTCACAATTAGACGAAGCACAACAACTTGAACTCGAACGACAAGAAAAAATACGCACAACAAGAAGTAAAACAACTCAAAGCACAATTAAAAGCGTTAGGCGTAGAACCAAATCTCTAAATGTAAAGTAAAATGAAGTAAAAATTATATTATTCTCTTTTTATGCAGCAAACCGCCTTAAACCTTGTTGCGATCGGTGTCTTTCTCATGACGCTATCGGTTTTTATGGTTCCCCTTTTAAACATCTCGCCCTTTATTCCTGCAGCAGCAACATTAGGAGTAATGGGACTCGCTACACTAGATACATTTACGTGGCAGGGACGCGGTGTTACTTTATTATTAGATCGTTTTGCACCGACTGAATATCGTCAACGAGTGATTCATCATGAGGCGGGACATTTTTTAGCTGCTTATTTGCTAGGAATTCCGATCGCAAATTACAGCATAACGGCGTGGGATGCGCTCAAACAAGGACAACCTGGACTCGGTGGGGTACAATTTGATCGGGCTGCCATCGACGAAAAAATTCAAGATCCGCGAGAATATTCGTTACTCATCGAGCGACTGTGTACTGTTTGGATGGCGGGAATTGCAGCAGAAAAACTAACTTATGGCTCATCAGAAGGTGGAGAGGGCGACTCGCTACAACTACAGATGGCCTTAAAATTAGCAGGCGTACCCGAATATAGTTATTCACAGAAACAAAGCTGGGGACTCGTACAAGCCAAAAATCTGCTAGAACGCAATCAAACCGCTTATAATGCTTTAGTGCAAGCCATGAGTCAACGCGCTTCAGTCGAAGAATGTATCAATGTAATTCAACAAGTCTAGAATGCAAACGCTAACAAATTCGCGTCAACTGTCTTTAGTCGTACTTCGGGAAATTTATCGACGTGAAGCTTATACAGATGTTGCCTTGGATCAAGGGTTAAAAAAAGCGAATTTGTCGAATGTTGAGCGCAACTTAGCCACAGAATTAGTATATGGAATTGTCAGACGACAGCGAACCCTAGACGCTTTAATCGATCAACTGGGTAAAAAAAAAGCGAATCAACAACCACCCGATTTAAGAATTATTCTACAAATTGGTTTATATCAGCTTCGTTATTTGACTCAAATTCCAGAATCAGCCGCCGTCAATACAACAGTAGATCTAGCGAAAAAGAACGGATTTACACAACTTTCAGGGGTTGTTAATGGATTATTGAGAGCCTATGCACGATTAGCAAAACAAGATGATCCGTTGATCTTATCTGTTGATCCAGTACAAAGATTAGGGATTTTATATAGTTTTCCCGATTGGATGATTAAACTATGGATCGAGCAATTGGGTCAAGAGACGACAGAAAGCTTATGTGAGTGGTTTAATCAATCTCCATTACTAGATCTTAGAATTAATCCACTGAAAACAACGTTAAAAAAAGTTCAAGAGACTTTTTTGGAGAATGGAATTAAAGTATCACCTGTCGCTCATCTACCACAAGCCCTACGATTAATTAGTGGTTCTCGTAGCATTGTTGATCTACCAGGATTTGAACAAGGATGGTTCACTGTACAAGATAGTAGCGCACAATTAGTTACTCATCTACTTGGGCCACAAATCGGTGAGACAATTATTGATGCTTGTGCGGCACCAGGTGGAAAAACAACACATATCGCTGAGTTAATGGAAGATGATGGGATTATTTGGGCTTGCGATCGCTCTGCATCTCGTTTAAAAAAGCTACAAGAAAACCAAAAACGCCTAAATCTTAGATCAATTCGGATTTTAACTGGTGATAGCCGACAGTTTAGCCAATTTTTAGAAAGTGCCGATCGCGTTTTACTCGATGCCCCCTGTTCGGGGTTAGGCACCCTACACAAACGCCCTGATCTTCGGTTTCGACAAACCCCTGAACGTATTAATGAACTGGTACAACTGCAACAAGAACTCTTAGAACAAACCGCATCTTGGGTAAAACCGAAGGGAATATTAGTTTATGCCACCTGTACTCTAAATTCGGTAGAGAATGAAAGAGTTATCGAAAACTTTTTAAAGAGACATCCAAACTGGATGATACAACCTCCGTCGGTTGATTCCTTTTTGACAGTGTTTGCTACTGAACAAGGTTGGCTGAAGGTTTTACCGAACCGACATCAAATGGATGGCTTTTTTATCGTTAAGCTAGTAAAAGGACTTTAAATGATGAATGACTTAACAAAAACCAAACACCTTTTAAAAATACTGGTTGGTGTGGCTTGGATCGATGGTGTGGTTCAGCCAGAAGAACAAGAGTATTTGCACAAAAAAGCGCAACAATATGGATTAGCTGATGATAGTGAGCTTAAATCGCTTCTTTCTGGGCTTAAACCTGTCCGTCCTCAAGAATGCTATCAGTGGCTAGAGGAGTATTTAGGAACTCATCCCAAACAAGATGATTATGAGAAACTCTTAGAAACGATGGGAGCAATGATCTATAGCGATGGCGATGTTCAAACCTCGGAGGCAGAACTTTTGACTAAAGTCCAGCTTCTCGATCCCGCGAATGAAATGGCTCATTCGGGTTTTGATAAACTGCTCAAAACCATTCAGAAAGCTTATCGCAAAGCAGTTAGTCAAAAACTGTAAATTCGTAAATTGTGACGAAAGGGAGGGGGTTGCCGTTCCCCTCTAACCATAGCTTGCAATTAAGTCTTACTTATATATATACAAATCTATCTCAATATCCTTAAATATTGACTATTGTCTATAAAAGAAGTAGAATTGAAAAAATAAAATAATGTATATTGATTAGGGGGATAAAGAAGTTGATTCAGGCAACCCTACATCAGCTAAAAGTATTCGAGGCAACAGCCCGCCATAGTAGCTTTACGAAAGCAGCAGAAGAACTATATATTACTCAACCTACTGTTTCTACCCAAATAAAGCAACTTACCAAGGCTGTCGGTTTACCCTTATTTGAACAAATTGGTAAACGTCTCTATCTAACTGAAGCTGGACAGGAATTATTAAACACTTGTCAAGAGATCTTTGATAAGCTAGAAAACTTCGAGATGAAAATCGCGGACTTAAAAGGCACTAAACAAGGACGCTTGCAATTAGGAGTGATCACCACAACTAAATATTTTATTCCTAGAATATTAGGTGCATTTTGTCAACAGTATCCAGGCATTGATATTGCTTTACAAGTGACAAATCATCAAAAGTTACAGGAACGAATGATTGCAAATGAAGATGATTTGTATATTTTGAGTCAACTGCCTGAAGATATAGATCTTCATCATCAAGCTTTTTTGGAAAATCCGCTAGTCGTTGTAGCCAGATACGATCATCCTTTAGCAAATCAGAAAAATTTACCAATTTCCTGTTTACAAGATGAGCCTTTTATCATGCGCGAATCAGGTTCTGGAACTCGTCAGGCGGTACAAAAACTCTTATTCCAAAATGATGTTTCTGTAAAAGTTCGTCTAGAACTCGGCAGCAATGAAGCGATTAAACAAGCGATCGCAGGAGGATTAGGAATTTCTGTCTTATCCAAACATACTCTAAGCACAGAACCCTCTAGAGGAGAATTAACAATCTTAGATGTTGAACATTTTCCGATTGAGCGCAATTGGTATGTTGCTCATTTAGCTGGCAAACAGTTATCGGTGATTGCTCAAGCCTTTCTAAGTTATTTATTAGAAGCGAGTCAACATCTTACCATTCCAGAGCCGATGGATACGAGTAACACTAATGGGAGAAATCAGTTTAATGAGCATAACCCACTATTACTAACTCGTATTTGATGAATCTTATATCAATTTTTGTAGAGACGTACGCCCCTTGCCGTGGCACGTCTCTATCATGGTGCATTTCTACAAATTATGTAATGAGATGATCGACATCTAAGATAAAAACAGTCATCGTCTTATTTTCCGACGGAATTAGCATGACATGACTAGCTGATCCTAGAGTATCAGCGCGACGATAAGACTCTGGTAAAAGGCGAATTTGAGAAAGCGAAACATCGATTAAAGTTGGTGCTTGAGTCACCCAAAGCGCGAAAGTTTCACCAATTGTCGTTTTAGTTAAAATCAAATAACCTTTTTGTGAGGGGCTGTCTCCTGAATCGAATTCAGGAGCTTGTACACCCCGTCCGACAGCGATCTCAGAACTCGTTTTAAAAAATTGTTGATGTAAATCAATAACCGTAATTTCTTGGTTATCAATATGAGCGACACCAAAGGAACTTAAACCACTGCCAAAAACAGGCGTATAGTTAATGACTTTTTGAACCAGATCAACCGATAAAGCCAAATGTAATTTCTCCACATCAAACAGCAGAAATTTACTTAAAGATTGATGGCTAGGGGTTGAAAAAGTTAGATTTGATGACACTTGGGGTTCGGTTGTTGTTAAGGGAGTGTTCATAGTTAAAAGATCTAATCAATATATTAAAGATGAGCTAAAGAGGGTTCAGCCGTCTGTGAAGCGATCAGATTTTTAATCGATGCTAAGAATTGTTGCTCAATATAAGGCTTAGTAAAATAAGCACTTGCACCTAATTGGAGTGCTAACTGGCGGTGTTTTTCACTACTGCGAGAAGTCAACATCGCTACTGGAATTTGAGTTAAAGTGAGATCCCGTCGGCGTTGTCCTAAGAACTCAAACCCATTCATATTAGGCATTTCGACATCACAAATCACTAATTGAATACCGCTATTTTGTTGAAGTTGTTCTATTGCTTCGCGCCCGTCTCTCGCTTGCAACACCCGATAGCCTGTTTTTTCTAATGTAAGAGCCAGTGTTCTGCGTAAAGCTGCCGAATCATCGACAATTAAAAGCGTAGGTGTTTGCGACATAGAGGCTACTGGAGGAGTTGTTAAAATGTCACTACCTTCATTTGAAGCGGATCGCGTGTCGGGACTAATATCAAGGAATTGTTCAAGCAGAATAATCGCATTAACAACAGGAAGTAAAGTCCCATCGCCTAAGATCGTACAACCATAAGTATAGGTCGGTGAAGGGATCGCACTGCCAAATGGTTTAATCACCAATTCTTGCTCACTCACCAGTCGGCTAACTTCTAGAGCACAGAGTTGTTGTCCACGACGCAAAATCAATAACGGAAGCCCCCAATCTTCGGGAGATGGAACCGTAGTAGCTAAAGCTTTACTCATGTTATTTTCGCCCAATGGACAGCGATAATCAAATAATTCGCCGAAAACATAGATCGGAATCAGATGCCCCGCAAACTTTAAAAATCGTTGATGTCCCGACATCTTAATCTGATCTGCTTGAGGAACGATAATCTCTTCAATACTATCGGAAGGAATAGCAATCCCCGTTGAGACATTTCGATTTCGTTGGGGGTGGATCATACATACTAACAATTTAGCGATCGTCAGTGTCAAGGGCAAACGTAGGGTAAAAATAGTTCCTTGGTAATAGCTAGAAGAGACAGTAACATTTCCTTTGAGTGATTGGAGTTGCGCTTTAACAATATCTAAACCCACTCCTCTACCCGATAACTCGCTTACCTGTTCAGCCGTCGAAAATCCAGGTTCAAAAATCAGGTTAGAAATTTTATCTTTAGAAAGGACTGCCGCTTGTTCTGGAGTAATTAAACCCCGTTTGATCGCTTGTTCTTTAATTTTTTCATCATTTAAACCACCGCCATCATCTTTAACCTCAATAATTGTTTGGTTTCCCTGATGATAGGCTCGAATTTCGATTAATCCTTCTGTGTTTTTATTTCGTAGTGAGCGTACTTCTGATGATTCAATGCCATGATCGAAAGCATTTCGCAGTAAATGTAAGAGTGGATCATACAGTTTTTCGAGAGCAACTTTATCGACTAAAACCCCTGTTCCCACTAATTTGAGTCGTACTGGTTTGTGATATCTCGCCGATAAATCTCGTAGAACGCGAGGAAAACGATTTAAGACTTCTCCTAACGGTAACATTCTGGCCCACATTAATTCATCACGAAGTAGAGTGAGCATTTGTCGTTGTGTTTCAAGGGTTTGGTTAGAACCTCTGGCAAATAAAACAATATCATCCACCGATTCTTCAAGCTGGATCATCTCTTCTAATAATCCTTGAATCGAAGAATACAACTTGCCGTAGCGATCCATCTCTAAAGCATCAAAATCGGATTTTTCTGGGGGTAAAAAGCCTTTTTCGAGGAAACCTTTACTTGTCTTACCAGACCATCCCTCATAACGAGACGCATCAATTAACATTTTATCTGATACATCTCTGAGTTTTTCGGTGATTTTGCTAAAACGATTCATACGGTTCAGCAGTTCTTTAACTGATCCTTGTAGTTGTTCATTTTGGAGCGATAAACTATTACGGTTAATCGCTAACTCACCGACTAAATTATTCATCCGTTCTAAACGATTGAAATCAACCCGTACTGAAAGGGCAGCAGGTGTATGTGTTGACTCGGTTTTAGCGATTGGTTTGGCTTCTGGAATGGAGGGTTGGGCTTGAACTTGAGGCAGTTTTTCTACCGTCGGTAATTGCTCAAAATCTTGGGCGATCGCTCTTATAGCTTCGCTGAGTGAAATCGAGGCTGGATCGCTAACGGGTGGGACAATTTCTGGTATAGGCTCAGTTTCTGGAAGACTTAGAAAAACTTCATCAAGAGTAGGAACATTTAAAAAGACTTCATCTAAACTTAATGTTTCTGATACCTCCGTATTTTCTAGTTCGGTGCTAAAAACGTTTTCTATTAAAGCATTGCCTAAAATTGGCTCATTATCAAGATCAAAAACATTGCCTAAATTCTCGATAGAAAGAACGCCGACATCCGTTTGTCCGCCTACAAAATTCAGTAATTCACCAAGAACATAGTTATCTACCGTATGATCTCCAGCTAAAATCATAGCTTGGGCTTGTTGCCAATTAGAAAGGGCAAGTTCAGTGATCCGACGGATGTCTTCTGGATAAGCATTCAGCAGGTTTTGAACTGTTTGACCAATCGCGCTAAAACCTTCTAAATTAAACATTTGAGCTAAACCATCAAAAAGTTCGATTGTCGAGTGTATCTGCTCATTTATTTCCTGTTCTGTACCTTTTTCTAGAAAGACTGCTATCGTTTCTAAACGTTGGGTGACATCGACTTCAAAAACAGAGGCAATCAAATCAACTCCCAAATCAGCCGAACTAGGTAGATATTCATCACCTTGATTGAGAGCATCGCCTAAACGTTCTTCTATTTGGCTTAAAATCGGTTGAGCTTTGGCTAGTAGGGTTTCTGGCTGATGGGTTCCTGTATTGATTTGCTCAAGTAGTGGCTCTTTTAGACAATCAAATCCTTGTAAAAGCAGAGTTTGTAGTTCTTCATCTAAAATAACTTCCTCACGATATAAGGCTTTAAAATAATCTTCTAAACGGTGGGAAAGGGTACGAATTGCTTCTAGACCAACACTAGCCGAACCGCCTTTAATTGAATGAGCCGCCCGCATGATTTCATGAACCTTAGCAGGGGTGCGTTCTTCTCTCAGTGTCAGTAATCCCATTTCAATCACTTGTAATAAATCGGTTGCTTCTTCAATAAAAAAGCAATAGGCTTGATCCTGAAAGTCTGGCTCTGGAGTAGGTTGTGGTTCAGATTTTTGTAGGGCTAACAGTTCGGGACTGGGATTACCCCCCGAACGACGATCCCCACTCTTTACGAGTTGCTGTGCGGCTTGCCAATTGGCGATCGCTACTTCGGTAATTTTTTCGGCTTGTTCGGGATTGTTTTTCAAGGCGACTAAAACCGCTTGACCGATACTTGCAAATCCAGGCAAATTTAGTAATTCAGCTAATCCCGCGAACATTTCTACACTAACTTGTAATTCTCGCCAAACCTCTAACCCATTACGTTCAACAAGAACCGTCGCCAGTCGTTCTAACTCCTGTGATACATCGACTTCAAAAATAGAGGTGGTGATATCAATGCCTAAATCAGTCGAACTGGGTAAATAATTTTCTGACTGGTTTAGCGCATCACCTAAACGTAGATCGAGGGCGGCAAAAATCGGAGTTGCTTTAGCGATCGCTGCTACCTCGTCAAACTCCCCTTGAGCGATTTGCGCGGTTAGGGGTTCTTTAAGACAATCAAAGCCTTGTAGTAGCAGGTTTTCTAACTCTTCGTCTATCGTGACATCGAGGTACAAAGCTTTAAAATAATCTTCCAGACGATGGGCGATCATTTTTAAAGTATCAAGTTCTAAGCTTGCCGCACCACCTTTAATCGAGTGAGCCGCCCGCATCATTTCATGTATTCTCGCGTTATGCGACTTTTGAAAGTCGCTAGAACAATCTTGTCGGATGTTGAGTAATTCCGATTCGATAATTTGCAGTAATTCGGCTGCTTCTTCAATAAAAAAGCGATAGGCTTGGTCACGAATGTCTGAATGGATCATAATGCTTTGTCCTTAAAGATAGACTAAACCTTAAATTGACCGACGCTACTCGAAAGATTTTGAGTAGTTTGTAGGACGTGTTCGATAGAATTGGCTACCGTTTGCGCGCTTTTCAGGGTTTTGTGAGATATCGTTGCCACTTCAGTCATCGTTGCTCTGACGCTGCCTCCTGTTTCGCTTTGTTGTTGGGCCGATTTTGCGATCGCTTCAACTAACTGACCAATTTCTTGACTAGCTGCAATGATTTGCGAGAGGGTGTGGCGCGTCTCATCTAACAACTGACTGCCGACGGCAACTTGTTCGGTTCCTGTTTCCATCGTGGCGGCTACTTCGCGGGTAAGAAGAGAAATACTATCGACAATGGCTTCAATTTCGGCACTCGCTTCGGCTGATTGAGTAGCCAGCATTCTGACTTCATCGGCAATCACCGCAAAACCTCGACCCTCTTCGCCTGCTCGTGCAGCTTCAATTGAGGCTTTCAGTGCTAACAAATGGGTCTGAGCCGCAAATCGGCTAATTAAATTAACCACTTTAGAAATCTTTTTCGATGATTCCCCTAAATTAGAAACTTTTTCGGCAGTATGAGTTACCGTGTCCCGAATGGCGATCATCCCTTCTACGGTTTGATTCATCACCGCTTCGGAAGCCTCTACCGTATTGAGGGTTTTTTCAACGGTGGCGAGGGCGAGTTGTGCATTAGTCGTCACCTGAGCAATAGCACCCATCATACTTTCAACATGATCGACAGTAGACTCGATTTCCTCCACCTGTTGATCAGCTTGTTGGGACAAGGCAAAAATTGTTTGTTCAGAATCATTTGTACTACTGGCTAACTGATGGGTTGTTGATTGCACTTGAGTAACAATGTGTCGTAAACTCTCAACAATGGCGTTGTATGAGTCTGCGATCGTACCAATTTCGTCTTCGGTGACAGTGGCTCGAATCGTCAGATCACCTTGTCGCACTGGGTCAACTTCGATCAATAATTCGATAGCTCGTTGTTGTAATTGTTCTTTGGCTTGACGTTGTTGCAGGGCGACTGATGCTTGGGTAAGAAGTAGTTGCGATCGTTCTAGGGCGACTCCAATTTGAGTAGCGATTTGAGACAGAAAATCGATTTCGGTATCTTCCCAATATTTAATTCCACGACACTGATGAGCAATCAGTAAGCCAAATAATTCATTACCAATAATAATCGGCGTGACCAAATTGGCTTTCACAGCAAACGGTTCTAGTTGTTGTAGATGGCAAGTGGTCAGATTAGCCTGATAAATATCGGGGGTAGCAACGACGCGCCCTTGTCGATATTTCTCCACATATTTTTCGGCAAAACAAGGATCGCCAATTCTGGCATTAAGCGCAACGGGATAACGATCATCAACGGATTCCGCGATCACAGTTCCCATCCAGTTCGCATCGAAGCGATAAACTATCACCCGATCTACCTGCATCGCTCTTCTGCACTCCGACACCACTGTTTGATACAAATCTTCATCTTTTTGACTCCGCGCAATTTGTCGCGTCAAATCTTTTAAACGCATGGCTAAACGAGAATCAAGAATATGTCGGCGGCGTGAGTTAACCCGTTCGTGAATCACTTGTAAATGACTACTCAATTGTTTAAGAAAGTTAATTTCGGTTTCTTGCCATTCTCTAGTTGAATCACATTGATGCGATTTTTGAAAGTCGCGATGAGCAATCAACAAGCCAAATAAATCATCCTCGTTCATAATCGGTAGAATGACACAGGCTTTCACTTGTAGTTGTTGTAGCAGTCGTTCATGCGCGGGATGTAATTTGTGATGCGACTTTTGCTCGCTATGCTCAATATCGTTGATTACAAAAATACGCTCTTGACGATAGGCCGCTAGGAGTTCTTGAGGGAAAGTATCTTCAATTCGTTGGGTTAAGGCACTCGGGCAAGATAATTCGCGGGCCTCATGGGTAACACTGCCCCGACCATCGTTTGTTATGCGATAAATTAGTAGACGGTTAGCTTTAATAATTTGACGAGCTTCTTTAAGAGCTTGGGTCAAAAAGGGATCTAAACGGGTTTCGTCTAGTTGTTCAGGAAGAGACAAACGCGACAAAAAACGAAACATTTCAGCCTGTTCTTCTAGATATTGGTTGTGAGAAACGATGTTATCCGCCATTTCATTAAAGTTACTGGCAAGTTGACCGACTTCATCTTGTGAATCAATGTTTGCTCTGGCTTTGTATTCTCCGTCGGCAAATTCGGCGGTAATCTGTTGTAATCGTTTAATGGGACGCGTAATTGAGCGACTAATACCCCACGCCAACAGGGGAACAAAACAGAGCATTAATCCTGAAAGCAGTCCTTGGGTCAATAAACTGGCATTCATAACCCGTTTAAGGGCAGTTTCAGGATCGCCATATACTAAAACAGCAACTGCTTCTCCTTTTGAATTGGGTAAGGCTTTGGCGGCTAAGTGATAGGTTTGTTGACCGATCGTTCCTGTTCCTGAAATAACTTTATTTTTGGCGTTGATGGCTTGTTTAAGTAGGGTTTGATCAGCTAGTGGAATATCAAAATTTGACTGACGAAGTTCGTTTTTTTCTAAGGATGAGGCGAGGGCAAATTTACCATTTCCGTAGCGTTGGTAAATGGCAGTATACCCATCGTCGGTATAGGTGTTTAAAGTCTTTTGAACAATTTCTTTTTTAGCGTTGACGATGTTTCCTGCGACTAAAACGCCGATGACTTTGCCGTTATCGGATGTTTTAACGGGTGTTAGGGTATAGCGAATTAATGCGTCTTGATTGGTTAAATTCTTAGAACGCTCAGTACCTTCTTTTTGGAAATCTTGCCAAGGAACGATTTCACTTGTACTCAGTTGTCGAGGTTGTTTGAGAACGCTACTAACAAGTTGATTGGGATTAAATTTTTCACCTGTGCGTGTGCTTGGATTACCCGAAGCGATAATCTCTAAATTTGGGCTGACTAAGGTTGCATAATCAAGGTTTTGAATTTTGATTTCTTGACGTAACAGATCTTTTAACGCTTGGGTTAAATTAGGGGGTAGCGGTTGCCCCGAAGCCTTTAAGCGGGCTGCTTCAATGACAGTCAGATTATTCGCAACAGCCGCAAAACTGACCTCCATATTCTCAATTTGGTTGTTGTAGTTGAGTTCTGTAACCGCGAGTTGGGTTTTGATCTGGTTTTGTAGTTGCGATCGCAAGCTTCCTTCTAAAACTTTCGCTCCTAATAGGGGAATTCCTGCAAGAGACAAAAAGATCAACAGGGTAATCAGTTGGGTTTTTCTTTGAATGGGTAGATCGGCAAATTTCTGACTCAATGAATAAGGCTTTGAGGTGTTCATAGGTTATCCTTCTAGGGGTAAATTGATTAAAATACCGCCAATGACATCGCCGTCTTGAAAAACTTGATCACGATAGCGTTGTTTACAGTAAATATAGTCTGATGCCATCAAATCGGGCGAAAAGCTGGCGGTTTCTGTCATTTGGGGTTGACTGGCACAAGCAATCCAAGTCATGATTTTATATGAAATATTCATACTCATTGATCCAAATCCAAATTTACTCAGTGACTTTGAACTGACTGACGCTTTCTTGCAAGGCGAGTGAGACTTGCAAGAGTTTTTTAAAGGAGTCGGAAACTTGAGCCGCTTCAAGTGAGGTTTTATCCGATACGGTGGCAATTTGGGTCATGGTTTGAGTAACGGCTTGCGAGGTCAGTGATTGTTCAACAGCCGCTTTAGCAATGGCTTCGACTAATTCGTTAATCTGAATACTGACGGCGGTAATTTGGTTAAGACTTTTACGGGTTTCATCGACTAACTTGGTACCGAGGACAACCTGTTCGGTTCCAGACTCCATCGCCGCTACTACGTCGTTGGTTTCTGCTTGAATACTAGCCACTAGGGTTTCAATTTCGGCGGTAGCTTGTGCGGATTGTCGAGCCAGCGATCGCACTTCGTCAGCAACGACCGCAAAGCCTCTTCCTTCTTCTCCTGCGTGGGCGGCTTCAATCGAGGCATTCAAGGCGAGTAGGTTGGTTTGATCGGCAAAACTGCCAATCAGGTTGACGACTTTAGATATTTTTTGTGAAGATTCTCCCAAACGCTTGACTTTTTTTGCTGTTTCTGCTACAGTTTCCCGAATTGCCATAATCCCATCGACAGTACGGTTCATGGCGATTTCACCCGCTTCAACGGTAGAAGTAGCTTGTTGGACGGCGACTTCGGCTTGTTCGGCATTCTTCGCGACTGCTGAGATCGAATCCGTCATGATTTGAATTCGTCCTAAAGCCGAAGCGATGTTGTTGGCTTGGAAAGATGCGTCTTCACTGAGGGCAGATACGGAAATTTGATTATCGTTGGTGGTGCTGGCTAACTCTTGGGCGGCCTTTTGCACGCTTGTTACGATTTTCCGTAAGTTTTCGATGGTGGCGTTATAAGAGTCAGCAATGGTTCCGATTTCGTCTTCTGTGACATGAGCGCGAATGGTTAGATCGCCTCGGCTGACGGGATCAACTTCCATCAACAACTCTAAGGCTCGTTTTTGCATTTGTTCTTTCGCTAAACGCTGTTCGACTTCGGCTTGTCGTTGTTGTTCAAGCAGGGTGGTTCTTTCAATCGCTAGACCGACTTGGGTGGCAACTTGGGCAAAAAAATCGATTTCGCTTTGTTCCCATTTGCGAGGGGTAGAACATTGATGGGTGACTAATAATCCGAGTAATTCCCCTTTATGTAAAATGGGGGCTACCATATTCGCTTTGACTTCAAAGGGTTCTAATTGTTTGAGGTGGCATTCCGTCAAACCTGCTTTTTTAATATCTGTTGTGGCTTGGACTCGTCCTTTACGGTATTTTTCCACATATCGCTCCGCAAAGCAGGGATCATCAATCTTGGCACCGATAGCGGCAGGAAACTGACTATTAACCGATTCGGCGATGATTTTGCCTCCCCATTGCGGATCAAAGCGATAGACAATAGCACGATCGCTATTTAAGGCTTTCCGTAATTCTTTGACCACCAGATCAAAGACTCCATCTGAGTTTAAGGCGGTCGCAATTTTTAGGGTAATATCTTTGAGAGTTTGGGAGCGTCGGGCATCTTCGCGCCGAGACATTTGTATTTTCAGTCGATCTAGGTTAATACTTAATTGTCAGCGACTTGTTGCGTAAATTTCAACTCTCTGGCTGTCCACTGATGGGGAGTTCGACAATAATGCACGACCAACAAGCCATACAATTCCCGTTGTGAGATGATAGGAACAACTAAATTAGCTTTGACTTGCAAGCGACTTAATAGCTGTTGGTGTTCGGGGTGAAGTGCAGCCCCTGCTACATCTCTCATCGCTTGAATTCGTCCCAGGCGATAGGCTTCAAGTAATTCTTTGGGGATGCAAGGATCAGTCAATGCTTCTCTTAAGGCACTACCGACACCCCCACTGAGTGATTCATAAACGATTTGACCACTTTGATCGGAATTAAGACGATAAATCACGACGCGATCGCAATCTAATTGTAGACGCAATCCATCTAAGGCTTTATTAAAAATCGGTGTCAAGGCTTCTTCTGTATCAAGACTATCCGCTAACATGGTGCTACTGATCTCGGTTAGTAAATTCGCTTGTTGCACCGATGAAGCTTGTTCTTGAACCAGAGATTTTAACTGATAGGTCATGGCGTTAATGTTATTGCCTAAAACCGCAAATTCATCTTCTCCAGTAACTTCAACTTGTGTATCTAGATCCCCTTGACCAATCTTTTTAACGGCTGATGCGATCGCTCTAATTGGTCGTGTTGCTTTTTCGGCTAGAATTCCTGCTGTGCCTGCGACTCCTGCGGCGGTGGCAATACCGAGTAAGGGAATTAGATAAAGCCATTTGGCAGCAGCAAAGGCCTTATCCTTGTCTTGTGTGACGGCAAGTCGCCAAGAGAGTTGATACTTATCTTGCAGTTCTTTGGGTTGGGTATAAGCAACTAAGGCTGTTTGTCGGTTGAGGGTTTCTAATAATGTTCCCGTTGTTGGGGCTAAGGATTGACGGAGTTGATCATAGATCTTGGGAAAATCTTTACTGAGTGTTTTACCCAGATTTTGAGACTGATTTGAAGCCGCTATTTGACCATCAGAATTAATTAAAAAGTAATTTTCGATGCCTCGTTCGATTGATTGACGAAACAGTTGATCAAGATTTTTTAAAGGAATATTACCTTTTAAAATGCCAATCAGTTTACCTGTATTTTGCTCTATGACGGGAACGGCAATATTAAAACTAGATGTTTCTGTTGTTTTATTAATTTGAGGTTCACTGATATAAGGACGTTTTGTTTTTAAAACCGTTTGAAAATATTTTTCATTGTCTTGGCGGTTTAGTTGTGTGTTACTGTTTTGGGCGATCGCATTGCCTTGTAAGTCCAATAAAACTAAGCTGCCAAAATAGGGATGTACTTCCCGAAAACGCTGTAATGCTTGATTTCGGGTTTCTGTGGTTGTAATTGAACTAATCTGCGGTAGGGTAAAAATATCTTGTCGAGCTAGTCCGACTAGGTTAGTATAGCGATTATTAATAAAGTCTTGAAGTTGTTCGCCTAATCCAATCACCTTCGTTTCCATATTCTGACGAACTTGTTGATTAATCAGATTACTACCAACAAGATAAGCACTGGTTCCAACGAGAGCAACAGGAACTAAGCCAATGAGTAGAGAAGCGAGGGCAGCTTGAGAACGTAAATCCCCTTTCCAAGAGAAAAAACCTGGATTTGTTGAGAATTGCTGGTTTTTTTCTTGATCGGATTCAAAAAAGACAGGTGAGGGCTGATTTAGGGCTTCGCGTTGGTGGTGATGTGAATTTAGCGTTAAATTCTCACTCGAAAAGGAAAGTGATGAATCGCTAGTCAGACTCTCTGAAGGTGGAATCGTCGAAAAAGAAGGATCAGGAATGGGCTGTGATTTGGGGGTCATGAAGTTCACCTCTGTTGATTGAGGATTACAAGAGCGCAACAAGAACTACTCTTAGAATTCCCCAAAAATCGATTAAACTAACAAGACTTTATTGAGAAGTATTAAGCCACAATTAATCGTCTAACAAGGAACTAACGATCACAGTATTATGTCCCATTTTTATAGAACGATAAAGGGCTTTTTGGGCTTCGTGAACCAAAAAACTAATTCTCATTTCTGTTTTAGGGATGAGGCAAGCAACACCTAAATGTGTGATTAAACCTAAAGTTTTCTCACTTTCCCAGAGTACGATATTTTGAAGAATTCGTTCGGCAATCTGGGTAGCTCCTTTGACATCGGTTTCGGGTAAGATAATCCCAAATTCTCGATCTGTATAACGGGCAATATAATCTGATGCTCTTTGCACACCATTTCTAAAAATTTGACTGACCTGTTTTAAATAACGATCGGTGTCTGAATCTTCAATGTTATCATCGTCAAGTTTAGTAAAGCCAATATTACACAAAATCAGTGCTAGAGGGGTTTGATTTCGGGTCATGCGTCGCCATTCTAGTTCTAGTGTCTGATCAAAGCCTCGGCGATTTCCTGTTTGAGTATATTCATCAATATAACAAAGAGCCTGTAAACGTTGATTATCTTCTTTTAAGCGTTTAAGTTGATTGTCAATTAAATTGACTAAATCTAGTTGTCTTTGGAAAAATTGACGATACAATTCACAACGCGGAACTACGCCATTCTCGACTATTTTAATCAAGCCTAAACTTTCTAAATGATAGACGGTAATGGTTTCTAATTGGACTGGCTCACTAGATGTAACAACTTTTAACCAAGCGGATAATAATTCTGGATATTCTTGTAATAAAACGACATAATTCTGAAGGTGTTCTCGATAAATTCCTGTCTGAGTTGAGGCTTCAGCAATAATGGTTTCTAAACTCATCTCTCGCCAACACATATAATAAAAAGCGAGACGGACTAGATAGGGATGTCCCCCAACTAAATTCATTAAAGATCGAGCCTTCTTAAACCCTTGTTCATTCTTCCAATTGAGTCGATGACGTTCGGCTAATTCTTGAATTTGTGGGAGGGTAAATTCAGGAATCGTAATCGGTAATCCAATATTAAAAGGTGATTCATTAAAACGCAACGGGATATAGATTTCTGTAGAATGCACTAAAATCAATCGTATTTTTTGCCAAATGTTTGATTGTTGAGCTTTTTCGTGCCAGAAACGCAATAGAGAAAGTAAATTTGATGCTATTTCGGGATAGGCAAAAATATAGTGTAAATCGCAAAATGAGATCACTAACGGTTGTTCTAGATGCGATAAGATATAATTTTCTAAATAAACACTACAATTCATTTTACTGCCAGTTTCTTCACCCCAGTAGTCATTCAACATGGGTTTTAAGGAAAGTTGACGGCTAATAACTGTACATAGCCAACGTAGTAATTTATCTAAATTTTTTAAAATAGATTGATCAATTTCTTTAAAATCAATTTGGATAGTATGATAATCGGCAATTTGAGCCTGTGCAATAATTCTTAATAAAAGAGAGCTTTTTCCCATTTTTGAGGGAGCTTTGAGACGAATCACCCCACCTGGTTTATGTAATTCCATAAAGGTTAGTTCTTCAATGGGGGGACGTTTAATATAATAAATGGAGTTGAGAGGAACAGGTCCGTAGGGTGATTCGGGAGAGACCGAAGGCTGAACGAGTGAAGTATTAAACGTTGTTGTTAAACGTTGCTGTTGTTGTTCAGATAATAAATAACTTTTCAGCTTATCGGCAAAATTTGTTTTAGTAATACTATCGTTCAATAGCACTGAAAGTTCTTGCCACAGTGCCGAGGCAATATTTTTTAAATAAGCTTCTTGATAATGTAAGGCGATCGCCATCTGACTATACGTGCTGCCATCCCATGCCAAACGCAGTACCTGTTCTTGCAAAGGCGTTAGCTTTTTGGGCCCAGACACTTCTAATAATCGAATGACCTCATCAATTGACATGGAAAGCGAGTCTGTTAATAGATCAGAGGTGATCATAAAAGCCTTCTCATAGTATGGAAAACCCTTAAGTGAAGTTTTCTTTCGCAATTATTGATTTTTGATGGTTAGGGAAAATCTAACTAACTTTATTGTTACTAAAAACCGACTTTTGACACTTGACAAATAGGATATTGTTTGCATGATCCAGTCTATTATAGCAAAAAAATTTGAAATTGACCACCTTATGTCAAATTTTTGTCAGATCGCTTACTCGTTGCCGAAAAGATTAAGATCAAAAAAAATGCCCCTTTCTAAGACAATGCCCTTACCCCGACTATTTTTGCTTTTCCTCGGTCTGACACTCATTCTAGGGATGATTTTGTGGTTGGTCAACTCAATTTACCGACTTTATATCTCAATTTCTTTTACTGCCCCAATATTTGCTAATTTGCTTTTATTGCTGATTATGGCTCTTCTGGGGCTATTAATCTATATATTTGTTTATTATTTCTATCTTAGTCCTAAAGAAAAAAAATCACGGCGTAAGTCTCGTCAAATTTCTCCTACTACCTTACCCCCTCTTCAAAAAACCGAAGCCGCCGAAGAAAACCTAAAAGCCATTCGTCAACAAGTTCAACAAATTCAAGATCAAGTTTCACAACAGGTTTTATTTAAACGTTCCCAAGAAATAGAAACAAATCTTGCACGAGGTGAATTACAAGTTGTCATTTTTGGGACTGGTTCGGCGGGTAAAACGTCTTTAGTCAATGCTTTAATTGGGGAAATGGTGGGCAATGTCGAAGCAACGATGGGAACAACTGAAGTCGGGGAAACCTATCGTTTGAAATTAAAGGGTTTAGCCAGAGAAATACTAATAACGGATACACCAGGAATTTTAGAAGCAGGAGTCGCGGGAACGGAACGAGAAAAACTAGCCCGACAACTGGCAACCCAAAGCGATTTATTATTATTTGTGATTGATAATGATTTACGACAATCTGAATATGAACCTTTGCAATATCTAGCAGCTATGGGTAAACGATCGCTGTTAGTCTTTAATAAAACCGATCTTTATACTGATGAAGATCAACAAGTTATCTTAAAACAATTACGAGAACGACTCAAAGGTATTATCTCTAGTGCTGATATTATCCCCATTGCGGCAAACCCTCAACCCCTGCAACTCGAAAATGGACAGATTTTCAGCCCTGAACCCGAAATTATTCCTTTAATCAAACGACTCGCTACTGTGTTACGGGCAGAAGGTGAGGATCTCGTCGCTGATAATATCCTATTACAATCGCAACGTTTAGGGGATGAAGCCCGCAAAATCATTGATCGACAACGACGCAGACAAGCGGATCAAATCATTGATCGATATCAATGGATAGGCGCGGGTGTTATTGCGGTAACTCCTCTACCAGTTATTGATTTACTGGCGACAGTTGCGGTTAATGCTCAAATGGTGGTAGAAATTGGGCAGGTGTATGGATGTGAAATTAATAGCGAACGAGGAAAAGAATTAGCTATCTCTTTGGGGAAAACATTAGTAAGTCTGGGAGTGGTCAAAGGGGCGGTAGAATTATTGGCTAGGGCATTACAAACCAATATTGCGACTTATATTGTTGGTAAAGTGATTCAAGCGGTTACGGCTGCTTATTTAACGAGAATTGCAGGAAAAAGTTTTGTAGAATATTTCCGACACGATCAAGATTGGGGCGATGGGGGAATTTCTGAGGTTGTGCAGCGACAGTTCCAATTAAGCAAAAAAGATGAATTTATTAAAGCTTTTGTAGTAGACGCGATTAATAAAGTTGTTAAACCGTTTACTGATGTTTGGAATACAGAAGAGGAGAAAGATGAAGATGACGTTGAATTAACGCCTCGGAGTACATCAACACAGATTCAAATTCCTGATGATGATTGGTAAAAAAAAATTTTTAGCTAGGGTATTGGCCAATTGACCCACCTTGTATTATATTTGTAATAATCAAAAAAATAGTAAACACGCGCCGTCCCAAGGAGTAACACTTTCAATGTTAAGAATTCAAGCCATATCTACCAGTTTGTTGCTGCACAAAGCCATGATTTGGCTAGGCTTCGCAGTGTCAGGCGAGGGTGTGGGCTTATTTAACCTTGAATGCTTGGGTGGAAAAAGTTATTTTAACGGCGAGATTAATATTAACCAAGATAATCGACCTAATTTTATTCGCGATCGTCATTTAACAGCCAAAGCATTATCCAAAAAGACAAGCGGGAGGTACAGAAACCGAGTCACTGTACCTGTATAAAACGAAGTAACTTAACCCCTTACTTGACCCCGCATTCAGACTGAAAGCGGGGTTTTTTAATTCTCTTAAAATGTTTGGGATAAAACCGTGATTCAAGCAACTGAACCTTTACAACAATCGGTAGTCGTTTTTTCGACTAACTACCTGCCTATTAGTCGAGTCAATATCCGACGGGCTATAGTGCTTTTAGTAACGGAAAAAGCTGAACCGATGGACTTGGAAACAGAAACGTATACGGAAGTACGATCGCCCAATTTGATTTTACAGGTTCCTGCTTATATCCGTCTCAAATTTCAAAGTGCTGAACGGATTTGGAAAGTTCCCCCCGTAAACCGTCGAGAATTGTTACGTCGAGATCACTATCAATGTCAATACTGCGGAAGTCGTAAAAAATTAACCATCGATCACGTTTTACCCCGTAGTAAAGGTGGTCAACACACTTGGGATAACGTCGTGATTGCCTGTGAAAGTTGTAACACTCGTAAAGGCGATCAAACTCCGCAACAAGTGGGAATGATTTTACACACGACTCCAAAAGCCCCCTGTCATCCTGCTGTACTATTTGCCGAAGAGTTTTGGGGCAAACGATAAAGGACTAGCAAAATTGTCCTTTTCAAACCGATTTATCTTTTAGAGGGATTCAGATGTTAAAACTGACTTATACTACAAATGGCTTTCATTTAGAGCATTTAAGCCAGTCAATTGAAGAATGGGTTAATACACGTGTTTTACTTGCCATGCGTTCTGGAACGGGTTTAAGTGTTGAACCGAGTACCGCTTGCTTTTTACTACCCCAAAACTTAGCAGATTTAGCTACCTTAGAAGAGATGGGAGAGGATACTTTATCTGTTTCGCAGTGTGATGCTGAATTAGTCGAAATCAGTTTAGAGGGAACTTGGTTAACATCTGATGTTGAAAGTGATGAGGGTTTATTTGTCTGTGTGATGGATGAATATACTGAGTCTTTTCTTTATCAATTGTGGAAAAATGCCCAGTATCAATTAACGGTTAATAGTTAAGATCCATCATTATTTGTAAGGGTGCGGAATGCACCGCCGCTTGTGAACCGACTTTCAAAGTCGGTTTGGTCGGCGGTTTGGTGATCAAATCCTTACGCCCTCTCTCTTTCCATCATCTATCACTTAAGAAAAATATTATGATGGATTTTTTTGATAAACTTCCGCGCTGGCTACAAATTGGGATTATTTTTCCGATCGCTTTTTTAAATGCTTGGCTTTTAACCCTGCTTATTAGTTATTTTGAGCCGTTATTTAGTATTTTTATTACTGCTACTTTACTGGCTTTTTTACTAGATTTTCCCGTTAGAGCATTACAAGATCGCGGAATTCGTCGTGAGTTGGCAATTGGTCTAGTTTTATTGGTTGCTGTTCTGATTTTAGTGATTTTAAGTGTAATTCTATTTCCGATAATTATTCAACAATTAACTGATTTAATTACAAATTTACCAGGGTTATTAGAAGCGAGTCGCGAACAGATAAAAACGGCTGAACACTGGACAATTATTCAAAAATTATCGATTAATATTCAAGAATCCATTGATCAGTTATTGAATAACTTTTCTTCGGTTCTACAATCCATAAGTTCTAATCTCTTGAATTTTATTGTAGGAACGATCGGTAGTTTAGTTAATGTGGCTTTTGTTTTAATTCTAACGGTCTTTTTAGTTTTAACAGGTGAACAGGTTTGGGATGGTATTTTTAGCTGGATTCCCACACCTTGGAATACGCGATTAAGAGAATCTTTGCAACAACAATTTGAAAACTATTTTGCTAGTCAAGCAATCTTGGCAGGAATTTTAAGTACCGCCCAAACCCTTGTCTTTGGTATTTTAAATGTTCCTTACGCGCTTTTATTTGGTGTTTTGATTGGTGCGACTACACTGATTCCTTATATGAGTGCTGTAACGATTTTAATGATTAGTACAATTTTAATGCTACAGCAATTTAGTTTAGGATTAAAAGTTTTAATTGCTGCTTTTATTGTCGGTCAAATTAATGATAATATTGTTGCTCCGCGTTTGATGGGAGGAATGACAGGTTTAAATCCAGTCTGGATTATTATTTCTTTATTTATTGGTGGAAAAGTTGGTGGGATTTTAGGTTTATTGATTGCCGTTCCGATTTCTAGTGTGATTAAAGGTGTGACTGATTCTTTGAGAGATGCGAATGCAAAAAATCAGAATTTAATTATTGAAACTGTTAAAAATACGTTAGAGTGAACATAAAAAAAGTCAAATTATATGAACAAGGAATCTAAAACTGATTATTCTTCCAAAGATGCTTTAGACAATCTAGATAACTATGATTTAAGCACATCTGTTCGAGGTAAATATGATGACCAATATCAAGCTTTAAAAGGGAATATTCCTAGAAGAATCCATACTAATGACGGTACTAAACAAGTTATATTACATACAGTTAAAGCTAAAGGAATTTTAGATGAGCAAGGGAACTTTAAAACTAATATTATTTCAGAACTATTATCTGGAGAGTACGAAATAACAATGATTATTGAAGAAAATCAAAACAGTAATGAGTAGGCTATTGGTAAACCTACTCTAATTGATTACGAATTAGATTGTAATTCGTCTAAACGGGCTAACACTTCTGTACTATGAATAGCAGGTTGAACACCGAGAAAACTAGCTTTTAATATCCCATCTGGATCGATAATATAGGTATGACGCAAGGACATCGCACCTAACCAAGAACCATAGGCTTTACTCACTTTTCCAGTAGTATCAGCTAATAGAGGAAACTTTAAGCCTTCAGAATCACAAAATTCCTCATGAGATTCTGTATCATCAGCACTAACGCCTAAAATTTGTGTGTTTTTGGCTTGATATTTCGGTAAATCTTGTTGAAAACGACGCGCTTCTAAGGTACAACCAGGGGTAAAATCTTTGGGATAAAAGTATAAAACGACCCATTGTCCCCGATAATCGGACAAAGAGATGTTGCCATCACCCGTATTTGTCGGTAAAGTAAATTCGGGCGCAGCTTGGTTAAGCGTGGGTTGAGTGCCACCTAATGCCAATGCTACTGGATTAAAATTAAAAAAGGTTAGGATAACGATCGCAATACCGACAAGACTCTGCAAAAACTGTCTGCGTAACATATAAAACATCAAAAAAATAATATACGTTACATAATTTTACATTAAACTCTTGGCTAATCTTGCAGTACCGAAAGCGGCTTCAGTTTGAACGGATGTGAGTACGGGTACTTGTAGTTGACGCTGACGAATGGTACACCAAGTCTGATTTTTCGCCCCGCCCCCTGCTGTATAAACTTTTGTTAAGTGGGTTGCGCCGTGTTCCTGCAATCTTTTGTAGCCTAATGCTTCAAGACGCGCCATGCTTTCTAATAAACCATGTAAAAATTCTACAGGATTTTCGGGACGTGGAGTTAATTTAGGGAGTAAGTCTGGATTATTAATTGGAAAGCGATCGCCTTTTGTTAATAGAGGATAATATTCTAGGGGACTTTCTTGAGTTGCATCTATCTTTTCACTGAGTTCTTTTAATTCTGTATTGGTAAAAAAATGTTTTAAAACCGCGCCACCTGTATTCGATGCGCCACCCGTTAACCACAGAGAACCCAGACGATGACTATAAATACCATACTTGGCATTTTCGATGCGAGTCTGACTAAGGAGTTTTAGAACCAAAGTTGAACCCAGAGAAGTTACCGCTTCACCAGGGTATTTAGCATCACTAGCTAAAAATGCAGCAATACTATCCGTTGTACCTGTACAAACCACACATGACGATGGTATCCCAAAACGGTTCGCAATATTGGGTGTAATGGTATCAATAGGATAGCCGGGTGAGAAAATATCAGGTAATAGAGGAAAACACAATAATTTCTTGATCCAGTCGGGATAAGATAGGGTTTCTACGTCATAACCCAATTTCAAAGCATTGTGATAGTCACTGACTCCAAGTTTGTCATGTAATAAAAACGCTAACCAGTCTGCTTGATGTAAAAAATAAGTTGCTTGAGATAAAAGATTTTGTTTTTGCCACCACAATAATTTAGCTAAACTAGAAGTTGCACTAATCACTGTATGATCAGTTGGTGCAATGAATTTAATTTCATCTAAAACCACTTTTCCGCGATCATCATTGTACAAAATCGGTGCATCTATAGGATCGCCTTGTTGATCGCATAAGAGAACTGTAGCAGATGTTCCGTTAATTGCGATCGCTTTTAGTTTTTTCCTAATTTCTAAGGGTATGGCAGCAAGGAGAGAAAATAACGCATCTTGCCACATCTTGATATAATTTTGAGTTTCAAAAAGATAATGATTTTGAAATAAAATTACTTCAGCTTCATCAATAATAATGGCTCTAGCACCCGATGTCCCAAAATCTATTCCTAGATAAAAACTCATAAACGTGGACGAATACCATAATTACGATAGTAACAATAGTCTTTTAAAATTTTATCGTGATCGAAACAAAGATTAGATGGAATTTCCCCAAGAGGAAAAATCTTAACAGTTTTAGCATCATCTAACGCCTTCGGTTCACCTTTAGCGGTTGCAATAAAAACAATACTGAGGGTATGTTGACGAGGATCACGATTCGGGTCAGAATAAACGTAAAATTGTTCGACTAAATCAACATCTAAATTAACTTCTTCCATTGCTTCACGTTTAGCGGCGGTTTCTACTGTTTCTCCGTAGTCGATAAAACCCCCTGGTATTGCCCATCCGTAGGGCGGGTTTTTTCTTTCGATTAAAATAATCGGACGATGGGGCTGATCTAACAATTCAATGATAATATCTACTGTTGGAGTTGGATTACGATAAGTCATTTTTAAAGCTCCACCCTAAATGTTATGAATCAACCAACTAAAATTATTACTATTATAGGGGCGGGAGTGTGGGGAACTGCATTAGGTAAATTAGTTTCTCGAAATCATCATGATTTACGCCTTTGGTCGCGTCAAAGTCCTGAAAGTTTAGAGACGGCTATTGATGATGCTGATGTTATTCTATCAGCCGTTTCTATTCAAGGTGTACGCCCCACAGTAGAGCATTTAAAAACGTTAGAAATACCTCAAAAAACTATTTTTCTATCAGCTACAAAAGGCTTAGATCCAGTTACAACATTAACCGCTTCACAAATATGGCAAGAAGCCTTCCCTAACCATTATCATGTTGTATTATCTGGGCCTAATCTTTCGGTTGAAATTGAACAGAATTTACCCGCAGCAACGGTTGTTTCTAGTCAAAATATTCAAGCAGCAGCAGCCATACAATTAATTTTATCATCAGATACTTTTCGAGTTTATGTGAATTCTGATCCCCAGGGGACTGAATTAGGAGGAACTTTAAAAAATGTGATGGCGATCGCATCTGGTGTTTGTGATGGATTAAACCTAGGAACCAATGCAAAAGCGGCTTTATTAACAAGGGCTTTACCTGAAATGATTCGCGTTGGAACTTTATTAGGAGCAAAACAAGAAACCTTTTTTGGTTTATCGGGTTTAGGGGATTTACTCGCTACTTGTAATAGTCCTCTATCTCGTAATTATCAGGTTGGTTACCGTCTAGGTCAAGGACAAACCCTTGATGAAATTATTGTTGCCTTAAAAGGTACTGCCGAAGGAATTAATACAACCGAGGTTTTACTAAAAATCGCTCAAAAACAAAATTTATATGTACCGATCGCTTATCAGGTTTATCGTCTACTGAAAGGCGAAATCACTTCCCAAGAAGCTGTAAAAAACTTGATGGCTCGTGATTTAAAAGCCGAACAAGACTAGCGTAAATTTACTGATTTTTTTAGATAAAAACTTTTTGATGCTCAGTAATTTCCCATTATTTAACTTGTTTTTGTAAATTAATATAAAGTCTATCAAGTATCAAAATTATTTTATTATCAATCTTTTATAATATTTAGGTAGCTCGAATCAGATTTATTTAAACCCTCCATATTTCAATCTAGAGACAACAAACAAAGTAGAGTTAGCCAAAATTCTTGAGCCTTCGTCCTGAAAAGGAGCGTTGGTATTTTCGACTTGAAAAAGCATTATTTAACGAATTACTAATTATCTTTAGGTAAAAATCATGACATTTAATAATGATTCTTTGTCCAATATTTTGGAAGAAAATTTAACAGCTAGTGATCTTTTGAGTGACAGGGCTCACGAGCATGATCATGATATCCATGACGTTCATGATTATCCGATCGATTTAAACCCTGCTACCCTTGCAGTCAGTGATTCACCACGATCTATTATTGCACCGACTCGCTTAGTCGTCCCTGAAATTATCCCGACTAATTCCCTCAGTCAAAGTCGAATTAATGGCTTATTATCGGGTTATAGCTGGACTATACCCGCTTCCAGAGTGCTGACTTATAGCTTTTATGAATCTTCGGTTTGGAATGGGTCTTATTATGGGAGTGAAACAGGTGTCACAGAAGTTAGTGAAGCGGTTAAAACCAATGTACGAAATATTTTGAATTGGTTAGAGACAGTCATTAATATCGACTTTCAAGAAGTAACCGAAACCTCTACATCTGGCTCAGTTGGAACATTACGCTATATGTTATCCAATAATCCTGGTTATGCCTATGCCTACTATCCGACTACTCATCCACTGGGGGGAGATGTTCACTTAAGGCCAAGCTATCAAAATACATCCAGTACTAACGGATTTGAGCAACCCGCAGGTAATCATGGTTATATGTCCTTAATTCATGAAACCTTACATGGTCTTGGTCTCAAACATCCCCACGAAGGCACTGCACTACCCACTGTTGAGGATAATACAGCCAATACCGTCATGTCCTATCGCTTTACAGGAAACTCATCTGGAACAGCGATGGCTTATGATATTGGGGCATTACAAAATTTATACGGCACAAAAGCCAAAGAAACTGGAAATACCTCCTATCAGTTTACCACTCGCATTGATCAGTTTTCCGTCAATAGCGTTTTATCGATTAACACTCCCAATTTAACCAAACAAACGATCTGGGATACAGGGGGAACTGATACCCTAGATTTTTCTAATCTTAGCTTTGAGAGTTTGGGTTATCGCTTTGATATGAACGAAGGTGGCTGGTTAACTGCAAACCGCGCCTATCGCTTCCAACAGAATATTAGTGACTATAATGTGACGGGAGGAACCATTCAAAGCACCTATTTTGATTTTGGCACATCGATCGCTTATGATGTCACGCTAGAAAATTTAGTTAACTCCAGCAGTTCAGATACTATCTATGCTAATAATGCCGCGAATGAATTTCAAGGATATACCACAGGGCGATCGGTTGGTGCAGATGTTCTCTGGAATACAAGTAATAACGATACCTTAGATTTATCTGCTTATAGTTTCAATGCAGTCACTCGTACTCAAAACGGCAATGATTTAGTTATTGGTTTAGGTAGCAATGGCTCAGTTACAGTAAAAAACTACTATACTAGCCCCCAACTGAACATTCTATACAGTAATGTTCTTCTTCCTACAATTAGCCTTGGAGTATCGCCGAGTAGTGTCGCAGAAGACGGTACCAATATTCTTGTCTATACCTTTACTCGTATTGGTGATCTCAGCAGTAGTTTAAACGTTAACTTTAATGTTAGTGGTGATGCTGTATTTAATACCGACTATAGCCAAAGTGGAGCAACTTATAACAGTACCACTGGTAGCATTACCTTTAACGCTGGTGCCAGTACCACCACTCTCACCCTTAGTCCTACCGATGACACAGAAGTAGAATACGATGAAACCATTGGTATTACTTTAGCTTCTAATGCCAGCTATATCATTGGCACCAATAGTACAGTAATCAGTACGATTTTGAATGACGATATCGCGGTTAACCCATCTAGCATCAGTCTATCGGTTAACCAGACTGCCGTCGCCGAAAATGGTACACCTAATCTAATTTATACCTTTACCCGAACTGGTAATACAACGAATTCTCTAACCGTTAACTTTAGCGTTAATGGTACAGCAACTTGGAATACAGACTATACCGTCATTGGAAGCAGTAGTTTTAGTGCCACCGTAGGAAATCTAACTTTTGCAGCTAACTCTGCTACCGCAACGCTAACCATTGATCCTAAAGGTGATGCCCTAGTTGAAAATCCTGAAACTGTTGGAATAACTCTAACCAGTGGACTGAATTACCTTATTGCTACTCCTGCAACTGTTACAGGCACAATAACCAACGATGATGGGGATGCTTCAAACAATACCCTAATCGGTGGTAGTAGTAGCGATAACCTCAACGGTGGGGATGGAAATGATACTTTAATTGGAAATGCAGGAAATGACACCCTCAACGGTGGTACTGGAGTCGATAGCCTTAGCGGTGGTTTAGGTAATGATAGTTATTTCATCGATAATCTAGGAGACATCGTTACAGAAAATGTCAGTGAAGGTACCGATCTTCTGCAAGCCTCCATTACGGTTGACTTAAATAGTACGACTAACATAGAAAACCTGACACTAACAGGTACAGCAAACATCAACGCTACAGGAGATGGCAACAATAACACGATTACAGGTAATGCGGGCAATAATACCCTGACAGGTAACGGCGGTAACGATCAACTTAATGGCGGTGTCGGCGTAGATAACCTGATTGGTGGCTTGGGTAATGATACTTATACTGTTGACAATATCGCTGATGTGTGCATAGAAAACGTGGGAGAAGGGATAGACACCCTTAAAACACCTTTTACCTCTAACCTGACAGGAACGAACCTCGAAAATTTAACTTTAACGGGAACAGGAAACATCAACGGTACTGGAGATAGTAATAATAACACTCTGACTGGTAATACTAGCAACAATACCCTAACAGGTGGCAGTGGTATTGATAAACTGCTTGGAGGGAATGGAAACGATCGCTTAGTTGGAGAAAGCGGTAATGATACCCTGACAGGTGGCAGTGGTATTGATACTTTTGCCTTTGTTTCCTTGGCTGATGGAATCGATCGGATTAGCGATTTTTCAGTCGTTGACGATCTTATCGAAATATCAGCATCGGGTTTCGGTGGTGGCTTATTGGCTGGTACTCTTGATCCTTCTCTGTTGCGAGTCGGTGCAGGAATTACGACGGCAAATACAGCAACACAGCGATTGATTTATAACACCACAACTGGCGCGTTATTCTTTGATGCGGATGGTAATAGTACTTTATCTACCGCTACCCAGTTCGTGACTCTTTCAGCTAATCTAGCTCTAACTTCGGCTGATTTTAGTGTTGTTTAGAACGGTTGTAGAGATATGCAATGGCACGTCTCTGCAATGTCTAATAAATGACGCAAAGTATTGAGGGTGCAATTAAGAGTACAGATTTACGCAATAGATTAGGATTAAGCTAAGATTGACCCATCCCGAAGAAGGATGGTAAGATAATAGATTGCAGCATTTAACGAAAACTTACAGAATCGCAATGGCATTAACACAGACCAAAAAACAAGAATTAATGACTCAGTTCCAATCCCATGAAACCGATACGGGATCTGCGGATTTACAAGTTGCTTTGCTTACCGAAAGAATTAACCAATTGACCTCTCATCTACAAACGAACCCCAAAGATCACGCATCTAGACGGGGACTACTCAAAATGATTGGTCGTCGCAGAAACTTATTATCTTATATTCAAAATAAAGACCAAGACCGTTATCAAAACCTGATTCGTACTCTTGGAATTCGTCGTTAATTTATCTTTACCATATTTCCTATGCCCTCTGAACCGAAAAGGGATCGCTTACCGTTTGAACCCAATCAGAAAAAAAAGAAAACCCCAAAACAACCTCCATCACCTGTCATCGCAGCTAAAAAGGAACAAGCAAGCCTAAAAGCGATCCCAGAAGAGGTTAGTAAGCGCATGATTAAACGCATGGCTTTATTCTCAGGCATTCCTACAGCACTAGGAATGTCATCATTTTTTGTTTTTTACCTAGTGGTTAGTCATGGGATCAAAGTACCCAACTATGCTGTCTTTGCCGTCAGTCTAGGCTTATTTGGGTTAGGCGTTCTTGGCTTAAGCTACGGTATTTTTTCGACCTCATGGGATGAAAATCGACTAGGAAGTTGGTTCGGTTGGGAAGAGTGCAAAATCAACTTTGGCCGTACACTAGAAGCATGGCGGTCAGGTAAAAAAGAAGCCAAGGGCAACAGCTAAAATATCTTTGAATCGCTAAATAGAACCCAATCAGTATAAGGGATCATAAGAAATGATAGTCGTAATGAAAGTTGGTTCCCCAGAACCCGAAATCAGTCGCGTTAGTGCAGAGTTTCAAAGTTGGGGACTTAATCCCGAAAAAATTGTCGGTAAACATAAAGTCGTAATTGGTTTAGTCGGTGAAACAGCCGATTTAGATCCTTTACAAATCCAAGAAGTTAGCCCTTGGATTGAAACCGTACTACGAGTTGAACAACCCTTTAAACGGGCAAGTCTCGAATATCGTCACGGTGAATATAGTGAGGTCATTGTTCCCACCCCTAACGGAGATATTTTCATCGGGAAAAATCACCCCGTTAGTATTGTCGCCGGCCCCTGTTCCGTCGAAAACGAAGAAATGATCATAGAAACCGCCAAACGAGTCAAAGCGGCTGGTGCACAGTTTCTCAGAGGTGGGGCGTATAAACCTCGCACCTCTCCTTATGCGTTTCAAGGACATGGAGAAAGTGCTTTAGGTTTATTAGCAGCAGCCAAAGAAGCGACGGGTTTAGGCATTATCACAGAAGTCATGGATGCAGCAGACCTCGATAAAATTGTTGAAGTCGCAGATGTCATTCAAGTTGGGGCGAGAAATATGCAGAATTTCTCACTCCTCAAAAAAGTCGGCGCAAAAGATAAACCCGTATTAATTAAACGAGGAATGTCAGCAACAATCGATGAGTGGTTGATGGCGGCTGAATATATCCTAGCGGCAGGTAATCCTAATGTGATTCTATGTGAACGTGGTATCCGTACCTTTGATGGCAAATATACCCGCAATACTCTAGATTTATCGGTTTTACCCGTTTTACGCGCTCTGACTCACTTACCGATTATGATTGATCCCAGTCATGGTACAGGTAAATCAGATTATGTCCCTGCAATGGCGATGGCATCCTTAGCGGCAGGTGCAGATTCTTTGATGATTGAAGTGCATCCCAATCCGAAAAAAGCCTTATCAGATGGGCCACAGTCCCTTACACCAGAACGTTTTGATCGACTCACCCAAGAATTAGCCATTATCGGAAAAGCGATTAATCGTTGGCCACAGCATCAAATGGCTTTAGCTTAAACTACTCTACTCTCTTGTCCATGTCTGGAGAGGGAGAATCTCTAAAATTACTTATTACAGAGTGGTATTGCACAAAAGCGTTAATACCACTTCTTTTTTGCTTTAATAAACGCATTAATTAAAAATTTTGGCTATAAAACTGCTGTCTTGACAATGAAGCTGAAACGATTTCATTTTATGTTATGATAAATTATAGATAGAAGTGTAGTTTATAGACCTTAAGATAGTTTTAAAACTAGGCATCTGATCATATTACATTAATCAATGTTTTTTGTCAATTTATTGAGTAAGTTCTATAGAAATGAACAAAAGCGATTAAGATTTAATCTTTTCCTCACACACTAATTATGCTCATCCAAGAAAAGATACATTCGTTTTTTTCAGGATTCTATATGTTTTTGACTTTCAAGCTAAATAAATATGAATAGTTAAATTAGAGTAAAAACGATGATTTAACTCTGGCTTTTAAAAGTATTAAGAATAAAAATAGAACCAGAAAAGATGAATTAATCATGATTAATCAGATTTAATTATTGAATCCATTAACATTTACTAAAAAATCTAGAGGTAAAGCACGTGATTTTCGTTTCGCTGCCTTCTCCAACCAGACGGAATTCAAGCACTGTAAGTTTTGCTTCAACTCTTTATTTATGTCCAATTTTGGATTTATTATTATCAAAAGTTCCTCAAGAATTACAGCCCGAAATTAGGCTTGGATTACAAGAAGCGTTAATTAATGCAGCTAAACATGGAAATAAACTTGATCCGTCTAAAACTGTAGTCGTTAAGTTTATCATTACCAAAGAAAGTTATTCTTGGATTATTTCAGATGAAGGAGTGGGTTTTCATCATCCACAGCCCTCCGAACCCAAATGTCAGTGTCAAGTCACTCATGATCGAGATCTTCCGATCGATGAATCAGAAAGTGGTCGAGGTTTGTGTATACTAAACGAAATATTTGACCAAGTTCTCTGGGATTATGAGAAAGGAACACAGGTCAAACTTTGTAAAATCATTAAAAAAGGTAAACGTCAAACCGTACAAGTCTAATGCTTACCATGAGTCGGGCAAGGTGGCGCAGAAATTGAACGATCTAACCATCCTGTAGCCTGATGAAGATGGGTTAACGCTGCTTCGGGTTGATCTTTGAGTAAAAAAACTAAAGCCGAGCCGATTTGCTGTCCCGCTTGTGCCTTACGATTAGCTTTGAGACGATGCCAATCATTCGGAGTAATGGAAAGACGTTCCGCTAAAGCTTGAGCTAATTCGAGAGTACTATATTCAGACAGTTTGTCAGATGAAGTGGGAAGCATCATATAAAGTTTTAAGAAAGTTAGTAAAAATCTCCTTCCTATCTACTATATATAATTTACATTAACCTTATAGTGATGATGGTATGTCTTCAGAGATTTCTAACCTATTCGATGGCGATGACGCAGAATTTGAACAAGCAATTGTAGACATAGAACAGTCTTTAAAGACATTAAAACAACGTTATCATCAAGTTAAACAAGATCTGCAACAACAAGCCGAGCTTAAAGGACAGTTTGAGAGTCTTGAGCAAGAATGGCAAACTCATCAACAAAGCGAATTAGAAAAAGAATTAATCAACCTTAGAGATCAAATTCAAGAATTATCCATTGCTTTAGAAAGTGCTTTACTATCGAGTCGGGATTTTCAACGATTATTCTGGAAAGGAATTAGACAAGGATTACTCAGTGAGGTTTTTTGGCAAATCATACGGTTTGGAGGTTTGGGTATTGTTATTGGTTGGTTACTCAAATCATACTCAGGATAAATGAAATTATTGAACCATTATTGAATAACCCAAGTCTAAAAGGCTGCAATGACTGGTGAGGGTGAAAAACTCGTGATAGCTGATAACCAGACAGGAACAAGCGTGCGCGAAGCGTGCCTGGGGCATCGCACATTAATCCTACAATGTCAAAAAGGGGATTGCATCGCTTTCCAACAACTTTATCGACGTTATCAGCCACGTGTTAAAGCGACTTTGTATCAATTATGTGGTAGCGAGATGTTAGACGATTTGCTGCAAGAAGTGTTTTTTCGAGTTTGGCGAGGACTTCCGAAACTTCGTCAACCGTCTTATTTTTCCACATGGCTTTATCGCATTTGTTGGAATGTAGCCACCGATGGACGGCGACAGTTTGCTAAACGTCAGTTAGAAAGAGAACTCCCAACAACTGAACGTGAAGAAACGTCTACAGTAGATGAACAGTTCTCGCGTCCGCAAGATACACCAGATTTGATGCAATTGCATTATCAAGATCTCGTACAGCGAGCTTTAGACACACTGAGTCTAGAACATCGTGCTGTATTAGTCCTACATGACTTAGAAGATTTACCACAAAAAGAAATTGGGCAAATCTTACAGATTCCGACGGGAACGGTTAAATCTCGTTTATATTATGCTCGGAATGCAATTCGTCAATATTTGCAGCAACAAGGAGTAATCCTATGACTCGCCTTCCTCATGATGATCAACCATTAATCCAATTTTTGAAGCAAAATCGACCGATACCGCCTGCAACAACTAATTTAGTTGAAAAACAGTTAATGCAATGGGTGGTTAAGGAACGCCGTGTATCCTCTAGCAAACCGATTTTTTATAGGCTGCTAATTCCTGGGATGATTGCTACTGCTGGTTTAGTAACTTGGCACTTTTGGAAAAGTGGGCCTTCTACTCAACAAATGGCGACTCAACCAGAAGAATTAGAATCTTTTGTGATCGATAGTTGGAATGGGGCTAACGAACAGTTATCCTATGCACCAAAAGAAACTAATCTCGAAAACACTTGGTTAATGCTAGAAGAGTCTGACTCGAATTCAAAAAACAAAACAAATCACAAATAATAAGGGAAAACAATCATGTTTAAGTATTTATATGCTGCTAGTCTATCATTGCTCACACTAGCTTCCATTAGTGGGCCTGTGTTTGCTGTTCCGTCTGTTTCTCCTCAATCAGAATATGCTCAAGCAGAAACTAAACCACGACCACAAAGAGATAGAAAAAATTTTTTTGAGCAACTTAATCTAACCGAAGCCCAAAAACAGCAGATTTCAACGATTCGCCAAAAATATCGTCCTAATATCGAGCAAACTGCCCAGCGACTTCGTACCACGCAACAAGATTTACAAAAGCTGATGGCGAGTTCTGCTTCTCGTGACCAAATCCTAGCTAAATATCAACAAGTCGGCAATTTACGTCAAGATATGGATCGATTGCGTTTTGAAAGTATGCTAGACATCCGCGATGTTTTAACAACGGCTCAACGTCAAGAATTAGAACAAATGATGCAACAACGACGCTCAAAAAGGCCCGAACCTAGAAACGCTCGTCCTGAACCTCCAGCACCGCTGTAATTGTTTTAGGCTTTCTCTAGCGGTCTAATTGCTTGAATGTCAAATATAGTACATTAATCCTTGTTGAAGATATGCTGCTTTTCGTTGACATAATTCTTCTAATGTGCATTGTTCTAGCATCGATTGTGCCGCTAGGTTAGCTTCTTGCCAACTCTCCCGAATCAGCTTCATTTCGACGGTTGGTAAATTTGAGTCATCTTTGGGCTGGCGATCGCCTTCAATAATCGAAACAATTTCTAATAAAGTAATTTGAGCGGCAGGACGAGCTAAGATATAGCCTCCTTTTGAGCCGCGCTGACTTTTCAGTAATCCACCCCGTCGTAAATTGGCTAAAATTTGTTCTAAATAACGTTCTGGAATGGGTTGTTTAGCGATAATCTCATTAACCGTAACAGGTTGTTCTACATTAACTTGACTGGCCATTTCTAGCAAGGCTAGGATCGCGTATTCAACCTTCGAGGGAAGTTCTAAAAGAATGTAATGATTAAGTTCCAATTTTGTATTGATAAATACAACAGTTCTTGAGTATACTTGCTTTTTTGGACAACAAACATAGCTTTTTTGTCTCGTGAAAAATTAAATTTCTCAGCAAATAAGCATTATCTAGATAAACTTATTGTACTTTAGGCGACGATTATTTTGCAATAAGTGGTTTTACAAAATTACGATAGGATTTTTCATTAAGACCATCTCCTTTGTTAGCTGTTGCGGGATCAATCGATGCTCTTAAAGCCGTAATGCGATCATCTGTCGCAGGATGAGAACTCAAAAACTCTGGTGCAGAACTGCTGTACTTGATTAGTTTTTCCATAAAGGTTAGCATGGCGATCGGTGCATAACCTGCTCGTTTAAGATTTTGTAATCCTAATTGATCGGCTTCTAGTTCCGCACCTCGGCTATTAGGAAGGCTATAAGCGAGTTGTACCCCAAGTTGAACAAAAGTTTGTCGATCTAGTCCTGCTGCGGTCAATAATCCTTGAGTAATAGCCGTTTTCCTCATCTTTTCAATTGCATGATGACCGACAATATGACCAATTTCATGAGCGATCACACTCGCTAATTCCGCTTCATTTGCGACTTTCTCCATGAGTCCAGTATGCACATAGATAAACCCCCCCATTGTGGCAAAAGCATTTACAGTATCATCATTTACGACTTGGAAAGTGTAGGGGATTGAGGGGCGATCGCTCTTTTTGGCTAATCTTTGGCCAATACTGGTGACATAACGATTAATCTGATCATTGCGGTAGAGTTCAACTTTGCCTTCTTTTAGTAATGCTTGATTAATTTGCTGTCCAAGTTGTACTTCTTGATTATCTGAGAGTCTGGAGAGTTGGATCACCTGAACACCTTGAAGCAATAGATCGAGCCAAGAACGTCCTTGACTAACTTGAGGTGTTGTCAGAATAATAGTAGCTGCCATCAACAGCGCAACCAGAACATATAACCCCTTAGAGTACCAAAAGGCCCACCATGAAGCGTATCGCTGTGACATAAACGTTTCGAGACGAATAAATGTTCTATTCTATTTTAAGAAAAGTTTGTCTCTACAGCCCTCTACTGCCTTGATTAACGTAAAAATTAAATAAATCGAATAAGCTACCTGCAATGGCAAAAGTACCACCAATAATTAAAATACCTTGAACGGGGTAACCACTACCGAAAATCGACAAAAAACCGACAATATGGGTAGCACCGATTTGCCCGACACAAGCAATACCAGGAACATAACTGACAGTATATAAAGTAGCCAAAATACTACCGACTGCAATAATAGGTATCGTAAAGCTGAGGATTGTTGAAAATAGGAGGGAACGAAGTAGACTGATGACCATGATCATCTCCAAGCTAATATTTTTTTAGATGCTTGCTTGTCTATACGATATCTACCAAAAAGCAGTTTAGCTGAAAATGTCAAAAATCTTAAATAAACATTAAAATTCTTGGTAAACATCCGTAACGTAGTACTCAGGATTATCGAAAAATCAGTATTAGCACGACTCTGGGAGATGATGTACAAGTAACGTTAGTTAAAGTTATATATTAATTGACATCAATACTCTGTTTGTGATGCAAATCCCGAAAACTGATTGCATCCTGCTTGACTGATCAGCGATAGGATAAATCTAAGCTTTTTGTTAACACGGTTTCTATGGCTCATCCTCTATATATTGCCTTTATTTGGCATCAACATCAACCTCTGTACAAATCACGGGAAGCAGTAACAGACGCTTCAGGACAATATCGCCTACCTTGGGTTAGACTACACGGCACAAAAGATTATTTAGATTTAATTCTGATTTTAGAACGTTTTCCTAAGCTACATCAAACAATTAATCTTGTTCCTTCACTGATTTTACAACTCGAAGACTACGCCAAAGGAGAAGGGATCGATCCTTATATGGCACTCACTCTCACTTCAGTAGAACAATTTAACCTCGCACAGAAACACTATATTATTGAACATTTTTTTGATGCGAATTATTCTACCCTGATCGCACCCCATCCTCGCTATCGACAACTTTATGAGCAAAAAAAAGATCATGGCATCGCTTGGTGTCTAGAAAATTGGACACAACAAGATTATAGTGATTTACTCGCTTGGCATAACTTAGCGTGGATCGATCCGATCTTTTGGGATGATCCAGAAATCGCCGTTTGGTTAGAAAAAGGAAAAAACTTTACACTAAGCGATCGTCAGCGCATTATCTCAAAACAACGTCAAATTATTCGCCGTATTTTGCCTTATCATGACAAAATGCAGCAAAGTGGTCAAATAGAAGTAATAACTAGCCCTTATACTCATCCGATTTTACCCCTCCTAGCCGATACAAATGCGGGACGGGTTGCGATTCCCAAAATGACTTTACCTCAGTTAAGATTTCAATGGGCGGCTGATATCCCCAGACACTTAGAAAAAGCATGGAATATTTATGCCACTCACTTTAACTGTATCCCACGCGGGTTATGGCCTTCGGAACAATCAGTCAGTCCCGCAATTTTGCCTTATATTGCTAAACAAGGCTTTAACTGGATCTGTTCAGATGAGGGTGTTTTAGGTAGTAGTTTAAATCATTTTTTCCATCGAGATGAAACAGGGAATATTTATGAACCTGAATTGCTGTATCGTCCTTATCGACTCGATACCCCAAACGGAGATTTAGCGATCGTCTTTCGGGATCATCGTTTATCGGATCTTATTGGGTTTACTTATGGAGCGATGGATAGTCATCAAGCAGCGATGGATCTGATCGGACATTTAGAAGCAATTTCCCGTTCTCTATTACATCGAACTGGGGATGGCACAGGATTAAATGAACCTTGGTTAGTAACGATCGCTTTAGATGGCGAAAACTGTTGGGAACATTATCCCAAAGATGGTCTATTTTTCCTAGAAGAACTGTATCGTCGTTTGAGTCAGCACCCCGATCTTAAATTAGTTACTGTTTCTGAATTTATTGAGCAATTTCCTCCAAAGATCATTTTACCTAAATTACATAGCGGCTCTTGGATCGATGCCTGTTTTAGTACATGGATTGGTGATCCTGTCAAGAATAAAGCTTGGGATTATTTGACGATTGCCAGAGAAGTTTTAGCGACACATCCTGAAGCTACACCCGAAAATAACCCCGAAGTTTGGGATGCTTTGTATGCAGCCGAGGGATCAGACTGGTTTTGGTGGTTTGGCGAGGGACATACCTCTAATCAAGATGCCATGTTTGATCAACTGTTTCGGGAACATCTCGCCGCGATCTATCGGGCTTTAAATGAACCAATACCCCCCTATTTACGCCAACCCTTAGAAGATCATTACGCGAAACAAGCTCATCGTCCATCTAATTATATTCATCCGATCATTGATGGTTTTGGTGACGAACAAGACTGGGATTACGCAGGACGGTATGATATTGGGGGTGCTAGAGGAACCATGCACCGAGGAAGTTTAGTACAACGGTTGTATTATGGTTGGGATCACCTTAATTTCTATCTGCGTTTAGATTTCAAACAAGGCGTACAACCAGGCGTAGATTTACCCAGAGAGTTACATTTATTGTGGTACTATCCCGGTCATTATCGCAAAAATAGCCCCGCCCCACTTGCCGATTTACCTAAAAAAGCCCCACTAAATTATTATTTTCATCATCATTTAGGGATTAATTTAATTACTGAGTCGGTTTGGTTAGAAGAAGCGCAAGGCTATCAGGTGTGGCATTCTCGCGCTAGTCGGGCAATTGTTGCCTTAAATCAATGTCTTGAAATCGCAGTACCTTGGGCAGATTTACAGATAGAACCCGATTCACATTTACATATGGTAGCTGTATTAGCCGATTATAGCCAGTTTCGTGAAATTTTGCTCGAAGATCAGTTAATTACTTTGCAAATGCCGTAAAAATTGCGATCGTTCTTTTGTTCTGAGTGATTTAGACTAGGATTAATGAGAATTGGAACAAACGAACAATGACTCAATTAGTTAACATAGACCAAATCATCGCCGAAAAAGTTAGAACCTTAGCGATTGAACAACAGCAACAGGTCATGGATTTTGTGGATTTTTTGCATAGTAAAATACAAAAGGTAGAATTTAAAAATGCTGATGGGAGTCCAATGTCTGCTCTAGAAGCAGCAGGAGACATAGTAGGTTGTGTAGAGGGTGGGCCAAGTGATTTAGCGACTAATAAAGTATATCTTAAAGGAACAGTTGAAAAATGAGGCAAAATGTCTTATTGGATACAGGCCCTTTAGTCGCATTAATCAATCGTCGAGAACAGTTTCACCCTTGGGTAAGAGAAGAATGGGCGAAAATACAGCCTCCTTTATTAACCTGTGAGTCTGTTATTACAGAAGCATATTTTCTTTTAAAAAATGTTTATGGAGGTGAGACTGCTATTATCACATTACTCCGTAGCAGAGTTATTCAAATTCCTTTTAGATTGGAGGAAAACCTAGAAGCAGTAGATGAGTTGATGATACGCTATCAATCTGTACCGATGTATGAATGCTGATGCTTGTCTGGTAAGAATGGCGGAACTGTATTCAGGTGAATTATTAACTTTGGATAGTGATTTTACGATTTATCGAAAGAACCGAAATCAAGAAATTGCTATCATTTCTCCATTTTTCAGTTAGTACAATAATAGCTTTGTTATTTATTAACTCTTGATTTAACAACAAATAATGCAGATATGCGATAACATAGACAATTCTCATCAAATTATCTAAGCAATAAAGATTTAAAATTTATGGGCGATACAGGATTTGAACCTGTAACATCCTGCTTGTAAGGCAGGCGCTCTACCGTTGAGCTAATCGCCCTTTTTCACACGCTTACCTAGTTTAACATATACTTTTATAAAATGACAAGTATTTATTCATGCCTTCAGGTCGCATACACGATCGCATTACGCTTTGGTCACTACCTTGGATTGTTGGTTTATCTTGGCTATTGAGTCGCAGTAGCACAGTCGCTTTATTAATGTCGAGTGCTTTTGTGTTTAGTGGACTCATGTTTGGGCCAGATTTAGATATCTATTCGGTTCAGTATCAAAGATGGGGTGTGCTGCGCTGGATCTGGCAACCCTATCAGTCGATGATTCCTCATCGTTCTTGTTTATCTCATGGCTGTATTATAGGTACTTTGATCAGAATTTTATATCTGAGTTTAATTCTAATTTTAGGAGGAATTCCCCTAATTATTTTAGTGAAATTAGTGTCGGGATCTGACTGGAATTGGCAACAAATTGCTCTCGATATCTGGCAATTGCTGACACAAGATTATCTGCAAGAAATACTAGCGATCGTCATAGGATTAGAACTTGGTTCAATGAGCCATAGTTTAAGTGATTGGCTAGGTTCAGCTTATAAACGTCAAAAACGTCAACCTAAAAAAAGAAGGAAACGACGCTAGACTTTATTGATTATTTTCCCAATTGTCTTGATTTAATTGCATCAACAATTGCAGCCACATCATGAAAAGTACATAAAGAATTTTCCATCAACATTTTTTTGTCACTATTAGAAAACTGAATACCAAATCGAATTTCAATCACATAAAGAAGCTCTCTTTTTTGATAATCTAAACAATTATCGCTAAATTGTTCTTCTACTAAACTCCAAAAAAATAAATTTTCTTCAACTAGATTTAACGCTTCTTGCTCCGATAAATTGATATAGTGAGAAGTGTTACAGCAATAATCGACTAGATTAGCAATAGTCATTAAGTAAGATTGTTGTACATCGATTGTTTTCATGTATTTTTTACATAAGCTGTCCAAAAAGCTAACGTTAGTTTTATTTAAGCTGATTTACGTCTCGAACGAGCTTTTACTGCATAATCAATACATTCTTGCTTAGTTCCAGTCTTTTTGATATCTTTCCAGCCTGTAGGGTTAGTTCGATGGGCAGGCCAAATCGAAAAATCTAACATATCAGTTTCTTCATCTACTTTAATAATGACTTTATAAATCGTAGTGTCCGTGTCATTTTTAGAAGTATATATCATTCAATTCTGTCCTCAAGATTCAAAACATTTAGGATGGGATACAAATTGATATTTAACAAATTTTAACCTTAGATATATATTTTATGTGTTTTTATAAAAAAGCAATAGCAGATAAGACAGTTAAGTAAAAAGTTAATGATGAGTCGAATTTAGTTGATTGAGTTTTTCGATAAAGTTTAGTACAAAAGAAGAAGTATAAAAAGTTGCTCAAGCTTTAACGTTAAGAAAAATATAAAAATTGTTAAAAGATGACCAAAAGCATCACATCATTCAAAAATAGCCGTAAGCGTGGCGTTGTGCTAACGACAGTGGGACTAAAACGTTTACAGACAGCGATTCAAGCTATGGAATTAGCAGAAAATAAAGGGGAACGCTGGACATTGGAACAACTCGGCGATCGCATTAACGTTTCAACACGTACACTAAGCCGCTTATGGTCGCTGCATACAAAAGTCGATCAAAAAACCTTAAAACTTTGTTTTAGTGCCTTTAACCTCGAATTATCCGATGAAGACTACACAATTTTTAGAGAATCACATCTATCAAAAGAAGTAGAACAAAATTCATTAAGTCATGAGTCTACAAAATCGACTTATCTTGATGCTTATCCAGATGGGCCAGTTCCGTTAGATTCACCATTGTATATCGAACGACCGCCCATTGAAGAATTAGCATATCAGGAAATTGTTTACCCAGGATGTCTGATTCGGATTCGCGCCCCTAAAGAAATGGGCAAAAGTTCCCTAGTATTACGTTTACTGACTTTTGCTCGAAATCAACAATATCAAACAATCGTCTTTAATTTTAATCAGATTGATTTATTTTATTTAAGTGACTTAAACAAACTTTTGCGTTGTTTAGGAAAACAAATTGCCAATCAATTAGATCTCAAATTGAATCTAGATGACTATTGGGATGAAGAAATCGGCTCTAAGTTAAGTTGTAGCTTGATGGTGCATCAAATTCTTAAAAACCGTGAAAACCCAATTGTTTTAGTATTAAATGAAGTAGAGCGAATCTTTGAACAGTCTGATCTAGCTCAAGACTTCTTTTCATTGCTACGTTCATGGTATGAAGATGCACGACAAGATACCGACTGGCAAAAACTGAGATTAGTCGTCGTTTATTCAACAGAAGAATATATTAATCTAGATATTAACCGATCGCCCTTTAATGTCGGATTACCTTTACATCTTGGGGAATTGACATCACAACAAGTCACCGAATTAGCCCTACGGCATGGTTTAAATTGGAAAACCAACCAAACCGAACAATTAATGACTTTAGTTGGTGGACATCCAGCCCTGATTCGGATTGCTTTGTACTATATTAATACCCAAGGAATAACCCTTAAAGATTTGATTAAAGAGGCATTAACTGACGGTGGTATTTATCGCTACCATTTGTGGCGACACTGGCTAACCCTGCAAAAACACGCCAGCCTAGTCAATACATTAACCGATATTTTAACCACAAATCAAAGTTTTTATTTCAATTCCATACAAGCGTATAAACTCGAAAGTATAGGCTTGATTTGCTATGATGGCGATCAAATTCGCTTACGTTGTGAACTTTACCATTCTTATTTCATGAAACAACTATTGCTATTAAATTTAGGGCTAGATGAAAAATCAAAATCATTAACATGAAATATCAAGTTGGTGGTAGTCTCCGCAGTAACGATCCGACATATGTCAGCCGTCAAGCTGACGAAAAACTGTATAAGGCACTTCACACGGGTGAATTTTGTTATATTTTCAACTCGCGTCAGATGGGTAAATCTTCACTTTTACAACGAACCAGCTATCGTTTAAAAGAAGAAGGATATCAATGTCTTTATTTAGATGTAACACGATTGGGTAGTGAAGATACAAGCTCTGCTCAATGGTATAAAGGCGTAATTGTTAGTCTTTTCTATGGATTAAACCTACAACAAACTTTTAACTTAAAAAGTTGGTGGGAAAAGCAAGCTGGATTATCACCGATTCAGCAATTGCATCAGTTTGTTGAAGAAATTCTATTACCCAAATCAATCAGCGATCGCCTTTTCATTTTTATTGATGAAATTGATAGTTTGCTGAGTTTAAAATTTCCTGTCGATGATTTTTTTGCTTGGATTCGACATTGCTATAATCAACGGGCGATGAATCCAAAATTTAAACGTTTAGGATTTGCGTTATTTGGTGTAGCCAGTCCATCGGATCTCATTTCTGACAAACGCCGAACACCCTTTAACATCGGTACTGCAATCGAATTAAATGGCTTTCAATTCCATGAAGCGACCCCCTTACTCAAAGGTTTACAAAAAATCGTCAATCAAAGCGAGATTGTCCTACGAGAACTAATTTATTGGACAGGTGGACAACCCTTTCTGACCCAAAAACTCTGTCAAATTGTCTGGCAAACCGCATCACTAACTGCAAAGGGAATCATCAACCTACCACCTGGAACCGAATCCTATTGGGTAGAACAAATAGTACGATCGCATATTATTAAATGTTGGGAATCACAAGACGAACCCGAACACTTTCGGACAATTCGCACCCGTCTTTTATCCAATGAACAACGTTCGGGACGCTTATTAGGACTCTATCAACAGGTCTTACAAGCCGAGGCAACGGGGCAGCTTGTTCCGACGGATGATAGTCCAGAACAGACCGAACTCTTATTATCGGGGATTGTAGAAAAGTATAAAGGCTATCTTCGCGTAAAAAATCCGATTTATCGTAGCGTTTTTAGTCATGAATGGGTTACACAACAGTTAGACCAACTCCGACCCTACGCCTCATTATTAAATGCTTGGGTGGCTTCAGGATATCAAGATGAGTCGCGCTTATTACGGGGTCTTGCACTACAAGAGGCTTTAGCATGGACGCAGCACAAAACTTTAAGTAATCTAGACTACAAATTTTTAGCCGCCAGCCAAGAATTAGACCGTCAAGAAATCCAGCAAAAACTAGAAACCGAACGACTCAAAGAAATTGAGAAAAGACTAGCTATTGAACGGCGGAACTCACGTCGGGTCAAATGGTTACTATCTGGAATGACGGTTAAATTTTTGATCGCAGTTGCTCTGGGTGTAGTTGCTTTCACTCAATATCGACAAGCAACCTTAAGCGAGATCCAAGCTCTTACCAGTGCTTCTAATGGTAGTTTTAATTCTAATCAACATTTAGATGCTCTCGTACAAGCGATTAAAGCACAAGACAAACTGCAAAAACTCCGTTTTCTGAGTGGTTCAAAGCAAACGGATCTAGGCCGACAAACAAATCAAGTCTTAGAACAAGCCGTTTACGGAACCAATGAAATCAATCGTTTCTCTGGACATCAAGGGTTAGTGGTGAGTGTTGCTTATAGTCCCGATAGTCAAGCGATCGCTACTGCTAGTTATGATCGTACGATCAAGCTTTGGAAACCTGATGGAACTTTAATTAAAACGATTCCCCAAGAAACATCGATTCAACAAATTCAATTTAGCCCAGATAGCCGTCTGATTGCTGCCGCAGGGCTTGACGGAGTTGTACGACTTTGGGATCTTAACGGAAATTTAATCAAAAGCTTTTACGGACATCAAGGGGCTGTGTGGCGCGTTGCCTTTAGTCCAGACGGAAAAACGATCGCCTCTAGTAGTGCCGATTATACCGTCAAACTTTGGACATTAGACGGAACTCTAGTTAAAACGCTAAAGCATGAAAGGGCGAGTTGGGCGATCGCCTTTAGTCCCGATGGAAAAACGATCGCGACAGCTTTACTCAACGGAAAATATTTTCTTTGGAATTTAGATGGCAGATTAATTAAGACATTTAAGGCCCCAGAGAGTAACTCCGCGATTTGGCGATTAGTGTTTAGCCCTGATGGAAAGATCATAGCATCAGGTAACGCAGATAATCTGATCCGACTTTGGCGACCTGATGGAACTCTTTTAAGAAGCTTAGAAGGTCATACGGCAGAAATACAAAGTTTGGCGTTTAGTCTTGATGGAAGAATCATAGCCTCAGCCAGTTCTGACAAAACAATCAAGCTTTGGCATACTGATGGTACTTTAATGAAAACGTTTCAAGGACATCGCGGTACGGTTCGAGATCTGACGTTTAGTCTTGATGGAAAAACCATAGCCTCAGTTAGCGATGACAACACTATTAGACTGTGGCAGGTTAATTCACCCATCAAAAAAAGCCTTTATGGACATCACGAAATTATCTGGAAGATTGCTTTTAGTCCCGATGGTCAACGCCTCGCCTCGATTTCTGGAAATGAGATTAAACTATGGCGACGCGATGGCACACTAGAAAAAACCTTAACATCCAATGATCCCCGCTTACTCAGTCTGGCTTTTAGTCCCGATGGTCAAACCTTAGCCATTGGGGGAAGTCGTGCTGATGTCAGACTGTGGAATCTCAAGGAAGTGACCAAACAGCCTACTTTGCTTCAGTCCCCAGGAGCAGGTGTTTTAGCTGTAACCTATACTAATGATGGACAAACGCTTATCACAGGTGGCGTGATCCCGACCCTTAATCTTTGGCAGCGCAACAAAAAGGGAGAATTTAAACTTCAGCAATCGTTTTTAGCACACAAGACCCGCATTTGGGATCTAGCTATAAGTCCCGATGGTCAGTTGCTTGCTTCTGCGAGTACAGATGGTACGGTTAAACTTTGGTCTTGGAATGCAGGACGTTTATCCTCAAAGCCATATCGAATACTTAATGCAAATGCGAGTGAAGTTTTTGGCGTTGCGTTTAGTCCCGATAACCAATTAATCGCAACTGCGGGGGGTGATAATTTATTGCGGATCTGGCGAACAGATGGTACATTAGTACAAACGTTGACGGGTGGTGGCATTGGTTTGACTCGACTAGCGTTTAGTCTTGATGGGCAACTGATCGCAGCCGGTGGACTCGATAACACAGTTAAAGTTTGGCGCGTTGATGGAACAACTCTAGCTACTTTAAATGGTCATACCTCTGTTGTTTCCAGTGTTGCCTTTAGTCAAGATGGAAAAACATTGGCTTCTAGCAGTGACGATCAGACGATTATCTTATGGGATTTGCCGCAAATTCTCAATCTTAATCTAATAAATTTTGGCTGTAATTGGGTACGAGACTATTTAAAAACCAATACTACGGTCGAAAAAAGCGAGCGTAATATTTGTTTTCCTTGAGCATTAGTCAAAAGAGTTCTATACTTCTAAAGCCCGCTTGAAGTTAAAAAATAAGAATCCTCAACTCAAAAACGTGTCAAATTATCCTGACAAACCTATTTGATATTGATTCAAATCATTTAGGATTAAGCATATCAGCCTCAAGGACAAGCAAACATGGAGAACATCTATCTATCTGAAACTGACAATAGCCTTGCTCCTGCGTGTGAACCTACCATCCAAGTAGATGATGATCGCACAGGAATGAGTCCTCAAGCACTTAAACAAGCTTTTTTAGATAATCTTTTCTTCTTACAGGGAACGAATAGGGCTGATGCTTCTTTATATGATTATTATGTTGCTCTACCTACACCATTCGTGATCGCCTGCTCTTGCGATTTCTCAAAACAGTCGATACCTACAAAACCGAACAAGGGAAATTAGTTTGCTATCTATCAGCAGAATTCCTTATGGGTCGCCATCTGGGTAACAATTTAGTTAACTTGGGAATTTATGACGAAGTGCGCCAAGTCATTGAAGCATTAGACTTAGATTTTGATGAAATTTTAGAGCAAGAACCCGATCCAGGTCTAGGTAATGGCGGTTTAGGGCGTTTAGCGGCTTGTTTTCTTGACTCTTTGGCTAGTTTAGAAATTCCTGCGATCGGCTATGGTATTCGCTATGAATTCGGCATTTTCCATCAAATGCTTAAAAACGGTTGGCAAGCAGAAATTCCCGATAACTGGTTACGTTTTGGCAACCCTTGGGAATTACCCCGCCCCGATGAAACAGTAGAAATTAAACTCGGTGGTTTTACCGAACTCTATCATGATGATAAGGGAAATACAAAAGTAAACTGGGTTCCCGAACGAACCGTTTTAGCCATTCCTCATGATACACCTGTTCCTGGTTATAAGACCAATACTGTTAACCCGCTTCGTCTGTGGAAAGCAGAAGCATCTGAAGCGTTTAACTTTGATGCTTTTAACTCAGGACAGTATGATCAAGCGGTCGCCGAAAAAATGGATGCTGAGACCATTTCAAAAGTTCTCTATCCGAATGATAATACCCCCGCAGGACGTGAATTACGATTAGCTCAACAATATTTCTTTGTTTCTGCTTCTCTACAAGATTTAATCCGTCTACACCTGAAAACCCATAAGAGTTTAGATAATTTCTACGAACGATTTTCCATTCAGCTTAATGACACTCATCCCGCAGTTGCGATCGCTGAATTAATGCGTCTACTCGTCGATGAAAATAGCTTAACGTGGGAAAAAGCTTGGACAATTACCCAAAAAACCTTTGCTTATACCAACCATACCCTAATGCCAGAAGCCTTAGAACGTTGGCCTGCTAGTTTATTTGGCAAACTTCTACCCCGACATCTCGAAATCATCTATCTAATTAACCATCATTTCTTAGAAGATGTCCGTATTTGGTTCCCCGATCAAGATGAATTAGTTGCTAAACTTTCGATCATTGAAGAAATTAAAGAAGAAAAGCAAATTCGCATGGCTAATTTAGCCTGTGTCGGTAGCCATTCCATTAACGGTGTTGCCGCACTCCATACCGAACTTTTGAAAAAGGATACCCTCAGAGAATTCGCGCTACTGTGGCCGAAAAAATTCTTCAACAAAACCAACGGTGTGACCCCGCGACGCTGGATCTTACTGAGTAACCCCAAACTCGCTCAATTAATTACGGAAAAAATCGGTGATTATTGGCTCAAAGATCTTGATGAAATGAGAAAACTAGAAGCCTATATCGATGATCCTGAATTTTGTACTCGTTGGCGCAATATTAAACAAGAAAACAAACAGCATCTAGCCGATTATATTCTAAAAAACCGTAATCTTGAAGTTGATGTTAATTCAATTTTTGATGTTCAGGTCAAACGGATACATGAATATAAACGCCAACATCTAGCGGTTTTACACATTATTGCTTTGTATAACCGAATCAAACAAAATCCAGATATCGAGATTACCCCAAAAACCTTTATTTTTGGCGGGAAAGCGGCACCAGGCTACTTTATGGCCAAATTGATTATTAAATTGGTCAATTCAGTTGGGGATATTGTGAACAAAGATCCTGATGTTAGAGGTCGTCTGAAAGTTGTCTTTTTGCCTAATTTTAATGTTTCCCTCGGTCAAAAGATTTATCCTGCTGCCGATTTATCAGAACAAGTCTCTACCGCAGGTAAAGAAGCGTCTGGTACTGGAAATATGAAGTTTGCGATGAATGGAGCGTTGACGATCGGTACACTAGATGGTGCTAATATCGAAATCCGAGAAGAAGCGGGAGCCGAAAACTTTTTCTTATTTGGCTTGACAGCAGAAGAAGTTTATGCGATGAAAGCAGACGGTTATAACCCGATGGATTACTACACTCGTAATCGAGAATTAAAAGGAGTAATTGATCGCATTAAAAGCGGTTATTTCAGTTATGGTGATCCCGAATTATTCAAGCCAATTATTGACTCATTGCTGAGTAGTGATCCTTATATGCTATTAGCTGATTTTCAATCTTACATTGACTGTCAGGAAAAAGTCAGCCAAGCCTATAAAGATCAAGAAAATTGGACAAGAATGTCAATTCTCAATTCAACTCGGATGGGTAAATTCTCTAGCGATCGAACCATTCGGGAATATTGTAATGAGATTTGGAAAGTTAGCCCAGTCAAAATCGAACTAGACAAGTAGTTTCGTATTCATTCAGTCAAAAATTAAAGGGTCATGGTTGCCCTTTTCCCCCTTAATTGGAGTAGAGACGTACCTATCATAGTTCGTCTCTACAAATGCCTAACAAATGGTATACCTGATTTGGATATCGTATACCTAGAGAATTAAAAAACTCAGCCCACTGCAACCGTGATTTTGCACCGATAGAGAGATTCATTGCATCAATACATCCGATTAAACTCATAGGTAGTCTAAGTAAGAATTCTTATACAGAATAATTTTAAAGCTTAAAAATCTATTTTTTAGTTACTAAAATACTGATTTTGTCAACGTTGTAGCTACCAAAGTTCGGTTATCCCTACTTGATTAATTTTTTTTAAAAAAACTAAATTGTATCAAAAGATATACCAAATTACTAAAGTACACTTGAACTCAAAATTTAAAAACAAGGAGAATTAGCATGAGGATCGCTCAAATTGCCCCCCTGTGGGAACGTGTTCCCCCCCCAGCTTATGGCGGAACTGAGTTAGTCGTTGGTCTACTAACTGATGAATTAGTCAGAAAAGGACATGATGTAACCCTATTTGCATCAGGTGATTCCGTCACTCTTGCTAAGCTTGAATCTGTTCACGATAAAGCCTTACGCCTTGATTCACGCATCAAAGAATATGGAATTTATGAAATGCTGAATCTTGGTCGCGTTTATGAACAAGCCGATCAATTTGATATCATTCATTCTCATGTCGGATGTGCCGCCTTACCCTATTGCAATTTAGTCAAAACGCCGACGGTACATACCTTACATGGCATTTTCACCCCCGATAATGAAAAGCTGTTCATCCATGCAAGAAAACAACCTTTTGTCAGTATTTCAGATGCACAGCGTGATCAAAGACTAAATCTAAACTGTGTGGCAACAGTTTATAACGGAATCGATCCTAATCGCTATACCTATCATCCTCAACCAGATAACCCGCCTTATCTGGCTTTTTTAGGCCGAATGTCATCCGAAAAAGGCCCCCATTTAGCCATCGAAATTGCTAAACGGACAGGTTTACCGTTGAAAATGGCAGGTAAAGTCGATCCAGTCGATCAAGAATTCTTCGCAACTCAAGTCAAACCTCATATTGACGGCAAGCAAATTCAATATTTAGGAGAAGCAACACACCAAGATAAAAGTCCTCTCCTAGGTGGTGCCATTGCAACTTTGTTTCCTATTACTTGGCGCGAACCTTTTGGTTTAGTCATGATTGAATCAATGATTGTGGGAACACCTGTTATTGCTATGAATTTAGGTTCTGTTCCTGAAGTAATGTCACACGGGAAGAGTGGTTATATCTGCAATTCGGTCGATGAATGTGTTGCCGCAGTTAAGCGAATATCAGAATTAAATCGTCAAGACTGTCGGGATTATGTTTTAGAAAATTTTAGTGCTAAACGGATGGCTGATGGTTATGAAGCGGTTTATCGCCAGATTTTAGCCGAAAAATATGCAAAAAATGGTCATGCTCGTTCAGCGATACTCGTATAACTTTTTTATTATTTCTTTTCCAGCTTAAGGATGAGGTGCCTTATGATTAACACGAAACGTCAAGCGATCGCTCTACTCTCCGATCATGCCGATCCAGCCGCAGTCGTCGGCACTGAAGAAGCAGGGGGTCAAAATGTCTATGTTCGTCAAGTGGGAGAAAATCTGGCTGCTTTGGGATGGCAAGTAGATATGTTCACCCGCAAAGCAAATCCAGAAGATCCAACTATTGTTCAACATTCTCCATATTGTCGCACAATTCGCCTAAAAGCAGGGCCAGAAACCTTTATTCCCAGAGATCGTCTTTTTGATCATATGCCAGAGTTTGTTAAATCATTTTGTGATTTCCAGACTCAGCAAGCTTATTCTTATCCTTTAATACATACCAACTATTGGCTATCCGCGTGGATCGGCTTACAATTACAACAAAAAACAGGGATTCAACTGATTCATACTTACCATTCATTAGGAGTCGTGAAATATGATTCAGTTACCAAACCAAAAATTGCTCACACTCGTCTGGCGACCGAAAAAGCCATCCTAGAACGTTCAAGCTGTGTGGTTGCTACCAGTCCTCAAGAAAAAGAAATCCTTAAAACACGGGTTTCATCAAAAGGACAAATTGAAGTTATTCCCTGTGGTACAGATACCAGTAACTTTTGTGCGATCCCGAAAGTCAGTGCTAGAGAAAAACTCGGTTGGTTTCCTCAAGAGAAAATCGTTCTTTATGTCGGACGCTTTGACCCCCGTAAAGGGATTGAAACGCTCGTTCAAGCCTGTGCTTCTTTGAAAAATCAAGGTTGTGACAAACTAAAATTAGTGATTGTGGGAGGTAGTCTCACTGATCGCATTGATGGACAAGAAAGACAACGAATCGAACAAATCGTACAAGATCTAGGGTTAGACGAGATTACTGTATTTACAGGTCAGGTGGGACACGATTTGCTACCATTGTATTACAGTGCTGCTGATGTCTGTGTCGTACCTAGCCACTATGAACCTTTTGGCTTAGTAGCAATTGAAGCGATGGCCTGTGGAACACCTGTAATTGCTTCTAATGTTGGAGGATTACGCTTTACTGTCCTTCCAGAAGAAACAGGTTTACTTGTGCCACCTAGAGATGTTGATGCTTTTGCGGGAGCGATTCATCGGGTTATACAAGATGAAGTCTGGGCGAAGAAACTCAGAAAACAAGCATCAGCAAGTGTCAATCAACGATTTACTTGGAACAGTGTCGCCATCAAATTAAGTCATCTTTATCGTTATACTTTGGCTCGAACCATTATGCACGAGCAACCTTGGAACCCCCCACAAACCTCTCCTTTATGGACTCCAGTCGGGGAAGAAGTTAAACGAGTAGCAGTTTAATCAATATCTTGATTTGTTGTTTAGGGTAATGGATTAAAAAGTTAACTTTTGCTCCCTTACCCTTTAACCTTTATTTTGTTTTATCTCAGTGCTTCTATGACAGAAATTATCGAGTTTGAAGGACGAAAATTTGTTCAGTCCGAATTTTATTCCGCCGAAGAATGGTCTTGTGCGATCGATAATGAACACCCGATCCCTACTCTAACTCTGAAAAATGATGACATCTTTTTAATTACCGATACCTTAGGCAATGTAGCCAGTTCTAACTGTTCAACAAATGGAATGGTTAATAGTATGGGTGCCTTTTGTAAAGATACACGCTATCTTAATCGATTAGATTTACAAATTAATAGACAAGCTCCCGTTTTACTCAGTAGTACCGCTAAAAAAGGATTTGCTTTAAGTGTTTTAGCGGCTAATCCCCAGTTAAATGACACTAATTCTGATGAATCAATTCTTCCAGAAACGATTGGGATTGAGAGAGAAATTGTCATCGAAGGTGGTTTATTTGAAGAAATTACGATTACAAATTATAATACATCTACCGTTGAATTTACAATTAGTTTAACTTTTGATGCTGATTTTTTAGATATTTTTGATGTTCGAGGTTATGCCAGAGAAAAAAGAGGGCAGAAGCTTCATTTTTTAGAATATTCTTTAGGAAGTAGCTATCATATCAAACCCGAAATTATTTTAGCTTATCAAGCATTAGATGGAATGATTGCCGAATCCCGAATCCGATTTAGTAATTATTTACCTGACCAAATTCAAGGAAATACAGCTATTTGGAAAATTCAATTAGAAGCAAGAGAACAAAAAATATTATGCTATCATATTCAGTTTTTTAATGATAATAAATCGGCATCAACATTAGATGACTCCATTACCTTAAAACAAGCTAAAGCCTCCGAATTAATGGAGGCTCATAACTGGACAGAACAGGCGACTAAAATTAAAACCGATAATAAAGCGATTAATGAAATTATTCAACAAGCAGAACAAGATATTTATCTACTTAGACAAACAATTGAAGGTCGTCATGTTCTAGCGGCGGGTGTTCCTTGGTTCTCTACTCTATTTGGGCGAGATTCGATCATTGCTTCCTCGCAAACCCTGAGTTTAGATCCCACATTAGCACGCGATACCCTTTATCTTCTAGCACAATATCAGGGAACAACGGATAATGACTGGCGTGATGAAGAACCAGGTAAAATCCTGCATGAAATTCGTTATGGTGAAATGGCCAGATGTCAGGAAATTCCCCACACTCCTTATTATGGAACCATTGATGCAACTCCATTGTGGATCATGCTGTATGCTGAGTATTTCGCATGGACAGCAGACGAACATACTTTAGATGCTTTGTGGGAGAACGCATTAGCAGCGATGGACTGGTGCGATCGTCGCCTGAAAGAAACAGGTTATCTTTGTTATTCTTGCCGTTCCCAAAGAGGTTTAGTTAATCAAGGCTGGAAAGACTCAGGAAATTGTATCGTAGATCGCAAAGGAAAAATAGCTGAAGGGGCGATCGCATTAGCTGAGGTTCAAGGATATGTCTATGCAGCTAAAATTCGTTTAGCTGAAATCGCCTACCGTAAAAAATTATATGATTTAGCAGAACGCTTACAAAAAGAAGCAAGAGAACTGAAAACTCGCTTTAATCATGATTTTTGGTTACTCGAGCAAGGTTATTTAGCTTTAGCCTTAGATGGACAAGGTAAACCCGTTGATAGTGTAACTTCTAACCCTGGTCATTGTTTAAGTACAGGTATTGTTGATATCGAAAAAGCCGCCAGTGTTGCCGAACGTTTGCAAGCCCCTGATATGTTCAGTGGATGGGGAATTCGTACCCTAAGCAGTTATAACCCAAGCTACAATCCAATGGGTTATCATATAGGATCAGTTTGGCCTCATGATAATGGGATGATCGCGTCGGGATTGCGATCGCTTGGTTTTATTGATCAAGCCCTCGAAATTGCTCAAGGCATCTTTGATATGACGGTTGCTCAACCCTATCATCGTCCTCCAGAGTTATTCTGTGGCTATGAACGGATGGACTCTAATTCGCCTATTCAATATCCTGTCGCTTGTTCACCGCAAGCTTGGGCAAGTGGAACAGTATTTCAACTGATTTTAATGATGTTAAATTTAGTTCCCGATGCACCAGGTAACTATTTACGAGTCATCGATCCGACGCTTTTACCTTCGATTCATTGGCTATCGATACAGAATTTGCGAGTCGGTAAAACGCTACTTGATCTAGAGTTTGAGCGTTCTAACGGAACAACCGCTTGTCGTGTGAGCAAAAAACGCGGAAATTTACGGGTTATTATTGAAGCTTAAAATTGAGTTGGTGAAGATTTTTGTAAAGACGCGATCTATTGCGTCTCTACATTTCTTCATTAAAAAAATAGCTTCACAATTTTACAGACTGAACTTTTCTTTGTCTTTTCTCGATCTGTCTTTCATACCAGTTCATAATAGGCGTTGTAGTGATACCGTGTATGATCACAGAAAGCGCGATCACCGTCAAGGTAATCCAAGCGATCTGTTCTCCCAATTCACCCTTTAAACCCTTGCCAAAAGCATAAAACAAATAGTACAAAGAGCCAACCCCTCTAATGCCAAACCATCCGAATAACCAACGTCGGATCACAAAGCGATCCCCGATCGTACTAATCCAACTTCCCAAGGGACGAATCACGAAAAATAATAATCCAGCAATCATCAAAGATTGTGGCAAATAAAATAAAATCGGTTCAAAGCGGAGTAAAGCACCGAGTAGTAATATTGTACCAATTTCTAATAACTTTTCAAAACGTTCAATAAATTCGAGTTGAGCATAAGGTTTTTCAGGATCACGGTAGCTGCCCTGTGTCACTATACCAGCCACAAAAACTGCTAAAAATCCATAACCATTGACTAATTCTGTTAAAGAGTAGGTCAAAAGAATAATACTTAAAGCGATGAAATCTTCCATCAGTTCATCCATTAAATCAATATTCGATTGTTGTAGCCTTTGATCGAGCCAAACAACAACTTTTGCGACTAAATAACCCATCACAATACCCGCAAAGGAAGCCCAAATCAGATCGACTGCAACCCAATTTTTAAACCAATTCTGCCAATTTTCATCTTTGAGCCAATATAATCCAAAATAGACAAAAGGAAAGGCGAGAGCATCGTTTAACCCCCCTTCAGAAGTCAAACCAAATCGTAATTCATCCCCATCTTCAGGATCTTTAATCTGTACTTCTGAAGCGAGTACAGGATCGGTCGGCGCTAGAATCGCCCCTAGCAACAAAGCAGTTCCAAAATCCACTCCAAGTATCCATTGCTCAAACAAAGCCAGCCCAAAAATCGAAATCGGCATTAAAAACCCAATCAATCGTATTGTTGAATTCCAAGCGAGGGTATTTAAAGGCCGATTCATCTTTAAACCGCAGCTAAAGAGAGAAACAATCACCACAAACTCAGTTAATCGCTCTAAAAAGTCTGCATCTGGTCGAATTTTAATTAATTGAATGCCGTAGGGGCCAAGAATAATTCCGATAATTAAGTAGATTAGGGCATAAGACAAAGGTAAACGAGAAATCCAACCCGAACCCAGGGTAACAAACAACAGAAGCGATCCGACGACCAATAAAATCAGAATGTAGTTGTCCACAGAATCTCAAGTTACCCAAAATAACCATTTGTACCCTAATCTACTAGAAGTCAAGAAAGAAGTAAAAACCCCCTTCGATAGATGTTTATTGAGGTGGGCGATTATTTTTGAAGCTTGAGAGCCATTCTTGTAGCTGATTTCCCGCTACTTCTCGTCCTCCCAAACCAAAAGCGAGAGCAATGGCTACAGCGATCGCACCTAATAATAAACCAAAGGCTAAGTTGACAATGCTACTAGCAATTCCCATCTGTTGCAGTGCCATCGCCGATACAAGGGCAATAATGGCAATTCGCGCCGTTTGTCCTAAAATTCGTGCTTGAGGACTTCCTGAGCTAGTAATTAAGCTAAAAGCCAGATTAGCTAAATAAAGACCAACAGCAAATACCACTAAACCAGACAAAATTCGACCAAAAACGATTAATAAACCGCTAACCAGTGCCGTTAATGCTGGAATATTTAGAATATTGGTTGCTGCTACCGTCGCAAATAACATCACACCAACGACGACCACAATTCCGATGATCTCTGATGGGGTGCGTTGTGTAACTTGTACCGTATCAGTTCTGGGGACTGGACTGGGATCATTTTCCAGTGGGATCGGATCGGGATAAGGTGCGCGTCGTGTTGTTACAGTAGTCGTGGGAAAGCCTAACCAGTTGAAGATATTATTAAATCCAATACTGGTTAAAATGCTCGTCACTAACTCACCAATAAAACGACCCACTACATAAGCAATCGCCAGAATTAGAATAGCCGTGAAAATTTGCGGAATAGCACGGAGAATCTGATTGAGCATTTCAATAGCGGGTGCAGAAATTGCCTCAATCTGTAGGGCATCCAGAGCCGCGATCGCCGTCGGAATCAGAATCAGAACATAGACGATCGTACCCAGTAACCAAGAAAGGGATTGACCCCCTGTTGTGCCTCTGAGACCAAATTTAGCACCAATACGATCCACACCTGTCGCTGATAAAAGATTGGTGACAATGCCCCGTACGATACGAGCAATTAACCAACCAATTGCACCAATGACAACCGCTTTTAGAATTCTGGGTAAAGCGGCCAAAATATCATTGAGTAAGTTTTGGACGGGTTGAAGTGGGCCTTGTAAATCCAGAACACCTAGAATTAGAGGTAAGAAAAAGAGAAAAACAAACCAATATAGAGCATTTCCTAGCGTTTCGCTCAAAACTAAGCGATTATCAGTCGGGGTATGATCGGCGAGTCGCTCATCAAGAGAAAACGAGCGGGCTGAACGAATGACTACTGCTTTGGCTAATGTCGCTAAAACCCAAGCCAACCCAACTAATAAAGCTGCTGAACCCAGTCGGGGTAAAAAGGCAAAAATTTGATTTAGGAAACTATTGAGCGGAGCGGCAACGGTCGTCAGTTGGAGAACATTGAGAGAAGCTACCACCGCTAGGATAAACAGTATCCAAAAGACCACCGAACCGAGCAAATCCTCAATTTGCGGCTGTGATCCCGCTCTTCCTCCACTGACGGAACTGGCTAGACGATTATCTATATCAGTCCGCTTGAGTAGGTTTTTAACGATTCCTTTAACGATTGAAGCAATAATCCAACCGAGAACAAAGATGATAATCGCTCCGATCAGATTTAAAAGGGTTCCTCCTAAACTCCCTAACCCCAGTGCTGCCAAAAATTGAGTAATCGGAGATAAAGCGGGGTTGGATTCAGTAGTAGTAGTAGTCGGGGCGGATGTTTGCGCTAAGAAATCTTGTAAAACAAGTGGCTGAAGCCATAAATTGCTAATGAGAGTGTAGTTCATGATCATTAAATAAGTTTTTTAGGGTTGTACGAGATAAGGCGAGTCGATTTTCTCGGCTTGACCAGCTTTGACTAAAGCTTGATAAACTAAAGCGGCGGCCTCGGCTCGTGTAATGATTTGTTGTGGTGCAAGAATTCTCGACTCGGGATGATTGACGACGATACCTGCGGTTGTCGCTGCTGCGACTTCATCCATAGCATAGCGTGGAATTTGTTCAGCATCTTGATAAATGCTGTTAACTTGTTCAAAAGTGGACGTGTTAGTCAGTTTTAGACCGTTGGCTAAAGCCACCAATGACTCTGCTTTAGAAATCGGCTGATCGGGTCGGAAAACTTGACCAGGATATCCTTTCATAAATTCCATCTGCACTGCTTGATCAATAGCAGGTGTTGTGTTATCCCCACTCGGTACATCTTTAAAATCTACCGTTGAGCGAGTTTTTGAGCGATTAAAAGCTCGTTGCAACATATCAGCAAATTCGACACGTGTCACAGGTTCTTCGGGTCGAAAGGTATTATCTGGAAACCCTTGCATAATACCGCGCTCAACCATCGCGGCAATAAATGGACTAGCCCAATAATTCGACGGAACATCAGAAAAGCCCGACGACTTGACGACTTCAGTTGTTTTGGGAGGTGGAAGCGGAACAGGTATCACTGAGGTTGTCGGTGATGGAATGGTTTGAGGTAAAACGGTTGTCGATGGCTGCCCTTTTTGAGTTGGAAGAATTTCTGTCCGTGTCTCAGTGCGCTCTGAATTTCTTTGCAAAATATCTGGCGTAGCAGTCTGTGATGGCGAGGGTACTAAGGATGGTAGTAGAGATGAATCAAACCCTCGCTCTAACTGACTAAACGACCACCACAAAATCGTGCCAATGCTAGTAAATGCCACGAGAATTCCGATAAAATCATCAAATTTAAGAGAGTCTCGTCGATTAGGAGGTGGATTAGGGGGCGGTAAATTCATGATCATCCTTTAAGCACAGTGTTGCCAAAATTCTAACTACAACATATGATGAGGATTCATTTTTTAACAATTTCTCTAAAGATGGATTGTTATAGCATCCGAAAGAAAGATTTACCGAAAAATCGGGTAAAATATCCTCGGCACTAACGGCGACTTTGTCTTAAGCTATTTGATGTAGCTGGTCGTCTACGCAAAATCATGTTCATTCATGAGTACAAGGCTTATGGGCAAGCCCCATCAAGATCAAGCAAGGGACATTTAAAAGTAAGTAGGCAGCGAGAAGAGTTCGCTAAAGAAAAAGCACTCCGCATAATACAGTCAAACGACTTAGTAGCCTATCAAGATTTAAAGGTCAAAAACCTTGTGCGTAACTCCAAACTAGCTAAGAGTATTAATGATGTTGCTTGGTCACAGTTAAGAAAATAAATTGAGTATTTTGGAGTTAAGTATGGTAGGCTAACTATTGCTGTGCCTCCTCAATATACCAGTCAGGATTGTTTTAATTGTGGCCAAATAATTAAAAAATTTCTATCACTTAGGACTCATATTTGTGAGTGTAGATATTGTGAAGATAGAGATAAAAGGGCGGCTTTAAACATACTCAAAAAAGCGGGCGATGCGGGCCTATCGGAAGTTGGTCAGAAGACCGAAACGCTTGGGGAGAAAATGCCTCTACTTTAGTTGAAGGAATTCTGCTAAAGCAAGCAGGCTCGATGAACCAAGATTCCTCGTCCTGAGCAAGGGTGGGAAGTGTCAAATTGGTATGACGCGCTTGATGAAGCTTTTGGCCAAAAAAATTCGCTTTCTTTATAAGCGGATCAGAATTTGACTCGTGGAAAAAAGAGTCAGCCGCAGGCAGTAGAGGGGCTGACTTTAAAAACTCAATAGAGATGATGGCTATTGAGGATGTTGACGATACCAATCGATCGTATTTTTTAAGCCATCTCTAAAACTTATCTGAGCAACAAAACCAAACTTTTCTTTAGCACGAGTCGTATCTAAACAGCGACGGGGTTGACCATTTGGTTGATCGGTTTGCCAAATAATTTCGCCCTCAAACTCCATCAGTTCGCAAATCAGTTCGACTAAATCCTTAATTCTTATTTCGTAGTTTGTCCCCAAGTTAACGGGTTCTGACTCATTATAAGATTGAGTCGCCATTACAATACCTCGCGCTGCATCCGTCGAATAGAGAAACTCACGAGTCGGGCTACCATCTCCCCAAACCAAGAGAGATTTTTCACCTTTTTCTTGAGCTTCATAGACTTTGCGAATTAGCGCAGGGATCACGTGAGAACTACGGGGATCAAAGTTATCTTCAGGCCCATATAAATTAACGGGTAAAAGATAAATTCCATTAAATCCGTACTGCTGGCGATAGGATTGGAGTTGGACTAAGAGAGCTTTTTTAGCAATGCCATAGGGGGCGTTAGTTTCTTCGGGATAGCCTTCCCAAAGATCATCTTCTTTAAAAGGAACGGGCGTAAATTTAGGATAAGCACAAATCGTTCCAACACAGACAAACTTTTCAACACCTGAAAGATGGGCGGCATGGATCAATTGTGTTCCCATCATCAGGTTATCGTAAAAAAGTTCGGCGGGTTTTTCTCGATTCAGTCCGATTCCGCCCACATGAGCCGCTAGATGGATAATGATATCTTGTTGATCAGCGAGTCTTTGGCAGTTTTCCAATGAACGTAGATCACATTCACGAGAACGCGGAATCGTAATTTTATTAAGATCAGCCCCCGCTAATGAGAGTTGGTCAACGACTTGACGACCTAAAAAGCCCGCCCCTCCGGTGACCACAATTTTCTTTTCACTTAAATTAAGCATGATTTGATCAGCCTATAGCCGTTAACCTGTTAGCTTTAACTTTAATCTACAGCGAGGCTCATTCGACTGCGAATATAAGCCGTATCTTTGAGCAGTTGATCACTCATCTTACCGTTAGCGGGTTTAATACCTACTGCGGCTAGATCTGCATCAACCATGAGGTGAACCAGTTCTTCAAAAGTAACGGATGGTTCCCAACCTAATTTTTGTTTAGCTTTCGTCGGATCACCGATCAGTAAATCAACTTCAGCAGGACGAATATAACGTTCATCGAATTCAATGTAGTCTTGCCAATTTAAATTTACATAGCCAAATGAAATATCGAGAAATTCTTTAACTGAATAGGTTTCTCCCGTAGCAACTACATAATCATCGGGTTGGTCTTGTTGTAGCATCAGCCACATGGCGCGTACATAGTCTTTAGCATAACCCCAGTCCCTTTTTGAATCGAGATTACCCATGTAGAGCTTTTTTTGTTGTCCTGCAACAATTCTAGCGATCGCTCTTGTGATCTTACGGGTGACAAATGTTTCACCACGACGGGGGGATTCATGGTTAAACAGGATGCCATTACAAGCAAACAGATCATAGGATTCACGATAGTTAACCGTTTGCCAGTGACCATAAACTTTAGCACAAGCGTAAGGGCTACGGGGGTAGAACGGTGTCGTTTCTTTTTGAGGAACTTCTTGGACTTTCCCAAACATTTCAGAAGAACCTGCTTGATAGAAACGAACTTCAATACCCGTCCGTTGTTGATAATCTCGAATGGCTTCTAGAAGACGTAAGACACCCATCCCTACTGTATCTGCGGTGTATTCTGGAGAATCAAAGCTAACCCGTACATGAGATTGCGCCCCTAGGTTATAGATTTCAACGGGTTTCACTTCCTCTAGAATGCGACGTAGGGTTGTTCCATCGGTTAGATCGCCATAGTGTAAAAATAACTTGGCTTCTGCATTGTGAGGATCTATGTATAAATGATCGATGCGATCAGTATTAAAAGTAGAGGTACGGCGAATAATGCCATGAACTTCGTAACCTTTTTCGATTAATAATTCACTAATATAAGAACCGTCTTGTCCCGTGATACCTGTAATTAACGCTCGTTTGGTTTGGCTCATGATCTAAAAACCTACGTTGAATGACTGTCTATAAATTTATCCCATTACGATGTTAGGTAAAGGAATGTAAATTTTACTTATCGTGAAGCTTATACCATACTTTGCTCCTCGATTACAAGATGTTAGCCTAAAAAATGAATATATTACGAAAAAAGTGACGATCGCATCACTAAATGGAAATTAGAGCAGTTCAAAAAATGATTTCTGCTCTTGGATTTCCGCATTACCGAAAGCCATTTGCTGTCTTTAGTATGCCCCATTATTGCGGGGAAAAACTACCACGAAGATAGTTTTAACAATAATCCAGATATCCAGTAACCAATTACGAGCATTGACATAATACACATCAATTTGAACTCGTAAAGGATAGGGAATATCATTGCGTCCTGAAACCTGCCATAAGCCCGTTAATCCTGGACGAATTGTTAAAATTTTGTCAATTCGATAACCATATTTATGTAATTCTTCTGGAACTAAAGGTCTTGGCCCAACAACACTCATATCACCAATTAAGACATTCCAGAACTGAGGAAATTCATCTAAACTGGTTAAGCGAAGAAAATGACCAATCCAAGTAATTCGAGGATCATCTTTAAGCTTAAAAGTTCTTTCAAATTCATCGCGCAGTTGAGGAGAACTCTCCATCAAATTTTCTAGAACTTCATCGGCATTTTGTACCATCGTTCGGAATTTTATACACCCAAAACGCTTAAAGTTTTTGCCGACTCTTTCCTGTACATAGAAAATTGGGCCGGGAGAACTTACCGCGATGAGTAATGCCAAAATTAAATAAAGCGGCGATAAGAAAACCAATACCGATAGGGAAAAGAAAATATCAAAACCACGTTTGGCCAAATTGCCATCAAAAGCATTTGACCAAGCACTTTGGCGACTTCTAGATACTCCCCAAGGTTGTTTTCCCTTTCTCATCAAAGCACGTAAGGCTCTGACAGAGATTAACGGGCTGTTAGCAGTCATTGTACTCCTTCACATCACTTCACACCACACTGTCCCCATCATAGAACCAGAAGACCAAAAATATGGAAAATCTAGTCACAAAACCGAAATTTTGTTCAGGGAACTTTTGGTTGACCCAATGAATGCAGGTTATCCGCCGACTCCGCCGTTATACGGAGGAGTACTGGATAACTCAGATAACTGACAGTCTTCCAAAAACGCCAAATATGACGATATAAAAATTTTAGGCGTAAATCTCGTTGCCTGCAATCGACAACTGTCCAGTTTAATTTGATGTCCTATCTCGCAGAAAGTTTCAACGGCTTTTACTAAATGTTCTACCGTTTGTTTTTTAAATAGTATCCCTGTTCCATCTTGAGGAAATTTTCGGATATCTTTAACTGTTTCTAACGCGCCGCCTTGACCTAATGCAATAACTGGAGTACCACAGGCTTGTGCTTCAACGGGTGCAATCCCAAAATCTTCAACTGCTGCATACACAAAGGCTTTGGCTTGCGACATATACTGTTCGACGACTGAGTTGGGTTGTCCTCCTAAGATAGTGATATTGGGTTTCGCTATTTGACGAACTAATTCTAATTGTGGCCCTTCACCGATTAAAATTAAGGGTAGACCAAGCTGATTAAATGCTTCTACAATTAACGGAATTTTTTTATAACTCACTAAACGGGAGACGGTTAAATAAAAGTCTTCTTTTTGGGGTTGAAAGGTAAATCGGTCTAGGGCAACGGGTGGATAAATTACTTTTGCTTCACGTCGGTAACATCGCCATATCCGACGCGCTGTATGTTGAGAGTTGGCAATAAAATAATCAACTTGATTGGCCGAAATGACATCCCACTGACGTAAGCGATGCAGTACATAGCGGGTCAAAATTCCAGGGATTCCTTTTCCGGCTTTACTATTTTGGAGATAATCGAAGGTTAGATCCCAAGCATAGCGCATCGGTGTATGACAATAGCAGATATGAAGTTGATCGGGTCGAGTAATGACACCTTTAGCAACGGCATGGGAAGAAGACAGGATTACATCATAATCTCTCAAGTCTAACTGTTCGATCGCGAATGGTAATAAAGGTAAATACTTTTGTATGCCATTACGGGCGAAGGGAAAATGCTGTAAAAAGGTCGTGCCAATTTGACGACCATAAAGATAACTTTGAGGATTGGTTGATTCAAAATCAATTAAAGCATACAAATCAGCCTCAATATGCTGCAAAATGTCTTTAACGACTAACTCTGATCCTCCTGTGGCTTTTGGGGTTAACCATTCATGTACCAAAGCATATTTCATAACATAGCACGCAACAAGAGGCTATCATCTTAAATTGCATCATTGTAACTTGGAACTTGACCCCCATCATTATCTCGTTTTGAGCCTAATAGTTCTAGCTTATCGACTTTAATAATCGGACGCGAGCGATTTCCCCCAGATTGCTTATCTGTCCACGTTTCTATTTTTAATGAGCCTTTAACGCCAATTAAACCCCCTTTGCGGACATAATTCGCAGCGACTTCGGCGGTTTTTCCCCACAGTTCTAGATTAAACCAATCGGGTTCATCACTTTGGCTGGTTTGTTTTTTGACGGCGAGAGTGAGAGTACATCTAACACTACCCGAATCAAAGTATTTCACATCAGGATCAGTTCCGACACGACCGACTAAATGAACGACGTTAAGACTCATAAACGTTTCAAAAAAAATATAGTACCTATGTATGACTATTTTAAACGACTCTTAGGGAATTGCAAAAGAAATCTTGTATTTAGATGATTATATAATTTGTTTTTTCAGCTAAAGTATTAAAATTACTATCACTTTTTTTGAGCATTCTAAGTTTATTGATTAAATGTTTAAAAATTTTAGTTTTGTATAACATTAATTGTCAAAAAAACATTAAGTTATACATGAAAATATACAATCTTAGGGTTTAAAAACTAAGAATTTTAATAGAAAATAAAATTGTATAAAAAAATACAATTTTTAGACATTTCTCGCTATAATATCTCACACAGTCTGTCAATTCTGACTCAATCTTCACCTCACAAACCAATTGTGTTAGTGATTTTAAAGCGAGGTTAATCAATAAAAAAAAATGTCAAATCGATTCGGACGACGCAAATTTATAGTTTACGGTTCTGCTACTTTAGGAACGAGTTTATTATTAAAAGCTTGTAATGGGAATCAAACCCCTACAGCAACAACTTCGCCAACAACCCCCGCAAGTCCTGCGGCTAGTGGCGATACGATTAAAGTCGGGATTTTACACTCACTAAGCGGTACAATGGCGATTAGTGAAACCACCGTTGTTGATGCAGAGTTATTAGCGATCGAAGAAATTAATAAAGCGGGTGGGGTTTTAGGCAAACAAATCGAACCTATCAAAGAAGATGGGGCTTCAGATTGGCCAACTTTTGCCGAAAAAGCGACCAAATTAATCGATCAAGATAAGGTCGCTGCTGTGTTTGGTTGCTGGACATCCGCGAGTCGGAAAGCGGTTTTACCCGTTTTCGAGTCTAAAAACCATATGTTATGGTATCCCGTCCAGTATGAAGGGCAAGAATGTTCTAAGAATATCTTCTATACAGGTGCTGCCCCTAATCAACAAATCGAACCCGCAGTTGATTGGTTACTGCAAAACAAAGGAAAAGAATTTTTCTTAGTCGGTTCTGACTATGTTTTCCCCAGAACCGCTAATACAATTATTAAAGAGCAATTAGCAGCTAAAGGGGGTAAAACCGTTGGTGAAGACTATTTACCTCTGGGAAATACCGAAGTAACCCCAATTATTACCAAAATTAAACAAGCTTTGCCTAATGGCGGAGTCATTTTTAATAGCTTGAATGGAGATAGTAACGTTGCATTCTTCAAACAAATTCAAGCAGCAGGTCTAACACCTGATAAATATCCCACCATGTCTGTGAGTATCGCCGAAGAAGAAGTTAAACAAATTGGGCCAGAATACCTCAAAGGACATTACGCTTCTTGGAACTATTTCCAAACCGTCGAGACTCCAGCAAATACAAAATTTGTTGAAGCCTTTAGAGCAAAATACGGTCAAGACCGTGTAACCAATGACCCGATGGAAGCCGCTTACATTATGGTCTATCTCTGGAAACAAGCCGTAGAAAAAGCAGGAACAGCAGATGATTTAGAAAAAGTTCGTTTAGCTGCGGTGGGCCAGGCTATGGAGGCCCCAAATGGTTCGGTTAAAATGTTCCCTAACCATCATATTTCCAAAACCGTTCGGATTGGTCAGGTTAGAGATGATGGATTATTTGACATCGTTTGGGCAACTACAGGCCCTGTTGAACCGCAACCTTGGAACCAATTTGTACCCGATACTAAAGGTTTTGCTTGTGATTGGACAGATCCTGCTAAAGGCGGTAAATTCAAAGCTTAAAACCTTAATTATTTAATTGAGACGGGCTTGGTCTTCAAGCCCAAAAAATTATTTGTGACCAAAATTACACAATTTTTCGGATCTTTGCAGTAATCTTTAACATATTTTTCATCGCTTCGCAAGATGTTACCTCTACTAGAAGGCTTATTTAATGGAATCAGTATCGGTTCTGTGTTGCTAATTTCAGCATTAGGACTCGCTATTGTCTTTGGGTTAATGGGCGTAATTAATCTCGCTCATGGGGAATTAATGATGTTAGGGGCTTATACAACCTATGTAGTTCAGAATGTCTTTAAACCTTTGGGTAGCCCTTGGTTTGAACTTTATATCTTGTTTGCTGTACCGATGGCTTTTCTAATCGCGGGTTTAGTCGGATTACTGTTAGAGAGGGGAGTCATTCGCTTTCTCTATGGTCGACCTCTAGAAACCTTACTCGCAACTTGGGGCGTTAGTCTGATTTTGCAGCAGTTTGTCCGCAGCGTAAATACATTATTAGCCATTAGTCTAATTGTTTTTAGTTTACTCTTTTTCGGTGGGTTGTGGGTATTACGTCGTGGTGCTGAATGGGACAGAATTAAAAATTGGGCAATTGCCGCGCTTTTATTACTTTCCGTCGCTATTTCGACAGTACTCGGCAAGCTTTTAAGTAGTAATACAGCATTAGCAAAACCTTGGTTTAGTGCGAGAAACGTTGATGTAACCGCCCCTGCTTGGTTACGTGGTGGTTTTCCCATTGGCAGTTTCCAAGTTCCCTACACTCGTTTATTTATTATCTTTCTGACCGTTCTTTGTTTACTGGCGACTTATTGGTTTTTAAACCGTTCTCACTGGGGTTTACGCATTCGTTCAGTAACGCAAAACCGTCAAATGAGTGCTTGTCTGGGTATTCCTACGGCAACCGTTGATGCGTTAACCTTTGCCCTCGGTTCTGGACTAGCGGGAATTGCGGGTTGTGCCATTAGTCTACTTGGTTCAGTTGGGCCGAACACTGGACAAAACTATATCATCGATACGTTCATGGTTGTCGTCGTCGGAGGAGTCGGTAATTTACTGGGAACCATTATCGCAGCCTTAGCCATTGGCACGATTAACTATTTAATTGGTTCAGGTACATTTGCACTAATTTCGAGTTCAGCCCCATCTTTACAACCGATAACCGATTTATTTAACTTCTTTGCAACAACGAGTATGGCTAAAGTATTGGTTTTCGCCTTGATTATTGCCTTTTTACAAGTTAAACCAGCAGGTATTTTTGCACCGAAAGGACGGACGGCGGAGATATGAAAACCACTACTCAAAATATAGCAGTTGAACCTGTTACCCGACATGAGGCAGAAATACGCTCAAAGCGTAAGTTAATGATCGAAGCATTCAGTATACTGGGTGTTGCGTTGATCTTTGGCTTATTATTACCTTTAATCTTGCCTGCTTTTCGCCTAAGATTATTGGGCCGTTTTCTGTCCCTAGCCATTGTCGCGTTAGGGATTGATTTAATTTGGGGATATACTGGATTACTCAGTTTAGGACACGGCATATTTTTCGCTTTGGGTGGCTATGGGTTAGCAATGTATCTAAACCTGCAACTACCCCAAGGACAATTACCTGAGTTCTTCTCTTTGTATGGCGTAAATGAATTACCTTGGATCTGGAAACCGTTTTATTCCCTTCCCGTAACGATTTTAGCCATTATTATTGTGCCTGCCCTTGTCGCGGCATTACTCGGATATCTCATTTTCAGAAATCGAATTCGCGGCGTTTATTTTTCGATTTTGACACAAGCGGCTCTACTTGTCTTTTTTAACTTCTTTAACGGACAACAAAAACTGATTAATGGAACGAACGGTCTAAAAACCGATACACAACCTATTTTTGGAGTGTTAGCAAGTTCGCCCTCAGCACAAAGAGGTTTTTATATTACAACGGTTGTTTTGCTGGTTTTAGTTTATTTATTGTGTCGTTGGTTAACCAGTGGTCGTTTAGGGCGTTTATTAGTCGCCATTCGAGATGATGAAGTACGAGTCAGATTTACTGGCTATAACCCAACATGGTTTAAGGTTTTGGTTTTTGCGATTTCTGGTGCGATCGCAGGAATAGCGGGTGCTTTGTATACAGTACAAACGGGAATTATTACACCAAATGCGATGGATGTTGCGTTTTCGATTGAAATGGTGATTTGGGTAGCAGTCGGAGGTCGTGCCACTCTTGTCGGTGCAATTATTGGTACATTAATAGTACGAATTGCTCAAACCACTTTAAGTGAACAATTCCCCGAAATTTGGCTATTTTTCCAAGGGGCATTATTTTTATCGGTCGTTACTATTTTGCCGAATGGAATTTTAGGAGGAATTAGAGACTTACAAACATACTTAAAAGGTCGTCGTAAATTAGTCACCTATCCTAGTTTAGAAGAAGATCCAGACGTTCAAAAAGAAAGAGAAGAGTTAGAGACATGACGGGAAAAATTTTAGAGATTGAAGATGTAACCGTAAGTTTTGGTGGTTTTAAAGCGATTAATCATCTCAACTTTAATTTAGATTTTGGTGAATTGCGCGTGATTATTGGCCCCAATGGTGCAGGGAAAACCACCTTTTTAGACACGATTACAGGGAAGGTACAACCCACTACAGGACGAGTACTGTTTAAGGGTCGTAATTTACGAGAGATTCCCGAATATGCGATCGCTAGAATGGGCATCGGTCGCAAATTCCAAACCCCCAGAGTTTATCTCAATTTAACCGTCAAAGAAAATTTAGATTTAGCTTGCAATCAGAACAAAAATGTGCTTTCTACTCTGTTTCGTCGTCCTGAATCATCAGAGTATCGGAAAGTTGGTAGTTTACTAGAAACCATTGGCTTAGTGACAAGGGCTGATTTACCTGCTGCGTTACTATCTCACGGGGAAAAACAACGTTTAGAAATTGGAATGCTCGTCGCACAATCCCCCGATTTATTATTAGTCGATGAACCTGTCGCGGGTTTAACGGATGAAGAAACGGAAAATGTTGGAAATTTATTACTCGCTTTAGCCGAAAGTCACGCCATTATTGTTATTGAGCATGATATGGAATTTGTGCGCCAAATAGCGAGAAAAGTAACCGTTTTACATCAAGGTTCAGTGTTATGTGAAGGAACAATGGATCAAATTCAAAATGATCCAAAAGTCATTGAAGTATATTTAGGACAACAACCTTCAATTACATCTCATCAGCTAAAAATCCTAAGAGTGATTGGGGCAATGGCTTTAGCCGATGGTCATTTAGAACCCGCCGAAATGGATTTAATCTTATCTCGTCTGAGCCAAGTTTTTGCTCATGATGTCGAAGAACAAAACAAACTCAAAGAAGAATTAAAAGTCTATTTTTATCAAGATGTTTCAGTTGAGCATTTTATTGATGAATTAACGGAAAAAGAAAAAGAGCTAGTTTTAAGATTAAGCTATGAAGTCATTTCCATTAGTTCCCGTCATGCCAATGAGCCGAATATTAATTCAGATGAACGGGTAGCCTATCGAGAAATGGTTGCTTTACTTGATCTGCCCTTTGGAAAAGTCCAAGAAATTGAAGTAGAAGTTAGAGAAAAATTAAATAGAGTAAACTTATGATGCTACAACTGGCTGATATTAATGTGTATTACGGCGAGAGTCACATTTTACGAAATGTTGATCTAAGTATTGAAGAAGGTCAGATGGTTTGTTTAATTGGACGTAATGGAGTTGGTAAAACTACCTTATTAAAAACAATTATTGGTCTTCTTAAATCGCGAACAGGGAAAGTTGATTATGATGGACACGTCATTAGCCAAAAAACACCCGACCAAAGAGCGAGAATGGGTATCGGCTATGTACCACAAGGACGTGAAGTTATTCCCAGATTATCCGTCAAAGAAAATCTTTTATTAGGGTTAGAAGCAGTCACTGATAAACGTAAAAAATTAGAAATACCTGAAGAAATTTTTAATTTATTTCCAGTCCTAAAAACAATGCTATCTAGAATGGGAGGCGACTTAAGCGGCGGACAACAACAACAATTAGCCATTGCCCGCGCACTAATGGGAAGACCGAAACTTTTGTTATTAGATGAACCGACTGAAGGCATTCAACCCTCGATTATTTTAGAAATTGAAGCCGCCGTTAGACATATTGTCGAAACCACAGGAATTTCTGTTTTATTAGTCGAACAACATCTACATTTTGTGCGTCAGGCTGATAAATATTATGCTATGCAAAAAGGCGGAATTGTTGCATCAGGCCCGACTCACGAACTGAGTCAAGAAGTGATCCAAAAATTCCTAGCTGTTTAATAGAACTACTACAAAATAAGTGGAAAAGGTGGCTCAATTCCGTAGCCTTGAGCATAATCTATCCCAATATCTTTTAATTCTTCTAGAATAGTAGTATTTTCGACCCATTCAGCGACAGTTTTGATCTTGAGTGCTTGGGCAATTTGCTGAAAACATTGAATCATTGTCCGATCTAAAGAACTTTCAGTCAATTTTTTAACAAAACTGCCATCAATTTTTAAGTAATCAACAGGAAGATTTTTGAGATACATAAAAGAACACATCCCACTCCCAAAATCATCAAGGGCAAAATGACAACCTAGCTTTTGTAGCTCATTGATTAATTGATTTGCTCGCGGAAAATTAGAAATTGCTACAGTTTCGGTAATTTCAAAACAAATAGATGATGAGGGAATTTGATAACGAGTGAATTGGTCAACCAAATACCGATGAAATTGGTCATTACTGACACTCATGCCCGACAAATTAATTGAATAAACGCTTTTAGAATTGACGTGTGGTTGAGATATAGAGTGATAATGACTAAAAAAAGTGTTAATCACCCAACGATCAATCTTTGGCATTAACCCATAACGTTCGGCGGCGGGTATAAATACGGCGGGCGAGATCAGTTGATCATTTTCATCTAATAATCGTAGCAAAATTTCAAAAAAGTCAAGTTTTGATTGAGGAACAATTGACACAATGCGCTGACAGTAAAGACGAAAACGATTATTTTCCAAAGCTTGAGAAATCGTTGCTATTAAATGCCTTTCCCCACGTTGCTGAATAAGATCATCATCATTCTGGCTATAAACACGAACACAATTACGCCCTTCCGCCTTAGCCGCATAACAAGCAGCATCAGCCTCGCTTAATACTTTCATCAAATTTTGACTGGTTTGATCAATCGCAACAACCCCAATACTGACACCAAGGACAAAAGGTTTACCTTGCCAAATAAACCGAAAGTCTTGAATTAAATCTTTAAGTGTTTCTGCGATCTCGATAGCCTTTTTAAGGGTACATTGATGGAGTAATAGACCAAATTCATCTCCACCTAAACGGGCTAAAAGATCAGTGACGCGAACTCGCTGTTGTAGGAGAGAGGTGACTTGACGCAATAACTCATCACCCGCCGCATGACCGCAAGTATCATTAATAATTTTAAACTGATCTAAATCCATGTAACATAAAGCGTGTTGCTGCTCTTCACTGTTAGCAGAAGCAATCACCTGTGTTACTTGTTGTTCAAACTCTCGACGGTTGATTAATCCAGTTAAAGCATCATGACTTGCTTGCCAAGACAATTGACGAGAAAGCCGACGCGATTCACTAACATCGTGAAATACCATCACAGCCCCAATAATTTCACCTTCACGATTATGAATCGGGGCTGCCGAATCTTCGATCGCGTATTCTGTTCCATCACGAGCAATTAAAGCCGTATGGTTAGATAAGCCGACAATACAATTCTCTTGTATAGCTTGTGTTATCGGATTGATGACTGATTTTCGGGTTATTTCGTTAATAATTTGAAAAACTTGAGATAGAGGAAGATCTTTCACTTCATGAGCCAGCCAGCCCGTTAATTGCTCTGCTATTGGATTAAAGTTTTTCACGTTACCTAAAGCATCGGTCGTAATGACGGCATCACCAATCGATTGAAGTGTGACTTGAGCTAATTCTTTTTCGGCAAACAGGTCTTTTTCAATCCGTTTACGTTCTTCGATTTGTTGCTGAAGGAGATAATTCTGTTCTTTTAGAGTTTTTTGCAATCGTCCAATGGTTAGATGAGTTTCGACACGGGCTAACACTTCTTCAATGTGAAACGGTTTAGCAATATAGTCGGCTCCTCCAAGAGCAAAACCTTGAACCTTATCAAAAGAATAATTAAGCGCACTCAAAAAAATGACTGGAATATCGGCGGTTTGTGGATCTGCTTTGATACGCCGACAAATTTCATAACCATCATAGTCGGGTAATTTGATATCGAGCAAAATTAGCTCTGGTGTGACCGCTTTGATTCCTCTTAAGGCCATTGCCCCAGTCGTAGCACTCCGAACCTTGTACCCCTGCTCGATCAAGGTATCTCTAAGAAGTCGCAGATTATCTAAAAGATCGTCAACAATCAAAATACTACCTTTATGTTTAGCGGATGGCAAGAAATTCATTACTAATTCAGTTAACTTTTAATTTCAAAATATAGCTTAAGTAACTTGACAAATATTAAATTTAATACATTAATCATAAGTTCCTGAGTCCAAGAATTCTGATCATACTAAGGCAAGCCAAATGGATTCGGAAACCGTAATAATTGAGCCATCTGCACGATAAATTTGAGACTCTAAATTTGTAATTTTTTCTTGAGTTTTTAAAAGCTTTAAAATTTCATCCCAACGATTTGATTGAATATATAGATTATTTTCTGGACTGACTAAATGAGTGATCATTTGTTCAGGTGAATCATAGCCATACAGTTTAGCTAAATAATCATTAACACTTTGATATATTCCT
>NZ_BLJI01000018.1 GCF_017312365.1 Chroococcus sp. FPU101
AATGATGCACCTGTCGCCAATAACGATAGTGCGACCACTAATGAAGATACTGCTGTAACCATTGCGGTTTTAGCTAATGATACCGATGTTGATGGTAACCCCCGTAACCTCACCAGTTTTACCTCTGGTGCTAACGGTACGGTGACACGTAATGATAACGGCACACCATCAAATTTAGCCGATGATACTTTAACTTACACACCAAATGCTAACTTTAACGGGACAGACTCGTTTACTTATCAAATTAGCGATGGGTTAGGTGGCACCAGTAGCGCAACTGTTAATATTACGGTCTCTCCAGTTAATGATGCACCTGTCGCCAATAACGATAGTGCGACCACTAATGAAGATACTGCTGTAACCATTGCGGTTTTAGCTAATGATACCGATGTTGATGGTAACCCCCGTAACCTCACCAGTTTTACCTCTGGTGCTAACGGTACGGTGACACGTAATGATAACGGAACACCATCCAATCTAGCCGATGATACTTTAACTTACACACCAAATGCGAACTTTAACGGCACAGACTCGTTTACTTATCAAATTAGCGATGGGTTAGGTGGCACCAGTAGCGCAACCGTTAGTATTACAGTAAATGCTGTCAATGATGTACCTGTTGCAACCGACGATACAGGAAGTGTGACAGAAGGACAATCCATCATCATTTCTGCATTAAGCAACGATTTAGATCCCGATATTGGTGATACTTTATCGATCAATAGCTTTACCAACCCCAGTCATGGAACCCTGACCGATAATGGAGATGGAACATTTACCTACACCGCTAATCTTGATTACTGTGGTTCAGACAGCTTTACTTACACGGTTAAAGATAACCAAAATGCCACCAGCAACTTAGCGACGGTCAATCTTACCGTTAATCCTTATAATTACGATGATAATGATCAAGGTAATACGATTCCGCTTACAGGAACTGCTTGCCCTAATATCTTAAATGGAAATGGCGGTGATGATGCGATCGATGGAAAAGGCGGCAATGATACGCTAAACGGTGGTAATGGTGCAAACGATCGTATTTTTGCTGGCAGTGGTGATGATCAAATTACTGATCTCGATGGGATTAATGCGGCTCACGGTGGTTCTGGAAACGATATCATTAATGTTACTTTTGCTAGTAATTGGGGTGGCACCAGTCCTCGTTCTGATGGCAAAATTACTGGTGGTTATGGCGATGATGTGATTACCGTCACCATGAATAAAAGTAACTTTTTCCTGAATCTAAAAGGAGATGAACCCATTGCTAGTGCTTTAGATGGCAATGATACAGTAACCCTTTTAGGTAGTTACGGTAACTCTGTTGTTGATCTTGGTGGAGGTAATGATACCTTTAATGGTGGCGTTGGAATTGATGGTATTAGTGGTGGCAATGGAAATGATCTAATTCTTGGCATGAGAGGAAATGATCAACTTGCTGGACAAAACGGTAATGATACTCTTCGAGGAGGTTTAGGAAGCGATCGATTAACGGGTGGTGCCGATAGTGATATTTTTGTACTTGCTATTAGTGAGGGCATAGATACGATTACTGATTTTAGTATTACTCAAAGTGACAAAATTGGTCTAGCAGATGGTTTACAGTTCAGTAATTTGACTTTCTCAAATAGTAATATTCTATTCGGAAGTCAAACCCTAGCAACACTGACGAATGTGATTACTTCTACTTTGACGGCTAATGATTTTGTAACGGTTTAATAAGGGTTTTCTGCATCTACTGATTAAACAATAAGATAATCTCTCTAGCATTCTAGGGAGATTTATCTGTATGATTTACAACCATTTTATTAAAATCACCTAAATGGGTGAGGTTAATCATTTGTTAAAAAAGATAAAGTATAAATGTAAACGAAATGATTAACTACTGGGCTACATCGAGCGTAGCCAAGCAAGAGGATTTCATTAGTGAGATAAAGATGCGTCTTTAGGCAATTGGCATCTTTAGCAACAGGAGTTAAAAGCTATGCTGTTTAATCCACAGAAAAACAGTCATCAACATAAATGGTCTTTAATTACAGGACTTCGCGTTTTGTATCAAGATGTTGTCACTTATCTAGGCAAGATTTTCTTTGATGATTCAGAAATTCGTGTTTGGACATCTTTAGATGCAGAACGTAATCTGCAATGGCACGTCTATAACTATAGAACCAATCGGACTGGAACTTTTAATACTGAAGATGATGCGATCAAATGGATCGAAGAATCTTACAAACATCTTCCGAATGCTAACAAAAAATTTTGGTTTCTCCCAGGAAGCAGTATTCTAAGAGTCTTATCATAAAACTAGGGTGGGCAATGCTCACCTTTTTTTGAAAGAAAAACAGTATAGTAGTCCACAATTTCTAAAGAAGGTTAAAGGATAAGCTGAACTAGCTTGATTGATTAAAAAAAGAACCAATGGCTACTTTACTGGTCAAAAATATTCATACCCTCGTGACAATGGATGCTAACCGCAGAGAAATCACACAGGGTGCTTTATACATTAGAGATCATCTCATAGAGCAAGTCGGTACAACCGAAGAATTGCCACAAACTGCCGATGAAATATTAGATTTACACAATCAATATATCGTTTTACCAGGATTGGTGAATACTCATCACCATTTTTATCAAACCCTGACTAGAGTTATTCCCGCAGCACAAAACTGTACATTGTTTAATTGGTTAAAAACTCTATATCCCATTTGGGCAAATCTTACAGCAGATGCCGTCTATGTAAGTACAAAAATGGCACTCGCTGAATTAATCTTATCGGGTTGCACGACAGCCAGCGATCATCTTTATATCTATCCTAATAACTGTAGACTAGATGATCAAATTCAAGCCGCGCAAGAGATGGGAGTACGGTTTCATCCCTGTCGAGGTAGTATGAGTGTGGGGACAAGTTTAGGAGGTTTGCCACCTGATAGCGTAGTCGAAAAAGAAGCCGATATTTTAAAAGATAGCCAGAGATTAATTGAACAATATCACGATCGCGATCGTTATTCGATGTTACGTCTGGTACTGGCACCCTGTTCACCTTTTTCGGTGTCTACTGATTTAATGAAAGAATCAGCAATTTTAGCCCGTAGTTATTCTAAAGTTAGATTGCATAGTCATTTAGCTGAAAATCAATCCGATATTACCTATAGTCTGGAAAACTTTGGCATGACTCCCGAAGATTATGCGGAGTCTGTGGGATGGTTGGGTGAGGATGTCTGGCACGCTCACTGTGTACAATTAAGTGAGACAGCGCTTCAAAAATTCGCGCAAACGGGTACAGGTGTTGCCCATTGTCCCTGTAGTAATATGCGTTTAGCCAGTGGTATTGCACCCATTCGTCGGATGTTAGATCTAGGTGTTCCTGTTAGTATTGGGGTGGATGGTTCGGCTTCAAATGATAGTGGAAATCTCCTTCAAGAAGTCAGAATGGCGTTTCTGTTGGCACGTGTAAGAGAATGCGAAGTAGGGGCAATGACAGCGCGAGAAGCTTTAGAAATGGCGACTCTAGGAGGTGCTAAAGTGTTAGGACGCGATGATATTGGTTCACTTCTTAAGGGAATGGCTGCTGATTTTATTGCAATTAATTTAGATCGTCCTCAACTAGCAGGTGCTTTACACGATCCTGTAGCCGCTTTAGTGTTCTGTCAAGTGGATCGAGTTGATTACAGTTTTATACATGGCAAAAAAATCGTTGATCAAGGACAATTAACGACAGTTGAGCTAGAAACATTAGTTGAAAAGACAAATCATTTAGCTCAAAAAATGGTTGATGCCATTATCTAGGCAGAAGTAATAGAGTAGAGTTAGAAGCTTTAATGAGGAATTAGATGGATATCGGTGTTCCTAAAGAAATCAAAGATCAAGAATTTCGCGTTGGACTCACCCCCAGTAGCGTTAGAGTATTACGAGAATATGGTCACAATCTGTATGTTGAAACTCAAGCTGGATTAGGATCAGGCTTTAGCGATCAAGATTATCTCAACGCAGGGGCCAAAATTGTTAATAGTGCAAAGGAAGTTTGGCATCAAGAATTAGTAATTAAAGTTAAAGAGCCTTTGCCAGATGAGTACATATTGATTCAAAAAGGTCAACTACTTTTTACATATCTTCATTTGGCGGCAGATCGGGTTTTAACCGAACAATTAATCCAATCGGGCGTAACTGCGATCGCCTATGAAACCGTAGCACTTCCTGATGGCAGACTTCCCCTACTGACTCCGATGAGTATCATTGCAGGACGCTTATCGGTACAATTTGGGGCGAGATACCTCGAAAAACAACAAGGTGGGCGCGGGGTACTCTTGGGCGGTTTTCCAGGGGTACGTCAGGGACAAGTGGTAATTCTAGGAGGTGGTGTCGTCGGAACAGAAGCGGCACGAATGGCGATCGGGATGGGAGCGCACGTTAAAATTCTAGATGTGAATGTAGATCGATTGGCTTATCTAGAAACATTATTTGGTTCTCGTGTGGAACTTCTCTATAGCAATGCGGATCAAATTGAAGCCGCCGTCGTTGATGCGGATCTTCTGATCGGTGCGGTTTTAGTCATGGGAAGACGCGCCCCCATTTTAGTCACTCGTCAGTTAGTCCAAAAAATGCGCCCTGGTGCTGTAATTATTGATGTTGCAGTTGATCAAGGGGGTTGTGTTGAAACCTTACATCCTACGTCTCACAGCAACCCGACTTACATTGAGGAGGGAGTAGTACACTTTGGCGTTCCGAATATGCCTGGGGCAGTTCCTTGGACAGCAACCCAAGCACTTAATAATAGTACACTACCCTATGCGGTAAAATTAGCCAACAATGGGATTAAAGCGTTAGATTACGATCGTTCTTTGCATGGTGGTTTAAATGTAATGAATTACCGTTTAGTCCATCCTGCCGTACAAGAAGTCTTTCCCGATTTAGTTTGAAGTTAGGGGCTTGGTTATCAAGCCCTTGTTACTCATACAATGCCAACGTCTCTGCAAATTGTTTACCACACTCCTTACACAAATAACGCTGTTTTCCGTGTCGATGACCATTCTTTGAAAGTTGTTCAGAATGACAATGAGGACATTTCATTACTTTCATTACTTGAACTTCAAAATAAGGATTGAGATAAGCGACTAACAAATCCTCAATTTGTAGGCTTAATTGCTGGCTATGCTCTTGGTTACTGCGTAATGCGACTAAAATCAGCGTATTGCTACAATGTACGCATACTTCTCCTAATAAATGACATTGCTCGTTACTTAATTCAGCATTCTTTTGTTTGAGGAGATGGGCTGTAAAGTTAATGGCTTCCTGGGTAAAGCTTTCATCAATAGCTTGGAAGATTTCGGGAGCGGTGTAAAACTGAATAAAAACCACTCGCGAAATTGGATTTTCAAATAACTGAGTAACAGCCGCGATCAGCTTTTGAATCATCTGTCTGAGGGGCAGTTCAATAATGGCAGGTGTATCGACTCTAGCCCACATTGCCCGTACTCGTTCGACATGGCGAATCTCTAAAGCTTTGAAAATTGCCGCTTTATCAGGAAAAAATTGATACACTGAACCGACGGCTGTATCTGCCCGCGCTGCAATTAGATGAGTTGTTGCTGCCTCATAACCCACTTCAGAAAATACTGTAGCCGCCGCATCGAGAATTTTTTCGACTCTTTGCTTACCTCGTTGCTGTTTGGGTAAGCGTCGCATCGTTTTGACTTGAGCCATAAAATTTTGCTTGACAAATATGAATAAGTTGTCGTATTTTTATAAACATGACGCATTTGTCATCTATTGAATCACTAAAAAGCTTTTTAACAATTTAAACAGGAGAGCCATGCTGCCTATTTTATCAGGTGCGCCTTGGTTAATTGCTCATCGATCGATGTTGGGCATCAATCAGCCATATAAAGTTACACTGAATGGTCAAGATTATGTTTTGTGGCAGAATTCTAATGGTGAGATCTCTGCACTTAATAATATTTGTCCACATCTGCAAGCATCTTTAGCCGATGGTTGGATTTGCCAAGAGAGAAATACCATTACCTGTCCTTTTCATGCGATAGAATTTGATGGACAAGGACGATTGTATCAAAATGGGAACTTTAGCACACAAGCGATCACAGAACCACTCGAATTAACTGTTATTGATGATTATATCTGGACGTATAACGGCCTAGCAGCAAAAATTCCGATTTCCAGTCTGCTAACTCGTATCACCAAAGGATTTGAGTTTATTGGAGTAGCAGGGATTAAAAGTATTAAAGGCGATTTTTTAAGTAATTTATTGATTAATTATGACTACAATCATCAAAATGGCACCCATCGAGAAAGCTTTAAGATTAAAGACGTTGCAGTGAGTGACTATGAAGAACAAGGGTACACAACCAAACTCTCTCAAACCATTACTAGAGATGAGAATACCCTGCAAGAAATCATCAATAATCCCGCTTTACTAATTATTCCTAAGAAATTTACGAATCAGTTTGAATATGCTTTTCCATGTTTAACTTCTTTTATCGCTCAAATTCCAATCGGTCAAATTATTCAAATTCACGCCCTTTACCCCGAAACCGAAGCACAAACAAAAACATTTGTCATGCTCTTTGGACGCTTTAAAAATACAATAATCGGAAGTTTTTTAAAAAAATCAGTCTTAAAAGCGGCTGATGAAATCATACGCCAAGATACCAACGCGATAGAAAAATCTTACAAACGCTCAATACCCAAAATCCGCTTACCTAATGAAGAAATTATGTTTTATGCTGAAAAACTGTATCAAGAATGGTAAGTAAAAAGGTGGGTTGAAAGCATACCCACCTGATGCTTAAGTTGATGGCGTAGTTGAATCTACCTTTCGCTTAAAAATAAATCGCCGTACTTTAAAACCACCAAAAATCAATAATCCAAGAACGATAAAACCCGCTAGAATTGGGAGAACGATCGCTAAAATCGATAGTGCGATCGATGAAATTAATTCCAGAGTAGCAAAAATCGGATTCGCTAGACCACCAGTAGCAGTCGTCGAACCCACACGAAAGATACTCGTTAGACTTTTAATCAGTCCCGCCGAGCCGCCACCTGCGATAATAGCCAGTGTCCACTGTACTAGAGGACTCATATCAGGAGGAACTGTAGACGCGGTAATAAACGCACCGACAGCCGCCGCTAGAGGAGTTGCGATCGTATCTAGAATATTATCTAGTACAGGAATATAGTAAGCCCCAACTTCGAGTAAACTCGCCACCGCAAACACAATCAGAGATTCATTGCTACCTACCCAATCAAAATTAGTCGGTAAATCCAAAAATCCCGTTCCTGCGGCGATACTCATAATTAATAAAGGGACAAAGACGCGAAAGCCACTAGCCGTACTAAGGCTAATACCGAGTAATAAGCTAATAATTGTATTAACGATTGTAAAGTGATCAAGAGAGTCGATCCCAACAGTATCCATATTATCCCCTAGATTTCATGAGTAATCACTCTTACAAGCATATTCTGACACTTTTGAACTAGGCGATGTAAGATTTTTTAGAATGATTTTTAATTTTTGTGGTCATGTTTTCTAAAATAATAAAAACTCCCTCCAGTCCAGAGAGAGTTAGCCATCGTGTGAACGAATCCTTGCTTGCTTCGCCTTTTTATCTTATTAATGTTTGATGGGTATTAACTTCCTACGGATTGATTAAACTTTTAGCCTAATTAAATCACCCATCAGCAGGAAGGCATTGAACAATAATACTGATCTATATTCGCATGACATTGATTATTATTCGTGACGCTCTGATTAGTGATTTGTCAACCATCATCGAAATTTATAATGCAGCCATTCCAGGGCAACAAGCAACGGGAGATTTAGAACCGATATCCGTTGAAAGTCGTCTGGCGTGGTTTAAGCAACATAGTTCATCTTCCTATCCTATTTGGGTTGCCCAATTAGATCAACAGGTAGTAGGGTGGCTAAGTTTACAACAATTTTACGGCAGGGCGGCTTATGCGAAAACGGCTGAAGTGAGTGTTTATATCGATTCTAACTATCAAGGTCGAGGAATTGGGAAACAATTAGTAAAATATATGTTAGAAAGCTGTTCTACATTGAATTTAACAGCGTTGGTTTGTTTTATCTTTGCTCACAACTTGCCGAGTTTGAAGTTATTTAAAAATTTTGGCTTTGAATCTTGGGGCTATCTTCCAGAAGTTGCGTTAATGAGCGATAATTTAAGAGATTTAGTGATTTTAGGACGAAAGATCTAAGTAAAGACGCGTTAGATCGCGTCTCTACCAACTACTTAAAATTAGCAATACGAGCGAATCCTGCGGGATCTAAACTAGCACCACCAACCAAAACGCCATCAATTTCGGGCTGCTGCATTAACTCATCAATATTATCAGCTTTGACAGAACCACCATATTGAATCGATATATCTTTATTATCCAATTGTTGACGGATTAAACCCACAACTCGGTTAGCTTCCGATGATTCACAAGTTGCCCCAGTTCCGATTGCCCAAATTGGTTCGTAGGCAATTACAATATTATTTTGGTCAACATCGACCATCCCGCGTTTAATTTGATTAATAATCACGGATTCGGTTTCGCCTGCATTTCGTTGTCCTTTTGATTCACCAACACAGAGAATCGGTGTTAAACCCGATCTTTGTGCCGATAACAGACGTAAATTAGCCGTTTCATCCGTTTCACTAAAATACTGACGACGCTCACTATGTCCGACAATCACATAATGGACACCCAATTCGGTCAGCATAGCACCCGAAATTTCTCCTGTATAGGCTCCTTGTTTTTCCCAGTGAATATTCTGCGCCCCTAAGCGAATCTGACTACCATGTAAAAGTTGAGACATCATCGAAAGGCACGTAAACGGCGCACATAAAACAATTTCTCTCGTGTCGTCTATTTCTTCTAGTTTCGACTTAAATAGTTGCAGGAACTCTAGCGCATCTGCCTGAGTTTTGTGCATTTTCCAGTTACCAGCAATAATATTTTTTCGCACAGCTTATTTATGATCTCTTTTCAATAGATAGCTTGTAAATTTTAGTTTAAGGCTTAGGGGTAATTGATGAAAGAGGCTTATCGCAGTTTCCACTCCTAAGTGTCGAAGTTTCCCCCCTCCGAGTTCGGTAATCTCCATAGACATTGCTCTTTTATTACTAGCCAAAATCAGAGATGATAGAAGTAACCTTTAAAAAGGTAACTAACTATCATAGCAAAAATTAAACTATTGTGAACCTTTCGATCCTTGCCAACGTCTAAAGTTATAAGTTAGTCTGGAATAAGTCAAACTCATAATGGCTTCGTATTAATTCAGATTTTTCTCAATGCGATAGTACAGTACTGTTTAGAGCTTGAGAAAAATTAAGGATAACGACAGATCTTCTGCGTGTTTGAAGGAGTCACAACTACAAAGATGCCCACTGCCAAACTCAACCCGAAACAAGCCAATCCGACCCTTTCTGCCGATATGGTGCGTACCTATCTGCATGAAATTGGGAAAGTCCCCTTGCTAACTCATGAGCAAGAAATCGTGTATGGCAAGCAAGTTCAAAAGATGATGAGCCTGTTAGAGAAAAAAGAAGAACTAACGACAAAACTCGGAAAAGAACCCAACCAAACCGAGTGGGCGGAATCTGTTCTTATGAGTGAAGATGAACTTAACAAAGCCATCCACCTAGGAAATCGTGCCAAACGAAAAATGATCGAGGCTAACTTGCGCTTAGTTGTAGCCATTGCTAAGAAATATCAAAAGCGCAACATGGAATTCTTAGACCTGATCCAAGAAGGTAGTTTAGGATTAGAACGGGGAGTCGAAAAATTTGACCCGACTAAAGGTTATAAATTCTCCACCTATGCCTATTGGTGGATTCGTCAAGCGATTACTCGTGCGATCGCACAACAAGCGCGGGCGATTCGTCTTCCAATTCACATCACCGAAAAACTGAACAAAATCAAAAAAACACAGCGAGAATTAGCCCAAAAATTAGGACGCAGTGCCACACCTAGCGAAATTGCTCAAGCTTTAGACTTAGAACCCTCTCAAATTCGAGAATTCTTAAGCATTGCTCGTCAACCGATTTCATTAGATGTCCGAGTCGGTGATAACCAAGATACTGAGTTATCGGAACTGCTAGAAGATGAAGGCGTTTCTCCCGATCACTTCATCACTCATGAGATGATGAAACAAGATATTGAGAACCTGTTAGCAGAATTAACCCCTCAACAGCGTGAAGTCTTGTCCTTACGATTTGGTTTACGAGATGGCAAAGAACTATCTTTAGCCAAAATCGGACAACAGATGAACATTAGCCGCGAAAGAGTCCGCCAGTTAGAACACCAAGCCCTTAGTCAATTACGCAGACGGCGTTCTAATGTGAAAGAATATATCGTAGCTAGTTAGAGTTAAAAGAGAGTAGAAAAACGCGGTAGTCTAGTAAAGGCTACCGTTTTTTATTGCTTTATGTCTCAACTCACTCCAGAACAATACAAAGAAAAAATGCAGCGACGCAAGGAAATTCAAGAACAGCGTTTGAATGAGCGATCGCATTCTCAGGGCTTAATTATTGTTCATACAGGTGACGGTAAAGGAAAAACCACCGCCGCGTTAGGGATGGTTGTCCGCTCCCTGGGACACGGATTTAAGTGTGCGATCGTACAATTTATTAAAGGAGCATGGGAACCCGCCGAAAAAGCAATTCTAAGCCAATGGTCAGAACAATTGGAATTTCAGGCGATGGGAGAAGGCTTTACGTGGGAAACCCAAGATCGAGACCGAGACATCCAGAAAGCACAAGAAGCATGGCAAAAAGGCTTATCTTACATCAAAAACCCCGAATATCAACTGATTCTGCTCGACGAAATCAATGTCGCGCTTAAACTCGGATATTTAGAGGCTCAAGAGATTGTAGCGGGACTTGCTCAAAAACCCGAATCAACCCACGTAATCTTAACAGGTAGAGGCGCACCCCCCGAACTGATCGAAGTTGCCGACTTGGTTACGGAAATGAAACTGATTAAACATCCTTTTCGAGAGCAAAAAATTAAAGCTCAACCTGGAATCGAATATTAAATTATTGACAAAAATCACAAAAAATGCTCTAGAAATTAAATCAAAAACATCTCAACAAAATGTAAAAACTATCTTAAGATTATCAAATAGGACTTTTGAAAGTCCTATTTGAGAATAAATTTTCTTAACAGTACACAAACCAATAAACCCCAAAAAGTCTTAGGAGGACATCTATGGCGCTCGTACCCATGCGGCTGCTATTGGATCACGCGGCAGAAAATGACTATGGAATTCCTGCTTTTAATGTAAATAATCTAGAACAAATTATTTCGATTATGCAGGCTGCTACTGAAACCGACAGCCCTGTTATTTTACAAGCTTCTCGTGGCGCACGTTCTTACGCCGGTGAAAACTTCCTCCGTCACTTAATTTTAGCTGCTGCCGAAACCTATCCCCATATTCCGATTGCGATGCACCAAGATCACGGTAACAGCCCTGCTACCTGTTATTCTGCGATCCGCAACGGTTTTACCAGCGTTATGATGGATGGTTCCTTAGAAGCAGATGCCAAAACTCCCGCTAGTTTTGAATATAATGTTAATGTAACCGCAGAAGTCGTTAAAGTCGCTCATTCCGTCGGCGCGAGTGTTGAAGGTGAATTAGGTTGTTTAGGTTCACTCGAAACCATGAGTGGTGAAAAAGAAGATGGTCACGGTTTTGAAGGAACACTGACTAAAGAGCAACTTCTAACTGATCCTGATCAAGCAGTAGAATTCGTAGAAGCGACTCAAGTAGACGCTTTAGCCGTAGCCATTGGAACCAGTCACGGTGCTTACAAATTCAGCCGTAAGCCGACAGGTGAGATCCTAGCCATTAGCCGTATCGAAGAAATTCACCGTCGTCTACCGAATACCCACCTAGTCATGCACGGATCTTCTTCCGTTCCCCAAGAGTGGCTTGAAATGATCAACCAATATGGCGGTCAAATTCGTGAAACCTACGGTGTACCCGTTGAAGAAATTCAAAAAGGTATTAAGAGTGGTGTTCGTAAAGTTAATATCGACACCGACAACCGTTTAGCGATTACGGCGGCAATTCGTGAAGCAGCCTTCAAAGATCCTTCTAACTTTGACCCCCGTCACTTCATGAAGCCTTCGATCAAATACATGAAGCAAGTTTGTGCTGATCGTTATCAAGAGTTCTGGGCGGCTGGTAATGCAAGCAAGATCAAACAAGTTAGCTTAGATGACTTTGCAGCTAAATACGCTAAAGGTGAACTTTCATCCAGCGCGAAAAAAGCAGTTACCGCATAAACTCAATTAATTTAATCATTTAGCTAGGTAGTCTTCGGGCTACCTTTTTTTAATCTTATCAGCTAAACATAAGAGTATTTGTTGGGTTGAGTAATTGCTGTAATCAGCAAATTAAAATCAATTGGTTTAGTAAAAAAGGCTTGAATACCGACTTGTCTAGCTTGTTGTCGGGTCGATTCACGGTCATCATCTGAACAAATAATTAGGGGAATTGACGGAGCGATCGCCCGCACTTTTTCGATCCATTCAAAGCCTGTACTATCCCCAAGAGAGATGTTAAGTAGGCATAAATCAAATAAACTCTTATCAAGAAGTGACAAAGCATCTGTCATTAATTGTGCTGATTTTACATCACATCCCATTAGAGTCAACATAAAAGGGAACAACTCGGACTCATCTTCTGAGTCATTAACGCATAGAATCCTGATTTTCCTAAAAGAAACCATTATTAGATTGACGCTATTCTTTTTCCAACAGTAACTAGCTTACTTAGTTTAAATAACAGAAGTCAGTTCGTCAGCGAACAGAGTGAAAAAAATAAATTTAGAGTTTTAGGGTACTATGGCTTCAAAAAACTTGATTCTCGATTCGCTACCGACAAGTGAGTACGAGTGGCTGCAACCCAAGCTAACAGAAGTTGAATTGCAACAGAGTGATATTCTTTATCAAGCCAGAGAACAGATAAGAAGCGTCTATTTTCCGACTACCTGCTTACTGTCTTTAACAAATTCGACCGAAATGGGTGAAATTGTTGAGATAGGAGTAACGAGTAATGAAGGTCTGTCTGGAGTAACGCTACTGCTCGGTGAAGACATTTCACCTTGGCGAACTGAAGTTCAAATGTCAGGCAGAGCCTTGAAACTCAAGAGCGAAGATTTTACGACGGCTCTTGATCAATTTAAGACTCTACGGCAAAGAGTAGCCGCTTTTAGTTATTTAAAGATGGTGCAACTGAGTCAATCTGCTTTATGCGATCGTTTTCATAGTGTAGAGGAACGGCTTTGTCGGTGGTTATTAGTCGCACAAGATCACAGCAAGAGATCTGAGTTTTCCTTAACACGGGAAATCTTGGCTGAGATGATCGGTGCAGGTCGCCCAACCGTTAGCCTAGTGACTGGCACTTTACAATCAGCAGGATTAATCCGTGCCGACCGAGGTAAGATTACAATCCTTAATCGAGAAGGAATGGAAGATGCCGCCTGTGAGTGCTACTTTGTGGTTAAAGAAGCGTTAGAGCAATATCTGACCCAAAAAATTAAGCTCTAATTTTTTACAAGATTGCTCCAAGACCTGAATCGTTTCCATATGGCTCAATGGCGACTGGATAAAGTCGTTAGGATACTATCAAGGTTAGCTATTCAGGAATCGTAGATGAATCAATGCGGAACAAAACGCCTAAATATTCCCGATATCGACAAATTTGCTCACCTCGAACCTCAAAAACAATAGCAGCTTGATTTTGATAGGAATGCCCGTACATCTTCCCTTGAGAGCGTACCTCAAAAATAACACTTGTTTCATTACTCATCACATTGATCAAAGTAAGAGATAAACCGCCAATAAAAACTTGGTTAGTAACAGAATGAAAAAATGCAACCGCTTTATCTTTTCCAACATTTTCGCCTTGATAAGCTCCAATAGGAAACCAAAAAGTAAAATCTTCTGAAAGCATTGCCAGAAAAGCAGCCCATTCACCTGTTTTTAAGGCATGAGCGAAATATTGAAAGGCTAATTGTGCTGTTTGTAAAGTTTCAGGCGTTGCAGCTTTCATCGGTTAAACCAAGTTTATAATGTCTATTGAAGGTAGGGGTTTGGTGACCAAACCCTTACGAATATAATTAATTCAAATCAAACAACAAAATTTCTGCGTTGTTTTGTGCTGTCAGATTGATTTCTGATTCATCGCTAATAGCGACTCCATCACCCGCATCTAGAGAAGTACCATTGAGACTGACTTTACCTCTAGCGACTTGTAACCAAGCGTGGCGATTTTCGGGTAAAGTGTAGGAAATGCGATCGCCTTCTTGCAACATTCCAGCATAGAGATTAACATCTTGTTGTAGCGTTACTGCTCCATTTTTCCCTTCAGGTGCAGCAATTAATTGTAATTTTCCTGCATTAGCTTCGAGATTAAATTTTTGCTGTTCATAACTTGGTTTAATTCCTTTTTGCTCTGGAATAATCCAAATTTGCAATAAATGGACAGCTTCAGTATCTGAGGGATTATATTCACTGTGTAGAATTCCTGTACCCGCGCTCATTTTTTGCACTTCTCCAGGTTGAATAATTGAACCATTTCCAATACTGTCTTTATGTTCTACAGCACCTTCTAAAACATAAGTGATAATCTCCATATCTTTGTGTCCATGAGTGCCAAAACCCGCACCTGGAATAACTCGATCTTCGTTAATAACACGCAAACTTCTAAACCCCATAAATTGAGGATCTTGATAACTTGCAAAAGAGAATGTATGATAACTATCTAACCAACCATGAGCAGCATGACCTCTTTCATTAGCTCTACGAACCGTAATCATTCTTCTTGTCCTCAAAAATCATTGATCTTCTCTTATTTCAATTTAAACAAATTCTCTTTAAAATAGTAAGTACGCACTATCAAGTAAGTTAGTTACCTAAAAGATACTATGACTATTCAGAACGAAAGCACAATACTGTCTAAATGTCCTGCTGAAATTGCTTTAAAAGTGATTAATGGACGTTGGAAACTTTTAATTTTAAAGGAATTATTTCTTGGTACGAAACGCTTTAATGAACTGCAACGAGCATTATCAGGGGTTACCCAAAAAGTCTTGACCCAACAATTAAGGGAATTAGAATTAGATGGCATTATCAATCGTACTGTTTATCCAGAAATCCCCCCTAAAGTTGAATATTCTCTCACCGCATTGGGAGAAAGCTTAAAACCTTTAACTGAGGTAATGCACAACTGGGGTGTCAATCAATCGAAAGAGAAAGCAAGCATTAATGAATGAGATTCAAATCTCTAACTTTTTAAAATGAACGATGAAAATCCCACGGTCTTTTATCATCAGATATTTTTTTAACTAAACAAACATTATTAGGAATCAATTTGACCTTTAAATCATTTATTTCAAATGGATTTTGAAGAAATCTTTTTGTAATTATACCTAACTGTGTACTAATTTTTGTTTCTATTTTAACTGGAATTAGTTCATAGCTTCTATTTCTTAAAACAAAAGATACAACTTTTCTAACACTAGGCATCCAAATGTCATCAAAAGCAATATAACCACCTATAGACAATAAATGATCAATGTAAAAAAAATCAACTAAAGTATAATCAAATAAATGGTTTCCATCAATGAAAGCAAAATCTATTTTTTCACCTTGTATAAATAACTGTGGTAGAATTTTATCAGAACGATCTTCAAAAAATCTTAATTTATTTTCTAGATTAGCTCTTTTAATATTAAGTAAACCAATAGATTTCCATTTTTCGGTTTGTTTAGGGTCGATAGCTGTATGATAGCCTGAACCTGCATCCTGATGCGCTTGACAGATAAATAAGCTAGATAAACCATAAGCCATTCCAATTTCAAGAGTATTTTTAAGATTATATTTTTGAATAGTTTCTCTTAAAAAATTTCCGATTGCTAGGGGAGTTGCGGTGGGAAAAGGATCGATTAAATTACCTTCAGTGTCTTCAACACGTCCTACTGTATAAATTTGCTCTAGTAAAGAATTCATGGTGACCTTTTTTGAAAAGTAATTAAGTTTATTCTTGAAACATAATAATTGAAGATTATAGCGTTCTTCAGGTAGGTCAATCTAAAATCCACGTTTAATTAAATAATTTTTATTTTTAGATTAAATCTTATATAGTTTTTAAACATTAATTGAAATAAAAGCTAAAATAGTGATCGGCTAAAAATACGACCAAGCCGAAAAATGATTATTTTCAGCAATGCACGAATGGATTATTTATAAAGAATTTCGCTTTGAGGCAGCACACACATTACCTCATCATGATGGCAAATGTCGTCGTTTACATGGACATAGTTGGGTAGGAAGAATTTATGTAAAAGGTGATGAGTTAATTACCGAAGGCCCTCAGCAAGGGATGATTATTGATTATGGAGAAATCAAAAAATATATTCAACCCCTTTTAGAGCAATTTTTAGATCATTACTATTTGAATGAAACAACGGGTTTAGAAAATCCAACCAGTGAAGCATTAGCGAAGTGGATTTATGAAAAATTAGAGACTTCTAAATTACCTGGTTTATATGCCGTTGAAATTCATGAAACTTGCACTTCTGGGTGTATGTATCGTAAATGAGTTTAAGGTAGTGAGCTTTTAGAAGATAAATTAGTGATTAAATTAATTCAATGTTAATTTTTCTTGTTAAACAATGGCGTAAACAAGTTTTCTATCAAAAGAGAAAAGATTAAACCTAATGATGAACCCGCGAATAAACCTAAAATTAAATTTTTTTGCGGTGTAGGTACTGTGGTTGTTTTTGAAAGTTGTGGTGATGATAAAAGTTGCCAAGGAGGTGATTGAGTTGTTTCATTTTTTAATTGATTTTGTGATTCTAAATATTGGTTAAGATTTTTTTTTTCTATCTTGATTTTTTGTTGTAATTCTGCATATTGATGTGCTAGAACAGGTATTTTTTTGATTTGGCTTTTGAGGTTTTCTATTTGTTCTTTTAATACTGCTTCACGACTTTGTAGAACTTGTATTTGATTAGCTGCTTGAATATATTGTTGATTGAGCGAAAGACGTAAAGCATTAGGACTAGAATTAATGGTGATTTCTCCCTGCTGATTTTTGAGTATTTTTGCCTCTTCTTTTTCAATCAAAGTTTGTAAGTTTTTTTGTTTTTCTTTTAAAGCTTGAATATTGGGACTAGCATCTAAAAAAATAGTAGTTTCTTGAGCTAGTTCAATTTTGACTTCTTGTAGCTGTTTGACTAAATTTTGATAATAAGGTGATTCACTTAAATCAGTAGATGCGATCGCTTGTTCTGGAGTCATCTTTAATTGTTGTTCTAGGGTTTGATATAAAGTCGTCGTTTCTTGTAATTGAATTTTAGTCTGATAAGACTCCATTTCCAGTTTAGCCAGTTGTTCAGCTAACAGTTTAGTTTGTTGCTCAGGATTATATAAACTATAAGAAGATTGAAAAGTATCTAATTGTTTTTGAGATTGTGAAAGACGTTGATTAATTTGAGAAAGTTCTTTTTTAATTAATCCAGATTGTTGGTTATCTGGAGTTTGAGTAGCTTCGATTTTATAACTAAGATAAGCTGTAGCAAGTTGTTTTAACACTTGCTCAATTTTATATGGATCTTGATCCTCTAAGGTAATTTCAACAATTGGTGTCTGTTCTAATCGTTTAATAATTAAAGGATTTTTGGATTGCTCATCCAAATCGGGATATTGGGCTAAAATTGGCTTTAAAAGTTGAGAACTTTGCAATAATTCAGTTTGAGTAGAAAGTTCTAGCTCATTTTCAGAATATTGAGCCAGCGTATTTGTTGATTTTTGAGGAATTGGTGCTAAGAGAAGATAGAATTTACCAATATATTTAGTTTCGCTTTGCCAAAGCCACCAACAAACCCCTGTCATGACTCCTAATGTAACTGCTGTCAATAGCCTGAACTGATAGCCAAAAAATTGATTATCCTTAAATTGCCAAGGACGAGAATAGATCTGATGCTGATGATTTTTAGAATGAGTCGAGTCTGTTGGATTCATCTTTGGTATTCCCTTAAAAAATTATTGTAAAAGAAAAATTCCACTATCTTTTTAAAGTCCAAACAAACTAAAAATATTAAAAACACTAAAGAATCCCCCAACTGCGGCACCAATTGGACTAAAAAAGGTACTCAATGAGTCTCCTGCTGCTGTCAAACGATTACGCTCAACAAAAATCACATCATTGTTGCGGAGTGAAGGATTATTTTCCAAAGCAATTCCTTGAGAAAAATCGATTTTAATTTCGCGTTTTGTCACTGAACCATCAGCATTAAGACGAAGTAATTCTACGGTTCTCGCATCGGCTCGTCTTCGGTTAAAACCACCTGCCGCCGTGATCGCGCCATTTAGCGGTGTATTCGCAGCAATTTCGACAAATCCAGGTTTTTCGACTTCTCCAACAACATTAACTCGGATGGTTCCGGGGGAAAAACTAGCCTGTGCTAGGGCTTCTGATTCTTGAGGATTGATTTGGGCTACTTTAGGAATCGTGATCATGTCCCCCTCTTGCAAAATAATGTCTTCTTCAATATTCCCAGTTTGCAGCAAATTCCATAAATCGATATTTAATTCTTGAAGTGAGCCATCACGGTTGTAACGATTGAGTGTAATTTGACGAACATCGGCTGTTGGTTTAATCCCACCCGACAATCGTAAAGCAATCGTCAGTCTAGGGGGTTGTCGCCTAGTTGTGCCTGTGACACCACCTGTGGCACCCGCTACCGCATCTGGCAAAACTTTATAAGATCCTGGTCGGTTGACTTCACCAATGACTGTGACACTGATTTCTTGATCGGTGCGTATGCCAAAGTTAGCATCAGCAAGTTGCCGCAATTCATTGGGATCGATCGGATCTTTAGTCGGAATAACGATTTGATCGCCATCTCTGAGGGAGATATCTTGAGCGAGATTTCCTGTAATAATCAAATCCCATAAATTGAGCTTCCAGATTTTTTCGCCTCCATTAATAGCGCGTCTTAGTTCGATTTGTCTAATATCGGCAACAGTTGTAATTCCTCCTGCAGTACGAATTAAATCACTTAAAAGCGGAAATTTATCGCCCGAAAGTGGTAGGGTATATGAGCCTGGGTTATTGATCTCGCCTGCGATCGCAACTTGTAGTGGACGTGGACTCGCTAAAGTAACATTAATAATAGGACGTTTTAAATAGTTGGCGTATCGTTTTGAGAGTAGGTCACTCAATTGACCTGTTGTTAAACCAGAGACTTTGAGTAAACCCACTAAAGGCAGTGTGATTGTTCCATCAACTAAAACCAAATGATCTCCACTAAAATCAGCCACCTGAAAAACAGCTACCCTAATGCGATCACCCGCCCCTAGCACATACTCAGTTTCTTCTATCGGCTGTGTTGGTTGAACTCTTCTTGTTTGATCTGGCGTTGAGCGAGACAAACTACTTGATTGGGCTAGACTAGAAAAGCACAAGCTTGGATAAAGGAAAATACTTACTAGGACAATACTAACTTTATTAAAAGAATTTCTATACTTAGTATTTTTTCGGGGTATTCTCTTAAACCTCATATTTTTTAAACTTATTTTTTCTTATAATATGTATTAGCATAACATAAGGTCTATATTTTTTAATCATTCTTAGTAAAACAATCACTCTGAAAAAAAGCATGGCTAACAAACAAAAATTTCCGTTTTTATTAGGCTCTAAATGGACAGCAAAACAAAAAACTTGGGGTTGGAGACATTTCCAAGTTATTAATCGAAGAAATCAGGGTAAATGGGTTTTTGCTGAAATGATGTCATCTTGTGATTCACAAACCCGTTTTTGGATTAATGCCAAGCAACTTAAAGACCAAAATCTTTGGGAGGCAGGCTGGAAAACGATGGCACAGATCAATCAGCCAGAAGATGATGATATAGTTATTTATGATTAATGATTGGAAAAATGGAAACACCTCGTATTCATCCCGAAACGATTGAAGAAGTTAAGCAACGAGTTGATATTGTTGAGATTATCTCAGAATACGTTGTTTTGAAAAAGCGAGGTAAAGACCTTTTAGGCTTATGTCCTTTTCATGATGAGAAAAGCCCAAGTTTTAGTGTTAATCAAAGTAAACAATTATACTATTGTTTTGGCTGTGGTGCGGGTGGTAATGCGATTAAATTTCTCATGGAATTGGGCAAACAATCTTTTAGTGAAGTCGTTTTAGATTTAGCAAGACGTTATCAAATTCCGTTAAAAACTCTTGATCCGCAACAACGCCAAGAACTTCAAAAACAATTATCTTTAAAAGAACAGCTATACGAAATTATCGCGGTAGCAACTAATTTTTATCAACACGCACTCAATCAAAGTCAAGGTGAGATCGCAGCTAATTATTTGAAAGAAAAAAGACACTTAAAAGCCGAAATAATTCAAGAATTTTTATTAGGTTATGCTCCGTCGGGATGGGAAACTTTATACCGCTATTTAGTTGATCAAAAACGTTATCCTGTTGCTTTGGTTGAACAAGCAGGATTAATTAAAGCACGTCAAAATGGAGATGGATACTACGATCAATTTCGCGATCGTTTGATGATTCCAATTTTAGATATTCAAGGTAGAATTATTGGTTTTGGTAGTAGAACTTTAGGTAATGATGAACCAAAATATTTGAATTCTCCTGAAACACTTTTATTTGACAAAGGACAGACTTTATTTGCTTTATCTCAAGCTCGACAAGCAATCATTAAAGCTGATCAAGCGATAGTAGTAGAAGGTTATTTTGATGCGATCGCACTTCATGAACAAGGAATCAAAAATGTAGTTGCTTCTTTAGGAACTGCTTTTAGCCAAAAGCAATTAAAACAACTTTTAAGATACACAGAATCTAAACAAGTTATCTTTAATTTTGATGCCGATCAAGCGGGAAAAAAAGCCACTCAACGCGCTATATCAGAAATATCAGAATTAGTTTATTCAGGTCAAGTTAATCTAAAAATTCTCAATTTACCACAAGGAAAAGATGCAGATGAGTTTTTAAAATCGAGTAATAATGCAACTCAAATTTATCAAGAATTGCTGCTAAAAGCTCCACTTTGGCTCGATTGGCAAATTCAACAATTATTAGTCGAACATGACCTAAAACAAGCCGATCAATTTAAAGCGATCGCTCAAAAAATGCTCAAACTCTTGCAACAATTAGAAGATAATAATCAAAAAACCCATTATCTTCGTTATTGTGCTGAAATTTTAGCCCAAGGTGATAGTCGTCTGATTCCTCTGCAAGTCAACAATTTAGTGACACAACTTAAAAAACCGCAAACTCGTTCAACAAAAAATCAGACTATTCTTAGCAGTTCGGAGCGAAATTTATTAGAAGAAGCCGAAGAATTATTATTATTAATTTATTTATATTGTCCCCATCATCAACAGGAAATTAGGGATATTCTAGAAGAAAAAGATATAGTTTTTAGTTTGTCACATCATCGCTATTTATGGCAAATCATTCATCAAAACTCATCTAATTCAAAAGATTTATTATCTCAAGTGCAAAATCAATTATTAAGTGAACCCGAAAAGAGCAAACAGTTAGAGCATTTTTTACATTTAAGTGAAACCAAACAAGAAGATATATTTAGAGCGCAAGTTAGACTAAAAGAAGCAATCGCAGCATTAGAGCGAGTGAGTTGGGAAAAATACCGCCGTCATTGTTTGCAACAGTGGCAAAGTATTAACGCTCAAGAACAACCAGAGCTTTATCAATATTACTCAAATGAATTTTATCAAGCAGGGCAACATATTAAAGAACTCGATGAACTACGTATTAATCAAGCCGAAAATGTGACTTAAAAAAGAGACACACCTTGGCGAGTCTCTACAACTGAAAAAATAAACCTAGATTAAATCTTGTCCATAAGCTTCTTCGCCGTGTTCATGCACATCTAAGCCTTGTTCTTCAATACTAGACCTAGTGCGTAATGGCATAAAAGCACCCAAAATCTTTAGGATTACAAAAGTAGCAACCGCCGCAAAAATGTACGTTCCGATTACACCAACAATTTGTTTCCAAAGTAGAGAAGCATCACCGTAAAATAAACCGTTAGCCCCTGCGGAATTGACTTCTTTTGTGGCAAAAAATCCTGTTAAAATCGCGCCAATTGTGCCACCAAAACCGTGAACGGGAAAAGCATCAAGGGAGTCATCAAATTGTAATTTTGCTCGAAAACTCACCGCATAGAAACAGCAGAAAGACGTAATCGAGCCAATAAGAATCGCCGCAATCGGAGTCACAAAACCAGCAGCAGGAGTAACCCCCACTAATCCCGCCAAAAAGCCTGTAGCGATGCCTAATGCGGTAGGTTTGCTTCTTAAAATCCACTCTAAGAGTAGCCAAGTTAAACCCGCCGCCGCCGATGAAACTACAGTAGCGACAACAGCGACCGCCGCCAAGCCACCCGAAGCTAAGGCACTACCACCATTAAATCCTAACCAACCAAACCAAAGAAGGCCAATTCCCAGTAAAACATACGGGATGTTGTGAGGAGGAGAGGGTTGATTCGGATAATTCAGACGGGGGCCAAGAACCATAACAGCAACCACCGCCGAAACACCAGAACTGATATGAACAACGGTTCCGCCAGCAAAGTCTAAAGCACCCAAACTACCGATCCAACCTTTACCCCAAACCCAATGAGCCAAGGGAGAATAAACAAAAGTAGACCACAATAGAACAAACCAGAAATAGGCTTTAAAGGTCATTCGTTCGACGATTGCCCCTGAAATCAGAGCAGGGGTGATGATAGCAAACATCATCTGATAGACCATAAAGACTTGATGGGGAATGGTTGGTGCATATCCAACAGGGTCAGGTTCAGCAAAGGAGACACCATTTAAAAATAGCCATTTTAGGCTACCAATAAGAGGATTAGCCGTATACGAGGGATCACCACCTGGATTAAGTTCAGTGGGTGCAAAAGCTAAACTATAGCCCCAAAGAACCCAAGTTACTCCAACGAGTCCCATCATTACTAGACTCATCATCATCGTGTTGAGGACGTTACGAGAGCGAACTAAACCACCATAAAAAAACGCCAGACCGGGTGTCATCAATAAGACTAATGCCGAAGCGACTAATACCCAAGCTGTATCACCTGTATCAATGGTTGGTGTAGGTGCGGCCGTTTGAGCGAAAACATTATCCATCCCAGAGAAAAGCAAAATCCCTAAAGCCATGGAAATGATGAAAAAAGATTTTTTAATCACGTGACTTTTATCCTGTAAAACTGACAATAATTTAATAAAAAAGGTGAGTGAATTAAGCTTAAAGGCTAAATAATTATTTCTAGTCAGATTTTTATCCTTTTTTCGGAAATCATCTAACAACAAACCTTCTTTTTTCACTCACCAATTAAATTTGTATAATTTGATACAAGAAATGAAATTAGATTTCAGAACCGTGGAAATCAACACGACTTGAACCACTAGCACGAGAGCCTGTTAAAACATCCGCTTCTTTGACAAAGCCGCTATAAGCTTCCATGCCATGTTCGCCAATGTCTAAACCTTCGATTTCTTCTTCCTGGGTGACTCGGATGCCTAAAGTAGCTTTCAGAGCCGACCATGCGATCGCACTAAAAGCTACTGTAAATGCACCGACGACGAGGGTACCGATAATTTGATTAATCAGTTGACCGATCCCATGACCGTAGAAAAGTCCAGTTTCCATGCTGAATAGACCAACGGCGAGCGTTCCCCAAATCCCATTGACTAGGTGAACCGAAAGCGCACCGACTGGATCATCAATTTTGATTTTGTCGAAGAAAGCAACCGCATAAACGACAAGAATTCCGCCAACTAAACCGATGATCACGGCTCCTAAGTAGGAAGCGACGTTACAGCCTGCGGTAATTGCCACCAAGCCTGCCAAGATCCCATTGATAATCATGGAAAGGTCTGGTTTGCCATCTTTAAACCAAGAGGTTAAAGTAGCCGCGATGCCACCTGCTGCGCCTGCTAAGTTGGTTGTAACGGCAATGTAGGGGACTTTTTCATCTACAGCGAGTTGAGAGCCAGGGTTAAAGCCAAACCAGCCGATCCAAAGAATTAGACAGCCTAAAGTCGCTAAACTTAGGTTATGACCAGGGATCGCATTGATACGACCGTTAGAATATTTCCCAGTTCGAGGGCCTAAGATTGCTGCACCCAACAAAGCCGCCCAACCGCCAACCGCGTGAACAACCGTTGATCCTGCAAAGTCTCTGAAACCTCCGTTCTCACCTTGTAGGTTAAACAGCCAACCGCCAGCACTCCAAACCCAGTGACCTGTAATCGGATAGGCAATCCCAGTCAGTAGTAAACTGAAAATTAGGAAGTCAGTAAACTTAATTCGTTCTGCTACTGCACCAGAAACGATCGTTGCTGCGGTTCCAGCAAATGCGGTTTGGAACAGGAAGAAGACTGGAATGGGTAAACCCTCTGGAAAAGGCGATAAACCGTAGGTTTCTGGTTTCCCACTGAGGAATAAACCATTCCCTCCGATCCAACCATTCTCACCACCAAACATGAGTGCAAAGCCTAAAATCCAATAGCCCATAGTGGCTAGTGCAAAAACGATCAGGTTTTTTGCCAGAATGTTAACGGCATTTTTTTGACGACATAAACCCGCCTCTAACATCGCGAAACCAGCATTCATAAAAATTACTAGAATCGCTGCAATTAAAACCCAGAGCGTATTTAAAGACATTCTCAGGGTTTGCATATCCCCTGAAAGACTTTCTAGGCTTAAAGGGGGCGTATCTTGGGCTGATACTGCCATCTCAGCAAGCAAAACAATAATCGCCGTTAGAGGAATGCAAGCCAACCAAGCAGGTTTAAAGGACTTGGCAATCAATCTTAACGGTTCTAGATAAGATGTATCTTTTACTGAACCTGTATTCTTTTGTATAGAACTTTGTTTCATGGACATGATCTCGAATCGTTAGGGATTTGCTAAAGTATTGAGCTTAACTCAATTGGCAAGTCAGGAAAAATACAATCTATAGAAGCCAATGACTATCATAGATTTAAGGCTATTCTATGATTTAGATGCTCTGAGCAAAGAAATTGAGCCGAGTACAGCATTTTAAATCCATAAAATCTTGATTTTTTTGACGATTGCTTTCTGTATTAAAAATCACATTTTACTCTGATACAGTGCAAAGATTTATAATAATTCCGTAAATTTACCGTAAAGACGGTTTGCAGCAGAATAAATAAACATGAATCACGGTTCAGAATTAGATCTCCCTTCCATTGGCACACCTTTCGATCAAAAAATGATGCAGCGTTGTCTAGAATTGGCTAGACAAGCTGTTGGACGAACCGCACCTAATCCCTTAGTTGGGGCTGTTATTGTTAAAGAGGGAAAAATTCTAGGAGAAGGGTTTCATCCAGGCCCAGGACAACCCCATGCGGAAGTTTTTGCCCTACGAAATGCGGGAGAAGAAGCTAGAGGGGCAACGATTTATGTTAACTTAGAACCCTGCGCTCATTACGGTCGGACTCCTCCTTGTAGCAAAGCTTTAATTGAGGCGGGAATGAAGAAAGTATTTGTGGGCATGATCGATCCCGATACAAGAGTTTGTGGTAAAGGGATTCAACAGCTAGAAGATGCAGGAATAAAAGTGATTGTTGGGGTAGAAGAAGCGCACTGTCGTAAGCTCAATGAAGCTTTTATCCATCGTATTCGCTTTTCAAAACCCTTTGGTATTCTTAAATATGCGATGACTTTAGATGGTAAAATTGCCACGACAACGGGTCATAGTAGTTGGATTAGTAGTACAGCATCACGCCAACAAGTTCATCAATTACGGGCAACTTGTGACGCGGTGATTATTGGTGGTAATACGGTTCGTCGAGATAATCCTTTTTTAACAACGCATCAAGTCTCAGAACATAACCCGTTACGGGTGGTGATGAGTCGTATTCTTGATTTACCTTTAGAGGCTAATTTGTGGGAAACTCAAGAAGTTCCAACTTTAGTTTTTACGGAAACGAAAACCAATTCAACTCTACAAAAACAGTTATTGAAACGTGGTGTAGAAGTCATCGAACTCCCCGTCTTAACGCCTGCTATGGTGATGGAACGTCTTTATGAGCGAGGACTTTGTAGTGTTTTGTGGGAATGTGGGGGTACACTAGCGGCTAAAGCGATCGCCGATGGAGCCGTACAGAAAATTTTAGCCTTTATTGCTCCTAAAATTATTGGCGGACAATTCGCACCCTCTCCTGTCGGTGACTTAGGTTTAGAAAAAATGACCGAAGCTTTAGAGTTAGAAAATATTTCCTTTCATGCTATTGATTCGGATTTATTAATAGAAGGTTATTTATCTAAAAATGCTTGGTTAGTTTAGATAAATTTACTGTTTTTTCTGACAATATTCTTGATAGTTTTGAATATAATCCATGATTATTTTGACGGCTTCGGGGCGCAGATTACGTTCAGGAGGAAAATTGTAAACTATAGTAGACACCGTTTTATAGACAGTACACCACTGAGAAAAATCAGCTAAATAAATTTGAGATTGAGCTAATTTATCTATAAGAGCGATCGTATAATCTTGCGGTTGTCTAGCGGCAGCAGTCGATAATAAGGTTACTGCGTCTGCTTGTTCTAATTCCCCTTTCCCTCCCAATGCTTTTAGCGTAAAATAATCATCCATCGCTAATAGATAACCTAAAGCAAAAATTTCTTCAGTTATCAAAGATTCTAATTTTAAATCGGAACGATTCTTTTGATATTTTTTAGCTAAATAATCTAAATAGACAGTAGCATTTGATTGTCCTTCTATTGACCAACCTAAAGCATTAATAATAGCAGCGCGTTGGTCATTCGGAATTGTTGGATCACTTAAAGCATCCATTAAAGCAGGAGTTAATTGTTTTTGTGCAGCTTTATTAACTAATTCAACATCTTGATAAGCTTGATAAAAATTGGTACTTGTTAAAGGACTATCCGCTTTAGCAATAGGAGTGAACCCAGAAATCAAACTAGCAGTGAACCCAGAAATCAACCATTTAGTAACTTTATTCATCTTCAAAAAATTAACAACAAGAATCATCACGTGTCTGTTGATCTTTTTTCAAGGGTACAGGATCATAACCCCCCTGATGCCAAGGATGACAACGTAAAATCCGTTGAGTCGCGAACCAACTTCCTCGAAACACCCCAAAACGATCAATCGCTTCTATGGCATACTGAGAACAAGTTGGACGAAAACGACAACTTGGCGGAAATAATGGAGAAATAAAAAGACGATAGCCGCGAATTATTGAAATCAAGATGAGTTTCATGACTAACCCAGAATGACCTAAAGTGGTAATTAGACGAATTCAATAGTTAAAAGGTTGTCTGATTTACTTCCTCCTACTCATCTTCTATTCTCTCTCAGTTTAGTTGCTTTTTACTTGGGACTCATTCTTCTAGTCGCTGAGAGATTAAAGCGTTATTATTCATCTAATAGTGAACTGACTCGCAAAGTGGTTCATATTGGTACGGGAAACGTGATTCTGTTGGCTTGGTGGTTAAAGATTCCCGCTTGGGTTGGGATAAGTGCTGCTGTTATTGCGGCTCTAGTTGCCATAGTTTCCTATTTTGTGCCAATTCTACCCAGTATTAATAGTGTAGGTCGCAAAAGCTTAGGAACTTTTTTTTATGCCGTGAGTATCGGCGTTTTGGTGGCGTGGTTTTGGCAAATTCAACAATATCACTTTGCAGCGATCGGAATTCTGATTATGTCGTATGGGGATGGACTCGCAGCCATTGTGGGACAACGTTTCGGGAAACATCCCTATAGGGTTTGGGGCAATCAAAAAAGTTGGGAAGGTTCCCTAACAATGACGGGAATAAGCTTTATTGTAACTGCGTTGCTTTTATTATCTGTTTACGGTAATTTGGGGATAATATGGCTGATCGCTTTCATGATCGCTTTGAATGCAACGATTTTAGAAAGTTTTTCCATGTGGGGTTTAGATAATTTAACTGTACCGTTAGGAAGTGCTGCTTTAGCTTTTGTTTTGTGTCAATGGTTGATTTAATTTCTCTTCTGTCATGGGAAATCGTAAATCACTAATAATCTGTTTCATCACGCTGGCAATGGGAACCGCTAATAATAATCCTAAAATTCCGCCAAGTTGCGCCCCAACAAATAGAGATATTAACAACCAGATGGGATTTAAACCGATCATATTTCCTGTAAGTTTGGGAGAGATGACATTATCAACAATTTGATTGACGATAAAATTGGCGATAAAAAACTTGATCCCGATATCGAGTTGATTAAAACACAGCAATACTGTCAGGAAAAGACCTAAAATGCCTCCCACTATAGGGATCATAGAACTAATTCCCAAAGCAAAGGCAAATAAAAGAGCGTAAGGAACTTTCAAGAAGACAAAGATAACAATTAGAGCGACAATGGTAATACCCGATAGAATCAAACGACTCAATAGATAATCTTTAAAGGTTTTTCGAGTATATTGAGGTATTTTACGATCCCAAGGTTCAGGAAACCAACTTAAGATTCCTCTCCAAAATTCCTCACCCCCAATAAGGAAAAAAATTGTAAAAACTAAGATAATTAAAGTATTAAAAACACTATTAATCGTCCCTGCCAACAATCCTAAAACTTGACTCCCTAGTAATTCCAAACGCTCAAAAAATCTTTGAGAAGAATTAGCAACAATTTTACCAACATCAAAAGGAAGTTTCGTGAGGATGGGTTGTTGGGATAAAGCTTGTAAGTCTTTTTGTGTCTGTTCTACCCATTGTGGCGCACTGGCAAGTAAATCACTGAGTTGTTTGATAATTAAAGGAATCAGGATTAGAGCAGATGAACTGACGATGAGGAAGGTTAATAATAAAATGAGGGTAATCGCCAAACTTCTCCTAACCCCCTCTTGCTGCAAGAGTTTAACTGCTAGATCCAGCAAAAAGGCTAATAAATTGGCAATAATTAGAAAATAAATTAAAAGTTGGAAATACTTGAGTAATAAAACAATTAACAACCCATTTAAAAAAAATAGGGGAAAAAGAATTGCTAACCTTAACCATTTGGGAAAGGTGAGAAAGGTTTTATACATCCAACATCCTCAAGAAGTTAGCCTAATCAGTACTGTATTTTGATAACTTTGTCAAGTTTCTATAACGCAATTTTTTATGAGCAATGCGATTAGAAACGTGAAGAACTATTCTAAGTTAGCGCGGAAATCTTTAAAAGGTTCTGAGTGAAATATTACTTTTAGGACTTTTAAAAGTCCTAGTTTTTAAGAACATATTTACTACTTCGGCGACAGGACGACCTAAACCATCGACTTGATAATTCAAGGTCTGCATATCTTGGGCTGAAATCTTGCCCGCTAATTCATCAATAGCAACCCGTATTTTAGGATATTTGTCAAGTGTTTTTTGATTAAAAATGGGAACCGCTTCATATGGTGGAAAGTAGTGTTTATCGTCGTCTAGTATTACTAAATTTAAGATTTTGATTAAGCCATCGGTCGAGTTTCCCGCGACTAAATCCACTTGTTTTTCTTCTAAAGCGCGGTAAATCAAACCTAAATCCATTGCTTGCGGGGGTTGAGCGAATTTAAGATTATAGGTTTTAGCTAAACCAGAGAAACCGTCTTCTCGATTGAGAAATTCATAACCAAAACCTGCTTGCCATTGCGGGGTATATTGACCGACTTGCGACAGTTTGGTGAGATGATATTTTTGGGCATCTTCAGAACGGATAATAATTGCAAAAGTGTTATTAAATCCTAAACTGGGAAACACTGCTAAATTAAATTGTTCTAAGTAAGCTTGTTTGACTTTTTGAAAAACGATTTTCGCATCGCTTAAAGGGGGTTGTTTGAGAATAGTAGTTAGGGCCGTTCCTGTATACTCAACATAGCCAGCCAATTGCCCTGATTTTACCGCTTCGTGACAAATCCCTGTACCACCTAAATTTAATTGTCGCTCAACTTTTAAACCCGTTTTCCTCTCGATTTGTTGGGCAAGCATTTCCCCTAAGATGACTTGTTCGGTGAAATTCTTAGAACCAATCACGATCGCAGTATTACCGAGTGTCTGGGATAATACTAAAATACTTAAGCCCGTAGATCCTAAAATCAGTCCAGTAATGAGTAAAATTGATTTTTTGTTTTTTTTGCGCCCTGTTTGAGTTAGAGATTTTTCTAGATATCCGATAAACCAGTCTGCAATTAATGCCAAGATTGCCGAAGGAACAGCACCTGCTAGAATCAATTGATTATTAACCGTCGCAATGCCGCGAAAAATAAAAACGCCTAAACCTCCTCCCCCAATAGCAGCAGCGATAGTTGCAATACCGACACAAATCACTGTAGCAATGCGAACCCCTGCTAAAATCACACCCATCGCTAAGGGTAATTCGACTCTCAATAAAACCTGTCGTTCCGTCATTCCCATTGCCCTAGCCGTTTCTTGTATAGAGGGTGCAATACTTGTAATTCCAACATAGGTATTACGAATGAGTGGGAGTAAAGCATACAAAGCAAGGGCGACAATTGCAGGTACTTTGCCAATACCGCCTAAGAAAGGAACCGAAATCAAAAAACCAAATAGCGCAAGACTGGGTATCGTTTGAAGCGTATTCGCAACTGCAAGAACGGGTTTAGCCAAATTAGGACGACGTGTAATCAGTATACCTAAAGGAATGCCAATCGCGATCGCAATACTCATCGCCACACCGACTAGCAATAAATGTTCTAGTGTTCTTAAACCAATTTCGGGGGCATAGCGAATCAAAAAATCAGGCATAATTTTTTAGACAAGCAAGATAGCGTTTCGCTTCCTCATGACTATCTTTAAAAAATTCCTTGGGTGTTCCCAGACTAACTAATTCTCCTTCATACATTAAACCGATTCGATGTCCTAAAAACAAAGCTTCTTGTATGTCGTGGGTCACAAAAATAATCGTTTTCCCTAACTGTGATTGTAAATGTTTTAATTGCTGTTGTAAGTCTAAACGAGTAATCGGGTCAAGTGCGCCAAACGGTTCATCCATCAATAAAATTGGAGGGTCAATTGCTAAAGCCCTTGCTACACCGACTCTCTGGCGTTGTCCTCCTGATAGTTCATGGGGATAGCGATCAGCGAATTGTGTGGGTTCTAGTCCAACAAGATGCAATAATTCATATACTCGGCTTTTAGTGCGTTTTGCTGTCCAATTTTCTAGAGATGGAATCAACCCTACATTCTCCGCGATACTGAGATGGGGAAATAAACCAATTTCTTGAATCACATAACCAATACTACGCCGCAATTGAATCACATCCCATGACATTGTAGAATGTCCATTAACCATTACTTCGCCACTACTCGGAGTTAGCAGACGGTTAATCATTTTCAGTGTCGTCGTTTTTCCGCTTCCACTACGCCCTAATAAAATTAACGCTTCACCTTGCCCAATCTTGAGATTAAGATTAGAAAGTAAATAACAGTTGTGAATTCGATAATTTACATTTTGAAATTCAACGATAGTATTGTCAGGACGCATGGGGATGATTAATCAATTGATTTATGAGTTATTTTAGAAAAAAAGTTATTAGATCAACTGAGATCATGAAACAAACATTTACAGCAAGTATCTGGTTAGAGGGTGAGTGGTACGTTGCCCAGTGTTTAGAAATAGATATTGCTAGTCAAGGGAAAACAGAAGCAGAAGCATTATTCAATCTTGAAGAAGCTTTAGAATTACACTTTGAATTTCCTCAAGCTACCTTAGTTCCATTGTCAAGATAGATTTAAGTATCGAGCAAAAATTTTTTGTGCTTGCTCTAACAATTCTGTTTCTAAATTACCTAATTGTTTAATCAAACGGACTTTATCAAATGTCATCGGTTCAACACAAACTAACAAACTATCTACAGCTAAACCATTTTCCATTGATGCAGGAACATTAACTACAGCAGAAAAAACTCTTGGGTCTAAAGGTTTGACAGAAGTGAAAGGCAACACTGTAACTTTACTACGTTGCTCATTAAATACAGTGCCAGAGATAATTAAAGCAGGACGAGTTTTACGAATTTCAGTACCAACAGAAGGATCAAACGTAACTAACCAGATACTTCCCAGTCGGTAAATGCTGCTTGTTGCCATTCATTATCCCATCCTAACTTTAATTCATCAACTAGCTTACAGGCTTGAGCCAGTTCTTGATCTTCCTCTTGTTTGCGCCATTCTTGTAAAAGAGATTCAATTAAAATATTAGGATCATCCACCTTCTGCACTAGATATTGTAATAGTTCATCAGATACAGTCAGAGAAATTTGGGCCATGTGTTTATTAGTATTGCAAACAAACTTGTTTGTATTATTCATTTTACTATGTCATAGAGGTAAATCAAAAATTTAGATTGATATAGTATTCCCATACTAATCGAGTTCAGATAAAGTAGAGAAAAGCATTTTTATTCAAAACCGTGACACCGACACCTGAGATTCAACAACGCGCTAATCAACTCAGAGAACAACTACAAAAGGCGAGTTATGCCTATTATGTTCTAGACAATCCGATTATGGAGGATGCAGTCTATGATCAGTTATATCGAGAATTACAAGAACTTGAAAATCAATACCCTGAACTGATTTCGCTGATAGTCCTACGCAACGTGTCGGTGACCAACCTGCATCCCAGTTTGTTTCGGTTCGCCACAATATCCCGTTATACAGTCTAGAAAATGCTTTCAATATAGCGGAATTTGCCCAATGGCAGGAGCGATGGCGCAGACAATCCCCCACTCAAAAAGACGCTGAATACGTCTGTGAATTGAAAATAGATGGCTCTGCAATGGCGTTAACCTATGAGAATGGCGTGTTAGTTCGCGGTGTCACGAGAGGCGATGGTGTCACGGGGGAAGATGTTACGCAAAATGTTCGCACGATCCGATCGATTCCTTTAAGATTAAATTTAGATAATCCTCCTGCTGTAGTTGAAGTCAGAGGAGAGGCATTTTTACCCCAAGATACTTTTAATCAAATTAATCAAGAACGGGAACAGTTAGGAGAAGCGTTATTTGCGAACCCTCGTAACGCTGCTGCTGGAACTCTCCGACAACTTGACCCGAAAATTGTTGATAAGCGACGTTTACAGTTTTTTGCCTATACGTTGCATTCTAACCAAACGCCTAAAACCCAGTGGGAATCCTTAGAAACACTACAACAAATGGGTTTTTTAGTCAATCCTAACCGTAAACTTTGCCCATCTCTAGAAGCAGTACAAGAATATTACCAAAATTGGGAAACTGAAAGACGTAACTTACCTTACATGACTGATGGAGTCGTGGTTAAGATTAATGATTTTGCGCTACAAGAACAATTAGGCTTTACCCAAAAGTTTCCCCGTTGGGCAGTAGCATTAAAATATCCCGCAGAAGAAGCCCCGACGATTGTTTTAGATATTAGCGTCAATGTCGGACGGACTGGCGCGGTGACTCCTTTAGCGATGATGAAACCCGTTTTACTCGCAGGAACCACCGTACAAAAGGCTACTTTACATAATAGCGATCGGATTACTGAATTAGACATCCGCATCGGTGATACAGTTATTATTCGTAAAGCGGGTGAAATTATCCCAGAAGTCTTGCGGGTTATTCCCGAACTTCGTCCCCCGAATAGTCAACCCTATCAGATGCCGCTACAATGCCCCGAATGTCGTTCTACTCTAGTTCGTTCCAAGGGAGAAGCAGTAACTCGTTGTATGAATAGTTCTTGTCCTGCTATTCTACGGGGTAGTGTTGTCCATTTCTGCACTAGAGACGCATTAGATATCAGAGGTTTAGGCGAAAGAATTGTTATTTTATTAATTGATAATGGTTTAGTGAAATCGATCGCCGATTTATACAGTCTAACCGTTGAACAAATTGCTGCCCTCGAACGCATGGGCCAAAAATCAGCCGAAAATCTGATTCATGCCATTAATGAAAGTAAAAATCAACCTTGGTCAAGGGTATTATATGGTTTAGGAATTCGCTATGTTGGAAGTGTCAACGCCAAAATATTAACCGATAGTTTTCCTTCAGTTGAACAATTATCCAAAGCATCTGTCACTCAATTAGAATCAGTCTACGGCATCGGTTCAGAAATTGCTCAATCTGTCTATGATTGGTTTAGAGTTCCTGCCAATCAAACTTTAATTGAACAACTCCAAGCCGTCGGTTTACAGTTCAAAAATACTACCCAACCCGCAACAACTCAACAAACTTTAGCGGGAAAAATATTTGTGATCACTGGAACTTTACCCACCCTCAAACGCAATGAAGCTAAAGAATTAATCGAAAAAGCTGGCGGTAAGGTCACAGGTTCAGTGAGTGCAAAAACCGATTATTTAGTGGCTGGTGAAGAAGCAGGATCTAAATTAGACAAAGCCATTGAATTGAGAATCACTCAACTCAGCGAGACAGATTTATTAAAGCTAATCGAATAGATTTAATCAAAAATTAATTCTGTTATTCTAATCTAAGATCAGAATCAATGGAATAGTAAACTATTTCATGCCTTTAAACTGTTCCTGTGCATTCTTAAACGCTTCTTTCATCACAGATTGAATTTTTTTCGGATCAGGTTTTTTGCCACCCATCAGATCACCAAAATAAACACACGCCCCCTCACCTAACGCTACAGTATACGCAGCAGCCCACGAAGCAGCGATAATACTGCCAAAACCTGGAATAAATTTAATCAATTCTCGTCCGATCGCTTGTGCAACAAATCCTCCTGCGATCGCACTCACGACACCCCCCGCTTGAGAAGGGGTTAGCATTTGACCATATAGCTTACCCAAAACGCCCACCATTGATACTTGTAAGGCGGTTAGAACGGGCATCGTCGCCAAGGGAATCGGAACAGCAGCAACAGTAGCCGCAATGATGGCAAAGGCTAAAATATAGCGTCTGGCAACATCTCGATACATATTGCCAATGCTGTCGCCCATTTTTTGATCCAGCAATTGATGAATGGTTCTCGCTTCGGCTTCAGGTAACAATTCGGCTAAACTATCTGTGAAGGCTTCAAGTCCATAAAATACTGGAGTATAGCCATCTTCTTCTAAAGTAAAATCAATTAAAACAGAGCGATCATATAATCCTGTAAAATCTAGCTTGATTTCGTCATAAGCACGTTGAATATCGGCTAAATCGGGTGGATATGCAGGATGATCTTCTAAACTTGTGGGGTAGAGTTCATGCAAACAAGTGACAGCGAGTAAACAGGGAATATTTGGATACTTTTGCCGCAACTGTTGAGCAATTTGACGTAAGGTATCTGTCGCAAAGTCATTAATTTTGATAGTTAAGATCAAAATTCTGGCGCAGTTGGTTTCCTGTTCTAATTCTTTGATCAGTTCTTCTATAATTGTTTCGGTATTTTGTTTAACATCCCCTAAACCAACCGTATCCGTAAAAATTAGTAACGGTAAATCAACCGATGGATAGGCATAACGTTCGGTGTGTTGGGTGTGGGGGCGAAAACCTTGTCCAATAATATCAGCAGATACGCCAGTTAGTCCCCGTATAATTGAACTTTTACCGACTTGGGGTTTACCTAATAATAATGCTTCGGTTGTCGGGAGTTCTGAGCGAACTTTTTCTAAAATTTCGGCAACTTGTGTCTCATTGACGCTAAACCATTGAGTAACTTGTTCTAGAGGCAAGAGTTTCGTTAAGGTTTCAGTAGCAGTACCAAAAACCTCAGTAATACGATTTGTAAGAGCGTTATTGAGGAGATTCGCTTTAAGTTTCTCGCCCTGTGGCTTGTTTTCTAAAGGTATTTCTGTTTCTTGTTGCTCATTCATTGCGTCTTTTAACAGTCAATCGATTTAAGTTTGTTACTATTAATATTGTATTCATTAGCCAGTTTTTTCTAGATCGGTTATCCGTATCGAGATAGACCATTCTCTAAGTTAGTTTCTCCCTTGAGATGGGCGATTTATAAAAAATTTTTTGTTAAGCTTACCATTAAATAAAAAAATCTGCTTGATTTATGAAAAAAGATAAAATTAGACAGTGGGTTAACTTAATAGCGATTATTGCGGCTTTTGTTGTTAACACCGTTACTAATATTATTCCCGTTGATGGCATTAGTATCAAGGATATTGCTGATAATTATTTTGGTAATGTCTTGGTTATTCCTGCTAATTATGCTTTTGCCATTTGGGGTCTAATTTATTTAGCTTTACTCGCTTTAGGGATTTTTCAAGCGTTACCCGCTAATCAAGATGAGCCTCGGTGTCGTCAGTTAGGTTATTGGTTGACGGTAAGTAGTATTGCCCAAATTGCTTGGGTTATTCTTTTTCAATATCGATTATTCGTCCTATCGGTACTGGCGATGTTAACGATTTTAATTCCTTTAATTATTCTCTATCTTCGTTTAGACATTTTCACCAAACCTGTTTCTTTTAAGCAGAAATGGTTTATTAATTTTCCCATTAGTATTTATCTCGCTTGGATTAGTGTCGCAACGATCGTCAATGTATCTATTGCTTTAACCGATCTCAAATGGAATGGTTGGAATATAGAATCGACCACTTGGACAATTATCATGTTAGTGGTGGGAACTGTCTTAGCGGGTTTAGCAGCGATTCAACGTAAAGATATTGCTTTTACAGGGGTGTTTATTTGGGCGTTTATTGCGATCGCACTACGACATTTAGAGATTTATGTACTCGCAGGAACAGCAGTCGGGTTAGCTTTAATTTTACTTATTCTTGTCGCTAGAGAGAAATTCAGACGAAAACGTACAACTTATGATCGTCGTCAGATGAATTAATGATAGATTACCATTAGAAATTTAGACATGGTAATCATGCAAGTTCGCTTTGAAACGTTTACGGTACATAAACGCTTCCCTTTAACCATTAGTCGCGGTACAACGGCTGAAAATACGAATATTTGGTTATGCTTACAAGCAGATGATATAGAAGGTTGGGGAGAAGCATCACCCTTTTCCATTGTCCAAGAAACGAAAAAAGATACTGACCGAATTATTCAAGAATTAAAGCAGATTACGCCGATTTTAGAACAATTTCATCCCTTAGAACGCCAGCAAATCGAAAAACTTATACATCAATATCAAATTTCATCAACCACACGCGCTGCAATTGATATGGCACTCTATGATTGGTTGGGAAAACGGGCTAATTTACCTCTGTGGCGGATTCTAGGACTAGATCGTCAGGCGATCGTACCCCTCAGTGTTACTGTGGGGATTAACACCCCAGAAGGCGCAAAAAAACGGGTTAGAAACTGGTTAGATTTGATGGATGTCAAACTGATTAAGGTTAAATTAGGTTCACCTGAAGGAATTGTAGCCGATCAAAAAATGCTACTCGCAGTCAAAGAAGAAGCGTCAGATATTCCTTTGATGGTTGATGCAAATGGGGGATGGAATTTAGAACAAGCGTTACAGATGAGTGAATGGTTAGCCCAACAAGGTGTAATTTATATTGAACAACCTTTAGCAGTGGGTCAGGAAAAAGATCTATATCAATTGTATCAACGATCGCTTCTACCGATTTTTGTCGATGAAAGTTGCTTCAGTAGTCAAGATATCCCCCGTCTAGCTTCCTCTGTACATGGGATTAATATCAAAATGATGAAAGCGGGAGGAATAAGTGAGGTCTTACGGATGATTGATATTGCAAAAGCGTGTGGTTTACAAGTCATGTTCGGTTGTTATTCCGATAGTAGTTTATCAAATACAGCGATGTCTCATTTATCACCTTTAGTAGATTATCTAGACTTAGACAGTCATCTAAATTTAATCGATGATCCCTTTATTGGGGCAAAATTAGAGGAAGGAAAATTATTACCCAATGATTTACCTGGTTTAGGAATGACAAGAGTGATAAATCAATGCGTTTAACGTCTGATCACCGAGTTGCTATATTACTTCATGAGGGAATTTCGGGTACACAAGGAAAAACTGGACTTGCTTATATCCGCTATGGAGAATCATCTATTGTTGCGGTTATTGATGCCCAAAATGCAGGACAATCTCTAGAAACATTAACAGGAATACCTCAGAATATCCCCATTGTTGCTCATTTACAGGACGCTTTGCCATATAGTCCAAATGTACTACTGATCGGGATTGCACCATCTGGGGGAATTTTACCCGATACTTGGTTTGCAGAAGTTAAACTAGCAATAGAAAAAGGAATCTCGATCGTTAATGGTTTACATACCCCGCTATCGCCTCAATTTCCCAATTTAAAACAAGATCAATGGATTTGGGATATTCGTCAAGAACCTTTAGGATTAAGAGTTGGGAAAGCAAGGGCTAAATCACTCTCCTGTCAGCGTATCCTCACAATAGGAACGGATATGAGTGTCGGCAAAATGTCCACCAGTATCGAACTTAACCGACTCGCTTTAAAAAGAGGCATTAAATCTAAATTTTTGGCGACGGGGCAAGGGGGTATGATGATTTCAGGTGAAGGAATACCCCTAGATGCCGTTCGTGTGGATTTTGCTGCGGGTGCAGTTGAGCAAATGGTGTTAGATTCGGCGGAAAATCACGATATTCTATGGATTGAGGGACAAGGTTCACTCTTACATCCCGGTTCGACGGCTACCTTACCGTTAATTCGTGGCAGTCAACCCACCGTACTGATTTTAGTCCATCGTTTCGGACAAGTCCATATCAAAGATTTACCCGATATTTTGATTCCTCCTCTGACTGAAGTGATAAAACTGTATGAAATGGTGGCAACTGCTGGCGGAACTTTTGCCCCTGTTAAAATTAAAGGCATTAGTTTAAATACCTTTCACCTGAAAGAAGAAGCAGCTACTATTGCTATTGCTAAAGTTCAAAAGGAAACGGGTTTACCTTGTACCGATGTCGTCAGGTTTGGTGGAGAAGTTTTATTAGATGCAGTCTTAGAAACAAATGTGCAAGTTTAAAGTTTTTCAGTAAATTAAGATTATTGACTCTCACTGAGGATTTTGATATAAGATGTTGAGTGTTCGGCTGTCTAGGTGTTTGTTGAACTTCCCTGATGACCTCTAAACTTTTTGAAAACAGAAAATTGTCCCGTTTTGATCTAGCGGTAATGCTAACAGTGATTGCGTTGTGTACTGCGATCGCATTAATTCTTTGGCATGGTGATCAAACACCTTTACAGATTAACTATTTTAGTTGGGCTAGGGAAAAAATCGGGGTACAGGATCGTTATTTTACTTTAGGGTTTAATCGTCCTGTTGATCGAAAAAGTATTGAACAAAACTTAATCATTAACCCACCTTTACCAGGGAAAATCAGTTGGCAAGGAAATCAACTATTTTATACCCTAAACGAGTTACCTATTTATGGCACCCAATATCAATTACAGTTAAAAGAGGCAAGAGGCAGATTTAATCCTAATAATCTGTATGCTTTTAATGAAGTTTTTTCTAGTCGCGATCGAGTTTTTGCGTATATCGGTTTACAGGGTTCCGAACGCGGTAAATTAATTATCAGCACTTTAAATAAAACTAAAGATAAATTTACAACCGTCAAAAAAACAGTATTAACACCAGGGGATCTCGTTGTCACAAATTTTCGAGTTTATCCCAATGGGGAAAAAATTTTATTCTCTGCTTTCGATCCTGCTACTGTGGGTTTAGATGTACCTCGGCAACAACTTTATACAGTAACAACAGGACTCAGTTTTAAGACTACGACAAAAATACCCCCTAGTGGAAGAATTCAAAGACTTTTGGATGCACAAACCTATCAAAATCTTAAATTTGATCTTTCAAGTAATGGTCAAACGATTATTGTACAACGAGTCAATCATAATAATCCTGCCGATGCGGGTTTATGGGTTATTTTAGAAGATGGCGAACTGAGACCAATTGGAATACGAGGGGATGAGTTTTTACTTTCTCCAAATGGTCAAAAAGTAGCAGTTTCTCAACCAGGTGGGGTTGCGATGATTCCTTTAACTAAGAATGGAGGTTCACCCCAATTTTTATCAGGATATGAGAAAATTATCGAATTTTCTCGTGATGGTACAAAACAGATTATTGTAAAACTTAATTATGATTATAGTCGATCGCTTTATCAAATGGATGAGCGTCAAGAAGTCCGAGGAATTTTTAGGACAACGAATTCAATTTTAGGGTGTCAGTTTGAACCTAGACAGGAAAGAACGTTATATTGTCTCAAAACAGATTTAGTAATTGGGGATGATAATCGGATTAAAGAAGAACCTTATCTGACTATTGTAGACATTGCAACGGGTCAAGATCTTCCCTTATTAGCCTTACCAAATTCTCAAGATGTACAGATGAGTTTATCTCCAGACGGAAAAGCCTTATTATTTGATCAAGTCGTAGCCGTTACTAATCAGACGAATAATAATTTAAGGGGTACTAATGAACAAGCAATTGCTAATGGACAGTTGTGGATTTTTTCTGCACCACAAAACGTTAATTTCAAAAACTCCTCGACTATTACTACTCAAGAACTAAATACAGGTTTTAAACCTCGTTGGTTTCCTTAAAATTATTCAATAATTATTATTAGGTATTTACGGTGAAGTTTGGTCAGTGGCTTGGTTTTATAGTGTTTTTAGTTTCTCTTTATGTGCTATGGGAAATTCGTCAGTTATTGCTACTCATTTTTACGGCGGTTGTTTTTGTTGTTGCTCTCAATCGAATTGTTAAACAAATTCAACGATTTGGAGTTAGAAAAAACTTAGCAATTTTGCTCACACTCGTTTTAGGTGCAGTGATAGCCATCCTATTTTTTAGTTTAATTGTTCCACCATTTTTAGAACAATTTCAAAAGCTAATTGACCTCATGCCGCAAGCTTGGGAACAAATTCGGCGAGCGTATACGATTTTAAGACAACAACAAACTGAGTTAGAATGGTTGCCGCAAATTCCTCCTCTTAGTGATATTATTCAACAACAAATTCAACCCTTAAGTAGTAGGATATTCGCAAATTTCTTTGCGCTTTTTTCTAATTCTTTAACTATGGCATTACAATTTCTTTTTGTGCTGATTCTCATGTTAATGATTTTGATTAATCCGCACAAATATCGACAAAGTTTCTTACAATTATTTCCCTCTTTTTATCGCAGACGTGCCGATGAAGTAATGACACTTTCAGAAGAAGCTTTAGGAGGATGGTTAGTCGGCATTTTAATTAGTTCTACGTTTGTTGGTCTTTTAAGTGGGATGGGTTTATTATTTTTGCAAGTGAATCTTGTTTTAGTTCATGCACTGATGGCGGGGTTACTGAATTTTATCCCCAATATTGGCCCAACATTAAGTATAGTTTTTCCTTTAATGATTGCATTGATTGATTCGCCAATTAAAATTATTCCAATTGTTGTTTTATATTTTATTATTCAAAATGTAGAAAGTTATTTATTAACGCCAACTGTAATGGCTAAACAAGTTTCTTTACTTCCAGCTATTACTTTAATGGCTCAAATTTTCTTTGCTCAAACTTTTGGTATTTTGGGTTTATTACTCGCTTTACCTCTGACGGTTGTTGCTAAAACTTGGTTAGATGAGGTTTTATTTAAAGATATTTTAGATCAATGGCAACTCAAACCTAGTTTTTTAAGTCAACAAAAACATGAAGACCAAACATCTCTCTAAATTAATCCTTGCTTTTATCTTAATGGGTACGGCTTTTCCGAGTTCATTAAAAGCACAACCAACAACGGTTTTAGAAAGAATACAAGAAACGGGATTAATTCGAGTGGGAATTCGCGAGGATGCTGTTCCTTTTGGTTATCGAAATTCAGAAAATAATCTTTCTGGTTTATGTCTAGATTTTGTTAATTTATTGCGAACTAGACTACAAAAAGAATTACAGCGAAATATCTTGAGTGTTAAGATCTTTCAATCGACACTGTTTAATCGTTATGATTTAATCCAAGATCAAGTTATTGATTTAGAATGTGGCCCCAATACCATTCAAACAGAACCAATTGAAGGAGTTAGTTATTCTAAACCATTTCTAGTGACAGGCACCCAATTTTTGATTAGAAAACCAGAACGCTCTCAGTTTAATTTTAAAGGAACCCTTAATGGACTAACTATCGGGGTTTTGCGGGGAACTTCAACCGAAGCGTTTATTAAAGAGAATTATCCTTCAGCAACGATTCAACAATTTCAAGGCCCCACAGGAAGAGTTAGAGGAATTCAAGCTGTACAACGAGAAACAATTGACGCTTTTGTCAGTGATGGCATTTTGTTAATTGGTGAAGCAATTTTACTTAGGTTAAATCTAGATGAAGATTATGCGATTGTTCCCAGTCGTCCTTTAAGTTGCGAGTATTATGGCATGATTTTGCCCGCCAATGACCCACAATGGCAAACTATTGTTAATGAAACCATTGATGTAGCACGTTCACAATTGATTATTGCGGACTGGTTTAGTATTGTTAATACATATCTTCAAGAAACCAATATTAATTGTCCAAATCTCGATTTACAGTAATTTTACGGAGATTGATCAGTTCTTCTTGAAAAGTTTATAGATCCTTTCCTAAAAAACACTTAGAATAACAAAACAATAAGAAGGAGGATCGGGCTATGGAAAGAGTCATGTACCACTTGTCTATTCTAATCGCGAGTACTTCGATCGGATTATTTTTAATTTCTACTCATTTGATTAACGCAGAACAACGTAATATTACTGAAGCCTTATCTGAGGATACCTCTTTAACCTCAGTTTGGCTAAAATAATCCCTAACCCATCGATGGGCGGTAAATCACACTCCCAACCGAAACGAAAAGTGTGAAAAAATGTAAAGTAAAGCATTTAGATAAACGGTCATCGTTATGGTGTTATTTGGATTTGGCAAAAAATCGACTCTCCCTAAAGCAGAGGAAGCTTTACCTGGACGTTCTGAAAAGATGCCCGTTCCAGCAAGTCATTATGTGAATGGACATCCGCTTAAACCACCTTTCCCCGAAGGTCTAGAAACGGCGATGTTTGGCTTGGGTTGTTTTTGGGGTGCAGAACGCAAATTTTGGCAGCTAGACGGTGTATATACAACGGCTGTCGGTTATGCTGCGGGGCATACTCCTAATCCTACCTATCAAGAAGTCTGTACGGGCATGACGGGTCATAATGAAGTCGTGTTAGTTGTTTATGATCCTAAAGTGATTAGCTACGAAACCCTACTAAAAGTGTTCTGGGAAAGCCACAACCCCACCCAAGGAATGCGTCAAGGAAATGATTCAGGTACGCAATATCGCTCAGGTATTTATACCTATACTGATGAACTAAAGAAACTAGCCGAAGCATCACGGGAGATGTATCAAAAGGCTTTAAATGCGTCTAAATATGGCACAATTACTACAGAAATTTTAGATGCGCCTGAATTTTATTATGCTGAAGCGTATCATCAGCAATATCTCGCAAAAAACCCGAATGGTTATTGCGGGTTAGGGGGAACGAATGTCGAGTGTCCCATTCCTCTTAATGTTCAGTTGAATTAGATTTAGTTTGGTGGGGTCATACCCACCTCATTGAATTTAGCAAGATTGTCAGGTTAACTACGCAACACGACGACCCTCAAAATAACCCTGTTCAATATAATGTTCAGTCGCTAGAGTAGGATTACCCCCATAAGCACCAGCAACATCAGGGTTTAAACTCATATAGGAAAATGGATCGAATGTCACTTGTCTTCCTTCATTGCGCCCAGAGAAGAGATAATGATTAGATCCTGCTTCAAGATTATAGCTAAAGGCTTGAATTAGATCGCCGTGTGAGGCAAGATAACGATCGCTTGGGAATAAATTAGGGTTTCTTCCTTCATAAAAACCACTTGTCATGTAATGTTGTGTGGCGACTTCTGTATTTGTGCCATAGACACCTAACAAATCACTATAGGAATTGAGATAACGCGCAGGATCAAAAGAAGTGGTTGAACGACCCTCAAAATAACCATTTGTAATGTAGTGTTGAGTCGCCGCAGTTGTATTTAAACCGAAAACTGGAATGAGATCGGTATTAGAAGCCACATAGCGGTAGGGGTCAAAACTATCGGTACTCCTGCCTTCAAAAATGCCGTAGTTATAATAATGATTAAGTAAGGCTTGTAAATTGTCGCCAAAAATGGGAATGAGATCGGGGTTCGATGCGCCATATTCGGCGGGGTCAATAATGTATTCAAATGCACCGATATCAACCGTTCCGACAATCCGAGGATAACCATTACCCCGTTGATCAAAAGGAATCAGTTCACCTGTATTACCATTACCATTAAGGTCAAAGCTATCGGCACTTACTAAAACGTTATTTCCTCTATCAATAGCGGGACTACCATTGAGTAAAGCATGAGTTAACGTGATCCCACCATTATTCTGTAACGGGCTAAGTCTAGCATTAGGATTAATAATATCTGTGCCTGTTCCCAGTGTCCCCCCTAACTCTTGTTCAATACGACCTATTAAGTTATTCGCATTGCCATTCATATCTCCATCAAGATTGCCAAAAACACTGATAAAGACAGCAACATCTGGATTTTCATCACTAAAATTACCTGCAACGATCGTATTTTTTAGATTAACGGTTCCTCCATCAACATAAATACCACCGCCTTGAGTTGGATCAGAAAACTCAGTTGTAGAAATATTATTAGTAATAGTGCTGTTAGTAACGTTAACGAGTCCTTCATTAACTAAAATCCCTGCTCCACCATCATCCGCTTGATCTAAATTACTGCTAATGGTCGTGTTATTTAGTCCTAATGTAGCGAAAAAGTTGTAAATCCCTCCACCTAGATTGTAACTGATCGTGCTACTGTCGATAGTTGCTGTACTGGTACTGCCATAATTAGCCAATCCTACACCTCTATTGTCGCTGATGGTTGTATTGATGAGGAAAAGGGTTTGCTCATTTGTAATTCCTCCACCAAGCACACTGGATCGATTATTGATCACCGTACTATTAACAAGAGTTAATGTACCTTGATTATTAATTCCACCACCACCACCCCCACCAAAGCTAGAAGTTTCTAAACTGGTATTACCTGTAACGATCGTATTCGTTATAAACCCTTGACTTCCTAGGGTAATTTGAATACCTCCGCCCTCAATAATGCTCGATCCTCCAGTAATAATTAAATTATTGAGAGCTAAAGTAGATCTTTCATCATTATCAGAAGTACCAACCGTAAAAACTCGATCTCGTGTTACTAAACGTGAAGCATCGATGATCGCTGGTTGACCCTGAGCGACAATTGTTACATTCGCTCTATTGATAATATTTAAGTCGCCACCTCTAGTATCATCATTGATCGATGCTGCTGTCAGTTGATAGGTAGCACCACCTGTTAAGTTAATGACGTAAGCATTATTCGGATCATTATTAGCAATGATAATTGCATCTCGTAGCGATAAACCATTCGCTGCACTACCATCATTTTGATCATCTGTTGTATCGACAAATAGTTCAGTCATCTTCAAATAATAAATTAATTGGACAATCTTGCGTTTTGACTCGCGGTCAGCCTAAAGTTGATTTTCCTTCATTTAATTTATTGATAAAATATCCAAAAGAAATATAATTGAAATGATTTGTATTCAAAGTAGTATCTAAAAATGATTAACATACGTTTTAGATCATAAATCTCTCTTGAAAAAGCAATCATAAATAAAAAATAAAGATTTTTGACTTAGAATTGATATAGACTTTCTTTCTTCCCATGACGCAAATTTCCCCATTTTTCCTCAATGTAGAGATTCAAGGAAAAGGTGAGCCAATTTTATGTCTACATGGTCATCCAGGCTCAAGTAAGAGTTTATCTGTATTTACGGATCATCTTGCTCAACAGTATCAGACGGTTGCACCCGATCTTCGAGGATACGGAAAAAGTCGTTATCAGGGTAAGTTTAAGATGCAGGATCATTTAACAGATTTGACTGCACTTTTAGATCAAAATCAAATTGAGGAATGCTGGTTACTGGGATGGTCTTTAGGAGGAATTCTAGCACTAGAATTAGCTCTAGCGAATCCAAAACGTTTTAAAGGATTAATTCTAATTGCGTCGGCGGCGCGTCCTTTTGGCAATCATCCGCCGATTCGATGGTACGATTTAGTATTTACAGGAATTTCGGGTTTAATTAATGCAGTCAAACCAGGATGGCAATGGAATATTGAAACCTTTGGTAAGCGATCGCTATTCCGTTACTTGATTACACAGCAAACGCCGCAAGCCTATAATTATATTGCTTCTTATGGAACTCCTGCTTATTTACAAACCTCTCGCGCTGCCGAAAAAGCTCTCTTTGAAGCCTTGGGTTTAGGTTACAATCGCTTAAAAGATCTAAAAATCTTAGAGATGCCTTGTTTGGTTTTAGCAGGTGCAGATGATCGTCATATCACCAGTCGTGCGAGTCAAGAAACAGCAGAACATTTAAAAAATTGTACTTGGAAATGCTACCCTGATACAGCCCATTTATTTCCTTGGGAAATCCCTGAGCAAGTGCTAAATGATATTGATGATTGGTTAGAAATCAATCATTAATAGCAAACCCTATTTAGTTTGACTATCAAACTTCTAGAAGTGTTGATTTAGAACTACTATAATACGGTAAATTCAAGAACATCATGAGTTCCACCTCTTAAAACAGAATCAGTTTGTTTACCTCGTAAACGTTTGTCTAAAAATGTTTCTAGAAATCCTTGAATGGCACCCAAAGTATAAGTACAATTACGGCTAGATCCTTGAGGTTCACCTGCCGAGCAAATCGTTTCTTTGGTGTAAACTTGATAAACTTCTCCAACTTGAAGAATTTGATCGACGATGCACAAGCGTGTCCCTTCTTTTCCAATAGCTTCATTCACTCTTACTTTAATTTCATCCATCGTCATATTATCGGAAGCTTTCGCTAAACCCAGAGATTCAGCTAACTGTTTACCGCGCTTTCTTCCTGCTGCGACTAATGCGATCATTGCCGCTTTTTCACCTAGTGCATCTTCTAAACCGATAACAATTGCTTTTGTACAAACTATACTACTAAAGTCGCCTAAATCTGGTCGTAGTAATTCTTGAGCAACTGGCATAATTTTCTACCTTTCGTAATTACTATAGCTTCAATGAATCTTTTTGTGATTCAGTCTTAATTTTTATCTTAATAATTTATTTATTGATCTGAAACTGAGTATTTACTGATTTTATGTGTTTTTATGTAACGTAAGTAATTATTACTAAAAATGAATTAACACGATCGTTTATTCCTTAAGACGGACGGTAGGACAAGTCCAATTCGTTAGTCTGAAAAGGATACAGTGTTCTGTGTAATAGTGAATTGCTTCATGATGGCACAACGAGTAGCGATCACAATTTTAGATTAAATCTTCAGTTAACAAGTAATGCTCTTTTCTTTGGAGAAGGAAGAAAAAAATATGAGTGAAAATCTTAAACGTGCTGTTGGCATATTTAGCGATCCTCAAATCGTTGAAGACGCACTTAATGATATCAAAGCGTCGGGTTTTGACATGGATAAGGTTTCTGTAATTGCTAAACAGATAGACAAAGATACCCAGTTTGCCGACGCTCAAGTTAGTGGACACGTTGGTAGTAAAGAGGTCAAGGGGACGACGGGAATTGTTAAAGATACGGCTATGAGTGGGGTAATAGCTACCTTTTTAGTTGGTTTGAGTAGTCTTGTTTTACCCAGTATCGGCCCTGTGATTGCTGCGGGAACGGCGGCAGTTGCTCTTGTTGCTACCGTAGTCAGTAGCGGTGTAGAAGCAGCATCAATCGGTGATTTAGTCAAGGCTCTGGTTGAAAGTGGTATACCCGAAGAGGATGCCAAAGTCTATAGCGATCGTCTAATTGCGGGAGATCCTTTGATTATAGTTGATGGCAATGCGGAAGATCTTGAACAGGTAGCAGCTATTTTAGAAAAGCGCAAAATTCAAAATTGGGCTATCTATCCGAGCAAAAATCTTTCACAGGCTACATAAAACTTTACCATGTTAGTTTTATTCAGATAAATGATTAAGCTCATTTTCTGAGTTTTGATCTCCTACTGATTCTTGACGATGAATCCGAATTTGAGTTAAACGAGGCCCTTGGGCGGCGACAACTGCGAATTCTAAGTTATTGTAATTATAAATTTCTCCTTGATGAGGGATTTTTTGCAGTTCATAGAGTAAAAACCCGCCCAAGGTTTGATATTCATCGGTGACAGGTAAATCGATATTTAAAGCTTTGTTAACTTCTTCTAAATCCATTTGTGCTTGCACTAAGAAAGTGTCTTCGTCTATCTTTTGAACATCAACAGGTTCTAAATTATTATCATCGGATTCATCGCCGATAATTTCTGCAATGATGTCTTGTATTGTGATTAAACCCGATGTTCCACCAAATTCATCGATTAAAATCACCATTTTGGCGTTTGATTCCTGCATAATCGATAATAATTCACTTAAAGGGATGGATTCGGGATAAAAATTAACCGGTTTAATCCAAGATTGTAATAAAGTGTCATTAAGATTTCTACCTTGAGCTAAAGGCAAAGCCAAATCTTTAAATTCAATTACGCCTTTAATCTCATCTAATGAGTGTCCTTTAACTGGATAACGAGAATAGCCACTTGCGGAAACTTCTTCTAATAAATCCTTAAATGTAGCCTCTTTTTCTACAGCCGCAATTTGAGTTCGTGGAATCATAATTTCTTCGGCTGTTACTTTTTTGAATTCAAAGACGTTATTAATAATTTCTCGTTGCTCTTCTTCTAAACCCATTGATACTTCATCAGTACTAATCATTAATTGTAATTCTTGTGGAGTGACGCGATCATGCCATCTTGTATCTGACGAACGAATCCCCAATAAACTGAGTAAAAAACGGGTCGATTGATTTAAAATCCAAATAAAAGGATTAAATACTTTTGCAATGACTCCGATGGGTAAGGCTAAGATTTTGGCTAGTTTTTCGGCATAGATGAGAGCGACTGATTTGGGGCAAAGTTCGCCTAAAATAATCTGTAAATATGCAATTAAAAAAAATGCGATCGGAATCGAAAAAGCATGAGCATAAAACTCAGATGTTTGTGGAGATAGTGGCAGACGTAAGATACAATCTTTGACTAAAGTTGCCATTGTACTTTCGCCGATCCACCCCAAAGCCAAACTCGAAAGCGTAATGCCAAGTTGAGTGGTTGATAAAAGACGATCTAAACTTCTTTGTAATGATTGTACCGTTTGGGCTAATAGATCTCCACTTTCTACGAGTTGTATAATTCGAGAACGCCGTACCGAAACAATCGAAAATTCTGCCGTCACAAAAAAAGCATTGAGAAAAATTAATAAGAAAACTAAAGATAATCTTAAAATAATATCGTCAGTAGTCATTTAGATAAAAGAGATAATCTCTGGAATTCGGATATTTTTTCAGACAATCATTAATTTGCTATTGCCTGCTCTGATGAACTAATTGGAATATTAGAAATATCAAGTTTCAGTTTTTGTTCAGGATAATCTGTTAATTTTAAAGAAATTAATTTACTATTTTTTTCAATTAAAGCGATCGGAATTTCAACTGTTCCTTTAAAGGTTTCGCCATTTGCTGGAATTTCACTAGGTAAGCCTTCAGTAATCGCGCTTAAGATTTGTCCTTGATTATCTTGAACTTCTAAAAAACTGTAAAGAAATTGTATGGTTTGGTTACCTTCATTTTTAAGACTAATATCAAAAATTAGAGAGTCTCCTTGATAACTGGCTTTCGTAATCTCTAAAGTCATTTTTTTATCTTGAACTTTTAAGGGAAAATTGAAGGTAAGATCTTGATTTTTTGAGGCAGTGGCTTCAGTTTTTTCAAGTGAAGAGACGGGTTCAGTTTCCTTTTTCGGCTCATTCTTGGCTTTAGATTTTGTTTTTTGATTTTGGATGTAGGTTTCTACTTTTTTAATAATTTGCTTTTCATTAACGGGTTTGAAAGCTTGAGGGCGGGCTGTCTGTGAAGCCGATGTCGAAAACTTCTTGCTAGGATTGACATCGGGGGAACTGACTCCTTTGATTGCCTCAGCCCCTAGTTTATAGGCTAACACAGCACTTCCAATGCCTGCTCCTAAAATAGAAACTAAGATAGCAAGGGTCAGTTGATACGTTTTAATTTTCATTTTAGCGATCGCCGTTCTTTGGACTTAAATACTCAAAGCTTAATTAAACAGGATATAATACACTGAGAATAATAACCAGGGTTGGCCGAGCGGTTGAGGCAGCGAACTCATAATTCGCGCAAGGCAGGTTCAACTCCTGCACCCTGGATCGAAGAGTCGAACCCGTAACAAACGGTTAGGGACTTAAATAAGAAGGATCATCTTGAATTGAACTATTAAAAGGATTGGGTGCATCCTGAGTTCTCAGACGTGGTTTATTAAATTCTTGCTCTTTAAAATAGGTATACAACGCCCCTACAAGTTTCCCATCTCTAGCAATAAGATTATCTAGAAACGATCCAGGGAAAGTCCGTGCGCCAAATATATTATTAATTTGTCCTGAGATACCCGTAATATCATGAAAGGTTCCAGTATTGTGATTAAAGGCTCGATCAAATAAGGTAGAAAGATCATTATTGAGCATACCACCATCTAGGGTAGCAGAAAAATTACTATCACTGAGTTGTGTATCTTCCTGTTGAGCGACTTCAAAGGAAACTTCATCGGCTCTAACCCCAGGGGCTAAAATAAGAGAGGTTACTAAAAGACTGGGAATCCAAAGACCCAGATTTTTTCTAATGGCCATCATTTGCTCCAAATGTTTAAAGATGTTAAGAAAGTTGCAACAACATCATCGGTTTTGTCGGGTATTTTACGTGAATTTATCTAAGTAAATTTATTTAAAATCCTAATAAAACAATAGATGAAATGTTGAACCAGCTTGACCCAATTGTAGCCGATCAATTAATAAAATTGAATCAAATTAAATGATATTTTGAACCACAAAAAATGAAATTTATGTCTAATTTTTCAGTAGCGATCGCATCTCGTCCCGCCCTCCGTGAATTTCTGCTCAATTTACTCCTTCAGTTAGCCTATCGAGAAGGTGATTTTGTTTTATCTTCTGGGCAAAAAAGTTCCTATTATATCAATGGCAAAGAAGTGACTCTTAATGCTGAAGGAGCCTTAGCCATTGGTCGTTTAATTTTGCCACTCCTGCCCCCACAAACCGATGCTGTCGCGGGATTAACATTAGGCGCAGATCCCATTGTTTCGGCGGTAAGTGTTGTATCAGCCTATGAAGCTCGTCCTATTCCAGCATTAATTATTCGTAAAGAAGCCAAAGGTCACGGAACTAAAGCCTATATTGAAGGGCCTACACTTTCTTCGGGTGCTAAGGTAGTGGTTCTAGAAGACGTTGTAACCACTGGAAAATCAGCCTTACAAGCCGTTGAACGCTTAAAAGACGCGGGGTATGTCGTCGAACAAATTATTGCTTTAGTAGACCGAGAACAGGGTGGCGGGGAACTTTATGAGTCCTTGGGGCTTAAATTCCAAGCTTTGTTTTCGATTCGGGAACTACAACAACGATATCAGGAGTTGTCAGTTAGTAATTGATAATAGTTAGGATAGCTAAGGAACTGCTCACTTAAATTATCAATATGGGATTTTTAAGAACCATTATCGGTTTGGCACTTGGCTTAACCCTGTTTATATCAAGTTGGGGTTTATTGCCCTCTCATGTAATTGCACAAGAAATCAATCCTTATCTCAAACAAGCCACAGAACGAGTTACCGAATTTACCCTCGATAACGGGTTAAAATTTATTGTCATGGAAAACCGTGATGCTCCCGTTGTTTCCTTTTTTACCTATGCAGATGTGGGGGGAGTCGATGAACCTGTTGGCAAAACAGGGGTGGCTCATTTTTTGGAACATTTGGCTTTTAAGGGGACTAGAGAAATTGGTACCACTGATTATCAGGCGGAAAAAGCAATTTTAGACCGTCAGGATCAAGTTTATGACCAGATACAAACCGCTAAAAAATTAGGTAAGTCCGCAGACGTTAAACAATTAAGCCAAGAATTTGAACAATTACAAGCACAAGCTAATCAATTTGTCAAGCAAAATGAATTTGGTCAAATTGTCGAACGTTCGGGGGGAGTTGGCTTAAATGCGGCAACTTCGGCGGATGCAACGGTCTATTTTTATAGTTTTCCTGCTAATAAACTAGAAATGTGGATGTCCCTTGAATCAGAACGCTTTTTAGATCCTGTGTTTCGAGAATTTTATAAAGAAAAAGAAGTGATTCTCGAAGAACGTCGTCTCAGAACCGATAATAATCCAGTTGGTCAAATGATTGAAGCTTTTATCGACAAAGCGTTTACGAAACATCCCTACAAGCGTCCTGTCATTGGTTATGACGAGGATATCCGTAATTTATCTAGAGAGGATGTGACACAGTTTTTTAACGCTTATTATCCACCGAATAATTTAACAATTGCGATCGTTGGTGATGTCGATGCTGCTAAAGTAGAAGAATTAGCAAAGATTTATTTTGGTCGTTATACGGCAAAACCCAAACCTAGCGAAAATATTTCTATTGAACCGCAACAAACCGCATCAAGAGAAGTTGATTTAACCCTACCTTCCCAACCTTGGTACTTTAAAGGGTATCATCGTCCAGAATTGAATCATCCTGATAATGCGATATATGAAGTGATTACTACTTTGATGAGTAATGGCAGAACATCGCGTTTGTATCGTTCTTTGGTTGAAGACAAACAAATCGCGTTAGTTGCACAGGGATTTAATGGTTTTCCAGGGGACAAATATCCGAATTTAATTTTGTTTTATGCGATGACTTCACCCAATGGAACCCTCGAAGAAGTACAAAAAGCATTAAACCAAGAAATTGAACGTCTTAAAAATGAACCCGTCTCCGAAAAAGAATTACAACGGGCTAAAAATCAACTACGGGCGCAACTCCTGCGTACTCTCAATTCTAATTCGGGAATGGCACAAGCCTTAGCCGAATACGACGTTAAAACAGGAAGTTGGCGCAATTTATTTAATCAAATCGATCAATTTTCGGCGGTTAGTGCTGAAGATATTCAACGTGTCGCTATTTCTACCTTTAAAGAAGAAAATAGCACGATCGGACGCATTCAACCCGCACAATAAATAAGGATCACATCTATGCAAAAATCGTTTAAGCGTTTTCAGTGGTTAAGTATATTTGTATTAGTTTTGGTGATGGTTTTAACTCTGCGTTTACCTGCTATTGCCCAAACTCCTAGACAATATAATGAGATAACCTTTCCTCCTTTACCCGAAATCAAAATCCCAAAATACGATCGCTATCAACTCAAAAATGGCATGATTGTATATTTAATGGAAGATCATCAACTTCCTTTAATTAGCGGTAATGCGTTGATTCGGACAGGTTCACGCTTAGAACCCTCGAAAAAAGTCGGTTTAGCGGAACTGGCAGGAACCATGCTGCGTATCGGAGGTACCCAGTATCATTCACCTTCCCAAGTCAATGAACTCCTCGATCAAAATGCTGCTATTGTAGAAACATTGATCGGTACATCGTCAGGAAGTGCTAGTTTTAACGCTCTTAAAGAAGATATTGAACCCGTCTTTGGACTCTTTGCTGAAATCCTGCGTTATCCTGTTTTTGATGATAAACAATTGACAATCGCCAAAACACAACAAAAAGGGGAAATTTCTCGCAGAAACGATGACCCTGGTGATATAGCGAGTCGAGAGTTCCAAAAGCTTATCTATGGTGAAAGTAGTCCTTATGCGCGGACAATTGAATTCACTACCTTAAATAATATCTCTCGTGACAATATCGTTGATTTTTATCAAACCTATGTGCGTCCCGATGAAATCATTTTAGGGGTGGTGGGTGATTTTGAACCTCAACAAATGAAAGCCCTCATTGAAAAAACCTTTGCTGACTGGAAACCACCCGCGACTCCCCCTAAGATAGATATCCCTACAGCCTCACAAAAATATGATAGGGGTGTTTTCTTCGTCAATCAACCGCAACTAACCCAAAGTAACATTCTTATCGGACATTTGGGCGGAAAATTGAGTAATCCAGATTATCCAGCACTCAGCGTCATGAATGAAGTGTTAAATGGATTTGGTGGACGCTTATTTAATCAACTGCGTTCACGTCAAGGATTAGCGTATTCAGTGTATGGGTATTGGAGTGCTAATTATGATTTTCCTGGAATGTTTCTTGCGGGTGGACAAACTCGTTCAGAAACAACTGTTACCTTTGTTCAATCTTTACTTAAAGAACTAGAACGAATCCAAACCGAACCCATCACGGAACAAGAATTAGCACTAGCCAAAGATTCAATTTTAAATTCATTTGTTTTTAAATTTGCCAATTCTGGTCAAATTTTATCACGTTTGATGAATTATGAATATTATGGTTATCCTGCTGATTTTATCTTTAACTATCAACGTGGAGTACAAGCAACAACGATTTCAGATATTCAACGTGTCGCCCAAAAATATCTCAAACCAGACCAAATTGTGACCCTAGTCGTCGGTAATAAACAAACCATTCAACCCCCATTATCCCAACTAGGAGGCGAGGTTAAAGTGGTCGATGTCACCATTCCTCAACCGAAGAGTTAATCATTTCGTAGGGGTCGCGGAAGGCGACTGCACGCCGTTTCACGGAATTTAAAATTCCGTGAGCGGTGCAGTTTGGTCTCCAAACCCTTCTAAAAACAAAAATTATCCAAAACGACCACTAATATAATCTTTAGTTTGCTGATTTTCTGGCTGACTAAACATATCTTGTGTCCGACCAAATTCGATCAATTCACCCAAATACATAAACGCGGTATAGTCAGAAATTCTCGCCGCTTGTTGCATACTATGGGTCACAATTAAAATTGAAACTTGCTCTTTAATAAGACCAATTAACTTTTCAATACTGTTCGTAGCAATGGGGTCTAGTGCCGAGGTGGGTTCATCAAATAAAATAATTTCAGGCTCACTGACTAAAGCCCTTGCAATACAAAGACGTTGCTGTTGTCCCCCCGATAAATCATAAGCAGATGCACTCAAACGGTCTTTGACTTCTTCCCAAAGGGCAGCATTTCTAAGGGATTTTTCGACTTTTTCATCAATAAGATTGCGTCGCGTTTCTCCCCTGACTCGTAACCCATAGGCGACGTTTTCATAAATCGATTTCGGAAACGGATTCGGTTTTTGGAAAACCATACTAATCCGCATTCTAACTTCAATCGGGTCAACCTGACGACCTAAAATATTAACCTCATCTACCGCAATTTGTCCCTCATAGCGATTTCCTGGGTAAAGGTCGTGCATCCGATTAAAACATCTTAAAAGCGTGGTTTTACCGCACCCTGAAGGGCCAATTAAGGCGGTTACTCTTTTGTCAGCAACCAGCATATTAATTTTTTTCAGGGCGTGAAATGAACCATAATAAAAATCTAGATTTCTCACCTCTGCTTTTGGAGGTGTATCTAAAAATTCTTGCGCGATATATGAAATATTTTCTACCATTTGATTCCCTTGCGAAAACGATAACGTAAAGAGATAGCTAAACCATTCATCGCTAGTGTCATAAATAATAAAACGGTTCCAGCCGCCGCTGCATTCACCTCGAATTCAGGTTCGGGACGCGATACCCAGTTAAACATTTGAATGGGCATTAAAGTAAACGGGGCTTTTAACCATGCAAACGAAATAAACGGAAATTCGCTTGTAATCGGAGAATCAGGCAAAAAAGCAATAAAAGTCAAGGCCCCAATCGTAATAACGGGTGCAGTTTCGCCAATCGCACGAGATAAGCCGATAATAATACCTGTCAGAATACTACCAAAAGAATAGGGCAAAATATGATCCCAGATCATCTGCCATTTACTCGCCCCAATTGCATAAGCCGCTTCTCGTAAACTATTCGGAATCGCCCGCAGTGCCTCACGAGTGGTTACAATGACGACAGGTAAAATCAGTAATGCCAGCGTTAAACCTGCGGCTAAGATACTTTCGCCGAGATTAAACTGATAGACAAAAACACCTAATGCTAATAATCCATAGATAATCGAAGGAACACCTGCTAAATTAGTGACATTAATTTCAATCAATGCAGAAAGCCAGTTTTTACGAGCATATTCCTCTAGATAGACACCCGATGCAATGCCCAAAGGAACGGCAAAAAAAGCGGTCACTAACATCACCAACGAAGTACCCACCCAAGCAGAAAGAATACCAGCCCTAGAAGCGCGACGACTGGGAAATGAGGTAAAAAATTCTGGTGTGATGCGCGACCAGCCATTAATCGCTAATTGTAGGATTAAGGCTAATAAAATTAAGACTGACACTAAAATGACAATTAATCCCACAATGGCAAACAGATTATTAATCAATTTGCGCTGATTAATTTCCCCTCGTAGTGTTTGTAAATTCTCTGCAACCATCTTTTAATAAATTTCTCGATACTTTTTGGCGAGAAAATAACCAATAATATTTAAAACTAATGTCATGAGAACTAGCGTAATTCCAGCAGCGAAGATAGACTGATATTCTAGTGAGCCATGAGGTAAATCACCTAAACTAACTTGAACAATATATGCTGTAATGGTAGCCGCTTGGTCAAAAGGATTCCATGTTAAGTTAGGTTGTAATCCTGCTGCAATTGCGACAATCATTGTCTCACCAACAGCGCGAGAAATTCCCAAAATATAAGCCGCACTAATTCCCGAAATAGCCGAGGGAAAGACCACTTTTAAGGCTGTTTGTAAGCGAGTTGCCCCCATTGCATACGAACCCTCTTTAATCGATTGTGGCACAGCCCGCATGGCATCTTCACTAATCGAACTAATCAAGGGAATAATCATCAATCCCATGACTAGAGCTGCACTGAGCATATTAAATCCTGGTAAGTCTGGAAAAATGGTTTGTAATAAAGGAGTCACCGAAAGTAGGGCAAAATAACCATAGACAACCGTTGGCACAGCAGCGAGTAATTCTAAAAAGGGTTTAGCAATTTCTCTTACTTTAGCGGGTGCAAATTCACTCAAATAAATGGCGACAATGGTTCCAAGAGGAATCGCCACTAACATTGCTACAATAGATGTAACTAAAGTACCCGATAATAACGGTAAAATACCATAGTGAGGGTCAGCAAATAGTGGACTCCATTGGGTATCGGTCAAAAATAGTTTAAGTGGTACTTTTTGAAAAAAATAAACCGACTCACTAATTAATACTTCTAAAATACCAAAGGTTGTTAAGACTGAGGTTAAAGCCGCTAATAGCAGAATTATCTCAATAATTTTTTCTTGTAAGTTACGCTTTTTTTTGTATTGATTTGTCCAAGTTTGCATCGGCGATTTTTGTGAATTGAATTAAAAATTATTGGTTTGAATGAAGGGTTTGGCGACCAAACCCCTACTAAATGTATTAAAACAATTAATTAATCTTTGGCTTCCATACGAACGATGTCTTGAACAGTGACACCGACAATATCTTTACCAACAAAAACACTACCAGTTTTATTTTTTCTGAAGTTATCCATTACATCTTTATAAGTGGCGGCAGGTAAAGGTACATATTTGACCTCAGAAACCAGTTTAGACGCATTATTGATGTAATATTCGACAAATTGCTTAACTTCAGGACGTTGAGCCGCTTTGGAATTAACATAGATGAAAATGGGGCGAGATAGAGGGCTATACTTTCCATTTTCGACATTCGCTTTAGATGGCATGACAGGCCCTTTACCACCATCAACCGCAATCGCTTTTAATTTATCTTTATTTGCTTCATAGTAAGCATAACCGAAATAACCCAAAGCATTTTTATCGCGGCTAACCCCTTGCACTAAAACGTTATCATCTTCACTGGGGGTATAGTCAGTTCGGCTTTTTTTCGATTCACCCACAACAGCTTCTGTAAAATAGTCAAAGGTACCAGAGTCCGCACCAGGGCCATATAATTTTACAGGTGCATTAGGAAACTTAGAGTTAACCTGATTCCACTTCGTAATTTTTCCTTGTGCGGCGGGTTCCCACAGTTTTTTTAGTTCGGCAACGGTCATACTATTAACGGCGGTATTTTGTTTGTTTGCAACAACCGTTAACGCATCAAAGGCAACAGGAAGTTCAATAAACTTAACGCCAGCAGCAGCACACTTTTGACGTTCAGAATCTTTAATCGGACGAGATGCGTTAGAAATATCGGTTTCACCTGCACAGAATTTTTTAAACCCGCCACCTGTTCCAGAAACACCGACGGTTACTTGAGTATTACGGTTTTTGGCTTGAAAATCTTCTGCTACCGCTTCTGTAACGGGATAAACAGTACTTGAACCATCAATTTTAACCGTAGTACGGTTTTGGGAATAAACTGAAGGAACCGCCAAAGCTGTAGCTGCTACAGCAGCAATTGTTCCGCCAAGCGTCCAACGATTTAGTTTAAATTGAAAATTATTAACCATACGTTCCTCAATTGTTGTTAGTTAATCGTCTGTTGAAAAAATTACAATGACTTACACAAAATCATTATATAGAGTTGGTAGCTAACTTAAGTTAAGCGAAATTTAAAGAGTTTATAAAGTTAAAAATAGGTTAATTTAAGATTAATAAAAAAAGCTATATTCTTAATATTTATTAAGTTAATAAAAAAGATGGGAATAACCCACCTACTTTAATCTAGGATGATGGAAAAAATTAACCAAAACGACCCGCAACATAATCTCTAGTTGCTTCTTGTGCGGGGTCTTGAAAAATTTTCTCAGTTCGGTCATATTCAACTAAATAACCGACTTTGCCACCTTTGGATGTCGGTTCAGCATTATAAAAGGCGGTATAATCAGAAACTCGTGACGCTTGCTGCATATTGTGTGTCACAATGACGATCGTATATTGTTTTTTTAGATCGTGCATTAACTCTTCAATTTTTAAAGTCGAAATGGGGTCAAGTGCTGCACAAGGTTCATCCATTAATAAGACTTCGGGCTGAATAGAAATGGCACGAGCGATACACAAGCGTTGCTGTTGTCCTCCCGATAATGCTTGACCATTTTGTTGTAGTTTATCTTTAACATCGTCCCAAATCACGGCTCTTTTTAAAGATGTTTCGACTAATTCATCCATATTCCCTTTGTAGCCATTTAAACGCGCTCCAAAAGCAATATTTTCATAAATCGATTTAGGGAAAGGATTCGGTTTTTGGAACACCATCCCAATTCGACTCCGCAAATTTACGGGGTCAAGTCCCGTTGCATAAATATCTTTACCTCGATAGGTCACTTTTCCTTCAATTCTGGCACTTTTAATCAAATCATTCATGCGGTTAAAACAGCGCAAAACCGTACTTTTTCCACAGCCAGATGGGCCAATAAAAGCGACAACTTGCTTTTCTGGAATATCTAAGGAAACCTCTCGAACCGCTAAATTAGAACCATAATAAACATTTAGATTCTTCGTTCTGAGAACCGCTTGGGTATCGACATCAGTTACTAACATAAAATTTCAGAGAATAAATAAACAAAAAAACAATAACTCACTCAATTAACCAAACTTACCACTGACATAATCTTTGGTTGCCTGTTCATTTGGTGAACCAAAAATAACCTCTGTTCTGTCGTACTCTACTAAATAACCAATTTTGCCACCTTTAGGCGTTGGTTCCGCGTTAAAAAATGCAGTGTAGTCAGCCACCCTTGTCGCTTGCTGCATATTATGAGTCACGATAATAATCGTATATTTTTCTTTTAATTCGTGAATCAATTCTTCAACTTTTAAAGTCGAAATAGGGTCTAATGCCGAACAAGGTTCATCCATTAAAATAACTTCTGGTTTGGCAGCAATGGTACGCGCAATACAAAGACGTTGCTGTTGTCCACCCGAAAGAGAAAAACCACTCTCTTGTAATTTATCTTTTACTTCATCCCACAGAGCGGCCCGACGTAAAGAGGTTTCAACAATTTCATCAAAATTGCCAGTATCTTTTTGAATTCTTGGCCCATAAACAATATTATCGTAAATCGTTTTCGGAAAAGGGTTTGGACGCTGAAACACCATGCCAATTTGATCTCTAATTTTAACAGGATCAACATCTCTTGCATACAGATCTTGACCTAAATAAGTAATTTTGCCAGTCAAATGAAAAGATTGAATCAGGTCATTGAGTCGATTAAAACATCGTAGAATAGTGCTTTTTCCGCAACCAGATGGGCCAATCAAGGCCGTTACCTTATTTTTGGGGATTTCTAAGTTTACGCTAGCTACAGCGCGATAATCTCCATAGTAAATATCAACATTTTCCGTTTTTAAAACCGTTTGAATACGGTTCGTTGTGGACGGCATTTCTCTCATAAAAATTGTTCTCCTATAAACCGTAGATTGTGTTCTTGCCGTAATTCTTATCTCTGTCGGGTTGCCATCCGTGCGGCGATACTGGTAGCTAACACCAATAACACCAAAATGAGGGACGCAGCCCAAGCTAATTCTTGTTGTGGTCGAAACGGAACGATCGCAAAGTTATAAACTAAGACTGATAGGGTCGCAACGGGTTCAAAGATGCCTTTCGGCCAAAAATTAGAAAACAAAGCTGTAAAAATCAGGGGGGCGGTTTCTCCAGCCGCACGAGCAATAGCAAGGGTCACACCAGTTAAAATAGCGGGAATGGCTGCGGGTAATACCACCTTCAAAACGGTTTGATAATTATAAGCTCCGATGCCCAAAGCAGCCCAGCGAATATCTTGGGGAACAATTTGTAAAGCTTCATCCGTCGTTCTAATGATAGTAGGAAGCATTAACACGGCTAGGGCAATTGCCCCCGCGACCGCACTAAAGCCAAAAAGCCCACTATTACCGATTAAAGGAGCTACAAACAATCCATAAGCGAAAATCCCTGCAATAATTGATGGTACCCCACTGAGAACGTTAACTGCAAATCTGACCCATCGAGCAATCTGACTTCCTCCGCTAAATTCCGAGAGATAAACCGCCGCTAAAACCCCGATGGGAACAGCGATTAAGGTCGCTAAAGCAACAACCATAATTGTTCCTAAAATTGCGTTGGCTAATCCTCCTGCACTAAGCCCAGGTGGAGGTGGAAGTTGGGTAAAAATACCAGGTTGAAAGAGTCTTGCTGCACCTTTGAACAGAACATAACCAATCACAAAAACTAACGGAATAATGGTTAGAGCCAGACAAAAGGCGGAAATTCCCGTCATTACTAGCCCAAATAGGGAACGAGGACTAGAAGGTTCTTTTCTAAGATTTATTTTTGAGTTCGTAACTTCATCGAAATCTAATGTAGCCATACAGGATGATTTTTTTCTTAAAAGTTCAGACTTGTTTTAGTTGTATTTTGCTTTGATTTTATTCACGATGACTTCAGCTAGGATATTGACTAAGAGCGTCAAAATCATCAATACTAAACCCGCATACATGAGAGCCGATACTTGCAGTCCAGATGCTTCAGCAAACTGATTTGCTAATAAAGATGCAATTGTATTCGCAGGCTGTGTTAAAGAGGGACTAATTCGATTCGAGTTACCAATGAGCATGGTTACGGCCATTGTCTCACCCATCGCACGCCCTAGGGCTAACATAATGCCCCCAACAATTCCAGAAATCGCCGCAGGAATAAGAACTCTGAAAATCGTTTCCCAACGAGTTGCCCCTAAACCTAATGACGCTTGACGTAAATCTGGCGGTAAGGCAAATAGGGAATCACGAGAAATCGCAATAATAATCGGTAAAATCATGATGGCTAGTACCACACTGGCAACTAGCATACTTGGGCCTCTTACGACTGGGAAAAAAGGGATAATTTTGTGTAATGACGATAAAAAGGGAATCATCACAAAAATACCCCATAAACCGTAGACCACACTCGGAATGGCGGCTAGAAGTTCAACTAAAAAAACGAGAACGGTGCGTATTTTTAGAGGGATAAAATCTTCACTTAAAAAAATAGCAGAACCAATTCCAAGCGGAACGGCAATTAATAACGCTAGAAATGAATTAACCAGGGTTCCGTAGATGACAGGTAACGCGCCAAAGTCCTCGCGTCCTTGTACAGGGTTCCAAGTACTATTAAAGAGAAAACCGAGTCCAAATTGACTAATTGCTGGCCATGCTCTAATTGTAATGACTAATGCGATCGCTACTAAAATTATCCCAATACCAATAGCAAAAGCTTGCGTTAGACCGATAAACCCTTTATCGAATGTTTTTTCGATCTCTGGACGCGGGCCAAAATCGGTGTTTTGTGAAAGATGCGGTGAAGCCATACAATATTTTTTCGTAAAAGTCAATAAATAAATTCTTTAGATATTTTCAGGATTAGGGTGAGGGAAGATAAGTTCTCTGGTTTTTGGATATACTTTTTCTCTTGCTTTATCGTGATCTGCTCATCACCCTGTTACCCTATATCCTGATCACCTAGTGGGGTTAACTATTCTACCTTAATGGTATAGTCTGGCGAGATCTGATCGGCTGCTGCTGCCACTTTTTTGACCACATCGGGTGGTAAAGGAACATAGCCTAAAGCCGCACTTTGTTGTTGCCCTTTGGTTAAGCCATATTCGATCATCGCTTCCGTTGCGATCGCTTTATTTTTATCAGCATAATTTTTATTGACCAACATCCAAGTATAAGTCACGATCGGATAAGCGGTATCTCCTGCTGGATCACTGATAAACAATCTAAGATCATCGGGTAATGCTTCTGAGGCTAAAGTAGCTGTTGCTCCTGCTTCATCAGGTAGTACAAATTTACCTGCACTATTTTCTAACGCTGCCATCGCGATATTATTATTTTTCGCGTAGCCATATTCAATGTAGCCGATTGTTCCTTCATTTTGTTGAATCGCTGCCGTTACCCCTTCATTACCCTTACCACCAATAAATTTACCTTTGCTGGTTGGCCATTGTACGCTTTTTCCTTCACCAATACTTTTTTCCCATTCTGGACTAATCGCACTCAAATGCTTAGTAAAGACACCAGTTGTACCACTACCATCAGAGCGATGAACAACGGTAATCGGTGAATTGGGTAAATTTAAATTAGGGTTAGCTGCGACAATTTTCGGGTCATTCCATTTAGTAATCGCACCGTTAAAGATTCCGACATAGACATCTCTAGGTAATTGTAAGCCCTCGACACCAGGTAAATTGTAGGCTATTGCAATACTACCCGCCGTCATTGGCAACAGAATAACACCATTTTTAACTTTAGCGATTTCTTCATCTTTCATCGCTACATCACTCGCCCCAAAATCAATCGTACCTTGAATGAACTGTTCAACACCTGCACCACTTCCGACGGATTGATAATTAACTTGAAGTTGCGGAACTTCTTGGTTTAATTGAACAAACCAGTTTTGATACAAGGGCGCGGGGAAAGTGGCACCAGCACCCGTGAGCGCAACATTACCCGCTAGAGGAACTGTTCTTGCTTCCCCAGTGGTTCCTGTTGTGCCATTCCCAGTGGTTCCTGTTGTGTTGGTAGTAGAAGTTCCACCGCCACAAGCTGCTAAACTCGCGGTGAGTGTTAGTACGGTTAGAGAACTCGTTAATCGAGAAATATTTCTCATAGTTTTTTCGCTTCGATTAGACATACTAGGATTGAGGCAATTAGTAAACCTAGAAAATCTTAGTCTATAAGCTACACTTTGTTAGTAAAGAATAGATTAAGAAAACGCCGAAAATTGGCTAAGTTCTGAAATTACAGATAAAAACGCTGTACACAAATGAACGTCAAATGCTTATATAGAGTGAGTTTCATCACTTTTTTGAATTTTATTTTATATTTTTAAATTAGTCAGCTTAAAAATTACTTTTTTAAAATTTCTCTAAGTAAGGTAAAGTTTACGATTTCTTCATCTTGTTAAGTCAGTGAAAAGCTTCGGCTCACTAATCATTATTTTTTAGACCATCTTTTTCGCAGCTAGATTACTCTTATTTAATCGAATTGGTAGAAAAAACACTAACAACTTAATCTGCTTTTAAACTCAATTCGTTAAACTTTTGAATAATAAAATATTAAGTTTTTATGCAAACTTAACATTTTGTATCAAAGTGGAATTAGGAGAACGGTAAATGAAAAGCACATCAAAAAAAAACTCGCTGATCATCAAAACAGGAGTAATAGCAACATTACTATTACAATCATGCGCCTCAACTAATCCAAAAGATGTAAAACCCATTAAAATAGACGGTTCAAGCACGGTTTATCCGATTACCCAAAAAGTTTTAGAACACTACAAAGCCAATCCACCAAAGCAAACTTTAAGTGATATTACAGTTAATGATAACTTTTCTGGAACAGGTGGCGGATTTAAAAAGTTTTGTGACGGACAAACGGATATTAATGCGGCTTCGCGTCCTATTTCAAAAGAAGAAATGGCGGCTTGTAATGCCAAAGAAATTCGTTATATTGAATTACCCATTGCTTTTGATGCTTTAACCGTAGCCGTCAATGCTAAAAATACTTGGGCAAGCGATATAACAGTAGCTGAACTAAAAAAACTCTGGGAACCGTCAGCACAGGGTAAAATTACTAAATGGAATCAAATTCGTTCTACTTGGCCCGATCAACCGATTACCCTTCATGGCGCAGGACAAGATTCTGGAACTTTTGACTATTTTACTGAAGCCATTGTGGGGCAACCTAGCGCAAGTCGTACTGATTATAACTATAGTGAAGATGACCAAGCGTTAGTGAATGCCGTTAAACAAGATACAAATGCACTAGGTTATTTTGGTTATAGCTATTATGAGCAGAACAAAGATCAATTAAAAGCATTAGCGATCAATAATGGTAATAATGCGGTTCTTCCTTCTGCGGAGTCCGTCAAAACTTCCCAGTATCAACCCCTGGCACGTCCTTTGTTTATCTATGTTAATGCCAAAGCGGCGCAGGACAATCCAGCACTAGAAACCTTTGTAAAATACTATTTAAATCATGCACCTCAAGCAGTAGCCGAAGTCGGTTATATTCCTTTACCAGATGAAGGCTATCATATCGCTAAAGTACAATTTGAAAAGTTTGAAGCAGGAACTGTTTTTGATGGCAAGGCTCAATACAATTTAACCATCGGCGAATTACTACGCAAACAAGCCCAATTTGAAACCGCGAATAAATAATTAGGTAATTTGGTTAGTCTATACATAACATCAGAGAAGAAATTCTCTGTCTTAAAGCTTCAGTCGAGGGGCTGTGTCTGCCATCGTACGGCAGATCTTGTAAGCCCCGTCGGTTGAAACCGACTCACTTTAAAGATAAGAGTTTATTTTAATGGACTTTTGCTTTGAGACAGGGATTTCAATCCCTGACGGTATCAATGAACTGACTGACAATGATGCAAGTTGTGACTAAACTCATACCTCTCTACCCTTAACCCAAAAAATAAGATAACCTAGATAAATTAAGAATTTTTTAACAGATTCTAATGTCATCATCTGCTTATCTGTTGGTTTATCACGGAAGTCGAGATCCTCGCCCTGAGCAAGCGGTTAGAAAGATCGCAAATTTGTTTCGTCAGCAGATTAAAATAAACGAAAGTCTAGTCAGTGTCCATCAATCCATCAATAACGCGACTACTCTACTGACTAAACCTCAAGATTCTTTTGTTGAAGTTGCTTCTTTAGAATTATCTGCTATTCCTCTTCATCAGAATATCATCAAATTTGCTCACCAAGCGACTACACTAGGTTTCACTCAATTACAGATTATGCCATTGTTTCTGTTACCTGGTGTTCATGTTAAAGAAGATATCCCTAGAGAAATCACTTTAGCTAAACAAAAGATTTCAGAGATGCACATTGATTTAAAATCCCATTTAGGCGCGTATCCTGATCTTATTCCCCTACTGCGTCAACAGTTTGAAAGCATCTCAGCAGACACTCGTATTTTATTGTCTCACGGTAGCCGTTATTCAGGTAGCCGTCAAGCCGTTGAAGCTGTATCCTATCAATTAGACGCGATACCTGCTTATTGGTCAGTTGCACCAAGTTTAGAAACACAAGTACAAGCTTTAATTGCACAAAAAGCGCAAAAAATAGCCATATTACCCTATTTTCTCTTTTCAGGTGGGATTACAGAAGCGATCGCCCAACAAGTGCAGCAATTACAGCAGAGATATCCACAAATACAACTTTACTTAGGCGAACCCATTAATGCAACCCACGCCCTCGCTCAAGTTATTCTACAAGGAATTCAATAACTCTTTAGCTAATTTTTCGGCTTGTTGTCGAATTTCTGGGACGGCGGTTGTTTCCCAAAGGCAGCCTTTTTGAAGTGGGCCTAAAGTATATAGTATAGAAGAATTATCGCCTATATTATTGACTAATGCGCCGTTTTCTGCAACATCTAATCCTAATTGGAGAGCATCAGGTTTAGCTAGTTCCGAAGTAATAATATTTTTCAATAAAGGATTTTGCCATTGACTCGTTAACCGTTCAGAACCAGTACAATTAACCACATGGTGTACTTGAATGTCTTGAGTCTGTTCAGTATATCTCGGACGAATGGTTACTGTTACTTTGTCTATCTCTTCTTGATACGATTGTATTTCTCCACGCAAAATGATTAACTGTTGTGAGTCTCTTAATTTAGTAATAATTTGGGCAATATCTGGCGAAATTCGATGCCGATGAATATCCCAATAGGAACGCAAATGACGTAAAAAGCGGCGTTTTTCTGTGATAGAAAGCGATTTCCAGATTAGTTGGGTGTGAGGACGCAGAAAATCTATTACCGATCGCCAATCATAACCTAAGTCTTGCGCTTTTTTGACTTCAGAGCGAATTTGTTTAAATAAATGATTTAAGTTTTGATCCAGTTCAATCAAAGGAGCATACACTTGTATTGGTTTATGCGGTTGTGGCAGTAACCCGCGTCTGGAAACTAAATAAATTTTCCCTTGATGTCCTTTGTAATATAAATCAATTACTAAATCAATGGCGGTTAGTCCAGAACCAATCAGTAAAATATTATGATCTGGTTCTATCATATTTTCTAATGGAGTAGACCAAGCCCAACTAGAATAACGTCTACTTTGATAGAAAGATGGATCATCAATGGGTGGATGAGATGGCGGTAAATTTCCTAATGCTAAGATAACACGATCGGCTTTAATCGTTGCTCCACTTCGACACGTCACAATCATTTGCTCATGTGCGGCTTGCAGTGCGTGGGCTTCATCTTGTATATATTCTAAATAAACATCTTTTCTCGCGTAGTTTTGTGCCTCTTGTAAAACAGATTGAAGATATTCGCCATAATAGCGACGGGGTGCAAAAGTGCTTCCTGTAAAAGATTTTTTGGGATAGCGATCTTGTATCCAGTTTAAGAAATGTTCGGGAATTTCAGGAAAAGCACTCATTTTTGAAACGGGAACATTGAGGAGATGGCTAAGAATGGGGGTACTATAAGCCACCCCTTGACCTATTTTGACACGTTTTTCAATGAGTTTAATCTTTAAAGGACAATTGGCTAGACGTAGTAACTGTACAGCTACCATCGTTCCACTAAAACCACCACCGATAATTGCAATTGTCGTAGCCTTAACCATTAATTTATCTCAAATTGTATTTGAAATTAATTTTAGTTTATTTACAATACATCTGCAATTTCGACTACTTAACAAAAATTTACACAGTTAGCCATTTTGATAGGTCTTTATCGATCAGACCCTGAAGCCTAAGGATTTCAGGACGATAGATTTCTATCAGTTTAGCGCGATCGTCCGAAGACAAAGTCGGTTTATAAACACTCACTGCTTTAATTTTTGTATACAGGTTATTCCCGAATGGCTTTGGTAGTATCTCTAGTAGACGTTTCGTTATATTTTGTGCTTTCCCTGGTTTGATAAATAAAGTGTAGAGAATTTTATTTTTAGGAATACCATTATTTCGGTATCTTTTAGCCATATCAACTTTAATATTGGGTTCGACCTCTAAAAAAGTAAATAGATCTTTAATAAATTCTTCAGAATTATTAAGTAAATCTTCATAAAAGAGGATTTTAATGTTCTTTGAGTCAAAGGCTTTAAAATAATGAACAAGTTGGGAATAATAAAATCCTAGTTTGACAAAGTAATTGCTTTCATAAATTAAACTCTCAAAGCTTTGTTGCTGTTTATTTATATTGTAGTGCATTAAATAATCTGAAAAAGCTCGATTAGCTGGATCTCTCAAAATAGCAATAATTTTAGTGTCAGGTAGAATTGAATGGATTGATTGTGCCGAAGTGGGATCACTGTAATAAGTGGTCGAGATTTCTCCTATGATTGCATTTTTTGGAGCGTCTTTAAATAATTCTTGATATTCTTCTAAATTCTCAACCGCTCCCCATTTCTTATTTTTGGCGCGGCTGCTTTCATTTAAGAAAAAAAATGTTTCTTTCTTAGGACACATATAAATGTTTGGATGTTGAGATAAGTAGTGAAATAAAGAAGTAGTTCCACACTTACCGGCTCCAATGATTATAAAATTGGGTAATTTGCTCATTTTAAAATCCCGAACTTAAGCAGCAACGTAATTAAATACCTGAGAATATACAACATAATCCAAAATTTTACAATTTTTTAAAATTGCTCTTGCTTCTACAAAGATCGTAAATTAATTTAAAAACATTTATATTCTAAAAATGGAAGGCTTTGAATCGAATGACCTAAAATGAACAAAGAATAGAGAAACATTTAAACCCTGGATAGAAAAGGGAAGATAACTTGCTCTAATTATTAAAAAGAATGCAATCAGTCGATTTTACAACGCTTACCGCTTCTTACACCGAACTACGCTCACAATGGTTACCCAGCCGACTAGAACAGGTTTATCAATGCGATCGCTACACCATTGCCTTAGCATTACGAACCTTGAAAAAAAGAGCTTGGTTAACCGTATCTTGGCATCCCCAAGCAGCGAGAATTAATATCGGAGATCCACCCCCCAAAACACCAGATACCTTTACTTTTAGTGATCAACTGCGACATCAACTTAATGGATATGCACTCACAGTAATAGAATTAATTGCACCTTGGGAAAGAGTTATTGACTTTCATTTCGCCAAACGTCCTGATGATCCCCCAGTCTGGCATTTATATGTAGAAATAATGGGTAAATATAGTAATGTCATCCTGACTGATGCGAGTAACCAAATTATTACAGTAGCTCATCAAGTCACTGCTTCACAATCTACTGTCCGTACAGTGCAAACGGGACAACCCTACGAACTTCCTCCACCGTTATTCGGAACCAACCCCAGTCTAGAAGAATCGTTTAGCAGTTGGCAAGAGCGAGTTAGCCTCATTCCCGATAAAATAGAACGTCAGTTAATCAAAACCTATCGCGGTGTTAGTCCAATTATTGCCCGTTTTCTGCTTAAAACTGCCCAAATTGAGCCGCAAACAACCACAGATCAACTAACCCAAACGAACTGGGAAATTCTTTTTCAAGCATGGCAACACTGGCTAAATATTATCAAAACAGAATCATTTCAGCCAGGGAGGACAAAAACAGGATATACCGTATTAGGGGGAGAAGATATAGAACCTGTAGAGAGTGTGCAATCTTTACTAAACCGTTACTATACTGATTATCTTAATCAAGAATCCTTTCAACAGCTACGTCATCAACTCAGTCAAAAGATTAATGCTATTTTAGGGAAACTCAGACAAAAAGCCAATACTTTCACAGAACGCTTACAACAGTCGAAAAATGCGGATCAATATCGAGAACAAGCGGATCTTTTGATGGCGTATGTTTACCAATGGGAAGCGGGAATGTCTTCCATTACTCTATCTGATTTTGAAACAGAACTCCCCATAACCATTCCTCTTAACCCAGAGAAAAACGGCGTACAGAATGCCCAAAACTTATATAAACAACATCAAAAGCTAAAACGTGCCTTCCAAGCGGTTCAACCTTTATTAGATGAAGTATCAGCCGAAATTCAGTATCTAGAACAAGTTTTCGCTAGTTTATCTGGGTTAGAACAGTATCAAACCCCAGATGACTTACAAACTCTAGAAGAAATTCGAGACGAACTGATCGAACAAAATTACTTTGAATCACAACCGCGTCCCCGAAATAGTACAGATGAATCAAAACCCTATCGTTATCTGATGCCATCAGGATCTGAAATTTGGATCGGTCGCAATAACCGCCAAAATGACATCCTAACGTTTCGGACTGCGGGGGACTATGATTTATGGTTTCATACCCAAGAGATCGCGGGGAGTCATGTTTTATTACGTTTACAACCAGGTTCCGTTCCCGATGAAAGTGAATTACAACTCGCAGCAGACTGGGCGGCTTATTTTAGTCAATCTCGTCAAAGCGCACAAGTTCCTGTAGTATACACAAAACCGAAATTTGTCTATAAGCCAAAAGGCGCAAAGCCAGGAATGGTGATTTATAAGCAAGAGCAGGTTTTATGGGGTTCTCCAGAGCGTGTTACAACATACCTCAAAAATTTAGTTTAGGAAAATTTCTTTACTTTTTTTTACAAAAGTGTGTGTCTTCTGTTACAATTTTATTACGAAATTAAAAAAGCTAACGATTTGGGAACGTAAGACTTTGGAATTTCCGTGCGATGACAACAAAATAATGATTATGGAAAAAGCCAGTGATTGTCTATCAATAGTAATAGCGATCGCTGGTAATTTATTTTCAGCAAAAATCGCTCCTGTTTATAAGCGACAATAATTAAAGATAGACGAAACAAATTCAAGGAGTAAGGGTTAGTGATCAGAATTCTGAAACTAGCACAGATGACAGCAGCAGAACTCACCACACTTAAAAAACGGGCTGAGTTAGATATCGATAATGCCCTCTCTATTGCTAAAACGGTGATTGATGAGATACAACTTGAGGGTGATAAAGGCGTAATTTCCTATGCCAGAAAATTTGACTATGAAGGCGCAACGGTAGAAAATATAAGAGTTACAGCCGAAGAAATAGAACAAGCAGAACATTTAATCGAACCCGAAGTTAAAACCGCACTCGAACAAGCTTTTAGAAATATTCATGAAGTGCATCGTCGACAAATGCCCGAAGAAATTCAACTCGGCGAAATTTCTCCAGGGGTCTTTGCTGGTGAAAAAATTACTCCCCTTCCGAGTGTTGGTTTATATGTACCTAGAGGGCGTGGCGCATTTCCTTCGATGATGTTGATGTTAGCCATTCCTGCAAAAGTAGCTGGAGTACCTAGAATTGTCGTCTGTACCCCTCCCGATAAACAGGGCAATGTTGAACCCGCTTCCCTTGTGGCGGCAAAAATGGCAGGTGTGGACGAAATCTATAAACTAGGGGGCGTACAAGCGATCGCAGCTATGGCTATCGGAACCTCAACCGTCGCAAGGGTTGACAAAATTACAGGCCCGTGTAGTATCTATGGGGCTGCCGCGAAACGTATTCTTTACGGTACTGTTGATGTGGGTTTACCTGCGGGGCCGAGTGAATCAATTGTACTAGCCGATGAATATACCGATCCAAAACTGGCAGCGATCGATCTATTAATTGAAGCCGAACACGGTTCAGACTCAGCCGCCTTACTCGTGATACATAGTGAAGAAGTAGCCCAGAAAGCGAGTCAGTTTGCGAGTGAATATATTCAACAATTACCCGACTGGCGACGTGAATTTTGTGAACAAGGACTAGCCGCTTATGGTGGAATTATTCTAACTTCTAGTTTAGAAGAATCGATCGCTTTTATTAATGATTATGCCCCTGAACACTTAGAAGTCTTAGTCAAAGATCCTTTTGCTATCTTGGGACAAATTAAAAATGCAGGTGAAATCTTACTCGGTGCATATACGCCTTCTTCTGCTGCTACTTATGCTATTGGTGTTAATGCAGTATTACCGACGGGAGGGTTTGCGCGTTCCTATTCGGCAGTATCCGTCTATGACTTCCTGAAACGTTCTACCCTAGCCTATTTGACTTCTGAAGGCTTTGAAAAGTTGAAAACCACAACTACAACTCTAGCTAATTATGAAGGCTTTCCCGCACATGGTCTAGCCATCACCGAACGCGAAAAACTATTGTAAATTTTTATTACAAATACTATGCAAATTACCGATAAACTGCTTCAGATACCCACTGGACGGATCGCCACCGTTAGCCGTACCACCAAAGAAACCGATGTACAAGTGAGTTTAAACTTAGACGGACAAGGAAACTGTCATGCAAATACGGGCGTTCCTTTTCTCGATCATATGCTACATCAAATCGCCTCACATGGCTTAATCGACCTAGAAGTCAAAGCTACTGGTGATATAGAAATAGATGATCATCATACCAATGAAGATGTAGGGATTACAATAGGACAAGCCCTCTTTCAAGCATTAGGCGATCGTAAAGGGATCATTAGATTTGGTCATTTTGTTGCACCTTTAGACGAAGCTTTAATTCAAGTCGCCTTAGATTTTTCTGGAAGACCACATCTAAGTTATGGTTTAACCATTCCCACCCAGAGAGTAGGCACCTATGATACTCAACTGGTGCGGGAATTTTTTGTAGCGATCGTCAACCATAGCCAAATGACCTTACATATTCAACAATTAGATGGCATTAATTCCCACCATATCATCGAAGCCACCTTTAAAGCCTTTGCACGATCAATGCGAATGGCACTCGAAATCGATCCGCGTCGCTCTGATGCAATTCCGAGTTCTAAAGGAGTATTGTAAAGAAATTTTCACTATTTATTTACTACAACCAAAGCTTTTATAGGAGTTAGTCTCTTAATAACGCTCTAAACCCTGATTGATGAAAATGATGATCAGCAGTCAGGGAATCAGTAATTCCTCGATTCTCCATTACTATGAAAGATATACAGTCAACCAACCCCCACTCCTTTCTCGTTGCTTATACAAATTGAAAGCAGCCTTGTATAAATTATACGTTAATAAAACGACCTCAATATTTGGATCAGTTTCAAGTGATTCCAAAAGTTGAATTGCGGCTATTCTGTATTTTTGTTTAGAAAGCGCATTCCCTATTTCTAACAATATCGCCTGAGTTGTCACTTAATGAGTTTTGTTAGCCTCAAGCTGATTAGCAATTTGAACAGCCTTTACATGGGTTTTGATCTGTAATTGAAGATAAAGCAATTGCAAAAGAAGTATCCAAAAAAACTTCAATCATTAATAGAAAGGTTTTCGCCATATAAGTATTAATCAATGTTTTCTGACCAACCTGGTTCACCTTGCAACTGCAAAGATTTAGCAGTTTGAAGAAATGACTTGGGTTGTTGTTCTTCGTCGGGTATAACACTTTCAAGAATAATCCGAACTCTTGTACCTGCCTTTATGTTTAAAGGTACTTCCAGCTGAAGGGATGTGCCATCAAATATAGCTTCTAGTTCTTGGAGCATAATTATCTAAAGGCGATGGACTATCTTCAGAATTTTAACAGGTTTAATTGCTTAAGATCTTTTCTTCTATCTAAACCTTTAAATACTCACTCCAATCTCTCCAAATGTAGCTCACCACACCTCACACCGAAAGATATTGGATAGAATGTAGAAAATGTTGTTCATGCTTGACAAATCGATCCCCGTCGGGCTGAGGCAATTCCCAGTTCTAAAGGAGTATTGTAAAAAAATACAGTAAGATTTGTCATTAGTTTTTTGATAACTACTACAACATCTCACTTGTAATTAATCTTAAAACATGATTGGAGAATCTATCATGAAACAAAAAGAATTAAATGAACAAGAACTTAAAGAAATTTTAGAATTAGCTAAAGAAGCTGAAGACAAAGCTAAAAAAATGAATGAATTATTAGGATTCACAGTGTTAAATATCAGCATTGTTACGAAGATACAAAGATTAAAGGCGTACAAGAGTATCGCTCTATACAAATAAGTCTGGCTTAAGTCTCTGCGCTATCAACTCAATAGGATAACAAAGAGAAGATTATCGATTTGATACTAATGTTGAAAAAAGTGTAACTGCTCGCCAACAGAATCAAAATTACGATAAACTTTAGGCATCTTTAAAAAATGATGGCTGGAGATTGAATTAAATCTATGTCTAATCATTCTTTTTCACCTGCCGAACGTGAAGGCAAAGACCAAACAGCAACAGAACTTCGACAAGATACAACTCAAACCGAACTAAATAATAAAAACGCTCCAGAGATTAAAGAAATAGAGCCTAGTGGAAGAGCACGGGAAGTTCTACTGCGTTTAATTCCCATTGGGATTCTACTCGGAGGATTTACTTATTGGGCGATCATCGGGGAAATTCCCAATCATGTACAGGGACGGGCAGTTATTTTGATTCCTCGATCAAATGTTAATATTCAGCCGCGTCAAGGGGGACGGGTTTTAGCCTTAAATGTTCGCTCAGGAGATCAAGTCAAAAAAGGACAAGTGTTAGCCGTTTTAGAATTTCCAGAATTAGAGACACAACTACAAGATAAACAACAAAAGTTAGCCGATCTCAAAAATCAGAATCAACGAGTTAATACGGTTGAAGTGGATCGCCGTCAGTTACACGAAGAAGCAATAGAACGCCAACGTCAAGCCAATTTAGTACAGATTAAGGCTCTTGAGGAACAGCTTGCCAGTAATCAGGCACAGCGCGAAGCTTATCTTCATCATCTTAAATACCTCAACAATTTCCAAAACTCGACCGATCAGCGATTGGAAGCTTACGAAACATTGGTCAAAGAAGGGGCCCTTGCACGATTAGATTTTGAGTCCTATCTATTTCAGTTTAATAAACTAGAAGCTTCTAACTCGATCAATCGAGTGCAAGTAGAACTAGATCGACTCAATGGAATTAATGAAAGTTTACGAGCGCAGTCTTTAGCATTAATAGCTCAGAATAATGTACTCGCAACCGATCAACGCCAAGTCGAACTCCAAGATACATCCAGTGATATCTCGCGTTACAATGCGATCGCCGATCAACAGCGAGAAATCAACACCCTAAAAACTCAAATTCAAACTAATAAAAATGTAGTCAGTCTTTACGATGGCAAGATTTTAGAGATAGCCGTTAATCCAGGAGAAGTCCTAGCTGCAGGGGGTCGCATTGGTACTTTAGAAATCGCCAACTCTAACACCAAGACTAATGTAGTCGCCATGTTTCAAAGTGGGGATGCTAAACGATTAAAACCTGGAATGAAAGTGGAAGTTGTTCCAGATCTTTATGATCGTGAACGCTATGGCGGGATTATAGCGAAGGTCGTCGAAGTTGGGGAGCAACCTGTAACATCAGCCGAACTGACTAATTTAGTAGGCAGTAATGAACTCGCCTCAAAGCTACTTTTAGGAAGAGATGAGGATGATCGAGACAAGCCAATCCCCACCAATGCTAGTGTTACCGAAGCAATTTTAGAATTACAAACCGATAAAAATACACCAAGTGGTTATCAGTGGACTGAAGGCACTGGAACGCCTCATCCAATAACGAATGGAACGACAGCAGACGCACACGCAGTAGTCGAAAAACGTTCTTTAATTAGTTATCTTAATCCTGCTTTTCGTTGGATTACAGGTGTTTATCATCGCTAATCGAGGTTAAAAATCAAATATGGTTAAAAAGCGTTCTAGATGGTGGGTTTGGTGGTTTAAATGGTGGATCATCGCAGCGACAATTATTTTTATCATTATGATTAATAGTGAGCCTCCTCAGCTTTGGTTCTGGCTGGTCACATTTTTTGCTTTGATTTTGTATGGGATTGAACGAGCAATTAACAGGTGAGTAGCAGGAGGTATAAAAACCCGTGGATATTAAAAACTCACTGATTCTTAAACAAGGCTTAAAGTTTGCTCTCGGTGCAACTCTTTTAACCCTCTTTTTCTGGCATCGTTCAGATCTGTTAGATAACTATATTTATCCTGTTTTTGGTTACGTGTCAGTCGTGATTGAGCCAGTTATAGGAGGTGCAATCATCGCAGGTTTGGGACGCTTGGGAGGGAGTGCTTTAGGTGGTTTCATTGCGGCTATCTTGATCAATTCTTATGGGATTAATGGTGCAGGATTCTATATTATTCCAGCACTAACCTATATTTTTGCGGCTCTAATTTGTGAAACCTATCGATGGCAAGCAGCATATTCCCAAGCGACTCTCCTCGGTGCTTTGATTGCAATGAGAGCAGTCGGAACATCAGGACAACAAAACATCTGGCTTTACTTACGATCGCGGCTTTTTGATAACTGGATTGGGATCGCTTTTGGGATGGCTGTCACTTTATTATTCTGGCCACAGAGTACCCAAAATAACTTAAACCGAAACTTAATTCAAGTTTTACAAGATATTCCTCGTTTGTTTAGAACAATCATTGATTGCTATCTAGCCATCGATTTAGCAGACAATGGTACTAATTTACTCAATCGTATTCAGAAGGCAACACAATCTAGCTTCAAGATTTTAGCGGGTTCTTCTCATGAATTCGAGAGTGAAACGTTGGTTCAAGAAAACTGGAGTGGAATTTTAGCGATTCAAAGTCAATTAACTCGGCAGTTAAGCGATCTAATAATATTAAAAAAGCAGCCACAGAACTTAGCACATCAGTTTACGGTTGAGTTAAACCAATTAGCTGAACATCTAACTCAAAGTTGTAAGGCTTTAATCAATCTTACTCATTCAAAAAAACTATTGACAAATTATCAATTTTATCATGCTGAACAAGATTTAGAAGCCATTGAGGGTAAACTGAATCAGCTACGAGCTAACGGAGACATTGATCGCTATCCCGTCCCAGAAGTTTTGGAATTTTACCAATTTCTCCAGTTAGTGACTCGATTGAATCAAGAATTGCAGTTGTTACAGGATAAATTAATTCATAAAGCAGAAGTCACCACAACTTATCAGCGATCGTCTTTGATCACTTTCCCAAAATGGACTCCTTTGTCCCTGAAACGAGTTTTAGAAATTGTAGGATTAGGGCTGATTATTGGAATGGTGCTGGCGATTATTCGTCATATCGAGTTTCCCTATCCTTCAGCCTATGAGAAAGTGGCTGATATTATCGTAGTTGGTCTAATCGTGACAGTCATTCAACCGACACGAGGGCGAGCGATCGCGCTTGCTTTAGCCGCTACGATTTCTTTATATGTGACACTCTTTTTGATCTATCTAATAGCCAAATCCTTTGGTTATAACCCTTTTAGTAGTGGGGTTGTCTATTTTTTCACATACATCAGTTGTACTGTCATGGGGTTTACACCAGTCGCTCGTATTGGAGCTATTGTAGCCGCCGATGCTATTGGTAAGGATATTTTTCCCTACTTCGAGCAAGGGATTAAAGCGGCACTAATTTCGGTTCCGATTGGTGCATTTTTAGGAGTCGTACTCACAATCTTATCTGTACAAGGATCAGCTTCAGACGGCTTAGAAGAAAGCTTTTCTGTAACCTTTAAACAGATGGGCAAGTTATATCAAAGTTTATTAAAGAATACACTTTCAGCAACGGATATCACTCAACTTAAAAGTGAAATTGCACAGGCGATCGCCAAACATCCACCCTTAATTAAAATGGCGAGTCTTGAACAAATTTCTAGCGTCTTAGCAACTCAACACAAAAATCGTTGGAATATCTTACTCGACTACGAACAAAAAATCTTTGCACAACTGGGTACATTAGAAGATTCTGTAGGGCAACAGCAAATTTTACCGGAATTACAGGCAATTACACAACGAACCGCAAATGCTTTTAATGATATTGCTGAGGCGATCACGAGCCAAATGGTTCCTCAATTTCCTGATTTATCCTTGTTGATACAGGAGATAGAAACAGTTGAGGAGAAATTATTAAGTTTACGGATAGAGAGTCGGAATTATCCCTTAGAAACGTTAATCCCTTTAAGCTTAATGTTGATGACGATTAAAGCGATCGCCACCACCTTAAATCAAATGAGTCGAGATTTATTAACATAAACTATTTATTCTGAAAATCCTGAATCGCCTGACTTAAAGCAGGTTCGGCGGCCGAATCGATGATATAAAATTTAAAAGGCTGATTTTGGCTGAGATATTCCCCGTAAGCAGAGGATAAATACGGGCGAAATTGAGCATTATTAGCAGTATAAACCTCAAAAAAAGCGATACTGATGGGATGCCGATAACTAGCAAGTAAGTTAGGATCAGCAAAGGCTAATTTAGGAATTGCTTGTAAGCCTTGGGTCACACCTGCATCGAGTTCAGATATATTAATATGGGCTTGTCCTTCTGCTAATCCTAAATATTTATTCGGTGTGGTTAACCAAGTAAAAGTACGAACTTGCTCTAAAACAAACGGTGTAGCTGGATCAAAATTGCCACCAACAACCATTAAAGGAATCTGAATTTTGGCTAATCCTTTTTGACCAAAAATGGTACTTTCTACAGGATTTTTCAGCAACACAGCATTTACTCTAGGATCTCTAAACGAGTAGGTTTGGCGCGGCAGACTCAAAGCGCGGCACTGAAGGAATAATGAGACATTAAGACCACTATAGGGAAGATCGCATTCTGATTTTAGATAATCCCAAGCAATTTCGGCTCCCGCAACGGCTAAAGCAGTATATCCCCCAAAGGAATGTCCCGCAACTCCGACATTTTCTGTATCTAATCGTCCACCAAACTCTGATTGATTGCGACGTTCTAATTCATCGATCAGGAAACTGATATCTTTGGGACGATCAATAAATTCATTAACATCGAAAACTTCTTTAGCATAGCCGTCGAGGAAAGCCTGTTTTCGTGGCGCATCACTACCCGTATGTTGTGGAATGGCAGCAACAAAACCGTATGAGGCTAGATGTTCGGCTACATCCTCAAAATATTCGGGTGAAGCACCTAAGCCATGAGATAGTATTACAACAGGAGTTTTAGGAGTCCGCCAAGTTTGGGGAATATAAAAAAGTACAGATAAAGTACGCCCTCGACTCGTATCTGTTAAAGTAACGGTTTCTTTGCGGAACTTATATGTACCTTTTTGGCGAAGATTAGGAAGTTGTTGAAAATCAACGGTGTTAGACTGTGCTTCTTTTGCTGATAGTTGCGCCATTTCCTTAGTAAAATAGTCCGTTGCTTCAATAATGCGATCAATAGTTCTCTTGAGTCCGATCAGATATTTCCCTTGTAACTCGATATCAGTAGGGAACTTCCGCAAAACATTAAGTAATGTTAAACCTTCTGGCTCAAAAGCAGCTTGTACGATTGCCGCACGAAGCGCATATTTACCATTTTCACCCCCTGGTATTGTAATGGCTCTACCCATACGAGTTAGAACATCTTCACCCATTGCGCTGTTAAAAAAACGAGACAGCATAACTGGACTGACTTCAATCGGTTTTAGCAAAACTTCTCTGAATTTTTCCTGTTGTTCTGAACTTGCTCTAGCTAGAAAAAGTTTTAAATCAGCATTAATCTTACCTTCTCTAGCAAAGGTTTCTAAAGAATCGACCTTGACTGGCTCATCTAAAGGCCCATAGAGCAAAAAGATGTTTTCGGCAGCTACAACAGGGAGAGCCGTCAGGAAAGCCGAACAAAAACTAAAAGCTAGTGTTTTTAGCATAATTTTCAATAAAAAAATTTGTTGATGTTTTATTTGTACGAGTTTAGTTTCTCATTTGATCGATAGATTGAGAGCAAAAGGCTGATACGGCTGATCCAATAGTCGGAAAGAAGCGTTCTTGACCCATGATTTCAGTTAGTCCATTGCGTTTTAGCATTCTATATAAAGGACTCTTCGCCCTAGCAACAACTAGAGTAATTCCTTTTTCTGCTAATTCATGACAAAGGTCTTCAAGTTTAGCCGCCGCCGTTGTATCAATACCCGCCATGAACTCAGCATCTAAGACAAACCAGTCAATATTTGCTGTCTGAGCCACTACAGAACGCACTCTCGCTTTAAAAAAGTCTGCATTAAAAAATAGGAGCGATGAATCAAATCGATAAATTACTAGCCCCGAAATAGTCTGAGCATTAGCCTCCTCCTCGATATCATGAAACCCATCTACCCCTTGAATTTGTCCAAGAACCGCATCATGGGGTCGCGATGCTTTATGAACTAAATGAATGATTGCTAGTCCAATAGCAATTAAAATACCTTTAAGAACCCCGATCGTCATTACTCCAATCATCGTTAAAATAGACAGGCGAAATTCTGGAATACTAATCCGATAAAGTCGCTTAAGAGATTGAAGATCGAAAAGTCCTAAAACAGCACTAATCAGTAGAGCAGATAAAGCAGTAATCGGTAAATAAGCCAAAGGCGCCGTCAAGAATAGCAGCACTAGTATCATAAAAATCGCTGCCGCAATACCTGTTAATTGGGTTTTTCCGCCAACAGAGTCGTTGACAGCAGTACGTGAATCAGTGCCACTCACCGCAAAGCCTTGAGAGAGACCAGCAGCAAGATCAGAAATGCCCAGAGCAATTAATTCTTGATTAGAGTCAATCTCATAGCGGTTCTTCATGGCAAAGCTTTGGGCTGTAACCATCGCGCTATTGAAGCTAACAAAAGCCAAACCCACCGCACCTAAGATTAATGGCATCAAGTCACTCTGTTGTATCAGAGGAATTTTTAAAGGCGGTATTCCAGCAGGAACTTTACCAACAATGGCGACTCCTTGTTGAGCAAGATTGAAGAAAATAGACACGGCGATCGCAAAAATTACTCCAATTAAAGCAGAAGGTAACTTAGGAGCAAAGTGTTTGAGGATTCGTAATAAAAAAAAGACAGACAAACCAACGGCAAGTGTTGGCCAATGCGTTTGATCTAGCTTAGAAAAGAATTCAGCTAGTAGATGAAAGAATCCATCGGATTGTAGAGAAAAACCGAATAGTTTCCCCAACTGTCCCACAATAATGCTCAACGCAATCCCATTTAAGTAACCAGTAAGAATCGGCCTTGATAAGAAATTGGTCAAAAACCCTAGTCGAATCAATCCGCCAATGATGCAGAAGATCCCGACTAACATCGCCAAGACCATTGATAGAGAAACATATCGCGTCATATCTCCTATCGCCAAAGGTGCTAAGGTTGTAGCAACAAGAGAACAAGTAGCGGTATCAGGGCCAACGATTAGTTGTCGAGATGTACCAAAAAGAGCATATACAATCAGTGGGAGAATGCTGGCATACAAACCATGAACAGGAGGCAACCCCGCTAGTGAAGCACAAGCAATACCAATAGGTACAGCAACTGCCGCCACAGATAACCCTGCTATAAGATCACTTTGTAGCCATGCAGAATTATAATTACGGATTGCTGCTAGACCTGGCATCCATCGAGATATCTGCTGCCGACGGTTTGTACGAATCTGATGAGTTTTTGTCATTCTTTTTCTTACACTCACTTCACGCTAGTCTGTCAGTCTGTTATTAAAGGCAACAACTAAAATAATCCTAGCTAAAGTTTTGAACCCTAGAATAATTCTCTCAATCACTCTATGTGTAGCTAACCACACCCCGTACCGAAAGACATTAGATAGAGTGTAGAAAACGTTCTCTTGTATTTTTCCTTCTGATGATTTATTCGGCTGTTGTCTCTGTGCAATCTATATTTCTTAACGAATTGTTTTATTAACAGATTCACTCGTTGGAAATGCTTTAGCCACATCAGGATCGAGTAATACAACATTTGTCCCTGCTTGATAACGCTCAACATACTTACCGCAAACACCTTGCCCCATTTGACTAAAATCATATTCAGGGCGTAAATCATCCTCTAGCTCGAAATAGTTTCCTTCTGCATAAAATCTTCGTTCATTTCGAGTTATTTATATAGTGCGTTGCTCAATAGTAAGCAACATTGAGCGAGAAAATTTTGACTCATTGTAAATGTAATAACATAGTAAGGGTAGTAATTTTATCTAAAAGCATGACTACACCCACTACACAGGCTCAAAAAACATTATATGAAAAAGATTTTTATCTGTGGCTACAAACTACGACAGAGTTACTCAAAAATCAGCAACTTGAGCAAATCGACTGGGAAAATTTAATAGAAGAAATCGAAAGTATGGGAAGAAGTGAGAGAAAGGAAATAAAAAGCCGTTTAATCATCATCATTGAACATCTTCTCAAACTTGCCTATTGGGAGAGTGAAAAAGAATATAATTCTCGCGGTTGGCGTAATACGATTATTGAACAAAGAAGACAGATTGATCTCACTTTAGAAGATAGTCCCAGTCTTAAAGCTGTATTATCTGAGAGTTTTCTAGACTGCTATCAAAAAGCGAGAACGGATACACTTCAAAAAACACAACTTTCTCCGAATGTGTTACCATCCGAGCCACCTTTTACCTTATCAGAAGTTCTAAACCCTGAATAATTTCCTCAATCCCTCCAAATGTAGCTAACCACACCTCACACTAAAAGACATTGGGTAGAATGTAGAAAACGTACTCAACACCGAATCCATGAATCTCTTCACAAGTATCCTTCATACTTTGGGATCTGGGGCTACTGCCTTCATTATGGCCCGAAATCTATGTGATCCCCAAACTCGTCCTAATACTCTAGCAGGTTTCCAACTCGCTGAATCTGGTGCTGTCCCTTTTTTAGAAACCCTACAACAACGCGCTATTGATGAGGGTGATCAATGGTTAGCCGAAAAACTAGCCCGACACGCATCTGATGAACGCAGACACGGACAGATTTTTGCTCAAGCTTTAAAACGCATGGGTAAAGAAGTCATTGATTCTAAAGAACTCGCCAAACAAAACTCCCAAGAACGCAGAAGCTCTTTTTTTGATGCTTATTTCAAAGGATACACACGAGAAGAACTCAAAGGCGATAACATTGATTGGCTCGTTTTTATGGGAAGTACCTATATCCTCGAACTCGATGCCTGTAACGATTTTACTCGCATGGCCAGAGTTTTAGGAGAAAAAGACGAAGCACTAAAAAAAGGAATTTATAGTGTCGCCCAAGACGAAAAAGGACACGCAGCTTATCTTTATGAAGCGATGCAACGCCGTTTATCGACTGCACAGGTAGAAAACCTCATTGATGAATGGCGTGGCCGTAAAATCGATGCAGTGATGGCGATGGTGAAAAATTATCTTGAAAAAGGAACCTCACAACGAGCGCTCGTTACAGAAGGTACACCGAATCAAGCTGACATGGAATTAGCATCAGCTTAACCTAAAAGTCACGGTCATTAGTGATTTTATCTAAAAAGTAAATCACTAATGATTCAATTCTGTAAAAAATCTTTTTCTACTCTGTAAGACATCAGACAATTAGTATTATAGACAACACAGAACTTTAGACTAACAACTATAAACAATCATGAAGTTTGCCTCAAGAGTGACTAACGTTGTACCTTCTCTAACCCTTGCTGTTGATGCAAAAGCCAAAGCAATGAAAAAGGAAGGCATCGATATTTGTAGCTTTAGCGCTGGAGAACCCGACTTTGATACACCCACTCACATCAAAGAAGCTGCAAAAAAAGCCCTCGATGAAGGTAAAACGAAATATGGCCCCGCTTCTGGTGAACCTGCACTCAAAGAAGCCTTAGCAAAAAAACTTCAAGAAGAAGACCATCTAAATTTTAAACCTGAAAATATTATTGTGACCAATGGTGGTAAGCATTCACTTTTTAACTTAATGCTTGCTCTTATTGAAGTTGATGATGAGGTGATTATACCTGCTCCTTATTGGGTGAGTTATCCTGAAATGGTTACTTTGGCTCATGGTAAGTCGGTTATTGTACCAACGACTGTCGAACAACATTATAAAATTACGCCCGAACAACTCCGCCAAGCTATTACGCCAAAAACAAGGATTTTTGTTCTAAATTCACCATCTAACCCGACGGGTATGGTGTATACTCCCGAAGAACTGCAAGAATTAGCCAAGATTATTGTTGAAAAGGATATTTGGGTCGTTTCGGATGAGATTTATCAAAAAATTCTCTATGATGGGGCAGTTCATCGCAGTATTGGTACATTAAATACAGAAATTTTTGAGCGAACTATTGTTAGTAACGGTTTTGCTAAAAGTTACGCGATGACAGGATGGCGCGTTGGTTATATTGCAGCAACAGAACCCGTGATCAAAGCAATGACAACCGTTCAGAGTCATAGTACCTCAAATGTTTGTACTTTTGCTCAGTATGGAGCGATCGCAGCCCTACAAGGCCCCCAAGACTGTCTAGCTGAAATGTTACACGCTTTTACCGAACGTCGTCAATATATCGTAGAACGAGCGAAAGCCATTCCTAATTTGAGTTTTTTAACTCCCAATGGTGCGTTTTATTTATTTCTAGATATTAGTCAAACAGGTTTAAAATCGATTGATTTTTGTCAAAAATTATTAGAACAGCAGAAAGTCGCGGCTGTCCCTGGTATTGCCTTTGGTGCAGATGATTGTATCCGTTTATCCTATGCGACTGATCTAACTACCATCGAAAAAGGGATGGATCGTCTTGACAAATTTATTCATTTGTTGTAAAGGAAAACTCTAAGATTTCTTGGGCAGCGCGATCGCATACACCCACGTCCCCTAACTTCTCACGCATTTCTTGATAATCAGCGAAAATTTGTTGACGGCGTTCGGAATTGAGTAATAAATCTAAAGATTCTTCCACAATATCTTCAGGTATCGCTTTTTCTTGGAGAAATTCTGGAACAAGATCCCGCATCACCACTAAATTAACGGGGGACATAAAAGGAATCGAAAATTTAAAAATTCTTCTGGCTAACCACATGGTTGATTGACTGACTCGATAAATCACTACTTGTGGTACATTTAACAGCGCGATTTCTAGATTCACGGTTCCCGATTTGGTAATGGCTAAATCAGATGCAGCAATCACTTCTAGGGTTTTCCCTTCAAAAATTGTCGCGTTTAACTGATATTTTTGTACTGCTTTGTAGATAGCCGAACGATATGCCGCTAAAGAAACGGGAATATAAAAATGTGCTTGGGGGATTTTGGCTTGTATTTGTTGCGCGGCTTCACACATCACAGGTAATAGATATTTTAACTCTTGCTGACGAGAAGCGGGTAAAAAGGCGATCGCTACTTGTTCGGGTGCAATGTTTAATGTTAAACGAGCTTCTTCACGACTTGGTGCATCAGCGATACGATCTAATAAAGGATGTCCAACCCATGTGACTGAAACCCCTTTTTTCTCAAAAAATCGGGCTTCTTCGGGGAAAATCGCTAATAAACGATCAGTAATACTAATAATTTGTTGAGTAGTACGTTCGGTAAATGTCCAGACCCAAGATTGAGGAGCAATATAATAAACAATGGGAACATGGGGCAGATAACGACGAACATAGTTCCCAATTTCAATATTAGGGCCAGCATAATCAATTAAAATCAGTGCATCTGGCGGATGTTCTCGTAAATACTTTCTAGCTCGTCGTTGGATCTGCCAAGTTGGAATAACAAACGGTAAGGCTTCAACTAATCCCAGAGAACTGAGTCGAGTCGTATTACCTAAAAGTGTAGCACCAGCTTCAGCCATGCGATCGCCCCCTAGAGCCAAAATCTCTAAATCAATACCTTTTATAGTTGCTTGACGTATCAATGCAGCAACGAGTAATGAGCCTTGTAAATCGCCTGAAACTTCGCCAGTACTAATAAAAATTCGCATTACTACCTATCAAAAATTTTCTCTAAGTCTAAAACAATAAGGAACAATCCCCACTAAAAATGGTAAATTGTCCCTTATTATCCATATCAGTAAAGCAGAAATTAAACTCTCGGCTCTACGCGGCCATAAAAAATACCACGAACTTTAACTTCTCTGGCATCTCTGGCACCTAAATCAGTATCAGAAGGCTGCTCACTCTCAAATACACCTGCAATTTCCCCTGTAGTGGAATCAACTTTAGTGATTTGAAGAGACATCGTTCCTTTACCCATGTCTGTTTTCTTCACATTGGCGCGGTTATAATCTGTATCATCACCACCAGCCGGAAGCGCAACAGCACTATCATAACCTGTTACCACACCACGACCTTTAGGATCTAAGAAACCCGCACCACGATAAGAAGGTACTTTAAAAGTTCCTTCAAAATCAACCGAGCTATTGATCGAGCTAAAACCCGCTTCAGTTTGACCAGTAAAAGATTTTATTGTATAAAAGAAGGGAACTTCTTCACCACCCGGTAATAAAACGGTAATCGGTTGGAAATCAATACCATCTAGTTCTTTAAACGTTAGAGTTCCGTCAGTCCCTACATTCAATTCGGCTCTGATTTGCTCTAAGCTAGTAGTTGAACGAGTCAACAGTTTCCCAGGAACAAATTCTGCGACTTGACGTTTATTAACGGGTTCTTCTTTAACAAAAAATTCTTGGGGTTCTAAACACAAATCTGAAATGAGATAAGTTTCACCCCGTTCAATGGGAATTGAACTACGGGTATACTCAGAGATTTGAGGACATTTATTCGCTAGTCCAGTGTTTAAAATCTCATCATAAGTCAATTGATCTCTGTTTAATGTCGTGGGAGCATCGCTGCAAGCAGTTAAAATCCCAAAGCACAAGGCTAAAAAAGCTACAATTAATGAACGATACCTCATGTCAACCTCATTGTTTCATTCTCCAATTTCGCCGTCTTGTCCATTTCAGCATTTTGGACAAGTTGTTACGGGTTCATCGGGATCTACTGTATCAAATTTAGATACCCCTCTATACAAATCCCTGACAGATTTAAAGACTCTTTTCTTTTATCATTGAGATGACTGCTGAACACGAACGCATTAACAGCTAAACATGAACGACGCTCAAGCTTGGAATAGCCCCGAATTTACCCAAAAACTACAAGACATTACAACTGTAATTCAAAATCTAGCCCAAGAACAGCAAGGCAACTGTCAAGGTTTATTGCTGTTGCTAAGAACCCTTGAGCATCTTCATCGTGATATTAGAGAACAACTCTTTGAACCTTCCTTACCCAACACACGCAAGGATGTCTACAGTTTGTTACGAGATATCGAAGAATCTGGCGGCTGGCCTTATATTGAACGAATGCGCCTTAAAGAAATAATGAATCATTTTTTGACCGAAGAAAGTGGTCATTCGCAAGCTCAAGCATTAAAAAACGAAAAACAACAAACTGAACCGCTAACAGAATTAGAGTAAAAAACGTCCGAATAACTTTTTTTTGAGAAATCAGTAATAAGGTTGAGTGATCAATCAATACTTCACTGTAGCGGGATCACTCATCAAAATTCTACGTTTAATCAATCATAGTCCTATTAAATTGGATTTAGTATGATTCCCCCGCTAGCAGAATTGTATTGAATTCTAATTACAAATTATTTAGAATACAAACAAAGCTTAACCTTGCGTTAACTTTTTATTAAAATTTACTTAATTAAAAAAGGGGTGTAGGATGTTTTTTAGCTCTGATGATTGGCCGAGTATGATTTTTCGCCTAGTATTAGCTGTTTTAGTTGGTAGTGCTATTGGATTAAACCGTCAGCGTAGTGGTCGTCCTGCGGGTTTGCGAACCTTTATGATTGTTAGTTTAGGGGCTGCTTTATTCGTTATGATTCCCCTACAAGCAGAACGTGATCTTGGATACGCTTCATCGAATGCACTCAGTCGTACAATCCAAGGAGTGGCTTCAGGTGTTGGATTTTTAGGCGCGGGAATTATCCTACAACAGTCCCATCGAGAATTAAATAAAGTTGAAGTAAAGGGATTAACCTCAGCCGCAGCGATTTGGTTAGCGGCAGCATTAGGGGCAGCAGCAGGTTGTGGACTATGGCGTATGGTGTTAGTGGGTCTAATCTTAACTTTAATCACGCTTAGTGGTGTCAAACAATTAAAGAAGAAAAAGCTTAGTAAGTTAGTTTATCGGTCAGAAAGCGCGAAAATTGTCGATAAAGAACTAAAATAATCCTCAAAAAATCTATGCTGATGTCTAATATCTTAAAGAAAAAGACGCTAAGAATATTGATTGGCTTTTTGATCACCTTTACAATTTGTTGAAAAGTCAAAATAGTTGAGTCGGTTTCATGTTTACCGTAAATCCTATCAAATTTGGAACAGATGGCTGGCGAGGTGTCATTGCTGCTGATTTTACCTTTGAGCGAGTCGCCCTTGTTGCTCCACTTGCGGCTCAGGTATTAGCAGATAATTATGGCTCTGTAGTAGGATCTCGTCGAATTATTGTCGGTTATGATCGCCGTTTTATGGCCGAAGATTTTGCCCTAATTGCGGCTCAGGCAATTAAAGAGGCAGGTTTCGATGTTTTACTGAGTAATTCTTATGCACCAACTCCTGCCTTTAGTTGGGCGGCTAAAGATCAAAATGCTCTCGGTGCGATCGTCCTGACAGCCAGCCATAACCCCGCCAAATATCTCGGTTTAAAGGTTAAAGGCTATTTTGGGGGTTCGGTTTCTCCAGAGATTACTCAACAGATTGAAGAAAGATTAGCTCAACCCACACCCACAGCAACACAAACTGGCTCATTATCTTATTTTGAACCTTGGTCTAGCTACTGTACAGAACTTAAGAAAAAAGTCAATATCGATTTAATTCGCAAAGCCATTACATCAGGTCAACTGACGGTATATGCTGATGTAATGTACGGAGCCGCCGCAAGTGGTTTAGAACGTCTCTTAGAGTGTCCTATTAAAGAAATCAATGGTAACCGTGATCCCCTGTTTGGAGGAGGCGCACCCGAACCCTTACCCCGTAACCTAACTCAGATTATGGAAATGATTGCAACAGCATCGAGTCAGGGTGATTCAGCTTTACGGGTTGGTTTGGTGTTTGATGGAGATAGCGATCGTATTGCAGCAATAGATGGACAAGGAAATTTTCTGAGTTCTCAAATTCTGATCCCCATTCTTATTAATCACCTCGCAACTCACAAAGGGATGACGGGAGAAGTTGTTAAAACCGTTAGTGGCTCAGATTTAATTCCTCTTGTTGCAAAAAGCTATAATTTGGCTCTTTCTGAAACGCCGATCGGTTATAAATATATTGCCGATCGTATGTTAACCACTCCAGTATTAATCGGTGGAGAAGAATCAGGAGGTGTAGGCTATGGGACTCATATTCCCGAACGAGATGCCCTTTTATCGGCTCTGTATGTCCTAGAAGCCGTTGTAGAATCAGGAAAAGATCTATCAACCCTTTATACCCAACAACAAGAAAAAGCAGGTTTTGACTCAGCTTACGATCGAATTGATTTACCATTAGCGAGTATGGAAGTTCGCGCTAGACTACTCGAATCTTTGCTTAATGAACCGCTTAAAGAAATTGCAGGACGTTCAGTGATTGATTGTTTAACGGTTGATGGCTATAAGTTTCGGTTAGCCGATCAAAGTTGGTTACTGATTCGTTTTAGTGGGACTGAACCCGTTTTGCGTTTATATTGTGAAGCACCGACTATAGAACAAGTCCACTTCACTTTAGACTGGGCGAAACAATGGGCTAATTCTATATAAAAGATAAATGGTAGAGACGTAAGGGATCGCGTCTCTACTGTCAATCAACAATTCAGTTAAATTGGATTTTGATTTATGGCTTGAAATGCTGAATTGGCATTTTCTAAAGCTTGACTGACTGCCTCGATTTTCTGTTCGATCTG
>NZ_BLJI01000019.1 GCF_017312365.1 Chroococcus sp. FPU101
TTTAATGAATTGGTATAACTCCCGTCTCATCGATGAAAACCAGATTCTCGAGGGAGACTTCACCAATGGTTGTCCAATATTCCCGCCTCAAGTTCTGCACTCGCTCACTTTCGGACTCGGAGCGCGTGAAGCGTCTTTTTTTTGCGGTTTAACTCCAATTTTTGTAAAAGACGGCACATCGTCGGTACACTGATTTTTACCCCAGTTTTCTCTTCTAGACGAATACACAATTGTTGTAAGGTAGCATCATTATCCTCAAACACTAATTTTTCAAGTTCGCTTCTGTTAATTGCTTTAGCTTGGCCTGCGCTCCTCCTCCGTGATGCGAATGGCTCTACAGTTCGTTCCTCTTCATAACGTTTCAGTAATTTTTGGACAAAACTATAACTAACGCTGGATAGCTCGGCTGTCTCCTGAATTGATTCTCCAGTTTTCTGCTTTGTTTCTAAAATTTTTTGGCGAAAATCCGTTGAATATGGCTTCATCGCTACTTAAAAGTGCAAATTTTCTCTTTCTTTCACTTTAATCTATTCATCCGAAAACCGCTCTCAAGTTTTGCATGAGAAATTGCTGCACGATTTTGGCATTGAGTTTTTTGCTAAACCAAAAAGAAACATGAAAAATCGATTAATGCGCCTTCATGATAAACTTCTATCCCGTAAACGGTCAATTGTTGAGACTATCATCGATCAATTGAAGAATATTTCCCTTTCTCGTGCATTCTCGTCACAGAAGTCCCGTCAATTTTTGCGTCAATCTTCTTTGTAGTTTAATTGCTTATTGCCATCAGCCTAAAAAACCCTCTCTTCAGATGAAGTGGGCTTTACCTCAATCTGCTTAACCCGAACTCACGTTATTTTAGTTAACTTCAAATAAATGATTAGCTGTAATGGGTTCAAAGTTTTCTTGGTTGATGGTTGGGGCATCTAGTTCGCTTTCGTTTTCTCCATCACAATACGCTTTACTTAAGCTTCGGGTTTCTTTGTAGTTTTCGAGATCTCCTTGATCGAAATAGTATTTAGCGGCATAGCGTAAGTCAGAAACCGCCCCACGATAATCGCCAAGATTAGCTTTAATGAGTCCTCGTAGATGATAGGCTTTTGCATAATGAGGATTAATTTGAATGGCGTTGGTGAAATCTGCGATCGCTCCTTTTAGATTTCCTAAATGTTGATGGCTTAAGGCTCTTTCGTAGTACATTTCAAAGGCATTTTGATGATGCAATAAGGCTTGAGAGACGTTTTCAATTTGTTTAAGTTCATCGATAATATACTTTAGCCCTTGTTGTTTAGTTTCTAAGTTTTGCATCTGTTCTTTGATACTGTAAATAAGCTGTTGCAGTTGTTCTGATGCTTCGAGTTGTCTTTCAACATGAGTTAAATAATTTTCTTTTTGTTGCTGAAGTTGACTAGAAAAAGCACTTTGGTTCTGTTGTAATTTTTCATTTAACAAAACGATTGTTTCTTGTTGATTATCTCTAAATTGATTTTGTTGTTCAATAGATTGAAGATTATCTACGATTTCTTTCACATTGAACCTATGTTTATCTAATTCTTTAACGAGTTGTTGGCGGTTAATAATTTGCAGCATTACAGCACCCGCTAAGGGTACAGCCATCGTCGCCACACTATTGGTGATCGTCGCCGCGATCGCTCCGCCAATTGCACTCAGGGCAGCTACTCCATCTAATAATGATTGATTATTCATAGTTTTAAAAATTCCTTGATTGATAACTGTAATTCAATACTTTCACTCTTCGCCAAACATTTCTTCAACTTGATGGGTGAGAATGATACAGTTTGAGCGAGGAGACGCGGCACACAACAAAATATAGCCTTCTTTTAGTTCATCGGGTCTTAAGAATTCGAGGGCTTTTTCTGTTTGTTCTACTTTCCCTGTTATAACTTTAGCCAAACAGTCAAAACAAGCACCCGCACGACAAGAATAAGGAAGTTGTATATTAGTTTCTTCTGCAATATCTAAAATATATTCATCAGCTTTAACATCAATTGTTTGCTGAAGTTCTTTTTTTTCATTGAGCAAAGTAATCGTATAATTTTGTTCACTATTCATAATGCAAAGCCTTTAGTTAAGAGGTTAAACTTCAAAAAATATTAATCTTATCAACTCGATAAAATTGTCTGATTAAGCTGAAAAATAGGAATTATTAACTCCGCTTCATCAAAGCTTAAATAAAGACGAATCACATCTTGAATTAAAAGATAATTAACTTTAGCATAAGCTTGATATTTATAAGATTTAACAATTGTTTTATACCAAATTAACAATCCTTCTCGAAATCGATCCAATTCATCTAATAACATTGCTGTGGCTGCCAATCGCAAATTATTTGTCTGATCTCGGTGGCATATTTCGGTCATATCATAATCACCCATATGAAACAAATTTTCTTTTTGGTTTCGTTTAACGACTTCCCATCGTTGAATAATTTCTGTTTCTTGATCTCGTATTTTCTCATAAGCATTGATCCGTACTTCAACAGAATCAAGATAATCTTTAAGAAACTTTAATTCTGTTTCTGTCGCATAACGTGCATCTGCTTCAATACTTAAGTTAGTCAATTGTTTTAACATGAATTTCTCCTAATAAATAATTGCTTTTTTATTTATGCGTCTGTCGTTTTCCTTAAATAGTCCGAAACCTCGATTTTTGTATCTTTAAGTTGAGTAATCATCGAGCGAGTAATTAATTTTCCTGTTTCGACTAAAACTTTACTTGTAATGGGATGAAGGATGGGTTGTTCAGCACGACGACCGATTAAATCTTCAATATTTTCAATTTCATCGAGATACATTCCAGAGGGAATTTCAATAATGACACCTTGACCTAAAACTCGCGCTTGACAAGCTAGACGAGAATAACGATTTGCGTTTGTAATCACTTCTAGGGTGCGTTGTTCTCGACGGTTAAGCGGTGATAAGCTGTCCATGCCATCTTTAATATAAATGTGGCAAGTTGAACACATTCCCCGACCTCCACATTCTTCTAAGATATGAAGATCTTTTTTTAACAAGGCACAGAGCAAATTATCATTGGTTTGAACCACTACTTCTTGATTAATGGGATCAAGTTTGACCAGCTTAGTCATGCTATTTTCTCCTTATGCAGTTTGATGACGGCAAAGTAATTCCATAATGGTTGTATGGTCGTGTCCTTCAGCTATCCAAGCGGAGGCAGCTTTTAACCGTTCAGTGATTCCGACAACAAAATAATTACACTCAGCTTCTAGAGACTCGCAAGCAGTTTGAACACAATGTAATTCTTGTCCCGTCAGTTGACTAAAAAAGGCACTTAAAAGACCTGCTTCTAATGCACCCATCGGTCGCTTTCCGTGAGATGCTGCTTCAACAAAGGGAGAATTGACGATTTTTAGTCCTAAAAATCCTTGATTATAGTATTGCAAGTCCACATCAAGGACACCCCAGCCGTGAGTTTTCCAGCATTCTTTAAGACATTGGAGAAACTCAATCATTTCCATCTGTCCTAAAGGTTTACCATAGTATTCTTCTAATTCTCTGACAAATCGTCGATAGAAACTTTTGCCCCACCAACGACCACAACTAAAAAGTGCAATATTCGCACTAGGGCCTAATTCTTCTTCGAGTCCACTAAACAGTCCTTGTAAAAGTGTTTCGGGTAAAGCCAGCAGTCGAGAACCATTACGATTTTCGATTAAGCCAAATTCTACATCGCCCTGTACATAGACATCGGGTGAAAAATAATTACCCCTGATGGGTTGTTGGTCTATCAATTCAGCAACATTAATCATTTGTCATCTCCTATGTTAAAATTTCAACTTTACTAGGAATTGTTTCAGTCAAGAGGGTTTGTTGAGCTTGTTGTAGGAATGGTTTAATTAGCTCATTTTGTCGCGGGGGGAGTTTTTGAGTTAGTTGGTCGGATAAAAGTTCATAGAGAGTTTGTTCTAGTATTTGGATTTGATGCGCTTTAACGATGTCTGTCAGCCATTCTAGGAGTCGATGTTGCAGAAATTCAGGATTATTGAGCAACATGGCAAAAGCACAGTAACGCATTATTAAAATCCAGTGTTTTAGTGCTTTTCCTATTTGTTTTGTTGATTCTGTGGGACAAGCTTCTTCAAGTTGGTCGGCAACTCCTTGAAAGATTTCGAGTTCTTTATTGCGTAATGCTTCATAGGTCGCTAAACGTTGACGCAGAATTCCAATATGTTGTCTAAATAGTAGGATTTCTGATTTTTGTAAGTAATGATGTTCAGAACGATGAAAAAAATCTTCAAAGTCAGTTTGCATTGAATTTTCCTTAAAATAAATTAGATAAATCGGTTATTTGAAATTTTTGCGCCGTTTTTGTTTTGGGTTTTTCATCTTGGACTTGAGGGACTACCGCTATAGCAGGTTGACTCGACCAGAATTGGCACTGAAAATAGGCTTCAACAGACAGAGTTAAAGATAAACCTTGTTTAGTTTGATTATGATTGGGTTGAACTAAATTCCGAGAACCGTTCCAGTTATTTTGGCTGAAGAATTCTTCTAGGTTGAGTCGAAGTTGAGCAACTGGATCGATCGCTTTTTGAGAAAAATGTTGTAATTGAGGAGGTTGAGCGAACCAATTAGAGTCATGAAAAAAATCTGCAACTTTTAATCGAGCTAGTATAGTGTCGTTGCTCATTTGAGGTATTCTCCATGAATCAACTGTTTTTCAATGTCTCTAGCAGTTGCTCCTTCGTTTTGCCAAAAGGTTGCTGCATCAATGCGATCTTGTTTACCTAAAAGAAATTTACAGTAGTTTTCTCCCATTGAATAGCATTGAATTTCAATACAGCTAAGAGGTTTTTTGATTAAATCGCTAAAAAATCCCGCCATCAAACCTGCATAGAGATGACAAACAGGTTTACCTACATCTCCCAAGGTACGAGCGACGGCAGAATCATAGATATTAATAAACATAAAACCATTTTTTTGTTCACCCATATCTATATCCCAGTTGCCCCAGCCTTGACTGGTAAACGGCCACCACCAAGCCTCTAAAACATAGGCTAGATTAAGTTGATGTAGCTCTTTTTCATACTGGTATTCTTCCATAAACCATTTACGGAAAAATGCTGCGTCTTTTAGTCCCCATTGTTTGCCAATTTGATACATAACAACCGCAGAGGCGTTACCCACTTCAGCTTCTAAACCTTCGATTAAACCAATAATAAAATCTTCACTGGTTAAAGTATTGCGGCAATCGTTCCAATCCACGATCGTTCCGCTTGCTGTATGGAAGGCAAAAAAGTCCTCTAGTCGGTAATGGTGATGTTTTTGGGGATACTTTTTTTTCAGCCAATGTTCAGGACGAGCGATCGTTTTTTTTTCAGTTTTTAGGATTGGATTTTGAGTAAATACCATTTTTAATCAAATCCTTTTTTTATTTAATAATTCCTATTTTAAATGATGATTTATAACTCAATATATGATGAATCTACGGATTAATATATTTAATTTATTTTATTTTTTATAAAGCTTGAGTGTATTTACTTAAAAGTAATTAATTAAAAAATATAAATATTAATAATCTGCTTAAAAGTTTTAGGTGTGAGCTAGATCAATACTCAGCAGGATAAATATCACTGTTAGGTTATTTTTTTTTATCTATAATTTGAGCTACATCCAAATTTCTCTCTTTGATTTGTCTCAATCTCTTATTCTACACTCTGCTCAATTTGATGAATTTTAACTTTTTTAAACTTATACTTTATGCTTAAGTTACTATCTATCCTTGTCACTTAAGAATAGCTAGAAGATATTTATGAATCTAAAATTGGAAAAGCAAGCTGTTTAGAATCTATCATTTTTGGAAAATCTTGAATAATCTTAGAGCAAGATTTAATAAAACAGTTTGTCCATTCTTGAACAACTTCTATTTGCTCCGAGTTAATCGATGTTTTGAATTCTCCAGAGTAAGTAATTTTAGAAAAACGATTAAACTGAAATTGAGTGAGCCATTCATGATTAGGTCTAGCGAGTTCCCAATAGCGCGTTGTTAGGGTATGACCTAAATAGTGAATACTAATCTGACTTAAATAGTTAAAAGTTTGAATTACATCAGTTACGGTTGTGTCCAATTCTGTAATGACTTGAGTTTGTGGTTGAGACGTAATTTTTCTCAAGTCATTTTTGAGGGGATCAAAGTCAGTATCAAAATGAGTGGTCTGATCATAATAAGTTCCAGTCATAATGGTACCAGTAATCTTACTATTATTGAGATAAGCACCACTTAGATTAGCTTGACTAACATCACTTTTGGTTAAATAAGCTCCAGTTAAATAGGCTTTAGTCAAATTCGATTCTTTAAGGTTTGTTTTAATTAAATAAGCTTTAATTAAATAAGCTCCCTGTAAATTTGCCTTTTGTAAATTAGCTCCAGTTAAATCGGCTTCATTTAAGTTGGCTTCGCTTAAGTTGGCTCCTCTTAGATCAATCTCTCTTAAATTAGCATTGCTTAAGTCTGCCCCTGTTAAATCGGCATAACTTAAATTAAGACCTCTTAGATCAGCCCGTCGCAGTTCAATTTTAGAGAATTGTCGTTCACCTGAGTCATAACTTTTTTGTAGTTCAACAATAGTCGCACTTTTAAACATAATTTCCTTTTCAGTTCATGGATTAAACATTACAGATTACCCGTTTAGGTAAAAATTCTTATTAAAAGAGGTAAAAGATAGAATGGAAAAGCAGTTGGGAGCAGAAGATATTGCTAATCAGATTAATTTAAGCTTAATAATAATAATAACTGAAACGAAAAAAAGATAGCTATAAACACGGTCACACAATTGTTGTGATCATGATCACACAATGGAAAATACAGATAAAAAAAGGTGGGAGTGACCCACCAACTCTGATTAATTATTTTTGATCAATCTCTGCTAAGGTTTGTGTAGCTCTTTGGCATAGCATTTCATGACATTGACCATTACTTGCCATGATACCGCCCCATTGTCTAACGTCACCTCGATTATACTGAACGGGTTCGCCGTTGAAATAGGTAAATTTACCTCCTGCCTCGGTCAAAATTAATTCTGGTGCGGCAAAGTCCCAGTCTTTCGGTGCAGATTTTCCAGATAGAGAGATGTAAACATCCGATCGCTGTTCTAGTATTGTCGAAATCTTACAACCGACGCTACCGACATAATTCACTCCTTTAAAGGGCAAACTCTCGATTAATTTTTGAAAACGTTGATCTCGGTGAGTTCGACTAGCGACAAAGTACAATTCTTCAATTGAATTTCGTTCTGAGACGTGGATCGGTTTTATTTCACCTTGTTTGGTTTCGACAAAGGTTCCCTGTCCTTTTGCGGCAAAATAAATTTTGGATGATTCAGGTACAGCAACCACCGCAACAACGGGTCTACCTTGATAAGCTAAGGCAATATGAACGGCATATTCACCTGTTTTGTCAATAAAATCTCTTGTGCCATCTAAAGGATCGATGATCCATACCCAGTCTTGAGGAATGGGATCTGTACCCTGATGCGTTTCTTCACTGAGGTAGCCAAATTGTTCAGTGCTAAATGAGTGCTGTAATTTTTCTAAAATATAGTGATTTGTTGCTAAATCGGCTGCGGTGACTGGCCCATCCTTTTTATCTTCATTAATATCTAAATCTCCTTGATTCGCTTTCCCTTGATAGTAAGATTGTAAAATTTCGGTAGCCCCCCAACTGACGGAGCGTACGATCGCCAAAATCTCTGTTAGTTGGTTTTGATCTTGAATCGTTAAGGATTTCATGAATAAATCTCTCTGGGCATAGTTTCTAATGTGCAATTCTATCGGATCACCGTAGAAAGTCATCTGATTGTTTTATAAGTCTGTTTTATCTAATAATCATTAATTTTATTTATACTATTTTAATTTTTACTCTTTCTTTCTAGAGAAAAGTAAAGTAATGTTATTAACTAAATAAATTTATGTAAAGCATCCTATGGCTGCCAGTGAACAGAGAAAGAAGTCAGTATGGTCTAGTTTAGAAACAGTAATCGGATTTGATTTACGATCGCTCGGTCTGTTTCGGATTTGCTTGGCTTTTGTCGTTTTAGCTGATTTAATCATCCGTATGGCGGGAATAACGGCACATTATAGCGATCAAGGAATTGTCCCTCGTAGTGTTTTAGCTAAAATTGGCTCTAGTCCTTTTTACTGGTCGTTTTCTAATCTCAGTGGTGAGCCTTGGGTACAGTTTATTCTATTTTTACTGGCAATTGTTATTACCCTTTTTCTCCTCGTTGGTTACCGAACCCGTTTGGCAACGATCGCAACTTGGGCGATGATCATCTCAATCCACAATCGTAATCCTGTTGTGCTGTTTGCTGCAGATGATGTTTTAAGAGCAATTTTGTTTTGGTCGATGTTTCTTCCTCTAGGGGCAACTTATTCGATCGATAGCGCGTTAAATACTTCCCCTAATCTTTTACCTAAAAGGGTTTGGTCTGGTGCGACATTTGCCTTTATGGTGCAAGTGGCGTTTATTTATATGTGGTCTGCTGCTTTTAAAACAAAAAGTGATTTATGGTGGCCTGACGGAACGGCTGTTTATTATGCTCTTAGTTTCGATCAGTATGCGACTCCTTTGGGTCAATTGCTGCTCAAACTTCCTCAAAATCTGCTCAAACTGATGACCTATGGTGCGTTGAGTTTTGAATGGGTTGGCCCACTTTTGATGTTTATTCCCATTCGCAATAGTTTTTTCCGTTGTGTTGCGATTCTTTCGTTTATATTTCTACATCTGACGTTTGGATTAGCGTTTCGGATCGGGATATTTCCTTTCTTAAGTATTACTCACTGGTTGCCTTTAATTCCTAGCGAAGTTTGGGACGGACTCAACAAACGTTTAAGTACACCAGAACGGAAAGGGTTAGTGATTAACTATGATGCAGATTGTGGATTTTGTAAAAAAGTTGTTTATCTTCTCAGAACATTTTTGATTTTACCCGGAACTCCTTTAATTAAAGCGCAAGAAAATCCAGATCCAACCGTGTATGAGGATATGCAGAGAATTAATTCTTGGGTGGTCGAAGATTGGCAAGGACAACGACATTTTAAATGGGAAGCGATCGCCTATATTTGCAGTTTATCGCCTGTTTTTGGGTTTCTGGCTCCTCTTTTAAGATGGAAACCTTTAATGAGTATTGGCAACAAATTTTATGAAAAAATTGCCAGTAACCGACGTTTTGCAGGAAATTTCACTAAACCCTTTAAATTCCGTCCTCTAGAAGTTCGCTCTTCACCACCAATCGCTTTAAGTTTAGTTGCATTATTATTACTTGCTTATACATCGGTGTGGAATTTAAGAGGTTTTATTAAACAAAGTGTTGCTCGAAAAGATGCTGAGGGGGTTTGGGTTGAACAATTGGATAAACTGTTGTCTAAAAAAACATTTAATATTTTAGATCCTCTAGCGCGTGTTACTCGTTTGGATCAAGCATGGAGTATTTTTGCACCTAACCCACCCAGAGATGATGGTTGGTATATTGCCGAAGCAACGCTAAAAGATGGCAGTAAAGTTGATTTATTTAGAAATGGTAATTCTGTTAGTTGGGATAAACCAACGATGAGTGAGCGAGATCAACTCTATCCTAATATGCAATGGAGAAGTTATTTTATTAGTCTCTATCGCGCTACGGGAAAACCGCTTTATCCTTATTTAGGAGATTATTTTTATCGTCAATGGAATCAAAAACATCCACCCTCTAAACAAATCGAAAATTTGACTATCTATTTTATGGATGAAAGAACCGCCCCGCCAAATCAGAAACAAACAGTTACAAAAAAAGAAATTTGGACTCAATCAGGAAGTGTAAATTAATCGTATTTTTTCTAATAACCTAACCGTTATGCCATCAGATTTTTGTGTTTTGCTAACGCCTGAAAATGTATAAAAACAACTAAGCAAAACTCGAATTGATCACGAAATCTAGCTAGAAAGATATCCTAATGAAGCTCAGTTAGTGCTTCAAATCTGGCAAAAACAAACCAAGTAGATAATGTAGAGTGGAGCCGAGCAGAGTCGAACTGCTGTCCAAATTGGGTATTAGCTGTTCGATCATTCACAGGTTTAGTCTTTTTAACCCAAAAGACGGGGACTATCTCTTATCCCTGATAGTGGGATTCTCTAGTAAAATCTTAACTCAATAGTCAACTAGAGGTAACTATAGAGGGCATCCGTTGGGTTTATGTCCGTAATCCTTAACGGAGTCGAATTACAGACGCTCGAATCTATATGAGATTATTAGGCTGCTACAGGAGCGGCTTTACGAGCAAAAGGTACGATATTGTTCGCATTTACTTTTTTGTTTGAGCCTTTGATTTACGAGAGCCGACTCACTCTCGACCTGCATCACGGGATAGGGTTCGCCAACCTGTCGAAACCGTTACGGCCCCATGTGTATATATATTATACTTGTAGTCTTCCGAGAATGACAACATTACAAAAGATTGAGTAATCTTAAATTCAGTGTGGATCGGTAAAACGATCGCATTACACTAAATTGAGGTATATATCTAATTAACTATTAATTGTCTAGACTATGTTTCCTATTAATCGTCCTCGCCGTTTACGCACCTCGCCTCAATTACGCCGTATGGTGCGTGAAACCGTATTAACCGCTAATGATTTAATCTATCCTTTGTTTGCCGTTCCAGGGGACAGCATCGCCCATGAAGTAAAATCGATGCCAGGGGTTTTTCAACTCTCTGTCGATAAAATTGTAGCCGAAGCAAAAGAAGTTTATGAATTAGGTATTCCAGCGATTATTCTGTTTGGTATTCCAGAGACTAAAGATGCTGATGCAACTGGGGCATGGCATGATCACGGTATTGTACAACAAGCGGCTACTGCGGTAAAAGAAGCTGTCCCCGAATTAGTAGTTATTGCCGATACGTGTTTATGTGAATATACGAATCATGGGCATTGCGGTTATTTAGAAGTAGGTGATTTGACGGGACGAGTTTTAAATGATCCGACTCTATTATTATTAAAGAAAACAGCCGTTTCACAAGCCAAAGCGGGGGCTGATATCATTGCGCCATCGGGGATGATGGATGGTTTTGTCAAAATCATTCGAGAAGCATTAGATGAAGCAGGGTTTCAAGACACGCCCATTTTATCCTATGCCGCAAAATACGCCTCAGCTTATTATGGCCCATTCCGTGATGCTGCCGATTCTACTCCCCAATTTGGCGATCGTCGTACTTATCAGATGGACTCAGGAAACTCTAGAGAAGCCCTCAAAGAAGTAGAACTAGATATTTTAGAGGGGGCGGATATGCTAATGGTTAAACCCGCTTTGTCTTATATGGATATTATATGGCGAGTCAAGGAAATGACGAATTTACCCGTCGCTGCTTACAATGTGTCTGGAGAATATTCCATGATTAAAGCGGCTGCCCTTAATGGTTGGATCGATGAAAAACGTGTTACTCTCGAAACTTTAACCAGTTTTAAACGAGCAGGGGCGGATCTAATTTTAACGTATCATGCTAAAGATGCTGTTCGTTGGTTAAATGAACAATAGCCCACCGTGAAATATTAGTTGTAGGGGTTTGGTAACCAAACCCTTACATCAATTTAACATTAATGCAATCATCATTAAGGCATCGGTTGAACTGGGAAACCTTGACGCTTGAGAATTTCTGCTGCATCTTTCCCTGGTTGATAGTCATAGCCAAAAGCCGACTCAGCATTATCATCAAGAATCTTGGGTGTTAAGATAATCACAACCTCATTACGTCCTGTTTGATTGCTTCTTCTTCTAAACAACGCACCTAAAATCGGAATATCGCCCAAAATCGGTACTTTGCTTTCTGAGGTTTGATCAGACTCTTGAATAATTCCAGATAGAATCAAAGTTTGACCATCCCGCAGACGAATTAAACCCGAATTTAATTGACGTGTATTTAAAAGAGTAATTTGGTTAACTGCATCATTTCCACTATCAAAACTAACGGTTGGGCCGGGAGATGCGATCGTTGGATTGACCGAAAGACTGATAAATCCATTATCATCGACTTGATTCAAATTCACATTGAGAATTAAACCTGCATCCGCTAAAACAGGGGTCGTTGTTCTCACACCACTAAGGGGATCAACTTCTGTTTTGATACTGCCAATCACTTTTTCAGTAACGGATATGTTAGCTTGTTGTCCTTCTTGAACAACAATCGAGGGATCAGTTAGAATTTTTGCGTTACCACTCGTAATCTGAGCTTCTAGAGAAAGTAAGAATTTTTGAGGATATTGGAACAAGCCGGGTAATTCGTAGGTATAAGTTCTCTGTCCAGTAGCGGGATCGATATCTATATCACTTAAACCAGGTTGAAAAGGATTATTGAAAGTCCCAAAATTAGGACGTGAGTAGGGAACCAGATTATTACTAAACTCCTCAAAGCCGCGTCTTGCATCACTAAACGGCCCACTTTGAATATCAAAAAATGGGGCGAGAGTTGCGGCACCACCAACAATGGTATTAATCAAAGGTATCACAGGTCTAGAGAATGCACCCCCCGTAACCTCTGCCCGACTGGGTGGGTTGACTCCACCAAAGTTTAAGACAGCCGCCCCGCCATCTTGTAGGAAAAATCCGTTATTGAAGCCAAAGGAAAAACTACTGTTAAAATCATCTGTATTTAAGAGGTTAACGTCAATCACTTTCACATTAACCACCACTTGACGACGACGTGCATCAAGCTGTAAGAGCATCGATGAGGCAATTTGTACCAATCGTGGCTCACCAATGAGTGTAACTGCATTGAGACGATCATCGGCTACCACCTTCAGGCCTTGTAGCAAAATTGCGGCGGTTGAACTTTCGTCTGGTTTAATGGTTAAAGGTCTAAACTCTGGTGTTTTGGTTCGTGTACCGATCACACGTTGGGTCAATGGATCGATAATTTCTTCAATTTCAGTAACTAAACGGGGATATTCTGCCCCTTGCGCTGCTAAATAGGATGCAGCATCAACCGCTTTGACTTGGTTTACCCGTAGTGTACGACTAATGAGATTACGGGCTGATGAAGGTAGAACTGCACCTACAAAAATGGTTCTGCCTCGTACATTTGCACTATATCCAGAAACCATCAAAACGGAGTTGAAAATATCTTCGACTGATTCATTGTTGAATTCTAATGAAACAATTTGCGCGGCTTTTGCTGCATTTTGTTCGCTTTGACCTCCATCGATAAAGACAACGTTGTAACCAGCATAATTCGCTAAAGTCATGAGAACTTCACGAACCGAAGCATCTCGCAACAAAACACGGGGAATGACGACAGAACCTGTATTAAATTTGACTTTTTGGGAACTGGCATCAATATTAGAAATTGCTATGTCACCGACTGGTGGCGCAACGGCGCGGGGCAATACTGGTGTATTAGTTTCAGGAGCATTAGCAGTAGGCGGCTCGAATGGATTGCCTTTATTATCTTCAATGGTAATTTTCGGATTAGGCAACATTGGGGCCGCTTGAGCGATTTCGGTGGGTATTTTAGGGGTTGCTATTTTGATGGCTTCTTCGACGGAAACGGGGTTATGATTGACTTCCGAAAAAGATAAATTTTCTATCTTCGAGTTGACCGCGCTTATTTCTTTAAATTCCAGTTTAGATTTACTATCTAAAACAGATTGAGTTTCAGTAGTGGCTTGGCTCGGTTGTGCTACTAAAAAGAGGAAAGCTGTACCATGAATAAGCCAAGAAAGATGAATGTAATTTCTCACAAATTGCTCCTTGCACCGATGCTAACTTAAATGTTAATTTTTTGATGGGTAGTATTTACTTTTTGTCAATAAGTAATAAAACTTATTTTTTTTCTGCTGGCGGTTGACCCTGTTGGTCTGGGGGTGGTGGTGGGGGTGCCAGTTTCGCTAGTTCTTCGGGAGTGAGAGGCATGATCACGTCTAATCTCATTGTTGTGTCTACCTTCTGGTTTGATGAGGGAATCACTTTCGAGGTTTTAAGCGCGGGATTGACCACCAGTAAAGCGACGGCTTTTTGTTCCTCATCCAAAGTAGTTTTCAGAGCTTTAACCATTACTAAAGGCTGTAATCGTTCTAAATCTCTGATAATCGATTGTGTTGGCTCAAATGCGCCTTTCATCGCTACGTTATAGCTTTGACGTTTGAGTTTTTTATTAACTGCTGTGCCTAATGAGCTATCTTCAATAATTTTTGTCCCTTCCTTGTTGGGTTCAAAACTTATTAATTCAACGTTTCTTTTTTTAAAGAATTGATTGACATCAAGCAGAATCGTATCAAGGGAAGATTCATTGGCAAAAAGAGCTAAAACTTGAGATTTCAGGGCTTCTTTTTGTTTGAGTTGCAGTTCTAGAGTTTGATATTTTTCATCTAGCTTGCCGCTTTTTTGTTGTTCTACCTGCTGTTGTTTGGCTTGCTCATCAGCTTTGAGTTTTTGATAGGATTCGTTAAGTGGTAAAACCCAATTAGTAGCTAAGGCCGCAGAACCAAGGATACCCCCAAGTGCTAAAGCAATACCGCTTACTTTTGGGGTAAAAGTTATGCCAAAAGCGGTCGGATAATTACTATCATCATCTAAACCTTGATCCTCTTGGGGTAAGTATTCCTCAGTATAGGTCGTCATCGTTGAATACCTCCTTTTTGTTCTAAGGTTTTGATGCGTGTGACTAAACCGACTGCACCATCACGAGCAAGAGATGGTAAGAGCTTTGAGGCTGGAAAATCACTTAATTCAGTCGTGATGACATACTGTATCGCTTGAGGTAATTCAACCTGAATTTTTTGTTTTTCTAGATCAGCTTTGGCGGTGGGTTCTAATTCCAGAGGAAAATTGTCTCGTTTCGCGCTTTCGATTCGTGTTTGATTCGCGTTAAAAAGCTCTGAATTCTGCAACGCCAAAATAAAGTTATTGACATCATCATAGGTACGGGCATAACCATTGATTTTTATTTGTACTTTCGGTTGTGCGCTACCTGCATCGGCTGTTGCTGGCAATGCACTTTCTTCAATGCTTGATATCTGTACGCTTGAAGGTGTGCGGCGGCGAATATTCTGAAGAATCGCTGACCAAGGCTTAATTTGGTTGAAGACGGTCACTAATGCGGTTACTTCTTCGTCAATCGCTTGAACCTTTGCTTCCATTTCTTGTAGGCTTTGGTTTCTGGCATTTAATTGACTAATCTCAGCATCTAGTTGTTGGATGTTGGCTTCAGTTTTTGCCTTTTGCAAATTCAGCATAGTTCCTAAAAGCGCAGTCAAACCAATTAAAGTGGCTCCAACCCCTAAACCAATGAAAAGCGGTGTTTGTTGTCGCCAAGAAATCGGAGCGGCTTTCCGAATGGGTGTCGCTTTGAGGGATTCTTCTAATTTGCGATCTTTAAGAAAGTTAACATCTAAGCTATACATCTATTAAATCCCCCGCAATCCTAAGCCTAGCACTGTTGCCATTCCAGGGCGTTTGATCGCTGGTATTTCTTGCTCTAAATCGAGAGATAAGGCTGAAATCGGATCAATTTGCATCGTAGGAACACTTAATCTTTGTGTAAAAAATTCATCGAGTTGAGCGAGTCCACCACCTGGCCCTGCTAGGAGTAGTTGCACGATTTCTAATTCATCGCTTTGATTAAGATAGAAATTAATTGATCGTCGTAGCTCATCGGTTAATTCGCCTAAAACTCTTGTCAGGGCGGTAATTCCAGGGTTGACGGCGGCTCCTGCGGTACTTAAGCTATCTAAAGCGGTCACGGGAATGGTCATACCTTGTAGAATTTCTGGGTTTCTAGAAGCAGGTAGATTCATGGCTCGTGAAAGGGAATTCTGTAACTGAAATGTACCGATGGGAACGGTTCGAGAAAATTGGGGGACTCCATCAACAATGATCGCAATTTCGGTATTATCGAATTCAATATCGATTAAGACGGCCGCTTCATTTGAGCTAAACTGTCTGAGTTGTTCCCGAATGGTGCGAATTAAGGCAAAACTATTGATCTCCAAAATATCGACTTGTAATCCCGCTTGTTGGCAGGTGTCTACATAAGAATCAGTCACTTCGCGGCGTGTGGCAACGAGTAAGACTTGTACTTTCTCGATGCCGTCTTCGTCTTGAAAGTATCCTAATTTTTGGTAGTCGAGATCAACTTCTTCTCTGGGATAGGGTAGATAAAGACTGGCTTCATGATTTAAAACCATATCCCGTAATTCTTGGTCGTTGAGTTCGGCAGGAATAGGAATGATCCTGATGATCGATTCTCTCATCGGTACTCCAGTCGCCACTTTTCGCGTTTTGATTTTGTTTTCTGCCATCAATTCTTGAATCAGTTCGGCTAATGCTGGCGAGTCGATAATTTTTCCTTCTTCAAAGATGCCTTCAGGAATATCAACTGAGCAGTATTTACCAAGCTTATAGCTCTGTCCCTGTTTGGACAGTTGAACGAGGTTGACTCGCTCTGGAGTAATTTCTAAACCGATTCCTTTTGATTTTTGAGCAAAAAGATTTTTGAAGACATTTGCCATGATTTAGATGTGACTTTATCAGAAAAGTCAGAAACTAGATTAAGAAAAGCTTTCTGTTCTTAGCATTCCCCAATCCATCTCAAGAATTAGCTTTAGTAGCGCAAGAAGTTCAAAAAAAAGATTAAGTTATGTTACAAGCTGTGATTTAGAGGAATTTACTTAGGAATACTAGGGCAACGAGATTAAAAACCAGATGTTAAATTGATAAATTATTCTGGGAATACTGATATACATATAGCCTGCGTTTGTGTTGTTGAGATTGATGCTATGTCTTCTGCTCATGATTTTTCCATAGCCGCGTTGCCACCGTTTGTTAATCAATTACTGACAATCGGCTATCTGACTCTACCCCAAGTCCAACAAGCTTTGATTGAGAAACGTCAAAAAAAGCGATCGCTGACCGAAATTATTGAATCGATTACAGGGCAACGTCTTCCTCAAGACATCCTCAAACAATATCGCACTGAACAGCTTTTTATCCTAAAGATTTTACATGGTCTTGATGTCTTTGATCCCGAAGCTCATCCTGACATCTGGTCACACATTGAACCGCTTTTCAATTCTTTGATTCCTGTTGAGTTTTGTCGTCGTCATCAAATCTTACCACTCGCCAGACGTGATGAAGTCTCAACCATAATTACTCTAGCAATGGTTAATCCAGATCAGATACAAGTATTGAATTATTTAAAACAGATGTTAAAACTGAGTCATGTAAAGTTTGAACGTAAAGTTATGTGGCGACAAGATTATCAGAATCTATTAACACAATACTTCTCGACTCTTGCTTTCAAACGTCAGCTATCCTTACCAGAGTTAGAAACATCCATTGATATGAATGAAGTTCCATCGTTTATCGAAGATCAACAACGAGCCATCCTGAAAACAAAAATGACTGTATTAAATCAATCTCAACCCAAATCGAGCGTTATTCAACAAATGTTAAGCGAAAAGCTCGAAAAAACTTCACAATTATCTAAAGCTCAAAGTCGCTCAGATTCTCAAAATATCACTGTACGCTTACAGGAAGTAGAAAAGTTAATCTCGCTTTTGGATCAAACATTTCAGTCACTCAAGCAAGAGTTTGAAAGTTCGTCACAACTCGATGTCAATGAGCCGACAACCGAAAACTTAGAAGATGCTCATCATTGGGAAACTTTAGTCAAAGAATTTATTTCCGACCAAGAAACGATGGTTGCTGATTCCTATGAAGAATTGACCGATCCTGGGGAATGGGAAAAGTTACGAGAAGATCTCAAACCTGAGCAAAATACAATCGTGAATGAGCAGCGATCGCTTCTTGATCCTTGGTCTTAATTAGAGGCGAATTTCTGATTAATTTTTTTGACCACCCAACTGAGGAGCGCACCCAAAACTAAAATACCAATCGCTGGATTAAACAATGGGAGCCACAACTTATACCAGATTTCCCAACCCAAAGATAAACCAAGCGATCGTCCTAATACTGCAATTGCAAACCACACAAAGCCAATGATGACTAAAAAAACATCAAACATCAAAATACGGTCTAGCCACTTTAAAAAAGTCTCTTTCATCGATAATTTTTACCTCGTTATGAACAATCTAATTATCTAATTCTTCTCAACTTGAACACCTTTCCAAAAAGCAATATAGCCTTTGATGTTATTCGCTTTTTCTTTAGGATTAGGATAATACCATGCAGCATCTTGATTCGTCTTGTTATCAACGACTACCGTATAATAACTGGCTACACCTTTCCAAGGACAAGTGGTATGAGTATTACTGTTTTGAAAATATTCTCGATTGAGCGATTCTGGAGGAAAATAGTAATTTCCTTCGACAATCTCACACCGATCGCTTTGAGCTAGAATTGCGCCATTCCATATTGCTTTAGCCATCTATATATCCCTCAAATGAAAAATCTATGTTGTTCAAGGTTCCCTAATACACACAAAACACAGGAATTTTTTAAAGTACAGGTTGACTGTCTCGCTTAAACGTACTTTTTGGTAATCCTGTTTTCGTCTAATAATAAGATAAAACCTATGTTGTCTCTCAAAAATTACAAAATATTGCAAATTTAGGCATTTTCTCTTATTCTACTAGATAAATCTATAGCTTAACTTTAAATCATAAAACTTCATAATCATTCATGTTCTCTATTTACATTTTGACCTATAACGAAGCCACAGAGATTGCTGATTGTATTCAATCCGCTTTACGCTCAGATGATGTAATAGTAGTTGATTCTTATAGTACCGATCAAACAGTTGAAATTGCGTCTAAATATCCTGTGCGAATTGTACAGCATCCGTTTGAAAGTCATGGCAAACAGCGTACATGGATGTTAGAAACGATTCCAACTAAGTACGAATGGGTTTATCTTTTAGAAGCAGATGAGCGAATGACTGATGAATTATTTGCCGAATGTGAAGCTGCCATTCAACAAAATCAATTTATTGGTTACTATGTCGCCGAACAAGTAATGTTTATGGGCAAATGGATTCGCTATAGTACACAATATCCTCGATATCAATTGCGTCTACTCAAAAAAGAAAAAGTCTGGTTTACAGATTATGGACACACCGAACGTGAAGTTTGTAACGGTCAAACGAGCTTTCTAAAAGCAACCTACCCTCACTATACCTGTGGTAAAGGTTTAAGTCGATGGATCGATAAACATAACCGCTATTCAAGTGATGAAGCTAACGAAACGCTTAGGCAACTCGCTGATGGTCAAGTTGAATGGAGTAAGCTGTTATGGGGATCTTCGGAAGTAGAAAGACGACGCGCTTTAAAAGATCTATCTCTACGTCTTCCTTTCCGTCCTCTTTTGCGTTGGTTTTATATGTATTTTCTTTTGGGTGGGATTTTAGATGGACGCGCTGGTTTTGCTTGGTGTACTTTACAAGCTTTTTATGAATATTTGATTCTCCTCAAAGTTGAAGAAATTCAAAAGGGTTTATTACCCGAAAATCATTTACAGGAAACATCCGAAAGTCAAAACGGATTTATCAAAACTCATAAAAATACCTCTCAAGCTTTCTCAGTATCAGGTTCGGCAGAATGTGAAAAGTAAGGATCACCTAAAAGAGAGAACTAATAGGGTTTAGCTGGTTTTTCAGCAAATAGCTGCTGTTTTTGCCAACGTAACCAGCGACCTAATTTAATTAATGTATTTTTGACCCAATGTTTAAGAACTTGTGTTTTATGTCGTTGGGTAGGTAGCCGTAAAATATAAATAAATCGTCGGCTAATATCAGCAATTCGGCCATCAATATTAATACTAAAGCTAGAAATAATCGCCGATCTTTTACCCAAGGTTAACATATCCCCCAGATGGAGATAAAAGAACGGTTTAGGGCGATTTCTTTTAATCATGGCTTTAAGATTTTTAGCCGCGCAACTAGCCTGTTGAAAAGCCGCTTGTGCAGTAGCAGGAATATTTTGACGAGTTGAAGCCATTTGAGCAATATCACCCAAGGCCAGCACTTCGGGATAATCGAGTAATTGTAGTGTTGGATGAACTAATAGTTTACCTTGATCCGTTTGTTGACAGTCTAATTCACTTAACCATTCTCTAGATTGAGTCCCTGCTGTCCAAATCACTAAATCAATAGGTAAATCTTGTGCCTGTTGCTGCTCAGTAATCCTCAGAGAATCGGCTGTAATCTTTTCTACATCACAATCATGATGGATCGCAATCCGACGAGCCTTTAAAGCTTTATAAGACGCTTTACCAATAGCTTTGGAGAAGTTTTTCAGTAGGGCATCACCCCGCTCAATCAGATAGACTTGACCGCGACTTCCAAGACGATCAGCTATCTTACAAGATAATTCTACGCCATTCGGGCCGCCCCCAATGACAGCGACCTTAAGATGTTGCCGTTCTGAGTTTTCTAAGATATGAAGTTGGGTTTGCAGACGCTCTAAATCAGCTAGAGAACGGAAGGTTAAAGCATAGTCTTTTAAACCAGGAATATTAGCCCAACGGTTCTGGGTACCGACAGCCAAAACCAAATAGTCATAGGATAATGTTTCATCATTCATTAAACCAACACAGCGAGCTTTTAAATCAATAGTTTTGACCGTTTGCTGGCGTAGCTGAATCTGAGTTCCCTGGAGTAATTTAGAATAAGATGGCGCAATTTCCCACCGTTGTAACTCTCCTGTAAGCAATTCATACAAAAGAGGCGTAAACAAAAAGTGATCATTGGGTTCAATGAGAGTAACTTGGCATTTTCGGTTCTTTACCAAGTCAAAACGACTAAAATAAAGAGCCGTATAGAGTCCGCCAAATCCGCCACCTATGACACAAATCTTAATCGGTCGATCGGTATTCATCTATTTTGAGGTCTGTAACTCAGGTTGCTTGATATATTCAGCTAAAAAGGGTTTAAGTTGATCGACCAATTCTTGCGATCGCACAAGCCGAGCATCTGGTAAAAGATGATAGTGAGTATCAGCAAACATTGTACTATCGCTTTGAATATTCAAGTTTTCGGGATTATAAATAGTTGGTACAATTTTTGATAACTCATCAGCACTTTTTTTGAGGCTAGCCACTGTTTTTGGATCGGTATTAGCATAAACCCAAGGTAAAGCGACAATTAAATGCGCTCCTTTGGCTTCAAGATCTTTGCGAAACTGCTCAATGACTTTTAACGAATGGGGGGAAACTGGTTCTTTAAAACTTAACTTCCACCATTTCGCTGTACGTTCCTTAACTTTTGTCGGGTCGCCATGTTCGGTGATCGGATCAGATAAATATCCAGTCATCCGACCTTTTTCAATGACATCAATGGTTGATTTGGTTGCAGCACGTAATGTCGTCACTCCTAATAACCAAGTATCCTCAATAAACTTTTTCGGTGGGATATTCCCTAAACCAGGTTGACCTACAGCCCAACCAAAAGGAGCCGAACCAAATAACCCATCACCATCCCCTAAACCATCTTTATCCATCAACATGAGGTATTCAGGAATCAGAACAATAATATCGCCTTTGCGAGCTTGTTCTAGCATCAAAGGTGTAATGACATTAAGTCCCATGTCTCCCTGTAATCCATAATTAAATACTGGAACACCAAGTTTTTTTTGCATCCATTCCGCATTAATACTGTAATGTACGCCAGAGCCAGCAGCAAATATGATACGGTGAGGTTTTTCAATCTGTGACGCATAAGCCGCTTTTTGCTCATACATTCTTCTTAACCAGCTTAGTTCACCACCATAGTAGACATTATAAATACAGCCAATCGTCCAAGCGATACCCGCCGATAGGAACCAAGGAAAAAGTTTAGTAATATTATTTTTACTCATTAGAATTCAAAATAAATAAAATCAGAATTAGTATTTGCTGCTAATAGTATAGTTAATCCTAATAAAACAGGTGATAGCCAACGCGATAGTAACCATTCATACTCAAATTTCTTTTGCCAAACCGCCAGATGTTCTAAAAATAAAACGCCCAAAGCTAGAACTAAGGTGACGATTAAAGCGGTTCCTTGATTTAGGCTATAGGAACTGAATAAGGCTCCCAAATTAGCCAAAGAGTAGTTCCAAGGCGTAATAATGGCTTGTAATTTAGTGAGAAGGCGTGTCATATCAGATTCCATAAAAAAGAGACAGCCCAATGTGACTGAACCGAGGGTTAAAGCCCAAGAAACAATTTGCGGCTGAGAAAAGTAGCGACCGACAAAGCCATAAAAAGGACGACCAAGATAACGTAAGACTAGCAATAACGCGCCATGATAAGCCCCCCAGATAATAAAGTTCCAAGCGGCTCCATGCCAAAAACCCGATAAAGTGAAGGTAATAAATAAATAGAAGGGGGCCCATTTTTTATTTGAACCCATTAAAGGAATAAATACATAGTCTCTAAACCATGTACTTAGGGTAATATGCCAGCGTCGCCAAAATTCGTTAATACTTTGGGAGGTGTAAGGGGCTAAAAAATTAATTGTTAAGCGAACACCCAGAAAATAAGCTAAACCTAATGCCGTAAAACTATAACCTGCAAAGTCAAAATAAATCCTCAGAGTAAATAGTATGGTAAAAAACCAAATCGCCCAAGGATTGTCGATTTGTTGATTTAGTTCAATGTAAGGAGCTAAGTTATCGGCTATAACGAACTTCATGAACAGTCCTAGAGAAAGCCAGCGTAAGCCTAGTTCAATATTTTCGAGGGTAAATTTTAAACGAAAATTTTCGATCTGAGGTAATAAATCGCTTCTACGCTCGATCGGGCCTGCGACTAACTGAGGATAAAAAGAAATAAAGTTAATATAATCTAAAAAACCAATGGGCTTTTTCTTACGTGCTGTAAAAGAGTCAACGACAAAAGCAATCATCTGGAAAGTATAAAAAGACACTCCAGGGGGTATTCTTCCTTTAACCGCAATTGGTAAAGACTGTTGCCAGTTAGCAGGAATAGTCACGAATAGACCAATAATACCTTCAACAAAGAAAATCAGATATTTAAAATAAGCCAAAATCGCCAAATTGAAGATGATGGTCACAGTTGCGATCGTTTTTGCTTTAGTCCCAGTACAGCGCAGCATCCACTGCACCATTAAGTAATTAAAAATGAGTTCAAATATAAAGATGATAAAGCTAGAGGGACTAGCATTGCGAAACATTGTTAATGAGACAAAGGCTAATCCAATTGCATCAAAAATATCTCGCCACAGATTAAAAGACTTGGCTATATGACGAACTGTTAAAAACGGAATGCCAAAACCTAATAAAATCCACCAAAAAGAAAAATCTGAGTAATTCAAGGCTTTCTCTTAAATAAAAGGTTATAGAAACTAAAATACTCTATCTAATAAATTTAGCTGACCTTTCCATTTTTCAATAGACTTGATAACCTTCTCTTCTGGTTATCTTTACGAGGCTGACTAAATTCTTGACAAGTCTACCAAATTTTGTCAAACTTGTCCATAACTTTAATTGCTTTATTTTTTAACCTTGGGAGTTGCTAAAAATGCTTTACCAAAAACTGACTGATATCTATAAGCAATATCAAAAATTTAAGAATTTCTCTCATATTTCTGACTCCTATTGGTCAGAGCGTTTATCGAATAATAATATTAGTCCTAAATCAGTAGAATTTGATACAGCAAGTCAGCAATTATTTTTGAAGCCACTTAATCTATTCTTAAGCAAAGACAAACATGATTTTCTCATTAAAAGTAAGGTTTTAGACAATGCTAAAATTTTACAAAAAGCTTTAGATACTAAATTTTATCTGGACAAAGAGCAAAATTTAATCGCGGAATTGCAAGGTACAAAATTTATTGTCGAGAATGAACAAGACATTGATATTATTAAAGAAATCTATTTTTATGGCATTTATAATTTTGTTTATGACAAGCCAGTTGTTGTTGTCGATATTGGAATGAACTTAGGATTTGCGAGTCTTTATTTTGCCAGCCGTAGTAATGTCGTTGCTGTTTTTGGTTATGAACCTTTTAAAATTACTTATCAGCAAGCCTTAAAGAATTTCGCGCTCAATCCAGAGATTTCTCAGAAAATTACGCCTTGTCAATACGGAATTGCTGAACAAGAACAAACCTTAATGATTGAATTTGACTACGATGTTAAAGGCAGTATTGGTATGGAAGGCATTGACAAAAATTTTAAACCTTCGCCAGATAAAAAATTAGCAACCGCAGAAATGAAACTTAAGGCGACTAAAGATGTTTTTCAGTCAATTTTAGAACAGTATCCAGACATTGATATTGTAGCTAAAGTTGATTGCGAAGGGGCGGAGTATGAAATCTTCAAAGTTTTGAGCGAAACGGGTCAACTAAGCCGTATTAAAATGATAATGATGGAGTGGCACAAAAAAGGCCCAGCACCTCTACTAAATTATTTGAATAAAGCTGGATTTGCAACTTTCTCGCGCCTCCCCGCTAGTAAGAATGTTGGATTATTGTACGCCGTGAGAGCCTAAAAAATTTAGAGACGTGCGTGCCATGGCGCGTCTCTACCCTACACATTTAACGACCAAATAAACCCCAGCCTTTTTTCCCGTTAGTGGGTTCGCTTTGGGCAACCACTTCAGCTTTAGCGTCACCTAAAGAAGCAGTAGAAACCTCGCAGTTTTCGGTAATATAAAGAGATGATTTTTCAATGGTTGGATGATCCCAGAAAAGAGTCGAGGGTAACTCAACATCTAGCCAATCTTCTAAATCACCAACTAGGGTAACTGCGTCAATGGAGTCGAGTCCATAACGAGTTAAAGGTTCAGTGACATTAATGGTTTTTGCGTCTAAAGATAAAAGTTGAGATAACTGTTGTACTAACCAAGCTTGAATCGCTTGAGTTGCATTGATTTCGTCATTTTGCTCATTAAGCTTGAAGCTGGAGTTCTGGGTTTGCATAAGTTTTATCCTGTGGTTGATTGAATTGGGCGTGTTGGAAAGGAACAATTGAAAAATGCTTATCTTCTTGATAGAGATTGAGTAGTTCTTGAGCAACGTTTTCTACATAAGATTCAGAGATTGTGTAGGGCATCGGTCGCACAGTGCGTAACAATCTATGTAAGCTAAGAACTAGCCATTCTCCTTTTGCAAAAAAGTCGCCGAGAATTTCTCGATTATAAATCCACATATGTAAACAGGTTGCGGCTGCATGTAAAGTGCAGTACTTTTTAGCAATTTCAAAGAGTTCTGGTGATTGCTCATGACCATACTCAAATTTAGAATTGCTAATCTGTTCATCATGAGCATTTAATTCTTCTAAAACTAAATCACTCAAATCTAACAATTTTTCTAAAACGGTTGGCTCAACATCAGCCTGATTTTTTAAAGCTTTAAGTTGTTCAATCGCTATTTCTAAACCCTGTAAAGGATCATCAATGCCACGCCCAAAAAGTTCGAGTTTTTGCGGCTGGAATGGAGGTACATTTTGATTTAAAGAAAAAATAGCCTCTAAGCGAGATTGAATTTTCTCCATTGTTTCTGCTTTTCTGCGAGAGCGATATTTAGTCAACTGACGCAACTGAAGAATCAGGGCATGGAGATTTACCACTGTACTACCATCAAACATACTGATGATGGAGTTATCGCGTAAAACTTTTTGAAAAATACCTGCTTCGTGTTCTTCTCGCATATAAAAGCGAGATCCCAAAACCACATAAACATTATTAATCATGGTTTCGAGTTGAGTTGTGACGAAATATTTCACCACCGAAGCCCAGACGCTAAATTGTTCGGGAATGATATGGAACCCTCTAGCAGAACCGATCGTCTCACAATCACAAATTAGGATATCTAAAAACGCATCAACTAACGTTTTACGAGGTTGGGGCAGTTCCACCACCGTTTTATTATAGACAATACGCTTAGTGGCAAATCCTAGCGTTGTTCTAAGGGCGGTATCAGCAGCACCATGAGAAAACGTTGCACAGAGCATCCGCGTAATTTGGAAGCCTTTAAGAGCGAATTCTAAGCCATCTCCTTCTTCTTTAATGCGATGGGAGTCAGGAACAAAGCACTCTTTAAAGCCAATGCCACTCATATCCGAACCGCGAATCCCGTGAGTTAGAATCTTCGGTAAGTTATAGTATTGATTCGGATCTAGTTCACGCTTATCTACCATAAACAGCGTTAAACATTTTGGCCCACCATTGGGATCAGTTTTCGCCAAAATATAACTTACTCCAGAGATTGTAGCGCGGTTAATCGGCCATTTTTCCCCATTGAGAATATATCCCCCTGGAACTTTTCTGGCGGTGAGGTCGCCTCCTACTAAATCACTTCCGTGAGCGCGTTCTGAATAGCCTAAACACATCGCCCCGTTTTCGTTTTTGATGTAGTGAGCGAGTTTTTGCTTTTGTTCCTCGGTTCCAGCCATCCAAGTAATAAATGACCAAAAAAGAGTAGTGAAGCTAATTCCAATGGTTTGATCTCGACGACTGAGAACCCGAACGAAAGCGACAAACTCTTCAAAGGAGGTAAATTCACCGCTACAGTCAGCAGGGACGTAGTAATGTTGTAGTTTCCAATTGTAGAGCCAGTTTAGTTCTTGTTCTGGAAATGCCTCTTGTTCATCTAGTTCGACAACCCGTTTGTATGACATCACACTATCGGGGTTGAGAGGATCTCCTAAATCTTTTTCGAGTGCTTCGGCAATCCAATATTGCTTGAGCTTGTGCATAAACCCTCATCGGTTAGATCAACTTTTTTTGTAACTATCTTCAACACAATCACAAAGCAAAAGGCTCGATAGTTTACAAAAATTAGCATACATTCTAGCTACATTTATTCAAAGGCGCAAGCGGAACATTAACGATTTTGATTGATTATTATTAGATTTCCCAAGGTAAAGGTCTTTCTTTGACAAAAAAATTAAAAGTGTCGAAAATACGCGATAACCCGTAGTTAAAATCTATCTTACTTTAATTGAGAATAGACAAAATTCGTAAAACTACCCTCATTGAGTTTGTGCCAAGCATAAATTCTAGTTCGGAACTGTTTCCACTCTTCATATACGGCTTTAAAATCGGCATCTTTGGCGGCAAACTCGTCATAAATAGCAAAAGCGGCTTGCTCTGCTGCGGTTAAAATTTCTGGACTATAAGCACGGACTTGGGTTCCACTGGTTAAAAGTCGTTGTAGGGCTTCATTATTACGAGAATCATAACGAGCTAACATGGTTGTATTCGCTTCAAAAGTGGCTGTATAAATCGCTTCTTGATATTGAGGGGGCAACTTTTTCCATTCATTCAAGTTAATTTGTAGCTCTAAAGTGGCTCCTGGTTCCCACCAGCCAGGATAATAATAATACTTAGCAACTCTATTTAGTCCTAGTTTTTCATCATCATAAGGCCCAACCCATTCAGCAGCATCAATAGCACCTGTTTGCAAGGCCTGAAAAATCTCGCCACCAGGTAAACTTTGGACGGTTACGCCTAGTTTTGACATGACTTGCCCCCCTAAGCCTGGAATCCGCATTTTTAAGCCCTTGAGGTCATTCACAGATGAAACTTCTTTACGAAACCATCCCCCCATCTGCGTTCCCGTATTACCGCAAGGGAACTCAATCACATTAAATTTATTGGCGTAGATTTCCTGTAATCTCTTTAAACCGCCTCCCTCATACAACCACGCGTTCTGTTGTTGTGCGGTTAAGCCAAAGGGAACAGTTGTACCAAAAGCGAGAACAGGACTTTTACCAACATAGTAATAGGATGCAGTATGCCCACACTGTACTGCTCCTTGGGAAACGACATTAAGAACTTCTAAGGCGGGGGCTATTTCTCCAGCAGCACGCGGCGTAATCTTAAATTTACCGTTCGTGAGGGCAGCAACCCGATCAGCTAAAACAGTTGCACCCCCAAAAATTGTATCGAGTGAAGGGGGCCAACTGGTCGCCATTTGCCATTGAATATTAGGTAAATTAGCAGTGTCTGCTGTTTGTCCTGTAGTTTGATTTTGAGCCGCTTGACATCCACCGACGATCGTAACTCCTGTAGCAGCCATCGCACTCCTTGAAAAAGCCCTCACCAACGCTCGACGTTTCATATGTTAAGTAACAGCACAGATTCACAATAAGATTTTTTCAGAATATCATGAGATGATCCTTCAAGAACGGTAGAATGGGGTATTTGCTTAATCTGTATTATGTGGTATGCGCGACTCTCGAAGATTCCCTAAAATTCGTTCGCTGCTAAAATTATCGAATGCGATCGATACTTTTACTGATAAGTTAGAAGGGCTTTTGAATTGGCTTGTTTTATTAACGGTTGGTGTGGGTTTTTATAACGTTATTGCTCGCTATATTGGGCGTTTTATTGGTGTAACGTTATCTTCTAATGTTTTTATTGAGCTTCAATGGTATCTATTTTCGATTGTTTTTTTACTCGGCTTTGCTTATATCCTAAAACATGGCGAAAATGTACGAGTCGATTTTTTATATGCTAATTTTACGGAAAAACAGCGATCGCTTATTGATTTTTTAGGAACAATTCTTTTTTTAATCCCGTTTTGTCTAATTGGAATTTGGGTCACTTTTAATCCCGTTTTACAATCTTGGGGATATTTACCGAATGGAACCTGGGGAGATTGGGAAGTGTCTTCTGATGCTGATGGTTTACCCCGCGCACCGATTAAAACCATGCTTCCTATCGGTTTATTTTTGCTGCTGATTCAAAGCATTTCTCAAGCGATCAAATATCTTGCCGTCTTACTGGGCTATCAAACAGTTGCAGAACGGATTCGTCTTGAAACTTCCGAAAACATTAACATCGAATAGAGGAAAAAATGGGCTTTGAATGGCTGGCGATTTTAATGTTTGTAGGCTTTTTCATTATTTTAATGAGTGGCTATCCCGTCGCTTTTTCGTTTGCAGGAACAGCGATCGTTTTTGGACTCATTGGTTTAATGGTAGGAGCTTTTGATCTAAATCGATTACTGTTGTTACCGAATATTTGGTTCGGTACGATGTCTAATTTTACGCTCCTAGCAATTCCTTATTTTGTTTTTTTAGGAGCAGTTTTAGAAAAATCTGGATTAGCCGAAGAATTACTAGAAACCCTTGGTATTATATTAGGACGGTTACGGGGGGGACTTGCTTTAGCCGTTGTCATTGTGGGAACTCTGCTGGCTGCGACTACTGGTGTTGTTGCTGCTACTGTGATTGTAATGGGAATGCTGTCACTTCCTGTCATGTTGCGATATGGTTATGATAAGAAGTTGGCGGCGGGTGTTATTGTTGCTTCAGGTACCCTAGCCCAACTCATTCCCCCCAGTTTAGTTTTAGTAATTCTCAGTGATCAAATTGGGGTATCAGTCGGCGACTTATTTCTAGGGGCATTAATTCCTGGTTTGATGCTATCGGGTTCTTATTTGCTCTACATTGTCGGTTTAGCTGTGTTTAAACCTGAAATGGTTCCCGCATTACCCTCTGATTTAGTCAATCTTAAAAGAAAAGATTTAACACAAAAAATATTAAAAGCTGTTATTCCACCGATTTTATTAATATTTATCGTTCTCGGTAGTATTTTCTTTGGTTTAGCCACTCCCACTGAAGCGGGTGCTGTCGGTGCCGTCGGTGCTTGTCTACTGGCTTTTTTCAACAAACGTTTAACCCCTCAACTACTGCAAGATGCTGCCCATGCAACGGCTGTGATTACTGCTTTAGTTTTGATGATTTTGTTTTGTTCTTCTTTATTTGGCTTAGTATTTGATGCTTTGGGTGGAAAAACCTTAATTACTAGCTTGCTGACTGGTTTACCTGGGGGATATTTGGGCTTTATCATTGTTAGTAATATTGCGATTTTTCTGTTGGGTGTTTTTCTAGAATTTATCGAAATTTGTTTTATTGCAATGCCTTTATTTGTTCCTGCAGCACAAGCATTAGGAATTGATATGGTATGGTTTGGCGTGGTAATGGCAATTAATTTACAAACGGCTTTTATTTCTCCTCCAGTAGGTTTTTCGTTGTTTTACCTGCAAAGTGTCGCCCCCAAAGAGATCAGTACATTAGAAATTCATAAAAGTGCGCTTCCGTTTATGGTGCTACAGTTTATTGTGTTAGTCATTGTCATGATCTTTCCACAAACAGTACGCTGGTTAATCGATCTTTCTTCTGTTTAAAAGGATCAAAACCCAGATTCATCAACTGTAACCACTGATGACGATAGAAACTGCTAGGATCAAAAAAGATTAACCAATTCTCTACTAATCACAATTTAACTAAAGACGAATGGGAAGCGATACGATTACCTTACTCTCAAAACGAGAAATTGAAAAAATGCGCCGCGCTGGAATACTTGCCGCGCAACTTTTAGATCATTTAGCCCCGATGGTTCAACCTGGTGTGAGTACCCTAGAATTAAATGATGAGGCCGAACGCTGGACACAAGCACATGGGGCAAAAAGCGCGCCGTTAGGATATCATGGCTTTCCTAAGTCGATTTGTACAAGCGTTAATGAAGTGATTTGTCACGGTATCCCCAATGAAAAACAAATTTTACAAGATGGGGATATCATTAATATCGATGTGACACCGATTTTAGATGGTTATTACGGTGATACTTCCAAAACTTTTTTTGTGGGTACTCCTTCCTCAACTGCGAAAAAGTTGGTAGAAGTGACAGAAGAATGCCTTAGACGGGGCATCGCAGCAGTTAAACCTAATGGTAAAATCGGCGATATTGGGGCAGCCATTCAGGAATACGCCGAAGCACAAGGTTTTTCAGTGGTACGAGATTTTGTCGGACATGGGATTAGTAATATTTTTCATACTGCCCCACAAATTCCTCACTATGGAACAAAGGGAAAAGGAAAGCGTTTACGCCCAGGAATGGTCTTTACCATCGAACCGATGATTAATGAGGGGACTTGGGAAGCAATGATTTTAGAGGATAAATGGACGGCCATTACTAAAGATGGTAAATTATCAGCACAATTTGAACATACTCTCGCTGTTACAGAAGATGGCGTAGAGATTCTAACTTTACCCGAATAAAAAAAGGGTTTGGCGACCAAACCTGTTACAGTCATCAGTCCTTAGTTACCAGTAATCAGTATGAAAGTAGATTTGACTGTTTTACTAATTACTGTTTACTGATTCTTAGTTTTCCTCCATTTCATCGAATAATAATTCCTCCAGAATGGTTTGCATTCGCTCGTCTTCTGGAGAAACGAGTTCAACATTTCCCGACGCGTCACATTTAGCGAGAAATAGAAGAGGATCGAGAGGGGTATAAATAGAGTACTTTTGTTCTTCAGAGTAGAAACTGGCTAGATCTTGTAACTCTTCGGGTTCAGAGGTGGGCTGTCCTTCTAAATCTATTTCTAAAGTTAGAATTTTATCTTCTTCTAGTGGTGGCAATTCTCCACTCACCGTTAGGGTATAGGCGGTATATTTTAAAATCAAGTTTTGTTCAGCTAAAACGGCTTTAGCATCAGCAAAAATCTTTTCTATTTCTTCGTGATCTTCTATTAAAAAAGCGTCTGATATGTCTTCTTCTTCGCTGTCTTCATCATCCCACGCGAGGATAACAACGGGGATATCTACAGGCATCAACAGAAGATACAAAAGATCGTCCGTTTCCTTAGAATTTTCGATATAGCATTCTAACGAGCGCCCATATTCATCCTTGAGAGTAACTTTTTCAACATCGTCTAGTTCATTATCTTGGTTGAATTGAGATGAGGACATAGAATTCTAACTTAACAGTGATTGAATCAGATTATCATAATGTGGCTAAAGATTGGGAAACCAACCTGCTTGATTCAGATATTCAAAACTTTGTACATCAGTCAGATTATATTGTAAAGGAGTAATACTAATATAATTTTCTCGAATCGCTTCAACATCAGTGAGAATATCAGGATTTAGATGAAGATGATCGGGTTGTTTTAAGTCTTCAATGGCTTCACCCACTAACCAGTAATAACATTTACCATGAGGATCGAAGCGTTTTTCAAAGGTTTCGACATAACGACGGATTCCTTGACGTGTTATCTTAATTCCTGCTATTTTTTCGGCGGGAATGGCGGGAATATTAATATTAAGTAAAGTCGCTTCAGGGAATGGAGAATCAGTTAATTTTGTCAAGAAATTTGTGACAAAATCAGCAGCCGTCTGAAAATGTCGATCGGTATAACTTGCTAAACTGACAGCTACGCTAGGAATGCTATAAAATAAACCTTCCATTGCGGCTGAAACAGTACCCGAATAGAGAATATCTGTCCCTAAATTGGAACCGTGATTAATTCCTGCTAAGACAAAATCAGGACGATAATCTAAAACGGATTGGACACTTAAAGCAAATTTAACACAATCAGCAGGCGTTCCCGAACAAGACCAAGCGACAACACTGGGATGAAAAATATCTTGTACTGTTTCGACGCGGATCGGTTGATGTAAGGTTAAACCATGACCTGTAGCAGATCTTTCTCGGTTGGGACAGACGATCGTAATTTGATGCCCTGCTTCTGCTAAAGTATTGGCTAAGGCGCGAATACCTAGGGCAAAAATACCATCATCATTACTGATGAGAAGTTTTAAGGGTTTCTCTTGGGACATTCAAGATTGAGATTTGCTGAGGGTCTATACATCATTGATCATGACACATTTTTTAATAATTAATCTTGAAATTGTCTTGTATAAAACTGAGCATATTTACCATTATGTGCTAGTACTCCTCATGGGTTCCAGATTCAATAATTTGTCCTCCTTCAAGTACAAAAATTCGGTCAGCCCTGCGTACTGTTGCTAATCTATGGGCAATCACAAAAACCGTTCGCTCTTTCATGATCCGTTCTAAGGCTTCTTGTACTAAAGCTTCTGATTCTGAATCTAGAGCAGAAGTCGCCTCATCTAAAATTAGAATTCTTGGATTAGCTAAAATCGCCCTAGCAATCGCTAGTCTTTGTTTTTGTCCACCCGATAAATTAACGCCTCTTTCCCCTAAATAACTGTAATAGCCTTGCGGTAATTCACTGATAAATTGATGGGCATTTGCAATTTTTGCCGCTTGTTCAATGTCTTTTATATCTATCTCTGTTTTACCAAAAGCAATATTATCTAAAATAGTTCCAGAGAAGATCACATTATCTTGCAAAACCATCGAAATTTGTTGTCTTAAACTTTTTAAAGTTACATTTTTGATATTAAAGCAATCGACGAAAATCTCGCCCGCAATGGGATTATAAAAGCGTGGTAATAGATTAACCAGTGTAGTTTTACCTGCACCAGAAGCACCGACTAAGGCAATCATTTCACCAGGATATGCGATAAAATCAATGTTTTTTAAAACAGGTCGTTCTTCAGTATAGGCAAAACTCACCTGACGGTATTCTACTTTACCAGTCAGGGATGGTAAAGAGATCGCGTCTTTAGCTTCAGTAATTTTCGGTTGAATAGCGAGTAATTCAAAAAGACGATCGCTTGATGCTTGACCTTCTTTAAAAATACTATAATCATTGGTTAGATGAGCAATGGGATCAAGTAACATCGCCACCGCAGCAATATAACTTAAAAAATTAATCCCTGTCAGGTTTCCGAGTGAGATTTGCCAACCTGCTAGAAGGAATAACACAACAATGCTCATTGCTTCAAGAAAACCCACAATAACAAACTGCAAAGCCTTAAATTTTTCGGCTTGATATTTAGCCCGTCGATTGGATTCAGATTCTTGTGAAAAACGTTGAGCATGATAATCTTCAGCCGCAAAAGCTTGTACTAAACGAATTCCGCTAAAAACTTCAATTAATAAAGCTGAAAGATTAGAAATTCTTTTTTGAGAACGTCGTGAAATTTCTAATAATTTTTCACCAAAAGCAGTAATAATAACCCCCATCAAGGGCGCAATGATCAACGCACCGAGCGTCAGTTGCCAGTTGATAAAAAACATATAGCCCATGACCACAATTAGCTGTAAAGTCGAAGGTATAAAATCATGAAAAAACTTTCTAACGACTTCACCAACTCGATCAACTTCTTCGGTAAGACGATAGGCAAGATCTCCTGTTTTATTGATTTCAAAATAATCAATACTTAGTTTTTGGACATGGCTATAGACGGCATTACGAAGATCTAATGTTATTTTTAGGGCTGCATAGGACATCATCGAATCTTGACCAAATTGAGCCACGCCACGAACTAAGAAAATAATTGCTGACACCCCTGCAAGATATGCGATCGCACCAACATCGCCAGCACCAATATATTTAGCCATTCGTCCGACTAACCAGGCTAAAATCGGCCAAAAAATGGTAAATATAATTGTACAGACTAAAGCCAGACTAATTCTTTGAGTCTGCGGACGAATATAGGGAATTAGTTCCCAATAACTAGAACGAGTTTTCACGCGTGGGTTAATGTAGATTCAAAAATATAGATTAAACTACAGTATATGTGGTCTGGGCGAATTTGCCAGAAAGATGTGCTGTCTAGATTTTTTGATTTTCTAAAGCGGTGGGAACGTTGATCGCTGTATACTGCCATTCGGTGTTAATTTTCTGCAATATTAGTACGGGTGAAAGTTTGATCGCGCTTGATCTTGTGGAAAATGTTATTACAATCAACTAGAGTTATGAATGATCGATTTAGTTTTATTTTTAAAATCTTGATTTTTTCGGCTATTCTTTCCTATGGGGTCAAGTATGGAGGTCGCTTATTACCCCTTGAACCGAGTACAATTAATGCGTTGCTAGGAATTTCTGTTCCTCCTGCAATAATGGGTTTAGCTCTCTGGTGGCGTAAAAAAAGCTAATGGTTGCAGTATATCGTCTATGACATTTCCCTCAAATGACACTAAATCGAATTTTGGTAAGTGGATTGGTTTTGCCATTATTGTAATTTGTCTGTATGTTGCTTGGCAAATTCAACAAATTCTCCTCGTTTTATTTATGGCAATTGTTTTAGCGAATGCTCTTGATATTTTGGTTGAAACAATGCGACGCAGAGGAATTAAAAGAGGAATAGCAATTTTATTAACGATTGTTTTATTGTTGATCAGTTTAGTAGCAATTGTTAGTATTATTATTCCTTCTTTTATCGGACAATTTCAACAATTAGTAAATTTAGTGCCTCGCGGGTTTAATCAATTATCAATTAATATCAATCAATTAATTACCCGTCTTGATCCAAGTTTAGTCGCAGTTTTACCCAGAGTTGAGCAGCTTATTGCTCAGTTACAGCCGATTTTACAACAAATTGCTAGTCGTGGTTTAAATATTTTTTATAGTTCATTGGGGACGTTATTAAGTTCTGTACTTTTACTGGCTTTAACACTGATGCTTTTAGCAAATCCTACACCTTATCGTCAGTGTCTAGTACGTTTATTTCCTGCCTTTTATCGCTCCCGCGTCGATGAAATTTTAAAAATGTGTACTCAAGGGTTACGAGGTTGGCTCAAAGAAATTACCTTTGATATGTCTTTGATGACCATTTTAAGTTTAATTGGTTTAACGATTTTAGGAATTCCTTTAGCCTTTACTCAAGCCATTTTGACGGGGTTTTTAACATTTATTCCTAATATCGGTATCGCCCTAAGTGTGATTCCTCCGTTTGCGATCGCACTCCTAGAAGAGCCTTGGAAACCCCCTGCTGTCTTACTATTGTATTTTTATTGTTATTTTGCAACTCAAAAGTTAGATGATAACCCACGATTTTCTAAACTAAGTACTTATCCCGCCGTCCTCTTACCTGGTTTCGTCTTATTAGGTCAACTTTTCTTCGGGACACTTTTTGGTATTTTAGGGTTATTTTTAGCTGTTCCTTTATTAATTGTCAGTCAAATATGGTTAAAAGAAGTTTTGATTAAAGATATTTTAAACAAGTGGGAATAATCCATGAGAACCATAGCTGAAATTAATGAGAAAATCCAAAGTAAAAAAGTAGTCGTTTGGACAGCAGAGGAACTAAAAAGTAAAGTACTAGAAATCGGTGTAACACAAGCCTATAAAGAAGTTGATGTCATCTGTACGGGAACCTTTGAACCGATGGAATCTTCAGGGGCTTTAATCAATTTAGGTCATACAGATCCCCCAATCAAAATCCGTCAATGTTGGTTAGATGGCATTCCTGCTTATGCGGGTTTTGGTGCCGTTGATATTTATTTAGGTGCGAGTGCGATGGGAGATTATAGTAATATCCCTGAGCAAATGGAAATCGAAAACCGTCAGAACTCTGAACGAGGTGGGGGACATATTATTGAAGATTTGATCGCTGGAAAAACAATACAATTAAGAGCGAGCGGACAGATGACAGATTGTTATCCTAGAGGTTCTTTTGAAACAACAATTACCAAAGATTCAATTAATCAATTTTATCTTTTTAATCCTCGAAATCTCTATCAAAACTTTATTGTTGGCGTGAATGGCGGTGAGAATCCCCTTTACACCTATTTAGGTCTACTTTATCCCAGATTAGCAAATGCAGTTTATTCTAATCCTGGTGCTATTTCTCCTTTATTTAATGATCCAGATTTACAAATCATTGGAATTGGCACGCGAATCTTTTTAGGTGGTGGAATTGGTTATATCGCTTGGGAAGGAACACAACATTTTCCCCTGCAAAAACGATTACCTAATCGTACACCGATTGGCCCTGCGGCGACACTTGCTTTAATTGGTGATGCTAAACAAATGGATGCGCGATGGGTCAGAGGTTGTTATTTTAGAAACTATGGTGCATCTTTGATGTTGGGTGTGGGTGTGCCGATACCAGTTTTAAATGAGGAAGTGATCCGACATTGTAGTGTACAGGATCTCGAAATTGTTGCCCCAGTAGTCGATTTTTCCATTCCTCGCCGCGTTCGTCCGACCTTTGGACTGGTGACTTATGCTCAACTTAAAAGCGGTAAAATTACAATAGAAGGCAAAAGCGTTAGAACTGCATCATTAGCAAGTATTTCTTTTTCTAGACAAGTTGCAGTCGAGTTAAAACAGTGGATTGAAGCAGGAGAATTTACCTTAACTGAATCCGTTGCCTCGATTCCTATGGAGCGTACTTTTGTACCACAAGATCGTTGGGGTTCTCCGTTGATGATGGAATAGTTTTTGGTTTTAAAAATATAAACCTCTAGCATATGGGCTAAAGGTTTAATTAAATGGGCAAGAAAACTAACTTAATTTGAATTAGTAGCGAGATCCGACAACATTAGCCGCAGGAACAGCAGTACGAGGACGACGAGTACCAGCAGACGCACCGATGAGTGATGCGACTAATCCTAAAAGAGAACCGAGGGCAAAAGACCAACCGACTCGAGCGGCATTGCCAGCAATATCTCTGGCTTCTTGCGCGCTTACATTAGGAGCATTAACTTGAGGTGTCACGCCACTTTGCTGTGCTTGGTTAATAATTTCACCTGCATTTGATGCAGCAACGCCAAAAGCACCCGATACCCCACTAGAGAGTAACCATGCGCTAATTGCAAGCGTGGTAGCCCATAAAATTGCACCGTTGAGTAAAGCTGTACTTTTATTTAAAGTTCCGCAAGCACGTGCAGTAACCCAACCGCCAATGAACAGAGAAATAAATAAACTAATAATCGCCCAAATTCCAACAGCCGAACCCACACCGCCTGCATCGGAACGAGGTGAGCCAGAGCCAGCAATACTAGATAGACCAATTGCTGCACCCAAAGCACTTAAAACGAGTTGAGAACTGAGTGCAACTACTAAACCTGCTAAAATAGGGCCCCAACGAACGCGATCGTGATAGTCCATTCCTTGAGGTGCTACGGGATAATCCACAACCCGTCCTTCTGGATCATTAGCGTAAACCATAATATTTTTTCTCCTATTCCTATACTGTTAGGTTTAAATTTTTTTTGAGCAACAGCTTTTAAATATTCACTTGCTGAATTGATAATAATAAGAGATTTCATTACTTTTCATCTATCTTTAGAAACAAATATTGCTTGAAAAATAGAATATTTGATTAATTTATATAAATTGTTAAAATTTTGATTATACCTATTTTCATTGAAATTATTAATCTAACTTTTTATCTATTTCTTTTAGTAGATAGATTGCTCAATCATGTTTTAGCCTTGATGTGATGTGGATCACCCTACCTCATTAAAGGTGATTAAGAGGGTTATCACGCTCTTGTACAAAAGGTTTAAAGTTGATTAAGCTAAAAGAAGTCATCGCTACACCGCCGTCTCACAGCAGTGTTTGCGATCACTGCCTTCCGTAGTAAAAAATAAAGCTTTTGAGTAGATCTGTTACAATAGTTTACAATAGCTTGTCTTCTGACCTAAACGATTATGACTCAAACTCCCTTACTTCCTCCTGCTGAGACTTTCGACGATATTACAGTTGAGGTGCGACCTGTTCAAGGTGTCCCTAGACATGATGTAGAAGAATTAGGGCCAATGAGTCAGGTATCACCCGAAAACTGGCAATATGATCCAGATTTGATTAAATCCTACTACCGTCAGCGACCTTTGCAGGTGTTGGGACGTTTATTAAATCTAATTATTCCAATCAGCTTTTTTGCATTGGGGATCTGGTGGGACAAAGTTACGAGAAAAATCGACAAAAATCAGAAAAAGCGAGCCATTCAGTTTAGAGAAATGCTCACACAGTTGGGCCCAACTTATATCAAAATCGGTCAGGCTCTCTCAACACGTCCTGATTTGGTTCCGCCCACTTATTTAGAAGAATTAACTACTCTACAAGACCAATTACCCTCATTTCCGAATGAAATTGCTTATCAATTTATTCAAGAAGAATTAGGATTATCGCCACAAGATATTTACGCTGAAATTTCGTCAAACCCAATTGCAGCAGCCTCATTAGGTCAAGTTTATAAAGGTCGTTTAAAAACAGGTGAAAAAGTAGCGATTAAAGTGCAACGTCCTGATTTAGTCAAACGCATTTCTTTAGATGTTTATTTGATGCGCGGTTTAGCTGGTTGGGCGCAAAATAATCTTAAACGGATTCGCTCAAACTTAATTGCAATTACTGATGAACTAGCGAGTCGTATTTTTGAAGAAATGAACTATATTCAAGAAGGACGCAATGCCGAACTTTTTGCCGAACTCTATGGACATTTACCTGAGATTTATGTACCTAAAATTTATTGGGACTACACAGGTAGACGTGTTTTAACAATGGAGTGGATTGATGGCATAAAGTTAACCAATGTTCAGGCAATTCAAGCGAAGGGAATTGATGCCACACACTTAGTAGAAGTAGGTGTTAATTGTTCTCTCAGACAACTCTTAGAACATGGTTTCTTTCATGCAGATCCCCACCCTGGAAACTTGTTAGCGATGGATGATGGTCGATTAGCTTATCTCGATTTTGGGATGATGAGTCGTATTCTACCTCATCAAAGATATGGCTTAATTCAAGCGGTTGTACACTTAGTAAACCGCGATTTTGAAGGATTAGCAACCGACTATGTTAATTTAGAATTTTTAACGCCTGAGACTGATTTAAGTCCGATTATTCCAGCACTAAGTCAGGTTTTTGGGAATGCTTTAGGTGCGAGTGTTGCTGAACTCAACTTTAAGAGTATTACCGATCAAATGTCGCAAATGATGTATGATTTTCCGTTTAGGGTGCCTGCTTATTATGCGTTAATTATTCGCTCGATGGTTACTCTAGAAGGAATTGCGATCGGGATTGATCCAAACTTTAAGGTTTTAAGTAAAGCTTATCCTTATATTGCCAAACGTCTTTTAACAGATCCATCCACTGAGTTAAGAACTTCTTTAAAAGATTTACTATTCAAAGATGGAAGTTTCCGATGGAATCGTTTAGAAAATCTCTTACGAAATGCCAAAAATTCTCCAGACTATAACTTTGATAATGTACTAAATCAATCAATAGATTATCTTTTTTCTGAAAGAGGTGAGTTTATTCGAGAACGCTTGGTTACTGAAATTACGAATGCACTTGATATTTTTGGTAGAAGAACATTCTTTAATTTTTCTAGCACCATTAGAGAACAAGTAGGATTAGCGGTTCAAGAAACACCATTAGAATTAAGAGATAGTTCTAAAACTTTTGAACATATCAAAAATATTCTCGGAATTCTTCAAGAAACAAAAGGTTTTGATCCAATGCGTTTAGTTCCCGTTCTAGCAAAACTCATTATTAAACCCGAAACACAACAAATGAGTCAGAAAATTGTTGAAGGATTAGTCCAAAAAGCTTTAGCTAGAGTCATTCGGAATTTAGTTTTAGATGGAGAAACAAACAAAGCTTTACCAGCAGCAACAAAATAAAAGATTAAGTTTTAAGAATAGATCGTCAGAGTCTTTCTGGCGATTTTTTATAATTATGTTTAGGAGCGAGAAAAACGATGACTACTCAGCTTAATTATAAAACCCTTTATGAGACTGATTTTGTTGAATGGTTAGAAACGACCACCCAATTATTGCGTGATGGAAAACTAGATCAGTTAGATATCAATAATTTGGTGGAAGAACTAGAAAGCATGGGGAGAAGTGAAAAACGGGAACTGAGAAATTGCTTAACAACTATTATTGAGCATTTATTGAAGTTAAGTTATTGGGAAGCTGAAAAAGCAGAAAATTTAAGAGGATGGCGTAATACAATTATTGAACAAAGAAACCAGATTGAGCGTATTTTAGAAGATAGTCCTAGTCTTAAAAATCTAATTCCTGATTTTTTTCCTCTTTGTTATCAAGATGCTCGAAAATTAGTCATTAAAAAAACAGGTTTAGCGAATATTCCTTCATCTTCTCCCTATACTATTGAACAAGTGCTAGATGAAGACTTTTTGCTCGATTAAAATCATTCATGCAACAAAATAAAAGATTAAGTTTTAAGAATAGATCGTCAGAGTCTGGCTGGCGATTTTTTATAATGATGTGTCAAATGAGGAAAAAGTTCATGATTACTAGCACAACTTTAAAAGTTACATGGCTCGCTTTTTTGACTACGACTGTAATCTCTTCAATTTCTTCAAAGGTCGTTGCTGCTAACTTTAATCCTAATCCTATTTATAGTAATTCAGGAAGATACACAACTGTTATTCCCGTAACAGGTAGTAACTCAGGTTTGGATTCCACTGATATTTATTATCCGATTACTCCATCTTCTGAAACAACCCTCCCCGTAGTCCTTCTTTTGCAAGGAGCTTTAGTAGAGCGAGATGATTATGCTAATTATGCCAGTCGGGTTGCTAAATATGGCTTTGTTGTTGTAGTGCCTGACCATACTAGAACTTTAGTTGGCCCGATGGGTTCTTTTACAGGTTTTTTTCCCGATCAGCATTTAATTAATGATGTCTTAAATTTTATGGAGGACGAAAATCGTAATACAAATTCTCCCCTAGCGGGTCAGATTGATTTTAATACGGCGGGTTTATTAGGACATTCTTTTGGAGGAGCAGTAGGTTTAGCTTCTATGGCTAATATCTGTTTACCTGTTCTGTGTAATGCTACTCTTGGTTTTTCTCGTCCCACAGCCCTCAAAGCTGGAATTTTTTACGGAGCAAGTCTAAGAAATCAAATGACAGGAGAGTCTATTCCGATTAATAATTCAGGAGTTCCTACAGGTTTAATTGCTGGAGAGCGAGATGGAGTAGCTTCTCTTTTATCAACGATTACAACTTATCAGAATATCCATCCAGATACGAAGTTGTTAGCGACCTTACAAGGGGCAAATCATTACGGCATTACGAATGAAGATAGTTCTAGAGATCCTGTACGCCCAACTTTAGACCAAGCAACGGCGACTGAAACGATTGCGCGTTGGAGTGCTTTATTCTTACAGGCTCATCTTTTAGATAATCAAGAGGCTTTTGATTATGTCTATCGAACTGGAGATAATTTGGATATTAATGTAATGGTCAGAAGTTCAATTCCTGAACCTTCTTTAAAATTGAGCATTATTGTATTAGGTGGGTTAGGAGTTCTAAGCATTTTCAATTCTAAAGTCAATCGTAAAATCAGCAGTCACTTTACTAAAAAGCACTAATTAACAATATACTTGCTCTAAGTCTGTAGTTACTTTTTGCTCGATTAAAATCATTCATGCACTAAGTAAATTAACTTTTGCTTGAGATTTTCGATCCCTAACTGACGAGTTGCTGAAATAAATACCGCATCAGGAAACTTTTCTTTAGCTTCTTCTAGGGTTTCACTTCCGACTTGATCGATTTTATTAAAAGCCATTAAAGCGGGGCCAGTTGCGATCGGCATATCTGATAAAATTTTCTGTACCGATTCAATTTGACTTAACCACGCGGGATGAGAAAGATCAACCACATGGAGTAAAGCGTCTGCTTCAGTGACTTCTTCTAAGGTTGCTCGAAACGCATCGACTAGAGACGGTGGTAACTCATGAATAAAACCCACTGTATCCGTAATTAAAATATTATGGTTTTCACCTGTTAGATGATCATTGATGGCTAAACGGCGTGTTGTAGGGTCTAGAGTCGCAAAAAGTTGATCGGCGGTATAAACTTCTGCATTGGTTAACGCATTAATTAAAGTTGATTTTCCCGCATTCGTATAACCAACCAACGACACCGAGGGAATATCCTGTTTTTGGCGTTGTTTGCGGAGTCTGGAACGATGAGCCTGTAGTTGATCGACTTCTTGCTGTAAACGGGTTAAACGACGCTGAATGACTCGTCTTTCTGTTTCTAGCTTCGTTTCACCAGGGCCTCGTGTTCCAATACCACCGCCCAAACGCGACATAGTTTGACCCCGACCACTTAGACGCGGCAACATATATTCTAATTGGGCTAATTCTACTTGTAATTTACCTGCCTGAGATTGAGCGCGTTGTGCAAAGATATCTAAAATGACTTCAGTTCGATCAACAACTCTAACCCCTATTTGAGATTCTAAATTTCTGATCTGTGCTGGAGAAAGATCGCGGTTAAATACCACTAAATTCGCGCCGAGTGTTTGAACCAACAAGGCTATTTCTTCGACTTTTCCGATACCGACAACAGTTTGCGGATGAGGATGGGGTCGTTTTTGTTGAGCAACTTCGAGAACATCTCCTCCTGCGGTATCGACAAGACGGGCTAATTCTGCAAGATTATCTTCAAACTGCACTTCTGACTCATTGGTCATTAAACCAACGATTAACACCCGATCGTGATCTGCGTCAACCTGTCGGGCGGTAAATTCCCGTCGAAACTCTGCTTCTAAACCTTCAACTAAATCTAAAAAATCTTGTTGACTGAGTGCGTCTAAACTTTGGGGGGGTGAAACGAACCAATAGGGGCTATCAGTTTCGGTTTGGGGCAGTAAATGGGCTAAATAGCTATCTGCAACATATCCAGTCGCACCACCACCACGCCGTACCATCCCTTCACCTGTAAGAGTTAGAATGACGAGTGCGTCTAAGCGTTGTAAGACCATTGCGGTTAAACTGGACTCACTGGGGGGATCTTGTTTTAATTTAGTGGCAATACAACGTATCCCGCAAAGTCGTTCTGCACCATAGCGAGGCAGTTCTAGAGGAGGTATTTGAGTCTGACGAGGGGTTCCTACGCCAACCCGAATGACTTGCCCTCTGCGGTTGATGTAGGCGCAAACGGGTTGATTGATTTCGGTGCTGATAGCTGCTAACCGTTGGGCAAACTCAGATGTAGTCAAGCGATCGCCTGGTAAACGCTGATGATACAGTCGTTGTAGCTGCTTGATTTCGCTAGTTTTTAACCCTTGTTGGTTGCCGTAGATGGTATCGATAGGCCGTATTCCAAATGACAGTTTACTTACTATTGTAGCGGGCAAATTTATTAACTTTGAGGGTAGATCACCGAAGGGCGTGATCGTACAGCATCCCGACTTTTGTAGAACAATACCGAGCATCATTGTCTGGCGTAATTGAGGTTATTGATAAAATAGTGATGCCATCTAATTTCACTTTTCTCTTTGTAGGTGAAGTTTCCAAAATTATGAACTCTGGAGTGCTTTATTGATGTCTTCCTACAAATCAATAGACTCAAATCAAAACTTGCACATCTCGAACCTTTTGCGGCGTTTTTTAGAGCAGCATCAAGAAGATGAGATCTGCTTGCAGGATTTGTTGCTGAAAATGGGTGATCGTGCATTTGGCCCAACTTTACTAATTTGTGCTTTACCAGAAGCCTTACCCCTTCCCGTAGTGGGTCTTTCTGCCTTTGTCGGAATTCCTTTAATGCTGGTTTCGGCTCAATTGATGCTAGGATTTAGACAACCTTGGTTACCTCGCTGGATTCTAAAGCGTTCGTTCAAGCGTCAGCATTTTGAGAAGCCGATCTACAGAGTATTACGTCATCTGGAAAAGCTAGAACGCTTTTTCAAACCCCGTTGGCAATTCTTCACTCATCCTGCTTTTGAGCGTTTAATCGGACTGCTGTTGGTAGTTCTTGCCGTCATCATTGCCCTACCGATCCCCTTTGGTAATATGTTACCTGCGATTGCAGTTGTGCTAGTTTGTCTTGGCATGATTGAGAAGGATGGTTTAGTACTTGCCATTAGCAGCGTGATCATCTGTCTAATTCTGATGGTGGCAATTGGTGCGATCGCTACCGTTGCTCCAATCCCTACTATTTTGCAACCCCAAAAAACTCGTTAATCGATTCAATAAAATCGTTATCTATATTTTTAGCTCATCTCATCTTCGAGTCTACATCGTGCCTCTAAATAATCCTTGAGGACGAACTAATAAAATAAAAATCATTACTAATAAAGCAACTCCTAATTTATAATCCGAACCCAACCAAGGGACACTTAATTCTTGAACAATACCAATCACTAAAGCACCTGCGATCGCACCATAGGGATTACCAATACCGCCTAAAATTACTGCCGCAAAAATCGGTAAAATTAAAAACCAGCCCATATTTGGACGTACACCACCTGTAATTAAACCAAACATTGCACCTGCTAATGCTGCTAAAACACCTGTAATAATCCAAGTCCAAAAAACGACCCACTCGACATTAATTCCTGTCACTCTCGCTAAATCCGTATTATCTGAGACTGCTCGCATTGCTTTACCGATTTTAGTTTTTTGTAAGAGAAAATGGAGCGCAACCATCGCAATAATCGCCAAAATCATCACAATAATGCGATCATAAGCAATTTTCAGCATTCCGAATTCAACAGCAGGTACAATCGGTAAATCATAGCGTTGATTACTACCACCCCAAATAAATAAAATCCCATTCCGAATAAATAAGGCTAAACCAATCGATAAAATAATTAAAGAAGTTGAACTCGCTCGTTTATTTCGCATCGGTTTCCAGAGCAGTTCTTCACAGAGTAACATCGCCGCGATCGTTCCTGCTATTCCAACGAGCATCGATAACCATAAATTAACCCCATGAGTATTCGTTAACCACGTTAGATAAGCTCCCAGTGTCATGAAATCACCATGAGCAAAATTAGATAAACGCAGAATTCCGTAAGTGAGTGTTAGCCCAACCGCCGCTAAAGCAATAATACAACCGATCGCTAAACCATTAAATACCAGTTGCGGGATATCCATTTGATATGTACTAAATTGAATTAATTTCTCAGATTACTATAAATCAGGACTGTTCCCGATTCCCTGTTTAAAGATACAATCGGAAATGCTGATTATGTAGAGATTGTTTTTAATGAGATATTTATTCAGACTCGCTATTATTTTAGTCATTTTATTTTCCCTTGCGCCGTTACCTGTGATGGCGGCAAGTTCATCATCTGTTACAGGTGCCATCGGTTCCTATGAAAATCAAAACTTGAGTGGTCAAGATTTTTCGGCAAAAAGCCTACAAATGGTACAGTTTACTAATGTCGATCTCAGTAACGCAAATCTGAGTAATTCAGATCTACGAGGTGCTGTTTTTAATGGATCAGCCATGATGGGTGTAAACTTACAAGGAGCCGATCTCACCAATGGGTTAGCCTATTTGAGTAGTTTTGAGGGAGCGAATCTCAGTGATGCAGTCTTTACTGAAGCCATTATGTTACGCACCATATTCAAAGGTGCAGAAATTACGGGGGCAGATTTTAGTTATGCTGTCCTTGATGGCGATCAAATAACACAGCTTTGTAAAAATGCGTCGGGTATTAATTCTAAAACAGGTATAGCCACACGCGAATCTTTAGGATGTAAATAAAAATGATACAACGGGTTGGAGTCATTGGCGGAGGTCAACTTGCTTGGATGATGGCAGGTGCGGCAAAACAATTAGATCTTGAACTAATTGTACAAACACCTCATGCTGATGATCCAGCCGTAGGCGTGGCAACTGAAGTCATATTAGCCCCCGTTGGGGATGCTCAAGCAACAGGTAGACTTGCCCAAAAATGTGATGTGATTACATTTGAAAATGAGTTTGTAGATTTAGAAGCACTCTTTTACCTCAAAAATCAAGGTGTACGATTTGCCCCGTCTCTAGAGTCTTTAAAACCCCTTTTAGATAAATATCATCAAAGAGAATATCTTGCCTCCATTGGTTTACCCGTTCCCCTTTTTACTGCATTAGTTGATCCCACAGAACCATTAGATTTTACTTTTCCTCTGGTTCTCAAAGCTCGTCGTCATGGCTATGATGGTCAAGGAACATTTATCATTAAATCATCCGATGAACTGATCAACACTTACAATCAACTTAAATCCGTTCCTTTACTGATCGAAGAATTTATCCCCTATACACAAGAATTAGCGGTTATTGCTGCGCGTAACGATTCTGGAGAAGTTGTAGTCTATCCTGTTGTCGAAACCCAACAAAAAAATCAAGTTTGTCATCGTGTTATTGTTCCTGCACAAGTTTCTTTGAAAATTCAATCTCAGGTAGAAGACTTATCCCGTCATCTGTTGAATGAATTACAAGCAGTCGGAGTGTTTGGGATTGAATTATTTTTAACCCCAGATGAGACGATTTTAGTGAATGAAATTGCGCCACGTACTCATAATTCTGGTCATTATACCCTTGATGCTTGCAAGATCTCACAATTTGAAATGCAGTTACGCTCAGTCGCAGGTTTACCTTTAGGCACGGCTAATTTAAACTGTGATGCGGCGGTGATGGTTAATTTGTTAGGTTATGAAGAAGCTCATCATGATTATGCCGAAAAACGAAAGACACTCGCCTCTATTCCAAATGCTTATGTACATTGGTATGGTAAAACAGAATCACGTCCAGGGCGTAAATTAGGACACGTAACTGTTAAAGCGACAGGAAATCAGGCTAATTATTCTAAATTATTAAAAATAGCCGATACGATTGAGAATTTGTGGTACTCGTAAAATCAAAACAGAAAAAAGCTTGATTATAAAGATTTAATAACTAAATTAATACTGCTCAAACTTCAATTTAGATGTTTGAAATTTTTTTTAATTGTTATTGCTTAACTCGATTATAGTAGGAACATAGATGATATTAAAAACGAATAAGACATGAAATTTCGCACGAATTCTGTAGTACTTTTAATGGTTCTCCTTGTAGCACTTTTTTTAATTTGTTTTAAAAGGTTGCCATTAGTTTTAGCTCAACAGCAACCCTCCCGTCCCCATATTTTATACATAATGTCGGACGACCAAGGTTGGAAAGATGTCGGGTTTCACGGCTCCGATATCAAAACACCAAACCTTGATCGGCTTGCCCAGAGCGGGGCGCGACTTGAACAATATTATGCCCATTCTATGTGTACACCATCAAGAGCCGCACTAATGACTGGCAGATACCCTTATCGTTATGGTCTACAAACAGCCGTGATTCCCTCGTCGGGTCGGTATGGTCTTGCTACCGATGAGTGGCTGCTTCCCCAAGCCTTGAAAGAAGTAGGCTACAAGACTGCGATCGTAGGTAAGTGGCACCTTGGTCATGCAGAGCGCAAATACTGGCCCCGACAACGGGGGTTTGATTACCAATACGGCCCGCTCCTTGGCGAGATTGACTACTTCACTCACATGGCACATGGAAAAATTGATTGGTATCGCAACAACGAGTTAGTTAACGAAGAAGGCTATGTAACTACATTGCTCGGTCAAGAAGCAGTGAAGCTGATTGAAGAGCATGAGCCAAAAACTCCACTTTTTCTTTATCTGGCATTTACCGCACCCCATGCTCCCTATCAAGCACCGCCAGAGTATCTCGACCAGTATCAAACTATAAGCGATCCGAACCGTCGCGCTTACGCTGCCATGATTACAGCAATGGATGACCAGATTGGTCAGGTGCTGGCTGCGCTAGATAAGCGTGGGATGCGTAACAATACCTTCATCTTCTTCCAAAGCGACAATGGCGGGCCTCGCTCTGCCAAGGTGACGGGCGAGGTCGATACTTCTGGAGGCACGATTCCTGCCGATAACGGCCCCTTCCGCGATGGGAAGGCTTCACTATACGAGGGTGGTAATCGGGTCGTTGCTCTTGCGAACTGGCAGGGACACATCCAGCCAGGTTCAGTAATCGACCAGCCGAGCCATATAGTAGATATGTACCCAACTTTTATCGGCCTTGCTGGCGCGTCGTCTGAAAAGAGTAAACCGCTCGACGGATTAAACATCTGGCCTGCCCTTAGCGGAGGAAAGACCTCTAAGCGCAATGAAATTGTTTATAATGTCGAGCCTTTTCGTGCTGCTCTCCGTCAGGGAGATTGGAAACTTGTCTGGCAAGTAACGCTACCACCTCGTGTTGAACTCTTCAACTTAGCGCATGATCCTTCGGAGAAGACCAACCTCGCTGATAAAAAACCAGATATTGTATCTAAGCTGAAGCAACAGATCGAAGTGCTGTCTCGTGATGCTGTCTTCCCGCCTCTGTTCTTAAAAGAAGCAATTAGTGCAGTCAAGAGCGTACTTTTTACGTCTGTTTCCACGCCTGATGAAGCGGAGGCTATTGAAAATCAGCCGTAATCGTTAAAGCTAAAAGATAGATGAAAAGAGGCTTTTAACTATCAATTCATTTATCTTTTACCGTTTATAAATTTTTAAATGTAGCTTTATTATTTAGTATTTTTTTCTTTTCAGTTGTCTTCTCAAAGCTTTGAAAAGTTTAAATGGGTCATTATGTAGTTTATTAGTTGAAATTGATGAGAAGAGAGTTTAATAACTCTTAAAAACTCATGAGTTTGTGCATTCAACTATATATGTCAAATTAGATACAGAAAGATTTGCTTAATCAGTTATTAATATTGGGTCAACCATCTTTTAACAAAAGTGAAATTTTAATCTTTTCTTGATGGTTAATATAAACTTGTGATCTTAGACTATTGGCAGAATCTAAATTATTTAGAGTAGTTATGAATCCACCGATTACCATCCCCCTTGATCAATGTCCCATCATAGTAGAAGACGATCGCACAGGGCTAAGTATTGAAACGATTAGACGTGCATTGTTAGATAATCTCTATTATGTTTTGGGTAAAACCCCAGAAACCGCCACCAAAAACGATCTATACATGGCGTTAGCTTATACTGTACGCGATCGCTTGCTCAAACGCTGGTTAAGTACTCAACTTACCTACCGAAAATCTCCAGTAAAAACCGTTAGTTATCTTTCCGCAGAGTTCCTTCTAGGGCCGCATTTAGTCAATAATCTAATTAGTTTAAATATTTACGATCCATTCAAAAAAGCGATCGAAGAATCAGGATTAAATTTTCAAGAACTGGTAGATCAAGAAGAAGAACCAGGACTCGGAAACGGGGGTTTAGGACGTTTAGCTGCTTGTTATATGGATTCTTTATCAACTCTCGAAATTCCAGCTATTGGGTATGGAATTCGTTATGAGTTTGGGATTTTTGACCAAGAAATCAAAGACGGATGGCAAGTCGAAATCACCGATAAATGGCTACAATATGGCAATCCCTGGGAAATTGCTCGCCCTGAATTTGCTAAACTCGTTAAATTTGGAGGTCATACCGAATCTTATTACGATCAAGATCATGTTTATCGCGTCCGTTGGGTTCCTGGTTATACGGTGAATGGAATTCCCTATGACACTCCGATTTTAGGCTATAGAGTGAATACTGCGAATACGCTACGTCTGTGGAAAGCGGAGGCATCTGAATCTTTTAATTTTGAACGCTTCAACGTCGGTGACTACTATGGTGCTGTCCGTGATAAAGTTTCTAGTGAGACGATTACTAAAGTTCTCTATCCTAATGATGAACAAATTCAAGGTAAAGAGTTACGTCTAGAACAGCAATTTTTCTTTGTTTCTTGTTCTCTACAGGACATGATTCGGATTCACTTAAACAAAAATGTGAGTCTAGACAACTTCTACGAAATGTGGTCGGTTCAACTTAATGATACACACCCTGCGATCGGTGTTGCTGAATTAATGCGCCTCTTGATCGACGAAAATAACTATGATTGGGATAAAGCGTGGAATATTACCAAAAATACCTTTGCTTATACCAACCATACTCTATTACCTGAAGCTCTAGAAAAATGGCCTCTAAGTATTTTTGGCCGAATGTTACCCCGTCACCTAGAAATTATCTACGCGATTAATGAACGATTCCTAGATGAAGTCCGTATTCATTATCCAGGGGATGTTGATAAATTAACCAAATTATCGATTATTGATGAAAGTGGTAATAAATATGTACGGATGGCGCATCTTGCTTGTGTGGGATCGTTTGCCATTAATGGAGTAGCAGCATTACATACAGAACTACTCAAATCTGATGTGTTACAGGACTTTTACGAACTTTATCCCGAAAAATTCAGCAATAAAACGAATGGAGTTACACCGCGTCGCTGGATGGTGTTAAGTAATCCTCGAATGTCCTTTGCTATCTGCGAAAAAATTGGCGACAGTTGGATCAAAAATCTTGATCATCTCAAACAACTTGAAGGTTATGCAGAAGATGGAGGATTTCGACACTATTGGCAACAAATTAAAAAAGAAGTTAAGCAGGATTTAACATCGTATATTCACTCAAAATTAGACATCATTGTTAACCCTGATAGTCTTTTTGATGTTCAAGTCAAACGCATTCATGAATACAAACGGCAACACTTGAATGTTTTGAATATTGTTACTCTCTATCATCGGATCAAAAATAATCCGAATTTAGATCTAACTCCGCGTACTTTTATTTTTGGAGGCAAAGCGGCACCAGGTTACTTTATGGCGAAGTTAATTATTAAATTAATTAATTCGGTTGCTGATGTCGTCAATCATGATCCAGCAGTCGGCGATCGCATCAAAGTAATTTTTCTCCCTGACTATAATGTAACCTTTGGTCAACGGGTTTACCCTGCTGCCGATATTTCCGAACAAATTTCCACCGCAGGGAAAGAAGCGTCTGGAACAGGAAATATGAAATTTTCTCTTAATGGCGCATTAACAATTGGTACTCTTGATGGTGCTAACGTCGAAATTCGTGAAGCGGTAGGGGCTGAAAATTTCTTCCTGTTTGGCTTGACAACTGAAGAAGTTTATGCGGCTAAAGCACAGGGTTATGTACCCAGAGATTATTACAATAGCGATGAAGAGTTAAAAGCAGTGCTTGATCTAATTAGTACAGGCTTTTTCTCACACGGTGATGCTGAATTATTCCGTCCGATCGTTGATAATTTGCTCTACGGCGATCCCTATATGCTATTGGCTGACTATCGTTCTTATATCGATACTCAGGATGCTGTTGGATGCGCTTATCGAGATCAAGATCATTGGGGACGGATGTCTATTCTCAATGTTGCGCGGATGGGTAAGTTTTCTAGCGATCGTTCTATCCAAGATTATTGTAATGATATTTGGAAAGCAAAACCCCTTCCTATTGAAGTTCCTGAATATTTTCAATCTCAAGCGATGTTAAAAGTTTAATTTAATGTGTTGTAGGGGTTTGATATCCAAACCCTTACAGAATTTCAAATTCAAGATGCTGACGAGTGCGAAAATTATGAGTAAAATGATCAACCGCATTAGTATCACTTAACTCTAAATTATAAAAATCAACTACAGTATGATCAAAATAAGGCCCCGCGTGCCAAGTTCCAACATCTAGCTTAATAAAACAGCTACCTGGAATCCGAAACGCCATCATTTTCTCTAAATCAGGTTCTGATGCTTCATTGGGTGGGGCAACTGCAATTAACCATTCTTTACCCTCTAGAGAGCCTAAACACTGGGTACATTGATTATGACGGGTAATGGTATGAAATTTGCGTCCTCTGTTTTCTAGGCGCATGATATAAAAACGAGGAACACCATTTTTTAGATTTAATTGGGCATCAGTTTGATCATAGGTTTTGCCATCGACTGATGCGGTGATCACTTGCCCGTAGAGTTGAAAGCTTTCAGGTGTAATAATTTGTGCGGGAAGTTGTTTTAAGAGAATAGATGAGTTCATAGTATCCATTATATAACCAGATTACTCGCACGATATTTCTCATTTTTTCTGTATATTTTAATACAGATTTACAAATTAAAAAATTCTATCTTTTGAAAGAGGACAACTTAGTATTTAAAAGCTAAATCAGTCAATTACTAAACATAGATTTAAAGTCAATAGCAACGTTACAGGTTGTTTGAGAAGCCACCTTTAGAGTGAACTTGAATAATGCAAAGTGCCATTTCAAGGCTTTTTTAGTAGCCACGCTGTTGAAAACTGTAAGAGCAGACACCACAGAGTGAACTTAATCAGTTTTAGGAAATTAAATCATTGCATTAAGCTTTTTAAATGGAAGATTGATGATTAATGCAAAGGTTCTAAAATTTCCTAGATGTTTAATTAATTTGTCATAACTTTGTCTAATATTTTTAGCGAGTAACTTTTTGTAATATTTCTGCTAAAACAGCAATAAATTATCTATTTTGCTGATTTTGTTAAGAAATTACTATAAAGCCGTTCGTTTATTTCTTTTAGTCATTGTTTTAGACATAATCTTATTGACTAAAGTTTAGATGATCCACTTTTAAAGCTCAATTGATACTCAGACACCAATTTGGCTCAAGCACAAAGTAGTAATTTTTCTAATTCAACTAACTTCGTAGAATTTTTTTTAAGAAGAAAAGCTGATGAAATTAGTTTTTGAATCATCGAGATAAATTACGCTATTTAGGGTTGATATATTTTTTTTCTGACTCAATTGAGCTTTAATTTTCCGAATTATCATTAATTATTTTTTCTGTTGTCTATCAAAGCTGTATCGAACTTAGAAAATCGATATAGATGTATTTTGTTGTGTAAAATTATCTTGGTTTTAAGGAAATTTAACAATGACCATACTAGAAAATCATGCAACCGAAGAAGCCTTATTAAACAGTTTAGTTTTTATCGATCCTACCATTGCAGATTATCAAAGTTTAATCTCAAAAGTTAAAGCATCTAATGTCATCTTACTTGACTCATCTCGTGATGGAATTGAGCAGATTACCGAAGCATTAGCTAATAAATGTAATGTAACAGATATCCATTTGATTTCTCATGGTCAAGCGGGTAGTGTGCAGTTAGGCTCAACTATACTCAACAGCAATACTTTAGGCTCTTATACTAATGAGCTTCATAACTGGTCAAAGTCTTTAACTCCTGATGGTGATATTCTTTTTTATGGATGCAATATAGCCAGTTCTGAAGCAGGAACACAATTGCTGCAAAGAATTGCTCAGTTAACCGATGCAGATTTAGCTGCCTCTAATGACTTAACGGGAAGTGCTACTCTAGGTGGAGACTGGGATCTAGAAGTGACAACAGGTCAGATAGAAGCATCAAATCCCTTTGAGTTTGAAGCAATTGAGACTTATGATTCTGTCTTAGATTTAGCCTTTAACTATAATACTTTTTCTAGTATAAATGGACTAACTCTAAATGGTACTGCGGCAAAAGTGGGAAATTCTTTACAACTAACCCCTGCTGCTGCAACTCAAGTAGGTAGTGCTTTTTACAACAATGCCATAACAATTGATGACAATACCTCTTTCCAAACCCATTTTCAATTTAAACTTCAAGGCGGTCAAGGCACAAATGGTGCAGATGGTTTTGTATTCATGTTGCAAAACAGTCCAAATAATGTTAAAGCATTAGGCAAACATGGCGGTTTTGTCGGTTATGGTCACTATCCTTCGTCCCCTTCTTTAATTCCTCAAAGTCTAGCTATTGATTTTGATACTTATAAGAGTTCTTGGGATACCAATGGAAATCATGTGGCTGTGTTGCGAGATGGAAATGTTATAACAGCTTTAGCACAGGCTAGTCCGTCTTTTGATCTTAATAGTGGTAATCCGATTAATGCCTGGATTGATTATGATGGACAAACCAATCAACTCAAAGTTTTCGTCTCAGGAAGCACCACTAAACCGACTACAGCATTAATCACCCACTCAATCGATTTAAGTGCGGTTGTGGGTAATAAAGCTTATGCTGGCTTTAGTGCAGGGACAGGAGGAAACTTTAATGCTCAAATGATCGATAATTGGGAATTTAATCAAACTCAATCCAATAGTGCAGGTGCGATCGCTTTAGCAGGAAATCCGCTTATTGTCAGTGAAGGAAGTCGGACAGTGAATGTAACCTTTGTTCGCACGGGTGGCAGTAGCGGGCCTGCATCGGTTAACTATACCACTGCTAGTAACACAGCGAATGCAGGTGAAGACTATATAGCCAGTAAAGGTGTGATTAATTTTGCTGATGGTGAAACCAGTAAAATGCTTACCATTAATCTAGTCGATGATACGCGACCTGAAAATGCTGAGACATTTAATGTTGCCATTGATACAGCCATCGGCGCGACATTAGGTACAAAACGAACTACCTTGATTACAGTCGTCGATAATGATCGCTCTACTCGTCAAGTATTTTTTGAACAACCGACTCTTTCGACTCGAGAAGAGGCTGGTCAGGCTACACTTAATGTTATTCTCAATGGTCAACCAAGTACTTCACGAGTCTTGGTTAACTATACTACCAATGATGGTACAGCTAAAAAAGGAGTTGAGTATCAGCATACGACTGGAACTCTCATTTTTGCACCTGGGGAAATTGTAAAAACCATTACTGTTCCACTCATTAATAACAATATCAGCACCAATGCACCCAATAGAAGTTTTAATGTATCGCTCATGTCTCCTGTTAATGCTGAGTTAGGAACGCAGGAAAATATTATTATCGATGTTGCTGATGATGATCAAGAGTTCACTCGAGAGGCGATCGTATCTGGCTTGAATCAACCAACATCTTTTGCTTGGACACCGAATAGCAGTCGGATGTACATTGCTCAGAAAAATGGACTTGTCAAAATTTTCGAGAATGGCGCATTACGAGCCGCACCCTTTATTGATATCTCAAGACAAGTAAATTGTGTCAGAGATCGAGGACTACTCAGTATCGCCGTCCATCCTGAGTTTTATTCGGGTAAACCTTATATTTATTTGCTCTTTACCTATGATCCCCCAGAAGTATATAACACTAATAATGTCAATAATCCAAATACCCTAGCAGGGCCCGATGAAATAGGAAATCGTCCTAGCCGTCTGCTACGGGTGACAGCCGACCCTAGTACAAATTACACAACTGCGTTGGCTAATAGTGAAGTGGTTTTATTAGGAGCAAATAGCACTTGGGCTAATACCAGCCGACCCGATTTAGATAGTACTAGTGATATTTCGATTCCGCCTTCGGGGATTACGAGTACTGGTGTCAATATTCGAGATTATCTTGCCACAGATAGTCAAGGTCACTCGAATGGAATGGTTCGGTTTGCTCCTGATGGTTCTTTATATGTTAGTAATGCTGACGGTGTGTCTTATGGCAGAGTCGATCCGCGAGCCGTTCGGGTTCAAGATATTGATAACCTGTCAGGTAAGATTATACGAATTGATCCGCTTACGGGGCAAGGTTTAGCAGATAATCCCTTTTACGATGGTGACCCCAATAGCAACCGCTCAAAAGTCTATGACTATGGACTCCGCAACCCGTTCCGTTTTACTTTCCATCCAACGACACAGCAAATCTATATTGGTGATGTTGGTTGGTATAATTGGGAAGAAATCAACATAGGACGGGGAGCTAACTTTGGTTGGCCGTATTATGAAGGTGGCAACGGCACAAGTCTTCAGCAAAATAGTTATGCTACGCTACCTGAAGCACAAGCATTTTATAACAGTGGTAATACGGTTACTGCACCACTTTATGCACTTCAACATAGTAGTAGCGTCAGTGCGATCATCATGGGAGATTTTTATCGAGGAACTACCTTCCCATCAATCTATCAAGGAGCTTTATTCTTCTCTGATATAAATAACGGTATAGTTAGTGCAGCAACCCTTAATGCGGCAGGCGGAATCCAATCTGTACAACAATTTGCAACTGGGTTATATGGTATTGTTCAAATCGCGAGTGGCCCAGATTCTAGTCTATATTATGCCGATATTATTCAAGGAAGAATCTACAAATGGAGTTATAACGGTTAGTCACGCTTAATATCTTAATCTTGTAAAGATGTGACGACCCTCAAAGTGAAAACAATAGGGGTGAATCTAAAACTCACCCCCATTTACTAAATATTTTAGTTAAATCATTACGATTTCAGTTTTGCGCCAAACTGTTCGACTAGAATCTGTTTTAAGAATGGAATCAGATCATCACAAGCAATGCCTTTTTGCACACAAGTTCCTAAATGAGCATCTTTACCGACTTTTCCGCCCATATATAGATCCACACCTTCAACGGTTTTACCATCTTTGCGAACTTTTGTCCCCATTAGTCCAATATCTGCCACTTGGGGCTGTCCACAGGAATTAGGGCAACCTGTCCAATGAATGCGAACATTTTGCGTCATTTCTAATTCTTGATCTAAATCTCGAATTAGATTTAAAGCTCGATTTTTGGTTTCAATGAGTGCAAAGTTACAGAATTGCGCCCCAGTACAAGACACTAACGCCCGTGCTAAAGGTTCGGGATGAGTAGTAAATTTTTCGAGAAGCGGTTCACTCAGGAATGCTTCTAAATTCTCATCTGGAATATTGGGAATAATGACATTTTGCTCGACAGTCAGACGAATTTCGCCAGTTCCGTAAACTTCGGCGATACGGGCTAGATCAAACATATCTTGAGCATACAACCGACCGATGGGAATATGAAGCCCTACCAAGTTTAAACTCGCTTGCTTTTGTTTAGAGACACCAATATGATCGCGTTTTTCCCAGTCAATTTCGTCTTTAGGAGCAGCCGTAGCTAAAGGACGACCATAATGAGTTTCAACCGCATCACGAAACTTTTCTAGACCCCATTCATCAATTAACCACATGAGACGAGATTTTTGACGATTGGAACGTAAACCATGATCTCGATAAACTTCTAAAATTGCCCGACTCAGATCCACTACATCATCATTAGCACTAACCCAAGCATTAAGCGGAATGGCAGCCTCACAGCGTTTAGCGGAGAAAAAGCCACCGACTAAGACATTAAAACCGAGTTCACCGTCTTTATAGGCTGGAACATAGGCAATATCATTGATTTCGGCATGAACTGAGTTATCGCGTCCCCCTTCGATCGCAATATTAAATTTACGCGGTAAGTTCGTAAATTCAAGATTTCCTTCACCCGAATTTGTGATCATATCTTGGGTTTTTTGCACCAAGTAGCGGGTATCAATCAATTCATCGCCATCGAGTCCCGCAACTGGGGAACCAGTAATATTGCGTACATTATCCATTCCCGACTGTACAGAAGTTAACCCAACTGCCCTGAGACGACGGAAAATATCGGGAACATCTTCGATGCGTACTCCGCGTAATTGTAAGTTTTGTCGGGTGGTGATATCCGCGTTGCCATCATCTCCATAACGTTGAACCACTTCGCCCAGTGTCTGCATTTGTTCACTGGTTAGGATGCCATTGGGAAGACGAAGGCGCATCATAAATTTCCCTGGTGTCACGGGACGATAGAAAATGCCAACCCACTTTAAACGATGTTCTAAGTCGGTTTTGTCCATCGCTTCCCAGCCGATATTCGCAAAATAGTCTAATTCTTCTCTAACGGCGAGTCCATCTTTTTCCGATTTGAATTTCTCAAACTTATTTTGAGTTGTGTCTTCTTTTTGGGGTGCTTGTACCACTTTGGTGTGTCCTCCATTAATCCTGGGTAGTCTTGGTTGAGTTAATGAAATTGCAATTTTTATAAGAAATTCGTTCTAGAAACAAACTTTACTCAATTACATAGTTCGATACATATACTTCATATAACTATTTAATTTGTTTTATAACGATAAATTTTGTGCTTTTGGTAACGAAAAGGCTCGAATCATCGATTAATAGAATAGGTCGTTTGCGGTTTACGCATAATTTAGAAGAGTGAGCCGAGAGTTAGCCATTGGTCATAAATGGCTAGACCAATGACTAGCAAACCATTTACGTTCGTTTACCGATAGCTGCCCGTAAAAACTTTTTTAGCAGGCCCTGTCATATAGACTCTGTGATCTGTATCAGACCAATGAATTTTTAGACATCCTCCAGGTAATTCTACAGTACAGTTTCGATCGCTTTTGTGCGTTATTACACCAGCGACAACAGAAGCACAGGCACCAGTACCACACGCTAAGGTTGCACCCGCCCCTCTTTCCCAAACTCTCATCTTTAGATAGTCGGGGCGAATGACTTCAATAAATTCTGTATTGGTGCGTTGGGGAAAAACGGTATGATGCTCGAATTTAGGGCCAAGAGTGGCTAAAGGAATGGCAGAAGCATCATCGACAAAGGTGATACAGTGAGGATTACCCATACTGACACAGGTGACTAACCAAGTGGTTTGATCAATTTCTAAAGGTTCATTGATCACTTTGCTGACTGCATCTACTAACGTCGTTGGAATTTCGTGGGCAAGGAGTTGAGGATATCCCATATCTACTGTGACTTGTTCATCGGCTTCGATACAAGGGGATATAATGCCTGCTAGGGTGTTAATGCGATAGGTTTTGCCAATTGTTGCATTACCTTCTAGATCACAGAGAAACTGGGCTAAACAGCGAATCCCATTACCGCACATTTCAGGTTCTGAGCCATCAGAGTTATAAATTCTCATCGTGTAATCGCTTTCATCTTGTCCAGGTAAAGCGAAGATCACCCCATCGGCACCAATGCCAAAATTACGATCGCACATTTGTACCGCTATCTCAGGCGAAATAATCGGTTCTGAAGATTGGCGATTATCAATCAAAATAAAATCGTTACCGAGTCCTTGATATTTAGTAAACTGAATTGTCATTGTTAGTATTACTGGCTGTAGTAAATAATTATGATTCGGTGATGACCAATTGAATAAAGTCATTGATAATTGATCATGAAACCTAATCTAAAATTTTACTATGTTTGAATTTGACACTGGACTGACGAGTATTCGCCGACTTCAAGAATATGTCAAAGATAAAAAAGAAGTTGAAATCAAGTTAAGTACAGATGATCTAATGGTCGGTCGTCTGATTTGGCAAGATCAAAATTGTGTCTGTCTAGTCGATCAATATGAAAATACAACTTTAATCTGGCAACAAGCGATCGTTTATCTAAAACCGAAAGCTTAAAAATGATTTTACTTCAATTGCTTGGGCAATCCTTCAAATAGCTTCGCAGCAGAAAATAAGTGAGTATTAGATCAAGCTATGAGTATACAAAACATTGTTGAGCAAGCTGTCAAAGAAGGCTATCTTACTCCAGTCATGGAATCGGAAATTGGACGGATCTGCGATAGTGTAGCTGAACTTTCTTTAGAAGAGTATAAGGCATTAGATCGTTTGATGAGTGCATTGTTAACGGGAGAAGTTGTCGCAATGCCCCGCAAACAGTTTATTAATGTTATGGAAGAATTAGTTCTCAGTGAAGCCACTACACAGGTAACAGAACTTGAAAACACGAGTAATATTGTGCTTGACGTTGGAGATATTGCCGCTTACGCCCTCAATCGATTACCCCCACTTTATGCTACAACAGAAGAAGGGGCAAACTATCAACGACAACGCGCTCTTGAAGAACTTAAGGAACTGATTGCTCAACAAGTAGAAGAAGCGATCGCTCGTTTCTCAACTCGTCCCCTCATTAATCCCGAACGGAATTTGATTCAAAAATCTAAAAAAGATATATTTCATCAAATGAACAATCTTCTTAAAAGCTATGCACCTGACTATGAGCCGAACCTAGCCAATCAATAAATTATTTTTGATTTTTTGGGAACCCTTCTATAATGGATTGCATCTTTATCTGTCGTGAGGAGTAATATAATCCTTGGGTAAGCTCATGAGTCAATCACTTTCTGCATCATGGTCAACCGTTGAGATCAAACTATCTCAAACTTCTGTGTCTCCTGACAAACTCTCGAACTATGATCTAATTTTACGCTGTCAAGATGGATTAGTGCCTAATCGTTCGGCGTTTGAAGAACTATTACGACGCTATCAATCGCACGTTGATAAACTTTTGTATCATTTAGCTCCCGATTGGCAAGATCGCGCCGATTTAGCCCAAGAAGTCTGGATTCGGGTTTATCGCAACATTCAAAGATTAAATGAACCTTTAAAATTTCGTGGTTGGCTAAGTCGCATTGCAACTAATTTGTTTTATGACGAACTCCGCAAACGGAAGCGGGTGAATCATCCAATGTCGCTAGATGCCCCGCGTCGTGTTGAAGATGGGGAAATAGACTGGGATATTATTTCAGAATATCCAAACCCCGACGAACATTTAACGACTCGTGAATTTTATGAACAACTACACGTAGCGATCGCCGAGCTTCCCGAAGCATTTCGTACCACAATTGTCTTACGAGAAATTGATGGCATGGCATACGAAGAAATAGCGGAAATTACGGGTGTTTCTTTAGGAACTGTTAAATCTCGGATCGCTAGAGCTAGAGCTAAGTTACAATCTGTATTACAGATGTATCTAGAAGAAAGCTAAAACCCTTGTCAACAGTGTGAGGAGTATCACGGGAAAATTAGCTCTACTCGTTCATCATTAGTAGCAGAGTGTGTTTAATTCACTCCCAAGCGTGAGGTTAACATGAAAGAATTTGAATCGCTCAAGCATCAGTCCTTACCTAACCCAAATCAGAGCGAAGATCCACCAGAAACATTAGCAGATACTTCTCTTCTAGATTCTTTTGATGCAGTATCTATGGAGCGTTTCGAGTTATTGAGTGCTTATCTAGATGGGGAAGTCACAGCCGTTGAACGTCGTCAAGTACAGCAGTGGCTAGACACCGATCCATCCTTTCAAAAATTGTATCGTAAACTAACAAAATTGCAGCAGTCGGCTCAATATGCTCCGACTCCTATCGATGCTCACAAGAATGAACAATTATCAGCACAAGTTTTTCAAAAGCTAGATCGCAGAAGAAATCAACGCTTATTAGCATTAAGTAGCGCATTAGGAGCAGCGATCGCAATGGCTTGTGTTTTTTATCTTTTCCCAGGACGATCATCATTCAATCATCAAATCGCTCATAATCAGTTATCAGTAAGTGAAGTAGATGATGAAGAGCTAATGATTGCCTTAAATCATCCTCCATTTGATTTTGGTGTCTCAGATGGAGACATTCAGCATAACCAACCTTAATTTTTTTTGAGCATCATTGAACGTTTCCTTTCTGTCATTCAGAGAGGAAATATTTTTAGGATCAATTTATGGAAGCCGAAAAATTAGCTCTTTGGCGAGCGCCATTAGCTCGTGCCTTACATCTTAATCGTAGTCTACCTCAATCCCGCTATTTCCAATTAGCCACCATTCGCCAAAATGGATATCCTGCTAATAGAACCGTCGTTTATCGAGGTTTTAGAGACCAAACCAATCAAATCCAGATGATTAGCGATCTTCGTAGCGAAAAGATTCAACAAATTAACAATTCGCCTTTGGCTGAAATTTGCTGGTATTTTAGTCAAACTAGAGAACAGTTTCGCTTTACTGGCACATTAACCCTTATTTCTGCCGATTCTAACTTACAATCGATTCGCCTTCAGATATGGCAACAACTTTCTAATGCGGCGCGATTACAGTTTGCTTGGCCAGAACCGAAACAACCTAGAATAGAAGCAAAGGAGGCTTTTTTACCTCCTACTCCTTCAGTCAATGAACCTTTACCTAATTTTGGCTTGTTGCTTTTTGATTCGATTGAGGTCGATCATTTAGAATTACGGGGTGAACCGCAAAATCGATCTCATTATCAACTTGATCAACAGCACGAATGGAGCGTCAAGTCAATTAATCCTTAAATTGAACCGTCTAAAAACTCCCGTAAATCCCTCTCATTAATAGAACAGCAACTCGCGGTGGCTAATTCTTTATGGGATACAGTTTTAACGGATTTTTCTTGATTTTGTTTAAGTTCTTCGAGTTCTTTTTCTAAAGCCTCGATCCGATCCATTAAAGCACGAATGGCAGCCGCTTCAGAGTCGGGGAGATTACCATGTTCTAAAGGATTAATCCGTACACCCGAACGATAGACTAAACGCCCTGGAACACCTACAACCGTACAGTCTGAGGGAACATCTTTAAGAACTACTGAACCTGCGCCGATACGGACATTATTACCAAGAATAATATTACCTAAAACTTTAGCACCAGCACCGACAACGACATTCTCGCCAAGGGTGGGGTGACGTTTACCGCTTTCTTTACCCGTTCCCCCTAAAGTAACGCCTTGATAAATGAGGGCATAATCTCCGACGATCGCAGTTTCGCCAATCACGACACCCATGCCATGATCGATAAAAACTCCTTTACCAATTTTTGCCCCTGGGTGAATTTCAATTCCAGTCAAGAAACGAGCCAGATGAGAAATGAGGCGAGGAATCAAAGGAAGACCCAGAGTATATAACCCGTGTGCCAGCCGATATAGCCACAAAGCGTGTAACCCCGGATAACATAAGAGAACTTCTAGCCCATTGCGTGCAGCAGGATCTCGCTCAAAGACAATGCGATAATCAGCAATAATGGATGATAACACGAGTCGTTTCCCTATTCGCTTAGACCACACTGATCATCTTATCGTTTTCTGGTACGCTCGTAACCCTACTTAGAAGAGGAAAGAACCGAACAGATGTAGGTTTTGCATTCTTCTTATTTGGGAAAAGTAACACTCAGACTTAGGTTTAAGAAAATCAAAGAAAAATTTTTTGTTTTTTTCATCGTTTGTCGATCTTTCATTGATTAATTTCAATATATATGCTTTGGCCGTTCCCTTCTTCTTAAATAATCGTTACAACTAGAGATAGGTTACAAAACGATAAACTTGCTCTTTGTAGGAACACTATCAACTATGGCCGCAGACGATCGTAAAAAAAAGATCTGGGAGCATCTTAATCAAAGTGTTGGAGGTATTAAGTATACATCCTCGACCACTAAAAAAAATTCCCCCAGTTCTGGCATTACTCCATCACTTGAACCCGAAAAACCCTTCGTTGCCCCACCACCCGTACCCAAGGTGGAAAACCGCAAAAGACGAGTTATGGATCACCTAAATCTCAGTAGTGATGATTTTAAAAATGTCACCAATGATGGGGAAAAACAAAATAAACAAAAAATCCAAGAACATCTCAAGAAAAGTCTAGGATAAATTAAAGGGTAGGGATGCTATGAAAGAGTGTCTCTACTAAGCAGATTGACTTTTTGTAGTTTGACCTCACCCCCAGAGTATTTAAGGAGATGAGGTCATTTATTGCTGATTAAACCAAGAAATTAAAACTGAGGTTATTTAGTTCCGACTGGAACGCTTACCGTCGCTAGCGCAGGAACTTGGGCAGGAGTTTCAGGTTCAGACGCAAGTTTATAGAGAACTAACACTGGAAGAACACCTGTCAGCAGTCCCAAAAAGATCGGTATATAAATTTGAGCCGCTAAACTCATTACCATCGCAAAGGCAAAATTTCCTAAATACATCACTAGGGGTAATCCTAACGATTGATTAGGGAATGGAATGGGTTTAATTTGCCATATTAAGGTAGCTACCGTCATAAACACGCATCCTGTACCAAACCAACCCGCAAAATTTTGATAGGGCATACCGAAAAAAGCTCCCGGTTGTTCCCAAACCCAAAACGGTAAGGTAGTTTGACTCATTGCTGGATCTAGGACAAAATCCCAAGAAGTTAGCAAAACTGCACCAATGGCGATCGCGCTAATTTTTTTGACCCATTCTGGAACTGACCAATTAGCAAAAGCTGCCCGCGCAATGAGATAGGCACTAAATCCCAAATAATACCAAGATAAAGGAATTGTAAACGGGACTAGACCAGCAATTTTATAGCCTAGACCATCGAGGTAGCGATAATGGCCAAAGGGAAACCCCGTACTTGTCCCTAGTAATTCACTACCTAGAGATAGTCCGACAGCAGGAATCATAAATCCTAGCGTGTGCCATACACTTAAAGTACGAAACGAATAAAGGGCAACGGCTGCCATTCCTAATACCATGTAGACAACACCACCGCCAACCATTGACCATCTAAAGGCAGTTTGACCAATTTCAGGCAGACTGGTGACAAAGTCAGGGTTTGGTAATACCAGCAGCAAACCTGCTAAACCAAACGCCATCGAAAGAATGTGACCAAACAGTAAGGCTTTTTCTACGGTGAGTAGTTTTTTCATTAATCTGTTGCTGATTCATTAAGAGCTAATTAGTTTATAGTTTACAAACCTTTATCAAAAAATGTTACGAGAAAACCTCGTCTTTCTTTTTTGAATCACCGTACTGCCTAAATTCGCTAATTAAAAAAACCAGCCATAAGAATGTAGACCTTTACCCAATAAATTCACACCGAGGTAACACACCCAAACGACGACAAAACCACTAGCGGCGAGTATTGCAGGTTTGCGCCCTTGCCATCCTCTAGTGATGCGAGAATGAAGATAAGCAGCGAAAACAAGCCAAGTAATAAACGCCCAAGTTTCTTTAGGGTCCCAACTCCAATAAGATCCCCACGCTTCATTAGCCCATACTGCACCCGCAATAATACCAATCGTGAGTAGCGGAAAGCCTAAACCAATAATGCGATAACTAATATTATCTAGGGTATCAGCAATACTTAAACGTTGTGGCGAAAGTGTATTAATTGCAGTGGTTGGACTAACAGCAGTCATCACCGCAGTATTGCCAGACCCGACATTAGTATTTAAAGTAGCATCATTTGTTGTAGAAAGAGACTTTTTCAGACGATAGCCACCTGTTCCCACTGAACTACCACGTAACTCAATTTCTTGACCTCTAGTAACTACTAAAAATGCGATCGCCAGTAATGATCCTACCATCAAAGCCGCATAACTAATCATCATGACGCTGACGTGCATCATCAACCAGTTTGATTTTAAAGCAGGAACTAGGGGGGCAGACGCTTGCATATCTTGGGGTAAAGACAAAGCAGCAAAAGCAGTAATAGCCATTGCGACTGGTGTAGTAACAACACCCACTAAACGACTGCGACTCATCCATTCTGCGAGTAAATGAGCCACCGTGACACCCCATGCTAGGAAGAAAAGAGACTCATAAAGATTACTGATGGGAAAATAACCCGCTTCTAACCAACGTGCGCCGAGTAATGGGCAATGCAGAGACTAGCAAGACTGACACCTGTGGTTCCGAGGGTTTGTAGATAAGCTATTCCAGGAAATGCAGCCCCTCCCCAATAAATCAACATGGTGAGAAACAGGATCAAAAATGAGGCGTTATCGAGGTAATTTTCTAATGTAATTAAATTCATAGGACTAAAGTGACATTCAGTTGCATGAGCTTCTGTTCAATGAGAGCGCAAGGCTATTTATATTATCCTATCTGTTTTTTTGACTCGTTTTTAGGTTGAGAGTGCGATCGTCCTTTTCGTAAAACTCTAAATTCTAAATGTCCGCCTTTAGTCAATTCGTTTTTAAAAGTTTGATTCCCTCTAACGTTTTACTTTTTAGAGGGAAGAAATTCTAAGCAAATAAACTACTAACAGCACGTCCCATATTTTCGAGTTTTAATGCTTCAACTGCTGCCGTAGGTTCATAGCCGCAATGTACCATACAATCAGCGCATTGAGGGTTACCACTTTGACGGCCGTAGTTTTCCCAGTTCGTTGCTTCCATCAATTCTTTAAAGGTTTTATAATGTCCTTCATTAAGTAGATAACAAGGTTTTTGCCAACCTAAAACACTGTAACTTGGACTGCCCCAGGGAGTGCATTCATAATCTTTATCTCCCATTAAGAAATCTAAAAAGAGAGGATTATGATTAAAATTCCAGCGTTTTTTGCCAGATTTCCAAGGTTCTAGGATTTGACGGAATAATGCTTTAGTTTGCTCACGTTTTAGGAAATGATTTTGATCGGGGGCCCATTCATAACTATAGCCAGGGGAAATCATCATGCCATCTACACCCAGAGTAGCTAAGAAATCAAAAAATTCTTGCATTTCTTGATAGTTACTGCCCTCAAAAATTGTTGTATTAGTTGTGACTCGAAAACCTTTGGCTAAGGCTGCTTTAATCGCGGCAACTGCTTTATCAAATACACCTTGACGATCTACACATTGATCATGATGTTCTCGCAAACCGTCTAAATGTACACTAAATGTTAAATAAGGTGACGGCTCAAATTTATCTAAACTTTTCTCTAATAAAATAGCATTAGTACATAGGTAAATAAACTTTTTCCGTTGTACCAATCCTTTAACAATTTCATCGATTTGTGGATGGAGTAAGGGTTCACCGCCTGGAATCGAAACGACTGGCACCCCACATTCTTCGACTGCTGCAAAACATTCTTCGGGGGTTAAATTACGGACTAATATTTCGGGTGGATGCTGAATTTTTCCACAGCCAGAACAAGCTAGATTACAGCGAAATAGTGGCTCTAGCATTAATACTAAAGGAAATCGTTTACGCCCTGTTAGTCTTTGTTTAATAATATATGAGCCGACGACTAGAGCTTGTTTTAATTGAACAGCCATAAATATTCTCACACCATGTATATTCTAAATATTATAAACGGCTTGACCAAAAACAGGTTTCAGAAACAATTAGCAGGTTTTTTTGGTCTTTTGTTTATTTATTGAGGGGGAACGTTAGAGGAATTTATTTATTTATTGGAGGGGTGCCGAAGGCGGGGTGAGGTCATTGTTTATACCTTCACTGACTATGCTTTAGCCAAGTAAAATAAAAAGTAGTGCCTTTTCCGAGTTCAGATTCTAGCCAGATTTCACCGCCTTCTGCTTCTGTAATTTTTTTGACGATCGATAATCCGATTCCCGTATTTTCATTATTATTACTGGCTTTGAGGGTTTGAAAAATATCAAAAACTCGTTGATAGTGTTCGGGTGCGATCCCAGGCCCATCATCTGCAATACTAAACACACAATATTCGGGTTGCTCCATACTAGAAATATGAATATGTCCGTCAACGCGATCGTGATGTTTAATTGCATTACTAATCAGATTAGAAAATACTTGTGACAACAGCAACCGTTTAGCAAAAATCCTTGGTAAATTGTTCGCCACAATAATATTAAAAGTAGCAGGAGGAGCTAAAGAATCAAGGATCTCGTCTACTAACTCAGCGACATCTATCATCTGACTTTCCGTTTCATTACGACCTGCACGAGAATAGACTAATAGACCATCGATCAGATCTTCCATGCGCTGTACCCGTTGCTGTAGCAGTGTAATCTGATGTAAGCTGTTGTCGCTCAATTCTTGGCTGAGATCTTCAGCAAGCCATGTCGAGAGATTGCTAATCGCCCGCAAAGGTGCTTTAAGATCATGGGAGACAATATAGACAAAACGATCTAATTCTTGGTTGCGTTCAATGAGGAGTTGACTGGTTTGGGTTAGAGATACGTTTAATTGTTGTAGGTCTTCAGCTTGTTGAGTGAGAAGTTGTTCGGCTCTTTTACGATCGCTAATATCAAACAGAGTCACAATCACGCGCTCAGATAGATCATTCACCGAGGGAAATTTTATCGTAAATAGGACATTCATCGGCTTACCAGTCAAAGTTTGTACAACTGTTTCCCCAGAAAAAAGCGTACAGCCAGCAGCAATAGCCACCAGTTCATCGATAAAGATTTCAACGGTTTCAGGTAAACAAATTTGTGGCAGTGATACCAAGAGTTGCTCTTTACTTTCGGCTTCAAACATCTGTACTGTCGTGGAATTCACATCCAGTACCTGTATCAGGTTAATGGCTTCTTGGATAAATTCTGGATGTTCGGTTAAATATTGGCGAAGGTCTTCTACGCCTTGAGCTTGAAGGGTTTGGAGTGCGGCTTTCACTTGAGTAAAATTTTCTTCCCAAATTGAAACGCCCACCTCTTCAAAAATGTAGCGAAAACGAGATTCACTCTCTCGCAAGGCTATTTCTAATTGTTGCTGGATCTTAAGCTCTTGGAACAAGATACGGTTAGCCGTCTCTGTGATGTGCATTTTCCTCAGAGCGATTTCGGTTTGTTTGCGCTCAGTAATATCACGAATCAGCCAAAGCCAATTGCTAGTATTATTTTCCTCAGAGCGAAAACTAGATACAGTGATAGCCGCTACAAAAATATCACCATGACGGGGTTTTAAACGGATTTCCCATTCAGCAACTTTTAACCCTTCAACTACCTTATTGAGTTTAGCGCGAAAAAACGCTCGATCTGCGGGGGGAACGAAAATCGATAAGGGTTTACCAGCTAGAAACTGCTGGGAAACCTTAAATAATTCACTAGCTGCGCGATTCGCCTGTTGAATATTTCCCGCTTTATCGGTCACTAGATAGCCATCGGGGGCTAATTCAAACAAATCTTGATAACGTTGACTTTGGATTTCAATTTTAGTACGAACTTGTTCTATTTCTTGATTTTGTTGTAGTAGTTCTTCTTGAGCAACATTTAACTCCTCCATAGCAACGGTGAGTTCTTCAAGAGATTCTGCAACTATTTCGGGGGGGAATTCTGATAGCGACTTGATTTCTTGAGCAAAATCAATAATTTTAGCGTGATTCTTTTGAAATTTTTGAAATATTGAATTTGATTTCATATTTTTAACTAAAATTGACGATTATTGTGGATTATTATTGATAATCTTGCAAATAATCTGAAAGAAGTTATAGTTTAACTAAATTATTATTGATTTACTGATATTTTTAATATACTTTTGGATAGAAATCGTTGATATAGATCTCTATCTATTGAAATTCTCAAGCTTATTTCTGTTGTCTTCTGTCTTATATGTTGATTGTAGATAGACAATAAGGCTACAACATTATCAAAAAACAGCAATATTAAGATTTAGCTAGCAATCAGCCATCAATTTGATTCATTTACCATAAAAACTTGAAAAATGGATAAATATCGCTTTATAGCTTGAACTATATTATTGATTTAATCAAAAAATTTAGAAACATGGCTGATCTGCTTGTAGTTCTTAGTATATCAATTCACAGCTTTAAGATCTAACTTTAAAAACACGGTAAAAATGGACATAAATCTGATTAAACACGATTTTGAAAGAAAATATATTTTACTCACTAATTTTTATCAATATGTGATGTCTCTATCTGAATTACCCCCCGAAATGGTTGCAGAGTCTCTTGAAGAACTGATTGTTGCTGTAGAAGAGTTAAATATTGCTCAAGAAGAACTACTACAACAAAATCAAGAAATACAATACACTCGTACTCAAGTCGAAATCGAACGTCAACGTTATCAGGATTTGTTTGAATTAGCTCCCGATGGCTATCTCGTCACCGATGAATTTGGACGAATTCAACAGGCAAACCGCGCTGCTGCTGAGTTATTCAAAATTCCTCAAGCTTTTTTAGTTGGTAAACCCCTAACACTTTTTGTTCCTTCTGGGGATCAAGCGTTTTTTTTCGCTAAACTCAATCAGTTAGTGAGAGGTGAAAAAACGTCTGAATGGGAAATATGTCTAAAAACTCGATACAGTAATCTAATAGAGGTAGCGATTACTGTATCTGGTTTTCAAGCTCAAGAGAATTGTACTAAAAGTTGGCTTTGGTTAATTCGAGATATTAGTGAGCGCAAACGCATTGAGGCGGCTAACTTGCTACTGAAACAAAAGCTTTGGGAACGAAAAAAAACAGCAGAAATCCTGCGCCAGAGTGAGGCTGATTTTCGGAGTATGTTTGAACATTCACCTGTCGCCTATCAGTCCTTAGATGAGCAAGGGCTAATCCTTGATGTTAACGCTGAACTGTGTAATTTATTAGGCTATACCAGTGATGAACTGATAGGGAAAAGTTTTGGCGAGTTTTGGTCACCCGAAATCAAGCCGTATTTTTCAGAAAAACTTGCCAATTGCAAAAACGCTGAGATAATGCGCTTAGAACTGGAACTCATGACTAAAAACGGTGAATTAATTATCGTTTTCCTAGAAAGTCGCAGTCAATGGGATGAAAACGGCCGATTTATCAGGACGCTTTGTATTTTACACAATATTACAGAGCGTAAACGCACAGAAGACGCTTTACGTCAAGCTCAATTTGAGTTAAGACGAATTAATCGAGATCTAAAACACCTCGTCAATATCGATTCTTTGACCGAAATTGCTAACCGTCGCTGTTTCGATCAGGTTTTTATCAAAGAATGGCAGCGTCTACAAAGAGAACAGCAACCCTTATCGCTGATTTTGTTTGATGTGGATTATTTTAAACTCTATAACGATTTCTACGGGCATCAAAAAGGGGATGAATGTTTAAGTACAATTGCTCAAACGGTGCAAAAAGCGGTTTATCGTCCCGCAGATTTGGTAGCGCGTTATGGGGGTGAAGAATTTGCCGTGATTTTACCCAATATTAACCGAGAAGGTGCGATCGAGGTCGCGAATCGAATTCACGATCTGATTCTTTCTCTAAAAATTCCCCATCAAGCATCTCCTGTTAGTGATTGGGTGACGGTTAGTTTTGGGATCGCCTGTGTAGTTCCACAAGAGCGATCGCCAGATCTCTTAATTCAACAAGCAGATATGGCTTTATATCAGGCTAAACAACAAGGGCGTAATCAATATGTAATCGCAGTGTAGTATTTAATTGTTTTTTTGTTCTTCCATCAATAAAATTACCCCTTGGATTGTTTGTCGATTGTCAATCAGGGGTGTAAAATTAACTCGACATTGAATAGCTTTACCGCGACGGTTAACCGCGTCTAAGATAACTTCTGTTGGCTCATTGGCAGCCAGACAATTCCGTATCAGCGGTAAAATTGGATCGACAGATAAACCGATATCCAAATTAAGAAAATACGTTCCCTGCACTTCATCACCCCGTAAACCCCACAAATCCTCAGCCTTGTCATTCCAGATTAAGATCCGCAAATCTTGATCGATTACTATCACACCACCCTGCATACTCCCTAAGATAGATGACAAAAAGGAATTTGCTGAGTTAAGTTCGGTCGTGCGTCGGTGCAGTTCTTCATTGAGGGTTTGTAATTCTTCATTAGAGGATTGTAATTCCTCGTTTATCGTTTCTAACTCTTCGTTAGTAGACTGCAATTCCTCGTTAGTGGTTTCTAATTCTTCATTAGAGGATTGTAATTCCTCATTAGTGGTTTCTAATTCTTCATTAGTCGATTGTAATTCCTCATACGCCATTTCTAGCTCTTGGTTCGAGTGTTCGAGTTCCTCTTGCAGACGCTTAAACCCAGATACATCGGTAAAAGTAATCGTCGCCCCCATCAAACTGCCATTGAGGTCAAACAGGGGGGCTAACTGCACATCATAATATTGTGTCTCTCCCGAATTTGGTGTCCATTCCACATCTTTGAGGGTGATGATGCGGCATTCACTATAAACTTGCTCAAGACAAGAGCGTAACTCAACAGGGCGGTAAGACAATTCTAAATCTTGTAGGGGGCGATTAATATCTCTCGTCACCAGTCCAAATAAGTTTCTTGCTCGTTCGTTGGCTAATATTAAAAGACTATTAACATCAACAACAATTTGAGCAACAGGGTTAGCATCAAAACTCGCATCTCTTAGACGAACGTGTCGAGACAAATAACTACCCTCCTCATCTTCACTTTCATTGTTGATCAGCAGTATACGCGATCGCATATTGGCTCGCGGCATCTGGCTAAAAATCCGCAATTTTAGGTCTACTGGCGTAAAAAAGTTACTATGGCTCAAGAGCATTTCTGCTTTACCCAAAAAAAGAAAGCCATTGTCATTGAGGGCAAAGTGAAAACGGCTAATGATTCGAGCTTGGGATTCTGCATTAAAATACATCAAGGTGTTACGACAGACCAGCAGATCAATGCGAGAGATGGGCGCATCATGAACTAAATTATGACGGCCAAAGATGACGCTACGACGTAAATCTTTACGAAATGTATAGTTACCATTAGTCTGGTCAAAATATTTATCAAGAAGTTCTTCTGGAACACTAGCGATTTCTTTTGCACTGTAAGACGCATAGCGGGCTACGTTAAGTGCTTCCTCATCGAGATCAGTCGCATAAATTTTGACTCGATTTTTAAATGTCTCTATTCCCAGTGTCTCTGCTAGAATCATGGTTAAGGTATAGGCTTCTTGACCCAATGCACATCCTGCCGTCCAAACTCGAATGAGTTCGTTATTTTTTTTGCGTTCAACAATGCGGGGAATGATTTCGCTACTGATATAGTCCCCGGCTGGGCGATCGCGGAAAAAAGAAGTTACATTGATTAGTATTGTATTAAATAACTCAGAAAATTCTTGCGGGTGGACTTCTAGGTGATCTAAATAGTCGCTAAAATCATCGACACCGATCACTTGCATCCGTTTTCGGACTCGACGCATCAGACTAGCCCGTTTATAGCCTGTAAAATCAAATCCTCGAGCTCGTTTGATGTAGGTGAGCAATGATTCTAAGCCTGCTGAGTTCTGCTCTGAGTTACTCATCTTTATCCACTAAATTGATTAAAAAAGAAGCAATTTCATTCAAGGGAACAATTTGATCGACACATTCCGTATTAATGGCGGCTTTCGGCATTCCGAAATACTCCGAGGTCGTTCTGTCTTGTGCAATGACAAAACCATTCATTTTTTTAATCGCTTGGATGCCCATTGCTCCATCTGAACCCGTACCTGTTAGAATAACAGCGATCGCCTGTTCTTGAAAACTAGCTGCCACAGATTCTAGTAATAAATCCCCGCTTGGCCGCAAAAAGTTCACTAATTCGGCTTGAGAGAGTGAAATCGTTTGATTGGGGTTGATCAAAAGATGTTGATCGGGTGGCGCGATGTAGACCTGTCCTGGTGTTAGTTTATCCCCTGTTTCTGCTTGTTTTACCTTTAATTGAGTACGTCGACTCAGGATATTAGCCAGTTGGCTTGGGTATTGGCGAGCGAGATGCTGTACGATGACCACTGGGGCGGGAAAATCTACATTTAGTCCCGAGAGAATTTCACCTAAAGCGTTTACCCCACCTGCGGATGCACACAAAGCAACGATTTTCAAGTTTAAACTATTTTCGGTATTTAAAAGATTTTCGCTCTTATAAAGCTGTATAGTATGATCGTGTTGGGCTAACTCGTCTTCTGATAAATCGATATTAGCGTTATCAGTCCGAGTCAACTGATTATTACTCGTTGATAAGTTTTCATTGCCTTCTTCTCTGAGGAGCAGTTGTCGAACGAGACTTGCTCTATCTTTCGCATCTTCTCCTTGTTGTCGAAAACGTTTTGCAGAATAGGGACGATTGTTTGTTTCGGCTTGTTTTGCCATTTTGAAGGTTAGATCTGCTTTTTCTTCTAAGGCTCTGAGTGCATTCCAAAACGCTTCTTCTAATTGTTCAGATTGAGATGCAATAAGGCTATGAGGCGAATAAGCGTGACCTGTGCGACAACGAAAACGCATGATCTTGTCTTCATCGAGTTCCCACAAGACTCCACCACAGTCAGGACAAGCATAGGGTGACGGTTGGCCAGGGCGTTCCATTTTCTGCATCGCCTCTAGTTCTAATTCTGCCATATCCGTTTCTATTTCCATATCGTTAGACACTGGCTCTACCTCTGATATTTCAATCGGTTGGTTGGCTAACTTTATTAATAGGGGTGAGATTTCAGCTACATTTAATACATAATCAACGTGATCATTTTTGATGGCGTTTTTCGGCATTCCATCAAACAACGCTTCTTCTGGGTTTTGGACAATGGTTAAACCGCCACGTTGTTCGACAGCAATTAATCCTGCTGTTCCATCATCTAGTGTTCCCGATAGCAAGGTGGCGACGACTCTAGGCCCGTATACTTTGGCGGCAGTGCGGAATAAAACATCAACAGCGGGGCGCGTATGATTTTCTTTTGGCCCGCGTGTCAATCGAATGTAACCATTCTTAATAACTAAATGATAATCGGGTGGCGCAATATAAATCTGTCCGTTTTGAATCGGATCACCGTCTTTTGGGTGATAGGCTTTAATTGAGCCAAAGCGGTTTATAATTTCAGGAAGTCTACTTCTTCCTCTCGGTGGAATGTGTATCACGACAAAGATAGCAGCTGGAATATCTTCTGGTATAGTCTGTACTAACTGTTTAATGGCTTCTACTCCTCCAGCAGAAGCACCAATGACTACAATATCGTGTTTTTCCATGCTTTTTTTTAAGTACCTTAATGATTAACCCTGACTCCATTGAAAGCTATTTTACTTTTAAAATTTATCTTTAATTTTTAAACTCAAAAATCGTCTTACTTCTGAGCGGCTTTCTTAAATATAAGTTTTTACTTTTACTTTTTGATAAAACAGAAAGCTATAGTTTCAACATAAAACGTCACTTTTGGCTTAACGAGTCCAATTAATCGGTGCATTTGAAGATAAATTAAAAGAACAGGCATTTTTCATCGCTTCTGTTTCTCTATCTAATACTTCTTCTACACGACGATAGATTGTTTCTGCTTCTTCCCAAGAATCTCCAATACAAGTTAGTCCCACTTTGCCGAACTCTGACAAAGCACCCATTAGATGAAAAACGGTTCCTGTTTTACTACTACTATCAAAATGTAACTGATTTTCGGTAATAATATCCATTAAATCATCGGAGAGTAAACCTTTATATTGAGGTTTATAGAGATTATCGGAAGCTATGTAATATTTTTCTTCATTTTGTTGGCTCAAAAACAAACCCGTTTCGTAATTGTATTTACCATTGGTCAACAATTTTAGGGTCATAAAGGGGTGGGTAGTGCCTCCTTTACGAAGATTAATTTCAATGGCTTCTAGATCCCATGCTAAAGTAATGGGGTCTTGTACAGCGACAAAATCAACTCCGTATCGTTCCATCGCACCTTTTTTCGCTAAAGCTTCTCCGACTTTTAAGCCAATTTCTTGTAATTTTAAGCGATAAGCATCATCGGCGGGAAATTTACAACCGAGATAAATTTGTCCGTCTGGCCCACCTAAAATTTGATCATGGGTAGAAAGTATTTCGACTTGTCCCATCGGACTGATATAACCTTGTACACTGGGGGATCTTTTTTCTTCTCCTTCGATAAATGCTTCAACAATGGCACCAAGTTCGGGTATTCGACTTGAAAAGGTTTCCCAAGTTTCCTCGGCTGCTTGAAAGCTTAATTTTTCGAGTTGTTTTTCAATTAAATATTGTTTGTCTTCTAGAGTTGTTGTAGAAATATCTATTTCTTTTGTGATGGGACGTAAATCTAAAACTGCATTTCCTTCACCCGAAAACCCTTCATTGAGTTTGACTACCATTCGTTTCAGTGAGGGTTGACGTTCCCATAATTTAGCCGTTTCTAAAATTAATTGGTCTACGGTATCAACTAAGAAGCTACCATCAGGAAAAGGGATCTCGCATTCTGCAAAAATTTCTCGACTTCCACTCTTAGAACCCCAGTAATTTAAGTGAGGACTCGAAGCTAATAAAGGAACATCTAATTGTAGCGATAATTCTTGTTCTAAATTGGTAGAATTAAAACAAACCATATAAGATTTGCCAGGGCGTAAAGCTTTACGAATTCGTTCTACTAAGCGCGGACGTTCTAAGATTTTTTCGGTGAGGGGTCTAAAAGAATTATCGTAGGTGGTTAGTAATAATAAACGATTTCGAGCATGAGAAAACGGAATCCCAGGTAGTAATTGTAAATAATAATCTACGCTCATCTGAGAAAGGGGTTGTGATGTGACGTAAATTAATCGGGTTTTGGGATTTCTGAGACGAATCAAAGAAAAGAGTAAGCGTTCTTCGTAGTGGAGAAAACCAGCGACTTTTTGACCCACTCGTTGATCAATACTAAAAGAAGGGATCACTAGAATATCTTGATCATCTTGTTCTAGAGGATCAGCATTATTTAGACCTAACAGTTGTAATTGATCTTGTAGTTCTCGAAACCGTTCTGCTTGCAAAGTAAGATTAGCGATCGCTTGCATTTTTTCACCATCCATACCCATATTTTTATTTTATCCACAAATTTTCTTTTTTATTTTAGTTTTGTCTTGTTTCTTAATATAGTTTTCGTTGTCAGTTATACGATTTATTTTACGGGCATCTATCTGATGATAGTTGACTTTTAGCGGCTCAAGGACAGAAGTTTTAGTTTAAAATATGATCATCTTTAGTTTAAGCCAGAAAAAACAACTCATTCAATGCAATATAAAAAACTAGGTGATAGTGAATTACAGGTATCTGAAATTTGTTTAGGAACCATGACTTATGGACAACAAAACACCATAGAAGAAGCTCATCAACAATTAGATTATGCAATTTCTTGTGGCATTAATTTTATCGATACGGCTGAAATGTATCCTGTTCCTCCACGTGCAGAAACACAAGGAAAAACTGAATCATACATTGGAGAATGGTTAGTTAAACAACAACGCGATCAAATCATTATTGCTACAAAAGTCGCAGGAGGCAGTACACGATTAAAATGGTTACGAAGTGGAAATTTACGCATTGATCGAACCAATGTTCAACAAGCAATCGATGATAGTCTAAAAAGATTAAAAACAGATTATATTGATCTCTATCAAATTCATTGGCCCGATCGATATGTTCCTCTTTTTGGTTCACCTGATTATGATGTGACACAAGAAAGAGAAACTACACCAATTTTAGAACAATTAAAAATTTTTGCCGATTTAATTCAAGCAGGAAAAATTCGTTATTTAGGTTTAAGTAATGAAACTCCATTAGGAGTGTGTGAATTTTGCCATATTGCCGAAAAAATGAATTTACCGAAAGTCGTTTCGATTCAAAATGCTTTTAGTTTAGTCAATCGAACCTTTCATCTTAATTTAGCAGAAACTTGTCGCTTTCATAACATCAGTTTACTTGCTTATAGTCCTCTCGGTTTTGGCACACTTACAGGCAAATATTTAGAAAATAACGCGAATGGTCGAATTAATTTATTTAAAGGATTTGGACAAAGATACGATAAACTTAATTTACCTGAAGCAGTGCAAGCCTATGTTAATGTAGCACAAAAATATAATTTATCCCCCGCACAAATGGCATTAGCTTATGTGAGAAGTCGTTGGTTTGTCACCAGTACTATTATCGGTGCAACAACACTTGAACAACTCCAAGAAAACATCAATAGTATTGAGATAGAATTAAGTCGGGAAATCTTACAAGATATTGATGCAGTTCATTTTCGCTATCCTAATCCTACGCCCTAATCGTATGGTATTGAGGTACGGGAATCCGAATCTACTCAATGTGGTCATCCGTCGGGCATAATTAGACTAGAATCAGCCAAGATGAATGGTAAGAATCCTAAAACTGTAGTTATTAGATAGACTTGAAAGACTTATGACGGTACTCGAAAAAGGTAATATCACGATTCATACTGAGAATATTTTCCCCATCATCAAAAAATCTCTTTATACCAATCACGAAATCTTTTTACGGGAACTGATTTCTAATAGTGTTGATGCAATTTCTAAGCTAAAAATGGCATCTCTAGCGGGCGAAGTTACTGGAGATCTACCCGAACCTGAAATTATCCTAAGTGTCGATAAAGATGCCAAAACTCTCTCAATCAGTGATACTGGAATTGGAATGACAGTAGAGGAAGTTAAAAAATATATTAATCAGGTTGCTTTCTCTAGCGCAGAAGAATTCGTTCAAAAATATCAAAAAAGTTCTAATGATTTAATTGGTCATTTTGGACTCGGTTTCTATTCTGCTTTTATGGTAGCCAAACAAGTAGAAATTGATACCCTATCTTACCAAGATGGCGCACAAGCAGTACACTGGTCTTGTGATGGTTCTCCCGCATTTGAACTAAGCGAATCTTCCCGTAATACCATTGGAACAACAATCACACTTACTCTACAAGATGATGAAACAGAATATCTTGAACCTGCACGTATTCGTCAGTTAGTTTCCACCTATTCTGATTTTATGTCTGTCCCGATCAAATTTGAAGGAGAGACAATTAATAAACAACGCGCTTTGTGGAAAGAGTCACCCCAAAATTTAACTAAAGAAGATTATCTTGAGTTTTATCGTTATCTGTATCCGTTTCAAGAAGAACCGCTATTATGGGTACATTTGAATACAGATTATCCCTTTTTACTCAATGGTATTCTCTATTTTCCCAAACTCAGACCCGATGTTGATGTGACCAAAGGACAGATTAAACTGTTCTGTAATCAAGTTTTTGTCAGTGATCACTGTGAGGAAATTATACCCGAATTCTTGATGCCACTGCGCGGGGTGATCGATAGTCCCGATATTCCCCTTAATGTATCACGGAGTGCCTTAACGAGCGATCGTACTGTACGACGGATTGCAGATTTTATCTCGAAAAAGATTGCCGATCGTCTAAAATCAGTATATTTAGAAGATGCTCTTGAATATATCCGTTGTTGGGAAGATGTCGGAACTTTCGTTAAATACGGTTCCATCCGAGACGAGAAATTCAAAAAACAAGTCGAAGATATCCTGATTTATCGTACTACCTACAAACCCGAAGACACCCCAAAAGTTGAAGTACAAGCAGAGGGTGACGCATGGCAAGATGTATCTAGTACAAGCGATCCACTAACATCCGTCGAAAAAGAAGGATACACCACACTAAAAGCATATCTCGATCGCAATAAAGAACGTCATGAAAATCGAGTTTTTTATTGTACAGACTCTGCAACCCAAGCAACCTATGTACAACTGTACAAAAATCAGGGTTTAGAAGTTCTATTCTTTGACTCATTCATTGACACTAACTATTTTATTCCCTTCCTAGAAAGAGAATATACTAACGTCAAATTTACACGGGTTGACTCAGAATTAGATCCTACCCTATTGGAGAAAGATCATTCGAGTGAAATAGTTGATCCAGCAACCAATAAAACCCGTAGTGAAGTGATCAAAGAACTCTTTGAGAAAGCCTTAAATAATCCTCGCATCAATGTGCGTGTCGAGTCAATTAAATCCGATGATCCCAAAGGAACGCCCCCCGCTATGGTATTATTACCCGAAGCGATGCGACGACTCCAAGAAATGACCGCATTGATGCAACAACAAATGATGTCATTTCCTGAAGATCATGTCTTAATGGTGAATTCATCCCATCCCTTGATCCAAAATATCCTCAGTCTTAGTCAGGGTAGCATTATTTCAGGAAGTGGTGAATCACCCAGTGCAGAATTAGCTAAAAACCTATGTCAACACGTATATGATCTTGCTTTAATTGCCCAAAAAGGCTTTAATGCAGAGACAATGACCTCATTTATCGAGCGTTCTAATTCGGTGTTGACGAAATTAACTGAAAAGATTTAGCTGTCGTAGGGGTTTGGTTTCCTTTCTCTAATCCACCTAAATTCTTTTATCTGTAATCACAATAACAGGATTTGGCGACCAAATCCCTACAATAATCCGTAGGGGTTTGGTTTCCAAACCCCATCATAGATTTGTTCATGTGTTTGACGATCGGCTTCTAAATCTGCTTCACTGTAAGATAAATCGATTCCCTTATTTTTTAAAAACGCATCGACTTCTAAACGAGTTTTCATCCCTAATAACTCTCGTACTTTACCAACGCTAATAGAACCATCTCGATAAGCTTCAATAACAATCATCTCAGTTAATCGACGTTCTAAACTTCCCCACTTTGCTTCTAGAGATAAAGCTAAATCATCTGGTAATGCAATTTGAATTTGCATAGTGTCTTTCTCTGATCAATATTGTATTATTTTACTCAATTCTGCTTTTATAGAATAACAGTTACAATCTTTAACACAAATTTCGTCAAACTTGCGATAGAGTCATAAAAGCCGTTCCGTCAATTGATTTCATCGATGACTACCTCTCCAGAGTCAAATCCTCTTACCACAGAAATCGGAAATAAACAAGCCCCTCATTTAGATTATCGCGTACTCGATCGCACAAAGTTAACCCCAATGCACCAGCATTATGTCGAGGTGAAAGAAAAGTACCCAAGTGCCTTATTGTTATATCGGGTTGGTGATTTTTTTGAATGCTTTTTCCAAGATGCAGTAATCATATCGAGAGAATTAGAATTAGTTCTGACTAGCAAAGAAGGGGGAAAAGACATCGGAAGAGTTGCGATGACAGGAGTTCCTCATCATGCCCTAGAGCGTTATAGTAGATTATTAGTCGAAAAAGGTTACGCGGTGACGATATGTGATCAAGTTGAAGATTCTGCTGTTGCAAAAGAAGAAAAACGCATGGTAGAACGACAAATCACAAAACTCCTCACCCCTGGTACTCTGACTGATGACGGGATGTTGCAAGCAAGACGAAATAATTTTCTCGCTGCGGTTGTTATTGCGGGGGAACATTGGGGGTTAGCGTATGCAGACATCTCTACAGGAGAATTTTTCACGACTCAAGCAAGTGATTTATCCTCGCTTTCGGTTGAATTATTGCGATTACAGCCCTCAGAAATTCTAATACCAACAAATGCACCCGATCTTAAATCTTTACTACGTCCAGGAGAAAAATCCGAGCATTTACCAACTTGTTTACCCGACTCGTTTTGTTATTCATTACGATCGCAAACTCCGTTTCTCATTTCTGAAGCAAAACCCCGTTTACTGACTACATTCAAAATTAAATCATTAGAAGGCTTAGGGTGTGAACATCTTCCCTTAGCCATTCGTGCCGCAGGGGGTTTACTTGAATATATCGAAGATACTCAAAAAGCCAATAAAATCCCATTACAACCTTTACGTACTTATAGTTTAGCGGATTATTTAATTCTGGATCATCAAACCAGACGAAACCTCGAAATTACGCAAACTGTAAGAGATGGCAGCTTTTATGGTTCATTACTTTGGGCATTAGATCGCACCAGTACCGCAATGGGAGGAAGGGCATTACGTCGCTGGTTTATGCAACCTTTACTCGATCCTAAAGGAATTAAAGCAAGACAAGATACAATACAAGAATTATCGGATCATCCCTCATTACGCCAAGATTTACGGCAATTATTACGCAGTATATACGATATCGAACGAATTACGGGGCGGGTTGGCTCAGGATCAGCAAATGCCAGAGATTTATTAGCGTTATCCGAGTCTTTAGTTAAATTAGCCGATTTAGCGACATTAGCTAATCAAGGAAGTTCACCTTTTCTCAAAGCTTTACAAAAAATTCCCCCAGACTTAGAACCATTAGGCAAAAAAGTTCTATCCTTTTTAGTTGAATCTCTTCCGCTTCATATCAAAGAGGGTGGTATCATTCGAGATGGGGTCGATCCTCAACTCGATGGAATGCGCGAACAATATCAAGAGGATATCCAGTGGTTAGCGAACTTTGAAGCAACGGAGAAAAAACGGACAGGAATTTCTAACCTGAAAGTCGATTCTAATAAATCCTTTGGCTACTATATTAGTTTACCCCGTTCCAAAGCAGAACAAGCCCCCGAAAATTATATCCGTAAGCAAACACTTCTGAATGAAGAACGCTATATCACTCCAGAATTAAAAGAACGAGAAACCCGCATCCTAACCGCGAAAGATGATCTAAATCGCTTAGAGTACGAAATATTTACCGATTTACGTTCAGAAGTTGCCGAAAAAGCCCAAGAAATCCGTAATATTGCTAAAGCAGTCGCCGCAATAGATGTTTTATCGGGTTTAGCAGAAGTCGCAGTGTATCAAGGCTATTGTCGTCCAGAATTTGTCGAAGGAAGAGTAATTGATCTCAAAAATGGTAGACATCCCGTCGTCGAACAATCTTTAGGTGCAGGGTTTTTTGTCCCCAATTCAACGACACTCGGCAATAGTCTAGAGCAAAATTATCCTGATCTTGTTATTCTAACAGGGCCAAATGCCAGTGGGAAAAGTTGTTATCTTAGACAGGTGGGTTTAATACAACTGATGGCACAAACAGGAAGTTATGTACCCGCGACTGCTGCAAAATTATCAATCTGCGATCGTATTTTTACACGAGTTGGTGCAGTAGATGATCTCGCTACTGGACAATCGACTTTTATGGTAGAAATGAATGAAACAGCAAATATCCTCAACCATGCTACCGCTAGATCATTAGTATTACTCGATGAGATTGGACGCGGAACAGCTACCTTTGATGGGCTATCGATTGCTTGGGCAGTTGCGGAGTATTTAGCGACAGAAATTCAGTCTAGAACGATTTTTGCGACTCATTATCACGAATTAAACGAACTCGCTTCAATTCTAACGAATGTAGCTAACTATCAGGTGACTGTACAAGAAACCCCTACACAGATTATATTTTTGCATCAAGTACGCCCAGGGGGTGCAGATAAATCCTATGGTATTGAAGCAGGAAGGTTAGCGGGTTTACCTGCATCTGTTATTACAAGAGCTAGACAAGTGATGGGACAAATCGAAAAACATAGTAAGATTGCGTTAGGATTGCGAGAAGGTATTCAAAAAATGACCCCAAATCAGAAACAGTTAGATATTTTTGGGGATTAAAATATAAACACTAACCTTAACGTCCATTCCTTCCCATCACCGCGAATAATTTCAATATTGCGAATAAACTCACGAAAATAAAACCGTCTTTCAGTTTCCGATAAATCTAACCAAAATTGACGTAATGATACTGCTTTGACGATCGCTTTTAGATCATCGGGTGGCAATTGAGCTAATTTTTCTTGAAGTTGCGCGATTTCTGTTCTAATTTTATAACTGCGTAAACTAGCCGTTTCTTCGTCTAAAATCCCTTGTTCCTGTAAAATCGGCAGTTGTTGAAGAATATTATTTTTTTGTTCAATGTCTTGACAAAGTTTTAATTTAATGCTTTCTAGATTGGGTAAATTTAACGGTGCAACGGTTTTCGGAAAATCTTCACAGATACGGTTAATCGTTTCTTCCAAAACTGCTTGATAAGATATCGCTTGACATTTTGGCTGCAAAATACAATTCATCGGACGCAGATATAGATATTCTGTATTCTTTCCTCTTGCTGTAACACGAGTAATAGTCATTGCAGACTGACATCGTTGACAGGTAACTAACCCTCCTAAAGAACGAGGTGCGCTAGATGTTTTCGGTGGTAATTTACTATTACTGCGAAGTAAGCGATCAATTTGTGCGGCTTCTTCTTTCGATAAAATAGGAGCATGAGTATCAGGAATAATCTGCTGATTTTGGTAGGCTAAGTCTCCACGATAGACAGGGTTAGTTAACCAGTTTTTTCCAGTAGATACAGAAATTTTTTTCCCGTATCGCTTTTCTAAGTATCGTACTGCACCCCGCAAAGAACCGAATAATAAAAATCGTTCAAAAAAATCTTTGACGACTGGAGCGGTACTACGATCTAAAATATAACGCTCTTTTCCTCGACGATATCCGTAGGGTGCTTTTCCTGGGGGGGGTAGTGCCTTCAGTCGATTTCTAGCGTGTCCAGAGCGTAAACGTTTGCTATGCTGGTGTTGTTGAATGTCCTGTAGAAGTTGTGCTAGATTGCTCTTGAGTGAAGCATCAGTAACAATAATTTCAATTTCTAATGCTTCGAGTTGAGTGATACGATCGCAAATTTCGGTTAAACTATCTCCTAGTTCTTCTAAGTGTCGAATATATAACGAGTTAGGTGGATTAATTACACAATCAGCTAAAAGTTGTTTAAGTGCAGTACGCTCTCCTAAATCTTGGTACACTTGCTCTACTTCGGTTCCCCAAATTGCTGCATCGGGTGGTGATTCGAGTAATGGATTAACATAAAAATAAGCAATAACTTTCATTTTTGACTAATTTCGATGATATTGCCATCAGGATCGTGTACAAATAAAGCAGGTCGTCCTGATGCGCTCATTTGTATCGGATAACTGTGTTGTTGAAGTTCTGTAATTGCTTCTTCTAGATTAACAACAGATAGGGCTAGATGCGGGTTGCGTCCCCATTTTTCTGTATTGTATTTTTGAGTGCTGAAACTTGCATCAACCATTAGATGAAGTTGATAGTCGCCAATTTGATACCATGCACCAAGATATTTTAAGTTACGATCGACTTTAGTCAAACCTAACACTTGTCCATAAAAGTATTCTGCTTTTTCAAGATCACAGACTAAAATCGCTGTATGAAGACATTGGGTGATTTGCATATTGTTTGTATGGGTTATGATTCAGCAAACAGTAAAACAGTTCTATCAAGAAAATACTGATTACTGGTCACTGATGACTGATGACTGTGAAAGGATTTGGAGACCAAATCCCTACACTTATATCTTTACAAACTAAACGGTTGCCATCATTGAGGCTTCTTTGTCGGCCATGACTTTCATTAAATCTAGCATCCGATTAGAGTAACCCCATTCGTTGTCATACCAAGCAACAATTTTAAAGAAATTAGAATTTAATTCAATCCCTGCCTTAGCATCAAAAATACTCGAATGAGCATCCGTCAGAAAATCTGTCGAAACCACTTCTTCATCGGTATAAGCTAAAACATTTTTCAGTTCTCCTTCTGATGCGGCTTTCATCACTTCACAGATTTCGGCGTAACTGGTAGCTTTTTCGGTTTTGAAAGTGAGGTCTACCACAGATACATTAGGAGTCGGCACACGGAACGCCATTCCTGTTAACTTTCCTTTGAGTGAGGGTATTACTAATGTAACGGCTTTGGCTGCACCAGTGGACGAAGGGATAATGTTTTGTGCTGCACCACGTCCTCCACGCCAATCTTTTTTACTGGGGCCGTCTACAGTAGGTTGAGTAGCTGTCATCGAGTGAACAGTCGTCATCAACCCTTCAGTTAAACCAAAGTTATCATTAATGACTTTCGCAACAGGAGCTAAACAGTTCGTCGTACAGCTTGCATTAGAAACAATTACATCTTTAGCGGGGTCAAATTCATGAGCATTGACACCAACAACATAGGTTTTAATGCGTTCTGGGTCTTTAGTTGGCGCAGAAATGACGACTCTTTTGGCTCCTGCGGTGATATGTTTTGATGCCCCTTCATAGTCCGTAAAAAATCCCGTAGACTCAACAACAAAATCAACACCCGATTTACCCCAGGGCAATTCTTCGGGATTACGCATCGAATAGCAGGGTATCAATTTTCCATCGACGACTATACCATCTTCTTTTGCTTCTACGGTACCCGAAAAGCGTCCATGAGTCGAATCATACTTGAGAAGATAGGCAAGATTATCTGGGGGAACGAGGTCATTGATGCCAAGAAATTCAAAGTCTGGGTTATGAATACCAGAGCGAAAAACTAATCTTCCAATTCGACCAAATCCATTGACAGCAACCTTAACTTTTGCCATGAACGATACTCCAGAGTTAATGACTTAAAATGATTTCATTCAAACCTAAATTGTGATTGTAGTTTGAAAATTACTTCTATGCTATGAGGTTTTCACTTCAAAAGGAAGGATTCAAGAAAAATTTTTGATTTGTTTTAAGTAATTGTCAAGGAACTTTATTGACTAAAAGATTGATTTAAAGTTAGTTTTCTTCAAGCTAAATTTAATTTTAATTTTTTTTTAAGAATCTTACTATGTTATTCAATTATAATTATAGACTAACTATTTTTATGGCAGTTTGTAACAAAAGACACATAATAATCTTAAATTGTAGTTAATAATTCAGCAAAATTAGGTTAAATTAGTCTGCGCTTTATCTAAGATTAGATCTTTTCAGTCAAATCTTAAAAAAGATCAAACTATAATTGCATTTTGTCTTTTGACCCGCTAGACTTTTTGTAATATTGAGTAATTCGCTCTAATGATTGTAATAATCATTCTTTAATCATTAGATAAACTCAATTATTAATCAAAAACTAAATTGATGAAAGCATAACTTTTATTGAAAAGCTTTCTGAGATTAGAGATAGCCATGACTAACAACGCCTTGATTGCTGTAGATAAAAGCAAGTATTGATTTGTTTTCTTGCTAATTCATCAAAGCTCATCTTATAAACGTGAAAATTGGAGTTACTTTCAATGGTAGCAGCCTTAGAAAAGTCAATTGCAGAACAAAATCCACTATCTCCAGAAGAAGTTCAAAAAATTCATGCTTACTGGCGTGCTTGTCATTATCTTGCTGTTGGCATGATTTATCTACGCGATAATCCCCTATTAAAAGAACCTCTTAAAGCTGAACACGTTAAGTACCGTTTACTAGGACACTGGGGAGCTAGTCCTGCTCTCAGTTTTACATATATTCATCTGAATCGTCTCATCAAAAAATATCATCAAAACATGATTTTTATGGCGGGGCCAGGTCATGGCGCACCTGGTGTTCTGGGCCCTGTCTATTTAGAAGGAACCTACTCAGAAATTTATCCCGATAAAAGCGAAGATGAAGAGGGGATGCAGAAATTCTTTAAACAGTTCTCTTTCCCCGGTCATATCGGTAGTCATTGTACACCTGAAACCCCTGGCTCAATTCATGAAGGTGGAGAGCTAGGATATAGTGTTTCTCATGCTTATGGTGCCGCTTACGATAACCCTGATTTAATTGTAGCGGTTGTTGCAGGAGATGGAGAAGCAGAAACAGGCCCCCTTGCTACTTCTTGGCACTCTAACAAGTTTTTAAATCCGATTCGTGATGGTGCAGTTCTCCCCATTTTGAACCTTAACGGTTATAAAATTGCTAACCCCACTATTCTGGCTCGTATCTCGACTGAAGAACTAGAAAGCCTATTTGTTGGCTATGGTTACACACCGTATATCGTAGAGTGCAAAGAAGACGATGACTATCTAGATTGTCATCAAAGAATGGCTGCGACGATGGAACATTGCGTTACCCAAATTCGGGCTATTCAACAGGAAGCACGTTCAACTGGAGTCGCAAAACGTCCTCGCTGGCCGATGATTATTCTCCGTTCTCCGAAAGGATGGACAGGGCCTAAAGTCGTCGATGGGAAAAAAGTAGAGGGTTTTTGGCGCGCTCACCAAGTTCCAATGGGAGAAATGCACACTAAACCTGAGCATCTAAAACTTTTAGAAGAATGGATGAAGAGTTATAAACCCGAAGAACTTTTCGACGAAAATGGTACGTTGATTCCAGAACTCAAAGAACTTGCCCCTACAGGTTCCATGCGAATGAGTGCTAACCTAAACGCCAATGGCGGACTACTCCGCAAAGCTCTTAAGCTGCCCAACTTCCGTAATTTTGGTGTAGATGTCCAAAAACCAGGCACCGTAGAAGTCGAAAACACTCGCCCACTGGGTATGTTTATGCGGGACATCATGAAATGTAACCTTCATAACTTCCGTTTATTCGGGCCCGATGAAACAGCTTCTAATAAATTAGATAATGTTTACGAAGTTTCTCAGAAAACTTGGTTAGCAGATTTTCTTCCCGAAGATGAAGGCGGTAGTTTGCTATGTCCCGATGGTCGAGTCATGGAGATGTTGAGCGAACATACCTTAATGGGATGGTTAGAAGGCTATCTGCTGACGGGGCGACATGGCTTCTTCCATACTTATGAAGCATTTGCTCACGTCATTGACTCCATGTTTAACCAACACGCTAAATGGCTTGATATTTGTACCAAAGAGGTGAGTTGGCGTGCGCCCGTTTCTTCGATGAATATCATGCTCTCTTCTGTGGTTTGGCGGCAAGACCACAACGGATTTAGCCATCAAGACCCTGGTTTTATCGACCTTGTGACGAATAAGAGTGCTGAAGTTGTTCGTATCTATCTTCCCCCTGATGTTAATACTTTACTCTGTGTTGCTGATGAAGCTTTCCGCAGTACCAACAAAGTAAATGTCATCGTGGTTGATAAACAGAAACATATGCAATTCCTCAGCATGGATGAAGCAATTAAACACTGTGCGAAAGGGATTGGAATTTGGGACTGGGCAAGTAACGACGATTGCGGAACTGACCCTGATGAACCCGATGTCGTCATGGCCTGCTGTGGTGATATTCCGACAATGGAATCTTTAGCGGCAACTGCGATTTTACGTGAAGAGTTCCCAGAACTGAAAATCCGTTTTATTAACGTGGTTGACTTATTTACGCTAACCCCTGATACTGAACATCCTCATGGTTTATCCCACAGAGATTTTGATACTTTATTTACTCCAGATAAACCCGTTATCTTCAACTTTCATGGTTATCCCTGGTTAATTCACAAGCTAACTTATCGCCGTACCAATCAGCATCGGATTCGAGTTCGCGGATACAAGGAAGAAGGTAATATCAACACACCTCTAGAGTTAGCCATCCGTAACCAAGTTGACCGTTTTAACCTTGTGATTGATGTGATTGACCGCGTACCTAAACTCGGTTCGGCAGCAGCACACGCTAAAGAACGGATGAAAAACGCGATTATCGATAACCTTGATTACGCTTTCACTCATGGTATCGATAAAGAGGAAATTACTCACTGGAAATGGCCTTATTAGGTTGATAGTTAAATAAAGTTAGAAGTAGGAGTGGATAAAAATCTACTCCTATGCTTTTTTGAAATTGCTCGTATTTTTTTCAATGTATGATTGATGATCTTCGTAATAAAATTTTACAAAATCAATTTGAATTTTCTCAACACGCACTTAACCAAAGTATTCTACGACATATTAGCGTAACAGAAATTCGTGAAGCAATAGCATCTGGAGAAATAATAGAAGACTATCCTAACGATAAATATGGTGCTAGTTGTCTAATTTTAGGTTTTACAATAAAAGGTAGACCAATTCATCTTCAGTGTAGTTATCCCTCTCGACCATTGATTAAAATTATTACAGTATATGAACCTGACCTAAATTTGTGGGTTAATTTTTAAAGCAGAAAAAGGAGTAATAACAATGGCAAGTAATTTACCTCAAGAATCCTTTGTAGAACAGAGCGTTACTTATACTCTTGAAGTAGAAGGAAAATTTTACATTATTGAAAATGTTCCTGCTAGAGTCAATATTGAAACAGGTGAGCGTTTTTTCTCTCCCAAAACTGTTGAAAAATTACAGCAAATTATCTGGGAAGAAAAACAACCGACGAGAATAATTGAAACGCCTGTTTATGAATTTAGTTAATTAAATATAAAATTTATGTAAATTTTGTGTAAACTGATAAAAAAGCATTTAAGTAATATTACTTAAATAACACTTCAGTAATAGAGCACTACAAAGCGTGTT
>NZ_BLJI01000020.1 GCF_017312365.1 Chroococcus sp. FPU101
CTAATTCGCAACTTAGTATGAGCCTCAGTTCTGTAAGCAACCCACGCTTATACAGTATTGAAGATCTTTATCAAGACCCCCAACTTCAACCGTTGGTATCGAAATTCGAGCAGACACGCATTCGTTCTATTTTAATCGTCCCGTTACAGTATCACAATCAATGTGTCGGATGCTTGAGTATTTTTCGTAATGAAATTGAAACAGAAAAGTTATGGGCAGGACATTGGCAACAAGATGAGCGAAACCACTTGCCAAGGCGATCTTTTGAAATCTGGCGAGAAATTAAACAAGGCCAAGCTCAAGCATGGAAACCAGATGAGATTAAGCTGGCTGATGCTTTGGGAACACATCTTTATCTAACTGTCATGCAGAAGCGTGTTGAAGAAACTCTTCGCCATCAATCTCTTCATGATCAGTTAACTGGTTTACCTAACCGAATGTTATTTCATAATCTCCTGACTTTGGCTTTGGCTCAAGCAGAGCATCAGGGTCAGAGCCTCGGTGTGATGTTTCTTGATTTAGATCGCTTTAAATTGGTCAACGATACTCTAGGTCATGCCGCAGGAGATTTGTTATTACAGCAAACCGCACAGCGACTCACCAGTTGTTTACGACCAGAAGATACGATCGCTCGTTGGGCAGGTGATGAGTTTACGATCTTGGTTCTTGATCTTCACTCTACTGAACAAGCGATTAGTATTGCTCAAAGAATTTTAAGAGCATTCGATGAGCCTTTCTATCTTGAAGGGCAGGAACTTTATATAAAATCCAGTATTGGGATCGCTTTTGCTCCTTATGATGGCAAAGATGCGGAAACTCTGCTTAAAAATGCTGATATCGCCATGTATCGGACTAAACAACAAGGCAAAAATAATTATCAACTTTATGCGCCCAGCATGAACACTAAAGCCTTAGAACGCTTAACCCTAGAAAACAATCTTTACAAAGCTTTAAAACGTGGTGAGTTTTTATTGCACTATCAACCGCAAATCGATTTAAACACGGGTCAAATCGTTGGCATGGAGGCTTTAATACGCTGGCAACGAGAGGGAGTAGATCTCATTCCACCTGATCAATTTATTCCCCTAGCAGAAGAGACTGGATTAATCGTAGCTATCGGTGAATGGGTGCTGCAAACTGCTTGTACTCAAAATCGCGCATGGCAATTAGCAGGGTTACCACCTTTGCGTGTCGCGATTAATCTTTCTGCTTGTCAGTTTCAGCAAGGTGATTTAGTACAAATTGTCACTCAGATTTTGCAACAAACCCAACTCGATCCTCAGTGTCTTGAATTAGAAATTACCGAAAGTATTGCGATGCAGGATGTTAGTTTAACAATCTCTGTTCTTAAAAAGCTCAAGGCAATGGGCATTTACATTTCAATTGATGATTTTGGGACTGGTTATTCTTCTTTAAGTACCCTTAGAGACTTTCCTGTTGATGCACTCAAGATCGATCAGTCTTTTATTCGGGAGCTTTGGACGCATTCTAGCAATAAAGCTATTGTTAAGTCTGTGATTGCTCTAGGACATGGTTTAGGATTAAAGTTAATCGCAGAGGGGGTCGAAACACCAGAACAACTCCAATTTTTGCGATCGCTTGGCTGTGATTTTGCTCAAGGTTATTTGATTAGTTGCCCACTGCCTACTCAAGCGGCTACTAAATACGGTTTTAGCTTGGCAAGATTTGTCTAAAAATTCAAAACCCATAGGCATCAGATACCTATGGGCTATCTTAAGAGCTTACTATTAACTTTTAACTCCATAAACTTGATCGTAATACGCCTGATAGTCCTTTGATAGTAAAGGCTGCCACCACTCACGATTATTCAGATACCAAATAATAGTTTGGCGTAAACCTCCCTCTATTGTTTCTTGGGGAGTCCATCCTAACTCTGTTTTAATTTTAGTCGCATCAATTGCATAACGGCGATCGTGTCCTGGGCGATCTTTAACAAAGGTAATTAATTCTTTCGAGGGTTTCACGGGTAAGTCTGGGGCTAATTCATCCATCAATTCACAAAGTTTATAGACGAGATCGATATTTTTGACCTCATTATTACCCCCAATATTATAGGTTTCGCCCGCTTGTCCTTTGTGAAGAACTGTATCTAATGCTTGACAATGATCCTTAACATATAACCAATCTCGAATATTTTGACCATCGCCATACACGGGAAGCGGTTTTCCCAAGAGGATATTAATACACATCAAGGGGATTAACTTTTCTGGAAAATGATACGCTCCATAATTATTAGAACAGTTCGTAATCAGAGTGGGCATTCCATAAGTATGATAATAAGCACGTGCTAGATGATCACTCCCCGCTTTTGATGCCGAATAGGGGCTATTAGGTGCATATGGGGTTGTTTCGGTAAAAGCTGGCGAATCTTGCTCTAAACTGCCGTAAACCTCATCTGTAGAGACATGAAGAAAACGATAGTGATCGGGTTTACCTTGTTCTTGCCAATACTGACGAAAACTCTCTAATAAGGTAAAAGTTCCAACTACATTAGTTTGAATAAAAGCATCTGGCCCTAAAATAGAACGATCAACATGAGATTCGGCTGCAAAATGGGCAACTGTATCGATGTTTTCTTCCCTAAACAAAGAGTCTACTAAAGAGCGATCGCAAATATTTCCTTGAACAAACCGAAAATTATTACTATCTTCCCATAAAGCCAATGTCTTGCGATTTCCCGCATAAGTCAAAGCATCTAGCACTACAACGCGATCATTGGGGTAAGTTTCGCACCAGTGATGCACAAAATTAGAACCAATAAATCCCGCACCACCTGTAATCAGTATCCGAGCCATATTTTAAGATTTTGTATAAGGTTTATAGAAAGAATAAGACTTTTCTAACAAAAATTTATGTTCAATGTAAATGCTCGCCTCTAGAAACAGATCTTGCATCTGGTCTTTTGAGAGTACCCTTAATTCTTTAATCATTTCTGTCCAAGCGGGTAATTTAGTTTCCCAAGACTTAATTAAACGATTAACCGATTGAACCTCAATCGCAAAAGCAATTTGTTGTTCTTGATTTCCAACGTCTTCGCTCACAGAATTACTGTAAACCAGATCGAACGATTTGTCAGCAAATATCTCACGAAGATCGGTTGATTTCCCTCAATATAATAATAGCGGGATAATTGATGATCTTGTTTTAAGCCATCGGGTAAATTAACAATCGTGACCTCAAAATCGTGTTCTAGCAAATCCCACATATAAGAACTGCCGCCTAAGTCAATAATTTTAGCTTGCTTAGGTGGCTTAACGAGTTTGAGAAAAGAAAGAAGACGTTGTGTTCGCCAATTTTGGACATAAGTTTGATTTTGATAAGCCCAATTATTCAATTTGCGGACAATAATTTGCATAATTGTTTTAAAAAGTTTTCGCCATTCAACACAACTTTAGTTTTCAGATTATGAACTAATAAATAGTTTCCTATTCAAGAAATCTAATTTTAAATACTATCAGTTTTTTGGCAAAATCTAACAATGATGACTAAAAGGCTAATGTTATTCTCTTGATTGCTTCAAAAAATCACAACAGCTAGGGGAATTGGTGATTAAAGGCTCAGATCACTTTCAGACTCCAAGCCCCTAATCCATACAATATAGTGTCAAATGGATTTCATCTTGGTTAATCGTTTGGCGATCGTTAAGATGAGAAACACTGACAACAAATACACAACGGCCAAAAGTATAATTAGGTGAGGCATTTTTTTAGGATCAGTTTAAATGAACGATTAAAAGGCGTAAGTTACCACAACCTGCTGAATTGCTCACTCTTAAGCGCGACAAAATCCTCGCCCACCATCTTTTACAAGCAAGCAAATTCCGAGCCTAAAAGCCCATTAATTCAGTTGAGTCAGCGACAAAATCGACTAACCCATCTTACTTTTTCAGAACCGCTAAGTATAAATTCTTAAGTAATAATTCTCAAGTCATTGTTTTTAGCTATTCAGTTCTGAACTTTAAGTCATATGGAAATTCTTAAAACCCTTTAACAATAGCCTAACATAAGTTATTCAAATTGAAACTAACTCTTAAGATGTTTGATCGCTTCATCAACGCTTCTATCAAAGGAATGAGACCTCATGGATCTCGGTCTTGGTGACCTCAAGCTCAAGAATCTATTTCCCAGTCTGGATAGGTTAGCTTAAAATAAATGTAAGGATATGTAAACTTTCGTAACTATCTCGCCAAATTGGCTGACTAATGATCACAACCACTTCTTCTATTTTTGCCCCCGTCGAAGCCGATCTCCGTCTATTGACCGATAATCTAACTAAACTGATTGGTGCGCGTCATCCCATTTTAGGAGCCGCTGCAGAACATTTATTTGGAGCAGGTGGGAAACGAATTAGACCTGCGATCGTCTTTTTAGTCTCACGGGCGACTTTACTCGATCAAGATCTGACAGCACGACATCGACGGTTAGCGGAAATAACCGAAATGATTCATACCGCTAGTCTAGTTCATGATGATGTTGTCGATGAAGCGCAACTGCGACGCAATGTACCAACCGTCAATAGTTTATTTGACAATCGAATTGCGGTATTAGCGGGTGACTTTCTCTTTGCTCAATCTTCTTGGTATTTAGCGAATTTAGATAATCTACAAGTTGTCAAACTTCTCTCAGAAGTCATTCGAGACTTTGCAGAGGGGGAAATTCAACAGGGAATCAATCGCTTTGATACCAGTTTATCGATCGAAGCTTATCTAGAAAAAAGTTATTATAAAACCGCTTCTTTGATCGCTAACAGTTCTAAAGCTGCTTGTGTTCTCAGCGATACTTCCAGCGAAGTTTCCGAACATATGTACTTATATGGACGAAATTTAGGACTTGCTTTTCAAATCGTCGATGATATTCTCGATTTCACATCACCAACAGAAGTTTTAGGCAAACCTGCTGGCTCTGATTTTATCAGTGGCATTATTACGGCCCCTGCTTTGTATGCCATGGAAGAAAATCCTTATTTAGAAATTTTAATCGAACGAGAATTTAGCGAAGACAACGATATTGAAAAAGCTTTAGCGATTGTTAAAGAAAGTAATGGAATTCAAAGAGCTAGAGATTTAGCTTTACATCATGCTCAACAAGCTTTACAGCATATCACTTGTCTTAAACCTTCGGCTTCGGCTCAAGCTTTAGTGGATTTAACTGATTATGTTTTAAGTCGTTTGTATTAATAACTCAAACTTTTTTAAATTCAAATAAGTGGTCATAACTTGATAAAAATAACCACTTGTTCAATTTTTGCTGATTATTTTTATAGATGTTCAATATTGCTTTTAGATAAACTCAGTTTTCTTTTTCTAGGTTCAATTACGTTGGAATTAACATTAAAATATTTAGTAGCTTTTCTCATATCAAATTTTAATAGATCAGTATTTCCTAAATTTTTGATAAATTTTGTTGGTTCTGGCTTAATCTCTAGAGCATTCATAATTTCGGATGCAATAGCTTTAGCTAAAAGGGGTGGAACTGAGTTACCAATTTGTCGAAATCCATGCCATTTTGTTGTATGAAATCTAAACCAATCTGGATAAGAATGTAAACGTGCAGCCTCACGAACCGTTATACATCTCGGTATAAAAGGATGAATGGGTCTTGGAGATGTAAAAGATCCTCTATTACTCGCGGTTCCTGCACGAAGTGTATTACAAATTCCGTTAGGGTGAAGTTTATAAAAACGGCTGATTGGTTCAGTTTTTCCATTGGGAGTATCAGCAAATCTTTGTACAGATTCTGGAGTATGTTTTGTTCTTAGACTTGATGTTAAGATTCTAGAGTCGTAATGACGTTGATAAGAATAATTATCACTTAGAAAATCAGCACAAATTTTTTTTACATAATCGCTTGATTTTCCGAAATCTGCTATTATCCAGTCTTTTTCATATAATTCTGGATAGTTTTCTATGATTGGTAAATCTTGAATGGCTTCCCAAACAGTTGGACATAATGGTAATTCCTGAGCTAATTTAGAAGTTTTAATTGTAGCAGATTTAGTAATTTTCGCAGGATAATTAGGTAGTTTTAAATCAGAGCGACAACCCATTAAAAATAATCTTTGGCGATTTTGAGGTACGCCATATTCAGAAGCATTTAACACTCGGTAATCATGACACACTTGATAGCCATTATCTTCAAATTTATTAATAATTTCAATAATAAATTTTTGATGTTGACCGATAGTCATTCCTTTGACATTCTCTAAAACAAAAAATTTAGGTTGTAGTTCTAATACTAATCTAATGTAATGATAGACTAAAGTATTTCTCTCATCATCTAAAGATCGTTTTCCAATTATCGAAAATCCTTGACAGGGAGGCCCACCAAAAACCACATCAATTTCTTGCTCCCCAATAGCAGAGCGTTTTCTAATTTCGTCTCCTGTAGTATCAATAATACTTTTACAGAGAACATTCCAAAAAGGAAAATTAAACTGATGTATCGCGCAGTGAATTGGATCAATTTCGACGGATGCCAAGACATCAAAACCAGCTTGCTCAAAACCTAATGTCATTCCACCCGCACCAGCAAATAAATCGACAGCGATCGGTCTATACTGTTTTTGATGATGGATCATATGATTGATAACTTTTTGAGGTATTGAGCAAAAACATGATTATAATCACATTTTGACATCCTCCCCTCCGTAAACGGAGGAGATTCCCTTAAAACAGACTTAACTGTACTGCTTTAAAGGTGGTTGACGCTTCACAGACTGTTGCTACCTTTGACGGTGGTAGTCTTACACTGTCTCCACGTCCGTTTAAAGTCTCAGTATGCCCTACCGCGACGTTTAATATATTGACTGAAGCGTTAATATCACGGTCTAGTTCTGCGCCACAAAACAGACAATTCCATTCACGAATATTTAACGCTTTTTTACCACCGATTTCACCACAGCACGAACATCTTTGGCTTGTTGGCTCCCATCTATCAATGACTCGGAAATCCCGTCCGTACATTATTGATTTAGCCTCTAGCATAGCCCGAAAACTTCGCCATCCTAAATCTGAAATACCACGAGACAATTTACGGTTTTTGATTAGTCCACTGACGTTTAAATTTTCTAGAACTATCGTTTGGTTTTCACGAATAATTTTAGTAGACAACTTATGGAGAAAATCAGTTCTTGTGTTTTTGATTTTTGCGTGAAGTTTGGTTACTCTTTTTCTTGCTACCTCACGCCGCTTACTTCCCTTTTGTTTCCTAGATAAATTTCTTTGTAGCGACTTAAGTCTTTTCAGTCGTTTCTTTAAAGGCTTTGGTGCTTTGACCTTTTCCCCTGTACTCAAAGTAACAAAATCAGTAATGCCTAAATCAATTCCCACTGATTGATTATTGTCTTTTAAGGGAAAAAGATTAATCTCAACAACAAAGCTTAAGAAATACCTACCAGCACAATCTTTAATGATAGTTACACTCGATGGCTCACTAGGTAGGGGACGGCTCCATTCAATTTTAAGCTTACCTATTTTGGTTAAATAGACATTGTGCTGTCCGACTTTAAAGCCACCTATTCTAAATCTAGCTGATTGATTAGAACTACGTTTCTTGAACCTTGGTAGCCTGACTTTCTTCCCTTTTCTTTTTCCTTTACAAGATGCAAAGAAATTAGAGAAAGCTTGACCTAAATCTTTAATAGATTGTTGCAAAGGAATGTTAGAAACGTCTTTTAACCATTCTCTATTTTTGGACTTTTTAGCTTGAGTGATAAACCGCTTTTGTAGTTCACTTTCTCCTATATATTTATTTCCTTTCTGATAAGACTCTTGACAGAAAGCTAACGCATCATTCCACACGACTCTACAGCAGCCAAACAATTGAGCTAAGGCTGTTTTCTGAGTGTTGGTTGGGTAGACGCGGTAGCGATAACGTGCTTTCATAGAGATATTATATCACATAATCCCTGTATACTTCCCATGAAAACCAGAGTAGATTTTTATATAGAACTTGAAGAAAAACAGCATTTAGAAGACTATTGCAAAGCAACAGGAAGAACCAAGACAGATGTTTTAAGGGAATTAATTAGAAAACTCAAAATCCCTAAAAAGCCGTCGTTTTACGACGGGGCTTGTACCCATTTTTTTGGTCAAAAATTTAATCAATAACGATGCTGCAGCTACTCAGTATGATTACTCATTGACTCATGGGATCTAAAATTCGACAATGACAGGGGTATGATCACTTGGTTTTTCCAGTTTTCGGGGTTCGATGTCAATTTTACAACTAAAGGCTTGCTCGTATAACCTAGGAGTGAGGTAAATGTGATCAATGCGCCATCCTCTATTTTTAATAAAACCTGCGCTACGATAATCCCACCAACTAAAATGATTACCTTCTGTGGTAAACTTTCTAAAAGCATCTTGTAAACCAACCGACAAAACATTTTGTAATGCTTGTCTTTCGGCTGGAGAAGACAAAATATGGTTTTCTTTTCCTTGGGGATCATAGATATCTTTATCTTCTAAAGCAATATTAAAATCACCACAGACACATAGTTCTTGTGAGGTTTTATTCCGTAGTTCAGTCAAATAATCTTTTAGTAGTTCTAACCAAAATAGTTTAAATTCATATTTTTCGCTACCTATTTCAGAACCGTTAGGAACGTAAAGATTAATGATTCGTACTTGGTTAATCACGCCTGTAATCACACGTTTTTGTACATCAAATTTTTCCCCTTTAGTTTCGCCTAAAATGGAAGCAAAACCCATACTAACATCTTCGAGTGGAGTACGACTAATTAGTGCAACTCCGTTATAAGCTTTTTGACCCGAAATATAGAGATAAAATCCTAATTCTTCAAAAAGTGTTTTGGGGAAATCTGAGTCAATTACTTTGGTTTCTTGTAGACATAAGACATCAACTGGATTACTTTCTAACCAATTAATAACATGAGTTATGCGCGTTCGTATTGAATTGACATTCCAAGTAGCAACCAGCATTTTAAGTGATTTTTGTTGAATTTGTGTATAGTATCTTACTATTTTAAACACAAACTCACCAATTCAAAAAGTACTTTTGTTCAATTGATATAAGTTGTTATAATTCTGCTCAAGAACGTAGGTTTTTCTACTGTGTGAGCTAAAAGACATAATTAAACTAATTTTTTTCTAAATCAAGTGCTATTTTATACCAAAAAGATTATTTCTTTTGCGGATGGTAAAAATAAATAAATTTGTTAATCTAGGAGATGTGGAGAGTTATAACTATATTGAGTTGAGGTATCAGTAGAAATACTCGTCTAGCCCTTATATTTAGTATAGAGTGTAACAATCTTCAATCGGTTAATATGTTAGATTACTCCTCCCTTGCACGCTTTTAATTTTGGGTTTGATTGAATCCTATCCTTAGCTTAATGTGTTTAATTGCACCTGAGTTTGAGGTGGGATAAAACTGGCTGAAAAAAGACGATTTTTTAGGTATGTTTCTTGTTAGTGGAACCTAATGGCTTATTTCTTGTCTACGCATACACAAAGAATACTGATTCTGTACTTTCAACATCTTGACTATGCAAAAACCACATCCCTAACTATTTTTCAGTTAGCGGGCTATGTTATGACAAGAGTAAAAGAACATAAGCTCAAAACTTCCAGAAAAATACTTAAGTAAATCATCCCATTTTTAGACAAACAATCATATTTTCTGTAAAAACGCCTGATTAAACAGTAGAAGTAATTGGGAAACCTAGTAAATAGATAAAAGTAAAAAACGTATCGAGGTTTATATGAGTGTCACAGAGTTTGCAATTAAACATCTTGTTTTTAGCCACTGGGTTGAACCGATACAAGCTAAAAAACAAACCACTAAATCTTTTAGGGAAAAAATCAATCTTGTGAATATTGTACGGCAATGGATTAACGATCTTGAGATCAACAGTCCGAAACTAGCTCACAAAATTTGTCATTTAATTCCTGCACAATGTCCCTTTGCTCGAAAAATTCAGTTTTTGGGTCGAACTATTGTAAGTATTCCTCCTTTATGCAAGATTAACCCAGTTTATGACGAATTGATGATGTTACGTTTTCGTGCATTATCCTATCTAGCCGACGTATGTGGTGAAGATATCAGTGCTTATTGCTAAGATTGAAAAGCATCTTTTTTATCTTGGCAGTCGGAAAACGCCGTATCTATGGCTATTATTGCACTAAAAGCTTGGTATTTGGAACATTATGAGCCAGTGAAAGACGTTGTAAAGCGTCCCCACGACTTACGTTTAAACCGTAATAGTTTGCTCAAGTCTGGTTTAAGAGCAGATTTTTTAGAGGATAGTTTAGAAGTCCAAACGTCCCCTTGGTTTCAACGCTACTTAGAGGGAGATACTGTCGAATTTTATATCGAGGGAAGTGGTGGTTATGCCATTTCTAACATTGATCTGATTTCCCATGAGATTTATTTTACTAAACAAGATATTTCCGCATGGTTAGAGCCGATTATTTATTTTAGTCCTCAATCTCAGTATCCTGATTCTAGCGAAGCGTTACGGGAAACGCTAGAAACGACGATCGCAACAATTAACAAACGTTCTCGTTATTCTCTGAGTATAGAAGAGACAGAATATCCGAAAAATGCGCCTTTGAGATTAAGTGACGCACAATTACGGAAAATTAGGAAAAGTTTACTTTTTATTGCTGACAGTACACCCATTCAGGTTGTAAACTCAACTTTGCTCCCTAATCCTAATGTATGCGTTGAATTAGGGTATGCTATTAGTACGAAACAAGCGGGACAAATTTTATTGACCTATCAACAGCGACCCGAATTTAAGGGAGAATTTTCTTTTGACTTTCCGCAATATCAACAATTAAAGTACACTTCTGTAACAGAATTGAAAAAAACCCTACCCTCAGTGATAGAAACATTACTACAACGTTTTAATCTGACATCGTAATAAACATATGAGTAGAAAACCAGACGAATACGCGATCTTTATCCTCCTCAACAGTGGTCACCGAGAAGAAGTACGGTTTAGTAGTATTCAAGACTTTCAGAAATGGTATAGCGGTGAGTTAGTCCCTAAAAGTGACTCCGACGACTTTATCAATGTTCCTATTCGGAATATTCAAGGTGAATATATGGTCATTCGTCCTTCGAGTATTGTCGGTATTCGCGTTGAACCGATCTTTTTTGGGAGTGTCGAACGTCTATAAAAAAGTCGTTTTAGTTAGAGTTCCATGTTCAAAATTGCTATTCTCTTGTTGAGTGTCTTTACTTTACTTCCCTGTGGACTGATTGCCCAAAATAGTCCTTTAAATAAAGTTGAACCTCGTCAGTTAGAATCCTCCTTAGGATGGGATGATCAAATCTGGGGTCGTTTAGGTAAAAATGGCGATCGCAAAGCTTTACTAAAAGCCATTGATCATAGCTTAAAATATCTTAATAGTTCTAAAGCAGTCCAAGATTATCAAAATTATCCCATCTCTGGCATCACCCGCGATCGTGTTAAACGTTCTTTAATTCGCTTTCGTCAACTTGTTGTTTCTTCACGCACACCCGAACAATTACAAGCTGCTGTGAAAAAAGAATTTGTTTGGTATCAGTCTAGCGGAAACGATAATTTAGGGACAGTTGCTTTTACAGGATATTTTGAACCCATTTACCAAGCGAGTCGCAAACCCACCGCAGAATATCGCTATCCACTTTATCGCAAACCAAAAAACTTTGAACAATGGAAAAAACCCCATCCAACCCGTAGCGAATTAGAAGGAAACGATGGGTTAAAAGGTGCAAAAAGTCCCCTTGCTGGATCTGAGTTAGTTTGGTTCAAAGATCGTATAGAAGCTTATTTGGTACAGGTTCAGGGTTCAGCAAAATTACGTCTAAGTGATGGAAAAATGATGGGTATTGGGTTTGATGGCAGTACCGACTATCCTTATACCAGTATTGGAAAAGAATTAATTAAAGATGGGATCTTTCCTCCAAAGGGGTTAACCTTACCAATGGTAATCGATTATCTGCGGACTCACCCCGAACAACTTCAGAATTATTTACCCCGCAATAACCGTTTTATCTTTTTTAAAGAAACCTTTGGCGCACCCGCCACAGGTAGTATAGGAGTACCAGTCACCGCCGAGCGATCAATTGCTACTGATAAATCTATTTTGCCACCTGGTGCATTAGCAGTCATTCAAACGTCTATACCCATCGTGACGCAACAAGGAGAAATGGAAACCCGTGAAGTGAGTCGTTATGTTTTAGATCAAGATACAGGAAGTGCGATCAAAGGTGCGGGGAGAGTCGATATATTTATGGGAACAGGGAAAATAGCTGGCGATCGTGCTGGTTTGATTAATCATACGGGGAAGCTATATTATTTATTATTAAAGTGAAATCACTCGACGGCTGAAAAGAACTATTTTTATAGTACAGATTAAAAGACCCATAGGTGTATTGTTCCTATGGGTTTTTAATCAAAAATGTTACTAGATTAAAGTAATAAAACTAAGAGCCAGTAATCGATAGTTCTTCTATCCAAATCCGAGGACAAATTCCACTTGGTGTTATTTCTGCTTCAGATTCAACAAAAATAATCGATTTTAGGAGAGATAAAAAGTCACCCGCTACAGTGGCAGAATCAATACTGGTGTATTCACCTTTGTTGACTAACCAACCATCAAACGGTAAGGAAAAAGACCCCTGTAGAGAATTAACCCCTGCGTGAAGTGCTTGTAAATTATCGATGTAGATGACATTTTCAGCATCTTCTAGACGATAGGTTTGGTTTGCTGCTTTGGCTGCATAAACATGATAAAAATGTGAGCTAACACCAACCTTTGCTCCAATGCTACCATGTCCAGTCGGTTCAGCATTCATCCGTTTAGCCGTAATTGTGCTGTGGAGGAAATTCGTTAAAATACCCTGTGAAATTAGAGTAATTTTACGAGTCGGTGTACCTTCTCCATCAAACGTTTCAGCCGAAATATTATCAGGATGAAGTGCGTTATCATCTACAGATAAATAAGATGAGGCAATTTGTGTACCTAATGATTCTGGAGTGGATAAACTTTGCTTATCGAGGATACTTTGTGCATTAAATAAATTAGAAAATCGACCAAATAGACTCAAAAAAGCACGAGGAGAGAAAACAACGCGATATTTACCTGTTTTAATGGGTTGATAGTCAAGATGGCTAATGGTTTTGCTGACTGCTTCAGTGATACATCCATTAATATCAAGTTCTGGTAAACTGTGACTGATTTTAAATGCACCTGCACTTCTCGGCTTTTTACCGTCTTGCTCCGTTTTCGTGTACAAATAAATAGAGGTATAAGCGCGGGTTTCTTCTCGTAATGCACCGCCACTATTAAGGTAAAAACGGTTGCCGTCTTGTTGGCCTAAACCGTTATAGGGTACACTTTCAATGGCAGGATGAGCATCAATGACTGTTTTTTCTGCATCGATCAGTTTTTCAATGAGTTCTGATACAGGTGCTAGAACCGCATCGTTTTGAGGTAGATTTGCTGTGGGTTCTTTAGCTTGGGGACTAAAATCAGGTACATTTTCTTTAACCCCAAAAAAACTAGCCTCATAAGCTGTTTTTAGGGCTAATTTTAATCCAGATGGATCAACATCAGTAGTAGAAGTGACACCCACTTGATGATCTTGATTCCACACTCTAACAATAACACTAGAACGGTTAGACGCTTGTACCTGCTTCGGTTCTCCCTGAAACACTTCGACACTGGTATCGTCTACTGATGAACCGTAGATGTCGTATTTATTGATACCGAGTTCATGTGCGATCGTTGCGGCACTTTGAGCAATTTCTTCAACCTTGGGCATACTTTAAATATTGACGCTTGCTTTATCTCTAGTCTATCGTTGTTTCCACTAAAGGCGGGCGAACCATTAAATAAATTGCCGATCCAAGTAAAGGAACTAAAGAAACCAACCAAAATAAACTCTCATTCTTAAGTCCACGTCGTTCCATATCATCTTTTAATAAAATGGGAAAAAGCAGACATAATAAACAAAAATCTAAACTCATGACGTGAATAAATCGGCTAGTTTGCCACTGTTGAATAAAATCATTCCAGTCACCTTGAGTAACAGCATAAAGCAAAAATGCCGCAGTTCCTAACGTTACGGATAAACCTAACCAACGTGAATCTAAGATTTTGAGTAAAAGTGTTTTGTTTCCATCAAATTCGTGATTAGGTTGACGCAAAATTAAATAGGGTAAAATTGCAAAAGCACCAACCGCAAATGATACAGTAGCAAAGGGCCAAGCAGGTATTTTTTGCATTTTTCCATCCGCAAAAATTACACCAGCATAAATCAGTGGCCAAATGCCCATAATATTAAATAAACTGATAATAATTGGATTAATTCCTTCCCATTTTCCCGTACTTAGATTTTTAATTAGTTCAAGGGTATCGGGTTGATTAGGTGGCGAAAAGAAAAATGCATAAATCACAAATGATAGCCACAGTAAAGTTAGAAAGATTTTTTGAGTCATCATGTTGAACAATTTAGATAAAATGTAGGGGTTTGGTCTCCAAACCCAAATTATTATAATTAGCTTGCTCGAATTTGTTGAAAACGCAGTTTGAATTCTTTTTGTTGTTGGTTATGATCGACAATAGGCTCAGGATAATTACAACGAGCGCGTTCTAAAGGTGGAATTTTACCTGTTACTAATTCTGCCGTATCAACTGAACTCAATTCAGGTACCCATTGACGAATATATTCACCTTCAGGATCAAATTTTTGGGCTTGAGATGCAGGATTAAAAATACGCAAAGGTTTAGGATCCATGCCACTTGATGTAGTCCACTGCCATCCACCATTATTAGCAGATAAGTCACCATCAAACAGCTTTTGCATAAAATATTTTTCCCCTAATTTGCCATTAATGATTAAATCTTTGGTCAAAAAACTAGCAACAATCATTCGACAACGGTTGTGCATCCAACCAATTTCATTCATCTGACGCATTGCCGCATCAACTATGGGATAACCCGTTTTTCCTTCACACCAAGCTTGAAAATGTTCCTCACTATTTTCCCAAGGAAAATCGTTAAATTCTTTGCGATAAGGGCCATGAGCCAGTTCTGGAAAAAAGTACATACAATGTTGATAAAATTCTCGCCAAGCTAATTCTTGTTGCCATGCTTTAACACTATTTCTTACTTCGTCACTACGGCTATTTTCCATCACTTGAATTGTTGCTTGCCATACGGTACGAATGCCAATTGCACCAAATTTCAAGGCAGCACTGAGTTGAGATGTTCCATCAATTGCAGGAAAATTTCTTTGTTCTTGATACTCATTAATAGCACGATCTCGACGAGATCCGCTTCGCGGTGCGCAAAATTCTTCCAATCGCTCTAATGCTGGTTGTTCACCTGGTTCTAACACTAAAGGATTATCCCAAATAAATCCTAAATCCTTAGCCGTCGGTAAATTAATACTTCCTACTTTTTTAGCCAAATCATCTTCTTGTTGCGTTAATCCTTGTAAATCTTCTATCTTCTGAGTTGGTGTCGCTTTTTTTTGTTGGTTCCAATTTTTCCAAAATGGGCCATAAACGGTATAAACTTTCTTCGACTGAGTAACAATATCTCCAGGTGCGTGTAGAAGTTGATCCCAAAAATTCCTAAACTTAATTCCTTTTTCTTTTAGAGATTCAATAACTTTACTATCTCTTTCTTTAGCGTAGGGTTCAATATCTAAATTCCAAAATACACCTTGTACTTGTAACGTTTCTGCTAGGATTGGAATAATTTGACTGGGTTCACCTTTAAAAATTAATAACTGACTGCCAATACTTTGATAATGTTTTTGTAATTCTCTTAAACAACCGATCATGTATGTCACTCTGGCAGGTGCAACGGCATCTCCAGTTAGAAGAGTTGGATCGAGGCAAAAAACACCGACAATTTTTGAAGTTTGTTGATAGGCGGTTGCTAAACCAATATTGTCAAAGATGCGTAAATCTCGACGATGCCAAAATAAAATTAAATCCGTCATGAAGCATTCCTAAAACAGCTAGTTTAATTGTACTAAATTTTATTGACAGTACATAAAGCAAAATCTACTTTTTTTCTCTACTTTTTGCCCTCTGTCTAGAGTATTAAACCAAATAAACGAAAGCTATGCCGATTTCTCAACATAGCCTGTAAATAATAAAGCTAGTTTGTTTTTTACTAAGCAGTAGGACGACCTTCAGCAAAACCAGATAAGATATAGTGCTGTGTCGGGTCAAGTCCTGCTGGAACAAAGGGAATTAAATCAGGATTCGCGTTAAGATAGGCGTTTGGGTCAAAGGTGATTTGTCGTCTCTCACCGAGTCCATTAAACAGATAATGATTAGAAGCCGATTCGATTTTAGCTGCATAATCTGGAATGTATTCAAAGGCGGTAATTAAATCTCCGTAGGATGCTAAATAGCGATCGCTTGGAAACTCACTAGGATTACGACCTTCAGGTGCAAAACCATTAGTAATAAAATGCTGAGTTCCTGCGGCGGTATCATTACCAAAAGCATCTCGTAAATCATCATAAGAAATTAAATAACGCACGGGATCAAAGGCAGTTGTCGGACGACCTTCAACATAACCATTATTAATGTAATGTAGAGTTGCTTCCACACCATTCAAGCCAAAAGTATTAATTAAATCACCACCTGTCACATAACTAGAGGCAGTATAGCGATACTCGTCAAAAGTATCTACTTGACGACCTTCAAAACGACCCGATGTTAAATAATGATTCGTCAAGAATCCTAAATCATAACCCGCGTTAATGTAAAAAGGAATTAAATCTGGATTAGACGCGCCATAGGATGCGGGATCAAAAACAGGATCAATAACTGTGACCGTAAAAGTATCTTGAACTTGTTCCCCTGTTAAATTGGTCGCAACAATTGTAATTTCTGCTGAGCCAATTTGATTGGGAAGATAATCGAGTAGAATGTCTTGACCGTTAATAATGACATTAACTAAGTCTGGATTAGAATTATCTGCTAGTGTAAATTGAAGTTCATCCGCTTGAGCTACAGTGATTTGACTAAAACGGACATAATTATCAGGACTGTTTACCGTAGGGTTAGCAGAGTCAAGAAATAAAGGAATCGAGTTAAAGGTTTGATTGGGGTTAAAGACAGGTACAGCAGCGATCGCATCAATAGTTGTCAGATCAGCACTAGATAAAACCTGACCAAAAACGGTAAAGCCTCCGTTTTGGTTATCAAGGTTGCTAGAATTATTAGCCAAGTTAAAAAACCATTGACTTGTCGCACTATTAGGATCACCACCCTGTTTAGCCATCGCAATTGTGCCGCGTAAATTAGAGCGAATTGGGCTAAACTCATTTTGAACAGGGGGATTAGTCGTAATTGGGATCGGTGTTCTATCCTCAACAGTATAGCCTCCCCCTTGAATGACGAAGTTTTGTACAGAGCGATGGATAATTGAATTCACATAGTCGCCATCGTTGACATAATTTTCAAAATTCTGAGTGGTTAAAGGTGCGCCTGCCCCTGCTTGGTCAAATAAAACAATATTAATTGTGCCATTGCCCAAAGATGTATTATAAAGTTGGAAATTAGCTACTCGTCCTGTTGTGAGCGGATCATCAAAATTACTCAGTAAATTAAATGATGTTTGGTCGGTATTAATGTTGACAGTGACATCGCCGATCGGATTGATATTAATCGTCATAAATTATTTTTTAATTGCTAAAGGATTAATTCGGTTAACTCATAAAAAAGAGGAAAATTATGTTTAAAAAATTTCCTCTTAACGGATTTTAGTAATGTAATACTTTATAGCCGTATTAAAACACTAGGTTCTTTTTGAATGGGTAAAGCGTCAGTATAATCGATTTGAGAACAGTATTTTAAATCTTCATGACAATTTAAACGTAATAATCTTTGTCCATGACTGGATTGATTAAACATTTCTAATAAATTATCTTGCCAATAATGATAGAGAGCGATCGCTGCAATTACTTCATCATTACCGATTTCGATTTTTTCTGTTTGTTGTTTAAGTGCAGTGGCGATCGCACCAGCACAAGTGGTATCTTCGAGAGAGTATCCACCTTCCCAACCTGAGCCGACTAGCCAAACTGTTTCTGGTTGTTTATGAGTTAAATAATCGACGACAGCCTGACGATTAATTAATGCGCCAGTAATGACTGATGCCGAATCTTCAACCCGTTGTAAGGCTCTAGTCCCATTTGTTGTCGTAATAAACAAGCGTTTACCGCCAACGTGTTCAGGTGTGCAATCTAAAGGGGAATTTCCCATATCACAACCTGCTACAGTTGCGCCGCCGCGTTCTCCGGCACGCAGTCGCTTTTCGGGTGACCATGTTTCACTGATCTCCATTAAAGTTGAAAGATCACTGAATGCTTGAACCGAGTCAGCACCAGCATTTAAAGCGGTTGCGATCGTTGTTGTTGCCCGAAGCACGTCAATGACAACGGCACAATCTGGTAAATGATCACTCGGAGTTAGTTCAGGTGTGTGATAAATGAAAACCTTCACTGTTATATATGATTAAACTATAAAGGGTTGGGAAAATTCTATCATGACATATGATTTATCTATTGGAAAACAAAAATCAAATAAAGATCGTCTGATGGATACAATCGCGGTGTATTTGTGACTTTATTTTTTTTGGGCAAAATTTATGAAATTAGCTTTTTTGCGACCGATTACGTCTTGTTTATTAACTAGCACTTATCTAATTAGCCCTTTTTCTTCAGTAGAAGCAATTAATTTTGAGCAACAAGAGACTAATCAAAGTCAATTTGTAGCGATCGCTCGCCCTTATGGTAATCGTCAATACGATTTACTTATTATCCAGCAAATCCCAGGACAGCGAGACTGTTGGAATGAAACGGGGTCTAATCCTGTAAAAGTCGATCCATTACTCCTCAATTTTGATTTCACTGGAAGTTGTGAACGTAGTACGGATAGCAATGGTTATTCAATTCGGATTGATGGTCAAGATTATGGATTGAATTATCTGTTGAGAATTGTTGAACGAAATAACGAGCTTTTTTTAATCGGGACAAGTCGTCAGAATTCTAAACAAGCTGATGTCGTGATTGGGCGAACTAATGGCATTGCACCAGGTTTACTCAAGATTTCTCTTAACCCCGGATGGCGATTTACGAAACGTGCTTATCAAGGTAAAACACTAGGTCATGTGTACTTAACTGGAGAGCGTCAAGCCATGGCCTCCACAAATCTTTTAAATGCGGCGATTCCAACTCCTCGGTCTTCCTCAACGGTTAATGCTCCTAAACCGCCAAAAGAATTAACCTTTACCGCCGAAGGAACTAAACCGCAGCCCCCCAGACCAATATTACCTCAAAATAAGGCGGAGCCAGTCTTACCACTTCCTCCAGTACCGTCTGTCTCTGAGCCGTCAAATTCTCAGCCTCCTTTGCCTCCTCCATTACCTAGTGTTTCTGCTAATCCTTCTTCTCGAAAAACGCTTTCTGATACGATCACTGATTTATCGAATCCTCCTGCCACTCCTAGGGTTGCTCAAGCGGCTCCTCAAAAACGCTATCGAGTTATTGGTGCTGCGAGTAATAGCACTCAACAAAAACAATTGCGATCGCTTTATCCTGATGCTTTTCCGACATCCTACAAAGGTCGTTCGGTTTGGCAAATTGGAGTGTTCAGCAATCAAGACAAAGCGCAACAAGCTTTACAAAGTCTAATGGATGCTCAGATTAAAGGTCAAATTATATCAATTCCTTAATTTAAGTTTCCTTAGAGGTTGGACTAATGAGAAATCGGAACAGCACCAGCACAATTCCACCGAGAATCAACACACTCAGTAAGGTAGCCACTAGCTTCAAAACGGTAGTTAGTAGGGAAAAAACGAGAAAAATTGCGCCAACTGTTACCCCAATTTTGGCAATAGAGGGTAAGCGATCATACCAATTTTGAATCTGATTGGCTGTTTTAGTAATTTCTTGATAGGCGGTTGATGAGTTGTCAGAAGTGATAGGCTGTGGATCGATTTCAATGACTTCTATCGGTTCGGTTGCGTTGTCTTTATCTGGGTTTTCTGAAAAGGTCATAGACGATTAACGCTCTTAATAATCCTTTAATATAGCTTAAAGCTAGTCAAAGATTTTTTGCCTAGTTATAAAACTATACGTGATGTTACTGAAAATCATTTTAAGTATAAAGCGAGCCCTCTTTCAGCCTTTTGTTGGTCAATTAGAGTGTTGAAGCTAATCATTCCATCCAAAAATACATAATTTATTCGATGATTGATTGTTGTCGCATTCGAGCAATTAATCCGTGTTTTGGAGCTAGTATCATCGTGATGACAAAAATCAAAGTTTGTAGGACAACAATACAGCCACCTGTCGAAGCATCTAGATAATAGCTGATATAAGTTCCCATAACGCTAGAGAAGATGCCCGAGATAACCGCAAAAATCATCATGTGATCAAAACGATCGCTGAGTAAATAGGCGATCGCACCAGGGGTAACTAACATCGCTACGACTAAAATAATACCAACTGCTTGTAATGCTACAACAATGGTCAATGACAATAATGTAAGTAATGTATAGTAAAGTGCGGTCGTATTCAAACCAATCGAACGTGCATGAGTTGGATCAAAACAAAATAGTAGTAAATCTTTTCGTAGTACTAAAGTAATAGCTAGGGTAATCGAGCCAATGACAACGGTTTGAATGATATCGTGCATAGGAATTCCTAGTACATTCCCAAACAAAATGTGCATCAAATCAACATTGCTAGGATTTTTGGAAATCAGTACCAATCCTAAAGCAAAAAAACCCGTAAAAACTAACCCGATTACCGTATCTTCTTTAATGCGAGTTTTGGATTTAATAAAACCAATTGCTAATACTGAGCCAATCCCAAAGACAAAGGCACCCACCGCAAACGGTAAATTTAGAATATAGGCTAGAACCACACCAGGTGTAACCGAATGTGAAACCGCATCGCCCATCAATGCCCAACCTTTGAGCGTCATATAACAAGACAACACAGCACAAACCATTCCCACAAAAGCACTAACTAAAACTGCTTTGAGCATGAAATCATATTGAATGGGTGCGACGAACCAATGCACAATTACATCCATTTGTCAATTTAAATATTAATATTATTGATTTAATCGAACATTGGGCATCACACCGCCAAAAGTGCGAGTTAGGTTTTCGGGCGTGAATACATCTTGTGTTGCACCATAGGCTAAAATTGTTTGATTAATAAACACAACCTGATCACAAAAAGTGGCAACTGAATTGAGATCATGAGTAGAGACTAAAATTGTATGTCCCTGCTGTCGTAACTCAATCAGCAATTCTGCGATCGCTTTTTCGGTTTTGACATCAACTCCCGTAAATGGTTCATCGAGTAAAATGACTGAGCCTTGTTGTGCTAAAGCTCTTGCTAAAAAAGCTCGTTTCTTTTGTCCCCCAGACAGTTCACCGATTTGGCGATCTTTAAAAGCTGTCATTTGAACACGTTCTAGACTCTCAGCTACCATACGGCGATCGCTAGTTTTAGGAATTCTTAAGATATTCATATAGCCGTAACGCCCCATCATCACTACATCCCAGACGCTAATCGGAAAGTTCCAATCAACTTCCTCAGACTGTGGAACATACGCCACAAGTCCTCGTTTTTGCGCCTGTCGAATCGGTAAACCATTAATTAAGACCCTACCCGTAGTCGGTTGTACAAACCCCATAATCACCTTAAATAGCGTTGATTTGCCGCTACCATTCATACCCACTAAACCAGCAATTGAGCCTTTATTAAGAGACAAGGTAGCCCCATGTAATGCGACTTTACCGTTATAAGTAACTGTGACATTTTCGACTTGAATACGCGATAAATTTTGCATTTCTAACCCTCTTGTAAACCCTTGATTAAAGTGTTGACGTTATAGTCCAACAGCTTAAGATAAGTAGGAGCCACACCATCAGCCGCCGATAGCGAATCGACATAAAATACGCCACCAAAGTTAGCTCTTGTTTGAGCAGCTACTTGCTTTTGTGCCTCCGAACTTACCGTACTTTCACAAAATATCGTCGGAACTTTGTTCGTCTTGACTTCATCAATTACTTTGCGAATTTGCTGTGGGGTACCCTGATTTTCAGCATTGACAGGCCACAAATACAATTCTTTTAATCCGTAATCTTTAATCAAGTAAGAAAATGCTCCTTCACAAGTAACAATGTAGCGTTTGTTTTCAGGCAAAACGTCTAACTCTTGACGCAATTTTTGATCGATATCTCGAATCTTTTGGCTATAGACTTTTGCATTAGCGGTGTAATAGGCTGCATTTGCAGGATCGAGATTGACGAGAGCCTTACGGATGTTTTCGACATAAATTAAGGCGTTTTGGGGCGACATCCAAGCATGAGGATTCGGTTTACCCGCATAAGCATCATCAGCTATTAGAACTGGGGTGATACCTTCAGAAAGGGTGACATGAGGAACATCTTTTAAACTGCCGTAAAATCGTTTTGCCCAGCGTTCTAGTCCTAAACCATTATCTAAAATTAAATCAGCTTTTGAGGCTTTTGTTAAATCGCTTGGAGTGGGTTCGTAGCCATGAATTTCTGCTCCTGGCTTGGTTAGAGACTCGATAATTGCTCGATCCCCTGCCACATTTTGAGCCATATCGGCTAATACGGTAAAGGTGGTTAAAATAACTTTTTTTTGCTCAGTCTGAGGGTTAAGGCTGCTGGTTTCTGTCGTAGGTGAGGGGCTAATTGATGTTGTATTAGTCGAGGTAGAATTACAGCTATTGAGACATATTAATAATAATCCTATGGCGATCGCTGCCAGTCTAGTCCGTCGATTTTTATCACCATAGATCTGAGTCATGTCTAGTTTATCTCATAATCTTTTCATTTTTTAAAGTATCATACTCTTGAATAAAATGAAAGAAATATGAGAAGAGTAAAATTAGACAAAAAAAAGTTCCTTCCTTGATGATGACAAAGAAGGAAAAAACCAAGAAATTATCCTTAGCGTAACCGAATCACTAAGCGTCGATCAGGTTCTTGACCTCGACTTTCAGTTTCAAGATCATCTGCATCTTTTAAAAAAGTATGAATTTGACGACGTTCAGCCGAAGATAAGGACTTCATTTCCACTTCTTGTCCTGTTTGTCGAACTTGTTCAACAACACTATTAGCCCAAGCGAGTAATTCAGCTTGTCGCTTGAGACGATACCCATTTAGTTCAACGGTAAAAGCTTGCTGGTTTTCTTCTTCAACATCGATATTGAGGATAGTATTGGCTAAATATTGAATTGCGTCTATTCCTTCTCCTTTGGGGCCGATGATAATTTCGATTTGTTCCCGTGTTAGATTGGTTTGATCAATCAATAGCCAACTTGTCCCTTGTGCGATCGGATCTACTTTATTTTCTCCGATATTCACTTCAGTCGGAAGCCCCATTAGTTTTAGTACTGTTTCTAACCACTCTTTCCCGCGCTGAATTTGCTGCTCCCTCATTGTTCTTTATCCTGATGTTTTTTCTTTTTTCTTGTTAGACCGTTTTTCAAACGGTAAAGCTTCTCGGTTTTGAGAGGCTTTTTCTTTGTCTTGCTGTTCGATTAATTTTTGCAAGTTTTCGGGTAGGGGTTCTCGCATGAGAAGAACGGTTTGCAGAGTTTGGAAAATATTAGCGACCAAAATGTACATTAATACACCAGCAGGAAGAGGGAAAAAGAGAAACATACCACTAAAAATAACTGGAGTTAGTTTATTTACCGTCTGCTGTTGTTTAGCATTTGCGCCACCACTTGGTGCGCCTGCACCCGATAATTCTTGGTTAAGATAAATACTCAAACCAAAGAAAATGATCATCGCGAGAATATCCCAGTTGATTTGACCATTTTCACCCGTTACACCGACTTTTCCTAAAGCATCAATAAAAAGAAAGCCTTTATCAGCAGCAATACCAGGGAGAGTTGCTTTGATGGTGGCTTCTCCAGGGGCTAATGCTTGTATAGTCCCATCGGGGCTAACTGTAACTCTTTCTGATCCTTTGATCACCTCATATTTAGGCTGAAGCTTCGTATTAGATGAGGCAGGGACTAATTTAGAAAACGCTGTGCCTTCTGTGGTTTGAATATCAATTTGTGTTTGACTACCTTCTGCTAATTTATTACCACCAAGTAATAAGGCAGCAACGGGATAGTGAATACCATCATCGGCATAAAAATTTTGTGTTTTGGTCGAATAAGGTTGAGGCTGAATGAGGGCAATTTGCTCTTTGGGGAAAACCTGTACATCAACGTTGTAGCTGACATCCGAAAAAGGTGAGCCTCTTAAAGTAGCAAAAAGAGCCAGCAGGATTGGCATTTGAACCAACAGGGGTAAGCAACCTGCTAATGGGTTGCCAAACTCCTGCATGATTTTGGCCATTTCTTCTTGTTGTTTTTGTGGATCGTTTTTGTACTTTTTCTGAATTTCCTCTTGTCGCTCTTTCATTAAAGGTTGAGTTATTCGCATTTTTCTCATATTGCGAATTTGTCCCGCGCTGAGAGGAAACAGAGCAAAACGAACCACAAGGGTTAGCGCAATAATTGCAAAACCATAGCTATGAACGATCCCATAGAAGAAATCTAGGATCGGCAGCATGATATTAGTGGAAATGAATCCGACTCCGAAGTCCATTGCGTCAAAATTGGGGTTTTCCCAAGAGTAATGTTATATCTGTCTAACTACTTTACCGAAATCTGGCCCTTGGTTATGGGTAGGGAGTTACACACTCTCAACCGAACCTTAGAAAATTTATTTTGTGGTAATTGCTTCGATGGTGCGTCCTGTTTTGTCGGCTACTCGTTCAGCGATGTAATCATGTAATTCTCTAAAATTGGGCATTGAGCGCATTTCTAGACGACTTTTATCTTTGAGAGTTACCACAAGATCGCCCCAAAGACCAATCCCTCTAGGCATCTTAGCGATTTTTACAATTTCTGAATAGATAATATCAGTACGATCGCGTCCCATCCAGCCACCAGTTACAGAGATGCGCCGATCTGTAATTTTATAACGTAACCAAATCGCCCGCACAACGGCACCAATGGTTAAGGGTAAACAGATCACGGTAAATCCGAGTAAGATGTTGATGATTAAATCACCGATATGGGGGCCACCTTCATAAAATGTGTTTTCTTTAATGCCCATTGATTATTCCGGCCTTGGTTAATAAAGTTTTTAATTCTTGCACAAAATGCTCGTATTTACACTCTACCGCAGGTGGGCGAACTACGACTACTACTCGCCATCCAGGGATGATGTCTGCTAATAAGGCTCGGATCGCTCCCCTCAGAAGCCGTTTTAGGCGATTTCGGATGACCGCTTTTTTACTGACTTTTTGACCAATGGATAGGCCAAAACGGGTAGGTTGCGGTGGTACAGTTTGGATTAAGTCTCTTAAAGCAATTAAAACAAGGTTAGATGTCGTCTGACGCTTTCCCTGTTCATAAACTGCTTTAAAATCGTTACGATGCTTCAGTCGATAGACTCTTGGCAATCCCACAATTTTTTCTGTTTCATCCGTGAATAAAGCTTTACAAAAGAGCTATACACTAAGACGTTCACGTCCTTTTCTGCGTCTGGCTTGAAGCACTTTTTGTCCCGTTGAGCTTTTCATTCTTGCTCGAAAACCCGATGTTCTTTTTTGCTTTCGATTGGTTCCTTCTAGTGTTCGCTTAGTCACGTCTCTTTTCTCCTGAATTAGTCGCTAAAGACACAATCTGTAATTATATCAAAGTTTTTTTAATTTTTAAATAGGGAGTTTGATAATCTTCTCTAAAATGGCAAACAATCCCGAAATCTAAATAGCGATCGCTTCCGTGTGCCTGTGGCAACGCTTTTTGACCTGCTACCCCGATTCTGGGATTGTCTTAAAAACCGTTAGTTAATAAGTTAAAATCACTGATTATTCAGCCGTAGCGAGTTCGGTGCTACCTTTTTCACGACGACGGGTTAAGGAATTAAAGAGCATTACGCCAATGGCTTTGATTAAATTACCCTCTAATTCTTGGAATAATTTCATGTTCATCCCAAAAGCATCATTCGCCTCTTTAACAATGCGATCGGCTGTTTCTTGATCAACGGGTAATTCATTCATCGCTTGACGATATTGGTTTTTGAAGGCTTTTTCGTCAGAAATGTCCTTAAACTCATAGAAAGCGGTGCCACCGTTGTCTAAATTCATTGCGTTTTGAGCAATTTTTTTGAGAATTTGTCCGCCCGATAAATCTCCTAAATAACGAGTGTAAGAATGGGCAACTAATAATTCTGGATGATTAGCCGCGATGTCATGAATCTGTTTGACGTATGCCGCGCCAGCAGGAGAGGGTTTAACTTCCGAGCGCCAGTTAGCACCATAGTAGAAATATAAATCTTGTTCTAAGGCTTGTTGACGATTCAACTCAGGGTAGTAAATTTTAGAGACGATCGGATGTTGGCGTAGTTTTTCCATTTCTTCTTCCATCGCTGAATAGACAAAGTAGAGATTAGCGACTAATTTGCGATAAGAATTTTTCTCGACAACACCTTTGAGGAAGCACTTGACAAAACCTACATTTTCTGCCATGCTATGAGACTTTTTCGTACCTTCTCGTAACTGAGTTGCTAAGTTAACGCTCATGATGATGTTTCCTATACGATGAGTGATTTGTAGGGGTGTATGATTGATTACAAAAACTGCAAAACCGCCTAATTCGCTAGAGTAAACTGATTTGATGAGAATTTTTATTAAGTTTATTTACGATCACGCCGTTTAAACATTGGGGTTATGGCGAAAATCTCAGAAACCAAGATTTGTAGACGGTATACTGATATTAAAATCTTATAAATAATTTTTTTTAGATTAAAATTAGTGAATTAACAGCCGAAAGTCGGTACCAATTAATGAAAAAATGAAAATTCAAGGGATAAATCTGGACAAAAAAGCTTTGTATTGAATAAAAAAAGGATGATTTGCTCTTTAGAGACAATTAATGCCGAATTATTGGCTTAAATCGCTTATTTTCTTAAACTAAATAATTCTTAATCATTCAAGGAAATTTTTAACGAATCTTTACATTTAATAGCGAAAAGTCGTCCAATCATTACCAAAATTCAATAAAATTAGACCTATCTTAGTAATCATGCTTATAATCGGTACAGGATTCTTGTTTTGAGATTACATTTTTTATTCTGTTGTTACATAAACCTTTAGAAATAACTTTTTGGTGATGCCTCGAATACTCGTAATAGATGACGACTCTGCAATTTTAGAACTGGTCTCGATCAACTTGGAGATGGCTGGTTATGATATAAATCAAGCTGAAGATGGGATCAAAGGTCAAGCACTGGCTGTACAAATTCAGCCCGATCTAGTTATGCTGGATTTGATGTTACCCAAAGTCGATGGTTTCACCGTTTGTCAGCGTCTTCGTAGGGACGATCGAACTGCTGATATTCCGATTTTGATGTTGACAGCATTGGGACAAACCCACGACAAAGTAGAAGGTTTTAATGCGGGTGCTGATGATTATTTGACCAAACCGTTTGAGGTTGAAGAAATGTTAGCGAGAGTTCGTGCGTTACTTAGACGAACCGATCGCATTCCTCAAGCCGCCAAGCATTCCGAAATCCTCAATTATGGCGCATTAACTCTAGTTCCAGAACGTTTTGAGGCGATTTGGTTTAGTAAAACCGTTAAACTTACTCATTTAGAGTTTGAATTACTCCATTGCTTGCTCCAACGTCACGGACAAACGGTATCGCCAAGCGATATTTTAAAAGAAGTTTGGGGATATGATCCCGATGATGATATCGAGACGATTCGAGTTCATATTCGGCATCTGCGAACCAAATTAGAACCCGAACCGCGTCACCCTCGCTATATCAAAACGGTTTATGGTGCTGGATATTGCTTAGAGTTACCGAGTGCTGAACAATTAATTTTAGATTCAGATGCAGCAACCGCCTAATGAATTATTGTGATCAGACAATTCGAGGGGTATTAGGTGAGAAATGACAGATGATAGGCTTGCTTAAAATTAATCTGGTTCTAAAACTTGATTAATAGCTTGCCAATGATTCATTTCTTGGGCAATAAAATAATTGATTAAATCTTGGTATATTTTTTCAATAATGTCTGGATTTAGACCTTCATTTTCTGCCCAAATTCGTCTTTGTTGTAACATCGCCTGAAAACGCTTATTGGCTCGAACACTAGCCGCATCTGTTTTAAATTTTGATGCCGCTTTAACATATTTAGAACGTTCACCAAATAGCGTAATAATCTGTTGATCTATTGCATCAATTTCTATCCTAATATCATTAATATTGTTACATTCATCAGGTGATTTGTTCATTTTAGGTGATTAATAATTGACTAGCTTAAGGATTTTAAAAGCTCTCCCTAATAGCGATCAGTGTTTCAGAAGCCATATACTGAAAAAACTTTAGAGGATTTGTCAAATCGGCTGATTTTCCTGAGAGATAACGAACTAACACTCAAACATTACTATGTCCAAGACTGCCTAATTCTGCTCCTGCTACGACTAAATTACCTGTAACGTTTGCAGTGAATAGATTGTTATCAAGAAGTTTTTCCATTGATTAGACATAGCTTTCAAGAAAAGTATTTATCGTTATTGAACTACGATCGATCGTCTTCTCAAAAATATTAATTATTAACTACACTGAAAAATACCGACGACGGGATAATCTTCATGCTGACGGTTAATAAAAACATTCACATTGCCCATATCGCCTAACATTAAATTAGCGGCATTAGTTACCGACTCATCCCAATTGTCACGATCCTCTTTAGGTAACCATCTCAGACAAGTCGCTTCATCACATTCACAACTTGCAATAGTTAATAAATATTCCATATCTTCGGGTGCTTCTGGATCTTGTACCCAATTGGGATATCCTCCCACTTTTGTACCATCTGCTGTACTTAATAAATCTTGGTAAACGTCTGAGGGTTCATCATAGTCTAAGTCTGGAATAGAGGCGATCGCTTTTTTTAATGCCTTTGATGATTCGAGAGCTTCATCTAATTTGGGATAATAATCGGCAATATCAAAGATATGAGGGTATTCGATGACCCGTTCTGGATGTAAAATACAGGGCGTTGGATAACAAGCCGCATTTTCTTCCATTTCGATTAATACATCTTCTGGCAGTTTGACTAGAGGCTCTATAATTTCGCTACGATTTCGCCAAAAAACCTTACAGACTAAGATTTCATTAAAAGACCAAAACAATTGAAATAAATCTTTTCCTTCTGGAAAACCGATTTCTGGAACATCTTCAATACGGAGTTGTAGGACTGGAATTAAAGGAAAACCACTTTCAGCATCATAAGGCCAAGGTTCATCTTTTGGCATCAGAAACATCCCGCCAAGCTTACTTTCATCTAGTCCACAGACACCCGAACGCGGATGCAGTCTAACCGTTTTACGAGCTAAAGGAGCATATGCTGGGAGAATAGCTGTAAGATCGATGGGAGGAAATGGAGTATGTCGCATTTTTGATGAGCAATTTAAACTTCTTATTCCAGTATGCCCCTCTAGGGGATTATTTTTCAGTGACCACAATATGTAGATCAACTGCTTTAAGATAACTCATTAATCGATGGACAGGAGAACCTTTTAATAAAAGTTGCCATCGAGTTTTGTGAGTATGCCCTAAAACGACTTGAGTAATTCGATTCGCTTTAGCCACATCAGCGATCGCTTGTGTGATATCTGTAGCTTCATGGCGAATAAATTTACCTCCTAACTGTTGACAAAGATCTTCGCACATTTCCAGATATAAAGCTTCATCTTTGGTTAAAAAGCGTTCAGGATGGCTTACATATAAAACGTACAAACCTGCACTTAAGTAGTGAGCAATTCTAGCTCCCCGCCGCAGTAGTTTCACTGAATAGGGATAAGTAGAAACACAGACGAGTACCTGTTCTTTGATACTATACTCTGGTTTTTCTAGTAATCTTGTATCAGCTTCTTGGGTGACGTTATCGGCGACTTCCCGTAAAGCTAATTCCCGAAGCGCGATCAAATGACGTAACTGAAAGAAATTTTGCAAAGACTGATCGATTTTTGTCGGGGCATAAATTTTTCCTTCTTGAAGACGTTCGATCAAGGTTTCGGGCGTAACATCGACAACAACAATTTCATCGGCTTGATGTAGAATGCGATCGGGAACTCTTTCTCTAACGACAACACCCGTAATTTTTGCCACTAAATCATTAAGACTTTCGATATGTTGAATGTTGAGCGTCGAAAAAACATCGATACCCGCGTCTAACACCATTTCGACATCTTCATAACGTTTTTTGTGAGTAACACTAGGGATATTTGTGTGGGCTAATTCATCAATTAGGACGAGTTGAGGCTGACGGTTTAGAATTCCTTCAACATCCATATCATCTAAAACTGCTCCATTATAAGCGATCATTTTACGGGGAATGACTTCAAAACCTTGAGCCATTTCTAGCGTTTCTTGTCGTCCATGTGTTTCGATCAGACCAATGACAACATCTATACCTTCTTCTTTAAGTTCGTGAGATTCTTCCAACATACGATAAGTTTTCCCAACACCTGCCGCCATACCAATGTATACACGGTGTTTACCTCGTCTACGGGAAGCTGAAACAATAGAATTATTACTCATGCGCTAGAAAAAAGTTATGTTAATTTAGTAGTACATTTGATTTGTTAAAGGATAAAAGTATGGTTCAACTACAGCCATCTTCAACACCAGAGATTATCTATCCTGATAGCGACGGTCAACCAATGGCGGATAATACTAAACAGTTTCGTTGGATCGTGGTTATTAAGGAAAATCTAGAATATTTATTCGCTAATGATCCTAATGTTTTCGTAGCAGGTGATTTGCTCTGGTATCCCATTGAAGGAGATAATAAAACTAGGATTGCTCCCGATGCAATGGTCGTGTTTGGCAGACCGAAAGGCGATCGCGGTTTTTATAAACAATGGTTAGAAGATAATCTTGCTCCTCAAGTCGTCTTTGAAGTGCTTTCCCCTGGTAACACTAAAACGGAGATGGCGAGGAAATTATCTTTATATGAGGGTTTTGGTGTAGATGAATATTATGTCTACGATCCTGATCGTAATCAGCTAAAAGGATATCTACGGATCGATAGTTCATTCCAAATTATCGAGACGATTAATCATTGGGTTAGTCCTCGACTTAATATTAGATTTGAACTGAGCGAACCTGAGTTAAAGATCTATCATCCTAATGGTAATCTTTTTGTAACTCATACAGAAATTGCAGAGCAAAAAGAACAAGCCGAGGAACGTGCCGCAAGACTCGCTGAACGTTTACGAGCAATGGGCATTGATCCAGAGAACATTTGAACTAATATTATAAATATTATAAATTTGGAAAATTTATAGACTCAGAGATGGAAAACCATTCTAACTGTTAGAGCCTACCTTCTGAACCCGTATAGGCAACCCCCTGTACATTGCCCTTCTTATCAGCTAAGCATGACCAAGGAGCATCAGCATTAGGAACTCTGATTGTTACACCAATACCTGCTTCGGCTGTCGATACTTCTATTACCGAAAGCTGATTCCGAGAAATGCCTGTCTTTTTAGCCACAGCATTTAAACAAGCTGATTCGGCGGGGCTTTGAGATGCTCTTGTCTGGGAGTTACCTGAAGAGGAATCTTGACAAATGCCATTAGCCCGATTTGGCCCTGTGTAAGACATATTTAAGGTGCCATCGGGGTTAAAACCTATGGAAATCGTCACGCCAGCATGGGTCGCTTCATAGTAATTGTTATTAATCTTTTTCAGTCTTGCCTCCTTCCCGTCAATGTAAACAGGGCCTCCTTGATCTGCGTGTACTTCAATGCCAGACCCACAGGTATAGTTAAGTTGTGGAATCCCTGCTGCACTAGCAATACTAGCCATCGCCAATTCAGAGACAATTATAGTAAGCACAGAAGCAGCAATTGAGCGATTCTTCATCGTTTTTATTCTTAATTAGAAGTATTGTTAAGATTGCTTTAGGAATGACGGACATTCTAGAATATTAGTTTCTTGTGATGACATTGTTGCATGGCTTAGGTTATTTACTTTCTCTAACGTCGGATTTGATCTAAAGCAATATTAAGTTTTAGAACATTTACTCCAGGTTCACCAAACAGACTCAAGAATTTTTGCTCAGTATTTTTCTGAATTAATTCTGTAACTTGTTGAGGTGAAATTCCTCGCGCTTGGGCTACTCGTTGGATTTGGACTTGAGCAGATTCCATACTAATATGAGGATCTAAACCTGATCCAGAACTATAAACTAAATCGGCTGTCGGTTGAATTCTTTGTTGTTTAAGAGTTGTTGTCGTTTCCTGAAGACGTTTGATTAAATCTGGGTTACTGGGGGCTAAATTACTTGCACCAGAAACACCCGTCTTTTTATAATCATCACCCTCGGCATAGTTTACCGCACTGGGACGACTCAAGAAATAGCGATCAGATGCGAAATTCTGACCAATTAGATTAGAACCAATCACTTTACCTTGAGCATCTTGTATTAAGCTACCATTCGCTTGATACGGGAAAATCGTTTGACCGACAATTAACATAAATGCAGGATAAATCAGGGCTGTCAGTAGCCAAAAACGAGAGTAGCACGAATTCCTGTAACGATTTCTCTGGTAATAGACATAGTGGTTTAAAACTTCTCTGGTTGAAAAATGACAAAAAAGAGGTAAATCGATAAAGCAACGGTTAAAAGACCCAATAATCCCAAAGCATAAGCCGTTTTTTGGCTTATATCCGTCCCTGTGGCAGCATAGATCGCAGGAGCAAAAATTAGGTTAGAAATTAGACCTAAAAAAAGCAATAAAGATAAAGGATGACGAGTTTTAAGATGTTGGAGAAGATCTAATAACAATTCTAGTTTTTCTGAATTTGTCGTAAATTGTTTCATGGTTTTTGAAAAATTTTTGTGTATTTGTAGGGGTTTGATCTTTAAACTCTAGTAAATAAAGTCATTTAAGTCCAACCAATACCAGTAATAATAAGATCAATGATTTTGATACTGATAAAAGGGGCAATAATTCCACCTAAACCGTATAGCAAAATATTTCGTACTAATAATTGATTAGCTGATAGAGGACGAAATTCAACGCCTCTTAGGGCAAGTGGAATTAAAGCAGGAATAATCAGCGCGTTGTAGATCAAGGCTGATAGAATAGCAGATTGGGAACTGGTTAACGCCATAATATTGAGTTTTCCGATCCCGACACTGGCAAACATAGCGGGAATAATTGCAAAATATTTAGCAATATCATTCGCTAGAGAGAAAGTGGTTAATGCTCCACGAGTAATCAATAATTGCTTGCCAATTGTGACTAAATCGATTAATTTCGTTGGATCTGAATCCAAATCGACCATATTTGCCGCTTCTTTAGCTGCTTGGGTTCCAGAGTTCATCGCTACACCAACGTTAGCTTGTGCTAATGCGGGTGCATCATTAGTTCCATCTCCTGTCATCGCAACGAGTTTACCCTGTTGTTGTTCTTGTTGAATAACCGCGATTTTGTCTTCGGGAGTTGCTTCGGCGATAAAATCATCAACACCCGCTTCTTGAGCAATAACTGAGGCTGTTATGCGGTTATCTCCCGTTAGCATGACGCTTTTAACGCCCATGCGACGTAGCTGCTCAAAGCGTTCTCGGATACCAGGTTTTATAATATCTTTTAGGTAAATGACACCGTAAATATCATTGTTCAAAGCAACAGCTAAAGGTGTTCCACCCAAACGAGATACTTTTCCATATGCTTCATCTAAGTCTATGGGAACTTGTCCACCACGAGAACGGACAAAACCTTTAATCGCTTCAACTGCACCTTTACGGAATTCTACGCCATTGGGTAAATCGGTTCCACTCATACGAGTTCTTGCCGAAAAATCGATCCCTTCCGCTTGTGTTTGATCAAAGTCAACATTTACACCTAAAGTAGACGCGAGTTTAACGATCGATTTTCCTTCGGGTGTATTATCGAATACACTTGCTGCCAATGCTGCTTTGGCTACATCTTGGGTTGAATGTCCATTTACAGGGAGAAATTCCTCAGCGAGTCGGTTTCCGAGGGTAATTGTTCCCGTTTTATCTAATACAAGTGTATTAACATCGCCACAAGCTTCGACCGCACGACCTGATGTAGCCACTACATTAAATTGTGCCACACGATCCATCCCTGCAATCCCGATCGCACTCAATAAACCGCCGATAGTTGTTGGAATGAGTGCCACCAAAAGAGAAATTAGAGTAACGACACCGACAGGACTTTGAATATAATTTGCATAAAAGGGTAAAGTAACGACAACAATTAAGAAAACTTGGGTTAAAACGGCGAGTAATACCGTTAAAGCGATTTCATTCGGGGTTTTTGTTCTAGATGCGCCTTCTACAAGGGCAATCATGCGATCAATAAATCCTTTACCTGGATCTGATGTAACTCGGATAATTAATTCATCAGAGATAATTTTAGTTCCTCCTGTGACGGAACTCGCCATATCTGAACCAGGTTCTTTAAGTACAGGTGCAGACTCCCCAGTAATTGCAGACTCATCTACTGATGCAACGCCAGATATTACTTCACCATCTGCGGGAATGAGTTCCCCTGCAACGACTTTGACTTTATCTCCTTTGCGGAGTTGGGTAGAATTGATGTTTTCAATCGTACCGTTGTCTAACACCCGTTTTGCGATCGTATCTGATTTTGTCGCCCTTAATGAGTCTGCTTGTGCTTTTCCTCTTCCTTCGGCAACTGCTTCAGCAAAATTAGCGAATAAAACGGTTAAAAATAAAATTAGTGTGACTAAACCGTTAAAAAATCGTTGGTTTTCCCCAGATACCGTTCCAAATAAAGCGGGATCTAAAGTTAAGAGAGCCGTAATAATCGTACTAACCCAAACTAAAAACATGACGGGATTTTTAATCATGATTTTAGGATTTAGCTTGACAAATGCTTTTTTTAGTGCATTCCGATAAAGTTGGCTTTGATTGACTTGTTTTTTCTGTTGCCGTTTTTGAAACTTAGCAATTCTGTTAGTCATGGTGATTTAAAGTAATACTAATGTTCGTACAAACTAATGTAATTTTTTTTCCATGCGGTAGTTAATAAAGGTTTCACCGCGACGACTGACTTTTTGTTCTTCGAGTACACTAAAACCCATACTCTGAAAAAAGGGTTTAGCGGTAATACTCGCTTCAGTAAACACACTCTTTAAACCCAGTTCTAAGGCTTTTTTCTCAATCGCTTGATAAATCTTGCGCCCGACTCCACAACGCTGATAATTTTTATGGCAGTAGAAACAATCAATATGTCCGTTTAGTTCTAATTCACCAAAACCGATAATCATTCCATCATAATCAGCGACATAAACATATCTGCTTAAACAGACTTCTACCCAATTTCTGAAATCAAAGTTATCGGGTGCCCATGCTTTAACTTGACTCATTGAATAATCACGGATATTGATTTCGCGTACCGTATCATGGAATAACTGGGCAATTTGATCCGCATCTTGAGGACAAAATAAACGTATATTCATGGTTTAATTTCCTGTATAGATTTGAAATCCTTCAGCAATAGGCCCTAAAGCGAGTACAGGGAAAAAAGTTAACGCCCCTAGAACTAATAAAACCCCTGCGGTGACTGAGGTAAATAAAACAGTATCGGTGCGAAGTGTTCCAGATGTTTCGGGTACAAGGGGTTTTTGTGCCATACCGTCGGCTAGTAATAATAAAGCAATGATGGGAATAAACCGCCCGATAAGTAGACTAAAAATAGTACTCAGGTTCCACCACCAAGTATTATCCCCCAATCCTTCAAACCCAGAACCGTTATTTGCTGCGGCTGACGTATATTCGTATACCACCTGTGAAAGTCCATGAAAGCTAGGGTTATTAATGCCTGAGAGGGTTTCAGGAAATGCTAAAGTAATCGCAGCAGGGATTAAAATAGCGAGCGGATGAATCAATAAAACCACACTAGCAAAGATAATCTCTCGTTTTTCGATCTTGCGTCCAAAGATTTCGGGTGTTCTGCCCACCATTAACCCCGTCGCAAAAATAGATAGAATGAGGTATACGAATAGATAAGCTGTACCTGTTCCTTGTCCTCCCCAAATCACTTGAAGGAACATATTAAACAAGGTTGCAAAGCCACCTGCAGGCATAAAAGAGTCCAGCATTCCATTAACTGCACCGCACATTGTAGCTGTCGTAGTCACCGCCCAGAGTGCCGTCTGCGCCCAACCAAAGCGTGTTTCTTTCCCTTCTAAATTAGGTTGATTTGCGCCCATAATCTGATTAACCTGTGGATTTCCCTTAAATTCGCTCACTGCGGCGATTAAAATTAGCGCAACATAAATAATAAATACCATCCAAAACAGTAACCATCCCTGCTTTTTATTTCCTGCAATCACACCATAGGTATAAATTAACGATGTAGGAATTGTAATCATTGCTACGGTTTCGATTAAATTAGTGAAAGGATTGGGATTTTCATAAGGATGGGCTGAGTTTATACCAAAAAAACCGCCGCCATTTTCTCCTAATTGTTTAATAATCTCAAAATGTGCGACAGGGCCTCTAGCAATGGTTTGTGTTGTTCCTTCTAAAGTAGTTAGATTTACTACACCTCCTAATGTTTCAGGAACGCCTAAAATCAGTAGTAATATTCCACCGACTATAGAAATGGGTAATAAAATTCGAGTAATGGATAAGGTTAGATCAACATAAAAGTTACCTATCGGTTTTCCTGTTATACCTCGAATAAATGCTATTCCAACTGCTAACCCTGTTGCTGCCGAAGTAAACATTAGATAACCCAAGGCTAAAACTTGTGTTGCGTAAGAAAAAGTCGTTTCACCAGAGTAATGCTGTTGGTTCGTATTCGTGACAAAGGAAATCGTTGTATGTAACGCTAGATCCCATCTTGGTGCAGTCATTTCGGTGGGATTTAATGGTAAAATTCCCTGAAACATGATAGTAGCAAAAACCAAGACTGACATTGCAAGATTACTAAACAAGACGCTTCTTGCATATTGCCATCCTGTCATATTACGATCTCGACGAATCCCCAGTCCTCGATAAATTAGTGATTCTATTGGTCGAAAAATCGGCTCAAGTAAGGTTTTCTTTTGGAGAAATACTTGAGCCATATACTGCCCTAAAAACGGGACAATAACTACAATAATTAGTAGCGTGAGAACGATTTGTAAGATTCCTGAGAGCATTTTCGTGTGAAATTAATAAAGAAATGGCAATAAAATCCTTGTCTAAGAGGGTTTGGTGACCAAACTCCTACCATAATGGGGTTTTTAGGTCTAATTTGTAGGGGTTTGGTTTCTAAGCCCAAAAGAAATCTGTGCTAATGCAACTATGAACAATTGCATTAACTGAATATTCCTCAAAAAATTAAAGAGTGAATACAACCGAATCAGATGTAACTCTTATTACAATTCTCACTCTGAACTGATATAAAAATGATCTAGATAACTGGGATCAATACTATCAACGTCCATTGTCTTTTGCGCTCACTTGATCGCAAATATAAATATAGCTTTAGAGCAGTGTTGCTCAAGAAAACTGAATGAGGAATTACTTTTTTAAAAATTGCCTCTTCAATCTTCTCTCAATGCTGACGAGGTTAGCTGCCGGGCTAGGACTGAGAGATGTCCTTTCTTACTTGTTGCCGTAAAAATAAGCCCCTAGATTTGGTTCCCCCGCTCTCCCTGATGTAGAGAGATTAAGCTGACTTACTCTATTGATTTTTTAACTTAACATATCTTATTAATTTTGACAAGTATCTTTACTCATTTAGAGTTTAGAAACCAAAACCCAACAATCATATAGGATGGAGTAAGAGTTAAATAGGTGTAGGATGGATTATCGAGAAGCGGGTGTAGATATCGAAGCAGGACGGGCTTTTGTTGAGCAAATCCGCAAAAATGTCGAAAGTACCTTCAGAAAAGAGGTAATAGGCGGTTTAGGGGGATTTGGTGGTTATTTTGAGATTCCCTCTGGATATAAACAACCTGTTCTCGTTTCGGGAACTGATGGGGTTGGAACTAAACTAAAAATCGCTCATACTCTCAATCGACATGATACGGTAGGAATTGATTTAGTCGCTATGTGTGTTAATGATGTTCTGACATCGGGTGCAGAACCACTATTCTTTTTAGATTATCTCGCTACAGGTAAACTATATCCAGAACAACTCGCCCAAGTCGTCGCGGGTATCGCTGAAGGGTGTCGTCTAAGTGGTTGTGCTTTATTAGGTGGCGAAACGGCGGAAATGCCTGGGTTTTATGGTTCGGGTGAATATGATTTAGCAGGTTTTTGTGTAGGTATTGCGGAAAAAAGTCTGCTTTTGGATGGTTCAAAAGTACAGTTAGGAGATGTGGCTATTGGTTTAGCCAGTCAAGGGGTACATAGTAACGGTTATAGTCTAGTACGCAAAATTATCGAAACAAAAGGCTATGCTTGGGATTTTTGCCCTGATGAATTAGAGGGAAAAAGTTTAGGTGAAGTTTTGTTAACACCGACACGCATCTATGTTAAACCGATTTTAGAAGCAATTGCTACGGGTTTAGATATTCATGGAATGGCGCATATTACAGGGGGTGGCATACCTGAGAACCTACCGCGTTGTTTAAAATCTAATCAATCGATCCGAGTTCGCTATAATAGTTGGTCTGTACTACCGATTTTCCAATGGTTAGCCAAAGAAGGAGAGGTAACCCAAGAAGTGATGTATGACACGTTTAATATGGGGATCGGTTTTGTTGTGATTGTTTCTCCTGATACCGTTGAGTCAGCGTTAAATTGGTTTACGTCTCAGTTTTTGCAAGCTTATGTTATTGGTGAAGTGATAGCAGGTAACAGACAAGTCGAGTTAATTGCTGATGATTAGTGATAAAAATTTACCACCACAAAATATCGAAGCAGAAGAATCGATTTTAGGTGGTATTCTATTAGATCCTAAAGCGCTCGGACGTGTTGTCGATTTGATCGTTCCCGATGCTTTTTATGTTAAGGCACATAAGGATATTTATTTAGCTGCGATCGCACTTTACGCCAAAGGAAAACCCACAGATTTGATGACGGTGACTGCTTGGTTACAAGATCATCATATTTTAGAGGAAATTGGGGGAATTGGTCGCATCGCGCAATTGGTAGATCGAACGGTTTCTGCGGTGAATATCGATCGTTATGCTACGTTAGTGATGGATAAATATATCCGTCGTCAATTAATTGATGCAGGACATGAAATTGTCGGTTTAGGTTTCGATACAACCCAAGAAATCGAAAATGTTTTAGATGAATCAGAAAAGAAAATTTTCCGTTTAACGCAAGAACGACCACAAGAGGGATTAGTTCCGATTGGTGATACACTAATTCAGACTTATAATGATATTGAAAAATTACAGGAAGAAACAGCCCTACCTGGAATTAAAACAGATTTTTATGATTTAGATGGTTATACCAGTGGTTTTCAACGTTCAGATTTAATTATTATTGCTGGTAGACCTTCGATGGGTAAAACCAGTTTTGCTTTAAACATAGCTCATAATATTGCTCGTGATCAACTTCCTGTAGCAATTTTTAGCTTAGAAATGTCTAAGGAACAATTAGCGCAAAGATTGTTAGCGAGTGAAGCAGGAATTGAAAGTAATCGTTTACGTTCAGGACGTTTAACACAAAATGAATTTGATCCTTTGATTCAAGCAATGGGAACATTGACGGAGTTACCGATTTATATTGATGATACGTCTAATTTAACTGTGACTCAAATGCGATCGCAAGTCCGACGTTTACAATCAGAACATAAAGGACAATTAGGATTAGTATTAATTGATTATTTACAGTTAATGGAAGGAGGTAGCGATAACCGTGTACAAGAACTTTCTAAAATAACTCGGAGTCTTAAGGGTTTAGCAAGAGAAATAAATGTCCCAGTGATTGCATTATCGCAGTTAAGTCGCGGGGTAGAATCTAGAACAAATAAACGTCCAATGATGTCAGATTTAAGAGAAAGCGGTTCAATTGAACAGGATGCCGATTTAGTTATTATGTTATATCGTGATGAATATTATAATCAAGATTCACCAGATCGGGGCGTAGCAGAAGTAATTATTACAAAACATAGAAATGGGCCAATAGGTACATTTAAGTTATTATTTAAACCAGAATTAACTAAATTTTTAAATCTGCAAAATCGGTCAAATTATTAGAACTATCTTAGATTATGCTGAATTTATGGAAATATTACAAAATTCCTATGTTACGCAAAAGCAGTTAAAGTGGTTTAAAATATTATTCGCTATTGTAATTGTTTTAGGTATTTTTTTTCGTCTGACCAATATAGAGAGTAAAATTTATTGGCATGATGAAGTTTATACCTCAATTAGAGCAGGTGGTCATTTAGCTCAAAACATTTATGACACTGCTTTTAATGATCGCATTGTTTCTATTAATGAATTACAAAATTTTCAAGATATTAAACCCGAAAGTACAGTTTTAGATACAATACAATCTTTAATTGAAGAAGATCCGCAGCATCCTCCTTTCTATTTTATCTTAGCTCGTTATACTTTAATGATCTTTGGGAATACACTAACATCTCATCGAATTTTAGCAATTTTTTTTAGTCTTCTTTCTATTCTATTAATTTATTTATTTACTTTTGATTTATTTAACTCTAAATTAGTTGCTAGTTTTTCGGCAATTCTTTTGAGCCTGTCTCCTTTTGATGTCATTTTTGCTCAGACTGATCGACAATATAGTTTATTGACATTAGCAACAATCCTTAGTAGTTGGATGCTTTGGAAATCATTAACTAAACCAACTATAATAAACTGGATTTTTTATACTTTAGCTTGTACTTTAGGACTTTATACGCAGCCTTTTTTTGGTTTAACTCTTTTGAGTCATTTCTTGATTGTTATCTATCATTGGTTTAGTTTAAAAAAAAATAAATCTTATTTTATTCAGTTTAGTCTATCTATTTTGATGACTATTATTTTATATATACCTTGGATTTATATTATTATTACAAATTTTGAAAATGTCTTAAGGCTAACAAATTGGGTGTATTTTGAACAAAGCCCAATTTTTTTAGTTAAATTATGGTTATTAAACTTTTCCTCGTTATTTACTGATTTCTTTGTTGGGATGGATAACCCCCTAACTTTTCTTTATCGTTTAATCTTTATTATTATAATTTTTATATCTTTTTATAAACTCCATCGTCAAGTTAATCGTTTTATATTTGTTTTTCTTTTAGCTTTAACTATAATACCTTTCGGAATATTGGTGATACCCGATCTATTTTCTAATAGTCATCGTACGGTTGTCACTCGCTATTTAATTCCTTGTTATCCTCCGATCCAAATTGCAGTAGCCTATTATCTTTCGCAGCAAATCATAAACAACTTCAAACTAGGAAAGCTGATTATATTATTTGTTATAACAAATGGTATTCTATTTTGTACTTTAATTACCTTTGCTGATACATCTTGGGCAAAAGTTCCCAGTTATTATAATGCCGAAACCGCTAAACAAATTAATCAAATTACTTCGCCTTTAGTCATTAGTGATACAGGCGATACTTCAACTAATTTAGGTGAAATTATTTCTTTAAGTTATCTTGTCAATAAAGATACCCAATTTTTATTAACCAGTGCTCCACCTAATCAAGAAAAGTTAGCCAATATTTTAAAAATGAGTACATCAAATTTTCTAGTTTTTCAACCCTCCCAAAAACTTAGATCAAGTTTAGAAAAGCTAAATTATCGCCTAGATTACCTATTTGTGTCAGGAAATTTGTACCGACTCACCGAAAAACCCAATAACCAATAAATCATTAAAGTCTTACCTTTCTTTTAACCGAGACTGCTAAAATTAAGCTGATCTACTCAGGTCTACCCAGATAAGATGAGAATACTAGCCCTTGTACCAGGAGGAATAGGCGATCAGATCCTATTTTTCCCAACCCTTGAAGACCTTAAGCAGAACTACAAGAACGCAACAATAGATGTACTTGTAGAACCCCGCGCTAAATCTGCATATCGGGTTTGTCCTCATGTTAAAGAAGTACTTTTGTTCGATTATAAAGATCGTAACGGTTTAGCAGATTATCTAAACCTACTGGGAATTATCCGCGATCGTGAATATGATATTGCTTTAACCTTGGGACAGCGTTGGACAGTGGGTTTACTCCTCTGGCTTAATGGTATCCCAACCCGAATCGGTTACAAAACTAAAAATTCTTGGTTTATCTCAAATTCTGTTCCTCTTAAACAAGAACAGTACGCCGCCGATATGTATCATGATCTCCTACAAGGTCTTGGCATTAATAACACCTCCCCTTTGCCTAAAATAACCCTTCTCAAAGAAGATATTCAATGGGCTGAAGCTGAACAAAAACGTTTAGATATCAAAGAGAGTGGTTACATCCTGATTCATGGTGGTTCGAGTAAATTAGCCCTGATCAAAGGAATTGATAAAATTTATCCTGTGTCTGGTTGGCAAAAAATTATCGATGATTTGCAGCAAAAACAGCCCGAGATCCCTATTGTGTTACTAAAAGGGCCCGATGATGCCGAATGGGTGACACAAATGAAAAATGATCGCCCAAACCTCAAAATCACTCAACCGCCAGATATTGGTAAACTAGCAGCGATGATTGCGGGGGCTAATTTAATGTTATGTACCGATAGTGCGCCGATGCACTTATCTGTAGCGGTTGGAACCTATACCATAGCCCTTTTTGGCCCCACTGAAGTCGCCAAACTTTTACCACCTTCTCAAGATCGCTATATCGGAATACAATCACCTACTGGTAAAATTGCCGATATCAAACCTGAAACCGTTCTCGAACAAATTTGGCGTGGCTAAATCAGCAGTTTTTTTAGATCGGGATGGGGTTCTTAACGTCGAAGCAGGTTATATCCGTCGAGTCGATGATTTAAACCTCATTCCAGGTGTTGCCCAAGCAGTCCGAAAGTTAAATGATTTAGGGATTTTTTGTTGTCTTGTCTCTAATCAATCTGGGCCGGCCAGAAACTATTATCCTGTTTCTCACGTAGAAGCTTTACATCAGCGTCTTGCCGAACTTCTACAACGCGAAGCAGGGTCGAAACTGGATGCTGTTTATTATTGTCCCTATCTCAGTCCAGCAGCAGGGGGAGTCAGCGTAGATTTTACCCGTTGGAGTACTTGGCGTAAACCGAATACAGGTATGCTAATAGCAGCTGCATGGGAATATGATCTTGATCTCAAGCATAGTTTTATGGTGGGAGATAAAGCGACAGATATTGATCTTGCCCATAATGCAGGACTAAAAGGAATTTTAGTTAGAACTGGATACGGAAAAAAAGTAATTAGGGGAGATTATCAACATCAAACACGTCCAGACTATATTGCAACTGACTTAGCCGATGCTGTAAGTTGGATCTGTGATTCTATTGAGAATGATTAGATTTGACTGGCTTTTCTAAGTTCAAAGTAGGCTTTGACTTCTTCTCTTAAAAGATCATATTTTTCCTTAATCGCCTGATATTTTGCTTCAAATTCAATTTTTTGAGTGATTTCGGGTAGATGATCTGGATTATATTTGGCTAACTCTGCGCCAATTAGATTTTCTCGTACAAATTTGAGACACTCTTTTTTGAGTTCTTCGGCGTTATTGACTAAATCGGTAATTTGGGCGATCGCTTTTCCATAGACTTCCGCTTGCTGATGATAGACTTCCGAGGAGGCTGCCAAACTTCTTAATTCTTCTAGTTTACTAATTTGTTCATTAAATTCTGTAATTTGCGGCTCAATTTTGCTAATTACCTCTTGAGTAGGTATAGCAATTTTGTTCATTAATTCAAATGTCGAATTTTTGGATTGTTTTTGAACAATTTTCACTTGATTTAATTCATTAGCAAAAATCTTAAAACTAATCCCTTCTTTAGTCAGTTGTGGTTTAACAGATTTAATCAACCAACTCGATTTTTTATAGTTAATCGGTATTTTAAATAAAGTTTTCTTGACTTCTTGCTGTTGTTCAATCACTTCAAGAGGAATGCTGTATTGATTTTGCGCTAGAAGCTGTAACACTTTTCCCTGTCTAATTGCTGTTAGCTTTCGCCCAATAAAACCAAAGCGATAAATAGCCTTACCAAGCAATAGTATAGATAAGGAAGTAATTAACATTCCTAAAACTATTGTCCAGTATTGAGTCACTAGATAAAGCAAAGGAAGAATCAATAAAAGAGCAAACCATTTCATAAGCAAATACTTTTATTGGTTGATTTTAAAAACAGTAGACCTGAAGCCAAGAGTCGAGTTAGTAATATATGTTATGATATCATTTTTTTAGATGAAAGGCTGAAGCTACTTAGGTTGATGACGTATGATAGACACAAATTAGCCCAAAAAGCAATTAAAAAGATTTAGATAAAAATGTTAGTTAAACTCAAACCCTATTTACGTTGGTTTATTTTGGGAGGTACGTTATTTTTTGTTATTTATGCTTTTAAAAAGAATTGGCAAACAGTAGCAACCGTTAAATTTACAACAAATAGCTTATTCATACTTTTAATTGCTCTTTTTCTTACCTTGTTGGCTCATCTTTGGTCAGGTTGGGTTTGGACTTGGATTCTTAGACTCTTTAAACAATCTGTCTCTTTAAAATGGGCTTTAAGAATTTATTTAATTACAAATTTGGCTAAGTATTTACCTGGAAATGTTGGTCATTTCTATGGCAGGATTGTCGCCGTTCATCAAGCGGGTAGTACGATAGAAGCCGCTTCTTTAAGTGTTTTACTAGAACCTTTATTGATGGCAACCGCCGCCTTATTTTTAGCCATTTTTAGTAGTAGTTTGGGTTTAATTACCGTTAATCATTTAGGGCTACAAATTGTTATTTTAATTGCTATTTTAAGTTTAACTCACCCGCGTATCTTAAATCCAGTTATACAAAAACTCAGTAAGTCTAAAACCAAACAGGTTAACCTCCCTCCTCTTCATCTTAAAGAATATCCATTGTTGCCTTTATTGGGAGAACTAGGATTTGTTTTACTGCGAGGCTGCGGTTTTTTATTAACTTGGTTTGCTTTAGTAAAAATTAATTTAGAACAAATTTTACCCTTATTGAGTAGCTTCAGTTTTGCGTGGTTGATGGGTTTAGTCGTACCAGGTGCGCCAGGAGGAATAGGGGTTTTTGAAGCAACCGCGATTGCTCTTTTGGAGCAGCAAAATTATTCATCAGGCATTCTATTGACAACGATTGCTTTATTTCGTGTCATTAGTATTCTAGCAGAAATAATCGGTGCAGGAATTGGACTATTGATGGGTCGTCCAGAAATTAAATAGCAGATCTGACTAAATTAATAGATTTAGATCCAACTAAAGTCAGATGGCTTATACATAACAATTTTGGCAGATTGAATAAGTAATGAATTCTACTAGATTGCTTTAAATAAGAGGAGAACCAACTATTATGGTTTCAACATTAGATGACACTAAGCGTATGGCGATTGCTGCTAAGTTAGCCGATATGAAGGCACTTCAGGAGCTTTTAATCAAAAATGATGAAAAATTGCTATCTGCTGTAGAAGATTCCGAAATCCGCGAGCGTTTTCAAGATATGCTTAGAGACGATCAAAATAATTTGAAAGTCCTCAATGATGTAACCGTTAGCTACGGCGAACAATCAGAAGCATCTGAAACGGTTCAAAAAATGATTCAAGAAGTGGAACATCTGATGGAAGGCCAAGAGCTAACTTTGCTCGATAAAGTATCACAACATGAGTTATTGAAGCATAAACAAGCCATGAGTGGTATTTTAATTCACAAAGCGGCTCAGGTTGTTGGGGCTGATATTGAAGCAGCAATTCTTCCATTAAATACTGTTAACTTTGAAAACCGCGCTCATCAAGAACAACTCAAAGGGGTTATTGAAGTTATCGGTGTACGTCAACTCACTGGACAAGAAGCTAAACAAGGCATTTGGTCACGTGTTCAAGACGCAATGATGGCAGCTACTGGTGCGGTTGGTAGCATGACTGGAATGAATGAAGACGAAATGACGATCCAAAATGTTATTCGTATGGATCACCAGAAAGTGAATGTCCTCTTCATGGAAATCATGCAGTCAGACGATTCCCATAAAATTCAAGAGTATTTTGGTCAGCTTTATAAAGATTTGTCGGTTCATGCTGAAGCAGAAGAACAAACTGTTTATCCTACCGTTCGTCCTTTCTATGGCGATGATACTCAAGAACTCTATGACGAACAAGCTGAGATGAAACAAAAGCTTAACAAACTTAAATCCATGGAACCTGGTTCTAATGAATTTAAAAATGAAATTAAGCAGTTACAAGATGTAGTTATGGATCACGTTCGTCAAGAAGAAAGCACGATGTTCGGTGCAATTCGTAATAACTGTAGCGAGGATCAACAAAAACAATTAGCTACTGAGTTCAAAGCAGCTAAACAAAAACTGCAACAAGAAATGGCTAAGTAATTGCTAATTCTCTAAGGGGTTTCGTTTTCTAAACCCCTAGAAAATAAATTGGGGGTTTGGTCATCAAACCCCTATGATCAATTCTCGACAACTGATCGAGATGAAACGACATCGGGTAAAGGTTTTTTGAAGCGATACAACCAAATCAAGCCAAAAATACTAATACTTAAAGCAACCAGACTCACCACTTGAGCAATTTTGAGAGGCCCTAACATTAAACTATCTGTGCGTAATCCCTCAATCCAAAAACGACCCAAGCTATAGGCAATAAAATAGACCAGTGTTAGTGTACCAATTTTAAGCTGTTCTGGCCGTTTTAATCCCCAGAAAAATAAATAAAGTAATAGACCTAGAACCATTAAATTCCATAACGATTCGTATAAAAAAGTCGGATGAAAATAGTTTGAACTTAAATACTCGCTTGGACGGTTACTGGGTGGTATAAATAGTTTCCAAGGTAAGTTAGTTGGTTTGCCAAATGCTTCGGAGTTAAAGAAATTGCCCCATCGTCCGATCGCTTGTCCTAATGCTAGAGAAGGAACCACTAGATCTAATAATTGCCATACCGAAATTTTTTTAATTCGAGCAAAAATCAGTGTAGCAATGATGCCACCAATGATAGCCCCATGAATGGCGATACCCCCTTTCCAAATAGCAATGATATCTCTTGGTCGTTGAGCGTATTCTTGCCACTCGAATAAAACATAATACAATCTAGCACAAGGAATCGCACCAATGACTAACCATATTGCTAGATCTGCCAATAAATCAGGGTTAACTTTTCTACGTTTTGCTAAATATTGTGATAGTGTTGCGCCGAGTAAAACAGCAGCGGCAATTAATAGACCATACCATCGAATGACAAACGGCCCAATCTCGAAAATAATCGGGCCAGGAGATTGGAAAAAATAAGCGAATAACATGGATTAACCCAAGACGTTAGAGGAGTTAGTTTCATCTCTATCATCGTATCTTGTCTCGTGTCTGATCCATTCTCCTTGACACAATCTCTATTTATATGTTAGGTTGAGAAACGTGTCAATTGTGCGCGGATGTGGCGGAATTGGTAGACGCGCTAGATTTAGGTTCTAGTATCTCTGATGTGGGAGTTCGAGTCTCCCCATCCGCATCTTATCTTCGATAGTAAGCCTGTTGTTGCCGAATCATTTCGGTAATCACTGGAGCAGGATCAATATATTGCCCACCATATTTTAGACCCCAGTGTAAGTGGGGCCCTGTAGTGCGTCCAGTCATCCCAACACGAGCAATTCTAGTATTAGCGGTAATTTCTTGACCTTGCCAAATCACAATACCGCCTTCTCGGTCAATTAAATAGCGTCCTTGGGGGCTAGTTTCTACGCTGCCCATTAGATGACAATAAACATGAGTCCATTGATCAGACTGAATCTTAATCATCGTTCCACACGCCGTATGATCAGATAATTCGACAACACGCCCTGTCCACCAATTGCGGACATAACTACCTAATGGTGCGGCAATATCCAAACCCGCGTGAAAACTCCAGCTACCATCAACAGGTGAATTGCGATAGCCAAAACCGGAGGTATAAGCTTGAAAATTTTCGACTGGAAAGGCTGCATACGCCCAAGCATTTTGTTTACTCTGGTTTTTTGCTAATAAAGGTTTCTGGTGAACCTCTGCTAAAAAACTACCTAAACACAGAACAGTTAGCGACAGCATCAATAAGCGGGGAAACTGGGAACGAAACGGATTAAGGTTTCGTCTAAGGAGATTCAAATACAGCATAGTCTATTGTTGAAACATCTACATTTATTTCGCTAGTATCATTGCCAATAAGCATAAGGCATGATGGAAGATTTTGGCTCTAAATTACATAGTGATTTTATGTAACTGTTTATAGGATTCCCATCTCAAGACCTAAAAAAGTAAATATGAAGCTCCATAACTTTGTTAAAATTTATTAAATATTTGTTAAATTAATTTTATTTTTATCCCCAACCTATAATGTTAAATGAGCTTCTCCCTTTTGGCATAATGATCGATACAGCGATGATTGCAGGTAGCTGTCTTTGGTCGCTTGCGTTGTACTTAGGTTTTGCGGCTCCTAGAGATTGGATCATCGAAAAACTCGATCAATGGCTAAATTTTGCCGATCAAAGCTTGTATATCTCTAAATCTGAATTTGAAAAAAGTCGTCCCGTTAGAGAATCTCAGAACGCTTTCTATGCTTCGGTTTGTAGCATTGTGCCATTTTTAGCGATCGGTAGTTTGTGCAATTGGGGAGTAGAATTAGGATTAGGGCGTAGTTGGTCAATCAGTATTGGAATCTTTGCCTGTGTAGCTTGTGGTGTGTACGAATTAGGCAGATTAGACGGACAAAACAAATAATTAAACTAGAAATGAATAGATTAAGCAAAAAAATATTATCTTTACTTTTAAGTTTTCTTCTAATCTTTTTAACTGCCTGTGCGCCGTCTTCTCCCCGTAATCAATTAGTACAGGCTATTTTAAGCGATCCTAAAACATTTAATGCAGTCCTTTCACAAGAATCACCGAATATTTTTGGTTTAGTCTACGAAGGATTAATCACCGAAAATCCGATCACAGGAGATAAAGAACCCGTTTTAGCCGAATCGTGGACAATTTCTGATGATAAGCTCAGTATTATTGTTACCTTAAAAAAAGATCTTAAATGGTCGGACGGTCAACCCTTAACGATTGATGATGTTCTGTTTAGTTATAATCAACTTTATTTAAACCCTAATATTCCTAATAACTATCGAGATAGCTTTAAAATTGGCAAAAGTCAAACATTTCCAAAAATTACAAAAGTTGATGATCGTCGCATCGAATTTAGAATTACTGAACCCTTTGCACCATTTTTAGATAATCTTGGTGTTCCCATTTTACCTAAACATATTTTAGAACCTACTATCAACAAAAAAGGCGCAGATGGACGATTACAATTTCTCTCAGCTTGGGGAGTAGATACCCCACCTGAAAAAATTATTGTTAATGGGGCTTATAAACTCAAAAATTATAGTACCAGTCAACGAATTATCTTTGAACAAAATCCTAATTATTGGAAAAAAGATGCTCAAGGAAATCAACTACCCCACATTCAACAAATTATTTGGGCAATTGTTGAATCACAAGAAACCTCTCTATTACAATTTCGTTCGGGAAGTTTAGACTCAATTGGGATTTCACCTGAATATTATTCTTTACTTAAAAAAGAAGATGAAAGAGGAAATTTTACGATTTTTAATGGTGGGCCAGCTTATGGAGTCAATTACTTATCTTTTAATCTAAATCAAGGGAGTCGCAAAGGTAAACCACTAATTGATCCGATTAAAGCTAAGTGGTTTAATAATGTTAAATTTAGACAAGCAATTGCCTATGCTATTGATCGTCCAAGAATGATTAATAACATCTATCGAGGATTAGGAGAAGAACAAAATTCCTTTATGTCGATCCAATCACCGTTTTATGATCGAACTTTAAAAGGTTACGAATATAATCCTCAAAAAGCAAAAGAATTATTATTAGAAGCAGGATTTAAGTACAATTCCAATAATCAATTAGTTGACTCAGATAATCATCTTGTCCGTTTTAATTTAATTACCAATGCAGGCAATAAAACTCGTGAAGCAATGGGAGCGCAAATTCAAGAAGATTTAAGCAAAATTGGCATTAAAGTTGATTTTGCCCCAATCGCTTTTAACGTATTAGTTGATAAATTGACTAATAGTCTAGACTGGGAATCTCATCTTTTAGGGTTTACTGGAGATAATGAACCTCACGCACCAAATATTATGTATGTTGATGGTAATTTACATACTTTTAATCAATTGCCCCAGCCTGGGATTCCTCCTGTAGATGGCAGAATTGTTTATGATTGGGAAAAAGAAATCGAAAATTTATATATAGAAGGAGTTAGAGAACTTGATATTGAAAAGCGTAAAGTTATCTATAATAAAGCTCAACAAGTTTTAAGTGAATATTTACCCTTTATTTATCTAGTTAATCCCTATTCCCTAGCGGCTGTTCGTAATTGTTTTGATGGTCTTCAATTTTCAGCTTTAGGTGGTGCTTTCTGGAATTTAGAAGAGTTAAAAAATACCTGCGGAAAATCTTAGCAATAGTGAGGTGATTAATGCCATGATTAAAAACGCCTCAAGAATTTTTAAATAGATGAATCAATTTATTTTTCCTCCTTTTCTGAAAAAGGGAGATTTAGTGACTGTTATCGCTACAAGTGGTGCCTTAAAAGAATTAGACGCATTTGAAAAAGGGTTAGAAGTTTGGCGATCGCATGGCTATCAGGTTAAACTAGGGAGTAATTGGAACGCTCGTTCTGGATATCTAGCAGGAACCGATGAGCAACGTCGTCAAGCATTACAAGAAGCATGGGAAAATCCCGAATGTAAAGCGATTTTGTGTGCTAGAGGGGGTTATGGCAGTGCTAGATTGTTGGAAAACTGGAAATGGTCAAAACAGTCGCCTAAATGGATCATTGGTTTTTCTGATGTAACGGGAATTCTTTGGAGTTTAGCAACCGAAAATATTAGTAGTGTTCATGGCCCTGTATTAACCACTTTAGCGAATGAACCTTCTTGGTCAATTCAAAGGCTGTTTAACTATTTAGAAGGATCACCTATAGAGCCGATACAGGGTAGAGGATGGGGAGGTAGAAAAGCTACGGGTTGGCTAATAAGTGCTAATTTAACGGTCGCCACCCATATCTTAAATACTCCTATACAACCTAATTTAGATGGGGCTATTTTAGCCTTAGAAGATGTCACAGAAGCACCCTATCGAATTGATCGGATGTTGACGCAGTGGCGATTAATGGGAGTATTTGACAAAATTAAAGGAATTGCTCTAGGACGTTTTAGCCGTTGTGAAGCACCTATAGATAGTGATACACCGACAGTTGAAGAAGTATTAAGCGATCGCCTACAAAACTTAAATATTCCCCTTGTCTCAGATTTACCCTTTGGTCACGATGGGGTGAATGCAGCCTTACCCATTGGCGCAATCGTAGAGTTAGACAGTGATCAAGGAACCTTAAAAATTTTAACATAGGGTAAACAGCGACCTACACTTTCTGATAGTATCTTAGAGAAACGTAAAAAAATGTTACAAAAAAATCACTATAGATGAAATTATTAATCATTGGTGCAACTGGCACTCTAGGACGGCAAATTGCCCGTTTTGCACTCGATCAAGGTCATCAAGTACGCTGTTTAGTCAGAAGTCAACGTAAAGCCTCTTTTTTAAAAGAATGGGGTGCTGAATTAGTTGGAGGCGATATTTGCCAAAGTGACACTTTACCCCCTGTATTAGAAGATATCGAAGTTGTGATCGATGCAGCAACGGCTAGACCAACTGATCTTAGTATTAAACAAGTTGATTGGGAAGGTAAAGTTAATCTGATTAAAGCGGTAAAAGATGCAGGAATTGACCGTTATATTTTCGTTTCGCTCCTAAATGCGGAAAAATATCCAAACGTCCCCTTAATGGATATTAAACGCTGTACAGAGCAGTATCTAGCCGAATCAGGATTAAACTATACTATTTTACGTCCTTGTGGTTTTATGCAAGGTTTAATTAATCAATATGCTGTCCCCATTTTAGATAATCAACCTGTTTGGATCTCTGGCGAAAGTACTCCCATTGCCTACATGGATACTCAGGATATTGCTAAACTGACACTACGAGTTTTAGAAGTTCCTGAAACCCAAAAACAAACTTTACCCGTCGTTGGGCCAAAAGCTTGGAAACCAGAAGAAATTATTGCGTTATGTGAAAAATTATCAGATAGGGAAGCAAAAATATCGCGAGTTCCGTTAGCATTATTGCGTTTTATGCGTAAAATTACTCGATTGTTCCAATGGACGTATAATATTTCTGACCGTCTAGCTTTTACCGAAGTTCTCGCAACGGGACAGCCTTTAGATGCACCAATGGAGGAAGTTTATCAACTGCTTGGCCTTGATCCAAAGCAGACAACTACTTTAGAATCCTATCTACAGGATTACTATACTCGTATTATGAAAAAGCTTAAAGAGCTAGACTACGAGAAACAACAAAAAGAAGCTAAGAAAAAGAAACGCTCTCCTTTTAAATCCAAAAACGTTTGAATGCTCAGTGCAGTAGGATAGTCAATTGTGCCAAAAGTAGGCATTGTCTATAACGATATCAAACCGATCGCTTGTCAAATCGCTCTTGAGTTACAAGAAAAGTTAAATGCTTGTGGCTATTCAGTGGTGACGACAACGGGATGTGGTGGGTTATTGGGTTATTCTCAACCCTCACATCCTGTTTGTTATACTCCGATAGAACAATTAATTCCACCCGAATTCGATGCTGATTTATTATTTGCGATCGTTTTAGGGGGTGATGGTACTGTTCTTTCCGCCGCCCGTCAATTAGCTCCCTGTGGTATTCCCATACTAGCCGTTAATACGGGACATATGGGTTTTTTGACGGAACTGTATTTAAACCAGTTGTCTCCCGCACTCGAACAAGTGATGAATGGAGATTATACGATCGAAAAACGCTCGATGTTAACCGTTCGATTATACCGAGAACAAACCCTGCTTTGGGAAGCTCTTTCTTTAAATGAAATGGTGATCCATCGTGAACCATTAACGAGTATGTGTCATTTTGAAATTCAAATTGGTCATCATGCTCCCGTTGATATTGCAGCCGATGGGATAATTGTTTCTACACCGACAGGATCTACAGCCTATTCTCTCAGTTCGGGTGGCCCTGTTGTTACCCCAAATGTCCCCGTTTTACAACTGGCTCCCATTTGCCCTCATTCTTTAGCTTCTAGAGCTTTAGTATTTTCGGATACTGAAACAGTTAATATTTATCCTGCTACACCCAATCGTATGATTATGGTGGTTGATGGCAATGGTGGCTGTTATGTTCTACCAGACGATCGCGTTTATGCGGCAAAATCGCCCTATTCGGCTCATTTTATTCGTCTACAATCTACTGAATTCTTTCGAGTCTTACGAGAAAAATTAGGTTGGGGTCTACCTCATATTGCTAAACCGACTTCTGTCGAATTACCTTGACGAAAAGTAATTTTTATGCTATGTAATTCACTTAATTCAAAGACGGATGAACAGCATTAAATAATCGTTGGTCACTTGTCCAAAATTCGATGTTTAAGCGATCGGCTAAAGCGAGAAAATGAGCATCGTGAAGTACCCATGTCTGAAAGACACGGGCTTCCTAAACTCAAGTTGTAACCAACTTGATACACTGCATTTCAACAGTATTCTTAGGCGTAGATTCCTGTCCTTCCGACAGTATTTTTAGTTTAGAGAATGCTAGTAAATTGTGACAAGCGTTAATATCTCTATCGTGTCTTGAATCTAGGGAACTTGCCTAACTTCTTAAAGAATTTAGTAAAGGCGGATTCTAGGTCTTTTAAAGTTTGTTGTAATGATTGAGAGTTAACTTCATTTAACCATGTCTTATCTTTTTTGAGTTGAACAAGTAAACTAGCCCATTCTTTATATCTAAAATGCTTTTTATTTTTTTTAGCTTGCAGTTTTTCCTCTAAAATTGTTTGTTCTTCTGGGCTTAGAGATTCGATAATTTGAACCAAAGAGTCTACTAATTATATTATTCATGGCGTTTTTTCCTTAATGATGGTTTAGTCGAATAATATAACAGAATTTGAATTAGTTTTAACCCGATGGTAAGTTTGACTGATGTCGTTTTTGCACAAACCATTCTTGTAACTGACTTCTACAAGCAGACTCCATGACACCAGTAATAACGGATAAACGATGATTAGAAAACGCACTATCAGGAAAATTAGCAACCGTTCTAATTACACCTGATTTTGGATCATCTACACCATATATTAATAAACCTAGCCGTGATTGAATAATCGCTCCAGCACACATCGGACAGGGTTCAAGGGTTACATAAAGTGTACAATCGTTAAGATGCCAAGTTTTTAAGACTTGACTGGCTTGTTGAAGTGCTAAAATTTCTGCATGAGCCGTCGGATCTTTGTCTCTTTCTTTACGGTTAGACGCTTGAGCAATTAATTTTTGATGCTCATCTATAATAACTGCACCTACAGGAACATCACCCGCTTTTCCTGCTTCTTGTGCTAATTCTAAAGCGAGTTTCATCCAATGTTGATGAGTTCGATATAATGACAAGTTAGGTAGCACTTTGAGCTAATAAAGTATCTAATCTATTTTCACTATTGAGTTGATGCAAATCATCACAGCCACCAATATGTTGATCATTAATAAAAATTTGGGGAACACTACGTCTACCATTGGCTCTTTGTGCCATTCGATTTCTTGCTGTCTCATCGCCATCAATTTTATACTCTGTGTAGTTCACTCCTTTCCACCACAACAGTAATTTAGCCCGAATACAATAAGGACAAGTTACCCAAGTATAAATTTCAACATTAGCTTTAATATTTTCTGGATGCCGACCTAAAATTGAGTTAATAAGTTCCATGATTCAGGCTCCGTCCTTCAAAAAGTAATCTCTAAAAGTATTATAGCCAATTACCTAAAAGTACAGATTTTTTAGTAATACTTCAAAAAATCGTTAATTGAAAGAATAATCGTAATTGGGAACAAACTTAGTCTTGTTAAAAGTCATAAAATTTGTTCACAATTCTTTTTATATTACCTTGAGTATCAAAATTATTAGTGCAACTCGCGGCTTTAGTACGACTGATAAAATTTTAGATATTATTAGTGATTATCCTCAAGGAATCACTACAAAAGAACTGAGTGATCAATTAAATCGTCCCGTTTCTATGGTTAATTTTTATCTTAAACAACTCGTGAATACAAAATTAGTATACGCTCGACTTGACCAACCTAAACAACATTGGATATATTATCGAATTTCCCATTCATTAAATTAAATGGAAATTTTTGATTTTTAACAATCCTTTGGGCTAGGATATAAGTTGATTAACTTTGTTCTGGCTTACCTAGGATCATGGATGAACTATTTAAAACGACAGACTCAAGCATACAAATCTATAAACTTAGGTCAGTATGATGAAGCAATTAAAGATTATGAAATTTGTATTAATACTAATCCAGATGATTTAACCAACTTTTGGTATTTGGGTTTAATTTATTTACTGCAAGAGAATATACTAGAAGCACAAGCGATCTGGATGTCAGTTTTGTTTCCAGAAATTTCGGAAAGAAAAAAAAATCAAACCTTAGATTTAATTGAAGTTTTAAAAAAAGAGTTAATCAAACAGCTTAAAGTAGGTAATCTTGAAATTGCTAAACGATTAGAAATTCAAATTAAAGAGCTTGATGAGCATTATTTGATAGAAAATTTAGAACAAGCGGCTCAAGTAACAATTAATAAACTTTTTAAGCAAGCTAGTCAACTGAGAAAAAAGGGCAACGATCAAGAAGCAGAAACGAAATATCAACAGATTTTATTGTGGAATCATCAAAATGCCGAAGTTTGGCAAGAATTAGGGTTACTTTATTTTCAACGCTTTGAATATAGAAAAGCTTTAGATTGTGCGATGAATGCGATTTATCTGAATCCAAAATCAGGAAAATATCATTATCATGTCGGACTAATACTAGAAAAGCTTAAACAAATTCCTCAATCGATTCAAGCATACTACAAAGCCTTAGAACTAGATCCCACCTTAGTAGCCGCTTATCATGAGGTATCAAATTTAATATCATTAATTGGTGAATTAGAAAAAATTAAAAAAATTGATCGCTAATTCAATAAAACTAACTACATCTCTGTAACTAAATACTCTTTAGAAGCGTCTTGGGAAGGGTAAAATAATATGACTGCTTTTTGATTGATTTTTTTAATGGCTGATTATTTTGTTTCTTTAACTATTTGGGCGGCTGTTTATAGTTTATTTGCACTCGGTTTAAATTTACAGTGGGGCTTTGCGGGACTAATTAATTTTGGTCACGTCGCTTTTATGACCCTTGGAGCGTATACAACTGCATTATTGACGTTACAGGGTGTTCCACTTATTCTAGCAGTTTTAGCAGGAATGACGATCGCTGCTGGTTTGGGTTTACTCATCGGTATATCAACCCTCAGACTTCGTGAAGATTATTTAGCAATTGTAACCATCGGAGGCTCAGAATTAATTCGCTTAATTGTCCTCAATGAAGAACAAATCACTAAAGGAGCTTTTGGCATACAGCGTTATCCGTTACCTTTGGATATTACGCCAAATCCCTTGGAAAAAATATTATTAATTTTAGTCTTTACAATTGTTTCAATCTATGCGTTGTGGCAACTTTGGAAAAGCATTCAACGAGAATGGCAAGATAGCGAAAATATTGTCGGAAAAAGCTATAAACCTCGCAGTCAAAAAACACTACTAATTTGTGGAATTTTAACCGCTATTGTCATTATTGCTCTCTATCTCAATGGTATTATTTCACTGGCTGAATATGATTACAAAGATGGCTTAATGGTTTTTGTTCTAGTCGTATTAGCAATTATATATAGTGCCTTAGAATTTTTAGGACATTCACCTTGGGGACGTATTCTTAAAGCTATTCGTGAAGATGAAACCATTCCCAAAGTACTCGGAAAAAATGTATTTTGGTATAAATTACAAGCTTTTATGTTAGGTGGTGCGATCGCTGGTTTAGCGGGTTCGTTTTTTGCATGGCAGTTAACCACCATTTATCCGACTAACTTTGAACCAATTTTAACCTTTACTGCGTGGATTATTGTTATTTTAGGGGGTTCGGGAAGCAATGCAGGAACCTTGTTAGGTGCCATCATTTATTGGACATACGATAGCTTGACACGTTTTGCTTTACCGTTGTTACCATTCTTTACAAATGATAGTCAATTAGGATCATTTCGGATTATGGTTATTGGATTAATACTGATGATCTTAATGCGATCGCGTCCCCAAGGTATCTTAGGAAAAAAAGAAGAACTGACATTAGGTCGATAAATATGAACAATTCTAACCCTTTACTCATTGCCGAAGGATTATCTAAACATTTTGGTGGTATTCGGGCGGTTAATAAGGCCCATATTAAAGTTCAGTCTGGCACAATTACAGGCTTAATCGGGCCAAATGGCGCAGGAAAAACCACTTTATTTAATCTACTATCTAATTTTATTCGTCCTGATGAGGGTAATGTCATTTTTAATGGGCAACCGATACATCATTTACCTACAAATCAAATTGCTTTACACGGATGTGTTCGTACCTTTCAAGTAGCGAGGGTTTTATCACGTCTGTCTGTACTCGAAAATATGTTACTTGCGACACCCCATCAAACAGGAGAAAACCTGATACAACTTTGGTTACAACAGGGCAAAATTAGACAGCAAGAAAAAGAAAATAAAGAAAGAGCAATGGATATCCTAGAATCAGTAGGATTATCTGCTAAAGCGTATGATTATGCTGGAGCGTTATCGGGTGGACAACGAAAATTACTGGAAATCGCACGAGCATTAATGACACGTCCTAAATTAATCTTACTCGATGAACCCGCAGCAGGAGTCAATCCCACTTTAATCGGTCAAATTTGTGATCATATTAAACATTGGAATCAGCAAGGTATTACTTTTTTAATTATTGAGCATAATATGGATCTGGTTATGTCTTTGTGTGATCATGTTTGGGTTTTAGCCGAAGGAACTAACCTAGCCGATGGTACACCCGCAGAAATTCAGAAAAACTCAGCAGTTTTAGAAGCTTATTTAGGAGAGTAAAAGAAATCTATTAGTTTTGTCCAAAATAATCAGAATTTAGTGTGTTATCTGCAATAAAAGGTGACTCCATCGGAAAAACTGAACTTAATAAACCTGTCTTTTCGATTACTTCTTCTCTGGCAATCAAATAACATTCAGCAAGAATACCTTTTAGAAATGGCTTCAGACTAGGGCTATCATCTAACAAAACCTTAATTTGTCGTCTTTGTTCTCGAATTGTAGTTCTCCACCCTCTTTGATTATTTTCGCGTTCTGAGTCCCAGTAAGCAAGTTTTAATAAATGTTCCAACAAAACAATTAATCGATTTCTCAATTCTCGCTTATCTGATTTTCCTAAGCTATCCAATTCCTCTGTTAGATTTTCCCAGTCAACTGCATTAAAGTTTTTTTCTTGAATCAGCTTAATCGTTTTCTCTATCCAAAGGTTATAATCTTGTTGGTAAAGTGTAGACATAATTACTATTCAATTGGTAAACGTCTTATCTTTCTTGTCTTGATCAATATTCAAGTTAAACATCGTATCACACGCTAATTTTTGTGCTAGTGGAATTTGTCCATAAGAAAAAACCCAAGGCAAATCATTAATCATTTGGGACTCAAACCACTCTAAAACATAGGGACTACCATAAATAATAACCCCTTGCAAAAATTGAGATTTGAGCAAATTCTGATAAACGTGTTGTGCAGTTTCAGTTAAACCTGCTGTACCTCTAAACGGGTTACCTCTAATAAAAACTTGTAATAACGTCTGACGAGAATCTTCTACAATACAGCCTAATGTATTTTGATCCACAATCTGTATCTCGTATCCTAACTGCTTTGGAATCGTAACAGCAGGTGTATGACGATCTAAAAAGTCACAGTTTAAGACATCATCAACCACAATTAAATTACGTTTTTTGGCTTCATCTTGAATAATCGGTAACTTTTGACCAATTTTCATGGATCGATTTAAGATTGCTGCAACTGTATCATGAGCATTCGGACTAGCTAAATCAGAAAAGAAATTAGATACTGAATGATGAGAAGGTTTTAATTTGTCTTTAAGCTGACAAATACGAGAAACTGACTCAATAATTCTGTCTTTGCTGATCCTTCTGTGTTGTACTGCTTGATATACGGCTTCTATTGCGATCGCAGGATCGGATGGCATTAATAAAATATCTGCACCTGCTTCGACTGCCATCACTGCAATCTCTTCGGGTGTATACTGATTTGTCAGACCACCCATAATCAAAGCATCTGTAACAATTAATCCATTAAAACCTAATTTTTTCCGAAGTTGTCCAGTTAAAATTTCTGGTGAGAGAGTGGCAGGGCGTATACTATCCCAACCAGGTATTAATAAATGTGCCGTCATCACACTATCTACCCCTGCGGTAATGGCAGCCTGAAACGGAGGTAACTCAATTTTTGCTAAACGTATGGGCGAATGCTCCAAAACGGGTAAATTGAGATGAGAATCAATTGAAGTATCTCCATGCCCTGGAAAATGCTTTGCTGTGGTTAAAATAGGATAGGGTGCAGCCCCTTGGATAAAGCCTGTAATTAATTGACTAACCAGTTCAGGTGTATCACCAAAAGCGCGAATATTAATTACTGGATTATGAGAATTATTATTAACATCAACAACAGGAGCTAAAATCCAGTTAATCCCGATCGCTAAAGCTTCTTGTGCAGTGATTGCGCCGAATTGTTTGGCATATTGGAGCGCCTCTTTCTGATTAGTCTTAGCGATTTCTCCTAACGCCATTGGTGGAGGAAACCAAGTCGCCCCAGTGAAACGTTGTCCCACACCTTCTTCAATATCTGCGGCAATAAACAGAGGTGTCTGTGACCAAGCTTGTAACTGTTGCGATCGCTCTTTTAATTCGACGGCACTTCCCCCCAATAAAATCACCCCACCGAGATTTAAAGATTCTAACCATTGCTGTAATTGAGCGTTAGAAGCTTCCCAAGCGGGGTAACGAATTTGATGATCGAACAAAAAACCGCAAGTCCGAACGACGATCATTTGTCCAATTTGTTCTTTTAAAGACCACTGTGTCCAATCCAACACGAGATGTTATTTTAACTCCTCTGAGTCGTCAAAATCGTCGTATTCTTCCTCGTCTTCATCTTCTGATGGCTTAACTTCAATCGATTTCAAAAGATTTAACATCCGATCGCCTCTTTCAATCGAAGTATCTTCCAAGAAAATGATTTCAGGTGAGCGTCTTAAACGAATTCGTTGACTGAGTTCACGACGAACAAATCCTGTAGACGCTTTTAACCCTTGCATAGTTTCGGCTTTTGCTTCGGGTGTACCATAGATACTGACAAAGATTTTGGCGTGTTGTAAGTCTCCAGAAACATCCACATCTGTGACACTCACCATTCCAGCACCAACGCGATCGTCTTTAATTTCATTCATTAATAATTGACTGACTTCGCGTTTAATCATGGAGGCAATGCGAGAAACCCGACGACGATCAGCCATAATATGCGCCCCCTATTTTTATCTCAAACATTTTATCTGTTACAGGGTATTGATGCCTAGCATCGCTTCTAAAGTGAAATAGAGAAAAGCAAAACCCCCTATCAGCATACCAACAACCGCCACACCCGTGACAGGATTTTTAAATAAAGGCTTAATCCAGTCAAAAAAGACGAAAAAGATGCCTAAACTGACAGTAATCAAAAAGCGCGGATAACGCGACAGATTTTCCAAAAACTCTTTCATTTCTCAACCCAAAGTCTATAAGTTCTAACTCAATAATCCTTACATCATAGGATATTGTGTTTGATCATTCCTCCTCTTCCATTGTACAAAATACTAATAACAACAACAGCCTAAACAAGATGAATAACCATTTTTGGCTTTTAGTAGTAAGCGGACTTTTCTCTGGATTACTCGCAGGATTACTCGGTATTGGTGGCGGAACCGTCCTAGTTCCTATACTAATTACAATGGGCTATAGTTATGCTCAGTCAGTTGCAACCAGTAGTTTAGCGATCGTCATGACTTCTCTTTCGGGTAGTTTCCAAAACTGGCGTATGGGCTACCTAAAATGGGATAAAGTCATTTTATTAGGACTGCCTGGGATTTTAACGGCATTTTTAGGGGCTTATTTAGTTGGTCAAACCCCTAAATATATTCTAGAAGCGGCTTTTGGGTGTTTGTTACTCCTGACCATTTATTTATCCAATCTCCGTCAAAAGTTAGAACAGCAAGGGGAAACTACTCGAAAAACAGCTAATCCTTTTCTGTCACGACTTTTTACGGGAGGTGCAGCAGGATTATTATCTGGTTTATTTGGTGTCGGTGGTGGTGTAATTATGGTTCCCTTACAGATGATGTTTTTAGGTGAAAAAATTAAGCTTGCAATTCAAACCAGTTTAGGGGTGATTATGATTACCTCTATTTCATCTTGTTTAAGTCATTTCTTAGCGGGTAATGTTTTATTTTCTGAAGGCATTATATTAGGACTTGGTGGCTTAATTGGAGCGCAAATCAGCACTCGTTTTCTACCCAAATTACCCGATCAAATTGTTAAAATTTGTTTTTATTCTCTTTTATTAATTTTGTCGATTTACTTCTTTATCCGCGCTTGGCATGGGTATTTACAACAAGTTGTAGTTAGATGAAATAGCTTTCTGCCTATTCGTTCTTTAACCATTTATCGTCCGCCTTATACCGCCGTTTAACTTAAATCAATCTACAATCAGTTAATTTTTGTAACAACATTTCTGTATATTTATTGACAAAAGAAACAAATAATTATATTCTGTAGTATTCTCAAACGTAGTTAGTTAACGATATCAACTAAGCAGTTAACAAAGGCTTTGAACTAAACAGTATTTTCCTAGCCTAATTCTCAAATTACTTAACTGCCAAGAATAATAGGTAATTTTCATTGATCAATAAAAGTAAGAACATTAGCTAGAAATTTGTCTTGCTTAGAATTTCATTCGCTAAATGAAAATAAATTTTTGCAGAAACACAAATAATTATAAAAAAAATCAGGAGGATATTATGTCTTCAATAGCATCAGTAAGAAGATTCGATCAGACTCCACAACAGCAACAATTTAATAATTTTTATAATTTAACAATTATCGGTAATGGGTACGGTAGTGGTACATCAACAACCAGTACAACGGCGACCTATGACAATAACATTGATGGATTATTATTTGGAACGGAATGGCTATCGGGTTCAATTAGTTTTAGTTTTACTGATAGTTTCAGTGATTATGAATTGGGTTATCCTGATTCATCAGTTCATAACAGTAGTTTTCAAACTCTTAACAACACACAAAGAGCAGTTGCTAGGGAATGGTTAACCAAAAATTACTATAATGTAGCATTTGTCAGTCCATACGAATTGACAGGAACGAGCGATCGCAATGCAACAATTCGCATCGCAATGTCAAATAGTCCAGATACCGCTTTTGCCTATTATCCTTGGAGTTCAGTAGAAGCAGGAGACATTTGGTTTAATCGAAATGATTATGGCGCGCCAAAGCTCGGAAACTATGCTTATCATACCTTTGGGCATGAAATTGGTCACGCATTGGGATTAAAACATGGTCATGAAACAGGAGGAATTCGTAACGTTAGTATGAATACCGATCAAGACTCAATGGAGTTTTCGATCATGACTTATCGTTCTTACATCGGACACGATTATACTGCCATACCCTATTACACCAATGAACCTTACGGTTATGCTCAATCATTAATGATGTATGACATCCGAGCGATTCAGCAAATGTATGGAGCTTGGTTTGGCTACAATTCTGGAAACACGACTTATACCTTTTCCACAGGTACAGGAGAAATGTTCGTTGATGGCATTGGGCAGGGTACGCCTGGAGCTAACCGAATTTTTCGGACGATTTGGGATGGTAATGGAATTGATACCTACGATTTTTCCAATTATATTACCAATCTCTCGGTGAATCTAACCCCTGGTGGCTGGTGCGATCTTGATGTAAATAGTTTTTTTCAGCGTGCCGTACTGAGTGATGGTTTTGGAGGGATATATCGATACGCCCGTGGTCATGTCTTTAATGCTTTGCAATACAATGGAGATGCTCGATCGTTAATTGAAAATGCTAAAGGCGGATCGGGAAATGATTTGATATTCGGTAATATTGCCAATAATAATCTATTGGGTAATAACGGTAATGATACAATTCATGGTGGTAGCGGGAACGACACAGTAGATGGAGGGAATGGCAACGATCTCATCTACCTCGGTGATGGCGATGATTACATTAATACACTGAGTTTGGGTAATGATTCTTTCGATGGAGGCGCAGGTAATGACTTCATTTTTGGCTTCTCAGGCAATGAATTTTTTTACGGGGACGTTGGCAATGATACCCTAAGAGGTTCTAGCGGTAATGACACAATTCATGGCGGTAGCGGCGATGATTCGATGGATGGTGGCTTAGGCATCGACTTAGTTGATTACTCTTACTGGAGTGGTGGCGGCACTTATAATCTAGCGACAGGTATCGCATCATTTCCTGGCTTCTACGATGAAGAGATCCAGAATTTTGAGAACATTTGGACAAGTGTAGGTAACGACTCGATCACTGGCAGTATAGCAGATAATGTGATTACGGCAGGTGGCGGAAACGACACAGTAGACGGAGGTGATGGCAATGACTTAATCTATCTCGGTGATGGCGATGATTACATTAATACACTGAGTTTGGGTAATGATACTCTTGATGGTGGCTTAGGTAATGATACTTATGTATTAAATAGTACGGGCGATACTGTAATTGAGGGAGTGAGTGCAGGTTTAGATATCGTTCGGTCTTCGGTTTCTTACACTTTAGGCAGTAATCTAGAAATTTTAGTTTTAACGGAGACTGGAGCAATAAACGGTACAGGTAACGCTCTTAATAACTCAATTACTGGTAATAATGCTAATAACATCCTTAATGGTGGCTTAGGTAATGATAATTTAGTTGGTGGACTGGGTAATGATACTTATGTATTAGATAGTACGGGTGATACTGTAACTGAGGGAGCGAGTGCAGGTTTAGATACGGTTCAGTCTTTGATTTCCTACACATTAGGTAGTAATGTCGAAAATCTTGTACTGGCAGGAACTGGAGCAACTAACGGAACAGGTAATACGCTTAATAATACAATCACTGGTAATGCCGCTAATAATATTCTGACTGGAGGCGCAGGGAATGATAAGTTAGTCGGTGGCGTTGGCAATGATACCTTAACAGGAGGTTTAGGGACTGATACCCTAACTGGTGGCGTTGGCGGAACGAATAGCGATCGCTTTGTCTTTGATACAGGAGCTTCTTTTAATGCTTATACAATTGGTATAGATATACTTACTGATTTTACGCCAGGAGTAGATAAAATCGTTCTGGATAAAACCACTTTCACCGCGCTGACAGGCAGTTTAACTTTTGCCATTGTTACGAGTCTGGATCAAGCTCAAACCAGTTCAGCGTTATTTACTTATATTCGTTCGGCAGGTAGTCTATTTTATAACCAAAATGGGACTGTCGCAGGATTAGGAACAGGGAGTCAATTTGTTGACTTAACGGATAATCTGCTTATTGGTAGTTCTGATTTTCTCGTTCAAGCTTAACTGTTCAAAAAACGATAATACTGCATAGTAATAAATTAAGCATTTAAAGTAGCATTTATAATGAGTTAAAGTTATTTTAATTCGGGATGAGGTTTAACAAAGCAAGATGCTTCACATTGATTAATTTGATTGATTAACTCATATAAACGCCCAAAATTACGCTGATTGAAATGAAAAACTAATCGCGGTAAATGAATTGTTGCGTCATTTGCTTCTTTGGGTAAAGCTTTTGATTTTTCAAATTTTCCACTCACTAAAATATCACTAAATTTATCGTTCAATAATTCGACTTGCTCATCGGTTAATTCTTGATTTAAGCGCATGACAAATAATTCACCAACATAACGACTTGAATGATAAATCTTGTAAAAATTTTGGATTATTTCACAAGCATTGTCTAAATTATTCGTAATCGTATAAAGTTGTGTATCTTCTGGACTAATCAAACCGCGTACTTGTAAATTATCGAGAATTTGCTGTTGCCAAGTTAGCAATAATCGCCCCCTGGTTCATCAATCAGCAATAATGGGGCTGGGCCATATTTTCCAGTTTGACACAACGTTAAAGTTTCAAACGCTTCATCTTGTGTCCCAAAACCACCTGGAAACAAAGCGACTACATCACTTTCCCTTAAGAAAAAAAGTTTTCTTGTGAAAAAATATTTAAAGTTAATTAATTTTGGATCACCAGAAATATAAGGATTTGCGTCTTGTTCAAAAGGTAAATCAATATTTAAACCAAAAGAGTGACTTCTACCTGCACCTTCATTTCCCGCTTGCATAATTCCGCCACCTGCACCTGTTAAAACCATAAAGCCTAATTGGGTAACACGACGTGCAAAATCTACCGCAAGTTGATATCCTGTACTACTTGGTAAAATTCGGGCTGAACCAAAAATAGTAACTTTTCGGGTATGACGGTAGGGGTAAAAAGTTTGAAAGCCTCGTTCTAGATCTTCAAGTGATGCGGTTAGAATCTTCCAATCTAATCGATCAATCTCCTCGTCTGACATTCTGACTAACACTTCTAAAGCTCTTTTAATCCATGGCCCATGTTTAAGTGTAGGTAAATGACGAACAAGATCAGCTAATTCTTCAGATAAATCGGGGTCAATGGGCTGCTGAGAATAGGATAAAGCCATAGTTTTCCAATCATTGACGGTACTCTAATTGTAGCCGATCGCGCACTTTTTCCAAAAAATTTAAGATTTTTTCAGATATTTTTCTGCTAGTTCATTGCAGCAGAGGTAAAAGTAAGGTGACAAAATAGTAAACTACGGGTGCTGTAAACACATAGCTATCGGTACGATCTAATATTCCACCATGACCAGGAATCAGTTGACCAGAATCTTTAACTCCCGCATCTCGTTTCATCATTGATTCGGTGAGATCTCCAAGTAAACTCACTACACCAATTAAAGCCCCAAGTAATGCGCCTGTAATCTCCCAATAGGGCCAATCTAAATACCAAGCCCCAATTTCAGCAACGATAATACTCCCCAAAATACCAAAGATTGCTCCTTCTACGGTTTTTTTCGGGCTAACGACAGAAAGGGCTGTTTTTCCTAACCATTTCCCCATAAAATAAGCCCCAATATCAGCCGCCCAAATACAACCAAAGGCAAGTAAGGTAATCGTTAGGGAGGGGGGTAGAAGTTTTGGCTGTATCCATGATTCTGGCCAATAACCCATTAATGGTAAATTACTACTGGCTAAAGTAATCGTAGAGGGTGGAGTAAAACCGACTCGTAATCTAACCCAGTAACTCGGTAAATAGCCACCGTAAAATAAACCCAAAATCGATGTAGAAATATCAGCAATTGTGGCTAATTTGGGTTGAAACAGCAAGTAAAAACAGATTAATGCTCCTGCTAAAGGAAAAACGGCATCGGTCAACTGAGGGGCAACGGTAGCGGTTAGAAGCAAGATTTGGGAGACAACTAGGGTCGTTTTCGCTGCGGGTGCAATTCCTTTAGCCCGAACTAAACGAAAGTATTCCAATTGTGCCAGGAAAATAAGTACACCCGTTCCAATGGTAAAGTACCATCCGCCGACGAAAATAATTCCTAAAGCAAAAGCGATCGCAACAATACCACTAGCAACACGTACCCAAAGCATAGTTATAGCCGAAGCAAATTATTATCATAAACCTATCTTAAGATTAAGAAAACCTTATGCAAAGTTCATTTTTACTCTATATTCCTATTTTAAGAAGAATAAAGCTGATCGGATCTTGTCTAAAACTTTTCACCACTGAGAATCAACATCGGATCTAATGCTGCGAAAACCTGTTGTATGCCTCTTGTTTCTAAACGATTAACGGCTGCTTGAACAATTTCAATATTACGAGCCTGTAGTGTAGAAAATCCTTCAGACAGCAAATAAAGACTCTCTAGACTGCTTGCGGTGGCGACTACTCGACCTTCTGGTTGTAGATAATTTCGCCAAACATCTTGTAAAATTTCCTTAAGCTGTCGTCCCCCTTCGATACAAACGCGATCAGGTAATGGTTTTAGTGTTTGAAGACAGTCGGGGGCATTTCCTTCAACGACTTCCACATTAGTAACACTAAAGCGATCGCAATTTCGTCGTATTAAGTTAGCAACTTCTTCATCTCGTTCAATGGCAATAATACGACTCTGGGGACACAACAGCCCTATTTCTATCGGAATTGTACCCGTTCCTGCTCCAATATCCCACACCACAGACTCAGGCAATAGCCGCAATGCAGAAATGATCAATAATCTCACCTCCCGTTGACTCATGGGAATGCCAGGTAAGCGTTCAAAAAGATGATCAGAAATGCCTGAAGTTTTATAAGGCCAAAGCATGAGACTGTGATGATAGTAATTAGTGCATTTATTCTACTTCATTTGAAAAACTGGTGAGACGCACAAAATTAAACGGCCCCGCAACTGAACCCCAAACCTGTTCATCGGTTTCTGGATCTAATCCTCGGTCTACACTAACTAAAGTTTGTTCGTCTATTTCAAAGCTATTATCTAGATAGGTTACTTTCTCATTACGGACAACAATACATTGTTTACCTGGTTTGACCTCTCCTTTAAAACTATGTCCCGTCCATTCTACGGTCATATCACAGCCTGACATTAATTCAAGATCTTCAAAAGTTAATGTTTTAAGTTTTTCTTTATCCCGTGATGCACCATAAAATTTAGCTTCCTCTTTGACTTTATAATTTTCTAATTCAATATGATCATCGACTAGGAAAAAACGCAATACTCGCAAACGATAAGGATTACTAATCATAAAATCATAAGCTTGTTCTAAAAATAAAGCTGTACTAGATAATATTTCATCTGGAAGGGGGCGCATACAGACACGAATATGTGCAAAAAACGGCGGATTTGCCCAAGCTTGTTCTTGATTACTAAAATCAGCAGCCATCCATTGAGCTAAGGTTTTAATATCTGTTGCATGAGTCATAGTTTTTGCTTAAATTCCTCTAATCCGAAATAACAAAAATTGTGTAATTTGGTCATCTCTAAAATTATCATCACTGACGACAAAAAGCGATAAGCTACCATCCTTTAAGCGAGGCCCGAACGTCATTCCTTCTAGATTATCTAACTCAATTCCTAATTCACTTAAATCTAATAGCAATTGTTTTCGCATTGGATGAATTTTTTCTATATTTCCCCGTAAGCTTTCTATTCTAGAGGTATCAGTTGCATCTGCGGTCACGACTTGAAAGATTTTAGCCTCAAATCCTGTTAATCCTAAAGTACGCTCTAAACTTAATAAATAACCTTCTTTTTCAAAAGCTAATAGTTCACATAATCCGTGATAACGAGCATTTTCGGGCAAAGGTTCTAATAAGTATAAATGTTCGGCGACTAAAACAGGTGAGCCAAAAGGATTAACCACATAATGTAGTAAACGGTTTTTAATTGCATCTTCGGGTGTTTCAGTTGAATTATCTTGGATTAAAGCATTTTCGGTTGCTGTAAATAAACGGAATGGATCATCTTTTAGAGTGCTACTAATCCCTAAAGTTAATGATTCAAATCCTAAACTATTTCTAATTCCTTGAGGGGGGGCATCTTGAGAAGGATTAGGTAAAAATCGTTTAGGAATCTGTAATAATTGTAAAAGCTTTCCAGTTTTTAAGTCATATTCCCCAATAGATGGCGCAATTCCTTGAGCAATATTTCCCTCACTTGAAATAAACACTGTGTTTCTGGGTGATAAACCAATTCCTTCAGGATCTATTGTACCTTTTGCATAGTTTTTAGCCTGTAAATCTTTAAGAAATGTAACTCCTTTTATGGTTACTTGATCGAGCTTAGTTTGTTCGGGATTCAAACTTAAATTGATTGTATAAAATCTAGCATCACTTTTTTCACTTCGATCATCAGATAGAACATAAAACTGTCCTGCATTGCGCTCATAAGTTATACCTGATAAACCCCCCACTACAGTATCTTGAAAATTCTGTTTAGGTAGTTGATATTCTCCTAAAAAATCGATAGATAGTTTTAAAAACATTCTATCTTCGGCTTTCACAGGGCGCGGTAGATTACAAGCAGTTAAATTGAAGATAACTAGAATAGTAAGCAAAAATTTAACTAAGTTTTTAATAATTTTAGCTTGATGGCGATCGCTCATTTGTCTCCTTAATCTTTTCGTTCACTCAAGATGACTTTTAAACCATCTTTAGGTTTTGGAGTTGGAATCATATTTAGTGATAAATCTTGATTTGGTAAAAGTTGCCAAGTACAATTTTGAGTTAGTAAGCTGGCAAAAATTTTCATTTCTAAACGCGCAAATTCCTTACCTAAACACTCTCTAATTCCACCTCCAAACGGAATATAACCAAAGGGTTGTTGTTTATCTTCAGCACGTTTGATCGAAAAACGGTCTGGATCGAATTGAGCGGGATTTGGATAAATAGTAGTATCTTGATGTGTTCGACTAATTTGATATTGTACTATCCAACCTTTAGGAATTGTATAACCTTGAAATTCACAATTCTGAATCACTTCTCTAAAACCACCACCTACTGGAGGAATTAACCGTAATACTTCTTTTAAAACTTTTTCTAAATAAACCATTTGTTTTAATTGATCAAGATTAAGTGAAGATGTTAAATTAAGTGTGTCTTGTTCTTGCTGAATTTTTTCTAAAATGTTGAGATGTTGACACATGAGCAAACAAAAAGAACTTAAAGCTGAAGTTAATGTTTCATGTCCAGCAAAAAGTAATAATAAAATCTGATCTTTTAATTCTTCTAAAGTTAATTGATTGCCCTCTTCATCTTTAGCCTTCAGCAATATTCCTAGCGAATCTTTTATCTCTTGATCACTTTTCTGACGCTGTAAAATAATCAATTCTATTTCTTTAAGTAATTCCTCTCTGGCTTTTAATGCTCTTCCAAATTTAGTCCAAGGCAAGGTGATTGGAATACTAAATAAACCTTCATCCCATATTTTAAATAATTTACCAATTTTGGTTTGACTCCCTTGCTCAAGATTAATTAATAATTTACAGGCAATATCAAGTGTATAGTTTCTTAATTCTGGATACCAAACGAATGATTTAAGTTGTTTCCATCGTTCTAAATATTGAGCAGTAATTTTTTCCATTTCTGGAAGATAACTAGCTAAAGCTCTCGGTTGAAAAGCTTGATATAATAATTTTCGTCTTGCTGTATGAAAAGAGCCATTTTGAACGGCTAATGATGTTTCGCCTAATAACGTTTTTGTACTTGACGGCCAAGTTGAAATAAAAGATTTATTTTCGTTAGTTAGTAAAAAATAATTGCCTTCTGCACCTGTAATAACTATTGTGGGACGACCAAAAATTTGAGTTTTAAAAATAGAACCATATTTTTCTTGACGTTTTTTTAAAAAATTGCGATCGCTAAAAAAAGCAATTGTTTCTCCAATGATTGGTAAACCTGTTTGTCCTGGAGGTAAAGGAAAATTAGAAACTTTTTCCATACAGTTTATTATTGCTCCATCTCGCTAATATAATTTTAAAATATTCTTGAATGTATTTTTATGAAAACAGTTGGCGAAATTGGCGAAAACTTAGTACAACAATGGTTAGTTTCAAAAAACTGGAAAATTCTTAAACATCGTTGGCGATCCCGTTTCGGAGAAATTGACTTAATTGCCTTACCCGAATCTTCTCATAGTTTAGCATTTATTGAAGTTAAAACCCGTAGCTCAAATAATTGGGATGCAGATGGACTTCTAGCTATCAATCATCAAAAACAATTAAAATTAACACAAACGGCGAATTATTTTATAGCAAAACATCCTAAATATTCAGATTTTAATTGTCGCTTTGATGTAGCTTTAGTGCATTATAAAAGCAAGAAAGACCAATTCACTGACTTAAAAAAATTTAGTTTAATTTGGCAAAACTATCATTTTCAAATTCAGGATTATTTAGAAAATGCCTTCGAGGCAGAATTTTAAAGATAAAAAAACCTCCTCAAATGAGAAGAGGTTTAAAATTTGCCATAAAAATTAATGTTTCTTTACCTTACCAGAGTCCCCGAATCGGAGCTTCTTCTACTTCTGGTGCTGGGATCGGTTCTGGTTCAGCGACAAAAGTTCTTGTTTCAGGAGCAAGAGGGGGTAAACCAACTTCTCTGGAGGATTCTAATTCCCTCAAAAGTTGAGCGCGGTTGCTGCTGCTAACAGCACCCTCATCTTTAATATTTAAACGGCTAATCCAAGTCGGTTTAGCTGCACTAACAAAAACGAGTTTATCGTCTTCAACCTTAAAAATCACATCATCACCAGGTAATGCTGCACCCACAACTTGAGTCCGACGAATCGTTCTGTCACCCACAGTAACGGGTTCAAAGAATTCTACAGATAAAATTCCACCAGATGCTCCTCTGACTCGGCCAAGTTCATAATCAGAAAGTACAAGTTGTTCTTCTTTTAGATAAGTATTATGACCCCGTAATTGACTAATAAGTGTAGAATTTGGATCAGTTTCAGCTTTTGCAGGATTAGAAATAACGGCACTCAAAGCGACAAATAAAGCTGCGCCTGTTAATTTATGAAACGTTTGGTTTATCACAACAACCTCACTCAAGTGAACAAAAAATTATTATCTGACGCATAGAATTATAAGCTAGTTCCTCAAAATAGTGGTTATATCTCTAGATCAATTTTGGAATTGCGGCTTTTCTTGGCTCATTGTCAAATTTAGGAACATTTGGTGCAACTAGGTTAGCATCAGGTAGTTGAATTTGAGGATTGACAGGTTCAGTAGCTTTAAATGGTTCTGGATTTGGTGATAAGGATTGGGGTTGACTTTCTGGACTCGAAATGCTCGGTTCTTCTACTGTTTTAGGAATAGCAACAGGTGGTCTTGCTCCTTTTTGAAAGGGAAAGGGTTTAAGGAGTCTGTCAATCCATTTAGACGGTTTTGTATCAGAAGAATCTTTTTCGAGCGGTGTTTCTGGTAAAGGCACGACAGGTTTAGGAATAACAGGCTCGGTTGTTTTTGATTCGTCTAAGATAATTTGGGGTATTGGTTTTTCTTCTTGAACGGACGGTTGTTCAATTAGTTCTGGAAGTGTATCTTCCCATTTAGACGGTTTTGTATCAGAAGAATCTTTTTCGAGCGGTGTTTCTGGTAAAGGCACGACAGGTTTAGGAATAACAGGCTCGGTCGTTTTTGATTCGTCTAAGATAATTTGGGGTATTGGTTTTTCTTCTTGAACGGACGGTTGTTCAATTAGTTCTGGAAGTGTATCTTCTGGTTTAAGTGTTTCTGGGGGTAGTTCGATTTCTGGTGGTATTTCGATTGTGACTTGAGGTTCTTCGGGTTCTGGTTGAGGAATTTCTTCTTCTGCGACGGGTTCAGGTTCCACAACAGGGGGTTTTTGAGGAATGATGTAATTTTGGTCAACAATAGCCATCGCTACTTCTTGAGAAATTTCACCTTTGACTAATTGAGTTAAGCTGTCACGAAGGGCTGGATCATAGGTAATAATGCGAACGGTGTTGTTATAGGTGTTTTCAACTTTGTTACCTTTGTCATCAATAAATTCTAGTTGTACCCAGTTTTCCCCTTTTTGAAAGCCTGTTAGATAAATTGATTGCCAATCATCGAGTAAAAAGCTTTCACCGTTAATGGTGGCTTTAATTCGCCAGTCGGCTAGATCGGGGTTTTCTTGCGCGACAACATGAAGAGGCGCATTTGTTAGATAAAAATCTAGCAGAATGGGTTCGGCTCCATAGGTTCCTCTGGGTCGATTATAGGTCAGAAGAGGTAGGGTAGGATCGAGCGTATTGTTGCCGTTTTTTGTATAAACATGAAACGTGGTTTGAGCATAGGCCCCGTCGTTTTTAAAGCTTTCATACCAAGGTTTTGAAGCAAAAACGCGCAGAGTGTGAGTTCCTGGGGTAAGTTCTTCAAGAACAACTGGCTCGCTGAGATCATAAATTGCTTGGGACGGTTGATTATCGAGAATTAGTGTTAAGTGTGGCCCGAGTTCGAGGTTAGATGCTTGAAAAATCGGTAAATCTTGGACTTTGATTTGAACTTTGATAGTGTTTTCTTGAAGAATTTCATCTTTTTGAGGACTCAGAATGGTGACTTGAGGTTCGTACTGCTCCATTAGACGCTGGAGTTTAGCGATCGCTGGTGGGGTCGACACCTCTGCTAACTGACGTGTCGATATTGGGGAGGATATGGGTTGACTACGGGATAAAGGCGAGGTTTCGATGCGATCGCCACAACCCCCCATCATTCCACTTAAGAGAAAAATTAATGAAAATAGGCAGATTGTTTTCATTGACAAAAATCGATAGATAAAAGCCAACACTCTAACTCCTCCTGAAAAAGCCAAAAGGCAAATGTAAAAAATGAACCAAACAAATTGTATCTCTAAGAAAAATTTTACTGAATTGTCTGATAATTTTTCTCAAGCTTATCTATAGAGGATTTTAGATGACCAGAACTTTGAAAAAAAAAGCCAAAAATCTTACGGTATATTGCTTATCGTCGTTTGTTTCTTTTTGTTACAAAGCTGGTATTTTTTCTTGACTTTTGCAACATGAAGGGTTGAATCAAAGCTAGAAACGACAAAAGATTAAGTGAATTTAAAATATTGTTAAGCAGTCCTAACATAAAAGTAAATGAAGTTCTATCATCAACTATTGATGCTTTCGCCTGAAATATAACAAAAACAGGTAGCTCAAGCTAAATTAAAAAAAGCGGCACTCTCAATGCTTGCTTTTTATAGATTAAAAAATCTATCCTCAATAGGAAAACCATTAAGTTCATTGTCGAGAGAGGAGAACCCTCATGGCAATTAGTCCTCCCAAGGGAGAGGCAAAAGTCAAGGTCGTTGTAGATAAAGATCCGGTAGCAACTTCATTTGAGAAGTGGGGTCAGCCCGGACATTTTGACCGCACCTTGGCCAGAGGCCCAAAAACCACCACCTGGATTTGGAACCTCCACGCCAATGCCCATGATTTTGATAGTCAGACGAGTGATCTTGAAGATATATCTCGTAAGATCTTCAGCGCGCACTTCGGTCACTTAGCCGTTATCTTTGTTTGGCTCAGTGGAATGTATTTCCACGGCGCTCGTTTTTCAAATTATGAAGCTTGGTTAACCGACCCAACCAACATTAAGCCCAGCGCACAAGTTGTTTGGCCCATCGTCGGTCAAGGAATCTTAAATGGAGATGTCGGCGGCGGTTTCCATGGAATTCAGATTACATCTGGATTCTTCTACCTCTGGCGTGCATCTGGATTCACCAATACCTATCAACTTTACTGCACAGCAATCGGCGGTTTAGTGATGGCGGCTTTGATGCTGTTTGCTGGTTGGTTCCACTATCACAAACGCGCTCCAAAACTGGAATGGTTCCAGAATGCAGAGTCGATGTTGAACCATCATTTGGCAGTCCTTCTCGGTTGTGGCTCTTTAGGTTGGGCAGGTCATCAAATTCACGTTTCTCTACCCGTGAATAAACTGCTCGATGCTGGAGTAGCTCCTGCCGATATCCCCTTGCCTCATGAGTTCATCTTAGACCCGAGCAAAATGGTGGATTTATATCCCAGTTTTGCCCAAGGACTTTTACCGTTCTTTACTCTCAATTGGGGAGTTTATTCAGACTTCCTAACCTTTAAAGGCGGTTTAAATCCAGTAACGGGTGGCTTGTGGTTAAGTGATTCAGCCCACCATCACCTAGCGATCGCTGTTCTCTTTATTATTGCTGGTCATATGTACCGCACTAACTGGGGAATCGGTCACAGTATCAAAGAAATCCTTGAAAATCACAAGGGGCCTTTTACAGGTGAAGGTCACAAGGGTCTGTATGAGATTCTAACCACCTCATGGCACGCACAATTGGCAGTTAACCTAGCATTATTAGGCTCTTTGTCAATCATCGTCGCTCATCATATGTATGCCATGCCGCCTTATCCTTACTTGGCTGTAGATTACGCTACATCGTTAGCAATTTTTACACACCACGTATGGATTGGAGGATTTCTAATCGTCGGTGCTGGAGCTCACGGAGCGATCTTCATGGTTCGGGATTACGATCCTGCCAAAAATGTTGATAATCTCCTAGATCGAGTCATCCGTCATCGTGATGCCATCATCTCCCACTTAAACTGGGTTTGTATCTTCCTTGGCTTCCATAGCTTCGGTTTATACGTCCACAACGACACGATGCGTGCTTTCGGTCGTCCTCAAGATATGTTCTCGGATACGGGAATTCAGTTACAACCGATCTTTGCTCAGTGGGTACAAAATATCCACACATTAGCACCTGGTGGAACTGCTCCAACTGCTCTAGCTCCTGCGAGTTATGCTTTTGGTGGTGGTGCGGTAGCAGTGGGCGGTAAAATAGCGATGATGCCGATCGCACTAGGAACAGCAGATTTTCTAGTCCATCATATTCACGCCTTTACCATTCACGTCACCGTGTTAATTCTGCTCAAAGGTGTGTTGTTTGCTCGTAATTCTCGTCTCATTCCCGATAAAGCTAACTTAGGCTTCCGTTTCCCCTGCGATGGGCCTGGACGCGGTGGCACCTGCCAAGTATCAGGATGGGATCATGTTTTCCTCGGTCTATTCTGGATGTACAACTCCATTTCGATCGTAATCTTCCACTTTAGTTGGAAAATGCAATCTGATGTATGGGGAACTGTCGCACCCGATGGTACCGTAACTCATGTCACGGCTGGAAACTTTGCTCAAAGTGCAATCACGATTAACGGATGGTTAAGAGACTTCCTCTGGGCGCAAGCTTCTCAAGTCATTAACTCCTACGGTTCCGCTTTGTCAGCTTATGGCATTATGTTCTTAGCGGGTCACTTCGTCTTCGCTTTTAGCTTAATGTTCCTCTTCAGTGGTCGTGGCTACTGGCAAGAACTGATTGAGTCGATTGTTTGGGCGCATAACAAACTTAATGTTGCTCCCAGTATTCAGCCTCGCGCTTTGAGTATTATTCAAGGTCGTGCAGTTGGCGTCACTCACTATTTGTTAGGTGGAATTGTCACAACTTGGGCATTCTTCCACGCAAGGACTCTATCCTTCTAGTGAAATGTAAATGGAATCATTTGGCCAATCCTGATGGGGAAAAGCCTTAAAACTTTCCCCAAGGATTGCTCCAAACTTCTAAAGACAAACATCGCTAGAAGTTAGTAAAATGAGTCCAACACCCTCTAAACTTGGGTTAATGTACCCACCTTTGAAACCGTTTTAAATGTCTACTTCTGTTATCTTTTGGTACAGTAGAGACAATAAAAGAAAAAGAGCAGCACTTAAAGCAATTGCCTCATTCTTTAGAGAGGAGACCTCCTAAATCGCTATGGCAACTAAATTTCCTAAATTTAGCCAGGATCTTGCCCAAGACCCGACAACACGTCGCCTTTGGTACGGGATCGCCACAGCCCACGATTTTGAATCTCACGATGGAATGACTGAAGAAAATCTATACCATAAGATTTTCGCTTCCCATTTTGGTCACATCGCTATCATCTTCCTGTGGACTTCTGGCACCGTATTTCACGTCGCTTGGCAAGGTAACTTTGAGCAATGGATCAAAGATCCCCTAAACATCCGTCCCATTGCTCACGCAATCTGGGATCCTCAATTTGGTAAGCCCGCCGTTGAAGCTTTTACTCAAGGTGGTGCTTCTTATCCAGTTGATATTTCTTACTCTGGGGTTTACCACTGGTTTTACACCATTGGGATGACCACCAACCAAGACCTCTATCAAGGGGCTGTGTTCTTACTGATTTTAGCTTCTGTGTTCCTTTTTGCAGGCTGGTTACACTTACAACCTAAGTTCCGTCCTAGCCTCGCTTGGTTCAAGAATGCTGAATCTCGCATGAACCACCACTTAGCAGGACTCTTCGGCGTAAGCTCTTTAGCTTGGGCAGGCCACTTAATTCACGTTGCAATCCCCGAATCTCGCGGTCAGCACGTGGGTTGGGATAACTTCCTGTCTACGCCTCCTCATCCAGCAGGTTTATTACCCTTCTTCACTGGAAACTGGGGAGTTTATGCACAAGATCCCGATACCGCAGGTCATGTGTTTGGTACTGCTCAAGGGTCTGGAACAGCAATTCTGACCTTCTTAGGTGGTTTCCATCCCCAAACGGAATCTTTGTGGCTAACGGATATGGCCCATCACCATCTGGCGATCGCTGTACTCTTTATTGTTGCAGGTCATATGTACCGCACCAACTGGGGTATCGGTCACAGTATGAAGGAAATTCTAGAGGCTCATAATCCTCCACAAGGTACTCCTTTTGGTGGCGCATTAGGTGCTGGACACAAGGGAATTTATGACACCTACAATAATTCTCTTCACTTCCAATTAGGATGGCACTTAGCTGCTTTAGGTGTAATTACCTCCTTAGTCGCTCAACATATGTACGCTCTACCGCCATATGCTTTTATGGCTAAGGATTATACAACCCAAGCGGCTCTCTACAGCCATCACCAGTACATTGCTGGTTTCTTAATGGTTGGTGCTTTTGCTCATGGCGCGATCTTCTGGGTACGGGATTACGATCCCGAAGCCAACAAGAACAACGTTTTGGCGCGGATGCTCGAACACAAAGAAGCGATTATCTCTCACCTAAGCTGGGTATCTCTATTCCTTGGTTTCCATACATTAGGACTCTATGTTCATAATGATGTTGTGGTTGCTTTTGGAACACCCGAAAAACAAATTTTAATTGAACCCGTTTTCGCTCAATGGATTCAAGCAGCACACGGAAAAGCTTTATACGGCTTTGATGTACTGTTGTCTAATTCTGATAGCGTTGCTTATACTGCTTACCCTAATTACGGTGATGTTTGGTTACCTGGTTGGTTAAGTGCAATCAATAGCGGTACTAACTCTCTGTTCTTAACAATCGGCCCTGGCGACTTTTTAGTTCACCATGCGTTCGCTCTAGGTCTTCACACCACCACCCTGATTCTAGTCAAAGGTGCTTTGGATGCTCGTGGATCTAAGTTAATGCCCGATAAAAAAGACTTTGGTTATGCCTTCCCTTGTGATGGCCCTGGTCGTGGCGGTACTTGTGATATCTCTGGTTGGGATTCCTTCTACCTCGCGATGTTCTGGATGCTTAATACTTTAGGTTGGGTTACCTTCTATTGGCACTGGAAACACCTCTGTGTTTGGCAAGGCAACGTTGCACAGTTCAACGAAAGCTCGACATACTTGATGGGTTGGTTCCGCGATTATCTTTGGGCAAACTCTGCACAGCTAATCAACGGTTATAACCCCTACGGTGTGAACAACCTATCCGTCTGGGCTTGGATGTTCCTCTTCGGACACCTTGTTTGGGCAACTGGTTTTATGTTCCTCATCTCTTGGCGTGGTTACTGGCAAGAGTTGATCGAAACTCTCGTTTGGGCGCATGAACGTACTCCTCTAGCGAACCTCGTTCGTTGGAAAGATAAGCCCGTTGCAATGTCGATCGTTCAAGGTCGTTTGGTTGGTCTAGCACACTTCACGGTTGGCTACATCTTCACCTACGCAGCCTTCGTTATTGCTTCTACTGCTGGTAAGTTCGGTTAATTCTGATCTAACAGCTAAGAATAGCTAAATAATTAATCCCCTGCCTCACGGTGGGGGATTTTTTAATGGTTAATTTTATACTATTCACTATCGCCCAGTAATTTATTTGACAAATCTTGCTCAATTGACATTATTTTTGACTTGTGATCGAAATCACATACAAAAAATAGAAAGTTTTGCTAGATCAATGGGAATACTGAGCTATACGTCCGCACAGTCCATAATCATAGCATACTTTTTTAAATAAATACAAG
>NZ_BLJI01000021.1 GCF_017312365.1 Chroococcus sp. FPU101
ATTTAAAAGCTCAAAAGTTTAGGCGTTTCCAAAATAGGAAAGCTATAACTAAAGCAGGGAGTAAGAGTGGGTCATAAATAAAAATGCTTTTTTCTGCCGAGAATAGGGGGCCAGAAATGGCTGTCAAATTTACGGGACTTAGCATCTCCCAAAAGCGAAACTGGTTGGGTTCACCTTGGACAACAGAAATTGTAGTTGCTGGAACCTCTTGATAAGAAAAGACTTGGATATGTAGAGAAACACTTGTCGCTAAGAAACTTCCGTAGCGAATGTATGTCAATCCTCTTTCTAACAAAAAAATTGAAATGAAGCCAGCTAACCAACACCTCAAAAACTTGAAAACTTGCAGCATTGAGCGACTCTGATAGGCAACACAACCAAGCAGAAACAAGAGTACGCTACACCCATGAATGATACTGGTTAACCTGACTAGGTAAGCCATTCCCAAGGATATACCACTCAAAACAGCCCATTTTCTTTGCTGTCGTAGGACGGAAACTAACGCCATTTGGTAACCGATGAGAACAAAGAGTAACACTTGATTGTTTTGCTGATGGACAGCAGCATAATATAATACAGTCGTACCGAGTAACCAGACCAAACTCGCTGCTCCTGCCTGCTTCTCTTCAAAGTCAAAGAGCTTGAGAAACTGAAAAACACAGACTACCAATACCAGATTTAAAGGCAAGAAGACGAAGAAGCTAATTATTGCCTCCCTAAAGTTTTGTCGTAGTTTTTCTGTTGGCAGCCACTGACCTAGTTGGGTTCCCACGTAGTCGACAGGAAGCATTAGTATAGATTGTCCTAAATCGTAGGGAACGAATTTCTCTCCTCGAACCTCTACTGCCAACTGGCTTCCTGGGAGAACTTCTTCTTCACCCGTCCACCAAGCATGAGCCATTTGTAATCGGATAGCGGTATCGACAATTGTTATGCTGCCTGGATTGATGACAATAAGCCATAGTAAAGCGGCTAAGATCACTTGTGTTTTAATTGTTTTTGGATGAAGCAACAAAGTAATCGTTTTGCTCAACCAAGAGAAGAAGTTAATTATTGAAGTATGTAAGCTGCTAACCATTCTATTTTTTTCGGCGTTACTAATCTCTATTTAGCAACACCCTGCTGCTTAGGTTAATCATTAATCGCTCTAAGTAAAACTTCAAGTTTTACTTAGAGTAGTATGTGCTTTGTCCTACTACTCATTCTGCTATGAATAGTAATTAAACAATGTTGTTATAGATAATTTGAATACGAATTATAATTTAACTAATTAGCAATATACTATTAAAATTATATAAATTACAGTGAATCTTCCTGATAAAATTGCTCAATGATTAGACCAAGCAGGAGGTAATCTTTCTCGTCATCTACTAGAACTTGTAGTTGTTGGTGCTTATCGTTGTCATAAAATTAGTAATTCTGAATTTAGACAAGTAGGGTTTGGCAACCAAACTGCCGACCCGCCCGTCGTACGGTAAGTCGCAAGCGGCAGTGCATTCCGCACCCCTGCAAGATTACTTAGATAATCGTTTAATCGCTTGATAAATTTCAGGTAACTTTTTATAGACAGTAGCAACTTTTAAAAAGTGTTTGTGTGGCATGGCGGGACTACCTGAGACAATTTCACCAGAACCGATATCATTATGTATTCCAGTTTGTGCAGTTGCGATCGCACCATCACCGATTTTGGCTTGATTAGCGATTCCGACTTGTCCTGCTAAGATCACATTATTACCGATTGTTACGCCTCCTGCCATCCCGGCTTGTCCTGCAATCGCGCAACCTTCCCCAATTTGGCAACCGTGACCAATTTGGACTAAATTATCTATCTTTGTATTACGCCGTATTCGGGTTTCTCCGACTGCGGGACGATCAATAGTCGTATTACAGCCAATTTCCACTCCATCTTCTAGTACAGTCTTACCCGATTGTTCCATCTTGTACCAACCACCCGCCGAGGGAACAAACCCAAACCCTTCTGCACCTAGCACCGCGCCACTATGCACCACACAACCTGAGCCGATTATAGTACGTTCATGAATAGTACAATTAGCATGAAGAATAGTACGATCGCCAATTCTAGCATCTGGATAAACCACAACATTCGGATGAATACAAACACCATCGCCAATCTTAACGTTAGCTTGGATGACCACATGGGGGCCAAGATAGACATCATTGCCGATCGTTGCTGACGGATCAATCACTGCACTCGGATGAATTTCGGGTGAGGGTTGAAAAGGTTTATAAAATAAATTAATCGCATGAGCAAAGGCTAGACGGGGATCTGGGGTGGCTAACCAAGCGATACCTTTTTCTGCGGCTAAGGTTTGTAACGACTCATCTAAGGGCAAAATTAAAGCACTAGCTTGAGTTTTTTCTAACATCGAGGCAAATTTATTACCTTCAATGTAACTCAGCGTACCTGTTTTGGCTTCATCAACAGCAGCCACACCCACAAGATCAGGGTTACAATCAGGACAGGATGTTAAGCTATGGGCTTTTATTAACGGGTTCAGTTGGTCAATAATTTCTGTAAATTGCATCTGTAGTTGTTTGACTGTTCTATACAAAATGGGATTCTATTCAAACTTTATTGTTCCTTGGGGTCTTGAGTGGGCAATGTCTGACCCAACTTTTACCCAATATCGTCAAGCAATTTTAGCTGATGTCTATGGGGAAGTTTTAGAAATTGGTGTAGGAACTGGATTAAATTTACCTTATTATCCTACAGAGGTGAGACGACTGACCATGATTGAACCCAATGCAGGCATGAACCGTTTTTTACAAAAAAGAATTGAAGCTTCTCCACTCTCGATTAATTATCAAATCCTAAATGGAGAAAAATTACCAATGCAGGATAATTATTTTGATTGCGTGGTGAGTACCTGGACACTTTGTAGTATTGCTCAAGTTGATCAAGCCATTTCAGAAATTTATCGAGTTCTTAAACCGCAAGGAAAATTCTTTTTTATTGAACATGGTTTGAGCAAAGATCCTACCGTTCAAGTTTGGCAAAATCGTTTAACCCCACTTCAAAAATTGATTGCTGATGGATGTCATTTGAATCGACCAATTATTAATTTAGTTTCTGAACAGTTTAAAACCATTAGTTTAAAAGAATTTTATGTACCTAACGTTTCTAAAATTCTTGGTTATATGTATCAAGGAGTTGCCATTAAATCAGATTAGCAACCTGCATCACCTCTAACAGCAAATGAAACTACGTCCTTGTCTCTTTTAACGCGAATTGTTCCTTTAGAAATTAAGGTGACTTCTGTATCTACTTTTTTACCTAATTCTAGATTAACATCAACCGTTATTTTTTTATCTTTATTTTGGAAAGTCTGTGAAGTCATCTGACCATAAAATTGTTGACCACTTCCTTTAATTCGTGTAAATTTTTGTAGCTTCCCATTAATACTCATTTCTATTGAATTTGGTTCTATTCCATTAAAAAAAACAAAATAGTTAGAAGATTTTCGACTCAGCTTCCATAACGTCATCCCACATCCTCTCCCTTTAAACTGGTCTATTGTCACCTCATCAACAGTAAAAGAGGCAAATGCTGGATTTGCTAAAAAGAATAAAACACTGGATAATCTTAAAATAGTGGGTAATCTAAATTGTTGCATTTTTGATAAACTAAATTTCATGACTCGAAATTATCAATATATTTTATTTTATAAACCCTACAATGTTTTATGTCAGTTTACCGATGAAGCAAACCCGCAAAAAAGGCTTACTTTAAAAGATTTTATCCCAATTCCAGAAATATATTCAGTAGGACGACTTGATCAAGATAGTGAAGGATTATTATTACTGACAAACAACGGACAATTACAACATCGTTTAGGACATCGAAAATTTGCTCATCCGCGAACCTATTGGGTACAAGTTGAACGAATTCCCGAAGAATCTGATTTAGAGCGTTTAAGAAAAGGCATCATCATTCAAGATTATAAAACTCGTCCCGCCATCATCAAAAAACTCTCCTTAGATCCCATTTTACCCCCCAGAGATCCTCCGATTCGTTATCGAAAATCTGTGCCGACTTGTTGGTTAGAAATCATCTTAACTGAAGGAAGAAATAGACAGGTCAGAAAAATGACGGCGGCGATTGGTTTTCCGACATTACGTTTAGTGAGAGTTTCTATTAATTTAGGCAAAAAAAATCAACTGAGTTTAGTTGGTTTAAACCCTGGAGAATGGCGTGAAGTGACAACATTAGAGAGAAAAGCTCTAGAAGAATTATCGATTTTTTGTCATTAAATGGAAACAATTAGCCTATTTATCGCCTTGAACTGCATTAAAGAGACTTAATTTAACAATTTCTTTTCTTTAAATCGAGTCAAACACAAAGTCTTTTGCTATAAAGTTAGATAGTATTAATGTCAATTCGATTATTGCATTAAATAAATAATTATCATAGTATCGATGTATTATATTAAATTCAATCAAATTGGATTCTAGCTTGACTCAATGGGGAAAATTGTTAAACTAAGGCTTATTTGGTTCTTGTGTATCATCCTTATATCAGCGTTGCTGGTCAAAAAACAGGCATCGCTCAAGGTTTTAAATCAGTCTGTAATTTTTGCGGCTGAGTTTCAACCTCAGATACCCCATGAGCAACCCCAAAACAATAGAGAACGAGAAAAAAAGAACAAAACGATTGATACTCAAAGACTTCAAGACTTATTTTTGGGGGGGATTATTTTTGGCACTGTAATGATTGCAATTGGATATCAATCATCAAAAGCGCGTTCTTCTGGTTATCAACAACAAACTGAAAAAACTTTGCGAGAAAGTGAAGCTCGTTATCGTGCAATTATTGAAGATCAAACCGAATTAATTTGTCGTTTTCTTCCCAATGGAACCTTAACCTTTGTTAATAATGCTTATTGTCGCTATTTTAATAAAGAGCCATCAGAATTAATTAATCATACCTTTTTACTCCTGATTTTCAAAGAAGATCAAGAAAAAGTTACTCAAAATATTGCATTAATTTCTCTCAATCAACCGCTTATCACCCATGAACATCGAGTCATTTTAAATAATAAAATTTGTTGGCATCAATGGACAAATCGAGGAATTTTTAATGCCGAAGGACAAATTATAGAATATCAAGCAGTCGGGCGTGATATTACACTGATGAAAGAAGCAGAAGCCAAAATTCAGTCCTTAAATTTAGAATTGGAACAAAGGGTTTATTTAAGAACCCAAGAAGTCGAAAAAAGTCTGCAAAAAATTCAGATTAAAGAAGCAGCACTTAGAAATAGTGAAACTCGGTATCAACGTTTAGTAGAAGCTTCACCCGCGATTCTTTATGAATATTCTAATCAACGAGGTGGTATTTTTTATTCGGCTCATGTCGTCAAAGTTTTGGGCTATTCTTTGGCTTATTTAGCTCGTCATCCTTGGTTATGGAGTGATTCAATTCATCCTGAAGATATAAAACGGATTAAACCAGCAGTACGAGAGTTTTATCAACATGGTACAGATTTTGAGGTTGAGTATCGAATTCAGGATGCAAAGGGAAAATGGCATTGGTTTTTAGATCGTTCTATTGGTCGAAGAAAAATTGAAAATGAAATCATTATTGAAGGAATAGCAATTGATATCACAGAACATAAAGAATCTCAAATTGCTTTAGAAAAAGCCCATCAGCAATTAACCTTTCATGTCGAAAATACACCGTTAGCCGTCATTGAATGGGATGCAGACTGTAAAGTTAAATACTGGTCATCCCAAGCTAAAAGAATTTTTGGTTGGGAAGCAGAAGAAGTTATAGGATTACATTGGAGAGAATGGAATTTTGTGCCTGAAGCGGATCGAAAAGCAGTTACTCAAATCATTGCGGATTTAATTATTAATAAAAAATCGCGTAACTTTCATAGCAATCGCAACTATACCAAAGATGGCAGAATCATTGATTGTGAATGGTATAACTCGATTTTATTAGATGAGACAGGTCAATTAATTTCCATTCTATCTCTTGTGTTAGATGCCAGCGATCGCAAAAAAACAGAAATTATTATTCAGCAGCAACAAGAACTCTTACAAACCATCATCGATCATTTGCCCGTTATGATCAACTTTTTTAACCCTGAGCGTAACTTCCGATTGGTTAATCAAGCTTGGGAAAAAACACTAGGTTGGAAGCTTGAAGAAATTAAGGATAATCAATTTCTGAGTGAATGTTATCCTGATCCTCAAGACTATCAAACCGTCATTGATTTTATTCAAAAAGCTGAAGGGGTTTGGCAAGATTTTAGAATGACAGTTAGAGATGGTAGAACCATTGATGCTTCTTGGGCTAATGTTCGCTTGTCGGATGGTTCTTTGATCGGGATCGGTCAAGATATCACAGAACGAAAACAAATGGAAGCGAATTTAAAAGAATCAGAAACCAAATATCGTCTTTTATTTGAAGCTAATCCTAACCCACTATGGGTTTATGATCTAGAAACATTAAAGTTTTTAGAAGTTAATAATGCAGCAATTCTTCATTATGGTTATTCTCATGAAGAATTCCTAAACATGACGATACGGGATATCCGTCCTCTAGAAGATCTTCCTCTATTAGTTCAATGTATTGAATCTGTGCAACCTAATCCCGATTATCACTACAATTACGGTTTGTGGCGGCACAAAAAACGCAATGGAGAGATTATTGATGTTGAGATCTTAGGTCAAGAAAGTATGTTTGAAGGTCGGTCAGCAGAAATAATTATGGCTATTGATATTACAGCACGACTCAAAGCCGAAAAAGCTTTATCTGAAAGTGAAGAACGGTTTCGACGAGCGATTACAGATGCTCCTTTCCCCATTATTATTCATGCAGAAGATGGAGAAATCATTCAAGTTAATCGCACTTGGACAGAATTAAGCGGTTATACTCATGCAGAGATTCCCACAATATCAGATTGGACGGAAAAAGTTTACGGTGAACGCAAAGAAATCGTAAAAGGAATTATTGAGCAACTCTATGATATTGATAGTCGGGTGGATGAAGGAGAATTTTTGATTAAAAATGCGATCGCTCAAGAACGAATTTGGAATTTTAGTTCTGCACCATTAGGAAGATTACCCGATGGTCGTAGATTGGTTATTTCCATGGCACTTGATATCACCGAACGAAAAAGAGCAGAAGAACGACTTCGGTATGATGCACTACATGATTCGGTAACAGGTTTACCAAATCGAGTTTCATTAATCAAACAAGTCGAACGTTGTTTAAAACAAGCTCTCAAGCAGCCTGATTATTTATTTGCGGTTCTCTTTGTTGATTTAGATCGTTTTAAAGTGGTTAATGATAGTTTAGGGCATTTGGTAGGCGATCAATTATTAGTGGCGATCGCCTACACTCTCGAAAATTGTATACATAACCAAGGAATTGTTTCTCGACTCGGTGGGGATGAGTTTATCATTCTGCTCAATCAACTTCAAGATACCCAAGAAGCGGTTAAGGTAGCTCAGAACATTTGTACTACTCTAGAGTCTCCTTTTACGATTAACGGACAAGTCTTTTTCATTACTGCAAGCATTGGCATTACCTTTAATTTATCGCCTAATCTTAAAGCGATCGATCTCCTGAGAAATGCAGATTTAGCCATGTATCGAGCTAAAGAGAGTGGTAAAGCTCGCTATGCAATTTTTGATCCAGAAATGCACGTCAAAATTAGTCGTCAATTAAAGTTAGAAAATAGTCTGAGAGTTGCTCTAGAACGTCAAGAATTTTTGCTTCATTATCAGCCGATTATCTCACTACAAACATTAACTTTGATTGGTTTTGAAGCCTTAGTCCGTTGGCAACACCCCGAACAAGGTTTAATATCTCCTTTGGAATTTATTCCAATTGCCGAAGAAACTGGCTTAATTGTTCCTCTTGGTGAATGGGTTTTAGTTGAATCTTGTCGGCAATTAAAAGCATGGCAAAATGAATTCCCACAAATCAATTCTTTGCAAATGAGTGTCAATCTTTCTAGTCGGCAACTTCAACAATTAGATCTGATTCAAACAATTGATTCTATCCTCACTCGTACAGGTTTAGCAAGTCGTTATCTAAAACTCGAAATCACCGAAAGTCTTTTAATGCAAAATCCAGAAATGGCGAGTCATACACTGTTACAACTCCAAGAAAAACAAATTCAAATTAGTATTGATGATTTTGGTACGGGTTATTCTTCTTTATCCTATTTGCACCGCTTACCCGTTAATACACTCAAAATTGATCGTTCCTTTGTTAGTCGCATGAATCAAGATCAAGAAAATTTAGATATTGTCGAAGCAATTATTAATTTAGCTCATCATTTAAAAATTGATGTAGTCGCAGAAGGAGTGGAAACACAAGAACATTTTACTAAACTTCAAGAATTAGGGTGTGAGTATGGACAAGGTTACTTTTTTTCTCGTCCAATGAATACCGAAAATATTAAACATTATTTACAAGAGCAACCATAATAAAATAGCAACGAGAACTTCTCCCGTTGCCAATTGATTAAACTTATATTAGACCGATTTGGTTTCTAAAACTTCTTCAGTTTCAACTTCATCCGTTTTACGGCGACCGCGATAAGACATTAATAATTCTGATACTTCTGTTACTAACATCGTAGCCAGTATACCATCATCTAACCATCCAATAAACGGAATCCAATCTGGAGCTAAATCAACTGGCATCACCCAATAAAAGAAAGTGGCTAAAATAACTAACCAACGATATTTAGTATGGCGAATGGCTTGACGATACCAGGTGTAGAAAATTTTAACCAGTGGGTTTGCTTTCATTTGAGTTCAAAGAGGAATTCTATCGACTTACAATTATCATTTTGTCAGTTTTTTCTTTTTCCTAAAAGAGGGGACTTACTCACTATCTTGTCGTAATAATCCCCCCTCTAAATTTCCCTCTAAAAAAGTTAGCCACACTCTCTAAAATACCGAGACATTGCACTATCTAAACAAGGTAATAAACTTCCACGATCGCTTCCCAAAACGCTGTAAGCAGGACGCGGAGCAATTAAGCCCATTTCCCGCATCGGCATCGTAATTAATGGGCGCGTACTAATACAAGCTTCTTTAGCCGCTAATCGGGCTAAATCTGCCCAACTAATCGCTCCTTGGTTAGCTAGATGCCACACGCCACACGCACCATCAATTAATAAATCAAGACTAGCTTGCACTAAATCAGGTACATAAGTTGGTGAAATCAAAACATCTTCAGCCGCGTGAAAAGGTTGACCTGCTTTCAGTTGTCGCACCGCTAAAGTCACAAAATTATAATCATCCCAAGGCCCAAAAAAAGCACTGGTACGGATGATCAGAGCAGCTGGATAAGTTTGTAAAACCCGTTCCTCTGCGAGTGCCTTACTGTGACCATAAACATTAAGCGGTGCGATCGCATCACTTTCAATATAGGGTGCAACACCTGTACCATCAAAGACTAAATCCGAGGAAAACGTCAGGAACATCGCCCCATGACGTTCACAGGCGGTGGCTAAAGTGGCAGCACCTTCGGTATTAATCTTAAAACAGGTATCGGGATCTCGTTCGGCTTCATCAACCCGTACATAACCCGCCGCATTGACTACTGCCCAGGGTTTTAGCTGTTCTAGTACCGATTCGACAGAAGCAGGGTTAGTAATATCCATTTCCTGACGCGACAGTAAACGATAGTTAATCTCTCGACTTTCACACAGTCGCGCTATAGCTTTTCCTAATGTCCCTGTTGCACCAATAATGAGTAGTGGGCGAACTGATGTTGTAATAGGGGGAGAAAGAACACACTGAGGGCGTAATAGCCGACTTGAACGGTGCCACCAACCTGGACTATCTAAGATTGGATGTTTGGGTATATTTCCTGTACTCAACTGGCGGAGCATCTGAGCCAGTGCAGTTGGTCTAGGTTCGGGGGCACGTAAGTCAAAGACCCCCGATTCATAATGACCCACCCAACGAGTTAATAAACTATTCCAATCATAGCTCCCAAGCAAAGCCCAAGCCGTAATAGCGCGGAGATCAACCCCTTCTGTTTTTAATTTTAAAGCCGCTTGCCACGCCTCATATAACCAGCGTAACTGCTCCTCACGGGTACAATTAAGATGTACTTCGGTGACCGCCAGAGGTAACTGATAGCGTTCCCAAGCTTCTTTTAGTAAGGTGTAATGTCCTGTGATACCTTCAGGACGAACCCGAACCGCTTCAATATCTGCATATTGATGTTTGCCATTGCCACCATGACAGATCGCTGGATATTGATCAAGTTGTTCATCGAGAAAACGATCGCTTGTTAGATAATAATTAATCCCCATGATGTCTGGAGGACAATTATTATCTAAAAACCAAGCTAACTCAGTTTCACTAATTCCCCACTTGCATAGGTAACGCCACATGGGATGATCGGGTGTGACTTTCCCACAAAGCAGATCAAAACTTAACCAACGGCGATCGTTTTCATATTTAGCTTGATAGGCTAGGGTTGGTGTACTATAAGTTTTCCCTAAATCCTCGGTTTGGATTAATTTAGCATGAGGATTAACTTGACGAATGGCAGCCATCGCCAGTATTGTCCCCCGACATTGATTCAATAAGGCACGAGCAAAGCTTAAATCATCTCGTCCGTGAGGGTACCAATGACCATACAAGCCACTAAATCGGGCTGTAGTTAGCGGTTCATTGATGGGGGTATAGTCCGTCACCCAGGGATAACGTTCTGCAACTGCCCTCGCATACACGGCCAATTTTTCGGGAAACTCTGGATCAATGAGACTGGTACATTTTGGCCCGCTACCATGATGGATTAATCCAACAATCGGACGTATTCCCAGTTCTTGGAGTTTTTGTAACCGCAGATCCGACCACGACCAATCAGCCGTATCTAAGCCATTGGGGGCGATTCTTTCCCATAAGATCGGATAACGAATCGCGGTGATCCCCAAATCAGCAAACAAGTCTAGATCTTCTAACCGTCTCGCGTGGCCGTTGCGTTCCATTTGGTCAAAATACGCTTCACCAACACGATTGACCGTACACTCTACACCCGCCCAAATTTCTAAAGGCTGTTTTGAGTTTATTAGAGTAGTCATAATTTTATTTGGAACTAAACCTTAACGGCTATTTGTTTATAAGTTGTTAAAGCTTGCGCGACACATTGATCCATATTGAGATACTTATAGGTACCCAAGCGACCAACAAAATAAACTCCTTGCGTTACTTCAGCTAGTTCGCGGTATTTTTTATAAATCTCCTGATTTTCTGGGCGCGGAATTGGATAATAGGGATCGCCCTCAGATTTAGGAAATTCATAGACAATACTGGTTTTATGGTGTTCTTGTCCCGTTAGATACTTAAACTCAGTAATACGAGTGTATAAATGATCATTAGGATAGTTCACCACTGGTGCGCTTTGAAAAACTGGTGTATTATGGGTTTCGTGCTTAAATTCTAGAGAACGATAGGGTAGTTGACCAAAGCGATAATCAAAGAAATCATCCACAGGCCCTGTATAAACCATCTCACGACATGGGATAGCTTTTTCGATTTCTCGATAGTCGGTATTGAGCATGACTTTAATATTCGGATGATCTAGCATCTTCTCAAACATCCGCGTGAAACCGTGTAAGGGCATCGCTTGATAACTATCGGTAAAATAGCGATCATCTCGATTGGTTCTAGTCGGAATTCGCGCAATCACCGACTTATCTAATTCTGAAGGATCGAGTCCCCACTGTTTACGGGTATAGTTGCGAAAGAATTTTTCATAGAGTGTTTGACCAACTTTAGAGATGACAACATCCTCGCTGGTACGGATTACGTCTCGCGGTTCAGCCACCGATTTAAAAAACTCTTCAGCCTCAAATGAATTGAGATTCATCCCATAAAGTTTATTAATCGTATCCAGATTAATCGGAATTGGCACCAATTGACCGTCTACACTAGCAAGGACACGATGTTCATAACTCCGCCATTGCGTAAATTGTGATAGGTAATCAAAAACTTCGCGGCAGTTGGTATGAAAAATGTGCGGCCCGTATTTATGAACAAGAACACCATGCTCATCATAATGATCATAGGCATTACCGCCGATATGGTTGCGTTTGTCTACCACTAACACCTTTTTTCCCGACTGACTGGCTAGACGTTCGGCGATCACACTTCCAGAGAAACCCGCCCCAACGACTAAATAATCAAAAACATATTCTCTGGTAATGGTATTCGGTGCTTGTGGAATTTGAGTAGTACGGCTATCCTGACGAGTTGCAATGGCAGAATCAATCAATTGCATCATCGATGACCAAGTTCGATCCCAAGAAATCTGTTCTAAAAAGCTATCGACTTGATTTAACCATCCCAAAGCCGCCGTATCTTCTTGCATTGCTGTTTCGGCAGCCTGTACAAACTCATCGGCTGTATTGGCAATTCGGACTAATCCTAAATCGCCGTAGGGTCGCACCACATCTCGAATTGAAGTCGAAATAACGGGTTTACCTGCTGCGAGATACTCAGGTGTTTTGGTTGGGCTAATATAACGAGTGGATTCGTTCTGAGCAAATGGCAATAGGGCTAAGTCCCATCCCGCTAAATAGTTGGGTAACTCTTGATAATCTTTGCCACCGAGATAGTGAATGTTATCTCTTTGAGGAAGGGTATTAGGGTCAATTTTAACCACTGGGCCAATAATCACTAAATGCCAGTCGGGACGAGCATCAGCAATTCCCGTTAAGAGTTCAATGTCCATCCGTTCATCAATAACACCAAAAAACCCTAAACGAGGGTGGGGGATTGATGCTTGGTCGCTTGGATCTTCTTGAATTCTCCTACCTTGGGCAAAATGGGGAACATCGACACTACTGGGAAAAGCGTAAACATTGGGATGCTGTTTAACTTTGCTTTCATACAAGCTTTGTCCACCCGTAAAAACGACATCAGCACGGCTAAAGAGTTCAGCTTCATAGCTTTTTATGGCAGGAGAAGCACCTTTAAAAGCCGATAGTTCATCCATGCAATCATAAATAATCGCTTCAGGCTGTAGATGACGGGTATAAGATAGACCCATCGGTGTATAGTACCAACAGATATATTTACGGATGCTCTGTTCGATTAAAAAGCGATCAATTAATTCTTTAACTTTGGCTTGAATGGCTTCTTCGTTTAATCCTTGTTGAAGATGGGGAACAACAACCGTTACGCCAGTTTTATCTTGAGTGACTTTTAGTTCTTCGATGGGTTCTGGGGTAAAAATGGGTTCTTCAATAAAAAAGACTCGTTTGGCAGTTGCACAACGGCTCAGAAGATGTTGCGGTCGTTGATAGACAAAATTCCAGCGTAAATGGGAAATACAAATGATATCGGGAAATTCTTTCGCTTCTTTTGCTTGAAAACTTGAAGTAGACGGTGAAAAGTTCGGTGATGATAGATTAAGCGATGGTAATTCCTTTAGCTGTGTGAGCTTGGATGTAATTTCTGTGACGGACTTTTCATTCGTAATCCCATTATTACTATTTTTAACTTCTTCTTTTGCCATAATTTCCCCCTATATTATTCATTTTTCAAAGCAACACTTTGAGAAAGGCTTTATAAAATAAATCAGCAGAGTTTAAGCTTTTCTTTTGCCTTGGCTGATGCTTCAGTATGTGTTTTTTTATATCTGCTAATGAATTAACCTTAATTTCTATTTATTTTTATTACTTCTATCAAAAGTTTGAGGTTTATAGTGATATGTGCTGCTATCTTTAAATTTAGCAATTCTATCACTCTAAAATTAGGCAAAATACTTTAAAATTAAGATATACAGGTAAAGTTAACTAAGTTTATCGATAGATTAAGTAATAATACTTAAAAACATCAAATTTTTCCAAAAATACTTAACAAAATAATTGAAAAAACTTAGTTACATTGACCGTTTGATGTGGCATAATAGCACGGTCAGCAAACAAAAATTAACTGATTCGTGTAATCTGTCTAGATTATGACTAACTGTTCCCTTAGAGCTACCGTGTAAGTTTGTGACTTTGGGTTGGAAATAGATGAATGTACTAAAGCTTAAAAAATACGCTTTAAGAGATAGTGCTTACCCACGACCGCAATTAGTGCGATCGCATTGGCACAGTCTCGATGGTTTATGGCGATTTGCTTACGATGACCAGAATCAATGGACACAGCCAAGTGACGTTGACTCTTGGAATTATGATATAGAAGTTCCCTTCGCTCCCGAATCTACCCTAAGTGGTATTTCTGATACTGGGTTTCATCCGAATTGTTGGTATGAACGTGAATTTGAAACCCCCATTGGTGAAGGCCATCTGCTGTTACATTTTGGGGCGGTTGATTATCATGCTAAAGTTTGGGTCAATGATCAGTATGTCGGCGAACATGAGGGGGGTCATACTCCTTTTAAGTTTGATATTACATCGGCTCTGAATGAGAGTAAGACCACTAAAGTGACAGTTTGGGCTCAAGATGATCCTCTTGATCTAGCTAAACCTCGCGGTAAACAAGATTGGCAATTAGAACCCCATAGCATCTGGTATCCTCGCACTTCGGGTATCTGGCAAACCGTCTGGTTAGAGTGGGTGGGTGAAACCTATTTGGATTGTCTTCGCTGGACACCGCATTTTGAACGTTGGGAAATTGGGTTTGAGGCGTTTGTCGTCGGACAACAACTGAATAACCTACAAGTTAAAGTAGAACTGACGGTGGGCGAAACAGTATTAGTGAATGATAGCTATACATTGCTTAACGGAGAGATTCACCGACGGATTGCCCTTTCTGACCCTGGAATTGATGATTATCGCAACGAATTACTCTGGAGTCCCGAAAAACCGACCCTGATCCAAGCCGACATTCAACTATGGGATGGTCACGAACTCCTCGATCATGTTAAATCCTACACCGCAATGCGAACCGTTGAAATCCAACGGGATCGCTTTACCCTCAATGGTCGTCCCTATTATCTCCGCTTAGTTCTCGATCAAGGCTATTGGCCAGAGTCTTTAATGACTGCCCCTAATGATGAGGCCTTACGACGTGATGTAGAACTGGTGAAAGCGATGGGTTTCAATGGCGTTCGGAAACATCAAAAAATTGAAGATCCGCGCTACTTGTACTGGGCTGATGTACTGGGTTTATTGGTTTGGGAAGAAATGCCGAGTGCTTATCGTTTCACCCCAAAAGCCGTTAAACGCATGGCCCAAGAATGGACAGAAATCATTGAACGCGATCTCAGTCATCCCTGTATTGTCGCGTGGGTTCCTTTTAATGAATCTTGGGGCGTTCCCAACCTGATCCAAACGGAGGCTCACCGTAATTATGTTTTGGCGATGTATCATTTAACAAAAACCCTCGATCCGACCCGTCCAGTGATTGGGAACGACGGTTGGGAAAGTACAGATACTGATATTCTCGCTATTCATGATTATGATAACGAACCCTTGCGGTTAGCGCGACGCTATGGCTCAGAAATGAAATTATCAGATTTATTTAAGCGTGAACGTCCAGGTGGAAGAGTTTTAACGCTCGATAACTTCCCTCACAACGGTCAACCGATCATGTTAACCGAATTTGGTGGCATCGCCTACAGTCGTCCACAAGATCCCCAAGCTGATAAAATTTGGGGTTATACCAGAAGTTGGCAGGTCACAGAACTCGAAAAACGCTACACCGCTTTGTTACAAGTTGTAAATTGTATTGAAATATTTAGCGGTTTCTGCTATACCCAGTTCAGCGATACCTTTCAAGAAGCAAATGGCTTGTTATACGCCGATCGTACTCCAAAATTTGACCTTAGCCAAATCGCTAATGCAACTTTAGGGAGAGGTTGTCCGATCAAAGGAGACGCTACACTGAGCGCATCCTGGTCATTGGAAGAAGATGTACAGCCAAAAGCTACAGAAACCGGATGGCCGAGTCCTAACCTTGTACAGTCGGCAACCCATTGCGGAGGAACTCACTGCCCCTAGTCCGAGTTCAGAGCCAGTGCAAGCGAATCCTCATTTGCGCTGGCACCCGCTACGTGGGGAATGGGTGGCTTATGCAAGTCATCGTCAGGGGCGTACTTTTATGCCACCTGCTGAATACAACCCCCTCGCCCCAACAACTAATCCAGAGTTTCCCACAGAATTACCTCAAGGAGATTACGATGTGGCGGTGTTTGAAAACCGTTTTCCATCCCTAACCCCTTTAGCTAACTCTCCACCTCATTGTCTTGTTGAAACCCTACCCGCAAATGGGTCTTGTGAGGTTATTGTATTTACCCAAGATCCACAAGCTTCCCTCGGTTCATTAAGTTTAGAACATTTAGAATTACTGTTACAGGTTTGGGGCGATCGCACTCAGATTTTAGGTTCAGTCCCTCAAATTCAGTACGTGTTACCCTTTGAAAACAAGGGGGTAGAAGTGGGTGTGACCCTGCATCATCCTCATGGACAAATCTACGCCTATCCTTTTATTCCACCTGTTCCTGCACGGATGTTAGAACTCCAACAACAGTTTTATCAAGAACAGGGACGCGGTTTACTCGAAGATTTGATCCAAAAAGAAATTGCTGATCAACAACGTATTATCTATCAAGATCAGTATGCGATCGCTTTTATTCCCGTCTGCGCCCGCTATCCCTACGAAGTGTGGTTAGCTCCCATCCAAGCCGTATCAAGTTTTAATGAACTAAGTCTAGAACAACGTCAAAGTCTAGCGAAAGCATTAAAGATCGTCACGCTGAAATATGACGGTTTATGGGATCGTCCCTTTCCCTATCTGATGGCATGGTTTCAAGCTCCCACAGATGGGCAAGCGCACCCCGAAAGTCATTTACACGCTCAGTTTTATCCTCCCTACCGCACAGAAAAGAAACTGAAATTTCTGGCAGGAACCGAACTGGCGGCTGGAATGTTTGTTAATGATGCCCTTCCAGAAGAAAAAGCCAAAGAGTTACAAGCGGTAGCTATCAAACTCGAAGAACCTGTACAGGTGTAAATATCACAAATTTAACTCTAATGAGGAAATTCAATCATGATGAAGCGAAATCTAACGATTATTACTCTTTTTATCGTCGGCTTATTATTCACCTGGGGCTTTTCTATGCTTCAGCCTCATGATGGTTTCGTGGTGGCTCAAACCAATCGCACGAACCAAATGAACCAAACTAGCCAAATGAATGAAATCGATCAAATGTTTATGAAGGAGGCTAGTCAAGCTGGACTCGGTAACATTATGCTCGGTGAATTAGCCTTGAAAAAGTCTAATAATGCTCAGGTAAAAGCCTTTGCTAATGCAGAAATTCAAGAGCAACAACAAGTTAAAAGTAACTTAATGCGTATTGCTCCTCAAACTGGGGCTGCGCTTCCCACGACACCCGCTCCTAAATTCCAAGCAGCAATGAATCGTTTGTCTCAACTCGATGGTGAGCAATTTGATCAAGCTTATATGTCTGAAGGTGGTGTTAATGCTCATTTAGAAAATGCTGCCCTTTTCCAACGTGAAGCCGCTTTTGGGCAAAACCCTGATCTGATCTCTTTAGCTAACGGAGGCTTACCGATCATTCGACAACATTTTAATACGGCTAGTGCGGCGACCGACTATCAGTTTGCTCAAGTCTCTCAAACCTTTAATAATCAAGCCAACGCACCGACTCGTCAAATAAATATCAGACCCGTACCCCAGTAAATATTATGAATCAGTACCTTGAAGAAGTTTCCCTTAAACTCGAAATGCTCCGTCAAACCCTCAGAGAAACTGAGGCGCAAGGAATACGACTACGGGGTACTGATTGGTTTGCCTGGGTGACTGGGGGTGCATCAAACACTGTACTACTGACGGCAGAAACGGGAATTGCAGAAGTGCTAGTCACTTGCGAGGATGCTTGGGTATTAACGGATGAGATCGAAGCACAACGTTTAGTAGATGAGGAATTACCCACCAATTTCAAATTATTTATCAATCCTTGGGCTAATTTAGCCACTCGTGAATCCTTTGTACGGGATGTTACCAACGGTGGGCAGGTCTTCAGCGATTGCCCAATCCCCGAAGAAACGCCATTACCTCGCTCTTTTGACATACACAAAAGTTGTCTTTTGTCAAGTGAAATAGAGCGATATCGTCAAGTCGGCAAAAAAGCCAGTGAAGCGATGACCGAAGTTTTACTGGCGGCTCAACCCACTTGGACAGAATATCAGTTAGCAGGAGCGGGTGCTGAGGCGTTATGGAAAAGGGGTTTACATCCTGCTTTAACCCTAGCCGCAGGAGCGAGAAGATTACCCCTCTATCGACATCCTACGCCGACCAACGAAGCGATCGGATCTGAGGCGATGCTAGTCTTTTGCGCAAGGGGTTCTGGTTTATATGCCAATCTTACTCGTTTTGTATCCTTTCTTCCTTTGGGAGCAAGGGATCAACAAGCCCAACTACATCGCCAAGTGGCTGAAATTGAAGCAGAAGCTTTAGATTTATGTCACAACAATATTCCCCTTAATACCATATACAACACACTGGCTAAAGCATACGAACAGCAAGGCTTTCCTCATGCTATTCGAGAACATCATCAAGGTGGAACAACAGGTTATCTGGCACGAGAGATCATCGCTACGCCAACCACGACCGATCTTTTGACCTATAATATGGCAGTTGCCTGGAATCCGAGTTTACCAGGAGCCAAAATAGAAGATACTTTTGTTCTTCATGAAGATGGCAGTTTAGAGAATTTAACTTTTGATCCAGAGTTTCCCAGTGTGGCTATTAAAGGAAGATTACGCCCTGTCCCTCTAATTCGATAACGCAATGAAATTCCAAGACTTATTTCACCAACCACCTGATGCGATCGCCAGCGCTCCAGGACGAGTTAATTTATTGGGCGAACATACAGATTATAATGATGGTTTTGTTTTACCAACTGCCATACCACAAACAACAACCGTACAGTTAGGAATAAGCAACAATCATCATTATCATTTCTACTCAGAAAATTTAGACGAATATATTAGCCTTGATGACTTAAATTCAATTCCTTCAGATTTTGCGAGTTATCTTTTCGGCTGTATTTCACTAATCCAACAAAAAGGCTACACAATTCCTCCGTTAAATATTTCTGTCCAATCAACCGTTCCTATCGGCTCAGGATTATCCAGTAGTGCGGCTTTGGAGGTGGCTTGTTTACGGGGGTTGCGAGAACTTTTCCATCTAAACATTGATGATGTCGAAATTGCTCAAATTGCCCAGCAAGCCGAAATTCAATATGCAGGTGTCCAATGTGGCATTATGGATCAAATGGCTTCGAGTCTAGCAGATACGGATCATTTGTTGTTCTTAGATACTCGAACACTTGAGCGTCAAGTCTTACCATTTCCTGTGGGTGGGGAAATTGTCGTGATCGATAGCGGGGTTCCCCGTTCTCTAGCAAGTAGCGGTTATAATCAACGACGGGCTGAATGTGAAGCAGCCGCTAAACTACTTAATGTTACAGCTTTACGAGATATTACCGATCCAGAACAAGTCGAAACCCTACCCGAACCCTTACGACGACGCGCCCGTCATGTGGTTACAGAAAATAACCGCGTTTTAGAAGTGCGATCGGGTGTTTCACTGCTTAGGTTTGGGGAATTGATGAATGATTCTCATACCAGTTTACGCGATGATTATGAGGTTTCGGTTCCTGCTTTAGATCGCTTAGTCGAAATCCTACAACAGACTCCTGACGTGTTTGGTGCTAGGTTAACAGGTGCAGGGTTTGGTGGTGCTTGTGTTGCTTTGGTAGTCGCGGGTCAAGCAAGAACGATCGCGGAGCAAACTTTAGAGCAGTATAATTGTATTGGTTTTCAGGGAAAAATTTTAATTCCGGACACTGAAATTAAGGAAAGCTAAATACAAATTTTCAGTCTATTGACAGGTCTTTTAGTCATTCATCTCGCGTTATTAATAAATTATTTCACAAAGAGTGGCTTTTGATCACAGAGGACAAAGTAATGAGAGCAGCCTGCTGGTATGGTGCAAATGATGTACGAGTCGAAACGGTAAAAGATCCGACCATTCTTAACCCTCGTGATGCCATTATTAGAGTGACCGCGACAACAATTTGCGGTTCTGATCTACATATTTATGATGGTTATATTCCTTCGATGAAACAGGGTGATATTATTGGTCACGAATTTATGGGGGAAGTGGTCGAAATTGGAAAAGAGGTGAAACAATTAAAAAAAGGCGATCGCGTGGTTGTCTCCTCTATTGTCGGTTGTGGTCAGTGTTTCCATTGTCAGCGACAAGCATGGTCACTCTGTGATAATTCTAATCCCAATGGTTGGATGCAAGAACCGATCTTAGGTCATGGAACCAGTGCGATTTTTGGATATTCTCACTTATTTGGCGGTCTTGCTGGTTCACAAGCTGAATATATCCGTGTTCCTTTTGCTGACTACGGCTGTCTCAAAGTTCCTCAAGGTATCCCCGATGAAAAAATTCTACCGATCTCTGATGCCTTTCCGACAGGTTATATGGGTGCTGAATTATGTGATATTCAACCTGGAGATATTGTCGCAGTTTGGGGAGGTGGGCCAGTCGGTCAATTTGCGATCAGAAGTGCCTATCTATTAGGGGCCTCTCAAGTAATCTTAATCGATAAAGTGCCTGAACGTCTCCAGTTAGCGCGGGAAGTGGGGGCAGAAGGGATCGACTTTTCAGAAATTGATGCTGGGGAAGCCCTCAAAGAAATGACGGGTGGTCGCGGCCCTGATGCTTGTATTGATGCCGTCGGTATGGAATCTCATGGTATGGGGCCGATGGGACTATATGATAAGGTAGCACAGGCAGTAAAACTAGAAACCGATCGTCCTCATGTTCTTCGACAAATGATGTTAGCTTGTCGCAAAGGCGGTACTTTGTCGGTGATGGGCGTTTATGCGGGTTTTGTTGATAAAATCCCAATGGGTGCGGCTTTTAATAAGGGTTTAACGATCAAAATGGGGCAAATGCACGGACAGAAGTATATGCCTCGTTTATTAGATCACGTGATTAACGGTGACATTGATCCGTCTACTGTTTTTACCCACACCCTACCTTTAGAAGAAACGAAACGGGGTTATGAGATGTTCAAAAACAAAACAGATCAGTGTGTCAAGGTCTTATTAAAACCTTAAGGAAGAGAAAAGTAGCATTTTTTCTAGATCAACCCAGTCGTCTAAACGGGTTGATTTTTTTGATTCATCAAATCTCTAACATTAGAAAGATATTTAATAAAATCTGGTTTCTTAGAATAGAACTCAATTACAGTTTATTTCAATGGCAGGAGGATTCAACAATGCAAAATAATAATGGTCTACTGCGATATCTTTCACTTGCACCCGTACTACTAATACTTCTGCTTTCGGCAACAGCAGTCTTATTGATTTACATCAATTGGTTTTATCCCGATCTACTATTCCATCCTTTAGCACGCTAAGGATATCTATAAAATTGACAGGAGGAACCCTAACCCTTTCTCCTGTTTTGCTCCGCTTATCAATTAGACCTCGCTTAAAAAATCTAGAAAATCATTCTATAATCACGGAAATTTGCCTTAATCTGTATCTAAATGGCATGAGTTTCCGAAAGCTTATTCATAGTAACAGAGATTGATGATACGACGATGATTTACTAAGTACGTGTAGTAAAAGGTAAATAACAAATGAAGATTAGACTTATATTGAGTTCTTAATTAGCACGATCGCATCGTCAAACTTCCTATTACAAAAAATAGAGGTAAGTGCTGAGATGAACAGTTAGCTAATTGATTAGCTGGAATTCATACCGTATTTAACGTCAGTTCGGGTTAAGTCTATTTTGCTATCCATTCTACGAGGGAATAGGGGTTTCAACCAACGATAGAATCAGGGTTTTAGCTTATCCCGAACTCAGGTTATTTAGATCATGGTTTTAATTTTAATTCGTAGTTGTAGATGCCAACAGTCAGATTATCTATTAAACTAAACCGTTTTATAATATTGCGGTAACAACTCGATTAAAGCTGAAAATGTTTTAAACATATAATTACAGTTTAGACAGCTATTTTAACTGAGCTTAAATGATAATCGAAGTTTTTTTGTTGAAAAGACAAAGAAAATTTTCTTTTTTTTTATAGAAGGTAGATCACGCACTTATATATTTATGTCTTACTTAATAAGCTTCATCTACCAGAAGCTTAATCCAAGATACCATAACTATTTTGCAGTTTTTAAAAATACCTAAGTTATATCGTCTTTTTCTTTCAAAGATTACACCGATTACGTCTCTCGTTAGTTAATTGATAAAAATTAAGTTTTTAATACTTTAAAAATGTTACATACTGCTAAAGCTAAATTTATTATTATTTTATTTTTTATATTTTTATTTCGAGACAATGACGATAACTTACTCAATTTAGGTAGCTTCTTCTTAAAGTTGTCTTTGACTTTATAGACTAATTTCCCCTGCGTTAATTAAAATTAGTTTATTGTTTTACAAAAAAAATATTAATTTATTGCTTTACAAAAAATCAAATTATAATTTTTTAAAACTTTGTCAATGTTTTTTAAATTTATTATGATGTCAATTACCGTTTAAAATAGCACAACTCCTATCTAGTCTGAATACAAGCTGCATCAGATATTTTTAAAAATACGTTTTTATAATAGCGATAAATACAATAATATTTATTTTTAAAAACTTGTACATAACATATTTTAAATTAAAATAAAATTAAGCTTTACTATTTAAGATTTAGCCCAGTTCCCATTCTTGCGAAATCAATCTATACAGCCATAGCCCATATGAAGAAAATTTCACAATTATTAACGTTCTCTTCACTCAAGAAGTTACATAATAAAAGAATAGAAAAGTAATCTATATCACATTTTATTGTGGTTTGATTTTTTTGGCAAAATCAAGTCTCTACTGTTTTTGGACTTTTGATCTCTAGCATCGAAAAGGATTTATGAGCAAAGTCAAATCGCAAAACGTGTGGGCAAATGTAAAAAACCCTGCGGATCACTTGCTGGGAAATTCATCATAAAAATTTGAAAAAAAGGACAACAATTATGACTTTTAATTTAAATCTCAATACAATTGTGAGTCCGATTAATGAAAACGGAACAACAACGCTGACGGGTCTCATCACTGATTTAGATATCATCGGCGGTGAAGTTACCCTCGACATTGACTGGGGTGTACTTGACATCAATGGTAATCCTATTACTTCTGATGATCAGACAATTACTATCAGAGACGGTGGGCCTAATGATGCTGATGGGCTTGCCAATGGACGGATCAGTTTTAGTCTAACTCATCAATACCTGGACGATAACCCAACAGCAACACCATCGGATACTTATACCATCCAAGTCGATGCTAAAGAGGAATTCTTAATTGGTACTGATGCCGTCTATGTAATTGATATATCTGGCAGTACAAGTTCTCTAGTCCAAGGTCTGACCACTCCAGTCGGTGACCAAAATGGCGATGGTTCTTCAAATACCATTCTTGATGTTGAAATAGCTTCTTTTAAGGCACTCAATCAAGAGTTAAGAAATCGAGGTCTAGGAAATGTCGCTGAAGTCTCGATCGTCGCTTTTTCTAGCAGTGCTTCTCGGCTGGATATGGAACCTGGAACCACAGGATTCCAAAGCTTTACCACCCCCGATAAAGATTCTGATAACAACGGTATTAAAGATGTTGATCAAGTATTGATGTCATTAGACGATGGTGGCTCGACCAACTACGAAGCTGCTTTACAACAAGCAATTGCCGCAGTCACTACCGCAGGTACAGTACCAAATGGGGGTAATGTCATTTTTCTGTCTGATGGCTTACCAAATACAGGCGGCTCATTTACCGACGAAGCTAATGTAATTAGAAATACTAAGGGGCAAAATCTGAGAGCCTTTGGTGTTGGTACAGGGGCCCAACTATCCCCACTGCAACAAATCGATCCAAATGCACAGGTATTTACCAACCCTCAAGATTTGTTAAATGTCTTCGGTGGTGCAGGTGCAGGTACTAACCAAGATTTTGACTCTATACAGATCACGGTTAATAACGTTGCCCCCACTGTCAACATTGCCTTGTCATCAATCACAATCAACGAAAATAGCTCTGTGACGGTCACAGGTAGTTTTACCGACCCTGGCACCTTTGATACTCATAGTGCAACCATTAACTGGGGCAATGGCACAGGTAATCAAGCTCTCACTTTAAATCAAAATAAAACTTTCTCTGCCACATACCAATACCTAGATGATGGTTCTTTTGGCGGTACACCCCAAAATGGTACACCCTTTGACATTTACACGATTACCGTCAGCATTACCGATGATGATACTGGTGTTGGTACGGCTTCTGCAAATATTACTGTTAATGATGTTGCTCCTGTTTTGGGAACTCTCAACGATAATTTGCCTGGACTCGGTATTATCGTCGAGGGCGATACTCTACAGTTAAGTGCTAACTATACCGATGTTGGAACTAAGGATTTTCACACAGTTAAGTTCAACTGGGGGGATGGCAGTCCAATCAATTCATCTGTCAAAAATCCTTTAAACGGAGGTATAGGTACTGCTAGTGATAGCCATGTCTACACCACAGCTGGTAGTTACACAGCGACTTTGATGGTTACCGATGATGATACTCTGTCTGATTCTGATTCAGTCGATGTCATTGTCGCTAAAAAAGTTGTTCTCGACTGGAAGCCTGGTTCTAATCCCAGTTCCATGAATTTTACTGGCGGTGGTACAATTCCTGTGGCAATTCTCGGTGCTTCTAATTTCGATGTGAGAGACATTAATGTTGCTTCTATCAAGTTTGATGATCAGAAGGATGTACTACTTAATGGAGGTGGTGTTGGCGTTAATGTCCGAAACAATGGCACCTACCAAGTCAGCTATGAGGATACTAACTCCGATGGTTATGTCGATTTAGTTGCTCATGTTAATAAGGTCAGCTTACGTTCTGTGGTCAATCCTAATCAAGAACCTTTCCGCTCAGACCAACAGATTTATGCTTTTGGAGCTTTTGACAATAGTTACTTCTTTGGCATACAGCAAGCGGGTGATCCGATTAGGATTACTGGCTAGTAGGTTTAAGCCCTCACCGCACCTGTGGGGGCCCTAGACATACAGTAGAAGAAAACACATCCGATTAAAACTTTATGCTACTCAAGAGCGAGGGCAATGCTAAGAAGTTCTGTTAAATTGTTGATACGACAAACATCTTGCTTGATCAACTCTCTATCTGGCAACGCCCAATTTTTTAGGCTCAATAATTATGACTGAAGACAGGTCAAAAAAGACGACAAAGGCAGGAATTGTTCTAGGAATTGGAATGGGCGGTTTTGTCGATGGCATTTTGTTACATACGATTTTTGAATGGCATCACATGGTATCCAATTGGGTGCCTCCCACAACGATCGACGCGATACATACTAATATGCTGTGGGATGGTTTGTTTCATGCTTTTTCTTGGACGATTACACTGATTGGTATTTTAATGTTATGGCGTGATGCACGAAACCCTAATCTCGTCATTCCCTCACTTTGGCCGTTTCTTGGACAGTTAATACTCGGTTTCGGTTTATTCAACCTAGTTGAAGGCATTATCGATCATCATATCCTTGCTATTCATTATGTGCGACAAGTGCCTAACTATGCGGTTTACAATTGGACATTTTTGGCGGTTGGGGGTGTATTAGCCTGTGCGATCGGATGGGGATTAATGCGTTCTGAGCAAACCTTAACCGATTAACCGTAATTTCCCTCTATTGTTTTACAAATATTTATGATATAACTATATATAACGAGCGTTCGATATAAAAAACTATTGTTCAACATATGCCTAAAATCGTTGACACGGAGCAATATAAGAAAGAACTACTGCAAAAAAGTTTTGATCTCTTTGCCCAGAAAGGTTATGCAGCATTAACTACACGAGAACTCGCCCAAGAATTGGGGGTATCAACAGGGACGTTGTATCACTATTTTCCAAGCAAAGCGGCGTTATTTGAGCAGTTAGTTGAGGAACTGTGTCAGCAAGACGTTGTTAAGGCAACTGTCGAGATTAAAAAAGCCAAAACTTTAACCCAAAGGTTAGAAGCATTAGGCAAGTTTATGGAGACACAGGAAACCAACTGTATTAAACAGATGTTTCTGTGGATCGAATATTGTCAACAACAAGAAAAAGAAGGGGAAAAAACCCAATTTTTTGAGCGAATTGATGAACGATATCATCAAGCCGTGATGGATGTGATTGGGGTTAAAGATCCTGCGATCGCTTGGTTGGTTTTGACGATGATTAATGGCTTAATTATTGAAAAACTCTGGGGAAATACTCATGTTTCACTAACAGAACATCTAAAAATGTTAGGGGAATTGATCACCGCCCACGAAGAAAAAAACATGATTAAACAATAGGATTAGCGATGACTTTTAAAGCTTTTAAATCAACCAATCCCATCTTAGTTGGTCTAATCCTAGCAGGTACAACCCTCGCAGGATTTACAGCGATTTACACCGTTTCTCAGGTTGGACAAAAGCAGGAAACTCCGCCACCTGTTGAAACCACTCCAGTTGTGACCAGAATTACCGCTTTAGGGAGACTTGAACCCAGAACGGAAATTATTAGCGTTTCTGCACCTTTAAATTATGATTCTGATCGCATGGCACAATTATTCGTCGATGAAGGAGACACCGTTAAACAAGGTCAAGTCATCGCCATTTTAGATAGCCGGGATCGTCTACAAAATAACTTGACAGAAACGCAAAAAGATGCGCAGATCGCTCGAGCCAAACTCGCCCAAGTGAAAGCAGGTGCAAAAACGGGTGAAATTGAGGCCCAGTCAGCAACAGTACGGCGAACCGAAGCGCAATTAGAAGGGGATCGCATTGCCCAACAAGCCACCCTACGACGAACACAAGCGCAGTTAGAGGGTGATATTGCTGCCCAACAAGCGACGATCGGTAAGTTAGAAGCGGAATATAATAACGCTAATGCAGAATTTATTCGTTATCAACAGCTATATAACGAGGGTGCGATCTCTGCGTCTAATTTTGATGCGAAAAAGCTGAGTTTAGAAACCAGTCGTAAACAACTCGATGAAGCAAAAGTAACTTTAAACCGAATTCAACGGACTGGACAACAACAAATCAAAGAAGTAAGAACTAATTTAGAACGAATTCAACGGACTGGACAACAACAAATTAATGAAGCACAATCGACTCTAAATAAAGTAGCCGAAGTGCGTTCCGTTGATGTTCAAGCAGCCCAGGCCGAAGTTGATTCCGCGTTGGCAAAAGTTCAAAAAGCACAAACAGAACTCAATCAAGTTTATATTCGTTCTCCGTTGACGGGACAAGTGATTAATGTTCATACGCGCCCTGGTGAACAAATTAGCGATGATGGTGTGGTTGATCTTGCCCAAACAGGACAAATGGAAGTGGTTGCCGAAATTTATCAAAGTGATATTAGCAAAATTCGGACGGGACAAGAAGCGATTATTACTGGGGAGTCTTTTGAAGGGGAAGTGCGCGGAAACGTTCGTCTAATTGGCTTACAAGTGGATCAGCAGAAGGTTTTTAGTAACCAACCAGGGGAAAATTTAGACCGCAGAATTATTGAAGTTCGTATTAGTGTGCGCCCTGAAGATGTTCCTAAAGTCAGGGGGTTAACCAATTCTCAAGTACAAGTCGCTATTAAACCTTAAAAAAGATGAGCATACTACAAATAACCTATCTTTTGTTATGTATTGCAGGGACAATTCTTCCTTATGTTCCTTTTATCTCTTTTCTCACTGAAAATGGCTTAAATTTACCTTTGTTTTTGGCAGAATTATTCAGTAACTACATTTCTAGTTTTTTTGCGCTTGATTTTATCATTTCATCTTTTGTTTTTTGGGCTTTTTTATTTTGGGAAGGTTCACGTCTACAGATGAGATTTCTTTGGGTTTATGTTGTCTGTCATCTAACGGTAGGGTTGTCTCTGGGTTTTCCTTTATTCCTTTTGATGCGTCAACGAAAATTAGAATCTTTTACACAAACGGTCAAAATCTAATTTAAAGTTTATGTTACCGAAATTTTTACGCAAAACTCCCCTTGCTTGGCTACAGGTTTCTAGAGAAAAAAGCCGTTTGGCTATTGCTTTAGCGGGTATTGCCTTTGCTGATTTATTGATGTTTACGCAAATGGGATTTAAAGACGCACTTTTTAACGCTTCTGTCAAGCCCCATTATATTTTAAATACTGATTTAGTTTTGGCTAACCCTCAGTTTGAAACCATGTTTGCTGTTAAAAGTTTTTCGAGAGAACGACTTTATCAAGCGATGCGGGTTGATGGGATCGAGTCTACCAGTTCATTGTATATTGGTTCAGGCCCTTGGCGAAATCCTGAAACAAATGTGGATCGACCGATTTTAATTTTTGGGACAGATCCGACTCAAAGCATTTTTAAAGTCCCAGAGATTAATCAACATTTGAATCAATTAAAAATGTTGAATACAGTTGTCTTTGACCAAGCAGGACGCACTGAATTCGGGCCAATTGCTGAACTATTGAAGAAAAATAAAACAGTTTCGATTCAGCTTAATCAAAAAGAAGTACAAGTAGTGGGTGTGTTTAGTTTGGGGGCTTCTTTTGCTGCTGATGGAAACGTTGTCACCAGTGATTCTACTTTTTTGAACCTCTTTCCAGAACGTCAGCCTGATCAAATCGATCTTGGTTTAATTAAAGTTAAAAGTAATGCTGATCTTGAAACTGTTAAAGCTAACCTACAACAATTATTACCGAAAAATGAGGTCTCAGTCTTTACCTTAGATGAATTTGCCAAACGAGAAATAGATTACTGGGCGAATAGTACTGCGATCGGTTTTATTTTCACTTTAGGTACAGTGGTCGGGTTTATTGTTGGTATTGTAATTGTTTATCAAATTTTGTATTCAGATGTTTCAGATCATTTACCTGAATATGCCACACTCAAAGCAATGGGTTATGGTGATGGATATTTAATTAAAGTTCTGATGCAAGAGGCTTTGATTTTAGCATTTTTAGGTTTTATTCCTGGTTTTGTTGCATCAATTGGTCTTTATAATTTGGCTGCATCAGCTACTCTATTACCGATTATCATGTCTTCTGAAAGAGCAATCACTGTTTTAGCTTTAACCATTATTATGTGTGGTGGTTCGGGTGTGGTGGCGATGCGGAAGTTACGAACGGCTGATCCTTCTGATATTTTCTAAGTTATTGGGATGAAATAATTATGACTACATTAGCTCCTTCTATTTTATTAAATCAAGATAAATCTACTGAACCTGTGATTAGTGTGCGTCATCTTGACTACTATTTTGGTAAAGGTGAACTTCGCAAACAAGCTTTATATGATATTAATTTAGATATTAATGCGGGTGAAATTGTGATTATGACTGGGCCATCGGGTTCAGGGAAAACAACGCTACTTAGTTTGATGGGAGGACTGCGTTCTGTTCAAGAGGGAAATCTTTCTATTTTAGGTCAAGAAATGAATGGCATTAGTAAAGGAAAAATGTTAGACGTGCGTCGTCAAATTGGTTATATTTTCCAAGCACATAACCTACTGACTTTTTTGAGTGCTAAACAAAATGTGCGGATGTCTTTGGAATTGCATGACGAATATTTAGCGCAAGATCTGGACAACATTGCGGTTCAAATGTTGGAGTCAGTCGGGTTAGGAGATCGAGTTAATTATTATCCCGATAAACTCTCTGGAGGACAAAAACAAAGAGTAGCGATCGCACGTGCTTTAGTCAGTCGTCCTAAGATTGTTTTAGCAGACGAACCCACCGCCGCATTAGATAAACAATCAGGTCGAGATGTAGTTGAAGTCATGCAACGTTTAGCTAAAGAGCAAGATTGTACAATCTTATTAGTGACTCATGATAACCGTATTTTGGATATTGCCGATCGGATTATTTATTTAGAAGATGGTCGCTTATCCGATGCGGATGAGGTTTAAGTAGCCTTTTAAACTGGGCTGTACTTATATGTATTCATCATATTTTTAAACATTATGATAGAGCAGCCATTTTATCAAGTTTTAATAGAAGATGAAGAAATTATCATCAAATTAAATCAGCCTCAACTTCCAAAGATGCTGATGAGGTTTAACTAAGTTCACAATCTTCAATTGTTAATTCATTTATTCAGCTAAATTCACTAATATTATGAGTTACTAAAATTTAATTGTTAGCTAATGCGAGCGCAGCTACTTGTAAATCATTAGGCATATTGGTGTCTCAACTGGATTAGTATGACTTTAAAGAACTAAACTTTAAAATTTGTTAAGTAATGATTAACCACAAGAACAACTTAAACTTTGTGCGGTATTAGCACGAGTATAAGCATTCCACGTTCCTAAATCTTGGGAAGAAAAACTACATAACATTGCTTTAGTTTCTGCACTTAATCCCATTGCTAAAGTAAAATCTGCACCCGCAATACTCGCAATTTGTTCTAAAATAGCATCTGTAAAATCAACAGCGCGTAAATCAGCCCCTTGTAATTCCACACCAATTAATCTCGCATTTCTTAAACAAGCCCCTGTTAAAATAGCTCGTTGTAAATTGGCTCCACTCAATGCGGCATTTTCTAAATTAGCTCCAGTTAAATCTGCACCACTTAAATAAGCTCCTCTTAAATTGGCTCCTCGTAAATCGGCATATCTCAGATTGGAAGTATTAAGAAACGCACCGTTTAAATTAGATTTCGGCCCAACTGCATTAAGATTTCGATAATCATAATTTTCGGGCCAAATGGTTTTAGAATTATAACGAGCTAATTGTAATCTTGCTCCTTCTAACTGAGCATTTTCTAAATTACATCCCTGTAAATCTGAACGAAATAGATAGCTATTTTTTAAATTAGCATTGCTGAGATTACAGCCTTGTAAATTTGCCCCTCTTAAATCGGTATTTTCTAAATTGGCATGACTCAGATTACTTTGACTTAAATTAACACCGATTAGATTAGTACCGCTTAAATCAATCCCTTGTAGATTCAGTTGCAATAAACGTTGACCTTGTTGGTGAGCGTGTAAAATATCAGAGCGTGAGGGGGTTTGAGATTGAACAAATGTAGTCATAACGTTTATCTGAAGTTTTGTTGATACAGACCCATAAAAATAACCAGTGTCTTTTATCCTAGAATTGGTCTGATTCATTTCTCTAATTTTTTTTACTTTTCTTAATTAAAACAGCTATGCAGTTAATCCCACCGATGACGATGATGGACTTTTTCCGCAAAAGTGAGGGAGTCTGGTACAGCACAAGAACGGTTCATCATTTTGATTCTGTTTCTGATGAGTCTGGAGAATCTAACCTAATTGTGAAAGTTTTGGAAAAAGATGACCCCAAAGTCATTGAAGTTTGTCAAGCACAAAATGTTGATCCCTTTTTGGTCAGTGGTGGTGCTAGTTTTTCTTGGCAAGACAATATGGATGACTCAGAACCCAATCCGAATTATGCGGCTATATTAGTCGATGTTCCTCATCAAGATGACCCCAGACAAGGCCAATTTTTACGCAACCGAGGTTATGTGGAAGGCATCCCTGTTATTGGAGTCTATCGCTTCGATGAAAATGGGGTTTTAACCATTAATACTGAATATGAACGCAATCAAGGACAGGAAAGAAGCTGGTTCGTTACAGATGATTTTCGCATACGAGTGATGACGGTCAAAATGATGAATGGAGTCAATCAAATGGCTTATTGTTCTGAGCGTCGTTGTGTGACTTCTGCAAGTTTAGAAGCAATGTTAGAACAACATCGCACGAGAATAAGTGTTTAAGATTGTTCTTGTTCCGTCCAAGATCCCGATAAAACGGGTATTCCTTGGTATTGCTGAATTTTCTCCAGTGTCATGACATACCCCCAAACTTCCCCCAAAAATTCATCATCTAGACTAAAAATTGGAATTCGTTTTCGTTGATATTCGTTTTCGTCAGGCGATCGTAGGGGGTGATAGTCTTCTAATTTATCTAAGTTTTCTAAGTCTGACTCCTTTTCAAAAGTAAGCAAAAATCCTTTTACTTTCCCATTTCCCTCTAATAACCCTGGATAACCTAAAGACAAATGAAATAGCTTCCCGTAGGTGTATGCTTCTCTTTCTTGTAGCGTCTTTCCCTCACAATAATAGGAGTAGTTTCGTTCACCTGGTTTGAGGGTTCCATAGACAAAAACCTGCAATTGGATAAACCTCCCCTAATTTTAATCGCAGTTTACCATTTTTTTGCGTTTTTTGCTAAATTAATATTAATTAGAAAAAAAATTGAGAAAATTATTAATAATTGTTGACGGGTTTTCAGGGCGATTAGCTATACTAAAAATAACCAATTCGTTTAATAAAATAACTTATGCTAGCTGAAGAAGAAACACAAATTTATCAAGGACAGTTTGGAAATTTTTCCATTACTGAGCAAGATCGACTGAGCGTTATTTTATATCGTGCTGGCTTAATCATTTCCGCATTTAGTTTTCTGGTCGGAAGTAGTTTAGTGCTATCTGCCGAAAATCTTCAAGCCATCTTACCCTTATTAACGCCCATCTTTGCGGTTTTTTCCTGTGGTTTGGCCTTAAGTTTAGCGACCATTCATATTTATTTAGTTCCATTACATCGACTTCTACAGTTATTTCTTGTCATTGGTACTGGTTCATTTACATTTTTACTCTGATGACACCGATGCCCGTCGCTGAATATATCTATGAGCATCCCCTCAGTTTACTCTTAATTGGCTTTACCTTCGCCGCACTAACAGGAATTTATTTTAAAGAAGCCTTTTGTTTTAATCGTATTGAAACTAAATTTTTAACCCCTCTCGTGCCATTACTCCTGTTAGGGCATTTAGTCGGAATTCTACCCGTATCGGCTGAAAAATTGTTATTAAGCATTTGGTCGATTCTATTTCTGGTTTTTGCCCTGCGGAAAGTGATTCAACCCATTCCCCCAGATATCGGCGATAAATCTGTTTTTGAATATCTTAAACACTCAAAAGCAGGTCAAAGCTAAACCCTCAATGTCTAAAATCATTAAACTTTGGGGACTATTTATCTATCAGCCCCAATGGACACTAACCCTAAAAGGATGGTTATTACTCATTGTAGTGTTGTTGACCTTACTTACTATTTTTGTCACGCAAATTCATTCATTTTTAGCAGTACAAGCCCCCATTAAAGCCGATGCTCTACTCGTAGAAGGATGGGTCACTGATGCTGTGGTTAAAGGTGCTGTTTCTGAATACAAACAAGGACATTATCAAATCATCATTGCTACTGGATTACCTCTAGAGAAAGGTTCATTTTTAAGTCAATATCAAAACTCTGCCCAACTGACAGCCGCCTCTTTAATCGCGTTAGGTATTCCTCAAGAAAAAATTATTCCGATTCCCGCCCCTGCAACCAAAATCAATCGAACAGGGATGGCAGCTAAAACGGTAAAAAAATGGCTATTTGAATCTAATCTCAAGATTAAATCAATAAATATCTACTCTTTTGATGTACATACCCGCAGAAGTTGGTTACTGTATCAAAAAATGCTGCCAAACGATCTAAAAATTGGTGCGATCGCTTATCCGAGTGATGCTTATGATCATCGTTTTTGGTGGACATCTAGCGCGGGGTTTCGCTCAATTACTAATGAAGCATTAGCCTATTTCTATGCGTTATTATTTGGGGACTTCAGTTAAAACAATCTCTTCAGATTGAAATTGATGATCTTGATCTAACTTCCAACATTTAATATCTGTAACTTTTCCCTGATTAAGCGCAACAATCATATAAGAATATTCGGGCCATGCAATCTCTTGATCCATCGCTGAAGGAATCGCCAAATGATCAGGATGAGAATGATAAACCCCAATAATTACCAGTTGACGTGCGCGTGTTTGTTTTTGAACTTGCAATAAAACTTTGGGTGCAATATAAAAACGATCCCGCGTTGTTCCCGTCTGTATAAATAAATCTTCTCTTATTTCATCTGTCCAGCTATTTTCCGTCTCCTGAACTTCAATTAAAAAACTTCCTTCTGGTGTAATTTTTCCAAGCAGCAACCCACAACACTCGTTAGGATAAATCAATTCAGCATGACTTTTAATTTGTTGGAGTTGAAGAGCCGTCACAATCATCATCTTTAAACTTGTTGTAAATAGCGTTCTACTAATAAAATAGCCACAATATCATCCACAGGACGTGGAGGAATCCGCATACCTTGGGGAATCAATTTTTGTAGTCCTTGAGGGGGATACATTAACCAATAACGATCCCGTGCTTCTAAAGTACTATTGTGTTCATCGACTAGGACAATCTGAAAAGAAATACAATTTTCTATTTTTGCTTTCCAAGCTTTAGAAGTCGTTTGATTGCCCATCACTAATAATTGAACCGAAAACCGTTTAGATAACGATTGAATGACTTGTAAAGCGTCCTCAGAAACAATCACTTGATGAAACAATATTTGCCGATTTTTATCCACAACAGCAAGACCACATTTATCTTTTCCTGGGTCAAAACCTAAAATATTCATGAGCTAAATAGAATTTCTCCATCTTTAATTGCTACCAAACGTAATTTTAACGGGCCAGTAGTATAAGTTTTATCCACTGCGACCGTTTTGATTTCATCAATCGGATCATCTAACTGATTAATTTTATCCATAAAACTAATTATGGTAGTTAATCGACCGTCTTCAACTTGAATATTTCCTAAAACGCCAGCCCGTCGCGCTCGAAACTGTGATGCAGCGAGTAAGTTATCTAAACGACTTTGTAGTTCTCCTTCAGACATATTTTGTGAATCAATGGAAACAGCCGCAATCTCTTGATTTTCCTCAAAAATTCTTTGATTAGGAGCAAGATCCGCAAAAACCCGAATTTCTTTTTCTTCTAAAACATAATTTCCTGCCGACAGAATTCGTACCACATATTCTCGTCCATCTTGTAATTGTTGGACTAATTGTTCGACTTCAGCCTTAGTAATTTGAATAATTTGTAGATTAGGATTAGTGGCATTCGGTTGGGTAGCTTGAATCGCTGATAAATTAGCTTGTTGTAGAATTTGATCAACCGCAGCAACAATCGATTTAGCATCACCTGAATTAACCACCTGCAAAGCACCAAACGCTAAAACTTGACCCCGCACGATCGCAATTCTTCTTTCTCTTAAATCTTGATAGGTTTGATAATATTGTTCTAATACTTCAACTTCTCGTCTTAAATAACTCAGTTGAATTTCTAGTTGTTTAAGTTTGTTTTCTCTTTGTTCAAGATTGATATCTTTTTCGGCAATTGCTTGATCGAGTTGTTCAATCTGAGTATCTTTAGCATCGATCGCACTTTGAAGTTGTTTTTGTTCTGTCTCTAAAGCTTGTAGACGGTTTTGACGTTGTGATAATAATTGATCTTGTTGTGACAACTGTTGTTCTTTTTTGAGAATTTCTTGATCTCTGGTTTTCACCTGTGCTTGTCGTTGATTTAGCTGAGTGGTTAACTGGTTTTTTTGAGTAGTTAACTGATTTTTCTGCTGTTGAAGTTGTTGACGATCTTGAAGAAGTGTAGAAACATCAGATTGTACCGTGGAAAGTTGTTGAGCTACTTTTTTTAATTGAGTCTGAGATTGTTGGAAATTACTATTAATGCTAATCAAACGTTTTTTAGCTGAAGTTTGTGCAGTTATAGCTGTTTCCAATTCTTTTTGAATTTGTGTTTTTTCTTGTCTTGCCGTTTGCAGTTCTTTTTCAAGTTGTTTAATCGCAGCACGACGTTCAGCAAGAATGCGATCTAAATCAAAAACGCCCTGACGAAGCGATTTACTTAAACTAAATAATAAAGTGAGGGTGGAAGATGCGATTAAAATTCCTGTAGCGATCGTCATTACAGTAGCTGTTTGACGAGGACGCAGGTTAAAAAGTCGCATTCGTTTTTTACCAATTTTACTGCCCAGGTGATCACCCAATGCAGCTAATACCCCTCCTAAAATTAAAATTGAGGCGACTAGAATATAGGCACTTGTCATGGGTGATCTATACCATTTAAGCTAGGTAAATTGTTGACTAAGGGCAACAGGATTATGAACCGTAATTTTCTTTTTATGAATTGAAATCATATCTTCTTGTCTGAGATCCCCCAATAAACGAGTTACAGTAACTCTAGTTGATCCAATTGCTTCAGCGATCGCTTGATGAGATAATTTTAAATCGATCCTAATCCCTTCGGGTGTCGGAACGCCAAAATCTCGACAAAGAATTAAGAGAAAACTGACTAAACGAGAACCCATATCACGATGTGCTAGGGTTTCGATCATCATTTCCGTCTGTAAAATTCTAGAAGACAAACCGCGTAACATTAACATTGATAAATCTGGATTATTTCGTAATGCTTGTTCAACTTGTTCAATTGGGGCCGAAAGAAGTTCGACTGGAGTAAAAGCCACCGCATGATAGAATCGATCCGATCTTTGACCTGTAATCAGAGAAAGTACCCCAAAGACACTATTTTCGCGCAATAGTGCAACAGTAATTTCTTCTCCAGCTTCATAGACGCGAGATAATTTTACAGCACCTTTGAGTAAAAAATAGACTCTTTCTGCTGGATCTCCAGGGAAAAAAATCGTTTTACCCCGTTCAAAAGTTTCTACGACGGGGGGAAAATTTCCACTACCAATCCGACGAAAGACATCAGCTAACGGTTTATCTTGAATTAAGGATACGTCCATCACACTTTACAAACTTGGTGAATAGTTAATTTAAAACATGATTCGGAGTTAAATTCAATATTAAACACGATTTAAAGAAAAACTGCTCAACGTAGAGTGTACTTTTTGCCTCACAATATTTTTATCGGTATAATTTTATCCCCGTTTCTGTACCTTGATTATACCTATCCATTTAATGATCGCGGGGACTTCAGCCTAAAAATATTGTCTAACTTAAAACTATGCTAGATTTAACACAGAAAAACGCTCTGGTCACAGGAATCGCCAATGATCGATCCATTGCTTGGGGAATTACGCAACAACTCCACAAAGCAGGGGCTAATCTTGCTGTAACTTATTTACCCGATGAAAAGGGACGCTTTGAAAAAAAAGTTAGAGAAGTGGTTGAACCCCTGAACCCCTCCCTAATTGTTCCATGTGATGTCCAAAATGATGAGCAAATTGAGGCTACTTTTGCTGCGGTCGCGGAAAAATGGGATAAATTAGATATTCTGATTCATTGTCTGGCTTTTGCCGATAAAGAAGGATTAACAGGTGATTTTAGCGATATTACTCGTGAAGCGTTTCTCAAATCCTTAAATATTAGTACATACTCACTAACTCGCATGGCTAAAGCAGCAAAACCATTAATGAAAGAGGGTGGGAGTATCGTCACCCTAACCTATATTGGTGGAGTGAGAGTCATCCCAAATTACAATTTAATGGGAGTTGCGAAAGCAGGTTTAGAAATGAGTGTTCGCTATCTCGCATCTGAGTTAGGATCACATAATATTAGAGTCAATGGAATTTCAGCAGGGCCAATTCGTACTTTAGCTTCTTCTGCGGTTGGTGGTATTTTAGATATGATCCATCATGTCGAAGAAGTCGCACCTCTAAAACGAACCGTAACCCAAATCGAAGTCGGAAACACTGCTGCATTTTTGTGTAGTGATCTATCTAGCGGAATTACAGGACAAATTATCTATGTCGATGGTGGATATGAAGTGATGGGGATGTAATTTGAAACAGAGGTTAGGCGATCGTTTGTTTAACCTCTTTAGCCAAAATTTACCCCTAGCCGCGCCAAAGACCAAAAACGTCATCCATCTTATTTTTTAGCTGTAACGCCTCTAAAATCAGCCTCTAGATAGTTGCTATAGGATAAATACCCCCCATATCCTATACATTAATAGAATTTATTAATCGTTTTAAAAAATAAAACTATTGGCATTTCTTAAACCACTTTTTTAGAGTGAAAGAGAATCAGCTTTTAGATAAAAAATAAACGATGACAACAGAAGTGGATTTATCACCGAGTCCTGAGCCTAAACAATTTTCGATTTTTCTCTTTTTTATAGGTGTTTATTTACCGTTACAGATTTTTGCCCTGTTAGCGTTTTCTATTCTGCAAAATGGAACGAGCTTATCATGGGATGTCTCACTCTTATCAGCAATTCATCAAACAGAAACACCGCAGTTAGATGCTTTTGCTTCTATCTTGACTCAGTTTGGTTATCTTAAAGGAATTGCACCAATTGTTTTTTTAGTATCTTTACTTTTAATCCTTCGTCAACAATGGCATCGTCTAGCTTATCTGCTGACGGTTGAATTTGGGGCTATTTTAATTAGTTATAGCGTTAAATTAGTCTATCATCGCGCTCGTCCCCACTTATGGGAGTTATTTCAACCTCTACCGCTAGATTACTCCTTCCCCAGTGGTCATTCATTAATGAGTATGATTTTATTCGTCGCACTTCTTCATTTATCTTGGGAGACACGCTGGTACAAATGGGTTATGCTGATAGGAGGACTTTACGTTGTCTCAGTTGGTTGGACACGGATGTATTTAGGGGTACACTTTCCCAGTGATGTCCTCGGTGGATGGATGCTTGCTATTGCTTGGGGAGTTGGCGTAAATCTGATATTCCATTCTCCTTTCGCTAAACTTATAGCTAGAAAGCAAGAAATTTTATAACTTATATGAGTTCCACAACCTTACCAACCTTGGTCAAGGAAGATGTACGCGAAAACTTTTACAGACTAGCGTTTATTAATATTCTCTCTAACTTAATGGTTCCTTTGTCGGGTTTTTTGAGTGTGGCTTTTTTAGGTCATTTACAAGAAATTCACTACCTAGCAGGAGTCACTCTAGCGACCATTTTATTTAATTATCTCTATCGTACTTTAAGTTTTTTGCGGATGAGTACGACTGCCATCACCGCGCAGGCTGTCGGAGGAAATAACGAAGATTTAATCTCGCTAACTCTAATGAGAAATGCTTTACTTGCTTTTAGTTTAGGCATTCTCCTTTTAGTGTTCCATCAACCGTTAGGAAACTTAGGTTTTGCGCTCCTCAGCGCTGTTCCAGAGGTTAAAGAAGCAGGACAAGCATATTATAATACTCAAATTTGGGGCGCACCTGCGACACTGCTGAATTTTGTTCTCATCGGTTGGTTTTTAGGACGAGGACACAGTGGTAAAGTTTTCTGGATGTCTTTGGTAGGAAATGGTGCAAATATTGTTTTAGATTATCTTTTCATTATGCGCTTTCAGACGACAAGTGCAGGTGCAGGGTTAGCCACATCCATTAGTCAATATTTCATGTTATTGGTGGGTTTATTTTTTATCTGTCGAGAAATCAAGCTAGAAAAAATAAAAAGTTTACTCGGTCAAATTTGGGTTTCTGCAAGTTGGAAAGAAACACTAATTTTAAATCGAGATATCTTTATCCGTACCTTAGCTTTTTTATCGACCTTTTCTCTATTTACAAACCTCAGTTCAGCAATGGGAACAATGACCTTAGCGGAAAATGCTTTGCTATTACAAGTCATTACCCTAACGGTTTATATTGTTGATGGGTTAGCCTATGCAACTGAAAGTATGGCTGGAATGTTTAAAGGAAAAGGTGAGTATGAGCAGTTATACCCTCTTTTACAAATGTCGGGACAAGCAAGTTTGACCATTGGACTTAGTTTTGCAGTTGCTTGTCTGCTGTTTCCAGACTCTTTACTGGGACTTTTAACCAATCATGCTGATGTTTTAGAATGTCTCCATCCTTATATTCCCTGGCTATTACCTGTTTTGGGTTTTGGTTCCTTGGCCTTTATGTTAGATGGCTACTTCTTAGGACTAGCCGAAGGGGCAATTTTACGCAATACGGCTTTAGTAGCAACTTTAGCAGGATTTGTTCCACTAGCGATAATCGCCTGGCAGTTTCAAAGCGTTTATCTTCTATGGTTGGCACTATCTTTATTTATGGTTGTGCGAGTGACTTTGCTGAGTTTACAAGTTCCTAAAACTCTAAAAAGTTAATTGATGTCTACCCAACGGTACATTTTTATAGCTTGCTCTCAGTAAACCTCGTTAGAATATGAATAGTGTAACAAAACTTCATACATACACGGCATTATGACAGTCTCCTATCCCCGCAAATACAGAAATATTCTCAGTGCGCGAGATATTCTCAAACGAGTTATCCAAGATCGTGAACTGCACATGATGACTCTGAACCGCTATCGTTATAATGAACAACGTAGCTGTAAAGATTTAACAGAACTCATCGAACGACTCAACGGACAACCCAAAGAATTAATCCGCGATATTTCTAATCATATCGTTGAAGAATCCCGTCATGCTCTGTGGTTAACTGATTTATTGATTGATTTAGGTGAAGATATCGGACAACCGACAGGAATTTCTTATATCGATGCTTTTGAAAAGCTGATCGATCAAGAAGCTTATACAACCCAATCCAATCGAGATGATATCATTATCGATAGTTTAGCTGCGATTAATGCCACTGAAAAACGAGGCTGTGAATTTTTCTCGGCTCATATCGAAGCGTTAAAAGAAGCAGAGCAGACCGAAGAAAATATTAAAATCAGAGAAACCATTGAGCGTATTTTTCCAGAAGAAGCAGGTCATGTTCGTTGGGGAAATCGCTGGTTATCAAAAATGGCGCAGAAAAGTCCAGAACACAAAGAAAAAGTGGAACGGGCAAAACGTCGTTTCTTTGCCATTGAACAAGCAGCCTATGAATCTAGTGATATCATGATGGGTGCCGAATTACGACGCATTGAGCATTTAATGGAAATTTCTGAAACAATGCCACTTTGGGAACGGACTCAATATTTAATGAAACACATTCCCGAAACGGTCTTTAATCCAGAACTGCAATTATTCCGTATTGAAATGGCTCAAAAAGCTTGGCAAAAAGATCCTAAAATGTTTGTCGAACAGTTTATCCCGATGTTCTTTAAAGGAATAAATCGCGAAGATTTCGACCGAATGAAGCAAAAAAATAGCAATAATTAATTTTTTTTCTGCTCCTTTAACCCCTCTACCTTACTTGAGCATCTCTCTTGTAGGAGAGGGGTCAAAAATCATCTTTAGATAGAGAAAATAGAAAAAATATTTAATACCTTAGTAATAGAGCAAAAAAATATTCACTTGATCTAACATAAATACAAAGCAAAATATCAAATAAATGCTTAAAAACATTACTTTAAATACGCTTTTGTACTTTAAAATAATTTTTGAATATAGCTAATTAAATCAATATAAAAATTTATTTAAACTCAATATAACAACAGTGAGACAGTTTATGCTGTCTAATTCTGATATTTATTTTCTAATGGAGGAAAAACAATGAGTAGTGGTCACGCCAGTCATAAAGGTAGTTCTACCAAACCCAATGTCAACGCTAACGGTCAGATTAATGACCCAGAACAAGACATTCCCCAAGACTACCAAAGCGAAGAAGGTGTACCTATACCAGGACGTACCAAAGAGATCAGGGAAAATAAAGAAGCTACCGAACGTCCTTCCGATGATGTTCGAGAAGCACCAGAAGCAGGATAAATAGAATTTTATGAATTGGCCGAAGTCATTGCCTAATTTTCTAGTTCCGACCCTGTTGTTGAGTTTAGTAGTCCTATTAGCCGCTTTTTTCGGTTTTCAATTAGAAATTGCTTTTGCTCCAAGGCCTCAGCTTGCTCAGACCTATACACCAATAACCCAGTCTCCTCCGTCAGATGTTGGTACCTATGATGTCTTAGGACGTGTCATAGTCCCAGAAACGGCGGCAGAATGGTTACAAACTGAAGAAGGACAGCAAAAATTATCCCCCGAAAACGGAGCAGTTGAAATTACTGAAGATCTAATTGCTCTAGGACGCAAAGCATTTTATGCTGAAACCTTTAAAGATCAAGTCTTTCAAACTGATGTCGTCGGAGCCTTAGATGGGCCAATCAATCCTATTAGCTTAACAAAAGCGATCATTAGTCTTAAAGGACAATTTACTCATAATCTGCAAATACCGATCGATCAAGATATTACCATCGGCGGAAAAACCTTTCAATCAGGAACTTTACTAAATACAGGTTTAGACATCCCCGCAGGTTTTCTTACCCCTTTGGGAATGCGTACCAGTATCGAGAAAGGAAAATTACGGGTAGGCATTACTTGTGCTTTGTGCCATTCAACCATTGATCATCAGACTGGACGAGTTATAGAAGGCGCACCGAATAATGATCTAGATACGGGCTTAATTTTGGCGATGGCGAGTAATTCAGCCGCAATGTTCCGTCAAACAGGAGTTAATCCGACTCAACTTCCATTAGGCGATCATACTTATCTAAATGATCAAGGTGAAACAGCAAAACTTCCCGATCCTCAAACCGTAGAAACTGCCGTAGATGCAGAACTTTTGACTTGGCCCCCTGGTAATTTCGATTCATCAGGAAGCTTAGTGAATAATCCTGCTCAGATTCCCTCTTCGTACACCCGCGACGCTTGGCCCTACGGATGGAGTGGTCATTCTGCAATCGGATGGTTTCATGGCTTAACAACGCTGAATAGTAACGTCCATGCCACTAACTCCGATGCGACGACAGGGGCCGATAGTAGCGAACCGTTATTAGGGATTGACAAAGAAACTTATTTAGGCATTATCTTCCAAAACTCAGCCAATCCAGCCTATCGTCTGCCAGAAGGTGCTAAACCCTCAGAATTTTTCCAGCAGATCGATCCCACACCAGGTGAACCGGGGATGAATGAAACCATCAGAATGCCAGATTATCCCAAAGGATCACCTTTTATGCTCGATGGATTGATGGCGAACTCCCCTGGAATGCCCGTAGCGAAACAACTTAACGCAATGTCGGCATATCAAAATACCCTTGCTCCGCCACCCGTTCCAACAACTGATCTTGATAGTCTTCAAAGAGGTGCCGCTATCTTTAACAATGCGGGTTGTATTGAATGTCACAGTGGCAGATATTTCACAAATCATGAAGTGATAGCCGCCGATGAAATAGGCACACAACCATCACGCGCTAAAACATTAGCCGCATTTCCCAAAGTTTTCGCGCCGCCAAAAACCTATCCCAGTAATGTTTCCGTTCCCCTACCAGCTAATCCACCTGTACTAGAAATTCCGACGGATCTCACCCCAAAACGCTCTCAAGAGTTAGCTTTTGCGATGAATAATCCTGCGGGTGGTTACAAAGTACCGAGTTTAATTGGACTTTCTGTAACAGCACCTTACCTTCATGATGGAGGAGTAGCCGCTAGTGTTGAAGCCCTTCAAAGAAATGAAAAAGGCTTTGGCGTGGCTGATTCTGAGCAGTTGGGTATGGCAGGAACGCTATTAAAAGGAATTGTTCCTGATGCGGGTGCCAGTCTGCGAGTGCTGTTAGATCAACAGTTACGGGAAGTAGCGATCGCCGCTAATCAAAAAAATCCAGATTTACAAAAGGCAAATGTAGACGGGAGTGGACACAACTACTGGGTTGATCCCCAAAGCGGTTACACCCCCCAACAACAAACAGATTTAATTCAATTTCTGCTTTCCCTAGACGACAACCCCGAAGTATTGCCCTAAAGCCTTCCTTCCCGTTGTTCCCTATCCTGTGAGGAGAAGGTTAGGGAGAGGTAGATGGGGCTAGATGGAGGTGTTACGCTAATCTTATTTTTAAACTCCCCGGGTGGGATTCGAACCTACGACCAATCGGTTAACAGCCGACCGCTCTACCACTGAGCTACCGAGGAATGTTTGTCACAATTACTAATAATAGCAACAACATGGATAAAAAAGCAAGCCCTTTTTGAATTTATTTTGAATTGTTGTTAGAGTACAAATGTTTTAGAATTTGAAACTACCCCGAATTGCACCAACCCACAAAGGAGCGCGGTTATTTTCGGGGTTAATACCAACATAAATACCAGGTGTTACGGAAATATTATCGTTAATTTGGTAAACATAAAAGGTTTCTAATAACCAAGGATTATCTTCCGTTGCTTCGGTCACATCGGCAATATTGTTATCATTGCTAATTGAAGCAGCATAAGGGGGTTGTCCAATTGTCATTACTCCAACATTGCCCTCTTTAAATAAATCTGGAAAAGCTAAACTAAATTTCCAGTTCCATATATCAGCCGTATCACCGTCTCTAAGTCCACCTTGCGCGTAAGCTCTCGTATACATTCCCCAACCTTCTACACTAATTTGCGGAATAATGCGCCATGCAAATAGGAGAGCGACGTTATCGGATGCTGTAGCATTGTCATTAAATGGATTATCGCTATTAGACACACCTGTATAACCTAGTAGCGAAAAAGAATCAAATTGACCACTCGGAATATAATTACGTGAGTAAGCAACCGCTAAACTAAGTTTATCAGTCGGTGCATAAGTTAACTGAGAGCCAGCAACATAATTACCGTTAAATAACCCATTACCTGCTTCGGGGTTTTTTCCGTTTCCTGCCGAATAAAAAGCACTCAAATTTAAAGATTTATTAAATTCGTAGAGTAAGCCTAATCCTGTTCCTAGATTATCACTTAAAACATAAATCGGAGCGATCGCACCAAAGTAGGATAATGCACCTTCCGTAAAAGAACCCGTAAATGGAGCCAAAGGATCGGATATATCATCTAATGTCACTTTAACACCACTAATCCACGCGGTTAATTGATCAGTGACAGGAAAACGATATTGTAATTTGTTAATCTGTAGCAGATTATCCCCCGGTGCAGCAAAGTTAAAATCAGTTAAATTGCTACCACCTCGCGCAAAAACAATATTAGAGGTTTGTAGACGCACTTGTAATCTATCTTCACCTGTAAAACTGGTATCAAAATTGGCTCGATAGCGGTAATTAAACGTGATTTGATTATCCTGTAAAGGTGTTCCCTCGGGTGCATCTGCTTGTTCAGAACCCCACAGTCCCGATGCAACCATAATGACATCACCATTTAATTTTATCGTTGTTGAAAACTGATGATCTTCCAAGAAAGCAACTCTTTGTTCTAGATTATCAATTCGGGTGCCTAAAGCTGCTAGTTCAGCTTCAAATTCTTCTGCAAGTCGAGTCAGTTTATCGATATCTTCTCTTAAAACAGATACACCTTCTTGGATTAAACGTTCAATGGTATTTAAACAAGCATTTAACCCTGCGGCAAATTCCCAACGACTTAAAGCACGATTTCCTCGAAAAGTACGATCTGGATATCCTACAATACAGCCATAGCGTTCAATCAGACTTCTGAGTGCTTCAAATGCCCAAGCATCTGGTGTAACATCTGTCAATTGATTGACGTTAGTAATTTGACTCATCGGGTTACTGAGAGTCGAAGGGGAAAAGGTTTGTGCTTCGTAAAGAGACTGAGAAAGGGAAGATGTTTTGTTATTTTGAATTTGATTAACTGAAGTTTGATTAAGCTCATTGGCTAGTGCTGGACTTGTGATCAATACCCCAGTCACAGTAACTAAGCCTTGATGACTTAAGGCTTTTTTAAGATTATTAAACATTCTACTCCTCACACCAAAAAAAGAAATTTCCTAAATTAGAAAAATCTTTGAACAAGATAATCTATCATTAGTATATTTAAAATAGCAGTTGGCTTTTATACCATTTCAAGAGAAAGCGAAAAACTCAATCAAACTTAAAACAGTAATTTTATTGATTGAATCAGGTCAATATTAGAGAGAGGCTAAAAACAATGACTACCCTAAAACATACTTGGCAAGATGGATTTATACAAACTAATGATATCCAACTTCATTACGTTAGCCAAGGACAAGGAAAGTTAATGTTGTTCTTACATGGCTTTCCTGAATTCTGGTACTCTTGGCGACATCAAATCCCTGAATTCTCTCAACAGTATAAAGTTGTTGCTCTCGATTTAAGAGGCTATAACGAAAGTGATAAACCAACTGAATTAGAAGCCTATCAAATGTCAGAATTAATGAAGGATATTGAAGGCGTGATCAAAGGATTAGGATATGATAATTGTATTTTAGTTGGTCACGATTGGGGAGGTGCGATCGCTTGGAGTTTTGCTTATAATTACCCCAACATGGTCGAAAAACTCATCGTTTTAAATTTACCTCATCCTGCAAAATTTGGTGAAGGTTTAAGAACATTCCAGCAACTTCTTAAAAGTTGGTATGTTTTCTTTTTCCAAATTCCCTTGTTACCTGAATGGTTAATCCAGTTAAATGACTATGAAATCATCGAAACTGCATTTAAGGGAATGGCTATTGATAAAACGGCTTTTTCTCAAGCTGATCTTGAAGCATATAAAGATGCTGCTGCAAAAAGAGGAGCCTTAACAGCAATGATTAATTATTATCGTTCTACTTTTCAAGGTTTCTTTAATCAATCTAATGATGATTGGACAATATTAGAGACTCCCACTTTAATAATTTGGGGTGAAAATGATACCGCTTTAGGTAAAGAATTAACTTATGGTACTGAAGAATTTGTCAGATATTTAACGATTAAATACATTCCTAATTGTAGTCATTGGGTACAACAGGAACGACCTGAACTTGTTAATCAATATATCTGGGAGTTTTTGAATTAATTGTAGGGGTTTGCTTCAGTAAACAGTATAACAGTCAAATCAACTTTCATACTGATTACTGTCAAAGGTTTGGTCTTCAATCCCTTTTCTAACTCAATTAAAAAAATATTGCTTAACCTGTTCCTAAACTAAACTTAAAGATAGATGATTTATAATATAGCCGTTTGACTATCAAACTAATCTTAAAACGACTAATATGAATCTAAAACGTCGCCATTTTTTAATGTTTATGGGTGCAACAGCTGGAGGAACACTCTTAAATTTAACTGATAATAGTTTTTCCATGCCTTTTTCTCAGGTAGTAGCTAAACCTACAAACAAGCTTAGTTTTAAACCGATTAAACTTCCTTTACCACTAGAGATTAACCTGATCACTTCAGAACAACAAATCAAAACTTATTCAACTTATCAAGTCGTTGATGATTTAGTATTACCAGAAGATTTTACATATGATATTATTGCAGCTTGGGGTGATCCGATCGCTGATTCCCGTTTTGGTTATAATAACGACTATTTATCATTTATAGAAACTAGCCCAAATGAAGGCTACTTAACCGTCAACTTTGAATATATTAGCGGTATGACTTGGATGACAACCTATGAAAAAGTCATTGGAAAATCTTTACCCTTTGAAGAAGTTAAATTAGCCTTAAAAGAAACCCAAGGAGAAATAAATGCCTTTGCCCTCCCTAATAATAATCCTTTAAAAAATCAAATTATAGAAATTTCTAAAGAGGGATTAATCGATCAAGGAATTGGAATTATATCAATTCGTCGAAATGCTGATGGGAAATGGACAAGAACTTTTTCAAAAGCCGATCGCAGAATTACAGGAATCTCAGGTTTAGAAGATAAAAAATATCTTAAATCAACTGGCCCTGCTGTAGCTGTTTTTACGAAAGCCAACAAACGCGGTTACGATGATCAATTAGGGAGTAAAATTATCGGAACCTTCCAAAACTGCGCGGGAGGAACAACACCTTGGGGAACCGTTTTTAGTGCAGAAGAAAACTATCAAGATCAAGTTTTTGAACCCGTCTTTGCTGATGGTACATCCTTTGATCCTGCTAAAAAACCTTTTTTTATTAATAATGCTGAAATTGACGGACGCGCTAATGTTTTTGGTTTAGCATCTAATAAATATGGTTGGATGGTCGAAGTTGATCCCGCTAACCCCAATGACTACGGAACTAAACATACTTGGTTAGGTCGTTTTCGTCACGAAGCAGTCGGGTTTAGAGTAGTAGAAGGAAAACCACTTGCTGTCTATTCAGGATGTGATCGTAGAGGTGGACATATCTATAAATTCATCTCCAAAGACCTCATCCGTAACCCTCAAGATAAACAAAATTCTAAACTTTTAGAACGCGGAATGTTATACGGGGCTAAATTTAATCCTGATGGAACTGGAAAATGGATACCCCTAACGCTAAACACTTCCATTGATCCCGTTTTACCCAGTCAAATTGTGGCACGGCAAGGAATAAGTACAATAGTATTGCCCAATCCTAACCGTATAGAAGGGGGTATTATCGCTCATAGCAAAGATGAAGACATCGCCTCGTATAAACAACAATTCAAGACCCTTAGTGACCTTTATGAGGGCAAACCAGCAGAGAAACAAGGGGCGATCCTCATTGATGCTCATTTTGCCGCCAATGCAATCGGTGTTACCTGTACCGCTAGACCCGAAGATACAGAAATTGCCCCAGATGGTACTCTGTATATTACCTTTACTTCGGGAACTCCTGGGGAAGATGGAGGGCCAGATAAAAACATTTTCAAGGGCCCTAATGGAGAAACATCCTATGAGTATGGTTGGATCATGAGTCTAAATGAAGATCAAAATGATCCTGCTACAATGTCCTTTCGTTGGAAAATGTTTGCGACAGGGGGTGAACCCACACAAGGAGGACTCGGTTTCTCAAACCCAGATAACCTAGAATTTGATGCAAGTGGTAATCTTTGGATGGTCTGTGATATGTCTACAGGAAGTCACAATGATCCAGAAAAACCGCTTGGAATTTTTGGTAATAATACCGCGTGGTTTCTCCCGACATCTGGCCCAAATATGGGGAATGCGTATCCATTTGCGATCGGGCCGATGGATACTGAGTTAACTGGCCCTTGGTTTACGAAAGATCAACAAACTCTTTTTCTTTCCGTTCAACATCCGGGAGAAGCAAAAGGAATTCGTCAAAATATGGCTTTTCAAGAACAAGAATTTACCCTTAGAACCACTCAAGGACAAGAATTTATCCAACTGCGTCAAGTTCCCATCGGGTCAAACTGGCCCACTAAGCAAGCAAATGATCCTCCGCGTCCTGCTGTAGTTGCGATCCGACGTTTAGACAATAAAGGAATTACAACGGTTTGGAGCTAAATCCTAATTTTCTAGTGACAGTATAATAGCAAAAGTAGAACTGTCATTTATTGTGCTAGGAATAATTGTTATGCCAATCATAAATTACATTTGGAAGACGTTAAACTACAGTCATTCTTTTATGATTTGGAATTTATTTCTAGCTTTTATTCCTTTAGTTTTAAGTATTTTTCTATTTCGTTTTTCTCAAAAACGTTCTCTGTTATGGTGGTTTATTTTCTTAACTTTTATTGCTTTTTTACCCAACGCACCTTATGTATTAACGGATGTCATTCATTTAATTGATTTAATTCGTTACGGTTTTTCAGTTTGGATCATTACTTTAGTTTTAATACCACAATATACCATTTTTATTTTAGCTGGTTTTCTTGCTTATGTCTTATCGGTGATGAATCTGGGAAATTATTTAGAGAAACAAGGTTATAAACAATATATTTTACCCTCCGAATTAGGCATCCATTTTCTTAGTGGTATTGGCATCTATTTAGGACGTTTTCAGCGTTTTAATAGTTGGGATTTTGTGACTCGTCCCATTTATTTATTAAAAAGCTCAATCGAAGAATTAACAAATAAAGAACCAATTTTAGTCATTATTATTACAACATTTGTTATTACTTTTCTCTATTGGTTACTCAAACAAGTTATTATAGGTCTTGAACTCAGATTTAAAGAAAATCGTTAAAAAATTATTCCCGATGCCATTTAGTCACACTACCCGCTTGATCGATCAGAGTGATACCTTGTGATTTTAGCTCATCTCGAATGCGATCGCCCTCTGTAAAGTTCTTATTTTTTCGTGCATCAGCCCGTTGTTGTATTAGTGATTCTATGGCAGCATCGCTTAAACCAGCAACTGATTTTTCCACTTCTTCTAAAACAGCTTCTAAACCTAAAATACTCGCTAGTTTAAATAAAGTATTCCATTTTTCCTCTAAAAGTTGTCCTCTAGTATTTCCCTCATGGATTAAATTATTTTTCTCAGTTCCTAACTCTTTAGCTAATTCAAATAAAATCGTTAAACCACCCGCAAAATTAAAATCGTCATCTACTGCTTCATTAAAACGATCGACAAATGAATCAACAAGTTTATTATCAACTTTCCACCCTAACTGTTGTCCAAATTGTTCACCAAAGAGTAACCCTTCTTTTAAAGTAGCCCATCCGTTTGTAGCAGCTTGTAGGGCTTCATCAGTAAAATCAAGAGGTTTACGATATTGCGCTTGGAGGATAAATAGACGAACCGCATTTCGGTCATATCGATCTAATAATTCCCGAATTGTAATAAAATTCCCCAAAGACTTCGACATTTTTTCGCCGCCGACTTTCACCATACCATTGTGCATCCAATATCGGGCTAATGGTTTTCCAGTCACTGCTTCAGATTGAGCAATTTCGTTTTCATGATGGGGAAAAACAAGATCACTCCCTCCCACATGAAGATCGATCGTTTCTCCCAAATGCTCTCTAACCATCGCAGAACACTCGATATGCCACCCAGGACGACCATTTCCCCATTTTGAGTCCCAAAACGGTTCATTCGGTTTAGCGGCTTTCCAGAGGGCAAAATCAAAAGGATCTTTTTTCTTTCGTGCTTCGGGGTCATCGGCATCAACGCGACCACTAGCCCCAACGATTAAATCTTCTAGCTTACGTCCTGAAAGCTTACCATAATCAGCAAAACGACGCACTGAATAATAAACATCGCCACTTGAAGAATAAGCATATCCCTTTTCTTCTAACTCACAGACGAGACACTTAATGCCATCTAGAGTATGTGTAGCGCGGGGATATAAATCAGCTTTCTTGACTCCAAGTCGTTCCATGTCCTCAAAATAAGCCGCGATAAAGCGTTCTGATACATCTTCCATTGATGTATGCTCTTTATTGGCTCGGTTGAGAATTTTATCATCGATATCGGTAAAATTTTGGACATATTTCACCTGATAGCCGCGCCATTCTAAATATCGTCTGACGAGATCCCAAATCACGCAAGCCCGCGCATGACCCAAATGGCAATAGTCATATACCGTAATACCACAGCAATACATCCGAACTTGATTCGGTTCTAATGATGTAAAAGATTCTTTTTGACGTGTGAGAGTGTTATATAAACTAAGGGTCATGACGTAAGAACATTTATTAATCTGGGTTAACCCACATCAGGGTCTGTCCGTATTCTACTGGTTCACCATTATCGACGACAATTTCCATAATTTGCCCCGCCACTTCTGCTTCTATTTCATTCATCAGCTTCATTGCTTCAATGATACAAACAGTCTGCCCTGTGCGGATGCGATCGCTTGTCTCGACAAATGACGGTTCATCGGGGCCTGGCGCACGATAGAAGGTTCCGACCATTGGCGAAGTAACAGCCACCCATTTTTTATCGACTGGGGAGGGTATCGGTTCAGTGGGAGTCGGTTCAATTTTTGGAGGAGGTGGCGGAGAAACTGGCGTTGTTTGTATAGGAACAACGGGTATAGAAACTTCTACTGGCGGACTAAAAGATGTTGTCCCTTTGCGTACCGTCAGTTCAAAATCTTCACTTTTTAGGATCATTTCCGTAATATCTGTTTGAGCAATCGCAGTTAACAGTTCACGGAGTTCGCTATAGTTAATCGACACTAATTCATCCCTACTACTGTTCTGTACTGAGTGTTAGTTGTCTCTTTTAGTCAAAGACAACTAACAGGTGTAATTATTCCCGTCCCAAATATGAGCCATCGCGGGTATCTACTTTAATCCGTTCTCCAATTGAGATAAATAAAGGTACCATAATTTGCGCTCCCGTTTCGACAATTGCAGGTTTTGAGCCGCCTGTTGCCGTATCGCCTTTGACACCTGGATCAGTCTCAGTGACTTCTAAAATGACAGAGGTTGGCAGTTCAACTTCTAGAACTTGGTCATTCCAGAAGACAATATTAACTTCCATACCCTCTTTAATAAACTTAACACGATCGCCAATTTTGTTGGGTGGGATCGTTGCTTCTTCAAACGTTTCCATATCCATGAAGACATACTGATCACCTTCTTTATAGGTGTGTTGCATGGTTCGCTTTTCAATGGACGCTTGTGGAACGGTTTCCCCCGCGCGGAAGGTGCGTTCAACAACGTTCCCAGATTGAACATTTTTTAGTTTTGTCCGCACAAAAGCCGATCCTTTACCAGGTTTAACGTGGAGAAATTCCACCACCCGCCAGACAGAACCATCTAATTCGATGGTGACACCACTCCGAAAATCGTTGCTCGAAATCATGAAATGCTTTTTAGGCCGTAATGGTCAATAGAATATTTTACTAGAATTCGGGAAACCGTTTTGTAATTTCTGGTCTTGATATCTTTCTTCAGCCTCTTGACAAGGGTAGAAGTAAAAACATACAAGTATTTTGTGTGTGGCGCGGTTATTTTTAGTCCCAGAGAAATTGATGAAACCAGTAAATTTTTTGAAAGGCGTGCGCGTAGGGTGCCATTGGCCTCGCTTTCTTGGGTTTTGGAAAGCCAGTCTAATAGCCATCCTTATTCTTTTTCTGTGCTTTAGTTTTAGTGATGCCGGATGGACACTTAGTGAACAAAAACCCATTTTGCTAAGTTTCTTAGCGCAAGGAGATGCGGTTACCGATCCTGAATCGATTTTACGAAATGCTCTACCCATCGATAATCGTCCTGTACGACAGTTGCAGGGTGCGATCGAAGATATTGAAAAAAATCTTAAGGGAAAACGTTGGGGGCCAATTAAAAAAGATCTTAAAGATGCTTCTTTTGTACTAGCCACGAAAAAAGATGCAATTTTAGCGAGTATACCAGAGGCTAAAAAATCTCAAGCGTCTGACATTTTAGATCACCTTAAAGCCGACTTAATCGAACTCGATGACTCCGTGAGCGTTCAAGATCGAGCCGCCATTCTAAGTCAACGTCAGGCTATCTTAAGCCAGATTACCACCTTAGAAGAGTTAATGGTTCAAGGCTTTCCTTTTGAAGTCCCTGAACAATACGCGAATTTACCCCAACTAAAAGGACGGGCAACGGTTGAAGTTAAAACCACTAAAGGCGATATGACGATCGTTGTTGATGGTTACAGCGCACCCGTTAACGCTGGTAATTTTGTTGATTTAGTACAACGGGGTTTTTACAATAATCTACCTTTTACTCGCTCCGAAGATAATTTCGTTGTGCAAACAGGCAAGCCAGTAGGGGCAGAAAATGGCTTTATCGATTCGAAAACGAAAAAATATCGAGCTATTCCCCTAGAAGTCTTGGTTAGAGGCGAGGAAAAACCGATTTATGGAGCAACTCTAGAAGATTCGGGAATTTACTTACCTGAACTCGTTCTACCATTTAATTCCTTTGGGGCAGTTGCTTTAGCGCGTCCCTCGACTGATCCGAATGGGGGTTCGTCTCAATTTTTCTTCTTTAAATTTGATAATGAATTAACTCCACCTGGATTTAATTTAATGGATGGACAATATTCGATTTTTGGCTATCTGGTTAAAGGAAAAGAAGTTCTTGGCGAAATTACAGATAAGGATAAAATTATCTCGGCGGCCGTAGTTGATGGTCTTCAAAATTTAGTTCAACCTTAAAACGAGGGGTAGGGGAAAGGTTTGAAAATCTTATCCCTACCCTATTAAAAAAAATTTCGGTTTAAATTCTTTTACCCTTAGACAGTAAAATTAAGAGAGCAGTCGGTTGGTCAAACACGATTAGACATGGTTACATTAGGCGAACAAGCAGTTATTTCTCAATTTAATCTGACTTCTTATCTCAAAGAACGTCAAAAAGTCGTAGAAGAGGCTTTAGAACAGTCTCTCCCCATTATTAGACCCGAAAAAATTTATGAATCAATGCGCTATTCTCTGTTAGCCGGAGGAAAGCGACTTAGACCGATTCTATGTTTGACAACCTGCGAACTAATGAATGGAACGCTTGAAATGGCGATGCCTACTGCTTGCGCCTTAGAAATGATTCATACGATGTCGTTGATTCATGATGATTTACCCGCGATGGATAATGATGATTATCGTCGCGGAAAGTTAACCAATCACAAGGTTTATGGCGAAGATATAGCGATCCTAGCGGGTGATGGTCTACTCGCCTATGCGTTTGAATTTGTGGCGACTCAAACTCGTAATGTGGCCCCACAAAAGATTATTGAAGTGATTGCTCGTTTAGGGCGTACTGTAGGCGCGGCGGGATTAGTCGGGGGTCAAGTCTTGGATTTAGAATCAGAAGGGAGAGACGATATTACAAGCGATACCCTGACGTTTATCCATACTCATAAAACGGGGGCTTTGTTAGAAACTTCAGTGGTTGCGGGCGCAATTTTAGCAGGTGCAAGTGAAGAGGATATACAACGTTTATCCCGTTATGCTAAAAATATAGGTCTAGCGTTTCAAATTGTCGATGATATTTTAGATATTACGGCGACCCAAGAAGAATTAGGCAAAACGGCAGGAAAAGATCTACAAGCTCAAAAAGCTACCTATCCAAGTCTCTGGGGCATTGAAGAATCTAGAAAACAAGCTCAAGCATTAGTGGATGATGCGATCGCACAATTAGCGGCTTATGGGGAAAAAGCTGAACCTCTACGAGCCATTGCTACTTATATCGTGACTCGTAAGCACTAAGCGCTAAACACTATGCAGGAGTTTGATCAAATTTTTAATAATCACATTTTAATTGTCTCGATCGCAGCTTGTTTATTTGCCCAGTTCCTAAAGCTAATTATTGAGTTAGTTCGTCATCGAAAAGTCAATCTTCGGTATTTGGTGACAACGGGGGGTATGCCTAGCGCACACTCGGCTTTAGTCAGTTCTTTGGCGACAGGAGTTGGTCTAAAGGAGGGTTGGGATAGTCCAATATTTGCGATCGCTTGTCTATTTGCTGTGATTGTGATGTATGATGCGGCGGGTGTTCGTCAAGCGGCGGGAAAACAAGCCCGTATTCTCAATCAAATTCTAGATGGCTTCTTTCAAGACGGCAAGGAAGTTAACGAAGAACGTTTAAAAGAATTGTTGGGACATACTCCTTTTCAAGTCCTCGTCGGGTTAGCTTTAGGGGTTGGTTTTTCTCTAGTCGCCGCCCCTGCACTTTAAATCGGATCGCAGCGAATTTCGAGTAAGAAACCATCTGGATCATAAAAGTAAATTCCTCGACCTGTGGGACGTGTCACGGGGCCATGATCGATCATTACGTTCTGATTTTTTAAGACTTCTACTGCTTGATCAAATAAATTGGGATCGATATCAAATGCTAAATGATTAGCCCGTGTAAATTGTTGTTGTGGATCAAGATCAGGTGGAGATAATTCGGGTTCCCAAAATAAATCAAGTATGATGCCATCGGGAGTCGCAAAATTAGTGACTTTTCCTTGTTCTACTAACTGTTTTAAGGTGGTTGGAATTTCTTCACCTGTCAATTCATGAAGTCCTAAGATTTGACTATAGAAATAGCGCGAAGCATCCATATTTTTGACATTTAAAGCGATATGATGAACACTTCTTAAATAGCCATCTTTTAAACCAATCGTTTCAGAAAAAAGACTAACGGTCATCGATTTAACTCGTGTTTACTTTCAAGTTTGTCTATATTCTATTTTGACGAACTTTAAGCGTAAAAACACCTAAAATTCTCTCCTCATACAATTAAGTTTTATTACAATTTTTGCTTAAATCCTTGATTTAAGGTAGGGCTAAAAAATCTTTGTATAATTAATAAAGAAATTATTATATTGCTATGCAGTACGCCCCTAGCAAGACAAAAAAAAGCTACAATAAATAAATACCTCTGTACTATTATCTTAGTAACCTCCTAAAGACTGAGTGAGACAAATAAATGGCTGCAATTACCAATAATCCCGATAAAGACAAAGCTTTAAACTTGGTATTAAATCAGATTGAGCGTAGTTTTGGCAAAGGCTCGATCATGCGTCTCGGAGATGCGACACGAATGCGGGTGGAAACCATTCCTAGCGGTGCGCTAACTCTGGATGTAGCGTTAGGAGGTGGATTACCCAAAGGACGAATTATCGAAATTTATGGGCCAGAAAGTGCGGGAAAAACAACACTAGCCCTTCATGCGATCGCCGAAGTGCAAAAAGCGGGTGGAGTTGCTGCGTTTGTTGATGCAGAACACGCCCTTGATGCAGCTTATGCGGCTGTTTTAGGAGTCGATATCAACAACCTATTAGTAGCCCAACCCGATACGGGAGAAGCAGGATTAGAAATCGTCGATCAATTGGTGCGTTCTGCTGCGGTGGATATGGTTGTGATTGACTCCGTAGCGGCTTTAGTCCCCAGAGCCGAAATTGAAGGCGAAATGGGCGATAATCAAGTGGGCTTACAAGCTCGACTGATGAGTAAAGCCTTAAGAAAAATTGCAGGTAATATCGGTAAGTCGGGTAGTGTCGTAATTTTCCTTAACCAGCTACGGCAAAAAATTGGCGTGACTTATGGAAACCCAGAAGTAACAACAGGTGGTAACGCTCTTAAATTCTATGCCTCAGTGCGTTTAGATATTCGTCGGGCGCAAACCCTTAAAAAAGGAAGTGAAGGCGAGTATGGAATTCGGGCTAAGGTCAAAGTCGCTAAAAATAAAGTCGCGCCACCTTTTAGAATTGCTGAGTTTGACATCATTTTTGGTACAGGTATTTCTCAGATGGGTTGCACGCTAGATTTAGCGGAACAAACCAATATCATTATCCGTAAAGGGGCATGGTATAACTATAACGGTGAAAATATTTCCCAGGGTCGCGATAATGCCGTGAAATATTTAGAAGAACGTCCCGAAGTCGCTGCCGAAGTTGAAAAATTAGTCCGCGAAAAACTCGAAATAGGTTCGATTCCCTTTCCGACTGCGAGTGAAGAAGACGACACCGATGATTTTAATGAACTTGATTTAGAAGATTAATTCATCATTGAGGGGCTTGGTCATCAAGCCCGAAAAATCCCTAATTCTTCTAATAAAGGTTCCATTTCTTCAAGAGTTAACCCTTGTTGAATATAATTCGGTTGATTGGGATTATAGGGACTTTTGAGCCGATCAATCCTAGTAATCACGGCTTGCTCACTAATAACGGGAATATCTGGATCGGGGTTAGTGGGTTGCATCAAAGAACTAGAAAAACCTTTAAAGATAGCAATTTCATCGGTTTCGCCCTCATTTTCAATCGTCACGAGTAAAACTTCTTGCGGGCGTTTAATGGTATAAGCTTCGAGTCGTTTACCAATCATCATTATTGTTCTAGGGCGGAACGTCCTTGTTTACCGAGACGGAAAAAGAGAAAATAAGCCAAATAAAGAACATAAAAAACTAGACCCACGATGCCAAAAAAGCCTAGTACACCTGGGGCTAAATTAGGGTGCATCCATGCTTTGTACTGCCAAGGGGCTTCTAACCATACTTCACAAAACGGCTGTTTAATAGCACCTTCAGTCAAGACACAGGAGTAAAAGGGAAGAATGGCGATCGCACCAATAAGTGTATAAATCGTGACTGCCCATCGCCAAGCGGTAAAAGATAATTTAAGTAAGCTTTGGGGTAAATCTTTAATTTCATCATTGAGATCGACCCAAAACCACAACGCGATCGCAATTAAAATTCTAGCTGCGAAACTGGTGATAAATGCGATCGGCCAAGATGCAATCATTAAATATACCGTAATCATTAATAAACTGGCGACACGCCAATAAATAATGAGCAAACGCTGTATTGACTCAACTTTTTGCAATAATGCCCAGATTAAAAAAATAATTGGCAAAATTACAGTAAATATCACAGCTAGGCGATAGTCTGTCCAGACTAAAGGTCTAAACCAAATGTCTTGCATTGAGATTCGAGAGATCCATACCACAAAAAACAGAAAGCCTTCTATTAAAGAAGACTTACTGTTCTATTGTAAGTGACAAAGGTTAGCTTTATGAAGCTAAAGGATTAGTCTTCATAAAGACGGCATTCGGCCGCTTCAGGATTATCATCACAGTATTTTTCAAAAGAGTTTTTGACTGGATGCTCTTGCCGTTGATGGGCGGCTTCAGCCTGTAATTCTTCTACAACGTCGTAAGCGGCGGCACAATCAGCCGATTCAGTCCCTTCTGTATTACAGACGGCTCTAGCGTTAGCTAATTCCTCTTGAATTTTTTCTTGAATATCGCTCATGATTCCTCAAACTAAATTAGATAATGATCTTTAATCTTAGCGTTGCTGTGAAAGTTAATTCAGTCGTTTTTTTCCACTTTAGTCAGATGAGAGTTTTGACGTGAGTGCGTGAGAGTGTTTAGCAATATTATATCAAATCTAGTCTTGCTTCAATATTAAGACTCATGAGAATGCTACTTTGAAAATCTGTTACAAATATGACAAATCTTATTAAAAAATGAGCAACAATTTAACTTCAATAGACTGATCATTCCTTTTAGTGAGCCTAATCTTTGTTGACAATTCGTAATTTCCCATCTTAAAACCTTAAATAAAAATAAAGTATTTTTTTTAGATTAAGCTGTGTTATTTTCACTAAGAAACGCGAACGAAATTAAGCTAAAGCATCTTTTAAAGCGGTTCTAGCGGCTAAATGATTACGAGTTGAGGTTAAAATTTCAATTTCGCGTTTTAGACGTTCGGATGTATCTTGCATTTCTAATAAAGCTTGTTGTTCTGTCGCCACTCCATATAAATTACCAGCAACCCAATAGGATAGTTCTGTAGGAAGACTCGGTAAGTCGTCTGGAAGCTCAATTTTTTGCTCGGTTAATTTGGCTGATAAATGTACCACATCTCGCAATAGCTGATCGACATTTTTGGCGATTGGTCTTAGATCTCTGTTGGAAGGTTGATCTTCAATCCATTCAACCAAACCAACACGATAAGGCTTGTCACGAGTATATTCTAGGACGCGAAAACGTTGCTGACCCATTGTTAAAATTTTCATGCGATCATCAGGTAGTCTTTGAAACCTCAGGATTTCGGCACAGCAACCAACTTTAGCAATACTACCTTCAGTCGGATCAACCATCAACACTCCAAAGCGGCGATCCTCTTCTAAGATGGTATTCATCAAAATGCGGTAGCGAAACTCGAAGATGTGGAGAGGAAGGGGGCGACCTGGAAATAGAACAACTTCGGGGAGAGGAAATAACGGAAGTTCTCTTACAGCGATGGAAGATGTCATAGAACTGATTTGAAAAGCTTTTAGCGTTTATTAATACTTTAACGGATTTTTAAGAGTTCGTGGGCAAGAAAAAGAATCGAAAAAAAAGCGGGGTTAACCAAAGATATCGGTTTCCCCTAGTAAAATGATATTTTCAGTAATATCGAATGATTTTAACCTTCTCTTTGATCTCTGTTGGTTTGAATATAGAGAATGAGTAAGAAAACGGTAGGTACTAAAACAAATAAAATGGTGGCAATGAATCCAAGATCGTTGACTTGCATTTTTGTTCCCCTCGAAATAATTATAAACAACCATGTCTTAGAATATCATTACATAGGCAATCGGCTAAAGACCAACTATCACCAATTAAGGTTTAGTTTTAACACTAATTGGCCCATTAACCAAAGCTTGACAAGCTAAACGGTATGTTGCGGGTTTTTTCCGTAAGACTCGTTTTTCAAAAGGGGTTTTTGGGGATAAATTTTCAATCCCTTCGACAATTTCTACGACACAAGTTCCGCATTGACCATAACCCCCGCAGTTCATCAGTTTTCCTTTTAGGGTATAGATGTCAATTCCGTTTTGGATCGCTTTTTCGCGTAAATTAGCCCCATCTGCCGCTACGATGAACTTATCTTCCTTAACAAACGTGATATTAGACATATTGTCCCTTTACCCTAAATAGCGTTTAAGTAATATTAAAAAATATTAAATTTTTATTACATTGTATCACTTAGGTGTATGAAGTTTGGGGATCAATTTTAAATTTGGGCTTGGTGGTCAAGCCCCAACCTACAGTTATTGTTGACTAGCGTAATTCAAATAAACGACCATCAGGCCAATTACTGACGGCACGTTGTAATTCATTAAGTGAGATATTATAGTCAACGATCGCTTGTAAATATCGACTTCTGGCATCGGTTAAATCTCGTTGGGAGTTGATGACATCGGTTTGGGTTCCGACACCTGCCTGGAAGCGCAAACGAGCTAATCTCAAGCTTTCTGTTGCCGATTCTACACTTAAAGCCGCCGTTGAGATATTTTCTTGGTTTGCCACACTAGAATAGTATGCTTGTTCTACTTCAAGACGAACTTGATTTCGCAGTCTAGCAAATTCGTTATTAGCTATATCTTTCTGGCGATCAAATTGTCTGACTCGGGCAAAGGCTCTACCGCCATCAAAAAAATTCCATCTCGCTGTTGCGACAAAACTATATCCATCAACAACACTAATTTCATCGTCGAAATTATCAGCATATTCATAGTTAGCGGATAAATCAACCTTGGGTTTAATATCAGCTAGAACAATTTTTCGATCCTGTTCAGCAAGATCCCGTGCAACAAGTTGTTGTTCTAATTCGGATCGGTTTTTGTAAGCTAGTACAATACTTTCTTCAAGGGTCAGGGGCCAGTTTCCCGCTTCTTCAATAGGATCGGCTGCTGTTACATCCACTTTTTGCCCTAAGCTTAAGAGATTAACTAAAGTCCGTCTAGCAATCCGTTGGTTAGAAATATTAGTCGTTAAATCTTGATTTGCACGGGCTACATCTACTTCCGCTTGTAGCACCGAAAAACGAGTACCAAGTCCAGCTTGTTCTAAGAGTTGAGCATCCCGTAAACTTTGGGTCGCATCTTCAATAGCCGCTTGTGCGATCGCTACTTCGGCATCGCTTCGTTGTAAATCATAATATGCTCTTGTTGCTTGGAAACGAACTTGTTCAGAATTTTGCTCAACTACTAATTTTTGACGTTGAATTTCTTGTTCAGCGCGTTGAATTTGAGCAGATCTCTCTCCACCTGTATAAAGGTTATAGGTTAAACCTAATTGTCCAGTTGCATTAGTACTTTCTTTATTCGATAAACTTTGACGTAATTGCTGCTCGGTGACATCATTAACAGGATTTGAATCACTATTCAAGCGGTCAATTCGTCTCCTCGTATTTAAATTTTGTTGAGCGAGGCCAGTCGAAGAATCCCGAGAAAAATTAAATTGTGCGTTTAGTGCTGGATAATATCTAGCTCTTTGTTCCGCTAGTTGTGCTTGACGTTGCTCAAGTTGTAGCCTGGCCGTTTGTAGCTCTTTATTATTTCTTAAAGCTAATTCAACAACTTGATTTAAACTAAGAGGCTGAACGGTGTTAATATCAACTTCACTAGGTGCAGTGGGAAAAATAAGCGGATTACCACTCGGATTTAGGAAATTTGGTGCAGGAGCGTTTTCGTTAACTCGCTTTTTCTGAGTGGATAATGGTAATAAATCCTCAGCCTGTGCTGGATCGGGATTTGCTGGTGTTGGTGGTGTTGTTTGAGCAATCTTTTCTTTTTTCGCTTTCATTTCTGACACAGCAGGAACAACATTTAGGGATTCTTCTTGAGTATCTTGTGGTGTAGGTAATGAAGTTTGAGCAGTAACTTGTTGTTCAACCATGAGCAATAAAGCTAGGCCGACTCCGACAGTTGTTAATTGACGCATAACTAGCATTGGTTTATTATTGTGAATTCTGTATTGAAATATAAAGTTGTGATCGGAGTGAGGAGGTAAAGTAGTGGCACTACTTACCCAATATATACGTTTTTTTATCTAATCTTACTCATAAAAATTGTTGATCAGTGCTACTCCTTTACGTCTGAAGTCTCCTGCACCTGTCATTTTTCCAGTCTTGGTTATTCCCACTGCATGAACTCCTCCAAAAAACATATTGTGTGCTTCCCAAAGAGCAATTTTAGCAGATGAAGCAAGATGTAAGTGATTAAGATCAAATTCTTGCTCAGAAGAAGGCTCGATATTTAAAATATTATTTTCCCAGTGGATTCGAGAATGATTGACTGCTACATCTAAGGAAAATTGAAAATCTAATAAGTTTGAAATAACTTGTAAAATTGCTGTTCTAATTCGATTGGCTCCACCTGAGCCTAAAACAAATTTTGGTTGACTGTCTTGTAAAATTAAAGTAGGAGACATCATCGAAGATATTCTTTGATTACACGTCCACTGATGAAAGCCTAATGGATTTAGATCTGCTTCTCCTAACATATTATTTAACATGATTCCAGTTCCAGGAATAACGTAAGATGAGCCTTCGCCATTGGATGTCGTCACGCTTGCTGCATTGCCGTCTTCATCGATCGCGCTAATATGAGTGGTACTCCCCCATTTATTGACCCCGCTTAATTCTTGATGATAGTCTTGTAGAAATTCAGTAGATAGAAAAAGCTCGGTAATATTATTTTGATATAAATTGCTATTATATTTTTTGTTTCTTGCGTGATTGGTTAATTCCATCACTCTGATTAAAATTTTTAAATGTTGTATACTGCCAAATTGAACAGAAGTTAAATCAATTTGGTCTAAGAGTTTTAAAGCAAAAGCAATTAAAATACCACCTGAACTAGGTGGCGGATTTGTTAAAAGTTCATAATTTCTGTAACTAATTTTGAGTGGCTTTCGTTCGATAACTCGATAAGTACTTAAATCATCTTGCGTCAAATAACCGCCTCTTGATAAATCTTGGAGCATTTGAGCCGTAATGTCACCTTTATAAAAGGAATCTAAACCATTTTTTGAGAGTTCTCTTAAGCTCTGAGCTAAATCTTTGTTATAACAGATTTCACCTTGTTTTAATAAGCTTCCGTGTGGAGCATAAATTTTACGACTCTCAGGATAAGCTAAAAGAATAGGTTCTAGTAAACGATAGCTAAATTCATTAAAATCGGTCATAACAAAGCCATTTTCTGCATAATCAATTGCAGGTTCAGCAATAACACTAAACGGCAAAGTTCCTAATTTTTTATGAATTTGAAAAAGTCCTAAAACATTGCCTGGAACAGCGATCGATCCTAGCCCAATATGAAATTCTTGAACTGCACCCCCAAAATTAACATCAATTGGATAAAAATCGATTTGGTCTAATGACTTTTTTTGTAAAGGTGTTTGACTAAAAAAATCAAATAAAATATTTTCTTTTTCTTTGGTATGAGCTAATAAAAAACCACCACCACCCACCGCCGTTAAAGTAGATTCAACAACAAATGAAGCTAACATCGCCGCAAGTGTAGCATCAAAAGCATTGCCTCCTAATTCAAAAATAATTTGTCCTGCTTCTGCGGTTTTTGGGTGTCCTGCTGCAATTGCACCTCGTGTTTTTTTACCCATTCTAAATCCTTTTTAAAGAAAAAATTGTTGTATCTGACAAGGAAATTCGGCTAAAAGAGGAGAAGTTAAAACATCATTTTCTTCTAGGGTAGCCATCAGTTTTAATTGTGCTTGATCTCGACGATATACTTCAACTGTTTTTAAAAGATAGTTAACGATCCAATATTCTTGAACTCCTTGATTTGAATATAATTTAAACTTGGCTTCTTTATCTCTCATCACGTTTTTAGTCCCAGGTGATAGTACCTCTACAATTAATTCTGGCACACCCGTTAAATGTCCTGCATCATCTAATAAAATAGCTAATCGCTCATGGCTAATCCAAATGACATCAGGAATCACGCTATCAACTTCGGAAAAAATAATACCAGGTGTTAGAAAAGCTTTACCCGTTCCTACTGTTTTTGACCAATTTTGTAAAGATCAATATACATTTCCACTGGCATCTTGATGTTTAATGTGAGGGGATCTGGTCACAAATAATTCTCCATCAATAAGTTCATATTTTTTATCGTCATTATCACCCGCTAGAGCTTCTAGATCGGATAACGTAAATTTAATGATTTCGGTTTTAGTTTGAAGCATATCTATTATTCCTTTTTTATTTCAGTTTAGCGACATTTTTCAGTAAATTTAAAGGTCTAATTTCTTTTAACAGTTGCAATTGTTCAGCATTACGAACTAATAAGGCACCCGCAAAACCGACGGAGTTCACACCAATTGATAAAAAACTATCTCTATTGCGTAGAATAATCATCATCCAATCTCGTGTAATTAATAAATTATAGTCTCCTGTTTGTTTGCGACCATTAATTTCATATTGAACCGTTTTTAAAAGTTTATAGTAAATTTCTAAAAGAGTTGGTGCAAATTTTACAGGAGATTGTATCCAATTAGGTTGTAAAGGTACGATCGCATGAATAAACTCAAAACTTGGAATTATTCCAATCTGATCCGAATTATACTGAACTGTTGGGATCACTGAATCAATCGGTAGACGAATCTCAGTCAGAAAAGGAAATGGAATTAACTGTAAATGCTTATGCGGTTGACTCGAACCTGCAAGAACACCACCGTTATAAAAACCTAAGCCATCGATTTGTGCTAAACAAACTCCCAAAGCACTAAAATCGGATTGTGTTAACCAGTCGTTTTGAGCTTCATATTCCCGCGTCACAATCAATAAATGATGATCAACAACATTAAATTTATTCAATAAACATAAATGAGTGTCAGAAATATTGCTAACAAATAGATTTTCATCGTAGGGTAAAAAGGGATTAAACGGCTTCCCATCTGTTTTGACTTTTTTGACCTCGGCTTGCTTTGCTGCATCTTTACGAGCTAAATTCTTGACAATCCGAACCAAAAAAAGAATCCCTGTATCTTCTATAATTTCGTATTCAGTAAGAATCGGTTGTAATGCACCACATAAGAAGGCGTGTTGGGTTTGAGATCTGACTTTATGCCACAGGGTATCGGGTTCTAGAATGAGGGTTTCGGACATAGATTTAGAGATTTGTGGAAATTATCTGTTGTATGGGTTGATTTAAAGAACATTAATAGTGTCAGGGATTAAAATCCCTACCTCACAGCTTAAGACGGTTGAAACCGACTTCATCTGTATCAGTTTCAGTCCATTTTAATGAGGGGCTGACTGTGACTTGCGTGCGCAGCTTAAACGCCCCCTTGGATTTAGGCTATGAGACAGTGAATTCATTCACTGGTGGTATAAATATACTGTCACATGAACAATTACAAAAAAGACGCGATCGTCTCGCGCCTCTATAATAAATATGATTTCAGTTTATTTCCTAAAAACTACGACTACGCCATTTATTGAGTTTAGCTTCTCCAATGGTGGCAAATCTTCGAGAGTCGGCAATTTTGGTTTCTAATTCTGTAATCAGCTTAGACTGTTCTTCAATGGCTTTTTCATAGTCAAGGGAGGTTTCAGGGTTTTGGAAAGAACCCGATAATGAACTACTACTAGAAGTTGAAGCACTACCTGAGTTCCATTGACTTAACCCACTTTCACCAATACTTGCCAATGAACTGAGTTCAGATAACTGAGATTGTAGTTTTTTGATTTGTTCCGCTTGTTGGCTATATTTACGTTGTAATTCTGGATAATTAACGGTTTGTTGGGTATAGCTTGGCAGACTGGAGGTTGGTGTTTTGGGTTTAAGACTTCAGATAGGAGCTTCTGAATATCCGTCAAACCGCCATAAGTTGATACACCAGAAGGAGGCGTTACATTACTAGGACGATTAGTTAATAAAGATTGATTGAGACGAGAAAAGTTACCTAATGATAAGTTTTTATCGCTACTAGATGCACCACGATGTAATTGAAACAGATGAGTAAAACCTGTTAAATTACGTCCTATTTGTGTTTTATAGCCTCGGTAATAAGGGACAATATCTTCTCCGTAAGCATCTTGATATTCATCACTATCGAGATAAGAATCGATTTCTGCTTCATAGCCGCCTTGATCTAAAATTTGACTATGTTGTTGCATTTCTTCGTAACTTTCGGGTGCACGTCCTAACAAGTGTTTAAAGTTTAATTCAATGGCACGATAGCGAGAACAGGGTTCAAAAAAACGAGAACGATATAAGTCAGATAGTGCAACTTGTCTGACGAATTCTCTAACGGTAATTTCGTTATTTTTCAAACGAGATTCTGGAATACTTAAACGCTCACTTTCCATAACATAAGCATTTCCCAAAACTTGACGATAAACAGCTTGAATCAGTTCATCAATTTCAACACCGGGTAAAAGTTGTATGGGTTTGGTGTCTTCATATAAGTTAACGCCTAATTCTGAAGCATTACCGAGTCTGGGTGAAGTAAATTTAGTAGTCATTGAAATACCCTCCTTTGATAAAGATTAAAATGTACTCTTTTTAAACAGTGTCATCAAATTTAGTTTGAAAACTACCATATTTGAACCAATATTGCTTTAATTCGTGATGGGGTGTATGTAAACTGGCTTTTGCTTGATAGAGTAATACTTGTCGATGATTTCCCATCCAAATTCGTTTAGTTGGTTCCACTGAAATTAAAGTACCACCTAAACTAATAACACATTCTTCAAATCGTTCTATAGCCGAATATTCTACTGATTCAAAAATGAAGAAATTTCCTGAGCAAATCAGATGGCGACTTCGTATCCAAGCCTGCATTTTTTTACGGGCTACAGGAGGTAACATAACAACTGGTAATTCTGAAACACTCATGAATCGTCTAACTGATAATTTAAGTAAATTACGGAAGTTCTTGAGCAAAACTAGCGCGTTTTGTAAACTTTAATGGGCCAACCGCAGATCCCCAAATCTGTTCATTTGTATTAATATCAATTCCTCGATCTAAACTAACCCATGTTGTTTCTGTAATTTCCACTTCACTAATGAGGTAAGTTTGACGACCATTTCTAGGAATTAAACATTGTTTTCCTTCCACTTCTCCTCTAAAAGAATTACCATTTTTTTTGAAAATCATAGAACAGTTACACCGTTTTTGAATGTTTTCTGGGGTAATTGTTTTTAGAATGTCTAAGTTATGTCCTGCACCCGCATAGCGATACCCATCTTTTAATCCATAATTTTCTACATAAATTTGATCTCCTTGAGCGATTAGTTGATGAATTCCCTGACGATAAGGATTCCAAATATCATAATCATATGACTGCTCTGAATAAAATCCTATGGCATTAAAAAACTCAAAGGGTAAGGGACGAAAAAAAATTCGGATATGAGCAAAGTTTTTCGGATCTTCATAAGCTTGTTGTTGATTACTAAAGTCTCCAGCCATTAATTGAGCCAGAGAAATTAATAAGTTAGTATTATCATTTGAAATCATATTTAAAATATTTAACTTAGCTCAATAAAGATTAAGATAACCCTCGAATTTCTGAAGAAAAAGAAGCAGTAACAACACCACTACCACTACTGGTTTTGATTAGAGAAACTCGAAAACGAATGTTAGGAGAAGCAAACCAAATTTTTTCTTCGGCTGTAGCTCTATCATACTCTGTTGTTAGAACAAATGTACCATCCTCTGTAAAATAATAATGACCGACCGAGGGAATCGTTTCGGCATATCCTTGATCTCTTAACAATCGCCCTTTAGATGGATTATCTAAATCAGGAACAGGTATTAAGATAGTTGAACCTTTCAAGACTTCTTGTTCATCCCAGTCTGATTCACCCTCCCAACTCATCGCAAAAGGATGAGTAATCATTTCAGGAGCAATTTGATAGGATTGACATAATTGAAGGACTTCTAAATCATTTTTCTCTAGCGGTTTTATGTCGATCTCTGAAGTAATTTCTTCAAAGTGACGAAAGGCTAAATGGTGTGCGCTACGTTGCGACCTCCAATGACCTAAAGACATTTCTACAAATTTAGTAATATCCATCACAAAACCCTTAAAGTTAAACAATTAGTATGAGTAAAGTTAGATAAATTTAGATAAAATTTTGAGATAGATAAAACACGTTAATTTAAAAACAATTAGTGTTTATTTAGCTTTAATCATTGGGTAATAAAGCCCCTACACATTGACAAAATATTTTGATAATTGTAGGGGATAATTGCTAAATCTTAAATTTGTTTTGACACTAATCAATGATTAATTAACTTCGGTAATACTCAGAATTTTCCCGCCTGAACGTTGTACATTTTGGATTTTTTGGGATAATTGAGCATAACCAATTTTAACGGTTGTGTTTTTGGTTCGTGCATTCGGTAATCCTGAATTAAGAATCGTTAAACGGAACCGCTTATTAGTGTTACTATAAGTTGAACCTTTACCCGAAGAACTGAGCTTAATTTTTTGTGGTATATTAGCAGCCACAGTATCAATTAATTGCGCTTCTTTACTTTTATCACTGGTTGCATAACCACCTAATAAAGAAAGGGTACGATTATATACAACATTTTTGATTCCTGTTTGAGAACGAATACTGCGAGGATAGGGTACGGTATTGTTCCCAAAATTGTCGGCATATTCGGCACTATCAATATAAGAATCGATGTCTACTTCGTATCCTTGTTCGTTATAGGTTTGAACGTGTTGAGAAATTTCAGCTTGATCTAACGGCGCACGTCCTAAAAGATGTTTACAATTAAGTTCAATTGAACGATATGGAGATTTGTTATTAAAAAAGAGAGATTGATAAAGGTCTGATTGAGCAATTCGTCTGACAAATTCTTTAACGGTAATATCACCATTTCTGAGCATTGATTCAGCACTGGTTAAGCGTTGGCTGTCCATAATATGAACATTGCCTAAAACTTGACGGTAAGCAGCACGAATCACCCCCTGAAGATCCTCTTCGGTTGCACCTACACGTAGTTCGATCGGACTATCAAGATAAGCAGCAGTTAATGTTGACACGATTTTTCTCCTACAATACGAGAGTGTGATTAATGATTTTTTGGCCTTGGGTGGGGTTAAGAAAAGGAAACCGATGAGATTTCCTTGGCTTTTTAACCCTACCTATTTCTTAAACATTAGATCTCAACGATTTCGGTAATCGTGCCGCCAGCGCGGTGAATTCGCTGAATTTGCGGGGTCATTCTCGCACCAGAGACGATATACTCGGTGACGCTGGTACGGCGAGGACTATCAAATTTAGAGCCTTTAACCACGATTTTGAACATTTTTTCCGTGGCATCTTTATAAGCACCGCGACGACCTCCAGTACTGGGTAAGCTAATCTTACTACCGCTATTGTTGGCGATCGCATCAACTAAACGGGCATCTTTAAAGGCACTATCAACACCTGCAAAACCTTGATACAAGTTTAAAGTACGATTGTAGCCGACTTGTTTGATACCGACTTGACTACTAGCACCATGATAGTAAGGAACAACGTTATCGCCGAAATTAGCTTGATATTCTTCGCTATCGATGTAGGAATCGATTTCAGCATCATAGCCTTCATTGACAATGATCTGGATATGCTTAGATAGTTCTGCTTGATTATCAGGCGCACGTCCTAAAAGATGCTTAAAGTTGAGTTCAACAAAACGATAGGGGGCGCAGGTTTCAAAATAGCGACGGCGATAAAAATCAGATTTCGCAACAGCCCGTACAAATTCCCGTACTGTTAAAGTTCCGTTACAAAGTTGGGATTCGGCGGTGGTTAACCGTTCGCTTTCCATGACATGGGGATTACCCAAAACTTGCTTATAAACGGCACGAATTACAGCAGCATAGTCTTCGGGACTGCTATTGGAACGGAGTTCTAAGGGACGATCTAAAACAACACTCATTTTTAAAATTTCTCCTACAACAGATTTGATGATTGATTAAAAACAGTGAACAGATTCCAGTTTAGAAAGCTGGTTACTGTTCACTATTTAATGGATTAACCGACGGGGGTAATACTGGCAATTACGCCACCCTGTTGATGAATCCGTTGATATTCTTGAGAGAGTTTATCGTAAGGAACGAGGAACACCTGGTTACTGCGACGATATTTGGAAATTTTGTTCACTTTACCAGGAGTACGATAGCCTGTCACCTCGATGCGGTAAACCTTGCCTTCTTCACTTGCACCCGAACCCAAACGAGTCCGAGAACTTCTGGTTGTATCAGAGAATGCCCAACCATCGCCCGAAGAACCACCCGAAGGAGGAATGATTGCAAGCGGAATTTCTTGAATAACATATTTATTCAGAACAGGGCTAGTTCCCGATAGGCTACCTTTTAGATCACTGCTAGAGGGCCCGCGCAACAGAGCAAACATATGCGTAAATTCCAGCATACTTTGACCTGGACGGGACTTATAGCCACGAAAATAGGGGACAATGTATTCGCCGAAAGCATTTTGATACTCATCGCTATCGATGTAAGAATCAATCTCTGCTTCATATCCCTGGGTATCTAAGATGGCACTATGAGCCTTCATCTCGTCGTATCCATCGGGCGCACGTCCTAAAAGATGTTTAAAGTTGAGTTCAATAAACCGATAGCGAGGACTGGTTTCAAAAAAGCGTGAACGATACAGATCTGATTTTGCAATAGCACGAACAAACTCACGAACGCTGAGTTCTCCCCGCTTAAACTGTGATTCTGGAACGGTTGCTCTTTCGCTTTCCATGACATAAGCATTACCTAAAACCTGTTTATAAACGGCATTGATAACGCTTGTGACTTCTTCTTCTGAACGTCCTGGTACCAGTTCAATTGGGGGTGTGTCTTCATATAGGCTGACACCTAACTGGGATGCGGGCCCAAAAGCCATTGAAAATCTCCTTAATCTAAGGTTGTAGGTATGGGATTCTTATTTTTGTGATAAAACTTAACAATCTTGAGTCTAAAAAGCCTCTTATCTCTTTTGACATCGATCGATTGTTAAAGTTTGGCTTAATCAAACTTTCTTAAACCTTGTACAAGCTTTAAACGAGTTGCCCAATTGCTCAAAACGCAGTAAAGTCAAGAATCCCCAGATCTGCTTTAACTTCCTACGCTTCGCTCAATAAGACATCCCCACCTGTACGCGCTTCTTTAAACAGAAAGATTCTCAGTCAGTTTAACTTATACTATGGTTATGGTCTGCAATAGCGTAAAGTTTTGTAACATAAGATCAGAAAAAGGATTTAAGCCTGTCTCTACCCTAAGAAATAATCCTTGATTTAGTTGACTTTGCTGGGATTTTGCTTGAGGATAGTGGTCTACAGCTTCTATTGCGTAATTGTTAATGATTCTTCGCTTTACTTTATAAATGACTTTAGATAGTAATTGGTTTTTGCAACAACGCGATCCATCTGTTATAAAATCATTCATGCCCGTTTGGGAATGGCTTTATCGATATTATTTCCGTGTCAAAACTGATGGTTGGCATCATATCCCCTCACAAGGACAAGTTTTGTTAGTCGGTTCTCATAATGGAGGGTTGGCTATTCCAGATATGAGTATGATGATGTATGATTGGTTTCGTCGTTTCGGTACTGATCGTCTGATTTATGGATTATCGCATCGGAGCGTCTGGACAAATCATCCTTATCCTTTTTTCACAAAATTAGCGATGCAGGTTGGGGCAATTCCTGCTACTCCGCGTATGGCTTTTGCTGCTCTAAAAAAAGGAAGCAGTCTTCTGGTTTATCCAGGTGGTGCTAAAGATTTATTTCGTCCCTACACCCAACGTCATCAAATTCATTTGGCAGGACAAAAAGGTTTTATTAAACTTGCCCTGCAACAAGAATTACCGATTATTCCCCTCATTTCTAAAGGCGCACATGATACCTTGATTATTTTGGGCGATCTTTCGGAATGGATCGAACCGTTTCGCACTTGGGGACTTTTGGGAATGTTTCCCGAAGGTTTAGAAGTATTTCCCGTCTATTTCGGTTTACCTTGGGGATTAGCGATCGGGCCTTTACCTAATATACCGTTTCCTGTCCAAATTCACACTCGCGTCTGTTCACCGATTACCTTTTCAAGATACGGCAAAGAAGCAGCACAAGATCGCGCTTATGTTGAATCATGTTACTGGCAAGTTGTCAATACCATGCAAGCGGAATTAGATCAATTGTTAGCCGAGCCTTAGCGGTTTACGACGACAGGTACGCTGTTATAAGCGTTACTTTTCGGGTCAATAAAATAACGAGCGTGACGGGGTTTAATATAAACCACTTGTCCAGATTCTATCGGTAACCGAGCAAACTTTTCTCGACTCATATTGGCTAAAATTTCACGCCCGTCGGGTAACTCTAATTCTACGAGAATTTCCCAACCAAGATGAATGATTCGTTTAACGATCGCTGGTTTAGCTTGAGCCTCATTTTCGGCATGAATTTCAAGATCGTGGGGTCTAATAAAGACTTGAGTATGCGAGGGAGGGACATTAGGGATAGACGTTGTATTTTTGACTGAACCATCTAAGAAACCAGCCGTACCAGGAAGAATATTAACTTCGCCGACAAACTCCATCACAAAAGATGTTGCGGGATGATCATAAACTTCTTGGGGTGAGCCAACTTGTTCGATTTTGCCTTGATTCATCACGACAATCTCATCAGCAACTTCCATCGCTTCTTCTTGATCGTGAGTTACGAAAACACTAGTGACATGGACTTCATCGTGTAAACGTCTTAACCAGCTACGCAGTTCTTTACGGACTTTGGCATCAAGCGCACCAAACGGTTCATCAAGCAGCAAAACTTGAGGTTCAATGGCTAAAGCACGTGCTAAAGCGACCCTTTGGCGTTGTCCTCCTGAGAGTTGGGAAGGGTAGCGATCGCCTAATCCTTGTAATTGAATAAGTCTTAGTAATTCTTCTACTTTATCTTTAATCTGTTTGGGTGAACGTTTGCGAATATCCAAACCAAAGGCAATATTTTGACGGACAGTCAGGTGTTTAAATAGAGCGTAATGCTGGAACACAAATCCGATATTACGTCTTCTAATATCCAAATGGGTCGTATCTTGCCCATTAATAATAATTCTACCCGTATCTGGTGGTTCGAGTCCTGCGATCGCTCTGAGTAATGTCGATTTTCCAGAACCAGAAGGCCCTAGTAAGGCGACTAATTTTCCATCGGGAACCGTTAAATTGATATCTACTAAAGCGTGATAGCTACCAAAATGTTTATTGACTTGATCAACGGTAATACTCATGATTAATACTCCTATTATCTTTCTGCTGTATGACGTTTGAAAGCGTCTTGTAAAACGAGGGTTACGGCGGCCAATAAGGCTAAAATTACGGCTGCACTAAAGGCGGCCTCAGTTTGATAGTTTTTATATGCTTGTTCCACGAAAATCGGTAAGGTTGCGGTACGGCCTAAGATACTGCCCGAAACAACGGAAACCGCACCAAATTCGCCCATCGCCCGCGCATTGGTTAGAAGAATACCATACAATAAACCCCAACGAACATTCGGCAAAACAACGCGCCAGAAGACTTGCCAGTCATTCGCTCCTAAAATTCGGGCTGCTTCTTCTTGTTCGGTACCAATTTCTTCTAATACGGGTAAAACCTCGCGTGCCACAAAGGGTAAGGTTACAAAAATTGTAGCGATGACCATCCCAGGTAGCGCAAAGATAATTTTAGTCCCTGTTGCTTCTAACCATCCTCCAAACCAACCATTGCGTCCATAGAGTAAAACAATCATTAACCCTGCCACAACTGGAGAAATGGAGAAGGGTAAATCGATGATACTCATCAGTAAGGCACGACCGCGAAATTGATGACGAGCTAAAAACCAAGCAATGACTAAACCAAAAAGGGTATTCAGTGGAATGGTAATCGCCGCAATAATTAGAGTTAGTTTAACGGCTTCAATAAAATCTCGATTTTGTATCGCACTCAAGAAAGCAGCAAAACCTTTGTGAAATGCTTCGTAGAAAACAGCGATCGCGGGGATAAATAGGACAAGACATAAATATAAAATAGCGATGGCAATTAAAATCATGGGTTGTGAGGATCGACTAGACTGCATAACGTCTTCCCCACTGTTGCAGAAGATTAATCACCAGAAGCATCACCAAAGAAACTATTAATAGAAAGGTTCCGATGACCGTTGCTCCTGCATAGTCATATTGTTCTAGTCTTTGGAAAATTAATACTGGTGCAATTAAATCTTTAAAGGGTATTCCAGAAGAAATAATCACAACTGAACCATATTCTCCAACTGCTCTAGCAAAACCCAGAGAAATTCCCGTTAAAATTGGTGGAATTAAAGGCGGTAAAACCACTCGCCAAAAGGTTTGATATTCGGTTGCACCCAATGACCAAGCCGCCTCTTCTACCTCGGTTTCCATTTCTTGTAAAACAGGTTGTAATGTTCTCACAATAAAGGGTAAAGAAATAAAAAGCATTGCGACAAATACACCCAAACGAGTGAAAGCAATTTTGATACCAAATGGGGCAAATAATTGACCAATCCAACCTTTTTCGCTGTACACGGTGGCGAGGACTAAACCTGCAACCGAAGTGGGTAAAGCGAAGGGTAAATCAACTAATGCGTCAATAATTTTTTTAAACGGGAAATCATAACGCACTAATACCCAGGCGACTAATGTACCTAAAACGCCGTTAATTGCTGCTGCAAAAAGTGCCGTGACAAAAGTAACGTTATAAGCAGAAAGAGCTACTGGACTGGTGGCAATTCGCCAAAATTCTGAAGGGCCTAAGGTTAGTGATTTAGTAATTAATGCCGCAGTGGGTAAGAACAGAATAATAATCAAATAGAAAATACTCAATAAAAACGGCCAATGAATATTTCTTTTTTTAACTTTTTTCAATTTTAATTTAGTAAATAATGACTGAGATTGTGTGATAGATTCCATAAATTTTTGTAGTACTCCTTACCAACCATCTGCTAAAGCATTTTCTTCGTGCCAAATCTCAACTTGAAGCTCGGTTAGATAGGTTAAAGCACTATCAATATCATTAGAATTTCCTTGAATTTTTAGATCAAACCAACCATCATTAGGTTTATTAGAACCTAATAAAGCTCCAACAATACTGACTTCAAGATTATAGTTAGAAATGAGTCGAGAAATTAATGGCTCTTGGGTGTATTCTTGAGGAATTCGGATTTTAATCCGTCGCTCAGTCTTGCGGTTTAATTCAGATTGATCTAACTCTAAATCTAAAAGATTGTTATTAACGTGTTTCCAGTCTGGTGAAACCATGATTTTAACCTCTATTAAAATTAAGATTTGTTGATTTTAGTGAGAATTTTGTCAAAAGTTGCATTATCTTCAAAGAATTCTTGTTGAATTTTGCCCCATCCTCCTAAATCCTTAACGGTAAATAAGTTTTTGACTGTCGGATATTGGCTGGCAAATTCTTTAGAAACTTCTGGATCGACAGGACGAAAGCCCACTTGGGCAAACTCTCTTTGCGCTTCGGGAGTGTATAGAAATTGGGTAAAAGCTTCGGCTACTTGACGAGTTCCATGTTTATCAACATTGGCATCAACAACGGTGACAGGATTATCAATCGAAATATTGTAATCAGTAGGGACAACATAGGGAACTTTTTCCCCTTTCTGCGCGGCTAAAAGGACTTCATTTTCATAGTTGATCAAAACATTACCTTGACCTTGTTTGTAGAAAACATCACTCGCCTCCCTAGCATCTTTGGGTAAAACTGGCGCGTTTGTTAAGACTTTTGTAATAAAATCGGTGGCTTGTTGTGGAGTACCACCTGCTTGTGTAACTGATCCCCATAAAGCTAGAAAATTCCATCTTGCACCCCCAGAGGTTTTGGGGTTAGCGGTGATTACTTTGATATCATCTCTTGCTAAGTCTGACCAACCTTTGACGTTTAATGTGCTATCTCGTTCGACGAGTGCCGCGACGGAACGATGCACGATCGAGTCATTGGGTAGTTCTTGTTCCCAACCTGGTTGAATGAGTCCTGCTTTTTCAATTTTTTTAGTGTCTAAAGCTAAGGCTAAAGCGACGACATCGGCTTCTAGTCCATCAATAACGGCGCGGGTTTGAGAACCAGATCCCCCATAACTCTGCTCGAAAACAACATCTTGTCCTGTTTTGGCTTTCCATTGTTCAACAAATTTCGGAATAATTTTTTCATAAGCACTTTGAGTCACCGCATAGGAAACGAGGGTTAATTTAACGGGTGCAGTAGAAGCGGTATTACTCGTACTTTGATTGGCTTGTGTGCTGGTTGATGTGTTGTTGGAACCACAGGATATTAACATTCCCCCCAATACAGAACCTATCAGTAACACACTGGCCATAGATGAGGGATTAGTCATATCTAGTTATCTCCTTTTGTGTTGTAAATGGTTTTTAAGTAGCTTATTTTACATTTGTGTTTTTATATTAATCTAACTTGATTTATTTTACAATACGTTTGCAATTCAAATTCGATTAAATCCCAATGATTAAAAAAGTTATGGGAAGATTGAAGAGAATACAGCATAATCTCATAACGATGGTCAAAGCGAGTAAAAAGCAAAAACCTAGCCCCATAGAGCAACTAATTCAGCACAGTTTTTTATTTAGAGAGCTAGAACTGACTTGGTTATCTCAATATTTGAGCGCAGATACCTTAAAAGTAGAAACACTTTTTTCTAATCGTCCTGTTTACACGGCTTTTTTGCCAAATGAAGATTTAGATGTGTTGTATGTCATCTTAAGCGAAGGCTTAGTGATCGTACGAAGTACACCGCTAGATCGGATTATTGCGATCGTATATACAGGAGGGTGTTTTGGTATGACTAGCTTACCCTTTAGTTATGGCTTGGCTAGTCGTGCTTTTCCTTGTCTAGTCGAGTCCTATAAAACGACTCATGTCATCAAAGTGCCTTTAGCTGCAATTCAGCAAATTTACTCTTCAAGTGAGGTTTTCCGAGAGCGTTATCGCTTGCTCTTTGAATTAGAACAAAAATTTCATTATCATTTACTCAACTGTAGTAGTTACCCCCCACAAGCCGTAGCCGCTTTACTAAGAGCCTTGATTTATCAAGAACGAGAACTGGGTAATCAACCAAATGCCTCTAATATATATAGTTTTGATTTACCCGTCGATGTCATTGCTCGTGCTTGTCAACTCAATCAACGCACTGTCGAACAGGTGTTAAAGGGAATGCAGCAAGTCGGTTTAATCGAGTCTAACAAAAGCAATGACTTATCAAACGATTTAATACAAGTTGTTGATCCAGATGGGTTAAAAGAGGTTTATAGTTCTACTCGTGATAAAGTTTCGTGGTGGCCATTACGTCAGTAAAAAAATTAGCAAGAATGCTTTGACTTTTTAAGCAGATGTGCTATGATTATTAATCGTGACATCAATGGGTCGATGCCCGAGTGGTTAATGGGGGTGGACTGTAAATCCACTGGCTACGCCTACGCTGGTTCAAATCCAGCTCGGCCCACCACAATTTATTTACGCCCGTGTAGCTCAGTGGTAGAGCACACCCTTGGTAAGGGTGAGGTCATGAGTTCAATCCTCATCACGGGCTTAGTGTTTGTACTGTACAGTAACATTTTATTTGTCATCGATAACAAATTATTGTCGCTGTAACAATTTAATTGTCGTTTAAGTCAACTTATAGGCTAAAAGAAAACCTAAAAAAGTGCAAGTCTTATATTACCAAGAGTGTGCTCCTTTCAATCCACCACATAAAATTTAATTTTCACTTTTCCAACTTACCTGAACTAGGATGGTCGTTGAAACACATTCGCAAAACCAGTTGTCTGTTTAAAGTCCCCTTTCAACCTACCCTGAACTGGGATGGTCGTTGAAACTTAAAAAAATCATCTAATAATCCCTTGAGTTTTTGCCTTTCAACCTACCCTGAACTGGGATGGTCGTTGAAACAACAAAAGCATTAGATCTAGACGCATTGATCAAAACCTTTCAACCCACCCTGAACTAGGATGGTCGTTGAAACCCCTAACTCTTAAACCCTTTAGTTAACAAAGGCTTGAAGAGTAGTTTGCGCCAAGCTCCACAAATATAATCATTTACTGCTCTAATTTGTCGAACTCGCTCATCCCAGAAAACGCTTAATCTAAGCTTTATAAACTTTCCAGGTTTTGCGCTGCTCTCTGAGAAAAATTTTACAGTAAGGGTGCGGCGCAAAATAGAAAAAATTAAGGTGGATTCCTCCTTGGTCGGAGGTGATTCAATAGCCATCACTGTGGTAAACCCACGTCACTTATTGCTGGGAGCGCACCTACCCCGTAAAATTGAAGTATTACTAAATATCTCAAGTTTACGAGTTAATCATCTCTACAGCTTTCGCCATAAAAATCAGCATCAGGATGGACAGCTACTAGGGTCAGAAAGCACACCTACCATCAGGTAAGTAAACTAGCCCTTACTTTTCGCAGTTCAGAGGTTGAATCAACATGACCTGCGGCGCGATTAATACCATCATACTATTTTATTCTCTTGTCAAGGTGCAAACTGTTACATATATGTAACAGAACGGGTTTGATAGACATTGATAGCTAACTCTCTAGCCTGATGCTGCGGACTTCCTCTAATTACTTGTTCTCCTTCTTCGATTACAATTCCTACTTTGCTGGCTTGTGCTTGAATACTCTCGATTAATCTGCCATAACTCCATTGGTGAACACTAACACGATACTGTTTAGCATATTTAGCTTGTGCTTCAAGACAATTCGGGATTTTTTGCTCGGCTCTTGCTTGAACTTCGGCTTGTACTGATTCTCGTATGTTCTTGAGTTTAGGAACAGCGATACTACCTGCTTGATTGGTGAGCGTCGCACAC
>NZ_BLJI01000022.1 GCF_017312365.1 Chroococcus sp. FPU101
AATTCGCAACTTGGTATCAATGACAAAATCGGGTGCAATGGGGGGGAATTTTTGCTGTTGTTCAGCAGTCAGTGCATTCCACCGTGAGAGTTCTACCCAAGAGACATCAGGGGAGCGTTGTCCACCCAGAGGAAGTCGAAACACCGTAGAAGAGCTAAAAACTTTCCCTAGCTTAGTCTTGCGGTTCCAGATGGTTAAGTCCGTCCCTAGCTCTAATTCATAATTTCCACTTTCTCCACCAACTGGGGACATGACGATTAATACTCCTTTTGCGGTTAGTTCTAAAGGTTGTTCTGGATTAGCTAAACATAATTGATAAAATTGTTCGTCAGTGAGATGGAGCATACTAAAATCAAGTCGAATGGGTTCCACAATTTCAAATTCTGATAAAGTCATAACATCTTATTAATCATCTAAAGTTTTATCAAACTTTGTTTTAATCGTTCTAATTTCAATGGCAATTAATTATGTACTATTAAATTTTTTAAGAAGGGATTCTAGTAATTGAGGAGAAACAAAAAAGCTGGTTTGTTGCAATTCATAAAATTTGCTTGACAAATCAATCAGATTGGCTTGTACTGCATCACAGAGAATACCTAATAAACCAATAATATTTAAGCCTCGCTCAATAGCAATGGTTCGAGCAATTTTATCATCTAATATAATTAAATTGGCGTTAATTTGTTGAGCTAGAATAATTGCCTCTTTTTCTCCTTGATCGAGTTGCTCAAGTTCTGGTGCAGCAGGACAACTGATAGTTTCAACAGCCAACCAATTCGGATAGTTTTGTATCCATTCTTTGACAGTTTCAGGTGTTGCTTGTGCTTGTAGTTCTTGATAGACAGCTTGAGGAATAATCACATTTCCATACAGTTTAGGTAAAATATCAATACAGTCAATTAAGATTAAATAACACAAGGGAGAAGTGTCAGAAATAATAATCATTGATGTCTCAATTGTTGAAGAGTCTCTAAATCTCTTTGAAGTTCTTCCTCATCATAATTAATATAAATACCAGCTTCTTTGAGAAAAGCATGAGTTTTTAAACGGGATGGAAGGTTTAAGATTTCTCCTATTTCCGCAGTAGTAATGAGATGATTTTGGTAGGCTTCTATAGCGAGGTTAGAAAGAATTTTTTTGGATAAATTTCCCCATTTTTGTTCCATGATCGTAGTCAGATTGTCTGGTAGTTCAATGGTAATCTGCATGGTTTTGTTTTTAATTAATAAATTTCTAAATTTAATTGAGAATATTATAGCGCAAATCGACGGATTAATTAAATTTCGGGCTTTTAATTGTCTTAATTTTAACTATTGTTCGTCAGTGAGATGGAGCGTACTGAAATCTAGTCGAATCGGTTCAATAATTGAAGATTCTGAGAATGTCATAAAATCCTACCCAAAATATTTAGACAACATACTAATCATAAGGTTTTTCTCAGCAATGATTATAAGATTTATTGTTTAGGATTGCCATTTTTATCTAAATATCCTCTGTCAATTAAAAAAGATTTTAAAGCAGTGGGATAATCAGTATATCTACCAACAATATTTTCACCTTTATAAATATCTAATCCCCAATCGGATGCGCGATCGTAATTAGCTAACATAAATTTCCAACCTGATTCATATTCACCTAAAAGAATTTTTTGAGCGACATAGCCTGATAAGACTCCATTCCGTTCATAATCTTCTTTCTTCACGGTTAAAACAGCTTGATACATATCTTGTAATCTTTCTCTCAAAAGTTTTGGATGATTGCGAGTGACATCAATCAATTTACCATTCTCAAACTGATAAATGAGTGTAGGTGGATAAGAACCTGCATAGGAACTGAATTGATATAGAAAAGAATTATCAGATGTAATAAATTCTATTTTCTTATCATTATTCAAGTCTTCAAAAACACCACCCTCGCCATCGATAAATCCTGTATCTGTTTTCACAAATTTATTGTTTTGCCAAGTATAAATAGCATAACTTGTGCAACAATGCGCCCCACCGCTAAAAGTTCTAATAATGACTTCATCTGTGCCATTATTATCTAAGACTTGTAAATCAATTCCAACAGGTGCGAACATATTATAGGCTTTATCATTAACAGATAAAACATCTTTATAATAAATTTTATAAGTTAAGTTTTCACTTGGTTCATCTTGATTATCTTGTGCAAAATTTCCAGGTTTGTAATTAACTATAACTTTAATCAATCCAGACTTAATTTCTTTATTTTGTACAATCTGATCTCCATTAAGTTCTAAACTTGTTTTTGCTAGAACTGGAATACTGATTAAAAATGACAAAAGAGATAATACTTGTATAATTTTTTTCATGACGAGCTAAGGCTTTAAATTTAACCAATTTTTTGCTAACTGCATTGCATCATCAGCAGTTGATATTTTACCTTCAATTTGAGCAATCTGGAGTTCAGTCAATAATTGACCGATTTTTGGACTAGGAGGAATTTTGAGACACTGAATTAAGTCATTTCCTTTGACTAATGGTTTAGGATGTGCAATGGGATCTAATGGATCTAAGTAACGATTCATTAAGAGAGTAATCCAGTCTAGATTGCTCTGATTCACCATAGCAAAAAGAGCTAAATAGGGAAAGATATTTTTAGTTGCTTGAAATAAAAAATATTGCTCTCTTAGATTTTTATCTATAATCGACTGTTTAAGTTGAGAAAATGTTCTTAAAAGGGTTGTAATTGTCCGAATATCATTGCGAGAATATTTTAATTGATTTAATTCTATTTCTGCTTCTTCGGGAATATTAGAGACTAAACACGTTAATTTTACTGTGAGGATCATGTCTGAGCTAAACTCAAAAGGAGTCGCCAATTGTTGCTCTAAAAGGTGTGCTGATGATTCAATTTGAGCGAGTTTATTTAATCGATTAGGTGTGATATTGTTGAGCCAACTTTGTAATACTTTATCTTGCCAAGCAACTGCTAACCAATAATTTCCGAGTGCATTTCTTAATAAATAATTTAATTCAGATTGCACTCTTTCCGCAGCCACTTGGCGAACCAGTGGAGCTAAATGACAAATCGTTGAGCGAGTCTCACAATCGATTTTAAAATTGAGTTGTGCAGCTTGACGATAGGCTCGTAATAAACGTAATGGATCGTCTTCTAAATTAGTAGGTGATACCATTTTAATTAGACTACGTTTTAAATCACCCAATCCGTTAAGTGGATCAATCAGCGTTTGACTATGAAAATTATAGGCGATCGCATTAATTGTAAAGTCGCGTCGTTGTAAATCTTTTTCTAGACTATTTCCTTCTTGTTGAGCAAAATCAACGGTTCCTTGAGGAAAAATCACTCTAGCAATTTGCCTAGTTGGATCTAAAACCACAAAACCAGCATGATAGTGATTCGCAATTTTTCGCGCTGTTTCAATAGCTAATTTTGGAATGACAAAATCTAAGTCTATATATTCTTTTTTACGACCTAAAAGCGCATCTCGTACCGCCCCACCAACTAAATATGTCTCAGGTGATAGCCAGTCTAAACTAAACGGTAATTCAGTCAATGTCAGAGCATCTATATTATCGTATCGAACCATTTATGTTACAAAAATCTAAATAAAGATCAAGCCATAACCCTCCCGTTTGAGTTAGATTAACAGAAAAGTAGGAGAGTAGTAGAACTATGTGTATTTGTGTAAACTGCTATTTTGTAGATCGCTGCACCACCTATCACGCAGTTGAGATTCAACATCAACAACCCCATTTAACTGAAAATCCTGATTTTGAAGCAACAGAACCGACGATTAATGTGAACATTCGCCCCAAAGAAGACTATATCGAGATGGAATGGGATGTCGTTGGTTGCAATAGTTTTTTGCGTGAAACTGGTAAATGGGCTAAACTTCGACCTGGTGAAGCTGTACCGACTTAGGATTGACCATCTATCACATAGTAGATAAACTATTGTAATCAATTCTAATGCAGCCTCATGACCGGAGAAGAACTTCATCAACTTTTGCTTAATAAATGGGGATATTCCTACGATATTCAAGTTAGACGCATCAAGGGAAGGATCTTTATTCAAGTCATGTGGAAATACTTAGAACAAGTTTCCTTTCCTTTGTCTAGACTGGAATACATCGAACATCTTAACACCATTACTAATTATCTCAATGCTTGGGGAGGGGTGGAACAAGTCACCTCGTTTATTGAAAAAACCCGCGAACGTCCCCGACTGGGTAAAGCAGTCAGTATTCCTTTAGATTTAGGTGAACGTGCCTCAGAATGGATTTTAGATGATGGTTAATGTCCCGTCAATTTAACCATGCCAATTCCTCCAAAGTATAATCCTAAAACGGCTCCTGCTAAGAGAGATTGGGTTAGAGGATCAGTCGATGGGGTTAAAATTGCACCTAAAACGACTGAACCGAGTACCACAAAACGCCAACCCGATATCATTTGTTGTGAGGAAATAATATTCAAAAAGCCTAAAATTAATTGTACGATCGGAATCTGAAACGCTAAACCCGTACTAAACATCAATAATAAAACCAGTTCAAAATAGCGATCAATTGACCATGCTTGTTCAACTACATCCGCACCGTAGTTAATAAAAAATTGTAGCGCGGCAGGAATTAGTGCAAGATAAGCAAAAGCTAATCCTGCAAAAAACAGTACACTTGAACCTAAAAATATGGGAGCCAGTAAACGACGTTCCCGACGTGTTAACCCAGGTAAGACAAATTGAGCAATCTGATAGAGAATAAAAGGACTCGCTACAAGTATTCCACTGTATCCTGCAACCTTAAGCGAGACAAAAAAGAATTCACCAGGGGCTAATTGTAAAAATTTAACACCATTGGCTGGAACTTGGAGCAATTTCACCAACGGTTTAACAAAAATAAAACAGCCGACCATCCCAAAACCTGCGGCAATGAGACAATAGAAAATACGCAGACGTAACTCTTCTAGGTGATCGAACAAAGACATTTCGACCTCATCAGGAAGCTCGTCGAGATAAGTGTCACGGTCTGTTTCAGGAGGGATTTTAACTTCTGTAGAGGCCATACAAGCAATTAATAACGCTTTTCCTTATTCTATCGGTTCTATTGAACTTATAGGTTTAGGATTTCCTTTAAGCCTTTTTCTCAAAACGTTAAGAAAATCTTTTAATAATGGTCACTAATATGTTAAATTAGATACAGAATTGAATTCCGTGACAGCACTGGGGAAGCCTGAGCCGCTTACTCCAGTTTTTTTTAGAGCAAACTCGCTTTTTCAAAGATTTGACGGGGTGTCAGTTTCAAATTAGGTAAAATGGAATCTTCTAAGCTATCATCATCTTTTTTGGTTTGTGGTGGCGCATCGGGATAAAAAACCGTAATTTTCTTAACCTTAGAATCTACTAACCAAACTCTGTCTACACCTGCATTGAGATAGTCAACCGCTTTCTCGCTTAAATCACTAAAAGATTGCTCAGGTGAAATAATTTCAATGACTAATTCTGGAGGAACGGGACAAGCTTCATCAGCTAAAGGAATATCGCCTAAACGATCGTAGGAAATATATAATAAATCAGGTACAGGACACCAATCTTTACCCCGTCGTTTTAGTTTAATTGCCCACTCGATCCCGACTTCACCGCGTGTATTCCAATTGTCAAGAATAAGACACATTTGCCCTGTAAGGCGAGAATGAAAGCGTAATGGCAACCTTTTAGGTACTGCTTCTCCATCAACAAATTCATAGGTAATATCAGTATCGCTTAGAGTTAAAAATTCTTCTAGAGTAAGAAAGGATTTGATGATTGATGTCATGGTTGATCATCTCCATAATCTAAGAGTATGATCGCATTTAAAAAACTCTTTGTCTAACGCGATCAATTTAATTATGATTTTAAGCTAAATAAGATAGCAACAAAGACTACTCCGATTTGAGAAAACCTATGGCAAAATAAACGAGGGAGCTAAGATAGTATCGAGGGCTAAGTCAGAAGTTAAGTATTATGAGTAAGTTTGTATTTGTTACTGGGGGAGTTGTCTCCAGTATCGGAAAAGGTATTGTAGCGGCTAGTTTAGGGCGATTATTGAAATCACGGAATTATTCGGTATCAATTCTCAAACTCGATCCTTATATTAATGTTGATCCTGGTACGATGAGTCCTTTTCAGCATGGTGAAGTTTTTGTAACCGATGATGGGGCTGAAACCGATTTAGACTTAGGACATTATGAACGCTTCACCGATACTGCGATGTCTCGTCTTAATAGTGTGACGACGGGATCAATTTATCAAGCAGTTATTAATAAAGAACGTCGCGGGGCGTATATGGGGGGAACGGTTCAAGTTATTCCTCACATTACCAATGAAATCAAAGAACGGATTTTACGAGTTGCCAAAGATACAAACCCCGATATTGTGATTACTGAAATTGGGGGAACAGTGGGGGATATTGAATCATTGCCGTTTCTTGAAGCAATTCGGCAATTTCGTAAGGAAGTAGGACGAAATAATGTGATTTATCTACACGTTACCCTAATTCCTTGGATTCCTGCCGCTAAAGAGATGAAAACAAAACCGACACAACATTCGGTGAAAGAACTCAGATCCATTGGCATCCAACCCGATATTTTAGTTTGTCGTAGCCATCTACCTTTACAAAGTGGCATTAAAGAAAAACTATCGGCTTTTTGTGATGTTCCTGTAGAATCGGTAATTACTTCACAAGATGCCAGCAGTATCTATGAAGTGCCGTTGATGCTAGAACAAGAAGGATTAGCCCAACAAACTCTAGAATTGTTTAATCTAGAACAAAGACAACCCGATTTATTTCATTGGGAAACTTTAGTACAACGCATGAAGTCGCCTAAACATGAAATCGAAGTGGCGATCGTTGGTAAATATGTTCAATTGAGTGATGCTTATTTATCGGTTGTTGAAGCGTTACGTCATGCAGCGATCGCAGTTAATAGCGAAATCAAATTGCGTTGGATCAATGCAGAAGATTTAGAAACAGAAGATCTTGAGCTTCATTTAAGTGGTGTTAGTGGGATCGTTGTTCCTGGTGGTTTTGGGATACGGGGTGTTGATGGTAAAGTTAAAGCGATTCAATATGCCCGTGAGAATAAAATTCCGTTCCTTGGACTGTGTTTAGGAATGCAGTGTAGTATCATTGAATGGGCGCGTCATGTAGCAAAAATCGATCACGCCAATAGTGCAGAATTTGAGCCAGAAACACCAAATCCCGTCATTAATCTTCTGCCAGAACAAGAGGACGTGGTTGATTTAGGGGGAACAATGCGTTTAGGTTTATATGCCTGTCGTTTGACCCCAAATACGCTAACTTATTCATTGTATGGTCAGGAAGTAGTCTACGAACGCCATCGCCATCGTTATGAGTTTAATAATGCTTATCGTAATCTTTTGTATGAGTCTGGATATACGATAAGTGGGACTTCACCTGATGGGCGTTTGGTAGAAATTATAGAATTGAAAGATCATCCTTTCTTTATTGCCACACAATTCCATCCTGAATTCCTCTCACGTCCAAGTCATGCTCATCCTCTGTTTTTAGGATTTGCAACAGCTTGTCTTAATTCTATTTTGGATGATTTGGTTACTGAGGAAGAAATTGAATCTAACGCGAATAAGAACATCAATTCAGATCTGTGGACTCCTGTAGAAAGTTTAATTTAGTTAAGATGAGGGTTTAGGGTTTAAAATTTCCCTTTACCCTTTTTATTTTTAATTTCTCAGTAGTCGTAAACCATTGAGTGTGACTAAAACGGTAGATCCCTCATGTCCTAAAACCCCTAAAGGTAGAGTAATCTGATTAGTAAAGTTAGCGATTAGCAGTAGTACAATAAAACTCAAAGCAAAGATAATATTTTGTTTGATAATTCGTCCTGCACGATCGCCTAAACGTATGGCATCTTCTAATTTTTCTATACGATCGCTCATCAAGACAATATCTGCTGTTTCAAGGGCTACATCACTTCCCGTTGTTCCCATTGCAATTCCAACTGATGCAGTAGCAAGTGCAGGAGCATCATTAATTCCATCTCCCACCATTGCGACAGTGTTATATTGCTTTTGGAGTTTTTGAATCACATTTACTTTATCTTCGGGTAATAATCCTGCATAGACTTGATTAATTCCGATTGCTAAAGCGATACTATGGGCAGTTTGCTCATTATCTCCCGTTAATAGAGAAATAGATTTAATTCCCAAACGTTGTAACCCTGTAATCATTTTACTAACTGTAGGACGTACTGTATCAGCAATTCCGATGATTCCTAGGATTTCTTCACCATAAGCCACCCAAACCACCGTTTTTCCCATCCGTTCCCATTGTTGACTCATTTGGTGCAAGGTTTCATTGTTTTGATGCGTTTGATCTTGAATAAATGACGCTTTACCGATGATAACCTTTTGTCCATCTAAAAAGCCTGTAATACCCTGTCCGACATGAGCTTGTACATTCACTGCATTCTTTGGTTGTAATTGATGAGCCGCTTTAAAAATTGCTTCAGCGATCAGATGTTCTGATAAACTTTCTACAGCCGCAGCAACTTTAAGTAATTGCGCTTCATCTTGATTTAATGCCATTGTTTGAACGACTTCTAGCTTACCTGTGGTGAGTGTCCCTGTTTTGTCGAATGCGATCGCTCTAACTCGTCCCATATTTTCTAACTGTGCGCCATTTTTGAATAAAATTCCAGAACGTGCGCCGTTAGCCATTCCAGATAAAAGCGTTGGCATAATGGCAGCCATCAAAGCACAGGGTGAAGCGACGACTAGAAAAATCAGTGTTTTATAAATGGTATTTTCCCAAGTCCAACCCAAAAACAAAGGTGGTAAAGTTCCGAGCAACAAACCAATAATAACGATGACTTTAGCATAGCCTCGTTCAAAGCGTTCAATGAATTGTTGTGAGGGAGGGGTTGCGGTTTGTGCTTGTTCAACGAGACGGATCACACGTTGGATTAAACTACTTTCGGGGGGTTGATGAATCTTTAATTTTAAAGCCCCATTTCCGTTAAGAGTTCCCCCAAAGACTTCATCACCGACTGTTTTTTCGACGGGGAGCGACTCTCCAGTAATGGAGGCTTGGTTAAGAGTGCTGTATCCCTCAATGACTACGCCATCGGTGGGCACTAATTCACCTGGTTTAACTAATACCATATCCCCGATCTGAAGTTGAGCAACAGAGATCATTTGTTCTTGATCATTGACGAGCTTTCTGGCGGTATCTGGTGTTAAACTCATTAAACCTCGGATACTGCGATCGGTGCGTTGCATGGCATAGCTTTCTAATGCACCACTAATAGCAAAGATTAAGATTAATACTGCTCCATCGACAATAAAAGAGTATTCCCGTTGCCACAAACCCAGAATAGCCGCCCCTAATGCTGCGACAATCATCAGCAAGTCTACATCTAATTCTTTTTCTTGCAACAAAGTCATTAAGCCATCTTTTGCGCTGTTGTATCCCCCAACGACATAAGCAACAGGCAAAATTAATAAACTGATCCCCAACCAACCGAGGTTAAGGGTGAGCCAACCACAGAAGACTAAAATAGCACAAACGATCGCCGTTACAGCGTCTGGATGTTCTTTAAACAAGTTTGGAAAAGAAGTCGATGAGATGATCATTTTGAACGGAGCAAAAACAACTCTTTTACTCTAAACCTTGACATTAATGTCAATGTCAACCTTTAAAATATAAAGAATGAATAATCAATATCTAACGATTAAAGAACTCACAGAAAATGTCGGTGGGAAAGTAACCCCCCGTATGGTACGTCACTATCACACTTTAGGGTTAATGCCACCCGCACAACGATCATCAGGTAATTATCGTCTCTATACCCAACAAGACGCGCAACGGTTGGGGCGAATTGTCGCGCTTAAAGAACAAGGGTTCCAGCTATCCCATATTCAGCAATTACTTAAAAATGACCCTGATCTAGAGAGTAATTCGACGCTAATGATACATTTACAGAAGCAATATCAATCCGTTATCGATCAAATTTCCCGTCTTCGACAAACGGCAGCCGCATTAGAGGGAGTTTTGGGACGCGATCAACATTGTCAAGCAAATGTACTAGCCCAACTCAAACGGCTTGATGTAGAAACAGAAGATGGTAAGAGACAGTTAGAACAACTTTGGCAAAATCTAGACGCGGCTGTATCGTCTCATCCTGAAGCTTTCACAGAATCATTACAACACTTATTACCTGATCTGTCTATGCGATCTGAAATTGAAATCGATCTGCTAATATCATTGGTTTTAGCCTGTGGTGATGTCAGTATCGTGAATTTTGTTAGAATGAGTCATGATGCGATCGCTGCTGCTCGTCATGCTCTTGTGGCTCAGTGTCCAATTATAGGCGATGTTAAAAGCGTTATTGCAACTCTTGATCAAACACGATTAGCTCATCTAAAATGCCAAATTACAACAACTTTAATCAATGATCCCCATGTCACTGATGTTGTAGAAGCCGAGCGAGCTTTCTGGCAGTCTAAAACTTTACAAAATATAGAACCACAGTCTGTATTAGTAATTGGTTATGCGCCATCAGTTTTGATGTCGGTTTGTGAAGCAGTGGAACAACAACATATACAACCTGCGTTAATTATTGGTATGCCGATCGGTTTTAGTCATGCTCCTGCCGCTAAACGTCGCTTAATGCGATCGGGTGTTCCTTATATTACCATTGATCGAACCCTCGGCGGTGGTCTTTTAGCCGCAGTCACACTAAATGCTTTGGCTAGATCTGTGATTGAAAAGCCAAACTGTCATTGTTATCTTAAATCTAATGAGGCTAATGATTTAATTTATGGAGGTTAGCGGACTCGAACCGCTGACATCCTGCTTGCAAAGCAGGCGCTCTACCAACTGAGCTAAACCCCCGTGAGGCTTTTTTGAATCGCCTTTGCTATTATACACATATCCCTAAATAAAAATCAATACCTTTTTTCAAATTCCATGACTCAAGTTGTCGCCACTTTTTATAAATTTGTTGATTTGCCCGACTACCAAGAAAAACAAGCCTCTTTACTCAATTATTGCCAAACTCATCAGGTCAAAGGTACTATCTTATTGGCATCTGAAGGAATTAATGGAACGATCGCTGCCTCTCGTCATGGAATCGATCAAGTTTTATTGTACTTAAAATCCGATCCGCGTTTAGCAGATCTTACTCATCGGGAATCAAGTGCGACAGAACCACCCTTTGAACGGATGAAAGTTAAACTTAAAGAAGAAATTGTAACCCTCGGAGTCAGTGAAGTTAACCCCAATGAACAGGTAGGAACCTATGTTACACCGCAAGAGTGGAATAATTTAATTGAAGATCCAGACGTATTAGTGATCGACACCCGCAACAGTTATGAAGTCGATATCGGAACCTTTAAAAATGCAATGAACCCGAATACTCATTCATTTCGAGAATTTCCCGACTATGTAAACCATCACCTTAACCCAAATCAATACAAAAAAGTTGCTATGTTTTGTACTGGAGGCATACGCTGTGAGAAAGCCTCATCTTTTATGCTAAAACAAGGATTTGCTGAAGTTTATCACCTCAAAGGCGGGATATTGAAATATTTAGAAGAAATAACGCCAGATGAAAGTTTATGGGAAGGGGAATGTTTTGTCTTTGATGAACGAGTTGCAGTCACACATGGTTTAGCGCAAGGAAGTCATGAAATGTGTCTAGCTTGTGGACATCCTATTAATGATACTGATCAAACGTCGCCACACTACGAAGATGGCATATCTTGTCCATACTGCTACGAAAGTCTAACACCCGAAAAATATGCTCGTCAACAAGCGAGAAAACAACAACAGTAATAAGAATGTTATAGTGATAGGACTTTTGAAAGTCCTATTGGTTAAATGTGTGAGAGGGTGAGCGTCAGATGCAAGTCAGTCCAAAAAGTAAAATTATTAGTAGCGTATTACCACCTGCTATCAAATTTTGGTTACGATCGCAAGTTGAACAAATTGAAGAATTAGATCTCCGTATCACTGGGCAAGATGGACAAATTATCAAAGGTTATATCCCTAGTGTATCTTTATCGAGTCACAAAGCAGTTTATCGAGGTTTACATCTACGCAAACTGAACTTACAAGGGGATAATATACGAATTAATATCGGACAAGTTCTTAAAGGAAAACCTCTACAATTATTAGAACCCATCCCCATTACTGGAGAAATTCGATTCGTTGAAGAAGATATTAATACTTCTTTGTCTTCTCCTTTACTATCAAATGCCTGTATAGATTTATTAATTTTACTCTTAAAGTTTCAGGGCATAAAAGACGCAAAAGCTTTGTTATCCGCCTATCAGATAGAATGGCAAAAAGTGACGATGGGCGATAATCTATTTACCTTAGAGGGTTTCAGTATCGATCAACAGGGTAATAAATCACCTCTAAAAATTAGTGCAGGATTAAAACTAGAACCCCCAAATATCCTCTGGTTCTTTCCGAAAACCATTCAACTGATGCCTGAATTTTCTCACGTGACTTTCCAAGCATTTCAAATTGATTTAGGAACCGATGTCGCTTTAGAGAAAATTAATTTAACAGAAGGATTATTAATCTGTTATGGTCAGGTCATGATTAGAAATTAAAATAATTAATCCCTTTTGTTGATGTCATTGACCTAAAATCGCAGTTTTCTAAATTTTCTTGTTCTAGATTATATTAATGCTGTTTTGATAGTTGACTCTTGAAAACTAATCTATCATTGTTTAATCATCAACTTGGAAAGAAGGCAAGATCAGTCTAATTGTGCCGTCATTATATCCATACTATTAAAAGCACCTGTAATAACAATAGCAAAGATAGAAAGACGACTCACATTTTTAGACAGATCGTGAAACTACAGCTTTTTTAAAACCGATTTGGCAGTAGATTTGAGAGCATCCCCTACATCCGCTAGTTTTTGAGTGATCGGTTTTTGCTTTTGGAGAAAAACATGAGCGCAGTTTCTTCCTGGCATTCCAGAAATTGACCCGCCTGGATGAGTCCCTGCACCTGTCAGAAATAATCCTTCAATGGGAGTTTGATAATTTGCTAATTCTGGCAGAGGACGGAAAAACATCATTTGATCGAAGGTCATATCTAAATGGTAGTAATTCCCCTTGAGGACTCCTATTCGTTCTTCTAATTCTGGAGGGCTTTCCACGCGACGAGCGATAATAGCAGATTTGAGGTTTGGGGCGTAGTCGGCGAGTTTTTCAAGAACGCGATCGGCCACTCGCTCTTTTAGTTCCTCCGTCCATCCCGTTCCCTTCATTCCAGTCCCTTCGGCTCCCGCTATTTGATAGGGGGCAAAGAATTCAATCCACAGAGTATGTTTTCCTTCAGGTGCTAGGGTAGGATCAAGTACGCTTGGTACCACCACATACATTGATGGATCGTCAAGGGGAATTCTACCGATTTCTGGCTCAGTATGGGCAAGCTCAACCTGAGTCACAGAATCAGCAATTAACACGGCACCAATGAGATACTCGTCTTGATGGTTATGATTGATAAAACGCGGGGGTTCACTCAAAGCACAGTCAATCTTCAAAATGGCTTCATTGTGATTCGTGATGCGACGATCAACCCGTTCTCGTAACTTGGGATCAGCTTTATCGACATCCCAAGGATCGATCAACTGCAAAAACAATCGCTTGGCATCTAGGCTAGAAATAACCCCTTTAGGAGCGCGATATTCTTGACCATTGGTTAGTTCTACACCAACTGCACGACCATCGTTAATTAAAACCCGTTTAACCGCTTGCTCCGTCAGGATCACTCCGCCTAAACTTTGGACACACCTAACCAAAGCGGCGGATAAAGCCCCTGTTCCTCCTTTTGGACGTGCCATCCCTGGATGATGACGCAAGCTCATCATCATTGAGCCAACGGTCATGGTTTTTTGAGAGGGTGGTGAGCTTAGTTCTGATGCGAGTCTAGCTAAAGGAGCTTTGAGAAATTCTGAATCAAAGTACTCGTTAATTAAATCAAGTGGACTGGTCAACATTGTCCGTACTAAGTCCAGTGTTTCATCACTTGACCCCACTAAAGAAAAGAGATCTTTTAGTTGAGAGAACTTATAATTGCCTGCCATATCTAAGATCGATTTTGGCGGAGCATTAAACACGGGTGCGACTGCACTAATTAGCCGTTGCCAAAAGTCGTTAAATTCTTGGTATTTTTTAGCATCACGAGCATTGTAGCGGGCAATTTCAGCACAGGTTTTTTCCACTGAGCGATGGGCTAAAAAATATTGACCATTGGGGTTAGGACAAAACACAACGGGGTCACAGAAAAGATATTCTAACCCGTATTTATTTAACTCTAGCTCTTGAACGACTGGGCCAAGATGAATAAATACATGATCGATCGCACAAGGACTAAATTTAAAATTGGGAGCCGCATCAGGCATCAATTCTTCTGTTGTTGCTGCACCCCCTGGAATACTTCGTCTTTCAAGTAACAACACCCGATACCCTGCTTTGAGCAAATAGGCAGCACATACAAGTCCATTATGTCCTGCACCGATAATCACTACATCATAATCTTCCATTTTTTTTCCTTAAAGTTCGTAAATCACACCAGAACAATCTCGATCTAAGTTCGTACCCCATTTTTAAAGGCTTGTACTGCCAGTATTCCTAATGCTAGAGACCCTAATGCGATCGCACTCCACTGGGCTTTAGGATTTTTGGTCAACCAGTCTGTAAAACTGGGTATTGTCAAATGACTAAAATCACCTTCAACGTGGTCATAGCCTTGAATTGGGGCATAAAGGTTATTTGGTGCGTCCTCTGATTTTGGCTCATTGGTACGTTGTCCTGCAAAGCCGATGAGCAGTAATAAGTTATCGACTAGAGACGGCGAAATACGTTGCAGTAAATCTAATACTCTGCCAACATCACCCACGATGTAGTTACGAGTTGGATGTTGAGCGACATAAAGAATCGCATCGGCGACCAGACTTGGTGAATAGTACGGTGGTACTCCAGTCGGTTTTACGCCTAGTTTAGTCAGAGCTTTGTTGTAAAAAGGAGTATTAATGACAGCAGGTAGGATACTCGTTACACTAATCGGGATGCCCTCATGCTGTAGCTCAACCCGTAAAGAGTCCAGAAAGCCCTCAATACCGTGTTTTGCAGAAGAATAGGCACTTTGTAGGGGAAGACTGCGCCGACCTTCCACAGAAGAGACGTGAATTAATGCGCCACGTCCAGTTTGTTTTAAATAAGGTAGTGCAGCCATTGCTCCGTAAACTTGTCCCATCAAGTCAACTTGAATCACGCGCTCAAACTCTTGGGGTGTGATTTGATCAAATGGGGCCAAAATACTGGTAGCGGCTGCGTGTACCCAAGTATCGAGTCGTCCGTATTGAGTTACTACTAGATCTGCGATCGCTTTTACTGATTCAAAGTTCGAGACATCAGCAACGATGGAAATTGCTTCACCCCCACCCTGTCGGATCTCCTCTACTAAAGAGTTTAATCCAGATTCAGAACGAGCAGCAACCACCAATTTTGCGCCGCGCTGACCAAATTTCAGGGCTGTTTCGCGCCCAATACCACTGGAAGCACCGACGACGGCGACTACCTGCTGGTCAATTGATTTTAGCTGCATTCGATAACTCCTTCTTGTGGTGATCTTGATTAGCGGTTTCTTACTTGTGCGGCGATGTCTGGATTATTCATGACAAAGCGATCGTCCACTATCTGTGATTTTGCGCTCCTTCTTCTATTAAAAATAAGTTGACAATTTTTTTATCTTTCTCAAGAGGTAAATTAAGAAGTTGTGGTCATTTTTAGTACCAAATACCGAAGTTAAAGTAAAGTTGCGACTGATCAATTGATTAATAATTTGTTTTGTGTTAATCAAACAAAATTTCCAGCCACTAAAGGAAGCAACTGGAAACGGTAGAAAATGTCCAAAGTTTAAATATTATTGCGCTCGTTTGGCGAGAAATAATCGATAGACTAGCTTTTCTGCCTCGATCCAGACAAACATCAAAGCACTAAAACCAAAACAAATGGCTAATTCTGTTCCATCGAGAACATGAGTCCCAAAGAAATTCCGTAAGGGTTCAACATAAATTAGAAGTAACTGTAAGACTGTTGTAAATACCACTGCTGCCAAAACATAGGGATTAGAAAATGGATTCATTTGGATGGTAAGCCGAGTATCCGAGCGAATGGCTAAAGCATGGCCCATTTGAGCTAAACATAATGTCGTGAAAACCATCGTTTTCCAACGTTGGTCGTTACCTGGTGTATTTTGAGCGTGAAAGTAAGCCCATTCCATCAAAATAATCGTTAAAATGGCGAACACAATGCCAATACGCACCATGTATAAGCCTAAGCCCCTCGAAAAAATACTTTCTTTAGGACTGTAAGGCAGACGCTGCATGACATTCGGTTCGGCGGGTTCCATCGCTAGGGCTAAAGCGGGTAAACCATCCGTAACTAAGTTCATCCACAAGATTTGTAGAGGAGACAGGGGAACGCCACCTAAGCCTAAGATGGGTGCTGCTGCAATTACTAGAACTTCACCAATATTACTACCGAGAATATATTTAATAAAGCGTCGAATATTATCATAAACAACCCGACCTTCTTCAGTTGCAGCTACGATCGTTGCAAAGTTATCATCGAGTAAAATCATGTCACTGGCTTCTTTACTGACATCAGTTCCTGTAATACCCATTGCAATACCGATATCGGCTTGTTTAAGTGCAGGTGCATCATTAACCCCATCTCCCGTCATCGCTACAAATTTTCCCTGTTTTTGTAAAGCTTGGACGATGCGGAGTTTGTGTTCTGGAGATACTCGCGCATAGACGCTAACATGATCTACTTCTTTTTCTAAGTCGGTTTGAGAGAGTTTTTCTAATTCTTGCCCTGTTAGAACAAGGTCGCTAGGTTGAGCAATTCCTAAATCATAAGCGATCGCTTTAGCGGTTAATTGGTGATCTCCAGTGATCATAATTGGACGAATTCCCGCTTCACGACAGCGCAAGACCGCCTCCCTAACTTCTTTGCGGGGTGCATCGAGCATTCCTATTAAACCTAACCAAACGAGTTGACTTTCTGCTTCTTCTGCGGTTTCAATGTCTGGAATGTTTGCCACTGGACGATAGGCAAAACCCAACACCCGTAAGCCATTTCCCGCCATTTGATTATTCTGCTCTAAAATTTGGTTGCGTTGTGCGTCTGTTATTGGAACGAGTTTCTCGCCTTGTTGGATGGATGTACACCGTTCTAAAACTAATTCTGGTGAACCTTTACTAAACAGAATATAGTCTACGCCTTTATCCCAATCTTCTGAGTCTTGACAAATGACACTCATTCGCTTGCGTTCTGAAGAAAAAGGAATTTCACCGACACGGGGCATCGTTTGATTTAAAGTTTCTCGATAAAAACCGCCTTTTCCTGCGAGGGTCAGTAACGCGCCTTCTGTTGGATCGCCTAAAATCGTCCAGTCTCCCTGCTGTTGCTGTAAAATCGCGTCATTACACAGAACACACTCTTTGAGGAGTCGATCAACTTCGAGTTGTGCAGTGGCATTATAGGGGGTAGTAGCACTCTGAAATTCTCCGACGGGTGCGTATCCATCCCCCGTGACTTTTAGGCTAAAACTGAGGGTTTCGATCTGCTGCACGACCATTTTATTCTGAGTCAGGGTTCCTGTTTTATCAGAACAAATGTTCGTAACCGATCCTAATGTTTCTACGGCAGGAAGTTTACGGATGAGGGCGTTTCGTCTTACCATGCGCTGTGTACCGATGGCTAGGGTGACGGTGACGACGGCGGGTAAACCTTCTGGAACGACGGCGACTGCCATACTCAAAGAAGTTTCTAATAGATTTTCAAACTGACCCCAACCCGATCTCAGTACACCACCTAATACTACTACTGCGACTAAAAGCAAGGCTCCCGATACTAAAACATTACCTAACTGACTCATTCTTTGTTGTAGAGGAGTGGGTTCAGTTTCGACGGCTTGCAGCATGGCGGCGATCTTTCCGATCTCGGTTTCCATTGCTGTTTTAGTAACAACAACTTTTCCTCTACCTTGTACTACTTCGGTTCCTTGATAAACGAGATTAACGCGATCGCCTAATGAGGCATCTTCTTCGAGTAAACGGTTTGCTTGTTTGGTGACTGCTTCTGCTTCCCCTGTTAAAGCTGCTTCTCTAACTTGTAGGTTTTGTGCTTCGATTAACCGTCCATCAGCCGCTATTTGTACGCCTGCTTCTAGCAACATAATATCGCCTGGTACCAGTTCTTTGGCTGCTACTTCTAAGGGGTTTCCATTGCGAATCACTCGCACTTTGGGAGAGGAGAGCTTTTTCAGGGCGGCTAAAGCTTTTTCTGCTCTACTTTCTTGTAAATATCCCAAAATCCCATTTAGAATAACAATGGCAAAAATAGCTACTGCATCTTTGGGAAAAACAGCTTTTTTTAGATCCAATACGGCTGAGACAACCGCTACTAGGATCAGCATCACTAGCATAATGTTAGTGAACTGCTCCCACAAAATTTCTAAAGTTGTTCTGCCTTTTCCTTCTTGAAGTTCATTTAACCCATAATACTGTTGTCTAGATACAATTTTTTCTGATGATAAGCCTTTTTCTGAATCACTTTCTAGACTATCTATGGCCTGTTCAGCCGTCAAATTATGCCACGCTTGTAGGGAATTTGGGAACTGATGGGAAGGATTAGAAGTTATCGGAAAGGTCATAGCAATATTTAACAGTTAGCAGCAGGTTTTTACAGGAATTTAGCTAATTATTCTATAAATGTTAGACTTAATTCTTCTATTCTTTTAGAATTTAAAAATCTTTTATAGATAGTACTTGCTTTAGCTATTTTAACTGTATATTTAATCAATTTAGATTTATTTTACAAAATTTAAAAGTAAATTTATCTTAAGGTTACTTTATTTTAGTAATTTATACTTATTATGTTATCTTAAGGAACATTTGAAATAGAAAATAATAATTATTGAGCCTGAAGAATTAAGATAAAAGCTTCTTTAGCAGCAGCTTGTTCTGCGGCTTTTTTAGAACGACCTTTACCTGCTCCCAATTTTTGATTATTCATCCAAACTTCAGCGATAAATCGTTCTTCTTCATGGATAAAATTTACGACTTCTTGTACCTGATAAATTGGCAACTTTTTGTATTGTGCTTGCGTCCATTCTTGCAGTGCATCTTTATAATTTTGTCGGGCTGGATCTTGCAAAATTTCGGTTGCTTTAATTTGTAAATGCTCATCCAACCAAGGGCGGACTAATTCCATAGTATGGGTGCTAAGATATAATGCACCTAAAATAGCTTCAAACGCATCTGCTAAACGAGATATTTTTCCTTCTTTATCTAGGGCGGCACTACTTGAGGCGAGTAGATAGCGTTCGATGCCATAGCGTTCGGCAATTTCTGCTAGACTACGATCGCTAACCATAATGGATCGTAACGCGGCAAATTCCCCAACCATCGCGTTAGGATAAGATTCTAGCAACACTTCAGCCGCCGCTAACCTCACCACTGCATCCCCAACAAATTCTAATTGTTGATAGTTTTTTTCCCTTGAAAAACTCGGATGAATTAAGGCTAAATTAAGTAGCGACCAATTAACTCGATCTGTTTTTGCTAGTCCTAATTTTTGTACTAAAGTTTGTAACTCTTTTTGCCGCCGCACATCATCTAACATCGGTACTTGATCTATTGACCTATTTTTAAAGCTTAACAGAAGAGAGTTAGACATAAGCCGGGTTCTGTTCTAACCAAGATTAGTCAATGACTAAACTTGGAGAGGAAGGTTATCTATCTAGGACATTTGTTACCAAACATCTCAAGCGGTTCTATCAACGGAACAGGAAAAAGACCAACCTTTGTTCCTCCACCTTGCTTCCAACCGGGGTTTACCGAGCCAGTATTTCACAATACTGCTGGTGCGCTCTTACCACACCTTTGCACCCTTACCAGATGAACTTTCACTCACTGGCGGTATTTTTCTGTGGCACTTTCCTCGCGTTCACACGCACTGGGCGTTATCCAGCAAGTTTGGTCTTTCGGAAGCCCGGACTTTCCTCGGATCTTTTCAACCCGCAACCTTCTCGCTAACTCTCTTCTGTTTCTATAGTACACAGTCCTTGGGTCAATTCTTCAAAATAATTAAACAATGACCTACAGGGCTATTTCTCATCAAGAGAATAAGTTGTTTTAAACCAACCTTTTTTCCAAAAGATCAAAATCATGGTAACTGCGATGAAGAGCATCACCACCCAGACAATATAATATCCCCAACGTGTCTGTAATTCGGGCATATTTTCAAAGTTCATCCCATAAACGCCAACAATAAAAGTTAAAGGATTAAAAATAGCGGTAAAAACGGTTAGAAATTTCATTATTTCATTCATTTTATTACCAACGGCGGACATATAAACATCCATTAAGCTTGATGCTAATTCTCGATAAGCTTCTAAAATATCAAGTAACTGTATAACGTGGTCATAGCAATCTCTAAAATAGATTTGTACCTCTTGTGTTAGAAGATCACTATCATCTCTAATCATTAAATTTAAAACATTCCTTAAAGGCCAAAGTAAACGTCTTAAAGCCAGTAATTCTCGACGAATACTGTAAATTTCCTGCATTAACTTTCGCTCAGGAGTAGCCAGAATTTTTTCTTCTAAATCTTCTATTCTTTCTTCATAGTGTTCTAAAATGGGGAAATAACCATCAATTAATGAATCTAAAAGAAGATAAGCTAAATAATCTACTTTCTGTTGACGGACTTTTCCTTGATTGTTCCGTATTCGTTCTCGAACAATATCAAAACAATCTTCTAACTCTTCTTCTTGAAAGGTGACTAAATAATTTTTTCCTAAGATAAAACTAACTTGCTCCGTGACAAATCCATCTTCTTCTTCATGCCGTCGAACCATATGAGCAATAAACATCAATTTATCTTGATACTCATCTAATTTAGGGCGTTGCGGAACATTAACAATATCTTCTAATAAAAGTGGATGTAAATCAAAAATATCCCCAACTTCTCGCAGAACATCTTCACTCCCTAAACCCTGAACATCCATCCAAGAAATGCTATTTTTACCCAAATAAGGCAACAAAGCATTAGGAGTCATATCAACTTTTCGGATCGCATCATTTTCGTCATAATCGATTAAAATAATCCGAGAAGGTTTAGCCGTCGGTTCAATGTTTAGTGTGCCAGGCTCACTTCCAGGTTCATCATAAAAATAATCAAAATAATCCGTTTCTTCAGTCGTTGGGGCAGCAAAGGAATAAGGCTGAAATGGAATCATAAACAAGGTCAAAAGGTTAAGAAAAATTTAAGCGATCATTCTTGGTGTTTTCTCTTGTTTCAAAGGAGAAGATACTGTTAATTGTATAGTTGATTGCAATAAAACGCGCTGATCTATTTTTGATTGGATTGAGTCGTCATTCAAGGTTCGGTAATCTCGATAGCCAGAGTTTCTGGAATTTCGGCACAATAGTAATTACAAGCGTGGAGGACGATTTTTATGTTTCCTTTCTTTGGTAATCCTTGTTGGGGTGGTCAAACTGTTTCGCGTCGGGAATATCGTCAACAAAAGCTACGGTTCCTTAAATCGATGCGTGATGAACTAGAAACAAGATTAGCGGGCTTAAATGCAGCGATCGAAACGATGGAGCGTCAAATGTCTCAAGAAGAAAACCCTTCATCTAACGTGTAGTATAGTCTAAACCTGAAACTGTCTGAATCTCAGGCAGTTTTAAGTTTATTAATTAAATGTATTATATTATACAGAATAATATATGTAATTGTGTTTTGGCTAAGAAAAACCTGAAAAATAATCTAACTTGACCAATCTTTGTTCTAGATTTATCCTATCGCCAGAGAGTATATTGTAATCTTTCTCAATATATTGTTTTAATAGCGTAAAAACCTAGATATAAAGATGACTCAAGCCTTAATACAAAACTCTGCGAATCCTGTTGAATTTTCTACAATAGTCGAATTATTACGATATCGGGCGCAACATCAAAGTGATGGACACGCATACACGTTTTTAATTGATGGCAAGACTCCTAGCGAACCGTTAACCTATGGGGAACTGGATCGACAAGCAAGAGCGATCGCTGCTCTATTCCAGAAATATAACGCAAAAGGAGAACGCGTCCTACTTCTATATCCCCAAGGGTTAGAAGTTTTAGCGGCTTTCTGTGGCTGTTTATATGCAGGTGTGATAGCAATTCCCGTTCCTCCTCCAGAGTCAGGGCGACTGAAAAGGACATTACCTCGACTTCGTTCAATTGTTAAAGATGCAAATGCTACCTTTGCACTAACGACAGCGAGTATCTTAGGACTCATTGAAACTGTTAAAGATGAATTTCCAGAATTCGATCAGATGCGCTGGATCGATACTGATACAGTTGATCTATCTTTAGCCGAGCAGTGGGTAGATCCAGAAGTGGATAAAGATATCCTAGCTTACCTACAGTATACATCTGGTTCGACCGCAATTCCTAAAGGGGTGATGCTCAGTCATTTTAATCTGATGCACCACTGTAAATATCTTAAAAAAGCCTGCGGTTATGATGCTGATAGCGTATCTGTAACCTGGATGCCCTATTTTCACGATTACGGTTTAGTGGAAGGGATGATGGTTCCTTTATACAATGGAACACCTTGTTATTTGATGTCGCCCTTCGCTTTTATTAAACGTCCTGTACAATGGCTACGGAATATGACGAAATATGGCGGAACCCATAGCCAAGCCCCTAACTTTGCTTATGATCTGTGTATTCGTCGGGTTAAAGAAAAAGATCTTGCTGAATTAGATCTTAGCAGTTGGCAGGCCGCAGGAAACGCCGCCGAACCGATTAACCCTAGAGTGATGGAAAGGTTTGTTGAGATTTTTAGTCAGTGTGGTTTCTCTTGGGAAGCATTCGCCCCCTCTTATGGTTTAGCGGAATATACATTACTGGTTTCTACTTCACCGAGAGGGACTAAACCCGTTATTGCTGCGGTTGATGCTGCTTCTATTGAACGCAATAAAATTGTTGATGCAAAACCCGATCAAACGACTGGTGTAAGATATATAGCAGGTTGTGGTCAACGTGTTTGTGAAACGAATATTGCGATCGTTAATCCTGTTAGTTTGTCCCGTTGTGCGCCTGATGAAGTGGGAGAAGTTTGGGCATCTGATCCGAGTATGGCACAAGGTTACTGGCAACGTAGAGAAGAAACCAAAGAAACCTTTCAAGCTTATCTTCAAGATACTAACGAAGGCCCATTTTTACGAACGGGTGATCTAGGTTTCCTTAAAGATGGGGAATTATTTATTACAGGTCGTATTAAAGATTTAATCATCGTTCGCGGTACAAATCACTATCCCCAAGATTTAGAATGGTCTGTCCAACATCTTAACTCGGTTTTCCGTCCCGACTATGGTGCGGCTTTTTCCATTGAAGATAATGGAGAAGAACAATTAGTAATTGTCCAAGAAGTCGAACGTCGTAGCGGTGAGATTGATGCGGAGAAACTTTTAGGAGATATTCGCCAAGAAATCGCCGAACAACACGAAATTATGACTTATGCGATCGTTTTAGCCAAACCTGGAACCATTCTTAAAACAGCCAGTGGTAAGATCCAGCGTCGCGCTTGTCGGCAAAACTTCCTCGATGGCACGATTAATATTGTAAGTGCTTGGAGTGAAAATCCTGAATTAGTCAGTAAATTTGGTTCTAGTGATGTAGAAGACGAGGAATAATTAAAATCAGAGATAGAGTGGGCTAATTGAGACTCACTCTACTTTGATACAGAGGAAAACTTGAGCAATGGTACGATTAAAACCTTGGCAGTGGGTAATCTTAGCCCTTCCGATCGCTTCTATAATTCTATTTATCCTGTTTGCTGCGGGATGGCAGATTCACGAATGGGGATTAAGCTGGATCTGGGCGATTTTTACGTTAGTTTTTGTTGGTTGGCGTTGGTTAATCGTACAATGGACGAATCCTGCTGTTAAACAGATTGAAGCGGCTATTGCTGAAGTTAATCAAGAGTTAGAATCAAGTCTAGAATCGAATCAGTTAACCACAAATGATGATCCAAGTCAAAAAGCATCATCGATCCTCAAAGATATTTTAGAAAAAGCGAAAAACGATCAACCTTTTTGGCAAGACTGGACAACTTTCTGGAAACGCTGTCAGGAAATTGTTACAGCGATCTCACAAATCTATTATCCTGAAGTTAAATATCCGTTACTGAATATTTATGTTCCTCAAGCCTACACTTTAATTAGAGGAACCGTTGATGATCTCGATCAATGGATGCAAAAATTAGGCCCCGCATTAAATCAAGTTACAGTAGGACAAGCGTACGAAGCCTATGAAGTTTATCAAAAATTAGAACCATCGGCGCGTAAACTGTGGCAAGTATGGAACTGGGCGCAATGGTTACTCAACCCTGCTGCTGCTGTTGCTAAACAAGCGACCAAAAAAACCAGTGATAAGGCAACTCAACAACTGATCGTCAATTTAGGGCAAGTCCTACGGGAAGCGGCTTTAAAAAATTTAGCACAACAAGCGATCGCACTTTATAGCGGTAAAAAAATTGCGGTTACTCAAGATACTGTACCCGAAGCAAGAACCCAAACCTTACGAGATATTATTATTCAAGCCGAACCCGTGACAGAAGTTCAGCAAAAGCCCGTTAATATTCTACTTATTGGGCGAACTGGGGCGGGAAAAAGTAGTCTGATTAATACCCTCTTTCAAGCAGATAAAGCCGAAGTCGATGTCCTACCCAGCACAGATCAGATTAAAAGTTATCATTATCGAACGGCTACTGGTGAAACCCTAACGCTTTGGGATACGCCAGGGTACGAACAAGTAAACCGCCAAGATTTACGCAATATCGTCATAGACTACGCCACTAATGCAGATTTACTCATTTTAGTCACTCCAGCCCTCGATCCAGCCCTACAGATGGATGTGGATTTTCTTAAAGAAATGAAAGCCGAAAATGAGACAATACCGATGATTGCAGTCGTGACTCAAGTAGATCGACTGCGCCCCCTTCGAGAATGGCAACCCCCTTATGACTGGCAATGGGGAGATCGTCCAAAAGAAGTTTCAATTCGAGAAGCCACTGAATATCGAAATCGACTACTTGGTGAATTTGTCAACAAAACTGTACCAATTGTTACAAGTGATGTAAATTCAGATCGTTCCCCTTGGAATATCGATATCTTATCTTTAACCTTAATTGAAGCGATCGCACCGAGTAAACAAATTCGTCTAGCGCGTTTTCTTAAAGATCAAGAATCTCGCATTGTGGGGGCGGCTAAAATTATTGATCGCTATACCCTCCAAATGGCAACAACACAGGGACTCGCCACTTTTCTTAAAAGTCCAATTCTTTCTTTTATTGCTACTTTGACCACAGGTACCCCAACGGCAGCATATATCTTAGCCCAACAAATCCCCATTGAGCAATTACCCGTAGTGATTGGTAAACTGCAAATGGCATATGATTTGTTTTCGCTACTGACTTCGGATCAAACTGATGCCTATTTTGATTTGCGATCGCTTTGGCCCTTACTATTAGAAAATCCCGTTGCGCCAGATCTTAATGCTTGGGCGTTTGGTCATGCTTTAGTCGAATATTGGTCACAAGATCTAACCATTGATCAGCTTAAAGGACGGTATGAGTATTATCTAAAACAAGCTAAGGTTTGATTTAATCGTAATTAATCCCGAATCTAGAATAAATTATCGCATTTTAAACTTAAATTCCGTTTAAACGGGCTACATTCGTTTAAGTGCGTCTTCATCCTCTCCTAGACAGAAGAAGATTAAAATGAGGCAAAAAAAGCTGAATTTATATACACTTTTTTAAATGTAAATTTAATTATACATAGACTATAGTAAATATATTAAATAAAATATTATAATTATCAAAAATTAATATAAATTTCTTATATAAGGCTTAAAACATTGACATTTTACAAAATTTAATTACTAGGCGACTATACAGATCAGTACCACTGATGTCTCAACGAGCAAGAAACTATGGTTGCTATCACAAATCGTCTTAATTCAACTTCTGAGGTTAAACGTCTAACCTTACAAACAGTTGGTATTGCAGCTGAAACAACGGCGATGCGTTCATTAGACTGGGATCGCGATCGCTTTGATATCGAATTCGGTTTACGCAATGGCACAACTTATAACTCTTTTCTCATTCAAGGTGAAAAGATTGCTTTAGTCGATACCTCTCATCGTAAATTTGAAACTTTATATAAAGAAACTTTAACAAAACTCGTTGATCCTAAATCAATCGATTATTTAATCATCAGCCATACCGAACCCGATCATAGTGGTTTAGTTGCAGATATCTTAGATCTCGCACCCGATATTATAATTGTTGGGGCGAAAGTAGCGATTCAGTTTTTAGAAAATATGGTGCATCGTCCCTTTAAATCGATGCAGGTCAAAAATGGGGATAAACTGGATCTAGGAAATGGACACGAATTAAGCTTTTATTCTGCGCCGAATCTCCACTGGCCTGATACGATTTTTACCTATGATGCGAAAACCCAAATTCTGTATACTTGTGATGCCTTTGGGATGCACTACTGTGATGATCATACGTATGATGAAGACACAGGACGACTCGAAGCAGATTTTAAATATTACTATGATTGCTTAATGGGGCCAAATGCGCGATCGGTTCTCAGTGCTTTAAAACGAATTGAAGGATTAGAGTTTAATATTATTGCGACTGGACACGGGCCTTTACTCAAACATCATATCCCACAATGGATGGATTGCTATCGAGTTTGGAGTGAAGAACAGACTAAAACCGAAACGCTAGTTGCTCTATTTTACGCCGAAGACTATGGCTATAGTAACGCGATCGCAACAGCCATCGCCGAAGGAATTAGTCGTACTGGTGTCATCGTCGAAAAGATTGATCTCGCTAGCGTTGATCTCTCAGAAGTTCGTGAATGGGTGATCGATGCCAAGGGGATAGTAGTTGGAATGCCGCCCCAGTCAGCATCACAAGCACAAGCCGCCCTCAAAACGATTATTGCCGCGACACACCCTAAACAAGTGATGGGTTTATTCGAGTCGGGTGGTGGAGAAGATGAACCCCTGTTCCCTTTACGGAGTCAGTTTTTTAGTAATGGACTCATGGAAGCGTTTCCCCCCATTTTAATCAAAGAACCGCCGACTTTAGCGATTGAACAACGGTGTCATGAAGCAGGAACCGACTTAGGACAAGAATTAACCCGCGATCGTAATATAAAACAAATTAAATCGATTAATCCAGACTTAGAAAAAGCATTAGGACGTATTAGCAGTGGACTTTATATTCTAACCACCCAAAAAGAAGATCTCAGCAGTGCGATGTTAGCGTCTTGGGTGACACAAGCAAGCTTAAGTCCGTTGGGTATTGCGATCGCAGTCTCTAAAGATCGCGCCATTATTGACTTACTCCAAATTGGAGATCGTTTTATTCTCAATATTTTAGGGGAAGGCAACTATCAACATTTGATGAAGCATTTCCTGAAACGGTTTGCACCAGGTGACGATCGTTTTGCTGGTATTAAAACCTATTCCGCAAATAACGGTTCACCTATTCTAGCCGATGCTTTAGCTTATCTCGAATGTGAAGTGACTAGCCGTCTCGATTGTAACGATCATTGGGTTATTTATAGCACCGTTGAAGCAGGTAGAGTCGCGGATGTTAATGCTTTAACTGCAATTCATCATCGCAAAGTCGGAAATCATTATTAATTAATTCACCCCAAAGAGAAAAAAATCATGTACAAACCTCTTGACGACAAGACACCTCTATCTGGAAGTCAATTAAACCGAGTTCTCATCGTGCGTAGCTTAGAATTGATTCAAGATTTAATCGTTATTTTGCTTTGTATGGGTCTATTTAGCCTAATGGTACTCCAAACATGGCATATGTTTCTATCTTTGCTACCACCTCTTGATTATCACATCGTTACGGCTGACTTTTTATTCCTCCTGATTTTAGTTGAATTATTTCGCCTACTTATTATTTATCTCCAAGAACATCGCGTATCTATTGGAGTCGCGGTAGAAGTTTCTATTGTTTCCGTCTTGCGAGAAGTTATTGTACGCGGAGTCCTAGAAACCAATTGGCATCAAGTTTTAGCCTCATGTGCTTTTCTGATGGTCTTAGGTTTTCTCCTTGTAATTCGGGTTTGGTTGCCACCCACTTTTGAAGGAATTGATCCAGAACAAGCGATCACACAACGCTATAAAAGCAGACACCCCAAAAATGAAGAAGAATTTTAAATAATAAAGGAATTTTTACCATGATGACATTAACTCCCACTCGTACCAGAGATGTTCAAATTGCAGCGATCGCCAAAAATACAATCATGTTTCGTTCAAGAACATGGGAACGTCTGAAATTTGAAGTAGAATACTCTCGTCAACGCGGTACAACGGCTAATTCTTATCTTATTCAAAGCGACCAAGTTGCCTTAATTGATCCCCCAGGGGTCTCATTTACGGAGATTTTTATCGATGAACTGAGTAAAACCATCGATTTAAACCAGATTAACTATATTATTCTGAGTCATGTTAATCCTAACCGTTTAATTACCCTCAAAGCTTTACTCACAAAAGCACCACAAGCGATCGTGATTTGTTCGCGTCCTGCTGCTAATATTTTAAAAACAACCTTGAATGAAACTCAATTAATCAGTTGTCCCGACACCCTAGATTTAGGTCAAGGTCATCACTTACAATTTATTAATGTACCGACTCCACGCTGGCCTGATGCAAGATGTACTTACGATCCAGTAACGGAACTGTTATACACTGATAAATTATTTGGGGTTCATGTCTGTGAAGATTCGATTACGGATGAAGACTGGAAAACCTTAGATAGTGATCGTCTTTACTATTTTGACTGTTTACACGCACCCCAGGCGAAACAAGTTGAAGATGCTTTAGATAAATTAGCGCGTTTTTCGGTCAAAGGCTATGCACCGTGTCATGGTTGTCTAGTGCGTCATAGTGTTAGTCGTCTCACTTATGATTATCGTTATTGGTGTGGACAACAAAAACGCCAAGATTATAAGGTTGCTTTGTTGTATGCTTCAGCTTATGGCAATACGGCAACACTGGCTAATGCGATCGCACAGGGATTGATCAATAATGGTGTAGAAATAGAATCAATTAACTGTGAACTTGCCGACGTTAATCAAATTCTTAAAGCAATAGAAACCTGTGATGGTTTTATTATCGGTTCTCCGACACTGGGAGGTCATGCACCAGTCCAAATTCAAACCGCACTCGGTATGATCTTATCTAGTGCTGCTAAAACCAAATTAGCGGGGGTCTTTGGTTCCTATGGTTGGAGTGGTGAAGCAGTTGATCTTCTAGAAACTAAACTACAGGATGCTAATTATCGATTCGGTTTTGATGCGATTCGGGTTCGTTTTAGTCCCACTTTAGAAGACATAGAACAATGTTATCAAGCGGGTGCCGATTTTGTTCAAGCCTTAAAGAAAAACAAAAAAATCAGAACCCCTCGAAGTTCAGTAACAGACGCTCAAATTAATCGCACTGAACAAGCAGTCGGTCGTATTATTGGATCACTATGCGTTATTACCACCCAAAACGATAATACTCCCAAAGGAATTTTAACATCGTGGGTCAGCCAAGCAAGTTTCAATCCCCCTAGCTTAATGATTGCTATTGCCGAAGACCAAAACGCTGATCTGATGAGACACCCTGGAAATCGCTTTGTTTTAAATATACTCAAAGAAGGTCGCAATGTTCGCCGTTATTTTTCCCGTCATAGTACATTAGATAATCCTTTTAGCGAAATTCCGACAAAAACGGCTGAAAATGGTTGTCTTGTCCTCTCAGAAGCCTTAGCCTATCTAGAATGTCGTGTAGAAAACATTATGGCTTGTGGCGATCGTTGGTTAATTTATGCCATAGTCGAAAAAGGAGAACTCTTAGAAACTGAGGGAGTGAGTGCTATTGAACATCGTAAGTCCGCAGGTTATTAAGAACTGAACTAGGCTATCTTAGAGATATGTCGCTCATCGATAGCCTAGACTATGCAACTTTCAGATAATCCAAATACCACAAACCCTGAACCATTGAACACTTTTAATTATCAAGAACAACTAGAACGAGAAATCAAAGGTTTTGATACGAGAAAACCACCCAAACAAGAAATCATCGATAGTTGTGTTCACTGTGGTTTTTGTTTATCTACCTGTCCAAGTTATCGCGTCATAGGTAAAGAAATGGACTCCCCACGAGGCCGAATTTATCTGATGAATGCGATCAAAACAGGACAAGCTTCACTCGATGAAACGACAACACAGCATTTTGATACGTGTTTAGGGTGTTTGGCCTGTGTAACCACTTGTCCATCGGGGGTAAAATATGATCAATTAATCGATGCAACTCGTCCCCAAGTTGAACGAAATCAACCCCGTAGTTTAGGCGATAAACTGATTAGATGGTTAATTTTTAATCTTTTTCCCTATCCCGTCCGTCTCAAGCTTTTATTACCTTTATTTTGGATTTATCAAAAAATTGGCTTACAGAAATTAGTTAGAGCAACAGGTATACTAAAACTGATTTCCCCGCGTTTAGCTGCAATGGAATCGATTTTACCCGAAATCAATTTATCATCAATCAATAAAAACTATCCTGATGTGATTCCCGCACAAGGAGAAAAAAGATATCGCGTCGGTGTAATCTTAGGCTGTGTGCAACGCTTATTTTTCTCACCCGTCAATGAAGCAACAGTAAGGGTTTTAACCGCGAATGGTTGTGAAGTCGTCATCCCAAAAACTCAAGGTTGTTGCGCTGCACTCCCCGCACACCAAGGACAAGAAGAACAAGCAAAAGCATTAGCCCGTCAGATGATTGATAGTTTTGCCGATACGGATGTCGATTATATTATTATCAATGCGGCAGGCTGTGGGCATACGCTCAAAATTTATGACCATATTTTAGAAGATGATCTAGAATATCAAGCCAAAGCAAAAGATTTTTCCGCAAAAGTCCGAGATGTCCAAGAATTTTTAGCCGAAGTCGGATTAACCGCAAACCTGTCGCCAATTAGTAATAAATCTCTATTGGCAATTGTGTATCAAGATGCGTGCCATTTGTTACATGGACAGAAAATCAGTTTACAACCTCGTCAGCTATTACAACAAATTCCCAATGTGAAATTAAAAGAACCGATTGATGCGGCTTTATGCTGTGGCAGTGCAGGGGTTTATAATATGCTACAGCCCGAAATCGCCGACGAATTAGGACGTTCAAAAGTACAAAATCTGTACAACACTGGAGCAGACTTAATTGCTTCCGCTAACCCTGGTTGTTCATTACAGATTAAAAAACATCTTTCAATACAAGAAAAAGAAATACCTCTATATCATCCAATGGAATTGTTAGATTATGCAATTCAGGGAATCAAGATAGATCATTAAAATAGGGTTTGGCGACCAAACCCATGACAGTCATCAGTGACCAGTAATCAGTATTAAAATTGATTTGACTGTTTTACTGTTTACTGAACCAAACCCCTACAACAAAACAAAAATCGATTATGGTTGTTCCTCTGTTGGTTGAGTTTGAACCCTTGTTAAAACTGCGTTCATTTCAGGGGTTTCTAAAAAGTTTTTTGTATTGGCTAAAAGTTTTTCTCCCCAAAGATTTTTTCTTAAAAATTCTAAATCTCCATAGCGACCATCGATCATTAAAGCCGCTTCACCTAATTTTAAACCCTCAGCTTTTTTGCCTTGAGTATAAATAGCTACAGCTTGGGCTAGTTTAGGTTCTGCTTGTTCAGGATCAATTTTTAGGGCGGCTTGCCACTCAGTTAACGCGCCCGTGAGATCCCCCTGTTCGTATTTAACTAAACCGATATTATTAATCGCTGGCCAAAAATTTTTTTCAATAGTAACGGCTTTTTTATAAGCGTTAATAGCTTCCCCATACTGTCCTAATTTTAGGTGAGAATTGCCTAGATCAAAATAAGCCGTTGGAACATCCGATTTTAATTTTAATCCTTCGTTAATCTCATTGATTGCGGTTTGATAATCCTCTTTCTCAAAATAAGCACTACCGAGGGTAAAACGAATTACAGCTTCTTCTGGGGCTAGAGTTTGAGCTTTTTTAAGGGCTTCAATACCTTGATCAACTTTTTCACTCTGTAGATACAAACTGCCCAAAATAAACCAAGTTTGAAAACGTTCTGGGGCTAGTTGAGTCGATAATTCTGCCCGCGAAAGGGCGGCATCGGGACGCTCAAAGCGCATCAGTTGAATGGCTTCTTCTGCCATTTCTAAACCTGCTTGTTCGAGTTGTTCAGAATTGAGTTGTGGATTATAAGGTAATAAGGCTTGTGCTTGTACGGCTTGTCCACCACTCCACAAGCCCATACAAGTTAACAATAAGAATAACCAAGAATGTTTAGACACGATGAAAGTCTCAAAAAATGTTTATTCAGATCAGTCTCTACAAGCATCTTAACGCCAATTGCTAGAAATCTCTTCTAAACTTTCTATACGTTTTAAAATGATTTTTTGCTGATTGTCCGTCAAAGTGCTGATATCAGAAGGTTTTCCGACATCGCTAATGATGATATAAGATCAGATCCTAATTTCCCTAGTTTTCCAGATGACTCTTGTAAACTTTCTGACAAAGCATCATACCAAAATCCATCTTGAGCATACTGTTTGACTTTTTCTGAGCTATTGAGATTAGGATTGATATTAGAAGGGGCGGTCACTACTTTAAATTCTGCCCTTTCTAAAACATAATTGCCATTAGGACAACGCAGAGCCACTTGCCAGAGATATTTTTGACCTACTGTGAGTGGGGGGTGTTCTGTGGGTAAGGATAGCTGATTAATGCCAGCAGAACTTTTTATTGAAATCGGATTGCCTTTTTGTTTGACTTGACCATTCGCAGTAAACTCAAATAAACGAAAATCAAGATCGGATGGAACTGCTGTCCACCAAGTAAACTGAGGTCGCACCGATGTTGTTTCTCCAACATAGGTCTGAGGTGCCAGAATGACCAACATTTCGCTATTAATTTCTTGATTCGGGCATCCAGAACGGATTCCAGTAGAACTAGAATAGTCACTCGGTGGCTCTTGTTTGGCAGGTGGTACATAACCCGCCCAAACGACATTAGATAAACTTAGAAAAACACCTAAACTAATTGACAAAATGCTTTTAGTGTGCATAGCATAAACTCCTAATTAATGAGGTTTTTTGGGAAAAAACTGGGATAAACGCTTGCTTTTGAGAGGCCAGCTTAATTCGCAATACATTCCGTTTGGTGTAATAAATTCTCGCTTAAAGGTTCCACCAAGTTGTTTAGCCAGATGTTGACATTGTTTGGTACCTCGTCCCATCGTCGTGTTTTGACTGTTTTGACCGTTATCTTGAATACTGAGGGTATACCAGCCATTTTTTAAACTGCCGATCGCACTAATTCGTTTAACTCCAGATGCGTGTTTACCGACATTACAAATAGCCTCCTCTAAAAATTGGCAGATTTGTCGTTTTTGCTCATTCGATAATTTAGCGGGTTCAATTGGTTCAAATGAGCGAACTTTGACTTTTAGAGTAGCAAAACAAGGAAAATCGCGTTCTAGTGTATTACTAAAAACTTCATATAAAAGTTCATGAAGCGGACGTATTAAATTAAGATTTAAGCCATTACCAAGTCTGATACTATCATTTTGAGTAATCGATTCTTGTTTTAGATAGTCCCCAATGTCTCGAATTTCTTGATTTAGGGTTTCAAGTTGTTGAAGTAATTCAGCTTGACGTACGTCTTTTTCTCGTAAGGAACGTAAAACAACGGCTAAAGTTTGTAATGGCCCATTATGAATTACTGTAAAAGTATGTTCTATGGTTCGTTGATGTTCTTCGATCTGAACTTGTATTTTTTGTTCATACTGATAAAACGCTGTTAAAATGACTCCATTAATTATAAGAGCGAGTACAGACGGGACGACTGGCAGCCACCAACCACCTAGTAATACTAAATAACAAACAAATAGCAGATTAAAACTACTCAAAACAATCATCAGTAAATTTTTAAAAGGTAATGAAGTGACGCTACTCAGATAAATACCGAGTATTCCCCAAAAAATGATCCACAAATATTCCCAACCTTCGGACATGGTTCGTAAAAGCGGTCTATTGTCTAAAACCACGCTTAAAATTTGACTGATACCATGTGCTTGAAATTCTATACCGTAAATTTGTCCGTTCAGTTTTGAATAAGCCAGAGCATTTGTATTAACTATATCAGGTACACTAGGTGACATAATCCCTATTAAAATAATTTTATCCTCTAACCACTTTGGCTCAAATTTACGGGCTTTAATGTCATGAAGTGATAAGATCCGAAATGGGTTTAGGCTATTGCGATAATTCAGCAGCATTTGTACACCACCCGCCTTAGTTCCGACATAGCCTCCTGTATGTGGATAAAAACGAGGTAATTCAGTTTGACCAAAACGCATGGCTTCAGGATCATGAATACCATTTTTTAAGGTTTTTTTTTCTTTGGCTAAATAGAGTTCAGCTAGACGTAAGTTTAGGGAAAATTTATAGTTTTCTCCGTGATACATTCCTAATAAAATGCGTCGATATTGCCCATCAGTATCAGGTATAGCATCAGAAAAGCCAATTTGTGTAGTGTCAATGTTTTGAGGGGGAGCAATAGAGGGTTTTAAGACTTTTTCGATGACGATTAAATTTTTGCTATTTTGAAAGATTTTTTGTCGTTCTAAGTATCCTGGTTCAACGGGCAGATCTCTGACGATATCTACACCGATCGCTCTTGGTTTATACTGTTGTAATGTTGTAATCAGGGTACTGAGTTCTGCATCAGTAATCGGATATTTTCCAAGTTGTCTAATATCTTCTTCATTAATTCCCACAATCAGAATCCGTTGATCGAGCTTTTCAAAAGGACGAGAGCGGAGAAAAATATCTAAAGCAGACCATTCAAATAGTTGAAATAGTCCTAGAGAACGAGTGAGCAAGATTAAACCCGTTAAAGTCAATCCAGGGATTATCCCGAATGGACATAATTTAAACCTTGTCTGAATTTCCCACATCATTCATTAATTCAAGCTATTGATGTCTTATCTCAAATCATACTTCAACTTTAAGTCAATCAAGTATAAACTTTTCTGTAATACTCATTACACTTTTCTGCAATGATGATTTTATTTAATGAATAAAAACGATGATATATTAATTCATAAATTCATTTTTTTAACAGATTATTTTGTTAATTATAGAAATGTATTTTGCTTAAATAACTAATATTTACTTAGGGATATTTTTTTATTCTAAAAATATAAAAATAAACAAGTTCTAGAGATAAAAATAAATGGTTACTACTCCATACACCGTAGGAAATCTAAGTTCTACCGTCGTTCAAGAAAGTACCTTTCTTAGCTCATATTTCAGTCAAGATACCTATAGCTTTAGCATCAGTGGGACGAGCAACATTAACTTACAATTGTTCGGCATGAGTGCAGATGGCGATGATGCTGACTTAAGTTTATATTGGAATGCTAATAACAACGGTATTCTAGACGCTTCTGACCAATGGTTACAATCTTCTAATAGAGGAGGTAATGGCGAAGACTCGATTAACTATCAAGCAGGAACCGGGAGTTATTTAGCAGTAGTCGATCGTTACGCACTAGGATCTGATCAATACCTTCCCTATAACCTCAACCTATCATCGACATACGGTACCAGTAATTTACTTCCCAATGAAATCAATGTTGGTAACTTAGATTATGACCAGACTTTTTGGGATAGCGTTGGCAGCACCGACACCACCGATACTTATTCTTTCTCCCTCGGTTTTTATGAAGGAGTCAATATTCAACTCACGGGATTGAGCAGCGATGCCGATCTCCGTCTGATTCAAGACTATAACAATAACCATATTGTTGATAGTGATGAAGTGTTGCGTAGCTCAACCTTGGGCGGTACTAGCTCCGATAGCATTAATAGCTATGATCTTTCAGGCAATTACTTTTTACAAGTCTATCAATACACTGGCAACACCAGTTATGCCGTCACCTTCGATCATTACGCGACTTTTGATGTCTAATCATTCTTAACTGCTATTGGAAATAGGTGTTTTGTCCTACTCCTATTTCCTTCTCTGGCTTTTTTTCTGTAATATATCCCCCTAATTCTTATATCAATTTTCAATAGTTGTAGTGGTAGAGACATTTCGGACTGAAGTGCCTCTATTATTTGTGTCAATTGGGTTAAAAGGTTAGAAAGTAGTCAGACATTTCAGTTTTCGGAAAAAGAAACGGCTAATTAACGTAATCAGGTCTACACAAACACCTAATGTTTACTTGTTGATTTTTTTTTATTCTAAAAACATAGAAACAAACCAGTTCAGGAGATTAAAACAAATGGTTACTACAACATACAACTTAGGAAATATTGGTTCTACAGTCGTTCAAAGAAGTGACTATCTCAACACCACCTATCATCAAGATGTACGCCGCTTTAGCATCAGTGGTACTAGCAATATTAACTTACATCTTTTTGGAATGAGTGCAGATGGTGATGATGCTGACTTGAGATTATATCGCGATTCTAATAACAACGGCTACCTAGATTCTTCCGATCAATTCTTATCTTCTTCTTCTAGAGGTGGCAATGGCGAAGACTCGATTAACTATCAAGCAGGAGCGGGTAATTATTTAGCAGTCGTTGATCGTTATGCTCTAGGATCTGATCAATACCTTCCCTATCGCATTAACCTATCTGCGGCATACGGAGCCAGTAATCAACTACCCAATGAAACAAGTGTTGGTAACTTAAATTACGATCGCACTTTTTATGATTACGTCGGCAGCACAGACACCACCGATACTTATTCTTTCTCTCTGAGTTTTTATGAAGGAGTCAATATTCGACTCACTGGATTGAGCAGCGATGCAGATATTCGTCTGATTAGAGACTCCAACAATAACCGTATCGTTGATAGTGGTGAAGTATTGCGTAGCTCAACCTTGGGCGGTACTAGCTCGGATAGCATTAATAACTTTAATGATTCTGGCAACTACTTCCTACAAGTCTATCAATACAGTGGCAATACGAGTTATGCCGTCACCTTCGATCATTACCCGACTTCTTTTGCCTAATCTTCCTCAACGGCTACTGGAAATAGGTGTTGTGTCCTACTCCTATTTCCATTCCCTCGCTTTTTCTCTAGATTATATTCCCATAATTATTAAAATCTGTACCTAAAATGACTACACTACTTTCTCTCGATTCTTTTACTTTCACCGATACCAACATCATTCCTTTATTAACAAGTTATCAACTCATTCCTCATTTGTTGGGCGAGCAAATCCTAGATCGAGAGATTGCCACAATTCAGTGTAGTCCAGAAGAAACAGCACAAGCCATCATTAGCTTCTATCAATTTTGGGGTTTAACGGAAGAAACACAACAACAAGCATGGCAACAACGATATCAGTTGAGTGCAGAACAGCTAGAAGCAATGGCAACTCGCAAGTTACGCATCGAAAAATACAAAGAAAGCCGATGGGGTACGCTTATTCCTAGCTATTTCTTGAAACGGAAAGGTTTTCTAGATCGGGTGATCTACTCTTGGATACGTCTTGCTGATGAAGGGGTTGCCCATGAATTATATTTTCGCTTAGTGGAAGGGGAACAATCTTTTGATGAATTAGCCCGCCTTTATTCTGAAGGCTCAGAGGCAATCACTGGTGGTTTAGTTGGGCCTGTTGAAGTGGGTACGCTTCCTGAAGGCTTTGCATATATGCTTCGAGGTTGTACAGTTGGTCAAATCAATTTACCCGTTCGTCTTGGTCAACATTGGGTGATTGTGCGACTTGAACAATGGATAGGAGTCGAGCTAGATCGATCGCTGTATCAACGTTTATTAAATGAACAGTTTGAACTTTGGTTTCGCTCTGAAATGGAAAAACTTTCTGGCGAGGAAAGAATTTGGCTCGGTGTTCCAACACCTCAGTAATCAGGATTTAACATTCAGTTTTTTTAAGTTTGAGAAACAGATTTTCTAGGTAAGCTCTTGAGTTTACTTAGAAATTTTCTTTTGGGGACATTTCACTTTTGTGCAATTAGGTTAACTGGATCAAGTATTGATGATTACTACTATGACTAACGTTTAGTTTGTTCAGTTCTCCTATTCTAAAGATACAAGTTAGAAGGTAAGAACAATGTTAAAAATACTTAATAAATATCTAAATAAAAAAATTGCCACTTATGATCTGTTTGATGTAGAAAATCCTCAAGTTTCAATTAAATCAATTTTAATTGAGTTTCTAAAAACCCTTTTTGTAGTCTTTCTCTGTGCTGATCTATTACCACATCCTGCACTAAAACAAGGTTTAATTCTTTCTGTTCTCAATCAAACACAACATGAAATACAAAAGATTAATCCTCAGATTACAACAAACAACAGATAAAAGAAAAAAGATAAAGTTAGGGAATTTTATGAGGTGACGACAATGAAAGTTAAATGGAAAAAGTTAGTAACAATGAGTCTTATGTGGTTAGCATCCGAGATTGTTTTAAATTTTTCAGGTTTAGACAATCTAGCAGATTACGGAGAATTTATCTTATCTCATCATGCCTCTACAGTAATTAATATTGCAAAAATTCATTAATCGATCAACCCTTCTTCACGAGAACGTTTTAAAGTTAGTACCCGTAAATTTTTATCATCTTCGGGATAAATGCCTAGAATATCTTGCAACTTTGTCCAGTAGTGACGTACCATCCGTTCAGAAACATTAATTTGTTTTGCGATCGCTTTATCTTGTAATCCCTCTTCAAAGGCTAAACGCAACACCTCTAGCCATTCTGGCTTCACTTCAAGACCATTTTTTAAATCTTTTGTGTGAGTTACTCCTTGCATCGCCCAATTCAGTCGCATTAACATTTCTTTTTCTGATAGACTTTTATCTGCAATTGTAAAACCTCCTTGATGAGCATCAATTTCATGTTTAAGACGAACTAAGGCTTTAACATAACTACTTTGTACCATCAAATTAAGACAAGGATATTTTTTCATCAAGTTTTGTAATAAGTGTAGTCCCACTTCAACTGTAGCTGTTTTGCCGAGCGTTTCGGGTAAAGAAAGATCCATAATAACTAAAGTTGGCTGAAATACTTCGATTTCTTGACGTGCTTCTTGAGCCGTTTGTACAGTCAAAATTGTTGCCTCAGGATGCTGTTTCTTTAGTAATTCAACTGTTCCATCGAGTATTAATGTATGGTCATCGATGATTAAAATTCTCATTTGCGATCGTGTATCAGGAATCATGTTCTAATCCTAGTGTTATTCTGCTGTATCTTTGATATAGCAGGATTTTGAGTAGCATGACAAAAATCTTAACAAAATTTTTTCATTTTTCTAAAACTCGGTTAAAATTGTGACTTTTTGGCCTAATTTTTCCATTTTTTGGTGACTTTAATTTCAAAAATGTGAAGTTTAATTCCAATTTCCAATTAAGATAAAAGGGGCCCAATACGCAGGATTATCATATTGATCATTAATCTGAGCATTTTGTTTAGCTTTAATTAAAGCTATTTGGGCAGTGCGGAGAGCTTCGGCTTTAGTAACATTATTTTGGGCTAAGTTTTGATAAAAATTGGTAATGAGTTGTAAAGTAGATTCATCTGGAATTGACCATAATGAGGCTAAAACGCTTTTAACCCCCGCTTGAACGGCTACTCCCGCTAATCCTAATGTTGAGCGTTCATCACCTTCTGCGGTTTGACAAGCTGTTAAGGCTAATAGTTCAATTGATTCAGAATCTCCTCCCAATTGCCGTAAAACTTTTTCTAATTCTTTGATGGTTAATTTATTGTTGTTTCCAATAACAAGAAAAGTATCATCTGGAATTGTGCCAAATTGGGCATGAGTTGCTACATGAATCACTTTATAGTTAGATTGATTGAGTTCTTTTTCTAAGTTTTCACGATTAAAAGCCTCATCTAACAATAGTGTATTACTTGCAAAATTAAGTTGTACCTGAGCGACTTCTAAAGGTACATTTGTTAATTTCTCGAAATTTTGTTGATCGATTACAGTGGGTTGAGTCACTCCCAAAATCAGAGCGCGTTCTTGTTTTTGCTCTGATTCAGGTAAGACTAAACTTAAACTAGGAGTTAGAGCGAGTGCATAATTTTCTACTAGAAATTTTTCTCCATCATAGAGAGCAGACATCGGAATTGTTCTAAACAGTCCATCTTGAACAAATACAAGTGTATTAATTTGTTGTTTTTGTAAATCGGTTTCAAAAGGATGGATCAACCAATCATAAAGATTCCTAGCTTGGGTTAGATCATAATCATCAATTGCTAATCGGCTCTCAATTAGTCCTTGACGAAAACGAGATAGTGTGCTGTTCACTTCGGAACGGGGTTTAAAAATCCAATGAATCTTTTTTTCTCCATTGGGTAAACTGACAATAATTGCTGTTTCTTCGTCTAAAATAATTGAATTAAAAATCGCTGTATTGGGGTTATTGAGTTCTGTCTGTTGATTAATTTGAGAATCACCCAAAAAACAATCATTTCCTAAATAATTTTGTAATTCTGCTAATCTCAGACGATCAATCGTATCTAAACCTTGGGTTAATTCCTGTTCTTTTTGTGGTAGACTCAACGTCTCTTGAGTGGCTTTTTGGAGTCTTAATCTAGCTAATTGACGGTAAACAGGTTCAATTTGATCACGGAAATCGAATTGTACATCTCGCTCGGATGAAAGAATATCGCTCCGAATCTGTTCTAATGATGTTACTGCATTTTGGTAAGCTGCGATCGCAGGTTCAGTTTCTCCTTTTGTCTCTTGAATTCTTCCCGTTTGCCATTCCCACAAGTACAAACTATCCTTATTTGCTTGATTTTGATCTGCATTCCATTTCGCTTGTCTGGTATATTCTAGAGCTTGAGCATAATCTTGGTTGCACTCATAAAAATGTCCTAATGCACCTAAAGCAAAAGAATGTGAGCGTGGATCTTGTAATTGTTTAGCATTTTCTTCGGCAGTTTTTAATAAATTTTCCGCCTCACTTTGAGATAACTTTCTTTTTGTCGGACATTGTGCTAAAGGTTCAGTTAGAGGGATGCCATCATCGGGTAAATTCGCTAAAGTGATTGCTGCATAAATTTTATCTGGTGAATTCGACACTTTTTCTAACAATTCTAAGCTTTCTTGAATGACTGCATCCCTTTGTGTTGCTGAAATTTGCTTACCCAATTGAATTAAATTGAGTTGTCCTTTCAGTTGCCCTGTTGTATTATTTTGTTGTTGAGCAATTTCAATACTTTTATTAAAAAATTCTTGCGCTTTTTGATAATATTGGTTAGCCTGTTCTTTAAAGATATTCCCTTGACTTGAACCACGCAATAAGGCTGAATTAGCTTGGATCATCATGCGATCAGCTTGTTTAGTATAAGTATTTCCCAAACTATTTAAAATTGCTGCTTGATGGGAAGAATCAGAAATTTGCTCGGCTTTTTCTAAAATGATAATACTTTGTGGATATTGTCCGATCGCTCGATAAGCTTCCCCTAAACTCCCTAATGCTGCTACTTCTCCGCTTTTGTCTTGTTGTTGTCGAGCAATTTCTAAAGCACTATTCGGAAGACAAGACATTAAGGAATCTAAATCATCAGAATTGCCGCATAATAAATTAATACTATTACGAGATTGACCCAAAGCTGCATAACTTTGCGCTTGTTCTGTGAGATTGCGTCCGACTTTTTGCAGATTACCCGTTCTAGAATAATGATTAATCGCATCTTGCCAATAAGCAATAGCTGTGGACGGATCGCCCAATTGTTGATAGGTTCTGGCAATATTTTCGGAAACAATCGCAATATTTTCGGAATTATTTGAGCTTTTGTAAACTTTTAACGCACTTTGCCAGTCGGTGATCGCTCCGTGATAATCTCCAGTTTGATAGCGGTTAACTCCCTGTATGACTAATTGTTCTGGTTCAACTGAATAAGCAGATGTAGCAAAATTTAATCCTAAACTCAGAAGTAAACTAATCAATAATAGTCCGAGATATCTTAGTAAACGAATTTTAGCCATAATCAAAAATGCTGTTAAACGTTCCCATAACCTAATTTAGCTGATCTAGAACCTGAACTAGAAAAAATAAAGAAATATTATTATTTATCGAATTTACGCTGATGGTGATTCTATAATCGATGGCATCTTAGGGAATTTTTAACTTTTGACAAGAACACTTAAATTGAATGGAACCTAAAAAATATTCATTTCAGTCTAAAAACCTTGTTTTACTAATATTTCTGCTGCTCATAGAAAGCTTATTTTCAAGACCTATTCAAGCACAAGTCATTCCTGACTCAACTTTGGGGAACGAAAAATCAAGCGTTAATCAGATAGATGCACTCAATGAAAGAATTGATGGCGGTGCTAGACGAGGCGGCAATTTATTCCACAGTTTCCAAGAATTTAATATCAATCAAGGAAATGGCGTTTATTTTGCTAATCCTCAAGGGATAATGAATATTTTTTCGCGTGTCACAGGGGGAAATGCTTCACAGATATTAGGAAGATTAGGTGTACTTGGTCAATCAAATTTATTTTTTCTTAATCCCTATGGAATTATTTTCGGCCCTAATTCTAGTTTAGATATTCGTGGCTCATTTGTCTCTTCAACAGCCAACGCAGTAAAGTTTGCTGATGAGACAGTTTTTAGTGCTATTAATCCGCAAAGTAACGCTTTATTAACGATTAGTGTCCCCATCGGTTTACAAACAGGAAATCTAGAATCAACATTGAGTAATCGCGGTAATCTAGTCGTCGGGAAAGATTTTACTCTTAGTGCAGGAAATTTAGATTTACAGGGACAAATTATAGCAGGTGGTAATCTCTCTCTAGAAGCCTTTAACACTCTTCTTATTACTGATAGTATCACTAATCCTTTTGTCGCCTTTGCCGGTGGACAGTTGATAGCACAAGGTAATCAACTTGTCAAGATATCTATCTTAAATCATCCGAATAGTGGCTTGTTTTCGGGTGGTGATTTGATTTTGCGCTCAGATTTTCCCATTGCGGGAGATGCACATTATTCGAGTGGTGGAAGTTTCAGAATAGAAAAGCTAGATGGAAGTTTAGGGAGTTTATCGAGTAATAATGATCCTGTGATTCGTGCTAGTGGTGATGTTAGTTTAGATTCTTATAGTGGAGTATCCTTGCATATCTTTGCGGGTGGCAGTGTGACGATTCCCGGTACAGTATTGATTACAGAGGTAGAAAATGTCGAAAATAGCATCACAGAGACAGTAACCCTTTCTAATGGTACAACAGTCGTTATTGATGGAAGTGCAGAACCGACTCTTGATATTAGAGCAGGAACATTAGCCGTTGGGAATGCTATAGATACAGGAACACCGACGAGTGCAGATATTAGTATTGGTGAAATCTACACTGATGTTGTTAATGGGACGGGAGGTCAAGTCTTTTTAACCAACCAATATCAACCTAATACAGCTTTATCCAGTATAAATGGAATTACCATCGGAGCGATTGACACTAGAGATGTACATGGCGGTGGTTATCTCGTTATCGATGCTCGTGGTGGCATTAATTTAACTGGACAGGTCAATGTTTCCGCTTTAGATTTATCGGATTCAGATGTACTGAGTTATTTGGGGAATGGAGGAGATGTCAGGCTACTCTCTCAAGGAGATATTGTACTTAGTGTAGATTCTGGCATTAACTCAAATGGTTTACTCGGAGGAAACATTCTCCTAAGTAGTAATGAAGCAATCTCAATAACTGAAGGTTTTATTAGAAGTAATACTTACACCGAAGTAGCAAATACAACAGGCGGTGACATCATTATTACAGCTAAAACTATTTCCTTAATCGATGGGGCAAGTGTAGCAACTAATACTCTTGGCAAGGGAAATTCGGGAGCGATCAAGCTTACAGCAAGTGATACTATCTCTCTAACAGGTGAGAATAGCCATGTTAGTAACATTGCCAGTCAAGTAGCACTTACAGCCGAAGGGAACTCTGGAGGCATAGAGATTACTACAGGTTCTCTTTCTCTAACCGATGGAGCAGTTGTAGATGCGAGTACTTTTGGAAAGGGAAATGCAGGAGCCATTCGAATTACAGCCAGTGATACTATCTCTACAATGGGTGAGGATAGTCAAGGATTGGGTAGTGGCATTTTTAGTACAGTAGGCTCCACAGCCGAAGGGAACTCTGGAGGCATTGAGATATTCACAGGTTCTTTTTCTCTAACCGATGGAGCAGTTGTAAATGCGAGTACTTTTGGAAAGGGAAATGCAGGAGCCATTCGAATTACAGCCAGTGATACTATCTCTGCAGTGGGTGAGGATAGTAAAAGATTTGCTAGTGGCATTTTCAGTCAAGTAGCACCTACAGCCGAAGGAAACTCAGGAGGAATTGAGATTACGACAGGCTCTCTTTCTTTAATAGATGGAGCAGTAGTAGATGCTAGTACTTTTGGTAGAGGGAACGCAGGTGCAATTAAAATTACAGCTTCTGATGCTATCTCTGCCGTAGGTGAAAGAAGTAATGGCTTTGTTAGTGGCATTTTCATTCAAGTAGGATCAGCAGGTGAAGGAAACTCAGGAGGAATTGAGATTACGACAGGTTCTCTTTTCTTATCTGATGGGGGAGTAGTAAGTGCTAGTACTTTAGGTAAGGGGAACTCAGGAGCCGTTAGGATTACAGCCACTGAGACGATCTCTGCTGTCGGTGAAGATAATCAAGGCCTTGATGGTGGCATTTTCAATCGAGTAGCATCAACAGGTGAAGGAAACTCAGGAGGAATTGAGATTACGACAGGTTCTCTTTTCTTATCTGATGGGGGGGTAGTAAGTGCTAGTACTTTAGGTAAGGGGAACTCAGGAGCCGTTAGGATTACAGCCACTGAGACGATCTCTATTACTGGTAAGGATAGTGAGAGTGATGACAGTGGCGTTTACTCTCAAGTAAGAACATCAACAGCCGAAGGAGATGCAGGAGGAATTGAAATTACCACCAATTCTCTTTTCCTCACCGACAAAGCAACAATATCGGCTAAAACCTTGGGGATAGGAACAGCAGGCAACATTACTATCACCGCTAATACTCTAGAAAGCACTGATGGCAGTCAAATTCAAACCAATACAGAAACTAATTTCGATGCAGGTGATATTACCCTAAATATTGCTGATACCTTAACCTTATCCAATTCAAGCCTAATTGCTCAAACCACAGGAGAAGGAAAAGCAGGAAATATCACAATAAATACTCCTCAACTTAATTTAACACAAGGAGCAATCATCACAGCCCAAACATCCGCATCAGGAAACGGAGGCAGCATCACCGTTAATGCACCCATCTCTCTAACATTAGGCGAAAACAGTCAACTCAACGTCGAAACCAGTAACGTAGGTCAAGCAGGAAACATCGAAATCACATCGCATACCGTTACCATTGAAAAAAACGCCGAAATTAGTGCCACAGCCACAGAAACAGCTACCAACACAACTGGAGGTGGTAGCATCACAATTAATGCCTCTAACCTTAATTTATCGGGAAAACTGGGTATTTTCGCCGAAACACAAGGACAATCACCCGCAGGTAACCTCACCCTAAAACCAGATGGAAATCAACCTAATCTAAATATACAATTTACCGATACTGCCCTCATCTCTGCACGAACTACCAATCAAGGAACAGGAGGCAGCATCAACATTCGTTCACCCCAAATTATTAATATTGCAGGGGAGGGTAAAATTACTGTCGAAACTACAGGAAGCGGACTTGCAGGTAATATTAACATTACAACTGAGCAATTAAACATCGGCAATCAAACCGAAATCACAGCTTCTACAACTGGAACTAATAACGCAGGTAGCATTAACCTTAACGCCAATCAAATTAACCTACAAGGTGCCATCATTAACGCTTATACCAATGGTCTTGGAAGTGCAGGTAGTATCAACCTTTCCTATCAAGGAAATAACGCAAATAGAATTAATCTAGATCACAGCACGATTTCGACGGAAATACGACAAAATGCACAACTTAATCCAAACATTGAAGCAACTCCGAGTAATATTAGCATATATGCAGATACCATTACACTGACTAATAATTCTCTCCTCAGTGCTAGAACCGAAGCTAATTTAGCAGCAGGCTCCGTCAATATTAACAGTAATACCCTAAATCTTTCTCAAAACTCGCAAATTGAAACACTAACCCAAAGTTCAGCCAATGCGGGTAGTATTACGATTAATGCTAACGAACAAATCACTATTACGAATGCTAATAGCGGATTATTTGCTCAAACCTCTAGCAGTGGACAAGCAGGAAATATAATTATTAACTCTCTACAATTTACTTTAGCAGATGGAGCCAAAATACAAGCTTCAACCTCAGGGGGTGGAAATGGAGGCAGCATCATCGTTAATGCACCTATATCCGTAATCTTGGGCGAAAATAGTCAACTCAATGTCGAAACCAGTGATGCAGGTAAAGCAGGAAACATCGAAATTACATCTCATACCGTTACCATTGGTAAAGATGCACAAATTAGTGCTACTGCTACTAACACAGCTACCAATACATCTGACGGTGGCAGCATCAACATTAACGCCTCTAACCTCAATATTGCTGGAAAACTGGGAATTTTCGCAGAAACACAAAGTCAAGCACCCGCAGGTACCCTAACACTAAATCCTGATAACACTAATCCTAACCTAAACATCCGTTTTATCGAACAAGGACTGATTTCAGCGTCTACATCAGCAAGTGGAAATGGCGGTAATATTAACATCAGTGCGCCCAATCATATAGATCTTAGAGGAATTGGTACTATTGCAACCTCTACATCTGGAACAGGCAATGCAGGAACAATCAATCTTACAACCAATCAACTTTCTTTAACATCAGGAGTCACGGTTACAGCTAGTACAACAGGAACAGGCAATGCAGGAGACATCAACTTAGATGCCAATCAAATCAACTTGCAACAAGCTACCGTCACCGCTTTGACAAATGGTGGAGGCAATGCAGGAAGTATAAATATACCGAATGCTCAAACGATTAACCTCAATAACAGCCGTATTTCTACAGAAATTCAAGCACAAGGAACCGCCACCAAACCGAGTAACATCACCTTAACATCAAAGACACTTACCTTAGATAACTCTAGCATCAGTGCAAGTACAGATGGAACAGGTAATGCAGGAGAAATTACACTCATTAATCAACAACTAGAATTAAATAACTCTTTTGTCAATGCCATCAGCACAGGAGTAGGAAATGCAGGAAGTATCAGTCTACCCTCTACACAACACCTCAGTTTGAATCAATCAGTCATTAGCGTTAGTACTACAGCTGAAGGAAACGCAGGAAGTATTACCGTACCAACCGCACAAAATATTAGTCTCAATCAATCCAAAATTACAGCTTCTACATCTGGAGTTGGCGACACAGGAATCATCAATCTTACAGGAACCGAAAATATCACATTAACAAATAATAGTGAAATTAGTAACGCCGTCCTTACAAACGGAACAGGAAATGCTCAAACGATTACACTCAAGACTCCTCAATTAAGTTTACACAATTCAAGCATTAGTTCTAGTACCGATGGCACAGGAAATGCAGGAAGTATCACTGTACCAGATGCTCAAATGATTACACTCGATAACAGCACCATTTCTACAGAAATTCAAGAAAAAGGAGTAGCAACACAAGCGAGTAATATTACACTCAAAACAAATACATTAAACCTCAACAACTCAAATATTACCGCTAGTTCGATAGGAACTGGAGATGCAGGAAATCTAACAATACGTGTCCAAAATTCTCTCACCAGCAACAACAGCACTATTTCTACCTCAGCAGAGCAAGCATCTGGAGGTAACATCACTGTCTCTGCACAAGATATCCGTTTACGAAATGACAGCGATCTCCGTACCAATGTTTCAACTGGTGCAGGTGGTGGTGGCGATATTACCCTAACTGCTGATTCAATTCTAGCTTTCAACGATAGTGATATCTTAGCTTCTGCCAAAGACGGAATCGGAGGTAATATTAGTCTTAATACTCCTGTTTTCTTCGGTAGTGGTTATATCTTAACCGATGAAACACAAAATCCCGACACCTTAGAGAATAATAACCGAGTCGATATTAATGCTAGTGGTGCCGTCTCTGGTGTTATCAGTGTTCCCGATTTAACATTTATTCAAAATAGCCTGTTTGAACTACCAGAAACCCTAATTAATACAGAAAATCTGATTGCTTCTAGCTGTGTCGTTCCCAATCAACAACAAACAGGTACATTTATCCTAACAGGTGCAGAAGGATTACCCACTCGTCCGAACAATAATCTATCATCTCCCTACCCCACTGGAACAGTTGAAACAATTCCCAAATCATCTCTACCAAAAATCGATGAACCGCAAGGGTTTTATCGTCTTTCTAATGGTATGATGGTTTTAAGTAAAAAGTGTAATTAATGAAAAAAGCAAAAATCAAGAATTATGATTATTTGTCTAAATTTGATTGATGACGGCTCTATAATCAATGACATCTTCTCAATTTTAGACTTTTTATCTTTTAACAAAAACACTTAAATACAATGAAGCCTCAAAACTTGGTTATATTGGCATTTCTGCTACTGATAGAAAGCTTAATTTCAGCCAATACTCAAGCACAAGTCATTCCCGATCAAACTCTGGGTAACGAAAAATCAAGCGTCAACCCAATAGATACACTCAATGACAGAATAGATGGAGGTGCTAGACGAGGAGGAAATTTATTTCATAGTTTCCAAGAATTTAATATTAAAGAAGGAAAAGGCGTTTTATTTGCTAACCCTCAAGGGGTGATGAATATATTTACGCGGGTAACTGGGGGTAATCCTTCTCAAATTTTAGGGAAATTAGGTGTTAATGGTCAATCAAATTTATTTTTGCTTAATCCTTACGGTATTATTTTTGGTAAAAATGCAAAACTCGATATTAATGGCTCATTTTTAACAACATCAGCAAATAGTATTAAATTTGGCGATCAAGGTTTTTTTAGCGCAACAAATCCAGAAACACCGCCATTATTGACGATTCAACCAGATGCCTTAGTATTTACACAACAACCGAGCGCAACAATTGTCAATCAAGCGAGTTTGAAAGTCCCCAATCAAAAAAGCTTGTTAATCGTAGGTGGGGAAATTAAAATGATGGGAGGAAGTGCGATCGCATTAGATGGCAGAGTTGAACTTGTAGGAATTCTTGATTTAGGAACAATTGGTTTAGATGAAAAATTTCATCTGAGTGTACCTAACGAGATCCAACTCGCCAATATTACGCTAACTCAAAAAGCTAAAGTAGATACAGCAAGCGGTACAGTCATTTTAGCAGGACAAAAAATCACCCTCACCGATAGTTCAACTATTGCTGCAGATATCCAAGATAACAAAAATGGTCAGCGCATGATCATTAATGCCTCTCATTTAAGTATTCAAGATGGCTCACAGATTACTAGCACAGCTAAAGAAAAAAGTCAAGGAAATAGCGGTGGTATTACCGTTAATGTCACAGAGAGAGTCGAAGTGATTGGAAGCTCTAAAAATGAGCAAGATTCAAAACCCAGTAAACTTTCGAGTGATGCACAAGGAGAAGGTAGCGCGGGCGGTTTAATCATCAACACCAGACATTTAAGCTTAGAAGATGGCGGAAAGATCACATCTTCAACGATTAAGCGATCGGATGGCGGTAGTATTTTAATTAATGCTTCTGAAACTGTCGAACTAATTGGGGTGGCAAGTCAGAGAGGACGAGCAAACGATAGAGATCGTGCCAGTGCAATATCAGTACAAACCAGAGGAGAAGGAAAAGCTGGCGATATTACCATCAACACACAACGGCTAGAAATTCAAGAGGGTGCAGAGATTGTCGCTTCTACTTTTGGAACTGGAGATGGAGGAGATATTATAATTAATGCTTCTGATTTAATATATTTGGATGGTACTGTATCTAACAACAATCCCAATAACCCCATCCGCAGCAGAATTGTAGCAGAGACAGGACAAGAATTAAAAGTCAATGATCTTCCAGACCCTTTAATTGGTACAGGAAATGGCGGTAATATATCAATTGATTCTCAAAACTTAACGATTCAAAATAGTGCGGAAATCTCTACCTCTAGTTCTCAAGAAACAGGAAATGCAGGTAATCTCACAATACGTGTTCAAAATACCCTACAAAGTAATAATGGCACTATCTCTACCTTAGCAAATGAAGCATCTGGAGGGATTATCACGATATCTGCAAAAGATATTCGTTTACGAGGTAACAGCGATCTCCGTACCTCAGTCGCTAGTGGTGCTGGTGGTGGTGGCGATATTACTCTGACTGCTGATTCAATCTTAGCCTTTAACGATAGCGATATTATAGCTTCTGCTAAAGATGGAATCGGAGGTAATATTACTCTCAATACTCCGATTTTCTTCGGCAATGGTTATCAAGCAACTGATCAAATGAATCAAAATCCTGATAACTTAAATAATAACGATCGCGTTGATCTTAATGCCAGTGGTGCCGTCTCAGGGGTAATCAATGTTCCCGATTTAACCTTTATTCAAAATAGTCTGTTTGAGTTCCCAGAAACTCTGATTAATACAGAAAATCTGATTGCTTCTAGCTGCGTTGTTCCTAATCAACAACAAACGGGTACATTTATTCTAACGGGGCCAGATGGATTACCAACGCGCCCTAACCATAATTTAACATCACCCTACCCAACTGGAACAATAGAAACCATTCCCGAACCATCTCCACCAAAAATCGACGAACCGCAAGGGTTTTATCGTCTTAATGATGGAAAAATGGTTTTAAGTAGAAAGTGTTTTTAATGAATAAATTGTCTTATTTAATCAAATAAGCTATATGAAGCAGTTGATCAACTTAAAAAATAAAGAAATATTATTATTCATTTGGTATTCTCAATAACAGCTTTATAATTGAGCGCATTATCCTGATTTTTAAAAATTTTGCTTTTAATACTCATAATTTTAATTAAATGAAACGGAAAATCAATATCTTTTACTTAAATACATTTGTATTACTTGGCTCGTTACTGCTCACAGAAAGCTTATATTCAGCAAAAACTCAAGCACAAGTCATCCCTGACTCAACTTTGGGGAATGAAAAATCAAAAGTTAATCAGATAGATGCACTCAATGAAAGAATTGATGGAGGTGCCAGACGTGGCGGTAACTTATTTCATAGTTTTCAAAACTTTAATATCAATGAAGGATTTGGCATTTATTTTGCCAATCCATCTGGAGTGATGAATATTTTTTCTCGCGTGACTGGGGGTAATCCTTCACAGATCTTAGGTACCCTTGGCGTATTGGGTCAATCAAATTTATATTTTCTTAACCCTTATGGGATTATTTTCGGCCCCCATTCTAGTTTAGATATTCGTGGCTCATTTGTTGGGACAACAGCAGACACAGTAAAGTTTGCTGATGGGACAGTTTTTAGTGCAATCAATCCGCAAAATAATGCTTTATTAACCATTAGTGTACCTCTTGGTCTACAAACAGATAATAACAATGCAACACTGATTAATCGCGGTAATTTAGTCGTCGGGCAAGATTTAACCCTCAGTGCAGGAAATTTAGATTTACATGGACAACTATCAGCAGGTGGTAACCTAACCCTAAAAGCCCTCAACACGATTTTAATTACTGATAGTATCACTCATCCCTTTATTGCCTATGCGGGAGGTCAATTTGAAGCACAATCTGAAAAAAATGTCAAGATAAATATTTTAAACCATTCTGATAGTGGCTTATTTGCGGGTGGTAATTTAATTTTGCGATCGGCATTCCCCATCGAAGGTGATGCTCATTTCTGGAGTGGCGGACATTTTCGTATAGAGAGACTAGATGGAAGCATTGGAGATCTAGTTAGTTTAAAAGATCCAGCCATCCGATCATCTGGAGATGTATTATTAAATAGCTATCGTGGGGCATCCCTTCATATCATAGCGGGTGGTAGCGTCACAATCTCAGAAACGATCGTCATTACTGGAGCAGACACAACAGCTAATTCTATACAAGAAACCGTCACCTTATCCGATGGATCGAGTCTTCAAATTAACGGTAATCTTCAGCCAACCCTAGATATTCGCGCTGGAGTTAATGCTAACAGTATTGGAAGTTCAGAAGTGCCGACAAGTGCAGATATTACAATCGGCTCAGTCTTCAATCGTAACGCCAATGGGTTAGTATTTATAACCAATCAATATCAACCTAACACCACACTAAATGGAGGCAAGATCGAAATAGGTTTGATCGCACTTGATGATGGTTTTTCGATCTCTCCTCCCAGACTTCCTATCTATCAAGGAAATGCAGGTGCAGCGTTAATCGATTCTCGTGGTGCTATTTCCCTTGACACTGTGCAAACATCCAAAATATTAGGTAATGGAGGCGATGTAAAGCTATTAGCACAAGAAAATCTGACTATCCGTGCGATTAATACTTCTAGCTTCAATCCAGTCGGTTTTCCTGGAATTGAACGAGCCAGCAATTCAGGTGATATTACATTAAAAAGCCAAACGGGAACAATTACTATCTTAGAACAGGGACAACTCAACAGCGATCTATCCGCATCTGGAACAGGTGGAGCGATCAATTTTCAAGCCGCAAACATTGAAATTCAACCAAATACATCAATTTCCGCCTCGACATTCGGGATGGGTGATGCAGGAAATATTACCCTGAACGCAACAGACACTATTAATATTACAAAAGGTCAAATCATTTCGATAACCGCAGGTGCTGGAAAAAGTGGCACGATTTTGATTAACACTGGAAGATTAAACGTACAAGATCAAAGTATTATAGCTACCTTATCTCTAGGAACAGGCAACGCGGGCGATCTTTCAATCAATGCTAGACAGGTTATCTTAGAAAACTCTCTCGGAGCAACATCTACACTCGACAGTGAAGAGATCGATCTTGAAACAGGGATCGTAAGCGGAGGTTTGGCAGGAAATTTGAACATTGAGGCTACAGAGTCCATTACATTGATTAACACCCTACCCGATGCCGTTATTGAAATTCCATTTCCCCTTGCCGAAGAACCAATTCTAGCACCACTTGGTTTAGTTTCTTTCTCTCAATCGGATGGCGATGCAGGAAATATCAACCTGAACACGGGAAGATTAAGCCTGCAAAACGGTGCGGCGATCAGTGCTTCTACTTTTCTAAAAGGCCAAGGTGGTTCAATTACGATCCTTGCTACTGAAAAAATTGAGATCATCGGTACTACTGAAAATAATCTAACGCTTGGTGAGCCACAGAAAAGCGTGTATGATCCTTTACCGAGTCTAATTGCTTCGGAAATACTCGATAACGCGCTAGGAAATGGTGGAGATATCACGATCCGATCGCCCTTTTTGTTACTCAAAGATGGCGGAATTATTTCAACGGGAACGGGTGAACTTACTCAGGGACAGGGTGGAGATCTATTGATCGAAAGTGAGACAATTATTTTAACAGGAACATCCCCCTCTTTAGATAATCGCAGTTCATTTCTCACAGCAACTACAGGTAGTGGTGATGCGGGGAATATGCACATCGATACTCATTCTTTGCGTGTAGACAATGGCGCACTAATCTTAACAGCCACCTCTGGTAGTGGAGATAGCGGGAATTTAACGGTTAATGCAACTGGAGAAATCGAACTGCTTTCAACCGCAAGCGATAATATACCCAGTGGTCTTTCAACTGGAACCGCAGGAAGTGGTCATGGCAAAGATTTAACCATCAACACACCAAGCTTAATCATTAGTAATGGAGCATTAGTTACAGCAGCAACCTACGCGACTGGGAATGGTGGCAACTTGATCGTTAATACCTCTAGGGGACGGATTGAAGCGAGTGGACAAGCACCAAATGGCCGACCCAGTGGTTTAGCCGCAGGATCTGGGATCGAAGGTTTATCATCTCTGGTTCAAGTACTCGGAGTAGATCCATCTCAAGCAACTGGAAACAGTGGTGGGATCGAGATTAAAACTGGCGAGTTATCCCTTAGTGCTGGTGCTGAAATTTCGATCGCTACCCTCAATCAAGGTGAAGGCGGTACCCTCAAAATCCAAGCAGAAACAGTCAATTTAAGCAATTTTAGCAGAGTATCGGCGGCGGCTTCTGGTGCAGGACTTGCGGGTAACCTCCAACTAAATACGAATACACTCACCCTAACCGACAACTCTAATATTACTGCTAGTTCTATTGGAACGGGAAATGCAGGTAATCTCACAATACGTGTTCAAAATACCCTGACTAGCAACAATAGCACTATCTCTACCTCAGCAACGCAAGCATCGGGAGGTAGTATTACTATCTCTGCACAAGACATCCGTTTGCGAGGTAACAGCGACATCCGTACCAATGTTTCAAGTGGTGCAGGTGGTGGTGGTGATATAAACCTAAATGCTGATTCGATTTTAGCTTTCAATGATAGCGATATCTTAGCTTTTGCTCAAGACGGCATCGGCGGTAATATTACGCTCAATACTCCTGTTTTCTTCGGCAATGGCTATTCTCCAACTGAGCAAAATAATCAAAATCCTGATAACTTAGATAATAACAACCGAGTCGATATCAATGCTAGTGGTGCCGTTTCAGGTGTAATCAGTGTTCCAGATTTAACCTTTATTCAAAATAGTCTGTTTGAGTTCCCAGAAACCCTAATTAATACAGAAAATTTATTAGCTAATAGCTGCGTTGTTCCCCATCAACAACAAGCAGGTACATTTGTTCTGACTGGCCCAGATGGATTACCAACGCGCCCTAACCACAATTTAACATCACCCTACCCGACGGGAACAATTCTTACAATTCCCAAACCATCTCCCCTACCCAAAATTGATGAACCGCAGGGGTTTTACCGTCTTAATGATGGAAAGATGGTTTTAAGCACAAAATGTAATTAATTAATAAAAAAATCATGAAAATTAATAATAAATGGCTGATTTTTGGTTTATTTAATAGTCTTTTTTGGTTTGGAAATGCTGAAATAGCACTCGCTCAAACGTTTGAATTATCTCCAACGACAAATTTAAATTGTCCCGTAGCCGAAAATAGTGAAAAAATTTCGATTCAAAAAATAGAAATAGTTGGAAATACCATCTTACATCAAGAAATTACTGACCTCGTTAGCCGCTATGAAAACCGCGATGTTACTTTTGAAGAATTGCTGTGTTTACGGACAGAAATTACCCAACTTTATGTTCAAAGAGGCTACATTACATCAGGTGCCTTTCTCCCCAATAACCAAGATATTACTAGCGGAACCGTCCAAATTCAAGTCATTGAAGGAGAGATTGAAAACGTCGAAATTAGTGGACTAAGACGACTCAGACAAGGTTACATCCGTTCTCGTTTAGCCATTGGTATTGATACACCCTTTAATCAAGCAGACTTACAAAGATCTTTAGAACTCCTGCAACTCGATCCTCTTCTCGAACAAGTTAACGCAGAATTAACCGTTGGAAGCGCACCAGGACGCAATATCTTAAAATTACAACTTAAAGAAGCAAACGCCTTCCATGCAGGAATCGAAGGGAATAACTATCGACCTCCGAGTATTGGTTCCGAACAAGGTACGATCTCTTTAGAACATAATAACTTATTGGGATTTGGCGATCGCATTTACGGAGAATATTCGATTTCAGAAGGACTCGATCTGTATGATGTACGATACACTGTTCCAATTAACGCCTATGATGGAACCATCAGCGTTCGTTACTACAACAGTCAGACCGTAATTACTGAATCACTGTTTCGAGAATTTGATATCCGTAATGAGAGCGAAACCTTTACCGTCGGAATTCGTCAACCTTTATTCCGTTCTCCTCAAAATGAATGGGCTGTTGGCTTAGATTTTGATCTAAGGCGTAGTCGCAGTACCCTTGAAGGTGAATCATTTTGTCTTTCCCTTCCGTGTGAAAACGGTTCAACCAAACTATCAATCTTACGTTTTTCCCAAGAATGGCTCAATCGTAATCCTAACCGAATTATCGCGGCTCGTTCGCAATTTAATTTTGGCATAGCCGCTTTTGATTCCACAGAAATCGATATCGAACCCGATAGCGAATTTTTTAGCTGGTTAGGTCAATTTCAATGGGTGCAAAGAATCACATCAAGAGTCTTAGTTGTAGGTCGTGGTTATGCTCAACTAACGCCCGATGCACTCCCCATTATCGAACAGTTTAGCATCGGTGGGATTGATACTGTTAGGGGATATGTACAGAACCAACTCGTCACAGATAATGCCTTGATTGCATCTTTAGAATTTCGGATACCATTAACCAGAGATCCCAGTATATTTCAGATTACCCCATTCATCGAAGCAGGAACAGGATGGAATAATTTATTACCCGATCCTGAAAATGCTACATTAGTCGGTATTGGTTTAGGTGTTCGTTGGTTAATTACCAATGGATTAAGTGTTCGTTTAGATTATGGTGTTCCTTTAATTTCTAAGCAAAATAAGGGAAATAGCTTACAAGACAATGGTTTTTACTTTTCCGTTCGTTATCAGCCGTTTTAAACGATTTATTGAATTCTTTAGTCGAAAAACAAGTTTTTAGTGACATTAACCTAAAGACTCTAGACGATTGGATAAGAGTAAACGTTAGTATAAACTAAGTTAGAAAAATTTATAACCTAATGGCTTATACTGTGTTCGACAAATCTAATCGCCCTCTAATATGGATCAGTGGAGTGGTCGCAACTGGTTTAACTGTGCTAGGTGTCATGACTTATCGCATGGTACAGACTCCTTCGCCCTTAGTCGAGTTAGAAAAAATGACAGTTCTAGCGCAACGACAAACTATAGCCGTCGAAATTGAAGCAAGCGGCAAAGTTCAACCCATTCAGAGTGTCAATATTAGCCCGAAAAATCCAGGCGTATTAAAAAGATTGTTAGTAGAACAGGGAATGCAGGTCAAACAGGGGCAAACCCTAGCCGTTATGGATAATCTAGAAGTTTATGCCCAAGGAATTCAAGCCGAAGCTAAATTTAAAGAAGCCTTAGCAAATCTTGAAGCAGGAAAACGCAGAATTCCCGAAGAAATTCGTCAGTATCAAACCCGTTTAGTTCAAGCACAAGCCCGTTTTAAAGAAATTGAATCTCAATTTCAACAAGCGCAACAAAGAATACCTAAAGATGTTGATCAAGCAAACGCTCAAGTTCAAGGCGCACAGTCTCGTTTTCGCCTAGCCGAAAATCGGGTCAAACGCAATGAGGCACTTGTGAAAGAGGGAGCAATTTCACAAGATCAGTTTGATGAGGTTCTCAATGAGTATCTTAATGCTAGAGCCAATTTAGATGAGGCGGTACAGCGTCTAGCACAAGTCAGTAATACAGCCTCCCCCGAAGTCGAAGGAATTAAACAACAAGGAATAGAAGCCCAAGCAGCGATCGCAGAAGCTAGGTTTGCTCTCGATGAACGGACGAAAACTCAAGCTACTGAAATTGCTCAACTAGAACAAGCCGCCGCCGCCGCCCGTGCCGAACTAGAACGCATTAAAATTCAATACCGCGATACCGTGATTACTGCACCCTTTGACGGTGTAGTGACCCAAAAATACGCCACAGAAGGAGCATTTGTCACCCCAACCACTGCCGCATCTGAAACCGCTTCGGCAACCTCTAGTTCAATAATTGCCTTAGCCAGAGGATTAGAAGTCGTGGCAAAAGTTCCTGAAGTTGATATTAGTTTACTTCGGATCAAACAACCTGTAAAAATTGTGGCCGATGCCTATCCCGATCAGGTTTTTCAAGGCCAAGTCATTCGCATTGCACCAGAAGCAATTGTTGAAGAAAATGTGACCTCTTTTGAAGTAACCATTGGTTTAGTATCAGGTCTAGATAAGCTGTTATCGAGAATGAATGTCGATGTGACCTTTATTGGTCAACAAATCCCTGATGCGCTCGTTGTACCCACTGTTGCTATTGTGACTCAAGAAGGACAAACGGGTGTCATGATTCCAAATGAAGAAAAAAAACCTGAATTTAAACCCGTAACTGTCGGTTTGGTTTTAGATGATAAAACACAAATCTTATCAGGTGTCAACCCAGGGGAAAGAGTATTTGTTGATCTGCCAGAAGATAAAAATCAAGATAAAGAGAAATAGGTTTAACATGGACTTATTAGAAAGTTGTAAAATGGCGATCGCAACTTTAACCGCGAATAAAATGCGGAGTGGATTGACCATGTTGGGGATTATTATTGGTAATGCTTCTGTAATTGCGATGATTGGCATTGGTCAAGGCGCACAACAGTTAGCCTCTAAAGAATTTCAAAATTTATCACCTAATACATTATTTGTCGTTCCAGGCTCACGAGAAGCGAGAAATGCTACCTTTGATCTCCCCAAAACCCTCGTTTTAGAAGATGCTAAAGCCATTGCTAAACAAGTTTCCAGTGTCATTGCCGTTGCACCTGAAATTAACCGCCGCGAATTAATTTCCTATCGCAATAAAACAACAGCAACCCAAGTGACTGGCGTTACACCCGATCATATGATTGTTCGTAGTTTTGAAGTTAATCAAGGTCGATTTATTAATTCTATTGATCTTGAGCGTAATAAAAGAGTGGTTGCTTTAGGCTCAGAAATAGCAAATCGCTTTTTTAAAGGACAAAATCCCATTGGCCAACAAATACGCATCAAAAATATTAGTTTTGAAATCATAGGTGTGATGGCGGAAAAGGGCTCGATGTTAGGCACAAATCAAGATGATTCTGTGTTTATCCCCCTAACCACAATGGCTTATCAATTAGTCGGTAAAACTTCACCCTATGGAATAGAATTAACTTGGATTAATGTAGCAATAAAAAATGAAGAAACTATACGGGCAGCAAAGTTTCAAATTGAAAATTTATTAAGATTGCGTCATAAAATTGTTGATGAAGATGATTTTGGTGTAGAAAGTCCGAAACAACTTTTAGAGATTTTTTATAAGATTACTAATGGACTAACGATTATGTTAGCTTCAATTGCTGGCATTTCTCTATTAGTCGGTGGCATTGGTGTGATGAATATTATGTTAGTTTCAGTGGCTGAACGAACTCAAGAAATCGGTTTAAGAAAAGCCATAGGAGCAAAAGAACAAGATATTTTAGCTCAGTTTTTGATTGAGGCAGTGATTGTCTCGGCGGCGGGTGGTATGATCGGAATTGTCTTGGGTGTTGGTAGTGTTTATCTGATTGGTGCAGTTTCTCCTTTATCGGCTACCATTTCCCCCTATGCTATTGTCTTAGCCCTTGGTGTTTCGAGTAGTATTGGTTTGTTTTTTGGCGTAATTCCCGCACAACGCGCCGCGAAATTAGATCCCATTGTGGCACTTAGGAGTATTTAATGTGGGTCATATTTAAAGCTGGCTGTCATGAATGTCTCAACGATCGTTTATCCTAGAAGAAGAGATAAATTTACATAACTTTACATATTCTTTCCTCTATGGATTGTATTATTAACCGTCGAGCGCAGTTTTCTGCAAGTCATCGATATTGGTTACCTGAACTTGGCGAAGCCGAAAATCAAAGACTTTTTGGGGCGGGTAGTCGATTTCCAGGGCATGGACACAATTATGTTTTATATGTGTCGATCGCAGGTAACTTAGATCAATATGGCATGGTGGAAAATCTTTCCTATGTCAAGCAAGTGATCAAAAAAGAAATTACTAGCCAACTTGATTATGCTTATTTAAACGATGTTTGGCCAGAATTTAGCGAAACTCTACCTAGTACCGAAAATATTGCACGGGTGATTTGGCAAAAGTTAGCCCCTCATTTACCCATTGTTAACATACAACTATTTGAACATCCTGAACTTTGGGCAGATTATCAAGGAAATAATATGGAAGCATCTTTAACAGTTAAAACGCATTTTAGTGCCGCACATCGTCTCGCTTTACCTGAATTGAGTTTAGAAGAAAATACAGAAATTTATGGTAAATGTGCGAGAACAAATGGTCATGGTCACAATTATCATTTAGAAGTATCTGTTGTTGGAGAAATTGACTCGCGTACAGGGATGATTGTTGATTTAGGTGATTTACTAAAAATTATTGATGAATATGTCGTTGAACCTTTTGATCATACTTTCCTCAATAAAGATGTCCCTTATTTTGCTCAAACGGTTCCAACGGCTGAAAATATTGCTTTCTATATTGCTCAATTACTTCAAGAACCGATTAGAAAAATTGGTGCAGAATTAGACAAAATTAAACTGATTGAAAGTCCAAATAATTCTTGTGAAATTTTTTGCCGTAAACCGATAGTACAAACTAATCACACGGTAAAAGAAGCGGTTTTAGCAAGATAGAATTCTGTGTTGTAGGGTTTGGCGACCAAACCCCTACATTTTTTTCAATTAATGACGAACCCATTTTGCATCGGTGATTAAACAAACTCCGCCTACTTTTTTTAGAATTGGATTGATTTTTTCAACTAGGTTACCGAGTTGGTCATCATTGGTACAAACCGTCATCACATAACTACCATTAAAAACACAACCAATATCTGAACAGGATATACCGCGATCGCCTTTTCCTGCTGTATCTTCAATTACCGTATAACCAGAAACTTGAACCTCATCTAAAATCATTAGCGTTTTTTCAAGATGAGAATGACTGACAATGATTTCGACTCTTTTAACATTTTCAAAAAGATTAAGAACATCACTCATTTTAGACTCCTACACCCATCAGTTTAATAATTTCTAAGTAAAGTGGAATGCCAATAATAATGTTAAAAGGAAATGTTAAAGCTAAAGCCATTGAAACATAAAGACTTGGATTCGCTTCAGGAATCGTTAAGCGCATGGCCGCAGGGACAGCAATATAAGATGCACTTGCACATAATACAGCAAATAATAGAGCATTTCCGACGGTAAAACCTAAAGCTTTTGCTAAGAGAATACCTACAAACGCATTTAAAATAGGAATTAGTATGGAAAATCCGACTAAAAAAGAACCTGTTTTTTGTAAATCTTTAATTCTTCTAGCAGCAAGTAATCCCATATCGAGGAGAAAAAAGGTTAATACACCATAAAAAATACCTTGAGTAAAAGGTTCTAATTTTTCCCATCCTTTCGCACCTGTCAGCATTCCAATAATTAAACTTCCCACTAACAGGAAAACAGAACCATTCAAGAAGGCTTCATGTAAAACTTTAGACCAAGAAAACTCAACCTCGCTATCTTTTTTAGCGGCAAAAACTCTAATCAAAATCAGTCCAACAATAATAGCGGGTGATTCCATTAAAGCAAGTGCTGCCACCATATGACCCCCATAGGGAATCTGTATCTTTTCGAGAAAAGAACTCGCCGTAATAAATGTTACTGCACTAATTGAACCATAAGCCGCCGCGATCGCCGCAGCATTATAATCATCTAACTTAAATCTTAGAATAAAAAATGTGTAGATTGGAACTAGACAAGCCATTAAAATCGCTGCTAATAATGACAGGACAACTTCAGTAGTTAACCCACTTTTAGCCAGTTCGTAACCACCCTTAAAACCAATCGCTAAAAGTAAATAAAGTGAAAATAATTTTGGTAAGGGTTGAGGGATTTCTAAATCAGATTTCACAAAAACTGCTATCATTCCCAAAAAGAAAAAGAGAACAGGCGGATTAAAAATATTGAATAAGATCAGACTTCCATCCATAAGTTATTAAGATATATTAAGTCTTGGTTAACGATGTATAAAATACTATACACGCTTAGTCGTCTCATTCAAGAAAATGTATTGATATTTTTAGATGACTATCATTTTAAAATTAATGACTTAAAGACTTTAAAAGCGCAAACATTTTATACTCTAAGTGATTGACTCCAAACTACAATCTATATGAGTACAAATATTCGCCCTAGCTTATCTAAAGTTGCTTTACTTTTCTTAAAAATTGGGGTCATTGGTTTTGGTGGCCCTGCGGCACATATTGCACTGATGGAAGATGAAGTGGTTAACCGTCGTCGCTGGATGTCTAGAGAAGATTTTCTGGATGTAGTGGGGGCGACTAATCTGATTCCTGGCCCGAATTCAACCGAAATGGCGATTCATATTGGCTATATTCTATCAGGCTTACCTGGTTTAATTCTAGCTGGCTCCTGCTTTATCATTCCTGCCGTGATCACGACTGCTTTCCTAGCCTGGGTTTATCAGTCTTTTGGGACTCTACCCGAATTTTACTCCTTGTTTTATGGCATTAAAGCGGTTGTTTTAGCGGTAATTTTTAATGCACTTTGGAAACTGGGACAAAAAGCCATAAAAAATCGCCAGTTATTAATGATTGCTTTAGGTGTCATTGCCTTACAGTTAGTCGGAGTGAATGAAATTGCCGCATTACTCATCGGTGGTCTCGTGGGAATGCTGATTTTAACGCTACTCAATAAATCTATTTCAGCCATGATTTTAGGAGGATTTGGAGTAAGTTTAGTTGCACAAAATTCAGTAACGACCAGTCCTGTAGTAACTCCGAGTTTATGGCAATTGGGTTTATTTTTCCTCAAAGTGGGAAGTGTTTTATTCGGAAGTGGTTATGTGTTAATCGCTTTTATTGAAGGAGAATTAGTTAATCAATATCACTGGTTAACTCAACAACAATTATTAGATGCGGTGGCTATCGGACAGTTTACACCAGGGCCAGTTTCTTCCACAGCCACATTTATCGGCTATCTTATTTTAGGAATACCAGGGGCAATTGTCGCTACGATCGCAATTTTTCTACCTTCTTTTTTCTTTGTACTAGCCTTAAATCCGTTTATTCCGAAAATGCGTCAATCTAAATGGGCGAGTGCTTTTTTAGATGCGGTTAATGCGAGTGCCGTCGCCTTAATGGTATTCGTTCTCTTAAAATTAGTACAACAAACACTGTTACAACCGTTTGATATCTGGGCAACTCTCATGGCAATCGTGGCGGTTGTCCTATTGTTACGTTTCAAAATTAACACAACTTGGTTAATCATCGGTGGTGCGATAGTCGGTTGGCTACTTCAAACAGTTATTTAAAATCCGAAATATTTAAGGTGAATAAAAACTGTAGAAGATAGATCAAGCTTTACAGGATCACTAATCGGGATACAATGAAAAACTAACAATCAAACCAGGGAAAAATATCATCCCAACGATGAAAACCAAAAAAGCATCCACAAAAACGTTAGGAAAGTCTCCAAAAATTGTCGCAGTGGTTAACGGTAAAGGGGGAGTCGGCAAAACAACAACATCCGTTAATCTAGCGGCAATTTGGGGCGAAAAACAAGAAGTCTTATTAGTGGATGCTGACCCCCAAGGTTCTGCGACATGGTGGGTAGAACGTAGCGAGACGGGGATGGATTTTGATTTAACAAAAGAAATCAATACCCAATTACTTTCCGACTTACGCAAGGTTAAAGAATATGAGTTAGTGGTTATTGATACTCCTCCTGCTTTGCATTCTGAGGTTTTTCAAACGGTAATTCAATCATCGGATTATTTGGTTTTACCGACTCCACCTGCACCGATGGATTTGACGGCTCTCATTGAAACGGTACAATCGGCTGTAATGCCTCTAAAAATCCCTTACCGCGTTTTACTGACAAAAGTCGATTCTCGGAGTCTTAAAGAAACTTTAGAGGCTCAAAATACACTTTTAGAATTAGGTATCCCTGCTTGTCATGCGTTTATTCGTTCTTATAAAGCCCATGAAAAAGCAGTTTTAGACGGTTTACCGATTAAAGAATGGCGCGGTAAAAATGCCACTGAAGCCGCCGCCGATTATCGTCGTGTTGCTGAAGAATTAGAAAGAGACTGGAAATCATCATGAAAAAAAACTTATCTGATTTACTCCGCGAAGAAGTCAATAAAGAAACGTCAAACCCAGAGGGAGAAACACCAACCCCTAAAACTTCTCGCCGTCGCCAAAGTCCCACAACCGAACCTGATCTTGGCAGCATAAAAGCGTTAGAAAGTCAAGTAAAAACGCTAGAATCAGAACTAGAACAACAACAAAAGCTAGTCAAAACTTTACAAGAACAAGTCCAAGATAAACAAGCCCAAGACACTGAAATCAAGCAATTATCTAACCAGTTAAAACAATCTCAAACGGACTTAGAAAAGCAGTTACAAGAAAAACAAGCTTTATCAAATCAACTAGAAGACCAAAAACGATTAATTGAAAAACTATATTCTGAGTTGATGGACAAACATGAGGAGGAATTATCGGCACCTCAACCCGAACCCGAACCCGAACCCTCTCAAGCCATTGTTAAACAATCTAGGGCATCCTATTATGTTGAACGTTTAATTGCGCCCAATGCCTCATCTAGAAGCCTTCCTGATGATGTCATCGGCTGGTTTGATTAAGAAAATTTGCCTGTCATGACACCGAGTAATATGGCGATGCCGAAGAAAAGACGGTACCAAACAAAAACCCAGTTACTTTGCTTTTGTAAAAAACGAATCAATCCTGCGATCGCTAAATAAGAAAATACCGCCGAGGAAATCACTCCAATTACTAGAGGAAAAATTTGTGCCTGGCTAATGGTCTGATCCACCACATCTTTTAATTCTACAAGTCCTGCTAGAGTAATCGCGGGAATTCCCAATAAAAACGAAAATCGCGCTGCCGTAGCCCGTTCTAAATTCACAAATAATCCCGCCGTCATCGTTGAACCTGAACGAGAAACACCCGGAATGAGGGCTAAAGCTTGGGCTAAACCCATCAAAATCCCGTCTTGAGTTCTTAGATTCTCATAACTGCGTTTATGACTGCCCGTTTTTTCGGCGAGGGCTAGTAATAAAGACATCAAAATCGAAGCACAACCAATTACAGTCATACTTCTAAAAGCGGAATGATCTAAGTCGGGAACAAATACCTTTAAGAGAACACCAAAAAACACAATCGGTAAAGTTCCAAGCAAAATTCCCATTGCTAAACGAAACGAAAAAGAATAATAATCCTTACGACGAATTGCTTTAAAAATCCCTCCCGTAATTTCGGCTAAATCCTTCCAGAAATACCAAATAACGGCGGCAATACTCCCTAACTGAATAATGGCTGTATAGGTTACCCCAGGATCTCCCCAACCTAAAACCACTGGAATAACTTTTAGATGAGCCGTACTACTGATGGGTAAAAATTCTGTGATCCCTTGAATCATTCCTAAAGCGATCGCTTGCCACCCATTATATTGAGAAACGGGAATATCTTGAACCGTTGTTGTAGCGGTTTGGGCGTTGCCAATTGATTTAAAACTAGAGGTACACTCAATCCAAAAACTAGACCCCATCCGAACGTTATCCCTGTTCTGCTCATCTTAGTCATGCAAAATTATTCTATATTCTTGTGAAAAGTCTACTCGATTTTTGTTCCCGCCACTTGTGCAAATGCCCTAGGGGGGGATATATTAGATCCAGAGCATTGAAATTAGTGTATCTTAATAAATATAAGTAAAGTTTTGTAACAAATATTAAAAATCTTGATTAATCAACCACTATCCCCAAGCGTTCCCCTGATTCAGTCTCAAGAGAGAGTTTTCAAAAAATCCGCTCAAATTAGTCAACACTGGCTAGTTTTCCTCTCAGCAAGTTTCTTAGTTTCTGTCCCAGTCTTTTTCCAAGCCCCGCTAGTCCGATTTTGGCCACTTTTTAGCCTAAGTTTAACCATAGTATGGGTTGGATTAGGGTGGATGTTATTTAAACGTCCTAAAACGCAAATTTACGGGGATCTGATTTTAGGGTTTAGTTGGAGTTGGTTAGCGGGTTCAATTTATTGGGGTTGGTTTCGCACAGAACCTTTAATCCATTTACCCATCGAAGCAATTGGCTTACCCTTTGCCGTTTGGGGACTGTGGCGAGGTTGGGGAAAAGTCGGAAATCTGTTTTATTTGGGTTCTTTGTTAGGGACAGCAATGACAGATATCTATTTTTATCTGGTTAATTTAATTCCCTATTGGCGCGAAATCATGCAAGTAGAGCCGCAAATGGTCGGAACCATTTTCCACAATGCGATCGCACAAATGCAAACGTTCTGGGGTATTAGTTGGGCAATCATAATTATTAATATCTTGCTCTGGGTTGGATTAGCCGCACTCCAAAGCCGTCAATATGCTTGGTGGGCATTCGGTGGCGCGGTATTAAGTACCATTTTTGTCGATGGACTATTCTGGGTTGTCGCATTGTTCGCTTAATTGTTTACCGTTGATTCTTCCTATAAACGATCTACACTGAGTATTATAGAATCATCTCGTTTGCGTCATTATTGAAGACAAAAGCGATAAATAAAACATTTATACTTACTGTTCTGTTGCGATCGCTTATGCACCGTGGAGAAATTCGGCAAAACTCCCTACTTGTTACTACATACCGAAAAAGGTGAAATCTATTTTCCGCTTACCGGAAAAAGCTACTGGACAGTTGGACGGAACAAAGACAATGATCTAATGATTCGGGATCATTGTATTTCCCGTAACCACGCGATTATTCAATCCACACCGACAGAAGAATTTTATTTAATTGATTTAGGAAGTCGCAATGGAACTTTTATCAATGGACGAAGAGTCGGTATTCCAGTGACCCTACGCGACAGTGATCAAATTACTTTCGGCAAAACGGAAGTTAAATTTTATTTACCCACCACCATTCGTAAACCGAATCATCCGAATCGTGATACAGACAGCGATTTTCAAACCTCAGCAATTCATGAACGTCGTTTAACCTCCGTCATGGTGGTTGATATGAGAAATTTTACGGTTTTGACGCGACAGCTAGATGAACAAATTCTTTCTTCACTAATTGGCAATTGGTTTCGAGAAGCGGGACATATTATTCGAGAGTCGGGTAGCTGGGTTGATAAATATATTGGTGATGCAATTATGGCCATTTGGTTTCATGGACATGAAGCAATTACCCCAAAAGAGATGGCGAAAATTTTTCAAGCGGTGAGTCAACTCAATACCATGACTCAGGTTTTAAGCGCATCCTATCCCCTCCCGTTTCCCTTAAGAATTGGTGCTGGAATTAATACGGGTTTTGCGATGGTGGGTAATACTGGAAGTGGCGCACATCCCGATTATACGGCGATTGGTGATACTGTTAATGCCGCGTTTCGTCTAGAATCAGCGACTAAAGAAATTAATTTAGATATCGCGATTGGTGAAACGACTTATCGTCATTTAGCCAAAATGAACAAAGCAGAAACTTTATTTCATGGACATAAAGTTCATCTCAAAGGATACGATGAAACCACACTAACCTATGGTATTACCTTTGAATCATTAAAAAAATTCTTAAACGCAAATGATGTAGTTTAATTCAAGACTGTAATATTTTGAATTAACCATTGTCCTTTGTGTTGAGCCAAATCATAACGAACGGATAAGTTTTGATCATAAGAACGACTAGCCACAATCTTGCCATTTTGATTAAACTGTGCTGTTTCTCGTACTTTCGCCGCTACAGTTGCGTGTTCTGGATTTTGGGCATCAGTCATTACTGACTGAATTTCTAGCTGATGCTGATATTTCCAATAGCTGTTTTGAGCCTTAAGTGCGATCGCTCTTTTTTGCCATTCTAAAAATAAAGGTTCTGCCAAGATATTCTTTAACTGCTCAATCTGATATTCAGGGCCAAATGCTTGTGATTTACTGTTTAACCAAGTTTGAATCACCTCTTTTGCACCTTCAGCAGTTAAGGCCTCAGATAAAACCGCTTGTGCATTAGCCAATGGGAACTCTAAAGGAGGTTGATTTAAAGAGATCGCAAGCTGTTCACCTTGTAAAGCGGCTAAAGGTGATTGACTATCAGAAATTGCTTTAAGTGCCAAAACGCTTAAAGATAGACCACCCAATAAACCAATTCCCAACAATAACAGTTTAAAAGGTTGGAACTTTCTGCGTTTTGAACGGGTCTTTTTTTTAAAACGGGGGTTTTTTGTATTTAATGAATCTGGTTTTTCGATTAAAGAGGTTTTTTTCTCTTGATAGCGAGACGGTTCGCTTTGAGGGTAATTGGGAGAGGCAAAGTTATTGTCGGTATAACCTACAGTACGCCCTTCTATACGACGATTGGTTCGTGTCGTCTTAGATGTAGAGGATGTAGATTTTCTTTTTCCTCGATCCCGTTGAGGAAAATTGGGTTCTGGTAAATATTGATATTCAGATAAGGCGGACTTCCTCATAGCTATCTCTCCCGTTATTGAAATAAGATTATCATTTTCTTCCTTTGGATGAACAGTTATATAACTCTCATCTTCAATATTGTTACTTTCTGATGACAAATCTTCCCATTTTGTTGTTTTAGATACATCTTCTAAAGTCTTTTGGACATTTTCATCACCAAAATAGTCTTTTAATGAAACTTGCTCTTGTTTTAAATCACGGAATTGCCGATAAACTTCGGTTTGTAACCATTTTTCAGTATATTGATACAATCCTGGGATTAAATCAGGTGAATCTTTAGAATGCTCTCGAATCTCATTTAAAACTGCGGTTTCTTGAGTTTTTTCGACTGTAATATTCGCTAATTCGGTTAGACCTAATAACAAAGCACAAATAGCTTGTTCTAGATAGACATCTTGATGTTTATTGAGTTGATCAAGCAGTGAAGTCGCTTTAAGAATACAGTTGGGTCGTTTATGAGCAAAACCTTTAGCGATGAGAATGTAAACATTTAAACAAGCATCTACGGCTGAGGAGGGACGAGACACTGTTTCAAAGACAGTTAATTGTTCATTAAGCGTCAGATAAGGTCGTAACTGCTGAAGATAGAGGAGAAAACGGTGTGAATTTAATCCAGAGCCATCATTACCCAGTCCATCAATGCCCTGTCTTTCTTGTAACATTTCTTGAAGCAATTGTAGCCCTTGACTTCTCTCTTTTGCTTTGGCTAAATCTTCTGAAATAAAATTTAAAATCCGATAGGGACGCAGTTTGTTATATTCTGCTAAGATTTCTGCTTGTAGTTGCGGAAATAATTTTTCTTGAGTTAGCAATTTTAAACCTTTTTGGGCAATTGTCGCGGCAGCTTCATAGTCTTGTTGTTCCCAGTGTTCCCGACTCAGTTCTAAATAGGCTAGGGCTAGAGTAAAGATGATCTCTTGCCGTTGTTGATTAATAGCCTCTGAAGTTCCATTAATCTGACTTTCCCCTAAACGGATGACTAATTCGTACTCTCCTAATTCGTGTAAGATTAGTAACGCTCCGTCTAACTGTTCGGGTTGAATTTCGATACTGTGAATGGCAAAATCTTCGACTAAAGATTCAGTATTAATTAAAAATTCGGTATTCTGTTTTAAAAAATCAGCGTTATAAGCTGCCCTCTTGTCTGGATCGGCTAAAATATGGTACGCTTGATCTAGTAATTGTTGACGAGAAGCGATCGCCAGTCCATATTCACGCCGTGGCAATTGTAAGCTACGGTCATCATAAGCTTGTTGTAATTGCTCATGGGTAGCTTGAATAGAAACACCTAAAATTCTATAGTAATCGAGCGGAATCTGCACTATTAGCTTCCTTTATAATCGCTTCCTTGGCGCGGACGGAGTTTTTAACAATACACTAGATAATCAAGTATAGTAGAACAAATCGTTATTTTAAGAATGGCTGGCCTTTTAGTCGGTCAAAACCATACAGTGTTAGGCAATCATTCTAGCCCAAAGATTCCAGTCAGAAGAAAAAATCTTTTACGGGCAATAAATCAGAGTGGATTTCGCCTTAAACTGAAGTTAAATTAACCTTGAATGAGGGCGAATTCTCGCTCTTGCCAATTGTTGTCTAAATAATACTACAAACTTTATGATTCAAGAGCGTACTTTACCAACTTTTAATACTGCTTCCGTCAAAATTAGCAAGGAAGAGGGCTTAATACTATATCAAGATATGGTATTGGGGCGTATGTTTGAGGACAAATGCGCCGAAATGTATTATCGAGGTCGAATGTTCGGTTTTGTTCATCTCTATAACGGTCAAGAAGCTATTTCTACTGGAATTATCAAAGCCTTACGCCCCGATGAGGATTATGTTTGTAGTACCTATCGAGATCACGTTCATGCTCTCAGTGCAGGGGTTCCAGCAAAAGAAGTGATGGCTGAGTTATTTGGTAAGGCGACGGGATGTAGCAAAGGGCGCGGCGGTTCGATGCATATGTTTTCGTCCCAACACAAATTACTAGGGGGCTATGCTTTTGTTGCCGAAGGTATACCAGTATCGACAGGTGCGGCTTTTCAAGCCAAATATCGTCGGGAAGTGATGAATGATCCTAATGCGGATCAAGTATCGGTTTGTTTCTTTGGCGATGGTGCAAGTAATAATGGTCAGTTTTTTGAATGTCTAAATATGGCTGCTTTGTGGAAGTTGCCGATGATTTATGTTGTAGAAAATAATAAATGGGCAATTGGAATGGCACACGAACGGGCAACCTCTCAACCCGAAATTTATAAGAAAGCCAGTGTATTTAATATGGCGGGTGTGGAAGTCGATGGTATGGATGTTCTAGCGGTGCGCTCTGTGGCACAAGAGGCGATCGCTCGAGCGCGGGCTGGTGAAGGGCCAACTTTAATTGAAGCGTTAACCTATCGTTTTCGCGGTCATTCCTTGGCGGATCCCGATGAACTCCGTTCTCCTGATGAAAAACAGTTTTGGGGATCACGCGATCCAATTTCTCGGTTAGCTGTTTATTTAGTGGAACATGATTTAGCGACGCAAGATGAATTAAAGGAAATTGATCTTAAAATTAAAACCGAAATTGAGGATGCTGTGAAGTTCGCCGAAGAGAGTCCCGAACCTGCCCCAAGTGAGTTACATCGTTTTGTTTTTGCCGAAGACGAATAAATAAAGATGTGGGTGCTATTAGAAGATCTAGCACCCTTTTTTATTACTGAACTGTCTAAGCTTGGGCTGTGTGATTTTAGAAAAAGACACTTCTCTAATTACTATCAATTTAAACCTAATGTTGCTAGTCTGTTTGTGAATCAGGATCAATTATTACAAAAAGAGAACAGATTAGATCGGTTGTACTTGCCCAAAGCTAGTCACAACCTTACGAGGTTCTAACGCATTTGGTTTGATTTGATATTTGACTAAATTAGCTAACTCTTCTAATTGGCTAATCGCTTCGGCTCCTTCTAATTTCATCAGTTCGCGATCGTCACGCATTTCCGTCCAAGTGATCCCATAGTCTGAGACGAGAAAACGGATCAGGTGATCTTCTCCTAAACTGACCATAAAAGACGCGCTATTCATTTGACCGCCACAGGTGTAGCAAGAAGCCAAATAACCCTGATTTTCTAATGTTATTGCTAACGCTTGCAGGTTCATGACCAAGTCTTGAACCAGTTCTCGGTGTTGTTGTGCAATTCGTTTAAACACTGTATACCTCCAACCAACACTCCTCATTATAAACCTTAATACTTTTTTAAGATTTAAAATCTTAAAAATAGGCTAGTCAAACAACTTCCTAGGTTGTTGAGTAACAAAATGTAACTGACCTGTTCTCACCTTAGCCTGAATTGTCTAAATTGCCCAGTATCGATAGTTACATCTGTAGGCAGTTGTCAGGAAGTCATGAGGGTAAAATACCTCTGTAGGTATATACATTCAGTTAGATGAAAAGCAAAATCAGTCTGACTGTGTAAAAATTTGAGAGAATTTTAGTTATATTGACCAACCTGACTACAACCATCATGCCTAGTTTTTAGCCAATTGAGTAGGTTTCGACAGAGAACTTAACACACGGGTCAATAGTCAAAAGACAGATCTTACAGTATGGTAAAAAAATAAGTTGTCATACGCTTTCTCTACATTTTGAGTCAACATCTTTTTCAATCCTATCAACCGATTGCCGCGATCGCTCTAACTCCCAGTGCTGTCCGAATTCTTTCCCCGTTTTGTCGCTCTAGTGGGGCAATTCTTCATTTAAGCGCGTCTTTAGCCGAGCAGATTTCCCATTCAGAACCAAAACAGATCTATCACACCTCCTTAAAAGACCATCTAGCTGCGATTTGGCCGCACTATCAAGCGTTGGTTTTTGGGGTTGCGGTGGGGGCTGTTGTCCGTCTGATCGCCCCCTTATTGGGTCATAAAACTGAAGATCCAGCGATAATTGTCGTTGCTCCTGAGGGTCAGTTTGTCATTAGTTTATGTAGTGGTCATCAAGGTGGGGCCGATCAATTAACCCGACTCATTGCCCAACAACTCTCAGCAACTCCCATTATTACCAGTGCGTCTACTCAATTGAATTTACCCAGTGTTGATATTTTTGGGGATCGCTTTGGTTGGCGAAAAGGACAAGGTGACTGGAATGGCGTAAGTAGTGCGATCGCTCGTCTCGAACCCGTACAAGTGATCCAAGAAGCGGGATCAACTTTATGGCAAAATAATTTACCGACAGAACATCCTTTCTATTTTGATCTTTCTGATGACGTTTCTTTTAAAGGTCGTATTTGGATCAGTCCGACTGTACGCCGTTTTTCTGAAACCTCTGAAATAGCAAAAGTACAATGGCATCCGCGAGTGTTATGGGTGGGGATCGGTTGTATTCGGGGGGCAACGATGGCCCAAATTACAGCAGCAGTAGAACAGGTTCTACAACGATTTCATTTAGCCCCTAAAGCGATCGCAGGATTATCTACCATTGATCTTAAAGCAGATGAAATCGGTTTACTTGAATATGCCCAATCTTCACAATTACCTTTAAAAACCTATTCAGCCGAAGTTTTAAAAACTGTTGCTGTTCCTAACCCTTCGGATATTGTAGAAAAGGCAGTCAATACCCCCAGTGTTGCCGAAGCAGCAGCCCTTGAAGCAGCCAAAGAATATGGCAAAGCGGTTTTACTTGTCCAAAAACAAATTACAGACGCGGTAACAATAGCGATCGCTCAATCGGAACTTGAATATATTGGACGTACGGGATATATTGGATTAGTGGGGATCGGGCCTGGTAATCTAGATCAAATTACACCTGCTGCCTCTACCGCGATTACTTCGGCGGATGTCATTATTGGTTATTCTCTTTATACTGATCTGATTCAATTACTGATTCATCCAAGTCAGATCATCGAATCTTTGCCTATTACTCAAGAAGTCCAGAGAGCGCAACGAGCCATACAATTAGCTCAATGGGGTTTATCAGTTGTCGTGATTTCGTCTGGTGATTGTGGTATTTATGGAATGGCGGGACTGGTTTTAGAACAATTATCCCTAAACCGATGGGATGGCAAAACACCCCAAGTTGAAGTTTTCCCAGGTATTTCCGCCCTACAAGCAACAGCATCAAGAGTCGGCGCACCTTTAATGCACGATTTTTGTGCCATTAGTTTAAGTGATTTATTGACTCCTCTAGATATCATTGAAAAACGTTTAGAAGCAGCAGCAAAAGCCGATTTTGTCACCGCTATTTATAACCCTCGTTCTAAAACACGTCTTCAACCACTGCTAACGGCACATGAGATATTTTTAAAGTATCGAGATCCGTTAACACCTGTAGCGATCGTTCATTCAGTCTATCGACAGGAGGAAGAAATTTTCTTAACGACATTAGAGAAAATGTTGGAGTCTCCAATTGATATGTTAACTACGATTTTAATTGGCAATAGTACGACTTTTATTCATGAAAACTGGATGATTACCCCGCGAGGATATCTAAAAAATTTCTAAAACCTTATAGAGCAAGATTTTAATTTATGGCTTGATACGACCATTCATCAATTAAAAGAGCGTGATTTTAGTGCTTTAGATGTAGAAAATTTGATTGAGGAGTTAGTTGATTTGGGTAAATCTGAGCAAGCGAGTCTAGAAAGTAATTTAGAAATTTTACTTGCCCATTTACTCATTCTTAAAATACAACATGATGCACTCTTTGCGATGAAAGGAAGCTAGTATAATTCAATTGATGAGCATCGCAGCCGAATTAAAAGACAACTTCGTAAAATTCCTTCTTTAAAATCTTATTTAGTTACGGCGATTTCTGAAGCTTATCCTGACGCTCGAAAATTAGCGATTAAAGACGGAAAACGGGCTATATTAGGGATTCGAGTTTCTCAAGATCAAGAATATGCTCAAAGTTGTCCCTTTCCAGTAGAACAAATTTTAGATGAAGATTTTTACAGTTAAGGGATGATTAGCGTTGAGAAATAAAGAAATTATTTAAAACACCAGAAATAATCGATAAAAGAATTGAGCCAAACAAAGCAGGAAAAAAGCCATTAATGTAAAAACCAGGTGTAAAATAAGCCACTAGAGAAAAAGCGATCGCATTCAGGACAAAAATAAATAAACCTAACGTTAGGATCGTTAAGGGTAAAGTAAAAAAGAATAAAATCGGTTTAACGATCGCATTGACTAAACCTAAAACAACAGCAGCAACGATCGCTACTTTAAAACTAGCAATACTAATACCTGGTACAATATACGCGGTCAAAATTAAAGCAACGGCTGTCAGAATCCAAGTTAGAAGAAAAGAAAACATAGATCCGAAAAGCAAATAAGTTTATTTTAATTTTACTAAATTTATCGAGAAAACTACATTAAATTTGCTATTTTTACAGTAGCCTACGATACAAGATTACTTAAAATCAAGATAGCGATCTCCTGTGAAAATCTGGTTACGGATGGTGAGGGTGGTCAAAAAAGCAAAGTCAGTATTCATAGGGTAAAAATTGAAATTAGGGACTATTCGCTATAACATTATTCAAGACTAAGTATTGATAAGTACGGACGATATTCCTTTGAGTACACTGATTCATCCCACTGCAGTTATCCATCCCAAGGCTGAACTAGATTCTACCGTAAGAGTTGGCCCCTATGCTGTGATTGGGGAAAAGGTGAAAATAGCTGCTGATACCGAAATCGGCGCACACGTTGTAATAGATGGTAATACAGAAATTGGAGTCGGAAATCAAATTTTTCCAAGTGCTGCGATCGGTCTTCCTCCACAAGATCTAAAGTATAAAGGAGGGGATAGTATGGTCAAAATTGGCGATTATAATCAAATTCGTGAGTTTGTGACGATTAACCGCGCAACAGAAGAAGGCCATGTAACGCAAATTGGTAGTCAAAATTTATTGATGGCTTATGTTCATGTGGCCCATGATTGTATTATCGAAGATGGTGTGGTTATTGCTAATGGTGTCGCTTTAGCAGGACATATCCATATTGAGTCTAAAGCATTTATCGGTGGAGTTTTGGGCGTTCATCAGTTCGTACACATTGGAAGAATGGCGATGTTAGGGGGAATGAGTCGCATTGATCGAGATGTACCCCCTTTTATGTTAGTCGAAGGTAATCCATCACGAGTGCGATCGCTCAATTTAGTGGGTTTAAAACGTGCGGGTTTAAGTGATGACGAAATGAATATTCTAAAAAAAGCCTTTCGTTTGTTATATCGTTCAGATTATTCAATGAGTGAAGCCATTGAACAATTATCTTTACTTCCAGATCACGAATCCATTCAACATCTACGTCAATTTTTACACTTATCAACGACGGGAGACAAACGACGCGGTATCATCCCCGGAAAGTAAGAAAAAATAAACCAGTCCGACAAAAGTTATTTAAAGATTGTATAAATTTTCTCTAACTAATTAGTACAAAATTTTTTATCATTATTGTTTTTGATTAAAATTGGTGATAGAAAAACGCAAGCTGAAAAAATGAATTTTCTTAAAAGTCCTTTACGCTATCCAGGGGGAAAATCTAAAGCAATTAATACCCTTATTCAATATTTACCATCACATTTTTCTGAATATCGTGAACCTTTTGTGGGTGGCGGTTCTTTATTTATTTATCTTAAACAAAAATTTCCACATTTAAAAATATGGATTAATGACCTTAACCCAGAATTATTTCTATTTTGGAAAATTGCTCAATCACATCTTACTGATTTAATCAATGAAATTAAACACGTTAAAAATACTTACACAGATGGCAAAACACTTTTTAAAGAACTAACAACTACTGATGTTGAGCAACTATCTGAGTTAAAACGAGCCGTTCGCTTTTTTGTTTTAAACAGAATCACTTTTTCAGGTACTATAGAATCGGGTGGTTATTCTGAAGAAGCATTCCAAAAACGCTTTACAGATTCATCAATTGGTAGACTAAATAAAATCGAAGATCTTTTAAAAGATGTAAAAATCACTAATCTTGATTACAGCGAGTTATTATTGGATTCAGAAAAAGAAGTTTTTATTTATCTAGATCCTCCATATTTAAGTGTCACTAAATCAAAATTATATGGTAAAAAAGGAGATTTACACCTTGCTTTTAATCATACACTTTTTGCCGAAAGACTAGTAAAATGTGATCATCATTGGCTAATTACTTATGATGATTGTCAATCTGTTAGAGATAATTTTAACAACTCTTATATCATTGAATGGGAATTACAATACGGAATGAATAACTATAAGCAACAAAAAGCCGTCAAAGGTAAAGAATTGATGATTGCCAATTATACCAAATTCGCTATAAATATCCCTCAAAAAATTATGTAGGGGCTTGGTTGCCAAGCCCTCATCTAGAAAGGGTTTGGAGACCAAACCCCTACACAGGTATGAAAAGAGTACTCCAATAGACTTCTTGCAAAAGT
>NZ_BLJI01000023.1 GCF_017312365.1 Chroococcus sp. FPU101
ACTAAAAAATTGTCCAACCACTTTAACCTTACCATACGATCGCCTTGTTGCCCTACTACCAAATCCTCAACGCGAAATCATACAAATTCAACTCGACTCTGATATCACTCAAAAGCTAAAAACCCTCATAAGATGATTAAGTAAATCAACAATAATGTCTTGAGTGAGCAACAACGGAGAAGAAAATTTAGATAACGAGGTTGAATCAGCAGTTATTCTAACAATAACGCTTTATGCTTTTGGTAACAGGACATCACCGCGTCCCCCTCGTCCCAACTTAGATCTAACCGCTATCAACGACTTAGTTGTTCCGACACAACCTCCAACAGGTGCTTCTACATTTGCCGATATCCGTTACGCTCCTTTAACGGGACATTACTATAAACTAGATAAAGGAACTCAATTACCTTCTGGACTAGCAGTTATTGCTGATGGGAAAGAGGTAGGAGGGACTCATTCACTAACTCATCACACAATCTATCCAAGTCGCCCCATGCCTCTGACAGAATTTATTGAATAAATTTCTCAATTGTGGATGGGTATATGCGGGTAAAAAAGAGATTCGATAGGGGAATAAATCATGTTAGAAATCCAATCGCTGGAACAAGATACAGACCTTTGGCATCAATTACTTACGCAAGAGGAAGCCTATTTCTCCTCTCGTCAAGCATTTCTAACTCAGTCTAGCAATCGACTCTCCATTATTAAAGCTGCTCTCGACAACCCTAGCGAAAGAGCAACTGCTCTTCAACTGTGTCTATATTTAACAGAATCGGAACGTCTGACATTATTTGATGAATTAATTAGATTAGCCAGCGTAGGACATTCTGATATCGAATTAGTTCGACAGGCTATCCTCTCCCTTCCTCTTTCTTGGCTTTCTACTCACATTGAAACAGTAGCTGAATCGCTATTAAAGAAAGGAACCGATGAGGAATACAGACGATTTTTAGAACTATACATCAATATCGATGAAGATCTTGTTCAACGCTTAGTCAAACGAGCGTTACAACATCAAGATCTAGATATTAGAGAAGTGGGTGAAGATTTTAAGAATTATTTAAAACTTAAACAATAAAACCCTAACTTGATTTTTTCCTGCCTTTTAGTTTCCTCGTTAATTGGTGTAAAGTTGGTGTAAGATGATGCTTAAATCTTCATAAAGCTTGTTTTAAAAAGATTCGTTTGATGACTGAAAATCCTCGTGTCCAGAGTTCAAATCTCCGTCCTGGCATATCCAAAATTTGTTAGACTTTTTTACCTTTAATTGCATAATTTTAAGAATCTTTCTATTTTTAACGCAAGACACGAGAAGCATTTAATATCGCTAACAATGGAACGCCGACATCAGCAAAAACGGCTTTTCATAACGTGGCTACACCAAAAATTCTTAATAGGATGAATAAAGCGCAGAAGTACTACAGCGAGGGAGATAAAAACAACAGCAGGGGTATAATAACGGGCAAAATGACTAATAAATTTTTCCGTTTTTGCCTTTTTAGTGCTGGCATTCTCGACTAAATCCAAAATCTTAGCGACTGAAGATTCGGCAAATTCTTTAGTTACCCGTATTGTTAAAACACCAGATTGATTAATTGTACCTGCTAATATAAGATCTCCCACATTAACCGAGCGTGGTACAGATTCACCTGTTATTGCAGAAGTATCAATAGAAGAATTTCCCTCAATCATATTACCGTCTAGGGGAATCTTTTCACCTAGTTTTACTAAAATAATATCTTCAACTGCTACAGCTTCGGGGGAAACTGATTTAATTTCACCGCCATGATTGTGATTATGATTATCATGCTCTTTATACTTGTGAGCATCGTGACTACAGCTACAACCACTTGTGTTAGCTTTAGAAACTTTCATCAAACTTATTCGACATATGAATAAATATTCATAGTTTACTGAAAAAAAGATTAAAATGAATCAAAAATATTTTAAAAATTATAATGATTATCATTTTATAATTTGAGATTGATTTGATATTTATCTGATAAAATAAACTTCAAACAAGTTTAAGCTTCAATAGCTCTGTTAACAATAAACTGCCGCTAGTCTCTGTTGCAATGCTTAAATCAATTTCCGCTTTTTGGTTGCGTCATATTCATCCGCGCTTAATGACATTAATCGCTACGATCAGTATTATTGGATTAGCAAGTTGTTTACTAATTCTTTTTGTTGTTGCTCAACTAGCTGAAGAGGTTTTAGAAAAAGAAGCATTTGCTTTCGATAGCTCTTTTTTGCTGTGGTTACATACTTTTGCTAATCCTCATTTTGATGCAGTCATGCTATTTATGACTAAACTGGGTAATCCTAATACAGTTGTAAGTGTTGCTCTTGTAACATTAGGGATACTTTTGTGGCGACGCTATCGAGAAGAAGCAATAATCTTTGTTATTACCTGTTTGGGAGCTTTAATTTTAAATACAGAATTGAAGCTATTTTTCTCTAAAGTTCGTCCTCAACTTTGGGAGCCTTTAATCTCAGAAAAATCTTTTAGTTTTCCGAGTGGTCACGCATTAGGTTCTTTAGTCTTGTATGGATTTATTGTTTATGAGTTAGCAATTCATTATCCTAAATATGCTACTTTAATTTATACTTTAGCGGTAATTTTAATTGCTGCAATTGGGAGCAGTCGGCTTTATTTAGGGGTTCATTGGCCTACGGATGTTATTGCAGGATACGGCGTTGGTTTTTTGTGGTTGATGCTTTGTATTACGATGTTGAAGTTACTAAAGTTAGAAAGGGTCAGACGACGAAAATCTGGTCAAATCAACCGCTAAATTATTTAAAAAATTTTTCAAATTATAGTAATATGCAGTCTATCCAAAAGCAAGTGAACTAATAATAAAAATTTCTTGTTTTGGTCGTTAAAATCAGTAAGTTTAATCAGCAAAGCAACAGTTAATCAACAGCTATATTATTTTTATCTAGTTATGAAAGAGATTTTTACTGCTCTCTTTTAGAGTGGAATGGCAGTGAAGTCAATTATTTAATAAAAAATTCTAATATTTTGGAATGGTGTTAGTTTAGAAGATTTTTAAGCAATATGTCCCAATTATGGCTCAACTGAAGTGATTGTTTTTAGATCAAGCGATCGCAAATCATCTCAAAATCAAAATCCCCAATTGAAGGTTAAAAATTTTATAATAGAGTGCTGGACATTTTACTCTAAATTATTTCCATGACTCAATCCCAACGCCGTTACCACATTACAACTTTTGGCTGTCAGATGAATAAAGCTGATTCGGAACGTATGGCGGGTATATTAGAGAATATGGGTTTTAATTGGTCAGAAGATCCCAATGAAGCAGATTTAGTACTCTACAACACTTGTACGATTCGCGATAATGCTGAACAAAAGGTATATTCATATTTAGGAAGACAGGCAAAACGGAAACACGAACAGCCCTCTTTAACACTAATTGTTGCTGGTTGTGTGGCACAGCAGGAAGGCGAACAGTTATTACGACGCGTTCCAGAGTTAGATTTAGTAATGGGGCCACAACACGCTAATCGTTTAGAAGATTTATTGCAACAGGTATTTGATGGTAATCAAGTTGTTGCCACTGAACCTGTTCACATTATAGAAGATATTACTAAACCCAGACGCGAAAGTAAAGTTACCGCTTGGGTTAATGTAATTTATGGATGCAATGAACGCTGTACTTACTGTGTAGTCCCTGGTGTAAGAGGCGTTGAACAATCTCGCACTCCTCAAGCAATTCGCGCTGAAATGGAAGAATTAGGTAGATTAGGCTATAAAGAGGTTACATTACTCGGTCAAAATATTGATGCTTATGGGCGAGATTTACCCGGTGTCACAGAAACGGGAAGACATTTACATACCTTGACAGATTTACTCTATTATGTACACGAGGTTTCGGGTGTAGAACGTCTTCGGTTTGCTACAAGTCATCCACGCTATTTTACTGAACGTTTAATCAAAGCTTGTTATGAGTTACCCAAGGTTTGCGAACATTTTCATATTCCATTCCAGTCGGGTGATAATGAAGTTCTAAAAGCAATGAAACGGGGTTACACTCATGAACGCTATCGCCAAATTATTGATAAAATACGCGAATATATGCCCGATGCGTCGATTAGTGCTGATGCGATCGTTGGTTTTCCTAGCGAAACTGAAGCACAATTTGAAAATACACTAAAACTGGTTGATGAGATTGGTTTTGATCAACTCAATACGGCTGCCTATTCGCCACGTCCTGGTACTCCTGCTGCTTTGTGGGATAATCAATTAAGTGAAGTGGTTAAAAGTGATCGTCTACAACGTCTTAATCATTTAGTGGCTCAAAAAGCGTCTGAACGTTCTCAACGCTATTTAGGACGTGTTGAAGAGGTTTTAGTAGAAGATGTAAATCCTAAAGATCCAACTCAGGTGATGGGTAGAACCAGAGGAAACCGTTTAACTTTTTGTCAGGGAAATATTGAACAACTGAAAGGACAAATCATTCAAGTCAAGGTAACAGAAGTTCGCGCTTTTAGTTTAACGGGTATTCCAATTCAACAACCGATGAATCTTTATACCACTGCTTAAGATTAGGTACAAGGTAAGGAACGTAGATACTCATCTAAATGACTTCGATTTGCGATCGTATGAAACAACGGCCCGCGCTCACATAATTCTACAACACTAACCGCCGCAACAGGCATGACAAACCGATCCCGATAACGTCCTACATCAATTCCCATTAAACTACATAAGATAATGCGAATTGTTGCTTTATGGGAAACTAATAGAATATTTCCTTTGGCGTGAGTTTGTTCTATTTCTGCGATGACATCAGAAGAACGCCGTGCGATATCAATTCCTCTCTCACCACCAGGGGGAGAAGTCCATGCAGGATCGGTTAACCACCGCACATATAAATCATGAAATTCAAGATCAACGTCATTGGGGTGCATTCCTTCCCATTTTCCATAGGCAATTTCTTTTAATCCTTCCCGAATTTGCATCTTGATGTTTAATCTAGAACAAAGGGGTTCGGCTGTCTGTCGAGCGCGTCTGAGTGGACTCACGTAAACGGCATCCCACAGGATATCCTGATACAGATCGGCAAAAGCGATCGCCATTTTAATGCCTTCTGGGGTTAATCCTGGGTCGTTTTCGATGGTACCGCAATATCCCCCTGTCTTACTGTAGGCAGTTTGTCCATGACGCAAAAAATAGAGTTTTAAACTCATAAATTATGTACCAATTCGTTTACGGAGGTCTTCTCTGAGATGAGAGCGATCGCCCATAACATGAACGAGGGGGCCATGAGTCGCTAGTTCAACGATACTAACCGAAGCCACAGGCATTCCAATACGATCACGAAACCGTCCTACATCGATCCCCAATAGGTAACACAACATAATACGAATCGTTGCTTTATGGGACACAATCAAAATATTACCACTAAGGTAAGTATGTTCAATCTCTTCTAAAACTTCAGAACTACGACGCGAAATATCGATGCCTTTTTCGCCCTCTGTCGGTGCATTCCATCCCGGATCTGCTAACCAGCGTACATATTCATCATGAAATTCTCGGTTAACTTCTTCAGGGCTTTTACCTTCCCATTGTCCATAATATATTTCTTTTAAACCATCTCGTTTGTGTATTTCTAATCCTAATGGTTTACAGAGTGGTTGAGCGGTTGCTAAGGTACGTTTTAGAGGACTACAATAAACAGCCGTCCAAGGTAAATTTCGATAAAATTTAGCAAAGTCTTCCGCCATTTCGTGACCCGATGGCGTTAGTTCTAGATCCAATCTACCGCAGTACGCTCCAGTTTGACTGGCGGTTGTTTCTCCATGCCTTAAAAAGTATAACTTTAAACTCATAATCTTATTGTCAATGAACGGATTTACATGATAGGCTACATCATTATCTCTACCATTTTTTCGTGCATTGGAAGAAAGCTAGTATAGCCATTATCAATATATCTTTGCTGTAGATCGATTGAGTTAAACTTTAATGCTTTAAAATGCTTGGGGTGCAAGCTAGTTTCCGAAAAGTGTGTCTAGCCTGCACGCTTTTGCATCTGATCTATTTTATATTTAAGGTCTTTATATTAGCTGACCTCATTTGAACCTAATATATAGAATTCACTATATTTTTACTCAATCTCCATTCCTTAATTATTTCTTTATATTTAGTTAGATGAGGTTTTGTCTGGATTTGTAAAGTTTTGTTGCGCGTAGGTCAGTGTAACACCGAGTCTCTTAGAGATCCAGACTTCAAAATTACGAACGGGATAAGAACGGGTGGCGATCGCAGGATCGATCATCGGTTCAACTAAAATTGTAAACAAACCCAAACGGTTACCCGCTAGTACATCAGTAAATAAACGATCGCCCACCATGGCGACTTGAGAGGGGGGTAAATTCATCGCTTCTACTGCCAGACGTAGTTTTTTACGTGAAGGCTTAACCGCACCCAATAGATAAGGTAAATTAACCGAACGGGCGATACTACCGATACGATATTCACTAACATTATTACTCACGAGCCAAATGGTCGCGATCGGACGAATTTGCTCAACCCATTGTAATAAAGCTTGAGAAACTAAAGCTTCGCGAATGGGGACAAGTGTTTCATCAACATCTAAAATCAAACCTTTAATGTTATTCTCTTGTAAGATATTGGGGGTCAGGCTAAGAATTGTATCTCCTAAAAATAAGTCTGGTTGTAAAAGCTTCGATTTAGTCATGGTTAATCGTTAATATCTGCAAAATGGTTCGTAAATTTTAAATATAGATCAGTCCAGCCTACCGTATCGCTTGAACCACTTGCAAGCTTCCGCCAGCATAAAGAGTTTGTTGACAATTTTTAAACCCGACTTCTTGCAATAATGTAACAAGATTCGTTTTAAGGAGTTGCCAAGCAGTATCAGTTTCAAAAAGCCACATAAAAGTAGCTAAAGGCGGCCAAAATAAGAGGTTAGTCGGTTCATGTAAATCAATTGCCGTAAAAACGCCATTGGGTTTTAAAACGCGGTAAATTTCTTGAAAAATCTGCTTAAGTTGTTCGGTTTCCATTTCATGAAGAGCCACGCTACTATGAACAATATCAAACTGTTGTGTATCAAGCGGCATGGCTTCGGCTAATCCTTGAACATATTGAGCTTGTGGAACGGCTAAAGATGCGCGTTGGAGTGCCACAGGAGAAGCATCTAAACCCGTCACCTGCTTAGAAAACTGCACCAAAAAGCGGGTTGTTTGTCCTGCGCCACAACAAAGATCGAGAATTTTAGTATTAGAATCAATTGTTAAGCCTTGTAATGCTAAGTTACGAAATTTGGTTTCACCACCGACACTCAAGGTAGCGAGAGATGAAATCCCATCATAGAGCCATTGATATTTGTAGCTCAAAGTTCTGAAAATTGTAGCCACTGCTAATCCTCCATTAAATTCTGCGTTTTCAATAATTTGTGTTAACCATAAAACCAATATATTGTTAAACTTGGTAAAGAATATTAAAAAAACAATTCATTGATAATGCTATGGGTCGTGTTGGGGTTCTGTTGCTAAATTTAGGTGGGCCAGATCAGATCGAGGATGTTCGTCCTTTTCTATTTAACCTGTTTTCTGACCCAGAAATCATCCGATTGCCGATCAAAGTGTTGCAAAAGCCTTTAGCGTGGTTGATCTCAACACTAAGAGCCAAAAAATCGCAAGACAATTATTTACAAATTGGCGGCGGCTCACCTTTACGCAAGATTACAGAGGCACAAGCTGAGGCTCTGGAAAATCGCTTAACTGAGATTGGTAAACAAGTACAAGTATATATCGGAATGCGTTACTGGCATCCGTTTACCGAAGAAGCGATCGCCTGTATTAAACAGGATAACATTAGACAGCTAGTTATTTTACCACTTTATCCCCAATTTTCCATCAGTACCAGTGGCTCAAGCTTTCGAGTGATCGAGGAGATGTGGCAAGAAGATCCGACCCTAAGACAGATTGAGTATACTTTAATTCCATCTTGGTACAATAATCCAGGTTATTTACAGTCGATGGCGGATTTAATTGCTCAAGAATTAGAACAATGTACAAATCCAGATCAAGCTCATATCTTTTTTAGCGCACATGGTGTACCTCAAAGCTATGTAGAAGAAGCAGGTGATCCTTATCAACGAGAAATCGAAGAATGTACTCGTTTGATTATTAAAACCTTAAATCGTCCCAATCACTATACTTTGGCTTATCAAAGTCGAGTCGGGCCTGTAGAATGGCTTAAACCCTACACTGAAGATGCGTTAGAAGAATTAGGCGAACAAGGAATAAAAGAAATAGTCGTTGTGCCGATTAGTTTTGTTTCAGAACACATCGAAACATTACAAGAAATTGATATCGAGTACCGCGAAATTGCTGAAGAAGCAGGAATTACTCATTTTCATCGAGTTCCCGCTTTAAATACTCATCCGATTTTCATTGACTCTCTAGCGCAGATGGTGGCTAAATCTTTAGAAGAAGAACCCACTACCTTTGATCAAGTCACTCACCCTGTCAAGAATATGAAAATGTATCCCCAAGAAAGCTGGGAATGGGGAATGACGACTGCGGCTGAGGTTTGGAATGGAAGATTAGCAATGCTCGGTTTTATTGGTCTTTTAATTGAACTGATTAGCGGTCAAGGGCCACTACATTTTGTGGGATTATTATGAGGTTGGGGTGTGACGGTTGTTGCCTGAGCAGTTAGAATAATTTGACCTTGTTCATTGAGCATCCACCCCTGAGCTTCAACGATCAATTCTGTTGGCTGTTGTTCAGTCCTTACCTGAGTAGAATTAAGATGATCTTGACTAGATGGGTTGCCTAAATCTGCTAAACCTTGATTTTGACTTACCGTTTGATTAGGGTCAACAGGTAAACCACCTCTTCCTTTAATTGAAAATTCTCCAGCCGTTTGAACTCCAGTACGGCAACTTTCGACAATTAGGTTATCTGTATTAATGACCTCAGTTGGCAAGGTTGCAAGGTTGCTTTGAGAGTCAACATCAGGACGGTTAATTGTGACCAGACCTGATACACCCGTTCTTGAGCTTGCGTTAATTTCACTTAAATCAATACGTGGGGCTTGTTGAATTTGGAAGCCAAAAAGACCAGAAGCAGTAATATCAATATTACCGCCATTCCCTTGGCCCGCATCTGCTACTATGTCACTATTTTCGGTTGGTACGGCAATTACAAAACGACTATCAATATTAACATTTCCACCATTTCCAGACTCAGCTTCAGCAGTAATTGAACTATTATTGCGTAATTCTAGACGCTCCGAAACAGTCAGATTAATTTCGCCACCATTTCCGTTATTATTTTCAGCAATAGCATTGAGTTGCCCTTGATCATCTAATAGAATAGAGTTCGCCTTAATTGTAATTAAACCAGCGACTCCACTGGGTTGATCAAAATCTTTGGGTTGTTGAAAACTTTCAACGCTTATTTTAGCTCCATCATGAATAATCAGTTGATCGGTTTCAATAGTGATACTCCCGCCATCACCAATACCCGATAGCTCAAAAACACGATCGCCCGATGAAGCAGATATTTGACTAATGACTTCTTCGTTAGTCTCGGGAATAATTCCTTTTCCTGAAATTTCTACCGTATTCTGTGCCTTGATTATGATTGTGCCACCTGTTCCATCACCTACAATGTCTTCTTCTTCATAATTCACAGTGTCGGCGGCGATTTGTCCCCCATCACGTAGAGTTAGTGATGGAGTATTAATAATAATATTTCCGCCCTGTCCAGAACCTGATGTAGCTGTCAACAATATACTAGAATCATTAAAGCCTGTTCCGATAATCTCTGCTGATTCTGAAGCGTTAATGATGATATCGCCACCTTTTCCCGTTCCTATTGTTTCAGTATTAATAATCGCTCCATCTCTTACGGAAAATTTTTTAGTATTAATGATGACCCTACCACCATCAACATTAGCACCCTGAACAAATAAGGCTGTGCGTACATTTGTTTCTGGTTGCTCGAAAAATTTTCGGCTGATTAATTCAACAGATTCAGAACCATTGATGATTAAATCTCCAGTGCGTGTATCTTTGCTCGGAACTAAACCGATTTGTGTGCTTTCTGAAAAGGTGATCTGTCGTCCCTGAATTTGTACTGAGCCATTACTACCACTCGCATCGATAACCGAGCCTCGAGTCACCAAGACATCTAAAAAGTTTTGGACTCCTTGGTATCCAGCTTGCCAACCTTTCTCAATGGGTGTTAAGCTCACATAGCTGTTTTCGCCAACACTTCCGAGTTCAACTCGTCCTGGTAAAACTGTTATATTTCCATTTTCTAAAGTAACGTTTCCTCCAATCAAAGCCAGCGTTTGATCAGATTTTAATCTAAGTCCAGAAAAAGTTTGTGGCTTACCTTGCGTCGGCGGATTATTCTCATTGAGAGGGAGACTTTGAGAACGGTTAATAATAGAACCAGGATTTTGACCAAATTGTAATCCAATCGGAACGGCTACGGTGAGTACAGGGGATTCTGGATGATTAACGCCATACTCTTGACCATCTGCAAACTTGATACTACTGGCACTCGAAGCGATAAAAGAACCTCCTATCTCAAGCTTGGCCTTCGGCCCAAATATAAAACCCATTGGGTTAATAATAAATAAATTAGCGGCTCCATTCGCTTTGATGATGCCATCGATCTGCGAAATTTGACCGCCTGTAACTCGACTAATAATATTATCTATAGTGATTGAGTTATCAAAATAGGCTGTACTGCCGTTGGAGATGGAAAACTGATTAAAACTATGAAATAAGTTTTTTCCAGCTTGGGTACCACCCGTAATTACGATTTGACCTTGTGAGTTAATCGCTTCGACTTGCGTGGAAACAGTTTGATCCGATGTAATCTGTGCTACTGCGACACCATTGAATAGACAATAACTAAAACCGATTGTCCGTAGCCATTGATAAATACTATTTTTCATGGATCAATTGCTAGATTCTAACTCAATTATTCTTGATCACATTATAGTGATAGAAAGTACTTGAGTTTGCATAGATGCTTATCTATAACAAGCTAAGGAATTTTTTAAAATTTATCAAGACCTATTGTGATGACTCCACACTTAATTAACTAGCATGGTCTGTAACGACTACACCAATTTGGCTGTGTTGACTCTTGAATAGGTTTATTTGTTTTTTCTTGAGTTTGAGTTGTTGTTACTTCGTGTGTATTTTTAACTTCTTGTGAAATGGCGGCTGAGGTATTAAAACTACATAATCCAGTCATAATTAATCCAGATACCATTAAAGACTGAATAGATTTTGAAGTAAGGGATTGTTGACGTGACATGATAGACTCCTGGGGGTTAAATATGTTTGAGTTTCTTTGTGATCTAACTATAAACAAAAAACAATCGAATAAAATCGCTGAAATCACTAGAAAATTTGGAAAAATAATTTTTGTTTTTCATGATATTTACGGAACGTTTCTATTGAGCGATCTACATAACTATATAAAATATTTGGACTTCAAGGAAATCAATTTAACTTAAAAAATTTTTGCTAAATAGTATCTAATATTACTAAAACAGATTGAAAAAGCTAAATATTTTATTAAGTCATAAAGCAAAGTTTGAACCCATACTAGAATGTTCAAGCTTTTTAAACTCTGACTAAGAGTAAACTTTATTGATGTCCCTGATTACAAACAAACAAACCTCTAGCTTGTTTAAAAGCGAGAGTTACACGGCAAAAAAAATAATCAGTCGAAACAATCTATCGATTTTTTGGCAATAGTGAGAGAAAATAGATGCTTCACGCCTCTAATTCTTTTCTACAAGTGGATAAGAATCACTCTAGTGGACTATTTTAATATATTTTACGCTAAAAATCTTATTCTGCAGATTTATTTAAGATTCTTTAGAATGTATATTTTAACTATTTGCCTTTGCCAAGGGGTAAAAAGATTGTGAGAACTTCACCTTCATGATGACGCTGACGAACGACGAATTTACCACCTAAAGCATAAAACAGATTTTTTGTAACATCTAAATTTAGGCTAAGGCTTCCCGTTTCAGGCTGAAACATCAATAATTGCCCAATTGCTTTGAAAGGATTACTTTTCGGACAGGATTCGGTATAAAACTGTAATTTAAGCTGATGTCCTGCGGTTGAGACTTGGACTCGAATCTTACCACCCGAAGGGACAGTACGAGTACATTTTTCAATTAATCCCGTCAGCATTTGTTCTAGCATACTGGGATCGCTGACAACTTGTGGCAATTTCTTCGGCAGAATCACATCTAAAGTAATATTGCGCCGTTGAGCTTGTTTTTGCCAGTTCGGTATCCCTTGTTGAAAGATTTGCTCTAATGAGAGAGGAATTAAATTGATTGGTTTTTCCCTTTCTGAAGTCATCCCCATTTCGGCAGCACGGAAAATAAGTTCCATCCTATTAATTTGCTCTGTACATTCTTGATCGATCACATCAAGATATTTTGATAAATCGGGGGCTGATTTAGTTCGTTTTTGTAATAACCGCACCATTGTCCGAATTGTCGTTAGAGGTGTACGGATTTCATGAGTTAAAGCCTGTAAAAGCTCCATTTCCGAAGGTTGTCCGACATTTTCGCTAGGTTCTGTCACATGATGACTGATTTTCTCAGGATCAAGCCGTGTTTTTCGGACTTCTGTGGGATAGATTTCGGGTAAGTTTTGTAACAGTAGCCGACTAAATTCCATTACCGTCCGATAGTCGGGTATTCTGGTTGAAAACTGATTTTTTAATGATTTGAGTTGCTGTCTTTGTTGGGGAAGAATACGAGATTGTAAAACATCCCATCCTTGTTCAATTAGATCTGGCTCAAAGGTAAAATGAAATGCAGGTAAACCCCAAGCATTTTCACCTAAAACCATCATTAAACTAAACTCAGATGTAAAAACAAGACAAAATTGTTCAGTTACAAGAGGATCATAGGGCAGTAAAGGGAGTTCAATAATATTACCGTCGAACTGAAATGAAGGTTGAGTATTAGAAGATGCGGGAAGTTGAAATCTTGCTAAATCCCATTCTTTAAGCGGTTTTGGGGTAAAAATTCCGAGCGCAAACTGAGAGACTAACTCAGGATGACACAATACTGATGAGGGGCCTGATACAATTAATCCTTGTGGGGTTAATGCTTCCGTCATACCCGCACCCTTAACGAGTAATGATTCTAATGTAGCGATCGCAGCAAACCATTCTCCTTTAGCTTTATTCGTTCTACGCACAACCCATTCACTGGTATTCAAATCGTGAGAATGACCATTCACCTGAGTTTCTTGTGGAGAATTAACCAAAGAGAAAAGATCACTGAGTTTCGACGTTAACCCATTTTGCACGACCATTTCCATCACATCCTATCTATCGCAATTCGTTCTTCTGTGCTTCTACCTCATCGTACCTATATTTACATTGATTCTGAAGATGTACAACCGAACTTCTTTACCGCAATAACCGCAAAAAATTAGGCAATACTGCCCCGCTTTCTTGCTTCTTTGTAGGAAGTACCAACATTACGTAAACCCGCTTTCAGCATTTGTTGTTCGAGTAGGGCAAAAAATCTCGCCCTGTCACCCCCACGAATTACTGCTTGATTATGTGCTTCAGCGAGGGCAACGGGATAACCATAGCCTTTACTGACTTGCGTTAACATTAAACTCAAAGATTGAGAAAAAAGCTCACTATTTTCTGCAACCCAAGCAGGGACTTCAATTCGAGCAATTTCGGTTCCCACATTAACATAACAAAAATAGATCCATTGAGTTTCTTCGTATAAATTCAAAATCCGTAAAGAACTACGCCATAACGGGCCGCGTTGTCCTGGTTCTAATAAATAATCCCATAAGGCCGCATCTCGTAAAGGGTGAACCACATGACAGGGCGTTTTTTCATCCATTAAATCTGAACAGTTCATGACACAGTTGGGCGTATCATGGGGACAAGCTTGTAGACGAAGAAAATTAATCGCCTCATTACTCCGAGACGCGCTGATGTATCCCATTAAAGGGATGTTGGCTTTGCGTAATTCTTCCCAAGCGTTTTGAATAGGGGGTAGGATTAATTCTTTAGCTTCATTGGGTAGGCTATCAAAAAACCAGTAAATTAATGAGCCATCAATTAAGGCTAAATTGGGTTCATAATGGGGCCCTGGTGGTTTGACCCAACGACAAGCCATCTCAGATAATAATTGTGCTTCTAGGACTGTACGACGATAGCCCATCCATTCTTCGACTTTAATTCCCCATTGTTTGGATATATAAATGTCTTCTGGTTTGTAATAAACTTCGGGAATGCTATCGAGTAGTGGGTGGAGATTTTGCCCATAATGCAGCATGATTCGACCAATATTAATCAGATAACAGTAGGCGATTTCATGGTGTGATGGGGCAATTTGTGAGCCATCGGTGGCAAAAACACTATGACAATAGGGGGCGAGATTGATAGTAACGCGAGTGTTTAAGGGTTCTACGGGTATAGCTGCCGAGAAAATAAAACGATTTTGCCAATTTTGATGAATTTCGATTAATTCTTGTTGTTTGGCTTGAGTTTGTTTTAATAAAAACTCAGCCCGTTCCACCCGTTGACGACTGGCTGTAACTTCATTTTTATAATGTTGGCTAATGCCTGGGATTTTTCCCGCTAGTTTTGCAATGTCTAGCATAATAGTTTGTTTTTGTCAAGATTGAGGCCAGTTGGAGAAATCTTGGGTAAATTGCGCTAAGGATAACAGATGAATGGAGGGGTCATCTGCGATCGATTCTCTGGTGTGTTGAGTATTATAGCCCCAATCCGCTAAGAATAATCCCATCCCGTCTAAATCAGGTTGTTGCTTAACTTTTTGTAATGTTTTCAGTAAATCTTCAACAAACCACAGATGCGACGGGGGTTCTGAATGCTTTTTCAAGAGGGTACGGATGATTTCATATTTAGGCTGTTTGGTTTCTTTGCCAAATAAGCTATCTTTGGAGATGGTTACACCTTTTTCTTGAAACAGTTGTTGGATAAATCGTCCTTCTTTGGTGCTAATAATATAAAGTTGGGTTGAAGTATCTAGAATTTGGCTCATTCTTTCGACGACATTTGGATAAAAGCGATGTAAGGCTAACCATTCATCGACATTTGTTTCAATCCATCGATCTCGTGTTGCGTCAAGTTCATAAGAAAGAATTTTAGGGTCGAGTTGTTCGGTTTTGACGATTTTTTCGGCAATGTTAGGCCAATTTTGGTTAATTTCTTCTGATGATATTTCTAATACTAATGCTCTTAAGAGTACAGGCATCTCCCATCCTGTTTCAATTACAGGACGTAAAAGATAAAATTGATTAGCAAATTGATCAAGTGATGCGATATTATCTAAATGCCAGATTTTGCTATAGGTTCGTTTAGTGGATTGAAAATATTCAAGTAAACCATCACAGATGACACCATCGAAATCTAAAGCCAAAATAGTCGGTATAGTAAAAGACATATGAATTAAGGAAGAAACTAAACTAAGTGTATATTAACTTCCTAAACTTCATCACTATTCAAGCTAATAACTCATCAATGGGGATACTAAAATCGAGTAAAACCTTTTGTGTACTAACAATATCACCCGAAGAAAAAATAGTTTTGATATCTTGAGTAAGAACAATGATCCAACAACTCTCAGGATAGACTAACCAAACTTCTTGACTACCTGAAATTAAATATTCTTGTGCTTTCAGTATTACTTCTTCTGCTAAGTCGGTTGGTGAAACAATTTCTGCACACAAGGGAAAACTTTGGGGTAATACTTTTTCGTTTCCGTATTGTGCGACTAATTCAGGGGTTAAATAAGCAACATCAGGTGAACGTCCTTGTTTGATGGTTCGACAGGGAACATCAGTATAAACTTCTCCTCCTTGTCCACTTGATTCTACATAATTTCCCCAGAAACGAGCAAATTTTGATTGAATATTGCTATGTTTTAAAGTCATTCCGTTTTTCTTAATAATGTTTCCATCAACCCATTCAGTTCCAGGTAGAGGATTTTGTAACCAATCTTCTAAGGAATGATTCGGAATTAAAATAGAAGTGATCATAATTTATGTACTAAAGTATTTAGCAGTAGGATGATAGGCAATAATCGCGGTGGTTGATTGTTCGGGGTAAAGTTGTTCACTTTCATCCATATACATATTAATACGATCGCTTCCTAATAAATCCAGTTGTTTGTATTGGTCTTGAATATTAGGACAAGCGGGATAACCAAAACTATAACGAGAACCTTGATAGCGTTGTTGCAAAATATCTCGAATATGATCGGGTTCAAATTCAGCAAAACCTAATTCTTTTCTAACTCTTGCGTGTGTCCATTCTGCCATAGCTTCTGCGGTTTGAACTGCCATCCCATGATAATAGAGATAATCGGTATATTGATTTGCTTCAAAGAGTTTTTTAGCGTATTTTGTGGCAATTTCTCCTACGGTTACTGCTTGCATCGGAAATACATCAATAATTCCAGATTCTTTAGCCGCAAAAAAGTCAGCAATACACAGACGACGACCTGATTTTTGACGAGGGAATTCAAATACAGTAATTGGTTCTAGATTATCAGGTATTTTCTCACCTAAATTTTGGAATAATTCTGGGTCATAAATTAAAAGCGAATTGCCTTCAGATTGACAGGGAAAATAGCCATAAAGAATCGTTGGATTGAGTAACTTTTCACTAATTACTTTTTGTTTCCACTGTTCTAATATAGGATATACTTTTTCTTGTAGAAACTGATCATATTCTTCTCTTGGCTGTTCTTTGGGTTTGCGATATTGCCACTGTCCAACAAATAAAGCTTGTAGATCTAGATATTTAAATATTTCCTCTAAAGAAAGTTCATCTGCTTGTAATAATTTAGTCCCCCAGAAAGGTGGTTTTGGACGTTCTATATTGATTTCTACTGCATCACTTCGACGAGTATCAACTTCTTTAATTACTGTCCCATTATCATCAACAAAGGTGGTATCTGGATTAAGTTCTACATCATTTTCTAAAATAACTTCTGTACTTTCTTCTAAACTCAAGTCACCCAAGAAACCTTTTAAATCATCCCACTGTCCTGCTGATTTTGCGGGCATGAGTTTATCCATAAAATTAAGGTCAGTAAAGGCATCTTTTCCGTAGATTACTTTACCTTTATAAGTTTTTTGACAGTCATCATTAACGAATTTGGGAGTTAAAGCTGCACCTCCCAAAATAACTGGAACGGTAATCCCTTCTTCATTAAAAGTTGCTAAATTCTCCTTCATAAATGCCGTAGATTTCACTAATAATCCACTCATGGCAATACAATCAGCCTTATTTTCTCGGTAAGATTGAATAATATTTTCTACTGGCTGTTTAATCCCTAAATTAATAACTTTATAGCCATTATTAGTCAGAATAATATCGACTAAATTCTTACCAATATCATGAACATCACCCTTAACGGTAGCAATAATAAAAGTTCCTTTTCCACTACTATCTGAGTCTTCTTTTTCCATAAAAGGTTCAAGATAAGCTACCGCAGATTTCATTGTTTGTGCTGATTGTAAAACAAACGGTAACTGCATTTGTCCCGAACCAAATAACTCTCCGACTACTTTCATTCCATCGAGTAGAAAAGTATTAATAATTTCCAGTGGGGGATGTTTTGTTAAAGCTTCTGCTAAACTATCTTCTAAACCAATTCTTTCACCATCAATAATATGCTGTTTGAGTCTTTCTTCTACAGGTAAACTAGCATTTTTGGACGCATCTTTTTTCGTGGTTTTTCCAGTAAAAATATCCGTTAGTTTAGTTAGTGGATCATAAATACAAATATCCCCGTCAAACCCTCTACGATCGTAAATCAAATCTCGACAAACTTGTTGATATTCTGGCTCAATTTTTGCCATCGGTAATATCTTATTGGCACTAACAATAGCAGCATCCATTCCCACAGCCATTGCTTCATGCAAAAAGACTGAGTTTAAGACTTGTCTAGCAGCAGGATTTAATCCAAAAGAAATATTAGAAACGCCTAAAATAACATGACAATCAGGCAATTCTTCTCGAATTCGTTTAATTGATTCAATTGTGGCTTTGCCATTTTCTCTATCTTCTTCAATTCCTGTAGAAATCGGTAAAGCGAGAGTATCAAAAAAGATTTCTGATGCAGGTATTCCAGACTCTACAACCGCATTATAAGCACGTTTAGCGATTTCAAATTTTTTATCTGCTGTCCGCGCCATTCCTTCTTCATCAATGGTACCGATAACAATTCCTGCACCATATTTCTTAGCCAGTTCTAAGACTTTATAAAAACGAGGTTCGCCATCTTCATAGTTGGTCGAATTCAGGATACATTTACCTCCTGCAACCTTTAAACCAGACTCCATTTTTTCCCATTCTGTTGAGTCTAGCATCAAGGGTAAAGTGACATTATTAACTAAACGGGAGGCTAATTCTTTCATGTCTTTTACGCCATCTCGTCCCACATAATCGACGTTAACATCGAGAATATGCGCCCCTTCTTTGAGTTGCGATTTTGCCATCGATACTAAACTATCCCAGTCTTCAGTATTTAGTAATTCGCGACATTTTTTAGAACCACTGGCGTTTAATTTTTCTCCAACAATGAGAAACGAATTATCTTGAATATAAGGTTGAGTTGAATAAATAGATGCTGCTGATGGTTCGTATTCAGGATGACGTTCTTTTGGTTTTAATGTGCTTGTAATTTCGGATAATGCTTTAATATGGTCAGGGCGAGTACCACAACATCCTCCAATAATTTGCACTCCTAAATCTTCGATAAAGTGCATCAAAGACATTTGTAATTCGATAGGAGTAAGTCGATAATGTGCTTGTCCACCGACGTTTTCAGGTAAACCAGCATTAGGAATACAAGAAACAATAAAGGGAGAATGTTCAGCTAAATATTTAATATGGGGTTTCATTAAATCAGGGCCAGTCGCACAGTTCAGTCCCAAAATATCAATATTGTAGGGTTCTAAAATGGAGACAACTGCATTAATTTCAGTTCCGACTAACATGGTTCCCATTGTTTCCATGGTCACCGAAACCATAATCGGAATACGATTCCCTTTAAGAGTGAAAACTTCTTCAATACCGTTTAATGCTGCTTTAATTTGTAGGACATCCTGACAGGTTTCAACGATGAATAAATCTGCACCACCATCATATAAACCCTCTGCTTGCTCAATATAGGCGTTTTTTAAAGTATCAAAGTCAATATGTCCTAATGTCGGTAATTTGGTTCCAGGCCCCATAGAACCAGCGACAAAACGCGGTTTTTCGGGGGTAGAATATTCATTAGCCACTTTTTTCGCAATTTCGGCGGCTCGTTTGTTGAGATAATAGGCTTGATCGGCTAAATCGTATTCAGCTAAAACGATTGAAGTACTACCAAAACTATCGGTTTCAATAACATCTGCACCCACTTCTAAAAAGCCTCTGTGTACCTTCTCTACGGCTTCTGGTTTGGTGTGTACCAGATACTCATTACATCCTTCATATTCTGCCCCGCCAAAGTCCTCTGCGGTCAAATTTTGCGTTTGTAATGAAGTTCCCATCGCACCATCAAAAACAAGGACGGGACGTTCAGGACTACGAAGACGATTTAAAAAAGGACTATTCATAGTTGAGGCTTTTCAAGAATCAAATTTTTTGAGAGTTTGATGTAGATGGTTTTGAATGATTATTGTAATACGATTACTTTAGATGTGGCTATAATTCTTGAGCCTAATAACAATAAGGGTGAGTTAAGCCCACCTTTTGAAATGACGCTAGAATCACTACTACATTGAGAGAAAGCTGGTTGACGCTTGCTTTTTCGTTCAAAGTATTAAGTATATAATCCTGAAATTCGCTAGAATCGTAATGATCCAGCGTTAAAACCTTTAAGAACGATGGTTACAACGTCTCAGCCTGTCAATTATCCCGACTCTGACGGTCAGCCAATGGCAGACAATACCAAGCAATTTGAAGCGATCGTTTACTTGAAAAAAGGTTTTGATTTATTGTTCACCAATGCTCCCAATGTATTTGTAGCGGGGGATTTACTTTGGTATCCTGTCCAAGGCAACAACAAATTACGGCAAGCACCCGATGTTATGATCGTATTTGGCAGACCCAAGGGTGATCGAGGCAGTTATCAGCAATGGAAAGAAGATAACATTTGTCCTCAAGTCGTGTTTGAGGTTATCTCACCAGGGAACACTATCCCAGAAATGAGTCGGAAGTTTCAATTCTACGATCGTTATGGAGTCGAAGAATATTATATCTATGATCCTGACCGTCAAAGTTTAGATGGCTTTATCCGTCGAAATGGCTCTTTAGAAACAATTGAAGAAATTGAAGAATGGGTTAGTCCCCGTTTGATGGTTTGTTTTCGTCTTAGTCGGAATGGACAATTAATTCTATACCGTTTGGATGGTCAAGCATTTGAAACATATGAGCAAATGGCAGAACGAGTTCAGCAGGAACAAGCTAGAGCCGAACGAGAACAAGCTAGAGCCGAAGCAGCAGAACAAGAAATCGAACGATTGAAAGCGCAAATCAAGGCTTTAGAACAACAATCGAAGGATTAAGATTGTATAACTTCTAATACGGCTTGGGGCGATAATTTATCCTTAAACCAAATCACCTTTGCAGGTACATCGGTGATTTTCACCCCTGCTTTTTCTAAATTTAATCGATCGGAAACGGCTAAAATTAAATTACTAACATCTGCCTTTCGTACCTGAGAAAATTTTTTCTGTAAATATTCAGGTCGCCAATAACCCACAATTTCTAGTAAATAATCGCGTCCATCGGGATGAATTAAGCGAAAATCTGGAATCATAACACTACCTGGTAACGGAACTAAATCAACTTCTCTTTCTAGTTTCCATTCCGTTTTAATTTGTTCCCACCGAGTCGCAAAGGACATTTCTAACATACTATCGTAGGGTTTTTGAGGGGGATAGTGTGAGACTAAATTACATTGGTCATCTAAACTAAAACTTTCTTGACGAATGACTTTTGTATAAGTATCTTTGTATTGTAAATTCGCTTTGAGACTCCATTTACTGACGTGTAATAGCGCTGGAATCATCTTTGCAATAGCTAACCCATAACGGGTACTCGCTTGAAATAAACTGGTAGGGCCATCTATTGTAATCGTAAAACCTGTATCGGAATCTCCTTCAATATATGCCATTAACTGAAACAGTTTTAGATATTTGAATAACAGTTTATATTCCCCTGGGTCGTTGCGATGAGCATTAATAATAATATGGCTGGCACGATAAAAAATCCCTTGAACCTGCGACACATTGTAACGATGAATTAAGGCTTCGGGGGTTGGAGCATCGAACTGGGTTAGGATACGATTATCATTAATGTCTGCATAAAGTCCTTTTTCAATCTCAATTGGAAAAACTTCTCGATTTAATTCTTGACTCAGTTGGCGAGCAAGTGATTCTAAGATTTGTTCGCGGTTTTGGGGAATGGGAACGATTTTAGCTGAATAAGCAAAAACTTTTTGTCTGAGTTCTTCGGGTTCTAGTGGACTAATAATCTCAAACGTGGAAAAATGACTTTTGAGTAAATGTGCAAAGCCTCGTTTGATTTTATAATCTGGACTGTCACCTTCTAGTGCAAGTAGGGTTTCATTTAGTTCACCTTGAGTACGCCCGATATGACTTTGAAAACAATTAATTTGTTCTGTTGCTTCTTCGAGTGCATCTTGATTCACTATAAGCCGTTTTGGGGTTAATGTAGCACCATTGCGCCGAGAAATAAGTAAATCTGTTGGCAGCATTTGTAACAGTTAAAGTAGAACAAGTTCTTGTAGGATTAATTACAATTCTAAAACTAGATATTCACTTAGGAACCCACTAATTATCATGACTCGGCTATTTACTACTTATCGTACTCTAGAATCCCGTCCCGATAGTTACCAAGATTGGTATCAACAGGCTAATCTTTTAAAAGAGCGCGAAGATTATCAAGAAGCGTTATTGAGTTATGAAAAAGCTCTAGAATACTATCCTAACGATTATTGGGCTTGGTATAAAAGAGGAATGACCCTAGAACAACTAGGACGTTACGAAGAAGCTGCCATGAGTTATCGATATGCCTCACAAATGCGTCCTCATAATTACTGGGCTTGGTATGATTGTGGTTGTGTTTATTTAGAAAATCTACAAGAGTACAGTCAAGCGATTTTTTGTTTTGAACAAGCATTAGCCGTTAATCATAACGATTATTGGTCATTTTATCGTAAGGGTGAAGCCTCACGTTTATCAGGGAATTTTGCAGAAGCGATCGTCTGTTATAATCAAGCATTAGAACTTAGACCGCGTGATTATTGGTCTTGGTATCGAAAAGGAGATGCGTTCAAAGCATCGGGAAACTTAGAAGAAGCTTTGAATAACTATCAGAAAGCATTAGATTTAAAGCCTAGTGATTATTGGGCATTATATCAGCAAGGTGTTATTTTACAGGAGTTAGGACGCTTTCAAGAAGCGGTGGAATATTATGCCCAAGCTCTTGAAATAGAAATCGATGATGATTATGCTTGGTATAATCAAGCCTGTTGTTATGCTTGTTTAGGACAAAATGAACAAGCTTTAAATAGTTTAGAAGAAGCAATTTATTTTTATCCTCAAATTTATCTATCATTAGCTCAAACTAATCTTGTTTTTGAGGAATTACGTCAAGAGCAACGTTTTGATGAATTATTGCACAAATATCAAAATGATGAAGTAGAGTATTAGTCTTCGGGTTCTAAAGTAAAAAGAGTAATCTTATTATCTTGAACTTCAGAGAATCTAAGTAGAGATAAATCAGCAGTTTCTAAAATAACTCGATATTTAAAAACATGGTAAATAGATGAGAGTCCTGGATAACTTATCGAATTTTGCTGCTCAATTTCTGCACCTTCAAAAATTAATTCTTTGTCTAAATTTAAACCAATTTCTTCTAATAATGCCCGTCGTGCAGCACTTTCTGGGTTTTCATCACCTATTATTTTTTCTGCAATATAACCTAATTTTCGTTTTCTGACTTGACCAAAGTTTAAAAAAATCTGTTTATCTTCAATCAGTTTAAAAAGAATTTCACCTAACTGGAGATTAACAATAATATTAGCGACTTTAACAGTACGAATTAACTGATTATCGATTAATTCTAGCTTTGTTTCTTGACTTAAAATCTCTTGTTCTAACTCTGCAACGGTTTTTGTTTTTTTGCTATGATGCCATTCATGAATAGGAATCCCATTTTCTAAAAGAATTTTTTGTAGATCCATGACAACAGATATAATATTATTTTGAATTATAAGCGAATTAATTTCTAATGAATCTTTCTTTTTCAATTCGTAACGCTACACCCGACGATGTACCCCAAGTGTTTGAACTGATTAAAGCTTTAGCAAAATACGAAAAACTGACGCATCTCGTGACAGGAACAACAGAAGCATTACAAGAACATCTTTTTGGTGAACGACCTTATATTGAGGCGATTGTAGCAGAATGTGAAGAAAAAATAGTAGGATTCGCGCTTTTTTTCTGGAATTATTCAACATTTCTAACTAAACCAGGTATTTACTTAGAAGATATTTTTGTTTTACCCGAATATCGTCGTTTAGGAATTGGTAAAGCTTTATTAACTCAGGTGGCGAAAATTGCAGCAGAACAAAAAGCAGGGAGATTAGAATGGAGTGTCTTAGATTGGAATGAACCTGCGATCGTATTTTATCAGCGTTTTGGTGCTACCGTATTACCAGACTGGCGTATCTGTCGCATCACCGAGGATAAGTTAGCTGAGTTTTGATTAAAATGAGTTTAGAGTCTGAATTGGATAATACAGACATTCTGAAAGCAGAGTTAGTAGTTAGGCAGATTAAACACAATCCAGCAGAAATTGTTGCTATTGTTCAATTAAGTGATGGTCAAATCATTTTTTTGGAGAAAGGAAATTTAACATCTGGATTAAAACATATTTTAGAACGACATCAAGAAGATTTTCAAAATCGAGGTATAGCTGAAGATGAAATCGTTAGTTTAATTTTCCAAGCTTTGCAGGAGGATAGATTACTAGGAACGCAAGGAAAAAGTCGAAAAATTTATGAAGTATATTTTAAAGAACAGTCACAGTATCTATCTATCGATATAGGGACTAATGGTTATATTGTTAGTGCAAATCCAAGTCCAAAAAAGTTAGTCAAACGCTTAAAGGAGGAGCAAACATAGTGCAGAAAAAAATTAAATTAATGGCTGAGTATAACTATTTTCCACTTTGGGATATAGATGAAGCAGATAATTTAGAGCCTAACGATTTACCTATCTCATCTGTAACAGTAGAACGTCTTTATAATTGGGCTAAATGCTACGATAGCATTATAGATTGGAATAAACCCCAAGAGGCTGGTTTTAAAAATTTAGGCGAGAAAGAAGCATTTGAACAGGAGGGGTTAGCTTTATGGCAGCAACTTCAACAGGAATTATCACCTCACTATCAAGTCTATTATTTTAGTGAAAAACAGCATAAACTTTTAAAACCTACTGATGTTGTATTTGTCGGAAGTACTGTTGAAAGCTGAATAGTATTGTGAGAGTAAGCTTAACGCGATCGTATTTTATCAGCGTTTTGGTGCTACCGTATTACAAGATTGGCGTATTTGTCGCATCACCGAAGATAAGTTAAACGAGTTTTTGTAAAAGTTACTCTTCTTTCTTATTATTCTGAATTCTTTTAATAATGTCAGCTATTTTTTCAGGATTATCTAAATCAGTAAGTGTTCCTGATGCTAAAACAGGTGCATCAGCTAATTTATCCATGTATGCTCGGAATGCTTGTTCATCGTCTCGGTGTTCTGAAATATAAGCGCGTAATTCAGTACGGCTCATTTGGTGATAATTGATAGATGTCATATAAATTCCCGTTCCCGTGTTTATCAATTAAAATTTCTGTTTTTTCACCAGCTAGAACATATATATCTTCAGTTCGTTCATCTAAGCTTACTAAAAAAATTGAACGATATAAGCTAGTCAAACGCTGACACAGTATAAAAGAGGTTAAAATCTGTTCGGTAGTCGGAAGAATAGGTACTTCTCAAAATCATAAGGTGCTATCCTAAAATTTAGCACAGCGATCGCATTTTATATCCTTTTTCACTTAAATATCATTTTTTCTAGTTTTATTAATACTGCCTAATAGCTTTTTTAAAAGATTCACTCAACTACAAAACTCCGCAAAGCATTAATTTAGCTCCTGTACAAAAGGCTTTAGATGACCTAGACCATAAATGGGAATTTTAATACTTTATCAAACTCTACTTACCACTTTAAGACGGCAGCATCGAGACCTTGTTCACGTCTAACTTTTCCGTCTTTCTCAAACCAAGCGATAATTTGCTTATGGGTTAATTCTTCTATCGGAACACCAACATCTTCAGCAATAATTTTCAGTAGTTTTTGTGAAGAAATGGTTAAACGAGCTAAAAATTTCTCAGTAGATGACAATAGGGCTGCATCGACATCATATGATTCATCTGGGGTTAGAAATTGCGGATTTTCCATCATATGTTAATTCACTTTATTTTTCGTAAATATCTCCTCTTGAACCAATGCGAGTGACAACAAATACTTTATTCTCTCTATCCACCCTGACTAAAACTCTATAATCACCCACTCGCAAACGCCAATCAGAACGACCTTTAAGCGGTTTAAAATCTAGACTTTCTGGATTAGTTTGTAAAATGGTTAAGTCATTTATAATACGTTCTCGGTTAGCAAGAGTTAGTTTTTCGAGATAGCGACGGGCTAGACGTTGAATAACAATTTGCCAGTCACTCATGCTTTAATAATTCCTGTCGAATAGCATCCAGTGTTTCACCGACATCTTGACCAGATACATATTCTTGCCAAGCGATTTCACTTTCTTCTAGTTCATTTAAAGGAATTATCTCATCTTCTGTTTCACTCAATGCCATCAAACGAGCAAGTTGGTCGTCAACTGTATTTCGATTTGTTTGTATAGACATATAACTTTCAAGTTTATTTTTATTTTAAATCGTTTTAAGTTTTTTACTTTGCCTTAATCAAATAACCGCAACGATGTTCGCCATGATTCATCCAGTGGGTTCGCTCTATCGTACAATCGGGTAGAACAACGGAAAACATTTCTAATTCGTGACCGCAAACACTCGGATAAGATTCAGCGACTCCAGAAATAGCGCAGTTATGTTCCGCTAAGATATATTGTTCTGTTTGATTCTCTTCAATGGGTAAAAGTTCTGCCATATAGCCTTCACCTCTGCGGAGTTCGACTAAACGGGTTACTCTTTCAATTAATAAACCATTTCCCACTTGTTTACAATAGTCTTCTGCTTTACGTTCCCACTGTTTGCGTAAGACTTCTTTAACTTGTTTTTCTCCGACGGTTTGGGCTAGAGTATCCAGAAACGATAGGGCAAATTCGTCATAGTTGTTGGGAAATTGCGATCGCCCTCTACGGCTAAGATAATATATATGCTGGGGTCGTCCCATACCATTTTGTACCGAACGATATTCTATCAGTCCCTCGTTTTCTAAATCTTTTAGATGACGACGCGTTGCTTGTGGACTAATTTCAAACGCTTCTGCTAACTCTAAGGCCGTCGCTTGTCCCTTTTTTAATAAGTGTTGCAGAATATCCTGTTTCGTCGATGCGGGTTGGGTCGTGGTCATGACTTGTCAAAAGACAATTTTTTACTTTGACAACATTGATGTTGTTAATCTATTGTATAATAAATTTAAACAATATAGTTGTTGTTTAAGTCATTTGCCATCATAAAGGCTTCTAGCATATACCAACCGATATCGTAAAAGAGAACACTAACATCACATGAGTGCGACAACCGTCAAAAACATCGTCAACCAACCCTACAAATATGGTTTTGTCACGGATATCGAATCCGAAACCGTACCTAGAGGGCTAACTGAAGACACCATTCGCTTAATCTCAGCCAAGAAGAATGAACCCGAATTCATGTTAGAGTTTCGCTTGAAAGCCTATCGGCAATGGCAAAAGATGACCGAACCGACTTGGCCTCATGTTAGCTATCCAAAGATTGATTATCAGAATATCATTTATTATTCTGCACCGAAACAGAAAAAAGAAAAACTAAATAGTCTTGACCAAGTTGACCCCACTTTACTAGAAGCTTTTGAAAAGCTGGGTATCCCCTTATCTGAACAAAAACGCCTCGGTAATGTTGCCGTTGATGCGATTTTTGACAGTGTTTCTATCGCTACAACATTTAAAGAAAAGTTAGCTAAAGATGGTGTAATTTTCTGTCCCATTTCCGAAGCATTACAAGAACACCCTGAACTCATTCAGAAGTATCTTGGTAGTGTTGTTCCCGTTGCTGATAATTATTTTGCTGCACTAAATTCAGCTGTCTTTAGTGATGGTTCATTTGTATTTATTCCTAAAGGCGTTACTTGTCCGATGGAATTATCCACCTACTTCCGCATCAATAACGGTGAAACGGGACAATTTGAACGGACGCTTATTATTGCAGAAGAAGGCGCATCGGTTAGTTATTTAGAAGGTTGTACCGCACCGATGTACGATAGTAATCAACTTCATGCGGCAGTTGTCGAATTAGTTGCCCTCGATAATGCTGATATTAAATACTCTACCGTTCAAAACTGGTATGCGGGTGACGCAAATGGCAAAGGAGGTATCTATAACTTTGTCACCAAGCGAGGACTCTGTAAGGGGGTTAACTCTAAAATTTCTTGGACTCAAGTCGAAACGGGTTCCGCTATTACTTGGAAATATCCCAGTTGTGTTTTAGTCGGTGATAATTCTGTTGGTGAGTTTTATTCAATTGCTTTAACCAATAACAAGCAACAAGCCGATACGGGAACAAAAATGATTCATATCGGCAAGAATACCCGCAGTACGATTATTTCTAAAGGTATTTCGGCGGGAAACTCCCAAAATAGCTATCGTGGCTTAGTGAAAATGGGTTCAAAAGCCACAGGGGCGAGAAATTACTCCCAATGTGATTCGATGTTAATTGGCGATAATGCTGAAGCGAATACATTTCCCTATATTCAAGTCGATAACAATACTGCCAAAGTTGAACACGAAGCCTCTACTTCTAAAATAGGCGAAGACCAATTATTTTACTTTGCTCAAAGGGGTATTTCTGAAGAAGATGCCATCTCGATGTTAGTGAGTGGTTTCTGTAAAGATGTCTTAAGTAAACTGCCGATGGAATTTGCTGCCGAAGCAGATAAGTTATTAAGTCTGAAATTAGAAGGAACCGTTGGCTAAAAAAAGGTGGGGTCTTAACCCACCACACCAACAGAATCAATTAAGGAACTAAGGACTAGAGTATAAAATGAGTGACGTAATCCTATCTGTACGCAATTTAACCGCTAACGTCGATGGAAATCCTATTCTAAAAGGCGTAAATTTAGAAATCAAAGCGGGTGAAGTTCATGCCATCATGGGACGGAATGGTTCTGGAAAGAGTACATTTTCTAAAGTCATCTCTGGACATCCAGACTATGAGGTGACAGGAGGCGAAATTATCTATCAAGGGGAAAATCTGTTAGAGAAAGAACCCGATGAACGCGCTAAGAAAGGTATTTTTCTGGCGTTTCAGTATCCTTTAGAAATTCCTGGAGTTAGTAACTTAGATTTCTTGCGGGTTGCTTATAATGCGCGTCGCAAATATCTAGGGTTAGAGGAGTTAGATACCTTTGATTTTGAAGAGATAGTCGAAGAAAAGCTAGATATTGTTCAGATGAACCCCTCTTTCTTGGGTAGAAGTTTAAATGAAGGGTTTTCGGGGGGAGAGAAAAAACGCAATGAAATCTTACAGATGGCGTTACTTGAACCGACACTGGGTATTTTAGATGAAATAGATTCAGGTTTAGATATCGATGCGCTCAAAATTGTAGCCAATGGAGTTAACCAACTCGCAACACCTGATAATGCTTTTTTGGTTATTACTCACTATCAACGCTTACTCAACTACATTACACCAGATTTTGTTCATGTTATGTATGATGGGCGCATTGTTATCAGTGGTGGAAAAGAATTAGCCCACGAGTTAGAGAACAAGGGTTACGACTTCCTCGATGAACAAGCTTTAGCGGAGGTGTAAGTTATGACATCAGTGATTTTAGAACCGACTAAAACGAATAACGACCAATATCTACAAAATTTAGTCGAACAAAATAAAGCCAAAGTATCGGCAGAATTTTTAAATGATTTGCGTTCCTCTGCGGTTACAGAAATACAAAACTTAAAACTACCCCATCGCAGAGATGAGGAATGGCAGTTTACAGACTTATCGGAACTGCTGGAAACGAACTTCCAAACCGCCCAAAATGTAGAACTTTCCACCGAAGCTTTAAACCCTTTTATCCTACCCGAAGCGTCTGCAAGCCGTCTTGTGTTCGTCAATGGCTATTACGCGGCCAATTTATCCGATATTTCTGCGTTGCCAGATGGCGTATTCGTTGGCAATTTATCCGAACTCGCCGCCCATTCACAAAAAACAGAATTTGTCAAGTATTTAGCTCAACAAAAAGGAGATGTTTTTACAACCCTTAACACAACAGGTTTAAGCGATGCTGCGGTGATTTGGGCTAATCCCGAGGTTGTTGTAGAAACACCGATTCATCTCCTCTTTTTGACCATTATCAGTAAAACAGCATCTTTTACCCAACCTCGAATTTTAGTCGTTGCTGAAAGAAATTCAAAACTGAACTTAGTTGAAAATTATGGGGCAGTGGCAAAAAATTGTTCTGATGTACCGCGCAATTTACCGTATTTCACGAATGCTGTCAGTGAAATCTATCTAGAAGAGAATGCCGAGATTAATCATACTCGAATCCAGAGAGAATCAGGGGACGGGCTTCAAATTGCTAGAAGTGCGATCATTCAATCTCGTGATAGCCGTTATACTTGTAATGACATCAATTTTGGTGGAAAACTGTCCCGTCATCAACTCGACATTTATCAAAAAGGTGAACAGACAGAAACGAATCTCTATGGATTAACCTTACTGGGTAGAGAACAAACCTCAGACACCCATAGCGCAATCTATCTCAATCATCCATATGGCACTACCAATCAACTCCATAAATGTATTGTTGATGATGCTGCCCATGCTGTCTTTAATGGTAAAGTATTTGTCCCGAAACCTGCACAAATGACGAATGCAGCCCAATTAAACCGAAATCTTTTGCTATCTCCTAAAGCAAGAGTCAATACCAAACCCGAATTACAAATTACTGCCGATAACGTCAAATGTTCTCACGGGGCTACTGTTAGTCAACTTGAAGCAGATGAACTGTTTTATCTTAGAAGTCGCGGTTTAACCGAAGAAAACGCCAAACATTTATTATTAGATGCTTTTGCTGCTGAGATTTTAGATAAAATCCCCTTAAAATCCTTACGACAAAGATTAAGTCAGTGTGTCGCGTGTCGCACATTCGATTAAAAAAATCTAGGTTATCGGGAATCAACTTACCGATAACACATTACTGGTAACTGATTACTGATAACTCATATGACTGCCATTCAAGAAAAAAACTTAGCCGATAAAGTGCGTTCTGATTTTCCAATTCTAAATCAGACCGTACACGATAAACCTTTAATCTATCTAGATAGTGCCGCAACTTCTCAAAAACCCAAAGCTGTACTCGAAACATTGCAACAGTATTATCAACACGATAACGCCAATGTTCACCGAGGCGCACATACTTTAAGTGTTCGCGCTACAGAAGGATATGAAGCAGCAAGAGATAAAGTTGCAAAATTTATTAATGCAGCCTCACGTCAAGAAATTATTTATACTCGTAATGCCACAGAAGCAATTAATATCGTTGCCTATAGTTGGGGTTTAACCAATTTAAAAGCAGGTGATGAAATTATTCTCACCGTCATGGAACATCATAGTAACTTAGTTCCGTGGCGTATTATTGCTGAAAGAACTGGGGCAATCATTAAATATGTAGGTTTAACTGAAACAGAAACCTTTGACTTAGAACAATACAAAACCCTACTGAATGAGAAAACAAAACTCGTTGCAGTCGTGCATATTTCTAATACACTCGGTTGTATCAATCCTGTAGAAGAAATTGTGACACTTGCTCATCAAATGGGTGCAAAAGTACTAATTGATGCTTGTCAGAGTGTTCCCCATTTTCCTATTAATGTACAACAAATCGACTGTGATTGGTTAGTTGCCAGTGGTCATAAAATGTGTGCGCCAACGGGAATCGGATTTTTATACGGTAAAAAAGAAATATTAGACGCAATGCCCCCATTTTTCGGAGGTGGCGAAATGATTGCCGATGTGTATCTAGACCATTTTACCACTAACGAATTACCCCATAAATTTGAAGCAGGAACCCCCGCCATTGGAGAAGCGATCGCGCTTGGTGCTGCGGTAGACTATTTAATGGGACTTGGTATGGATAATATTCATGCTTATGAAGAAGAACTCACCGCATACTTGTTTAAAAAATTGGCTGATGTCCCTAAACTAAGAATATATGGGCCAAAACCCACCCTAGAAGGAAAAGGACGTGCTGCATTAGCCTCATTTAACGTCGAGGGTATCCATGCAAGTGACCTATCTACTTTATTAGACCACGAAGGTATTGCTATTCGTTCAGGTCATCATTGTACCCAACCCCTACACCGTTTACTTCATGCGTCAGGTAGTGCGAGGGCAAGTCTATATCTTTATAATACCCGTGAAGATATTGATCGCTTTATTGTGGCGTTGCAAGATACGATTGATTTTTTCGGTGGGATGATGGAGTAAGGTTATATGGTGGGTAAATTGCCCCGCCATACTTTCTAGATCAGATAAAATATTTATATGAAAATGCCATCTAAGTTAGCAATTCAAAATGAAAAGCTGACTAGATATTTATTGCTGTATCAGCCCAAAGATGATAAATCAAGATTTTTAGCTGATTATGGTTATACTTGAGAAAACTGGGAAATTTTAAAGCAAGATATACTAGAAGCCGTAACCAATACAGAAATAGATGAGGCTAGTCAAACAAGTTGGGGAATACGCTTTAAAGTTAAGTGCCAGTGGATAACGATAAACGGTAAATCAATAGAAGTTATTACCATTTGGCAACAAGATGATGAATCAGACGTAGCTAGATTTATCACCTTGTACCCAAATAAATTATAAGGAGAATCGAACCATGAAACAAGCTGAGTTATTTCAATGGGTTGAGTTAAAACAAGATGTTCCTGATAGTGTTGTCAAAAAAGGAGATAGAGGAGTTATTGTAGATCATTTACAACCAACAAAAAAGCAAAAAGAAGCAGGTTACACAATAGAAGTATTTAAAAATGGAGAAACCTTAGATGTCGTTTCTGTTCCTATTTCTTGGATAATGCCTTTATCGAAGTTTTGGGAATCACCAAATTCAGATCATAAAGCTTTTTTAAACGGCTACAATCCAATGGACGAAGGATTATATGACGACTATCCAGTTGGGTAATTTTTGAAGTTCTGTTTGAATTAGAATATATTTTTCAAGTAGATGTAGTCAAGGTTTAGCAAGCTCAAAGTGATTGTATTTATTGAGCTATAATTTTTTATGTAGTATAACCTATTTTCATTCTAATATTACTTTAAAGCTTTTTCCATAATAGCTATACACTCTTCATATATTTTATGAGGTAAGCCATCAATTTCAAAAATTAAATTAATGAGTGGAAATATAGTAGTTGCGAAGAAGGTAGATGCTCCTAAAACTTTCATTAAAGGTACATTGAACAAAGTTGTAAAAAAATCTTGTCCTAAAAGAAGTAAAGTAAACACAATTATACAAAATCCTATTAGCGGTGTAGCTTTTTGAAAATAACTCGCTCTTTTTTCACTTCTTTCTGTTTAGCTTTAAAATAGTCTTCTACCTCCTGCAAATCTTCATGATATTTTTTTTAAGTTCCTTAATATATATTTTGTTTCTCATAAAATTACTTTTATAATCAGTTTGTTTAGTACAATATTTATATAAATATTCTTTAAAAGCTTTTAAATTTTTATTAAATCGTATTCTCTTTTAAATTCAGTAAAAATTCTTCTAATAATTTCTTGTTTAGATAATGCTTGCATTTCATCTAGATCTAGACCTTTAATAAGTCTAAATTGTTCAGGCTTTAAAATAACATTGTAATATCGAAATCCACCAACTAATTTATTATCTGGAATAGCAAGATCAACTGCATATCCTTCAGGATTAGTATAAGCTTCTACAACTGTACCTAATGTACCTTCTGGAAAATTAATCCCGTCGGTGGAAATAGGAGCTAAAGTTTTGATTGGGTCATAAATTTCAGCTTTCATATTCTTAACTTAACTATGTATAAACTTCTAGACAGACTGCTTAATAATATCCTCAGCCGCTAGTTGCCGACCTGATAAACTATATATATCATAGCCAAGATTGGCAAAGGCAAGCCACTTTCCCTAATTAGCTGGATTATTTGGATTTAAAGAATAGTCTATAAACTTGCGAGGGTCAATCTCTACATCCCTGTATCGCGGTAATGGCTCTCCAGAATTCCAATTTTGTACCATTGAGGCTCTGTTATTAAAAGTTTTTCTTAAAAAACAATATAGCTAGTATAGAATATATTTATTGTTGTATGTATTAATATTGAATTATAAACATCAAAGAGCTAAAATTATAAACTTTAGAACATACCGTAAAAAATCATCTTGAATATAATCAATTTTTAAACAATGCTCATAAATTATTTTTTTAATTTAAAAACTAAATTTAACAATAGCGCAAAACTTTACATTACGTGAGAATTAAATTCTAGTAATAACGCTGAATGCAAATACGCTAAAATTCAGAATTGGACAATCAGTCATAAATTTGGTGTTGTCCGAAACATTCCGTGTCGGAGGAGCAAAAATTAATGGAATGGATGAAAACAATTGAAATAGGGCTGCATCAGCTTGTAGGTTTAAGTCAATTTATTTTAGAAGCAATTTCTGTTTATTGTGTACTATTTGGTGTATATCAGACTTTCCAACTTGCCATCAGGCTAAGTCGCAGCCGTCGTAATACCGAATTTCCTTTCATGCAACTGCGTACAACCTTTGGCTCTTGGTTAGCACTAGCCTTAGAATTTCAGTTAGGAGCCGATATTTTAGCAACAACGATCGCTCCTACAATTGAAGAATTAGGACAATTGGCTTTAATTGCAGTTATTCGTACGTTCCTTAATTATTTTTTGAATAAAGAACTAGAACATCAATTAGAACTACAAGAAAAGCACCGAGAAGTCCATCAATAAATATTTTATGCAAGATCCCATACAATCTACAAATCCTCAACTCGAATTAGCAAAACAGCGTAATCGTGCAGCAGCCGAACGAACTTTAATGGCATGGATTCGTACCAGTTTATCTTTAATTAGTTTCGGATTTGGTATTGATCAAATTATCGCTGTAATTAGTAAAACGGTTAATAATGATGTCAATACTATGAGGCTATCAAGAATTTTTGGACTATCATTTATTGCGTTAGGAATTTTTGCTATGTTAGCGGCAGCTTTAGAACATCGCCAAGAACTACGACATATTCGACGAGATCCTTATGTTTATACTTCAAGTCGTTCACTGGGTTTACTCGTAGCATCTGCACTTATTTTCATCGGTATTGCTGCTTTTATCAGTATTTTAATTAATGTTAGATTTTAAAAATTATAATTAAGGCGGTAATGAACCCAAAAAAGACAACAGCAAGGGTTGTGACAATAATTAAGGGACGCTCTGATAAAAATAAATAATCATTGCGTTCGAGAGCTTGAATTTCTAAACGATATTGCCAGAGTGCAATAATTAAGATAACGATCGCAAAAGCAATTAAGCTTAATCCAAAGATATGAGCGAATTTGTGTGATTCTTCTAAACTTGTTTTTGGAAAAGCTTTTAAAAGATTTAATGAAATTCGATCAAGTGCAATTCCCAATCCCATTAGCTTAATGCTATTTTGAATCCATGCAGTTAAGGTTCTTTGAGCCGCTTGACAATTACGTTGTTTTGCTAATTCTGTGATTGTCTGTGATGGCTTTTTTGGTGGTTCAGGAAAATTCATCAATTTTTATTAGATAATCGACTTCATCGATGATTTAAGCTACTAATTGTTAAATCATATACCTGCTGTTTAAATCAGATATTCAGTGTATCAAAATCCAAAATAGCGAAACAAGACTAAAAATCTTTTTTTCTGATTAAGCTTTGACATTACCTCACGATTTTAGCTGTAGACTAAACGACAGTTATTTAAACTGCTCTTTTTTAAGATACAGCAACAGTTAATCACACTGATCCATAACAAACTGGAGTAAATATGGCTGAAGTCAATGGCGTAATGATGCAATATTTTCATTGGTATATACCCGATGATGGTTCTCTTTGGAATGAAGCGAACAAAAATGCTAAAGAATTAGCCGATGCAGGAATTACAGCACTATGGTTACCTCCTGCCTATAAAGGAATTGGAGGTAAAAGTGATGTCGGTTATGGTGTTTATGATTACTACGATTTAGGTGAATTTGACCAAAAAAATTCCGTCCGTACTAAATATGGCACAAAAGAAGAATATATCGCCGCAATTAAATCTCTTCAGTCTCATGGCATACAAGTCTATGCAGATGCGGTTCTAAATCATAAAATGGGTGCTGATAGTGCAGAAGTGGTTAAAGCGACTCCCTATCCTATTGATGATCGCATTAATCCTAAAGGGGGTTTACAAGAAATCAAGACCTACACGCACTTCCATTTCCCAAACCGTCAGAAAAAATACTCGGATTTTGAATGGCATTGGTACCATTTTGACGGCGTAGACTATAACGAATACAATAAAGACGATCGCAGCACTGTTTATTTATTGGAAAATAAAAGCTTTGATGACTATGTAGCCCTAGAAAAAGGTAATTTTGCTTATCTGATGGGTTGTGACATAGATTTTCAAAGCAAAGAAGTACAAGATGAGCTTCTCAGATGGGGCAAATGGTATTTAGATACAACGGGTGTTGATGGTTTTCGTCTAGATGCGCTTAAACATATTTCTGCAAGTTTCTTTCCAAAGTGGTTAAAAAGTTTGGAGGAGTATGTCGGTAAAAAATTATTTGTGGTTGGTGAATATTGGTCACCGAATGTTAATGATTTAGACTGGTATATTGATTGGACAGGTGGCATGATGTCGGTTTTTGCGGTCGCACTCCACTACAATTTCCATTATGCGAGTAAAGGAAATGGTAACTATGATATGCGCCGTATCTTGGAAGGAACCATCTTACAATATCGCTCACAGAATGCGGTTTCCTTTGTCGCAAATCATGATTCCCAAGCCTTACAAGCCCTAGAATCCGTTGTAGAACCTTGGTTTACACCTCTCGCTTACGCCATTATTTTGTTACGAAGAGAAGGTTATCCTTGTATTTTCTACCCCGATTATTATGGTGCAGAATATGAAGATTATGGAAGAGATGGACAAAAATATAAAATAATTATGCCGTCTCATCGTTGGTTGATTGATAAGTTTTTGTATGTTCGCAAACATTACGCTCACGGTGAGCAGTATGATTATTTTGATCATCCTGACCGTGTAGGTTGGACTCGTCTAGGTAATCAACAAAATCCAAAGGCGATGGCTGTTCTACTCAGTGATCAGTTAGGCGGCACGAAATGGATGGAAGTCGGTAAGCCAAATGCTAAATTTATTGACTATACAGAACACGTCAAAGAGCCTGTTTACACTAACGAATGGGGTTGGGGCGAGTTTAAGTGTAATGGGGGTTCTGTGTCCGTCTGGATTGAAAGTTAATTTCTAAAAAACAAAGTGATCAGACTTTACTCTGATCACAAGGTAACTAACAACTAACCAAGATTAACAAAATATTTAGTTTAAATTCAGATAAGAAGCTTCTGCTTCAAGTTGTCTGACTAGGGCATCATTACCCTGCGCTCTAGCAATTTCTAAACGATGCTGTAAATTTTTACGCAAGCTATCCCGATGAGCGGATGCTGCTTTGGTTACCAATTGTTGACGATTCTTGTTCATGGTGGACAGTTTTTTTAATAGATCTAATCATTTACCCTTATCTATAAGATAACATTTTGGTTGAAAAAGTGTATAAGTTGTTACCGAACATTAGAAAACTTAATAAAATAGCAATATTCACGATAAAATATCCCAATGGCTGGCGTAATAACCCTACTGACTGATTTTGGTTTAAAAGATGTCTATGTTGGTGTAGTTAAAGGAACGATCGCTACTGTTAACCCATCACTTGTAGTCATCGATCTAACTCATCAAATTCCACCACAAAATATTTTGGCTGGACGTTTTGCCTTAATCAATGCTTATCCCTATTTTCCCCAAGGAACAGTTCATCTAGCGGTAGTTGATCCAGGAGTAGGCAGTCAACGCCAAGGAATCGCTATACAATTACAGAATGGTTATTTAGTCGGGCCAGATAATGGCTTATTTAGTGGAATTTTAGATCAATATACTGCTTGTGCTGCGGTGCGTTTGTCCCACTCTCAGTATTGGCGTACTGCTACACCGAGTTCTACCTTTCATGGTCGTGATATTTTTGCTTCAGTCGCCGCCCATTTAGCGTGTGGTGCAAGGTTACAAGATTTAGGTGAAGCAATTGATCCTAAACATTTAGTGCGACTTTCTCCCCCAAACTATGAGAAAACATCAACCATCATTAAAGGTTCTATTCAATATATCGATATTTTTGGCAATCTAATTACAAATATTCCATCTACTGCAATTACATCCTCTCACTGGACAGTCATGATTAAAGAACGTGTAATTCCTCAAGGCACAACTTATAGTGATGTTCCTGTGGGTGAAACAGTCGCTTTTATGGGTAGTCATGGTTGGCTAGAAATTGCGGTCATGAGTGGAAATGCTCAAACCCAATTACAAGTGTCTTGGGGCGAACTCGTTCAACTAATATATTAAGTAATATTATGTTTTCTCATATTTTTCCGAAACGCTTGTTAATTCATATTGATTTTGAGGTATGATAATTAGATAAGCTTCTGTAATGAACTTTGGCTAAAGAAACAATCTAGAGTTATAAGTTCAGCGAATTTTATACAGTAGCAGCGACCAGAATTTCTTCAACTTTTAACAATAGAGGTCAAGTCAGTCTAAATAGCTGGCTAAGTCGCTATTGCCAAAAGTTGGAAATTAACTAAGCTGATGAGACGAGAATAGTAAAAAAGAAGTAAAAGATGGTCAGATCTTATACTTCCTAAACGTTTTTTGAATTTTCGCTATGCGGTCAATAAAGCTTAGACAAAGACCACATCCAAAAAATTACAATTATTGGAGTTACAATTTATGATGAAAAATTTACTCAATTCATTTAAAAAGTTTAAACCAACTGCTCAAGAAAAGCAAGTTTTACCCGTAACTTTTTCATCATACGAAGAAGAAGCCATTTGCAAAAACGGGGTGATCGGACTAGAAGGATTGTGGGATTTGTATGATATGTGGATTTAATGTTCATTTATTACACTTTTCATTCTCTCTAATATTCCAGCTTCCATCTACTTTAAAAAGAAATAAACACTTTTTAGCCGTAATCTTAGGTGTAATTAGAACAATTCGTCCTAATTGACCCCAAGATCCACCCTGCCCACCTTGTGTATCAGCCCAACTTGCCCGATAATAACTTCCACCATTCCCTGCTATACCCTTGACGGTTGGCAGGGTTGAATGGTTAATATCGATACTGACTCCATGAGGTAGAAAAAGCCATTCTGTTGCCATAGCGCAATCACTCCCTTTAATTTGGGTATACTGAATTCGTTCTTTGATAATTTCCGCTATACAGACTGAAATGGGTTGCGGGCCTTGTCCCGTGGCCTCATAACGTGTTGCCTTCCAATGTTGCGAGAGTTGAAAGACCGCAATATGAAGACGACACCAAGCGATCAAATAACTCATCCCACTAAAAGCGATCGCTAATAAAATTCCTATCAAAACCAACGCTATCATTAATTCTAATAAAGTCAAACCTGTATTCAGATTCTTGTCAATCAGAAGACTGTAGACAGATTGACGTTTAAAAATTCCCTTGCCGTCTTTAAAGGTTGTTTTTTCTAGTACAGCTATCTTGATGAACTGATTGTTTTTCATAGGCTAAACAGGTCATTAAAAACTTAAACTTATTGACAATAAACTTGTTTTTAATTAGTTTAAAGAGCCTTAATACTAAAAAAAATTACCAACTTAAACCTCAGAAAAATTACTTAATTACTATGGCAGTATCTTCACCAAAGTACCAATTTACTACCCTAGAAACGCGACAAAAAACTAATTTATTTGTACTACTTTTACCAGCATTAATCTTTTTAGTGTTATTTTTTGTGTTTCCGTTGTTACTGGTTTTGTTATACAGTTTTTTAGAACGAGGTACTTATGGCGGTGTCAATTGGACTGTTAGTCTAAGCAGTTATCAAAGACTAACTCAAGGGGTTTACTGGGGTATTTTATGGCGTTCTTGTTGGTTAGCTTTGTTAACCACGATCGTTTGTCTTATTATTGGTTATCCAATGGCTTTTTTTATTGCAACCCGTTCACAACCTTGGCGCAATATATTATTAGTCTTAGTGATTATTCCTTTCTGGACTAATTTTTTAGTAAGGACTTATGCTTGGATGGTTTTACTCAGAACCGAAGGCGTAATTAATACACTGGGACAAAACATTCATCTCATTAAAGAACCATTAGACCTACTTTTTACACCATTTGCAGTCAGCTTAGGCTTGATTTATGGTTATCTGCCTTTTATGGTTTTGCCCTTATACGCTACTTTAGAAAAGTTTAATTTTAGTCTAGTTGAGGCAGCACATGATTTAGGGGCTAATGATATTAATACTTTTTGGCGAGTTGTTTTACCTTTAAGCCGTAGAGGAATTATATCAGGTTGTTTATTAGTCTTTATTCCTTCAGTGGGAGCATTTATTACACCCGATTTATTAGGAGGGGCTAAAACAATTATGATAGGTAATGTGATTCAAAATCAATTTATTAAATCACGAGATTGGCCGTTTGGTTCTGCCTTATCTATTTTGATGATGATTGTTATTTTAATTCCCATTTTGGTTTATTTACGAATGTCAGAAAATGAGGAATAAGTATGTTACACAAAAATAAAAAGCGTTTTGATTTAATGCTCCGTAAATTAGGAAAAATCGGAATCGGGCTTAATACGGTTTTTGGATTAGTTTTTCTTTACCTACCCATTTTAATCTTAGTTATTTATTCTTTTAATGTTTCACGTTTTAATTCAGTGTGGCGAGGATTCACTTTTAATTGGTATAAAAGTTTATTCTCTGGAGTGACCGAGGAAAATGCACAATTTACTAATGCGATGGTGTGGACAGCCTTACAAAATAGTTTGATTGTCGCGTTTACTTCAACCTTTTTGTCTACTTTATTAGGAACCCTGTTAGCTTTAGCCTTAGAGCGGTTTAAATTTCGGGGTAAAAACATTATAGAAGGATTAGTTATTTTACCGATGATTATTCCAGAGATTACGATGGGAATTTCTTTATTAGTTTTTTTTAGTCTGATTTTTCAACTGATTAATACACTTACGGGAATTCGCTTAGTTTTAGGTATACCAACGGTCATTATTGGTCATATTGCTTTTAGCATATCTTTTGTTACGATCGTTGTTAGAGGAAGAATTGCTGAATTAGATTCCTCTCTTGAAGAAGCTGCATGGGATTTAGGGGCAGATGAATGGCAAACCTTCAAACGTGTTATTTTACCCTTAATTATGCCTGGTATTATTAGTGCAGCATTGTTAGCATTTACTTTATCACTAGACGATTTTGTTATTACATTTTTTACAACAGGAGTAGGGTCAACAACATTACCGCTTTTTGTCTATGGAATGATTCGTTTTTCCATTAGTCCAGCTATTAATGCAATTTCTACATTAATACTGCTTGTGTCACTCATTTTAGTCACCTCATCACTTATGTTGCAACAAAAGTCTAAAGCAAGGTATTACTAGGCTCTTTTGAATGATTAGCAACAGTACCCAAGAACGGTAATTTTAGACGATTAATTTCACTAATTGCCTTTTTCACTAAGGATTGTGAGGTTTTAAAAACATCAACAACCAACAGTAGACCATTAGTTTGAGTCGTCATAAAGCTAATATCAGTTGAATCGAAGAAATGAGGCAAATCGTAGATGACTAAATCATACTCTTGATTTAACCTCTCCATTAATTCTTTCATTTTGGGCGACCAAAGCCGTTTTCTGAGGCCTATTTCCGATAAGCCAGAAGTTAAAACAAAAAGATTTGGTGTGTCCTGAATAGCTTGTACGACATCTGAGGGATGAAGACCATCATTGAGAAGATGATCAAGACCTTTGTAGTTAAGTAAATTAAAATAGTGGTGTAACTGGGGATTGTGCCAATTAGCATCAACGATCAGTACTCGTGAACCAGTCGCCGCCGCCGCGTTTGCCAAATAAACAGCCACAGTTGTTTGTCCGTCATCAACCTCAACTGAAGAAACAACGATCGATTTTAGAGATTGATTATTATTAATTAAAGACAATTGTGCATAAAGTGTATCAAATGCACTTAAAAAATAGTAACTTTTTTCTTGATTCCATCCTGATGGAGCAAAAAAAGATTGCTGAGTTTGATTAGGAGAAGGCACAAAACCAACGGAACTCGGTTGGACTAAAAACGCTGAACTTGGTTCTTGGGTTTGAACTGCCGTATTGACACGTACCGTTGAAGCTTCATTTGACTGAAGAACTTCAGTTAAAGTCGAAACAGTTTGAGGTTCTAATATAGGTGCATCACTATAATTAACAGTTGGCAACAAAGGACTGGGTACAATTTGGCTGCTCTCATTCCAAGGAATCGTTCCAACTAAAGATGTAGATGCCAAGTCTTGAATATCTTCAGAAGTGTAGAATTTATCTCTGCGTTTTTCGAGCAAGATAGCCAGTAAACCACCCAACAATAAACCGCCACCAAGACCTGCAACAATGATCTTTGTACGGGATGGGGGATAAGAAATCGGTTTTCCGTCTTTATCAAGGGGAATTTGAGGTTTAGAAATCAATTGCCAAGGAAGTTCTTGTGCTGCTTCAACTCTGAGGGTTTCTCGCTGAGTTTGTAGTCGATCTAAAAGTTGAGTCGTTAAAATAATTTTTCGATCAATATCTTGATAGTTACGGATGATTTCTGGATAGTTGCGAGTCTGCTGTTCTAAATTCTTTTTAATCGTGACCAACTCTTGACGACGCGCCTCTAAAGTCTGAATTTCATTAGCCGCAGTAATGTATTGTTCGATAAATTTTAGACGGGTTGGATTTTGCCAATCTAAAGAAGTAATTGGGCGAGATAAAGACTTAGAACTTTGAGCTAAAAGCTGTTGGTTTTTTTCTTCCAGTAAGTTGTTGATATTAGCCCTTTGTTCTTTTAGGGTTTGAAGGATGGGACTTTGGGACGTAAAACGAGCCGACTCTATAGCGATTTGAGCATCAATTTTTTGGAGATCTGCTGATAAAGAGACACGTATTGGATCTTGACTCAAAGAGGCAGCCACTAAAGCTTCATCAGGCGTTAATTTAAGTAATTTTTCTAAATTTTTATAAAGTGTTTTTTGAGTACTTAGCTGATCATTGATGCTAATTAACTGTGTATCTAAATTTTGAATTTGTTCTAAATTTGCTTGTCCTTTCTGGACAGGATCGAGTAAATCGTATTGTTGACGTATTTTTTGTTGTTCAGACTGTAGCTTATTAAGACGTTGCATTAAATCAGGTAATTGTTTATCAATAAAAGAAACACCTGCTTTTAAGCTAGTTTCTCGGTCTTCTGCACTGTATTTAAGAAAAGTTTGGGCGGCTGTATTTAAAATTGCCTGTACTTCTTCTGCATCTTCACCTTCATAAGACACTGCAAAAATCTTGGTTGCTGTTGCTTGAGTTGTTCCAATTCGTTCTACTGTCAGATGATCTCGTAAATCTTTCCAAATAGCGGGAACCGTTCGATCAGACTCTTGCTCATGAACATCTTTAGCAATACGATAAGTCATGCCTGGACTTTTTAAAAAAGCCAAGTTCGTCGGATAATCTAGGGCAAATAGATCATCTTTAGGAACGCCACCTGTACGAGTCAGAGTAGTCGGATCGGTTAACTTAGCAGCTGAAGTGATTGGCTCAACGAGTAAATAAAAATTACCGATGTAAGTGCTAGGCTTAAAAGAAAGGTAAATCAAAGCAGAAATGGTGGTGAGAGTTGTTAAACCGCCAATTAACCAAGCTTTTCTCCTAAACGTTCTAATTAACGGACGTAGATTGAGTTCTTTATTAGATGAACTGCCAGCCGTTTCTTGCTCTTCTATTAAAGATTCTTGAGCATATTCAGTCACAGACAAACACTCCAGCCTATCATAGTAATCATTTCGATATCCACCAGTATACAAAGCATCAATTGAAAATGACTACTATTTTTTAATTTCTAGAGGTTTTAAAAGATAAAGTTTTGGCGGCTCTGGGCGTTTCATAAATATGTAATTTTTGCTGTAAGATGAGCCAGAAAAAATACATATCATCAACTAAATATCGTTTCCACAGTCTTTTTGGTTCTGAAATCAAGCGAAAAAGCCATTCTAATCCGATTTCACTCACCCATTTTGGGGCGCGAGGCTTGTATCCTGCTTCAAAGTCAATTGTGGCACCAATCGCCAAGAAAATTTTGATATTTTTCAGTTGGTGTTTATATTTTAAAATCCATTTCTCTTGCTTAGGCGACCCCAAACCGGCCGCTAGAACTGTTGCACCCGAACGATTGATTTTTTGAATAATTCTTTGACATTCAGCTTCATCGAGTTCAAAATTCAAAGGAGGTGAGTAGGTGTCTACCACTATTTTTCGCCCGACTTTTTGATTAATCTTACTTTGTGCCTTTTGAGGAATTCCTTCTTGCGCTCCGAGCAGAAATATTTTAATGTCGTGGTTATTTTTGTTGTACTTATAAAAAGCAGGAAAAAAATCTGATCCAGAGATCTTTTCTTTAATTGGATTACCTAAAAAATGTGAAGCATATTGTAATATCTTGCTATCACAAACTCGATAAGTCGCCTGATTGTAAACTTCTAAAAACTCAGCATCATGTTGTAGTTTCACTAAATGATCAACATTAGGAGTAATCAAGAAACCACCAAACTCAGTTAGCCTATCTAAAAGTTCTTTCTGAGACAGATTGTGTATTGAGGCGTTTAGAAGCTTAACAACTTTCATGAAGATTATGGGCTTGAGAGCAACGATTTTTGTTCTATTCCCATTATCCGAAACGCCTGTAAACCATCATGTTTACTTTAGGGGGGGATATGTATAACTTTATGTCTGTTTCGCGTATAACTTGTGTATAACTTCAGGTTTTCTATACAAAAGAGCATACATTGTGATTAGATGCGTCAAAATGAGATGGCATCCGAAACATCTTTTTTTTGTTGTTTAGGGCATACTAAGTAAAGAAAAGTCACACAAATTCCTAAAAGTAGTTTAAATGCACTTAAGCCACGCTCTCTAATATGTCCTTAAAAAAACTTGCTCTTAGAGGAACACTCTGGACGCTGATTGGTTATGGTGCTAGTCAGCTAATCCGTTTTGGAGGAAACGTTATTTTAACGCGTTTATTGGCTCCAGAATTGTTTGGATTAATGGCGACAGTAATGACTTTTATTATCGCTTTAAACTTGTTGTCTGATGTGGGTTTAGCACCAAGTGTTATACAGCATCAACGGGGAGATGATCCAATTTTCCTCAACACGATTTGGACAGTTCAAATAATTCGGGGAGTAGTGATCTGGTTAGGTTGCTTATTAATTACTTGGCCAATTGCTCAATTCTATAACGATGCTCGTTTACTATGGTTAATTCCGATTTTAAGTCTAATCAGTTTGTTTAATGGATTTAACTCAACCAGTTTACTTACACTTAGTCGTCAGATTGCTCTTAGAGAGCTTACTATTATTGAATTAAAGGTACAAGTTTTTTCTTTAGCCCTAATGATAGCTTGGGCTTGGTTTAGTCCTACCCTTTGGGCATTGGTGGGAGGAAATTTAGCAGCAGCGGTCTTAAAAATGATTTTGAGTTATCGTCTCATTCCAAACTATTTTAATCGTCTAACATGGGAACCTGAAGCCATACATGATATTTTATCTTTTGGCAAATGGATTTTTATTTCAACAGCATTCACATTTTTAGCAACTCAAACCGATCGTTTAATTCTCGCTAAATTATTATCTTTTAAAATTGTTGGAATTTATACAATAGCTTACTCTTTGGCTCTTTTACCTCAGTCAACAATAGGAGCGCTTTCAGGGCGAGTTTTTCTACCTGTCTTCTCAAAACTTACAGAATTACCTCGTGATATTTTTAGGATAAAACTTTTAAATAGTAGACGCTGGTTGTTATTATGCGTGAGTTGTTTAATCCTACCATTAGTTTGTTTTGGAGATTGGTTTATTTGTTTGATTTATGATGCAAGATATCAACAAGCAGCTTGGATGTTACCTATTTTAGCATTGGGCATTTGGCCTAATGTTCTAGTAGAAACTAATCGTCAAGCACTTGTGGCTTTAGGTAAACTCAACTATCAAGCTTATGGCCAAATTCTTAAGAGTATTCATATGTGTTTGGGATTGTTGGTCGGATTTCATTTTTTTGGTTTACCTGGTTTTATTATCATGGTCGCTCTCAATGATCTTGAACTTTATACGGTTATCTCCTATGGTTTATGGCGTGAAAAACTGAGTTGTTTTCGACAAGATATAATTATTACTACTTTGTTTATAGCAGCGATCGCTTTAACATTAATGGTTAGAGAATTATCAGGTTTTGGTTTACCAATTGATTTAATGTTTGTTTCAACTCACTGATCTTTTATACTAAAATCTAACAGATTAATAATTTTGACAAGGAAGTGTTTATGAATATTACAGAATTAGACTATTATTTAAACCCAGACTATTTAGAGCAACTATACTCAAAAGATGCTCAAGCTTATGCTCAAGCTAAACCTTTTCCACATATTATTATTGATGATTTTTTGCCTGAAACTATTTTGAATCGAGTTTTAGAAGAATTTCCACAGCCAAGATCAATTGATTGGAAATCATTCAATAACGTTGCAGAGAAAAAACTAGCTTCTAATTCTGAGTTGCAGATGGGGCCATGGACACGCTTATTGTTATATCAACTCAATTCATCGACTTTTATCCAATTTTTAGAAAAACTAACAGGTATTGATGGTCTTATAAGTGATCCACATTTTGTAGGTGGTGGACTTCATCAAATTGAAAGAGGAGGATATTTAAAAATTCACGCTGATTTTAATAAACATCAAAAGCTTAATCTAGATCGACGATTAAATTTATTAATTTATTTAAACAAAGATTGGAAAGAAGAGTATGGCGGTTATTTTGAATTATGGGATCAAGATATGAAAAGTTGTCAAAAACAAGTTTTACCGATTTTTAATCGATGTGTTATTTTTAGTACAACTGATTTTTCTTATCATGGACATCCCGAACCGTTGACCTGTCCTGAAGATCGAACTCGTAAGTCATTAGCTCTTTATTATTATAGTAATGGTAGACCGCCTGAAGAAGTCTCAGAAATTCACTCAACCCTTTTTCAAGCTAGACCAAATGAAGATCTAACAGAAAAATTCTCAGGATTATCTCAAGGAAAAATTTTACTTAAAAAACTCATTCCGCCGATTTTTCTTGAACTTAAACAATTTTTAGATAAAAAAGCTAATCGGTAAAGATTTATTGTGCAGAAAATAAATTTCTATGACTCCTCAAGCTTTATTTGTTCTCATTGCCTGGTTACCACTAACTTTTGCTTTATTTGTTTATTTTCCGCCGCGAAAAGCGATTATTGTTAGTTTCATAGCTGGTCTTCTTTTTCTACCTCAAAGAACAGGGATTGCGCTACCTTTAATTCCAGATTATGCTGGAATGGTAGCCACTTGTTATGGCATTTTATTAGGAATTCTTTTTTTTGATTTTGGGAGTTTTACTAGATTTAAGCCAGGTTGGCTAGATTTGCCCATGTTAATTTGGTGTATCTGTCCTTTCTTTTCTTCAATGACTAATGAATTAGGAGCTTATGATGGTCTTAATGCAAGTCTAACTCAGACAACAAGTTGGGGTTTACCTTATATTCTAGGACGTTTATATCTTAATAATTTGGCTGGACTTAAAGAATTAGCCCTGACGATTGTTAAAGGCGGAATCATCTATGTACCTTTGTGTTTGTTTGAAATACGGATGAGTCCTCAATTACATTATTATATCTATGGTTATTATGCTCACTCTTCAGGAGTTACACAGGCTATTAGAGGAGGCTCTTGGCGACCAAGCGTTTTTATGAGTCATGGTTTAGTATTGGCGATGTGGATGATGGTAGCAGCCCTAATTGCACTTTGGTTGTGGCAGTCGAAAACAATATCTAACATTTGGGGAATCAAAATTAAATGGTTAGTGACTACTTTGATGGTCACTTTGTTATTAATTAAATCGGTTGGAGCTTATATTTATTTTATTATTGGAGTAATCATTATTTTTTCAAGCAAATGGTTGCGTAATAGTCTGATTTTGCTGGTTTTAATTTTTAGTATAAATTACTATTTATTGATTAATCTAACTAATAATTTTGATGGTACTGGCTTAGTTAATTGGGCTTCGCAAAATTTTAATCAAGAGAGAGCGCAATCTTTAGAATTCCGATTAGATAATGAAGTTAAACTCAAAGAAAAAGCTCATCAGAATCCTATTTTTGGTTGGGGCGGCTGGGGACGTAATCGTATTTACCAAGTCAATTGGGATGGTGAATTACAAGATACTTCAGTTACAGATAGTTATTGGATTATTATTTATGGCATTAATGGATTAGTCGGTTTAATTAGTTTTGTATCTTGTTTGTTGCTGCCTGTTGTTTGTTTTGCTTTTTGGCGATATCCCGCAAAAACTTGGTTTAATCCTCATGTTGCTCCTGCGGCTGTGCTTGCTGTATCATTAGCTTTATTTATGCTTGATTCTTTATTAAATGTAACCTACAATCCAACTTTTCCTTTAATTAGTGGTGGTATCACTGGTTTAGTGATGAAAAAACCAGAACAGATCAAATCTTTGAAAACCATTCGCTCTAAATTGAAAACAACTTCTTTAATACCCCAAACTAAAAATCAGACTCCTTCTTGATCATATTCGATTTGACCTGAATTTAATTTAATAATACGATCGGCAACTGAGAAATAGTGATCATCATGAGTAATTGCTAAAACCAGCTTGCCTTTTTTTTTGAGTTGAGGTAAAAATTCTGTATAAAAAATCTTTTTAAAAGTTGGATCTTGATCGGCTGCCCACTCATCAAATAAATAAATTGATCGTTCTTCTAAATAAACGGCTAATAAAGCTAATCTTTTCCGTTGTCCTTGAGAAAGAGCCGTTGTCGAAAAACGCCCATCATTAACTTTAACTTTGTGTTCTAAGTTAAATAATTTAAGATAATATTGAATTTTCTCATTGATATTTTCTACATCAATTCCTAACAGACGATTAAATAAATAGAAATCTGAGAAAATCACTGCAAAATGTTGGCGATACCATTCACGATTAGTTGTATTAATCATCTCTTGGTCTAACCAGATTTCACCGCTATCTGGTGTATATAGTCCAGTAATGATTTTAGCTAAAGTTGATTTTCCGCTTCCATTTCCTCCAATGATAAAGACTATTTCTCCCGCTTGAAATTCTAAATTGATTGGCCCTAAAGTAAAATGCGTATCTTCTATCTCACCCGAATAAATATGTGATATTTCTTTCAATTTTAAATGTTGCCAATCTAGATTAAAGTTCTGTTGGTTGAAGATAATCTCTTCAGTATGATTGCTTAAAGATAAGCCCAATATCTGGAGTTTTTGTAAAGCGACATCGGCTTTAGTAATAATCGGTAGTTTATTAACAATATTTTCAAAAGGCCCTAATAGATAAGTATAAGTTAAGACATAACTCGATAAAGTTACAGGTGAAAGGACAAGAAAATAAGGAATAATAAATAGAACTAAACCAATGGCCCAGAAAAAGACAAATTTACCAACACTATCCGTAAAAGCTAATAAACTTAAACCTCCAATACTATGACTGCGAAAGCGAGAAGCACTATTTTGTAAATCTTCTTGTAAAAAGTCCAGACGTTTTTGCTGATGTAATTTTAATTCTTTAATTCCCTGGGTGAGTGTCCGAAAATCTTCAAAGAGCAAATCTCGATCCTCTCTAGCATATCTGAGCAGCTTTCGACCGCGTTTGAGGAGAAATCGAAAAGCAAATACAGTCAAAAAAGATAAACTAGAAACAATTAAAAAAACTTGCCAAGAAAGCCAAGCAATATAAACAAAACATCCCGTAATAATGGCTAAATTAATCCCTAAAAAGGGTAAAATGTAAACTGCATCTGCGATCGCTTGAATATCATCGGTTAAAGCAGCTAGTAATTGAGATGAACCTGTTTGCTCAAGATAAGTTAGTTCTGATGCTAAAATCTGACGACTCAGACTCATCTGTAATTGAAATACTGCTTCAGTTGAAAGTCGAATCAAAATAACTCGCACTAACCAACTCGTGAATAATGCCGTCAAAGCCAAACCCATAAAGCCTACAATAAGATAGAGGGCTGGCGTAACCGAAAAATTAGCTATCGCATAACTAATTAAAGCAATTAAACCCGCGCTACTGCTACCGCTTAAAATCCCAATGACTAGCGCAGTCAACATTAATCGGCGAGAAGAACGAAATAGAAATTTAATTAAATTCATCTAGTTAGGTTAATTTATAAATAAAAATTATACTAATTAAGATCCATTCACAAATTTAAAAAAGTCTTTTTGATTGTACATCTTGCCAAGAATCTAAATTTGTAAGATAAATAAAACAAACAACTGTAACGACAGAATAAGTTAGAGAAATGACAGCATCAGCACCAAAAATTCTTAATTTTTCAATGGTATTAGAGACAGAAAACCTTGAAACGGCTGATCTTGAAGGAATTATACGATCTCTAGCTTCTCTGGAACATCAAGACATTTCGCCAAAACAAGCTAATGAGGTTTGGTTAATCGAAAGTGGTGATTTACCCCCCGACTTACTGGAACAACTGTTAAATCGATTTCCTTGGATTCAAACCTATCCCGCACCATTAGAAATTACTTACTATGAAGCTAAAATGTTAGGGGCGAAACTGGCGACAGGTGAGATTATTGTCTATTTTGACTCAGATTGTATTTATGAAGCTAATTGGCTCAAAAATATTTTGACTCCTTTTAGCGAAAATTCGGATATACAAATTGTTGCAGGTGAAACGAAAACCAGAGGCGATGATCCCTATGGTACTGCAATGACGTTAATTTATATCTTTCCTCCCTTCTCCAATCAAACCCAATTAAGCAAAACATCGCAATATTTCCTCAATAACGTAGCGTTTCGGCGTGAAGTCTTGTTAGATAACTCAATACCTACAGAAATTGAACTCTATCGCGGTAACTGTGTGATTCATGCTCATTCATTACGTTTGTCGGGTTATAGCATCTGGAAACAACCCCAAGCAAAAGCGACTCATGCACCCCCTGAAAACCTTTCTCATTTTTTCTGGCGATTTCTGCTCATTGGTTATGATTATTACTGGCAGAAGCGGGTACTCTCCAATGATAAATTTAAACAAAATATAGATAATACAGTTTTTGGTACATCTGGAAAATTACAAGCCTTTTCCGAACGAGTTAAAGCCATTCAAAGCAACCCTCGTCATCTCCTCAATTTACCCTTAGCGATCCCCATTGTCATCGCGGCTTTAATGCTGATTTTGATGGGATATCTAATTACCCTGATCAATCCTAACTATTTGCTGCGTTTGTACACCAATCTTACGAAATGAGCTAATCAATAAAATGGGGTCTTGCTTGTTGGGTAGTTTCGAGGGTTTCTTGTAAACTCGACCAATTTTCGGTTTTAATCAGATGAGTTAAATGATCTAAGGTTTGGCGATATTGTTGTAGCGATCGTAATATGGCTTCTTGATTATATCTTGCCATCATCACGCCTAATTCTGGATTACCACCACCAACGCGACTGGTACTTGCAAAACCCGAACTCGCTAACTTTTGTGCGGCTTCTAAGATTTGTGTGTTGGGTTCACTCATGCAAGCATCGATTAAACTGGCACTAATCATTACAGGAAGATGGGAGATCCAAGCCACTGCTTGATCATGCACTTCTGGGGAATATTGAGTATAAACCTCTGCACCGATAGAACTCACTAAATCTGCGAGAATTTGGACGGAATGGGGAGGCGTGTCCAAAGTTGGAGTTATCACATAGGGTCTATTGACAAATAAATTATTTTGTGCTGCATTGATGCCCTGCTCGGCGGTTCCTGCCATCGGATGACCCCCGACAAAATTCGACCATAGTGTAGTACATTGTTGCACAATTGGCGTTTTGACTGAACCCACATCAGTAACAATCGTAGTAGGCTGGAGATATTCGCTTAGTTGTTGCAGGGTAGGGAAAATATAGTGAATGGGTGTACAGATAAAAATGAGATCGGTTTGAGCGACTAATTTCAAATCGGTTGTCGCATGAGTCACCGCCCCGATATTTTTAGCAGTTTGACAAGTGCTTTCTTTTTGAGAGACTCCTAAAACTGTATGTCCTATCGAGCGCAAGTCTAACCCTAATGATCCTCCAATTAAGCCAAGTCCTATAATCCCAATTTTCATGTTTTAATGGTGATCTGTGTCGTGTTGATTATAAGTTGAAATGGCTACGATTCAAGCAATCCGAGGAACAAGAGATATTTTACCCGAAGAAGTGGGTTACTGGCAGCACATCGAAACCGTTGCAACAACGATTTTGAGTAACGCACTCTATCAAGAAATTCGCACACCGATTTTTGAAGAAACATCCCTATTTGAAAGAGGTATTGGAGAGGCGACGGATGTTGTTGGTAAAGAAATGTATACTTTTACAGATCGAGGTGATCGCTCATTAACCCTACGCCCTGAAGGAACGGCGGGAGTTGTGCGATCGTTGATCCAACATAATTTAGCTGCTACTGGAGGGGTACAAAGACTCTGGTACAAGGGGCCGATGTTTCGCTATGAACGTCCGCAAGCGGGTCGTCAGCGTCAGTTTCATCAAATTGGGTTAGAGTTATTAGGGAGTCGAGATCCAAGGGCAGATGTTGAGGTGATCGCTTTGGCTACGGATATTCTATTGACATTGGGCTTAAAAAATCTCAGTTTAAGTCTTAATTCGGTGGGAAATGGAGAAGACAGACAGCGTTATCGAGATGCTTTAGTTAGCTATCTAACGCCATACAAAGATCAACTCGATACCGACTCGCAAGATCGTTTAAATCGTAATCCCTTGCGAATTTTGGATAGTAAGGATGCCAAAACCCAAGAAATCTGTCAAAATGCACCGAGTATATTAGAGTATTTGGGGGAAGATTCCCAAAAACATTTTGATCAAGTTCAGCAGTTATTAAATGATTTAGGGGTTGCTTATCAGTTAAATCCTTCTTTGGTCAGGGGTTTGGATTACTATACTCATACGGCTTTTGAAATTCAATCGGCTGATTTAGGGGCGCAAGCGACAGTCTGTGGTGGTGGGCGATATGATGGATTAATTAGTCAGCTTGGTGGAAGTGATACCCCCTCCATTGGTTGGGCTATCGGTATGGAACGCTTAGTCTTACTTCTGCAAAAACTACAATCTACACCTGTTTTGGTTCCAGATTTTTATATTGTTTCGCGGGGAGAAAAAGCCGAAGCACAAGGATTCGTTTTAGCCCAAAAATTACGCCAAGCAGGTTTAAAAGTGGAGTTAGATTTAAGTGGAAGTGCCTTCGGGAAACAGTTTAAACGGGCGGATCGAAGTGGTGCGATCGCTTGTCTGATCTTAGGAGATGCTGAAGCAGATAACCAAACAGTACAACTGAAATGGATGGCAACCCAAGAACAAACCAGTTTAGCGCAATCCGAGTTATTGAGTGATTTAGATGAATTAAAACAACAACTGACACGGCACAAACCCTAATCTTTTGCCGTCACGAAAGCTAAATTCTGAGCATAGATGACGCATGAATTGGCTATTTTTGATTCAAAGAGAGGGCGGTAAAATATGGCAACCCATCCAAACCTCAACCCTAGAAGTAAATGAATCCAGATATCGTGTCATTGGTCAAACAAATGTAACAAATCTTTGTGTTGAGGTTCGGGTTAATGTTCAACCATTAAATAGGTTAGCTTCTCTTGAATGTCATCAAACCCATTTCCGTCGTACCAATTCTCAGGGACTGATTGTTATTTTGCCCTTTACTTATTTTGATGCGGGTTTATGGGAGTTTAGTTGTTGTTGTGATGTGATGTCAGAATTGTTGGGGGAAACTTGGCGCGTCTCACAAAAAGTTGTCAGTCTGCCGAAAGCAAGTTATTTAAGTTTACCTGACTCTTGTTCTATAGAGACAGAATCTAGTTTACCCTTGGCTGAAGTGTCTCCAACGTTACTCATGTCTTCTCAAAAGATCTTACCCCCAAAACTTAATCCCCCATCTGCTAAACCTACACGAAAATCTCCCCAGTTACCCCATTTTCCTAAATAAAGGTAGTTGAAGTCCCTCACCCCTAACCCCTTTCCCCAAGGCGAGGGAAATTTTAATACAATTTATGTAGCAAAGCTTTCCTCAAAATAGTTCACTATAGCAGCGTGACTCAAAATTATCTTTATATTTAAACTAGCCTACTGAAATTTTAATTTATCGTTGATTTCGTTTGCGATTTTGTTTTTTTCCTTGAAACCACTGCCAAAGTTTAATAAACAATTCTTCGATCCAAAACATCACTTTATCAAACCCGTCTAGAATTCGTTCTAGAAAGTGTTTTTCATATCCCGTCGGTGTGGATTTGATTTCGACCCAATCTGGCCAATTTTGGTCGGGGTGGCTATCGTAGGAGGTCGGAAAAGGCTGATGGACAATCTCAGGTTTTTTTTGCTCAACAGATGCCGTTAAAGGGGCTACAGGGGCAATAGACTGGGGTTTAGGCGCAACTTTTCGAGGGGGGATAGGGGAAGGTCGTTTGATTTGAGGTTGTTGGGTAGGTTGCGGTAATGCTTGGGGTGCAGGAGGTAAAGCGGTGACAAGTTGCGGTTCTAAAGCGGAAAATGCAGTCTTGGGGTCTCCACGCCACTCCCCACAACGGGGGGAACCCCCGCAAAGGGGTGGCTCCCAAGTAGAGCAATTTTCCAAGACAGAAGATTGTTTAATGTCGGTAGTGGGTGTAAAGATGTCATTCCATGTGAGCCAAGGATCTTGTACTGGGGGTTCTGATTGGGTGGGTAATGCTTGGGGTGTGGTTTCTTCTTTGGCAAGGTAATATGAAAGGGCGGATTTAATTAGAACCTGAATCTTAAACGGATCGGATTCTGGATCGGTGGATTCAGGGATATGATCATTAATACGATCGCCTACAGTATATAACCAGTCAGATCCTTTTTCTTTAGCTGCTTCTAAAAGTTTTTGTCCTTTTTCTGCACCTGGTATAATAAAAGATTTACCATCGGATGTCGAGAGTTCTTGCAGTGTTGAACCAAAGAAATAAGCAACCGCAGCCCTTATTAAAACTTGAATTTTCCAAGTAGGTGAATTAGAAAGATCAGTAGAGGTTTGGGTTAGGGTGCGTTGTACCCATTGGGTTAGGGAAATTAAGTCTTGTTCTTCAATAACAGCTAGTTTTTCATCAAGACGTGTCAGTAGAGGAGGCAATAACTCAGATGATGAGGGTTCTAGCGGAACGAGAGAAGATTCACCAAATAAGTTAATTTCTTTGGCGATATCACTGGTTTGTTCCCATCGCATAATCCGCCAAAACCATCGTACAGGGGGAAGGACATTCGGCCAAGTTTTTCTAAAACTCGGCATGAGTCCTGGTGTATTGCGTTGTGCGTTAAAACGTAGTCTAACTTCGTACCAATAGTTCGCTATTTCTAAACATATCCGATCTTCTAAAGTTTTTTGTTGCTCGTCTGTGAAAACATCTAAAATTAGATTTCCATTAGTAACAAGGGCTAACCGATGATCTTCTAATAAAGAGACAATTCCCTGTATTTTAAATGTTTCAGGGACTAGAGTAGAAACTGGGGTTTCAAAAACCGTTAAAGCTGAGGGGTTTTGGAGATCTAAAAAAGGGTCTTGTGAATAAATTTTGAAACGAGATAAAAAATCAGCGATTGATGTTTCGTCCTCTGGTACTGTGAGATGAATTGACTCTAAAACCCGTTCTGTGGGCGAAAGTAATTCTGCAGGTTGTTGTTTCTTCAGACGGCTGGCAATTAAACGAGGAACCTTTCTGACACTTTGTTTTAGCTGACGTTGGGCAAACCGTCCCGCTTGTACCACCAAATAGACGGGATACAATAAGATTTGTAAACCCCATTCTACAGAAGTTTGAGCCGCATTACGCCAAGCGACTCCCGCTTGATCTTTGATTCGGATCGAATAACGATTCAGAAAGTTAAAAAAGCGACTTTTATAGGGACGGTCAGAAGATGAAGACATCGCACTGCACAAAGGATACTACCTGCTCTATCTTAACTCGACACAAGTCATCTGTACTTGTCTCCTAACAAAACGGCCTTTCTTCAGGTGAGCTTTTTTGATAATCATTCTAGGATAAATGTTATGGTTACTAGACATTTCATTCAATACTGAAAAATCATTAAATTAAATTTTGACAAAGAAGAGAAAACCATTATAATCCATAAAGTTTTTGCTATCATTTAACTCCCTTTTGTTAAAGTAATGAGACATTGGGGAGTTATTTTCTAAATCTTAATCTTTTTTTAGGATTTAAGTTTCGGTATAAATCAGAACTTAACTAAATAACGGATGATGTTGATTTGATCGGACTTGACGACGCTCAATCCTGAGTTTTAGTAAAGATATACACCTATTAGCCACCCCCAAAAAACGAGTTAAATACATCTTTGTCACTTTAAGTTGGTATCTTTTTTACCTATTTTGGAAATCTGTCTCCAGTATGATTGATTGACTAAAAAACATCAGTAGAGGTAATAGCCGTGAGTGGAAATGAGTCACGAGTTCAAGCAATTTATCAGATTACCAATCGTGAGCCGATGCCCCCAAAAGCTCCCAAAAAATTAGAGGAATTGTGGGCTACAGATGTTTTTACACTGAGTAAAATGCAAGAATGTCTCCCTAAAAGCATTTTTAAATCTCTAAAAAACACCATTCAATCTGGGGAACAGCTTGATAGCTCAGTTGCCGATGTAGTCGCCGTTGCGATGAAAGATTGGGCGATTTCTAAAGGTGCGTTATATTATGCTCACGTCTTTTATCCTTTGACCAATGCCACCGCAGAAAAGCATGATGGTTTTGTTTCAGTACAAAGTGATGGCTCAGTTATCTCTGAATTTACAGGAAAATTATTAGTACAGGGCGAACCCGATGGTTCCTCTTTCCCTAATGGTGGTATTCGTTCTACCTTTGAAGCGCGAGGCTATACCGCTTGGGATGTCACTAGCCCTGCGTTTATCATGGAAACTGATAACGGTTCAACCCTTTGTATTCCTACGGTTTTCGTCTCATGGACAGGTGAAGCATTAGATAAAAAAACACCTCTCTTGCGTTCTAATGCAGCGATGAACAAAGCCGCTACTAAAGTGTTGAAACTGCTTGGAAACCAAAACGTTGCACCTGTTAATTCGAGTTGTGGTGCAGAACAAGAATACTTTTTAGTCGATGCTAACTTTGCGAATAGCCGTCCAGACTTATTACTAGCAGGTCGTACCCTATTTGGGAAACCTTCGGCCAAAGGTCAACAATTTGATGACCATTATTTTGGTGCCATTCCCGAACGAGTTCAAGTCTATATGCAGGATGTAGAAGAACGTTTGTATCGGTTGGGCATTCCAGCGAAAACCCGACATAACGAAGTTGCCCCAGGACAGTTTGAAATCGCCCCATTTTTTGAGGCGGCCAACGTGGCAACCGATCATCAACAATTACTGATGACTATCCTACGCAACACCGCCAAAAAACATGGTTTAGTGTGTCTACTTCATGAAAAGCCGTTCGCAGGTATTAATGGTTCTGGGAAACACGTTAACTGGTCGGTAGGTAATCCTACTCAGGGAAATCTATTAGATCCAGGTGATACTCCTCACTCTAATGCACAATTCTTAGTCTTCTGTGGTGCGGTTATTCGTGGTGTACATAAATATGGCCCTTTGTTACGGGCAGTTGTTGCGACGGCAAGTAATGACCACCGTTTGGGTGCAAATGAAGCTCCACCCGCTATTATATCGGTCTATTTGGGTTCGCAATTAGAAGATGTATTTGAGCAAATTCGCCAAGGAGAGGTTACGGGTTGTAAGACTAAAGGGGTGATGAATATCGGTGTCGATACTTTACCCGTATTTGCTAAAGACCCTGGTGACAGAAACCGTACCTCACCTTTTGCCTTTACAGGAAACCGTTTTGAATTTCGTGCAGTGGGTTCGGGGCAGTCTGTCGCAGGGCCTCTAGTTGCAATGAATACCATCCTAGCTGATTCTTTAAATTGGATAGCCCTGAAGTTAGAAGCTGAGTTAGCCGCAGGATGCGAACTGAATTCCGCCATTCATAAGATACTCAAAGAAGTAATGGATGAACATGGTGCAGTGGTCTTTAATGGCAACGGATATTCTAAAGAATGGCACCAAATGGCAGTTGAAGAACGGGGGTTAGCGAACTTACGGACGGCTGCTGATGCGTTACCTGTCCTCAAACAAGAATATATCGAAGAACTGTTCAATAAAATGGGCGTTCTTTCTCCAGTTGAACTCGCTAGTCGGTTTGAAACCTATTCCGAGCAATATATTAAATCAATAGAGGTAGAGGCTAAATTGGTGATTAGTATCGCTAAAACCGCCATTTATCCCGCAGCAACGCGCTATTTATCTGAACTTTCTAACACAATTCTGAGTCTAAAAGAATTAGGACTTGATTTTGATACCGAGAGTATTGAGAAAGTATCCTCACTCACTAAATCGATGATGGACTTGGTTAGTAAACTCAGTTTAGCCTTAAGTCAGCACGATTTTGATTCTCCTGAAGAACATATGCAGTATCTTGCGAAAACCATCCGCCCTTTAATGGATAGTGTACGCGAATACGTCGATGCTCTAGAAGGTGAAATAGCAGACGATTTATGGCCGTTACCCACCTATCAAGAAATGTTGTTTATTAAATAGATGTGACCTCACCCCAACCCCTCTTCTAACCAGGTAGAGGGGCTTTTAAATCCACATTAAACTACAATTTAATTAAGTAGTTCAATTCGGTAACTCATATGACTGAAACTCTGTATAACCAAGATTTTCAGATTTGGCTCGAAAATACGATCGCATCACTCAAAAATCGTGATTTTAATACGCTAGACGTAGAAAACTTAATTGAGGAACTGACAGAGTTGGGGAAATTGAAACAAATTTTAGACGAAGATTTTTTTTTACCCATCAACCCGATAAACCGCCCACCACAAAAAAGATAATGTCATCTCCTGTTCGTACCATTCGCCCAGAAACCACCATCGAACAAGCACAAATAATTTTATTTCGCTATGGACATTCGGGGCTTTCTGTGGTAGACCAAAGTGATCAATTAGTTGGGATTATTTCTCGACGAGATTTAGACTTAGCGTTACATCATGGGTTTAGTGATGCACCAGTCAAAGCATACATGACGCGCAACCTCAAAACCATTACCCCAGATACTCCCCTATCCGACATCGAAGCCTTGATGGTAACTTATGATTTAGGGCGTTTACCCGTTGTCGAAAATGGGCAGTTAGTGGGAATTGTAACCCGTACTGATGTACTACGAGAATTGTATCAAGAACGAGAAAAGAAGAGGACAAGACTGCGTCGTCGCACAGCGCAGCTTGATATGTCCGTAACGAATCAAAGCAGTGAAAATCCTTTACTTTCCTGTCTTCTTCCTTCAATACAGGAAAAACTCGCGCCGACACTTTGGCATTTTTTAGAACAAGCAGCCACCGCAGCACAAGAAAGAGGCTGGCATTTATACTTAGTGGGTGGGGCAGTACGAGATTTATTGTTATCCAGTTCAAGTAATACACTTTTACTACAAGATCTTGATTTAGTTGTTGATGGTTTTCATCAATCCGCCGATGTGGGTGCAGGTGTAGAATTAGCCAATAGGTTACGAGAAATTTATCCACAAGCAAAGTTATCCATACATGGAGAGTTTCAAACGGCCGCTTTGTTATGGCATAAAGATCCTAATTTGGGTTCATTATGGGTAGATATTGCGACTGCGAGAACCGAATTTTATCCCTATCCTGCTGCTAACCCTGAAGTTGAAGCGAGTTCTATTCGACAAGACTTGTATCGTCGTGATTTTACCATTAATGCTTTAGCAGTCCGTTTAACGTCTCCATCCGAAGGCGAATTATTAGACTATTTTGGCGGGGTGTTAGATTTAAGATCCCATCAAATAAAAGTATTACACAGCAATAGTTTTATTGAAGATCCGACACGGATTTATCGGGCGGTGCGGTTTGCTGTTCGATTAGGATTTAAGATAGAAGCTAGAACACAAGAGTATATCCGTTTTGCGGTCGAGAGTGGAATATATGAGCGTCTCAGAGAAGCGAATCATCCTGCACCTGCTTTAACCACACGTCTAAAAGCCGAGTTAAAATACATCTTAGCGGCTCCCTATTGGAAAGGTGCAATACAGTTATTAGATCATTTAAAAGCCTTAAAATGTTTGCATTCGGATTTACTTCTCACAGATGAATTAGAATGGCAGTTACGTTATCTGAGTCGTTGGTTAAAAATTTTAGCTCCAACTGAGCATTTAGAACATTGGTTGATGCGTTTAGAAGTCTTAATTGCATCATTGAATCCAACGGAAAGAGTTAAAATAGCCAATTACTTACAATTGCCCAAAGATAGTATAGATCGACTACAGCAACTAGGGACAGTAGAACAGGAGATACAAGAACAGTTATCGATTAATCTAAAAAAAAGTGAAGTCGTTTTATTATTGCGTCGTTACAAACTTCCCACTTTAATCATCATCGCTTGTCGCAGTCATCCCGAAAACCGTCAGCTGATTTGGTCACACATTACAAAATGGTCAAAAACACAAGCCCCTATCGATGGCAATGATCTTAAAAAAATGGGTTATAAACCGAGTCCTGAGTTTAAAGAGATTTTGGATCGTTTATTATGCGCTACCTTAGATGAAGAGATTAAAGATAGAATGGCGGCTGAAGAATTTGTTAGAGTGAATTATCCGCAGATGAGCGCAAATTAAATTTAAGGTAATCCGATTTACTTTTGATTTTGTTCAATAACATTGAAAACAGCCTGAGCAATTTTTTGATTAGCTTCTAGGGTAAAATGTCCATCACCGACGAAATTATTTTGATCAGTGGGTGAAACAATTTGATGAGTACTTACATAAGGAATAGATTCAGCTTCTAATGTTGTTTTAAGAGCTTGAAAAAGATGATCATCGTATCCTTGATCATTTAGTAATAAAACAATTGGTAATTTTCCGTCAGCTTGAGCCGTTTTAGAAAATTCTTGTATCATTAATTTTAAAACAGCGATTCCTTCCCAATCTAAGTTAAATCCTTTTTCGGTATGAATCCGACGATTAACAGAAAATTTAAAATTTTGACTAAACGAGCGTCGAATTAGGCGAATCATTGAAGATGAATCTAAAAAGTTTTGATGAAAAGTAAATAAATTATAAAATCGATCATTTTGTTGAAGTTGTTGAATAAATTCTTGCCTTTTTAAAGGTTCTTTTTTAGCTTCACGTAGATCTATTAAAGAATTGATTTTAGGTTGAATTGCTATTAATTTTTGCTCTTTAATCTGATATTTAGGATAAGTAAATGAGGGTGGAACTTCTGCCCCCCAAGTCATTCCAGACATTGTATCTAAACCTTGAACACTAGATGCTAAGATAGCAAAAATAACAACATTTGCCTGATTGTATTTTCGGTCTAGAAGATAAGCAGAAAATGAATGATTAGGAGGTGCAGCAGGCCCAGCAATTAAGCGTAAAGTTAAATTAGGATCTATTTTTTTCATTGCTTCACAAACTTGATTAGAAAATGACATTCCGTATGAAGCAATTAATAAATTTTCTTTTTTTTCGGGTTGAGATGGTAATTTTTTCCAGTCTTGAGGTTGTAGCCATCCAGCTTGAGATAAAAGCGAACTTTTTTCATCTGTTTCCCCCAATTGTCGAAAAACTTTCCCTTCGATTGATCTTCCATAGTCAAAGTATAAATTTAATTGACCAGGTGAAATATTTAGTGGATCAGAAGGATAGGGAAATAAAAGATTAATTCCAATATCAAATAAAGCCAAACAAAACATAAACCAAAAGCTAGTTTTAATGACTTTAATTACTTTTTGAGGAAATTTAATTTTATTCTTAGAATTGAAAATAGATAAATTGTTCTGGCGCATTACTCATTCCCATAAAAATTACTAAAGTTAACAAAGCATAAAAAGCGCCCCTAATAAAAGAAGGGTAGGACAAATAAAAACGAGGATTTTTATGTAAATATTCTAGAATTTCATAAAATATTAGCAAAGGTAAACCAATTAATCCCGCTAAACTTGGTTTCTGTATTGTATAAGTGAATTCACCAAAATGGGTCAATAAAATTTGTGTAAATTGGCTAATTTGTTCAAAGGAACTTGCTCTAAATAACAACCAACCATAAAAAGTTAATATAAAAAATATTCCCGTTTTTAATAAAAACTTAATATTAAAAACTTTCTCACTATATGTAATATCTAAAACTCGATAAATACACAGTAAGAACCCATGATAAAAACCCCATAAAACAAAATTCCAAGCTGCACCATGCCATAATCCACCTAAAACCATTGTGAGCATTAAATTAATATAAGTTCTATTTTTACTCTTCTTATTTCCACCAAGTGGAATATAAAGATAATCTCGCAACCAAGTTGATAAACTAATATGCCAACGTCGCCAAAATTCACTAGGTGTTTGAGAAAAATAAGGTAAATTAAAGTTTCTCATTAACTCAAAACCTAATAACTTAGCAACACCTCTAGCAATATCAGAATAAGCCGAAAAATCACAGTAAATTTGAAAAGTAAATAAAAGAGTTGCCAGAACAACATCTAGCCAAGAAACATAACCTGTATTACCATAGACTGAGTTTACTGAGATGGCTATACTATCAGCGATCGCAATTTTTTTAAATAATCCAAATAATATTAAAAATAATCCTCTCATTGATTCATCAAAATCTAAAGTGCGAGGTTTTAAAATGCGGGGTAATAACTCAGAAGCTCTTTCAATTGGCCCTGCTACTAATTGAGGGAAAAACGATAAATAGAGAGCAAAATCAAAAAAATGATCTGTGGCTTGAAGTGACTTTCTATAAACATCAATTGTATAACTCATTGTTTGAAAAGTATAAAAAGATATTCCCACAGGTAAAATGATATTGAGTTGAAAAAAATCAGCTTCTATTCCCAAAGCAGATAAGGCAGTTTTAGCACTTCCAATAAAAAAATTAAAATATTTAAAGAAAAATAAAATACCTAAGTTGGCACAGATGCTAATTAGTAAAACAACATGGCGACGCTTAGAATCTATTAAACGAACCAAATAAGGATAAATTAAATTAACAATTCCTAAAATTAGTACAATACTGCCAAACAATTGCCACAATAATTGATTTTGCGGAAAGAGTTGACCCCATTTAATCGAAAAATTGAAAGGTAAAAACTGAAAAGTTACAGCTTGCCATTGTATTAATAAAAAGAAAAAAGCTGCTAAAAAAACTGTTAAACAAGGAATTAAACGCTCCTTTAAAGTTAATCGGCCTCTTTCAATCACTAAACTACAACAAAAATCTAACGCCGTTGTTAAAATAATCAAAAATAAAAAGCGTTTATCCCACCAGCCATAAAAAATGTAACTTGCTACAAGCAACATTACATTTTGTCCTCGAAAAGGTAAAAAACGATAAAGAATATAGACAATTAACAAAAAAATTAAAAATTCAACCGAATTAAATAGCATTTAATTAATGAGATTCCATATAACTGAGTAACCAATTTGCTGCGGTTGCGCGACGGGTTTCTATTGGGCTAAATTCACCAATTTTATAACCCTTAAAACCTAATTTCTCTTTTAATAGTTGTTTATGTTCCCTTTGAATAGAACGAGTTAACTTTACAGTGGGGGGGCGTTCAGCGATAAAATCAGGAGGATTGGGATATTCATTTCGCCATTCTTCAGCAACGTTACTATTATCCCAAGTTTGACTCACTTCATCATAACGATAGCCCAAACAGTGCCAAACTAAACCATTTACGGTTTGATTATCAATTTCTTTATTTAAAATCGCCCAAATGGTATCAGTATTTAAAGGTGGTAAATGAGACATCAATGAAAACTCCCTCAGTTTGGCAAGTTGGAAGTATATTAATTATCGGTGTTTTAGCGATCGCAATGACGGCTATTTTTATTCGTCTTGCTACCGATACAGCACGAATCAAAGGAGTCGGTTTTAGTCTTTTCCTTGCGGCTTCCCGATTAATTATAGCAGCAGTGATTCTTTTACCGACTTGGAAAAGCTTAAAACAGCAGAAAGTCCCCAGAAATGCCTATTATTACTCAATAGCAGCAGGATTTACCCTAGCGTTACATTTCGCAACGTGGATCACATCACTTTCTTATACGTCTATCGCTGCATCAACTGTTTTAGTTACAACTAACCCGATATGGATCTCTATTTTGTCTTGGATCGGGTTTAAAGAGACAATTACTAAAACGACTATTTTTGGTATATTGATTGCTTTTTTGGGTGGGGTGTTGGTTGCGTTTGGGGACAATGCAGCAAGTTCTAATTATTCTAACCCGTTACTCGGAAATTTCTTGGCTTTAATCGGTGCAATGATCGTGAGTTTTTATTTTCTCTTAGGTAGAGAAGCCCAAAGAAAAGGTTTAAGTACAAAACATTATATCACTGTGGCTTATAGTGCGGCAGCGATCGTACTTTTCCCTTTACCCTTTTTGTTTGGAACCCGTTATACAGGATATCCGAACGAAGTTTATCTGTATGTCTTTTTAATGGCGATTTTCTCCCAATTAATCGGACATACTAGCTTTAATTGGGCAATACGTTGGATCTCTCCGATATTGGTGTCATTGGCTATCTTGTTTGAACCCATCGGCGCAAGTTTTTTCGGATATCTGATTTTTGGGGAAATACCATCAAATATCGTGCTTTTGGGGGGCTTTATTTTGCTCTTTGGTGTTGCTATTGCTGTGATTGGGACTCGTAACCCGATCGCGTCTGAGCCTGACAAGATATAATCAATAAGACTGATAGTTATTCTAAGGTACCGATGTCGTCTCAAAACTCCCCAAACGATCCCAAATCTGGATCTAGTTTAGAAGAAATTCGCGCTGCACGTTTAGAAAAAGTCGAACAACTCAAACAACAGGGTATTACGCCCTATGCGTATAAGTGGGAAGTTACCGAAAATGCGGCACAGTTACAGGAACAATATACTAATCTAGCGAATGGGGAGGAGATCGAAACAGAAGTATCGATCGCGGGGCGCATTATTGCCCGTCGTATCTTCGGTAAACTGGCTTTCTTTAATCTACAAGACGAAACGGGAACGATTCAACTTTATTTAGACAAAAAACGCATCACCGAAAAAATGGCAGATACACCCAATGCGTTTAATACAATAACGAAGCTAACGGATACAGGCGATATACTAGGGGCAAAGGGAACGATTAAACGTACCGAAAAAGGTGAACTATCCATCGTTGTTAATGAATATGCCATTTTAACGAAGTCTTTGTTACCGCTACCCGATAAATGGCATGGTTTAACTGATACTGAAAAACGCTATCGTCAGCGTTATGTTGATCTAATTGTAAATCCTGAAGTCCGTCAAACCTTCCGACGACGCGCCCAAATTACTGCATCTATCCGTCGTTATCTCGATGAACAAGGTTTTATCGAAATTGAAACACCAGTATTACAAAGCGAAGCGGGTGGGGCTGATGCACGTCCCTTCGTCACGTATCATAATACCCTAGAGATGGATCTGTATCTACGAATTGCAACCGAATTACACCTGAACGGTTAATTGTTGGTGGGTTTGAAAAAGTATTCGAGTTAGGGCGCATTTTCCGCAATGAAGGGGTTTCGACAAGACATAACCCAGAATTTACCTCGATTGAAATCTATCAAGCCTATGCCGACTATCAAGATATGATGGTCTTAACCGAAAATATTATTACTAAAGCCGCCCAAGACGTTCTAGGAACCCTAAAATTATCTTACCAAAACCAAGAAATCGATCTAACTCCCCCTTGGCGACGGGTGACGATGCACGAATTAGTCACCGAAAAAACAGGATTGGATCTCACCCAATTCAGCAACTTTGAAGAGGCTGCATCCGCTGCGAAAAATGCTTCGATTAACGTCCCTGATGACTGCAAAACCATCGGAAAGCTATTAAGTGAAGCTTTTGAACAAAAGGTTGAAGAAAGCCTAATACAGCCCACATTCGTCATCGATTTCCCTGTCGAAATCTCACCACTGGCTAAACCCCATCGAGAAAAAGCGGGATTAGTGGAACGTTTTGAATTATATGTCGTGGGAAGAGAGTTAGCCAATAGTTTTTCTGAGTTAACCGATCCCATTGATCAACGAGAAAGACTAGAATTACAAGCAGCGAAAAAAGCCGCAGGGGATCTAGAGGCGCAAAGTGTTGATGAAGATTTTCTGATTGCCCTAGAATATGGAATGCCCCCAACAGGTGGTTTAGGAATTGGGATTGATCGCCTAATCATGTTACTCACCGACTCTGCAAGTATCCGCGATGTCATTGCTTTCCCATTACTCAAAAACCAGAGTTCATCGATTAAATCGTTTGATTACGATGCAGAAAAAAAAATCCTAAAAATTGAATTTCCTAACGGTTCAATCTATTTGTATCATGATGTGCCAGAAAATATCTTCCAAGAATTAAAAGATGCACCCTCAAAAGGACAATATTTTAATGCAAGGATACGGGAGCAATTCGGTTTTGATCGAGAAATGTAAAATTATGTTAAATGTTATTGACAAATTTTCAAACTTATGATTTTTTTTCACTGAATATCAAAATGGCTCCGAGCAAAGTCTTTTTCTTGTCGTAGACAGGTACGATCGAAATATCAAGATACTTTGTGTCTGTAGCAGTACTCCATTCGACATCAGTTAAAGTGACTCGATGAGGATTTTCATAGAACGTTTTCATTTCTCCGACTAACTTCCCCGGTTCGAGTTGATTAAAAGGAAGGTTCCAATCATTTAAAGTTAAGCTAAATAGCACATTAGCTGATTCGTTCGTACTAACTAAACGCTCATTGAGATTAATTGCAATTTGAGCCAAAGGATTCATCTCGAATGCCGTTTGCCAAAAAGAGTTCTTAATGTCTAGCCGTTCCTTACTTCTTGAGCCGTGTAGTTTAGGATTAATTAACAAGTGATCATTGAGTTCTAGATCTAAACCTTTGGCATAAATGCGGTGTTTAAAACTAACTGGCGTAAAAATAGGTCTATTATTAAAGATCGATTCTGCTTTCCCCAGAAAAAGAAAACCCGTGTCTTTGAGTGCAAAATGAAAGCGGACAAAAATAGTTGCTTGATACTCTGGTGTGAAATAGATTAAAACATTGCGACAAACCAGCAAATCGATCTTTGATATAGGCGCATTTTTCATCAAATCATGACGAGCAAAAATAATTGTGCGGCGTAGTTGTAGATTAAATGTATAGCCTTGTTTGTCATGGTGAAAATATTTTTCAAGCAGATAGGGTGAAAGACCTGTTAATTCTGTGGCGTGCTGCTGGTGTGCGTTCTCGGCATAGCCGAGTGCTGTTGACATCACTAATGTTGGCTCATCATTGAGCGGTAACTCTCGAACGGGGGTGCTTGGATAAGTTGCTTGTCGTGCTTGTTGAATGGCTTCTTCATCGACATCCGTCGCGTAAAACTGAACTCGCTTTAAACAAGATTCAATCCCTAATATTTCCGCCCATAGCATCACAAGACTATACACTTCTTTACCAGAAGAACACCCCGCACTCCAGACTCGGATCGGTTCATCAGACTGTTTGCTGACGATGATTTGGGGAATGATTTCCGTTGCCAAGTATTCCCAAGATTCTGGATCACGGAAAAAACCAGTATAGTTAATTAAAACAGTATTGAGCAGCGTTAGCCATTCTTCTGAATTGTTCTGTAAATATTCTAAGTAATCTTGATAGTTATCAATTTTCAATTGCAGCATTCTGGCTTGAAACCGCCGCATCAAGGAGGAGCGTTTATAGCCTGTTAAATCACAACCTCGACTATTCTTAAGGTAATTTAATAAAATGTCTAATTCTTGATTGGCTTGAGATAGATTCATAGCACATCTTCTTTGTTGACATCACACTCATCATTTAAAAGCGGTAGCCTGACCTTAAAAGTTGCGCCTTGTCCTTCTCCTAAACTTTCAACATGAATCGTTCCTTTGTGAAGTTCGACCAAGTAGCGAGCGATCGCTAATCCTAACCCCAGTCCACCCGATGAATCGGATTGGGCTTGACGGAAACGATCAAAGACATGAGGCAAAAATTCAGCACTGATGCCAATTCCCGTGTCTGTAATCGATATTTCAGCGCAAGAAAAATCAACGACATCCAGACTTTTAATAACTGAAAGTTTAACACTAATACTGCCTAACTCTGGCGTAAATTTAATTGCATTAGTCAGCAGATTAGAAAGTATTTGCTGAAGTCGATCCTGATCGCCTAATACTAAAACATTTTCTGGCATTTTCTCCCACTTGATCAAGTTCTGTTGTTCGACGGCGACCAATTGCCGAGCCGATCTAACCACCGTTTCAATCAACGATTTGAGTTCAACAGGCTGTAAATTAAGCCCTATTTTCCCTGCCGTGATCCGAGAAAGATCAAGCAAATCTGAGATGAGTTTAGCTTGTACACAGGCATTCCGTTCAATTGTTTCTAAAGATCTCATTAACAACATCGGACTCGGAGGCTGAGTTCGCAGTAACCGTGACCAACCAAGAATCGCAACTAGGGGCGACTGAAGTTCATGGGAAATCATCGCTAAAAACTCATCTTTCATCTGGCTGGCTCGTTCTGCTTCAAGACGGGCCGCTTGTTCAAAAGAAAGTTGATTACGCTCTACTTCGGCTTGTTTGCGCTCAGTAATATCGAGAATCACGCCGATAACCCGATTAGCGCGGCGTTGTTGCCCCTCACCCGTAAAAAAGACACAACCTTTATCAATCACCCAACGTACTGTACCATCCGTCCGAACCATCCGAAATTCATGCTCATAAGGGCCTGGTGCGTCGGGACTAAGATATTGACTAAATAGGTTAAAGATGCGCTTGTGATCATCAGGGTGAATATATTTCGGCAATTGCTCAAAGGTAATTTCTACATTCTCATCCAAGCCGTGCATTGACTTTAAAATAGAAGACCATTGACATTGACCCGTCTGCGGATCGAAATCATATGTACCGAAATTAGCCGCATAGGAAGCCAGCCGAAGCCGTTCCTCGCTAGTCCGAAGCAATTCCTCGGCTCGTTTATTCTCAGTGATATCAATAATATATTCTACAGCTTCATCATCATTAAGTTGGGATGCTGCAAACAAACCCCACCAGCGCGAACCATCTTTACGGATATATTGTTTTTCATATGGAATTGTCCGCCCTTGAGTTAAAATCTCTTGGATCGCTTGCTGGGTTTGGGGCATGAACTCAGGAGGTGTCATTTTGTCCCAGCGTATCCGCCCTGCCACTAAATCTTCACGACTGTAACCACTCATTTTTAAAAAAGTATCGTTAGATTTGGTAATGCTACCATTGGTTCTAAAGAAAATTACACTAACCGTTTCAATAGCGATCGCTTGTTGTAGACGTTTTTCTGATTCGCGCAAAGCCGCTTCAACTTTTTGATGCTTGATGATTCTAGCCTCTAAAGCAAGATTTGCGGACAGTAATTCTTGAGTTTGTCGCTGATTTAAAAGGAGAGTAGTTGCTGTAAAGTCAGCTAAACTGGTCATCACCCGCACATCTTCCGAGTCAAAGCGTTGCTGTTCATCATGAGATAAAATCCAGAGTGTGCCAAGAGACTGATGATTAGCTATCAGGGGTAGCACCAAACCTTCAACAATAACGGGTCTAGCTACTTGAAAATAGGTAAAATATCGTTCGGGATAGGAATAAAGCTGAGGACTATTGCGTTCTAAACACACTCCGCAGGGGCTAAAATCAATAGGCGTTGTGTCACCTTCATACTGTTCTAAGGCTCCCGCGAGTGCCACCCAACGAAAAACTTTTATACCCGTCGGTAGCACTTCAATGAGGCTAACACCTGCCGTTCCTGCCGAGCATAGTTCAAGTGCCATTTTGACAAGGCTTTGTAGCATGATTTCAGGCTGATTCACCATTTGCCGTATCAGGATGTGCATCGCCTGATTTTCTGCCTCTAAGTTGGCAAAACGGTGCGATCGCTTCAATAATTCATCGGTAATAATTACATCATTTAATGTAACGGGTTTGGGTTTTGGCATCGAACTTAATTAATGATTGATCAGAACAATTGATCTCTATAAACCATCTTAATTAATCTGGAGATTTTCGACCTGCCAACCGAGCAATCAGATCAACTAATTCCGATGGTTGTGCAAGTTTATGCAAATGAGACTCAAATCCTGCGCCAAGGGCTTTTTCTCGATCTTCAACTACATAAGAGGTGAGGGCTGCTGCTGGAATATGCCAGCCTTTTTTTGCTTCTAATGACCGCACTTTTTTAATGAGGTTATATCCATCGTAATCAGGCATCCGAATATCGCTCACTAAAACATCTGGATGAAGTTGCTCTAAGATATCTAATGCTGCAACTGCATTATCGACGGCTGTGACACTTACTCCCTGTGATTCTAGGACAGCCGTAATAAATTCACGGGCATCAGCTTCATCGTCCACCACCAGAACCCGTAAACCATCTAGAGCGTGTGGCAGTTGAGATGTTGGCAGGCTTGGTGTAACGGTTTGTTTGTACTGACTAATATCATGAACACTAACCCACAAACCCTCAACTTTATCGAATTCATTGCGAATTACCATCGTTTTGAACAAGGCAATAAATGGCTCTTTTTTGCGGGGACAGAGTTCTATTTCCCAAGTCTGCACTCCTTCCATTTGAGCAAGCTGGTTTAGTAAAGTGCGAAAATATGGACGCTGCGCAGGTATCACATAAACTGCAAGCGGTTTACCGATTAAATAAGTTGGGGAAATATTGAGAAGCTGGCAAAATGTTGGGTTAGCTTCGATGATTAATCCATTGGCATCGGTAACGCAAGAAGCCATCGGTGAAAGCTGAAACAGATTGTAATAATGTTGGTATGCTGCGAGTGTTTGCTGATGTTTAGTGAGCATCTCTTCTTCGACAATTTCTGATGCTTCTAAAATCGATAGCATCTCCTCATAGCTAAGTTGCAGATTCGACAGAGCCGTAACCATAGTATCCAAAATTGTCCTAATCTGTTCCTGTTGTTGAGGAGGTAGATCATCCATACTATTTTGTAAGATGGTCAGTTGCTTACTGATATTTTGGATATGTTGAATCGACTGATGGCTACTCATGAGGCGTGCTTGATGATGTAGCTACTATTGTAACTTCTTTGATCATGCAAGTACATTAGGTTTATGACACTTTGAAAATTGTAGAGAGGGGCGACTTTTAAAAGTCGCGGGTTAATGTTCCCTCTCCACCCATTCTATTAAGATCGAGCTTTCGGAGTGCCATGTAATCGAGGATCTGGCTGAGGTGGTTCAACTTCGGTGCCTAATGGTTTAGGATCGGCTAAATATTCAAACTCTCCTTTACCATCAGGTGAGGGGCCTTTTGCCCAACGTCCCTCAGAACTTTCAGTTCCATCTGAATTATTCCAAAACTGATAAGCAACTTCCGATTTTTCTAATTCTTGTGGGAAGGAGCTAGGTACAGGTGTACTTTCTAGTCCTGATGCTTCTAGATCTTCTAGTGCAGCAAGCCATTGGTTTTGGTGCATCGTATCACGAGCAATTAAAAAACTCAAGGTGTCTTTAACTCCTGGGTCATTGCTCATTTCATACAATCGTACTGCTTGTAAACGTCCTTGAGTCTCTGCATGAAGATTAGAACGAAAATCGGCAAGAAGGTTACCACTACTAACGATAAAGCGACCATTCCAAGGGAAACCAACACTATCACTGGTTGTCGCTCCTAATCCAGATACAATGAGATGCTGAGGATTCATTGCGCTGGCGAAAATATCTTGAATCACATCTTGCGTTTTATTACCACCGAGAACTGATGCAACAATTGGATCTTGTGCGCCATCTTCTTGCATTTTTATCGGTGCATTCTCCAACAGTTGAGCGATTAAGGTAGCAAGAATTTCGATGTGGCCAATTTCTTCGGTACCGATATCTAGCAGCATATCACGATACTTGGCAGGGCCGCGACAGTTCCAGCCTTGAAATAAATACTGCATCATCACAGTCATTTCACCAAAAACCCCGCCAATCAGTTCTTGCATTTTTTTAGCGTAAATGGGATCGGGCTGTTGGGGGGGGGTGTAGTATTGTAGTCTCTTAGTGTGATAGAACATAGGTATAACTTTTAAAGTGTAAATTTCAGGCTAAACTCATTGAGCATTATCAAACTCGGTTTAGCCTCTTCTCTCTAGTTAAACCAATATAAACTTTACTAACCTCCGTCTCTAGCCACAAAGAACAGTCTTCAAATATAAGTAGCTTAAAAATAACGAATTCGTACTAAAGATTAAAAGTGTTTACCTACCCATTGCCTAAGCGAAAAATCCTTGTCTATCTAAAGGAGGCTAGGAAGATTTTAAGTTTAACCTACTGTAATTCAGATTTTTCTTAAGTTCTTGTTTAAGTGCCTAAACTTAGGAGGACGCTACTCAATTTTAGGAATAGATTGAATTTAATCTAAAAAATTAAGCTCAATCGAGGATCAAAAATATGCTTGTTTCGACTTTTGAACTTTTGGTTAAACGACAGCTTCCTAGAGAAATGGATATCATGAATCTTCCTCCTGGGGCTACTTTTCCTCCAGAAGTTGAGAAACTTTCGCGTACTGTTATTCAAGGTTATTTTCTAACAATTAGTAATCTAAATGCTTTTGATGTAACACTATCTTTTGTTTTTACTATTGTTACTAATCCTCCTATTGCAGTGATGGCGGATCTTCTAGGTTTTATTGATGTCGATGAATCTAATATATTTGAGTTACCTGATGTTGAACCTGATTTAGCGCAAAATAAAATTCGATTTACGCGAAAAATACCAGCTAGTGATACTGGCTTATTTCTGATACAGCCTAATATTCTTAACACTGATTTATTATTAGGTAATAAACAATTTGAGGTACGAGGCTATGTCGAAGTCTTTATCTCCTCTCTTTCTACGGGTTATAATGCTGCTAAATTGCTTCTAACACCAGAACATCGAGGAACATTTTATACAGATTTAACACAGGATGCAGTTCAACTCGATCAAATAGCCTATTCATTGCCTACAGCGCATGGTGGTTCACTTTTTGAACTTTCATTTCATTAATAATGCTCTAAACAAGAGCTAATCTCTAATTAACAAAATAAGCCTTAATTTATAAGTAAATTAGTAAATAAAGGCTTATCTAATCATTTTATATAATTTTTTGGATGAGACATAAAACCATGAAACCTACTTTTAAGTTTAAACCAATCTCTTTTAGTTGGGTTGCCCTTCATCCGCAGCCAAAAGGTGTAATATTATTTATCGGGGGAGCTTTTTTTGGTACTTTTCCGACTTTGTTTTATCCATATTTTTTTGAAAAATTATTTGATGAAGGATATACCATAGTAGCAATGCCGTTTCGCTTTGGATTTCGCCATTGGCCAATTGCCATTAGTTTATTAAAAGAACAAATCACCCTTAGAGAAGAAATGGTGAAATTAGCCGATTATTACAACCGTACTGAGCAAGGTAATTATGATGCAGAAATTTATCGCAATCCTCAGAAATATTTCTGGATTGGTCATAGTTTAGGATGTAAATATATTACTTTATTAGAATTTTTTAGTGGCGAAAAATGGGAAAATATTTTAACGCAATGTGCTAAAGATAAAAAAGCAGGAATGCTGATGAGAATTGAAGACTCAGTTAATATGATTCCCCTTGAACAACGCTCAATTAAAGGTCAACCTTCTTTATTAATTGCACCTGATATTAGTGATACTCAAAGTGCCATCCCTAAACCCTTAGCTTTTATTGCTAAGTTTCTTGATTACAAAGGGTGGGGAGTATTGCCAACCAATGCTCAAACTAAATGTTTTGTTGAAGGTAGTCAATTATTCCAATTAACGGGTTTAATCTCTTTTGATAAAGATACGATCGCAGGAAATGAAAAGGATAAAGAGGGCGATGTTTTTTGGTTTATTGGACAGTTGAAATCGGAAAATAAAAAATTTCCAATTTTACACAAAGAATTAAAAGGGAAGCATTTAGAACCTTTGGGTGTTCAATCAGGTGATTATGTTGTTGATTATAATCCTTTCGATAAATTCGCAGAACCTATCAGTGAAAGACAATTAGAAGCTGTGACCATTGAATTTTTAGATGAACTCAGAAAACGAGAAGAAATGCTACGGTAAAATCGACTAAAAAAGGGTTTGGTTACCAAACCCCTACAATTATTATTGACTAATTACTGAATTAGGGTGCTAAAGCACTTCCCCGCAGTAGACTACCGATCGTTTTTGCGGTAATCTTCATTTGAATTAGTGGGTTAGCAGGAACAACGGTTTTATAAAGGTAACTATCGAAGGTCAAACGTTGTACATCCTTATCAGCACACATTTCTACAAAGGCTTCCCGTGTTGCATCTGTCCGATAGAAGACCCGTTGTAATAGATCTAGTACCAAATAGGTCATACCGTACTGTTTATCCCAACGTTTGATATAAAGTTTAAGATCATCTTCAGTAGGAATACGTTGACCGCCATTAGTGACTTCTACTAGGGTTTCTGCACACATACGGGCTGATTTTGCAGCAAAATAGATCCCTTCACCAGAAGATTTAGTGACGGTTCCTGCGGCATCTCCAACAAGGGCAACACGACCAACGACGCGACGGGGGCGAGGATGTTCGGGAATAGGATGTGCTTCGACTTTAATAATTTGACCGCCTTCGAGTTTACGGGCTGCACGTTGACGGATACCCGCTTGGAGGTCTTTGATCATGGTTTTGTTGACCTTCATGGTTCCCGTTCCGACAGCTACGTGATCGTATTTCGGGAAAACCCAAGCGTAGAAATCTGGTGATACATCTGTACCAACATACATTTCAGCTAAGTTTTCATAGTAGGCCATTTTGTCTTCGGGTAGACGGATGCGTTCTTGGAAAGCGATCGCATAGTTATAGTCACCCGCATCGATGGCTTTAGCAATACGAGAATTTGCCCCATCTGCACCAATGACAACATCTACTTTAAGAGTTTTCATCACGCCTTGAGCATCGCCATTAGAGTGATCAGCGTAATGAAGGGTGTAAGGATCAGTATTATTACTTGGAATATCTAATTGATAGACGGTACCGTTGATCAGTTTAGCACCGAGTTTAGCAGCGCGATCGCGCATAAATCCGTCTAGGACTTCACGGCGACACATTCCGATGTATTCGTCTTGTCGATCTAAATTAATATCAACTTCAATATTAGAAGGTGAGATCATTTTCATGTTTCTCACGCGACGATCAATGATTTCGTCTGGTAGGTCAAATTCACTAACCATACAAAGTGGAATGGCACCACCGCAAGGCTTAGCATTATCTAGCTTGCGCTCAAATAAATAGGTTTCGATACCAGCTTTGGCTAACGTTTCTGCCGCCGAAGATCCGGCAGGCCCTGAACCAACAACAGCAACCCTTAACACTCAGGCTTTCTCCTAAATACACGTTCTGCGAGTACGGATTGCATCGTACCACGACTCAAGAGCCTGTATGTTCCAAATTCCACCAGTTGCAATACAGCTTAACAACATTATTTAAAAAAGTTTACATTCTAGGAGTGAACACTAAAATTTACAATCATCAGAATTGACTATTGACTATTCTTGATTTTTTGCCGAAACTCTGTTAAAGCATCAAAAGGATCATCCGCATCAATATAACTGGCTAATAAATTTAGATCTAAGTTGGGCAATAGTTGACTGTGGGTAACTTGGATATATTCCCCATTTTGTAGAGAAAAGACGAACAAACTTCCTTTTTGCCAAAACCAAACCATACTTCAGGTACACCTAAATCTTTGTAAACTTTTAATGAATTAACTCCCCCACTGGTCAAAACAATTTCTATCGCTAAATCGGGGATTTCTTTATTAGTACCGATACAATAACACTCATCAGGTTCGATTCCTTTTTTAGTTAAGTCAGAACGAAACGTTGTTGAGCCGAGAGCATAAAAACGTATTCCAAACTCTAAGAAATGTGCTTCCAATAAAATTCCCATGAGTTTTTTACTTAATTCATGACGGCGGCTTGGTGACATAATTTCTAAACTTCCCTCTAAATAAGTTACATAAATTCCTGGACGATCGCCTAATTTTTCTAAAAAAGCTTCATATTGTTCCCAACTCACTTGATTAATAATTACAAGATGCTCTAAATCGGTGTTTCTTAGCTCATGCAACTTGATGAATTGTTCTAAATAACTTATATCTTGACTAATGGTTAATACCAATTCATTAAATG
>NZ_BLJI01000024.1 GCF_017312365.1 Chroococcus sp. FPU101
TTTTGTCCTCATTTCTTTGATGAGTTTAACCTATCTGTAGCCTATTTTTCAATAATTGGTATAACTCGATACTTGTCATATTTCTTTACAATATGGAGTATGGATTTGGCTTCCTTCTATAAAAACGAAATCAGCTTTCGACGTAATAGGATATAAACAAGCTAAAACAAAACTTTTTAACAATTTATGGAATGGCACATCACTGATGTTCAAAATTTAACTGTAATTGAGCAAGAAATTGAAAATAATGAGCTTAAACCCGCTATTATTGAAATTGTGCGCCGTATTATCCTAGAAACGGCTGATTTTGAATATCAAAACTTAATGCAATTTTCCGAACGTGCCTTAAATGATGGGGCGGCGGCAATAGCGGCCAGAAGTACGATTATTGTTGATACACCGATGGTACAAGTGGGGATAGCATCTAATTTACAGCATACTTTTGCTAATCCTGTATATTGTGCGATCGAAACCATTACCCGACCTCAAAAAGATAAAACAAAAGCTGAATGGGGCATTATTACCCTAGCTAAACGATATCCTGAAGCGATTTTTGTTATTGGACAATCCTTAACAGCCCTTACTGGATTAATTGAATTAATCGAAGAACAAGAAGTTAAACCCGCTTTGATTATTGGAACACCTGCGGCATTTATTGAAGCTGATATCGCTAAAGAACGGCTTAAAGATACAGATATTCCTTATATTACGATTAGTGGACGCAAAGGGGGCGCAATGGTCGCTGTAGCTATCGTCAATGCTCTAGTTGATTTAACTTGGCAAGCTTATGGACAAAATTCTCATGCTCAAGAATAAATTGAGAGTTTTTGGCTTAGAAACCAAGCCCCTACATTAATTAAATTTGTAGGGGTTTGGTCTCCAAACCCTTATGATTTGTTCGTTAAACCTGTGCGGTTTCCTTCTCTTTTGAAGCTAGGAATTTTTCTAACTCCGTCAACGCATCCGCATCCACTTTCGTTTGCATCGGACAGAATTTCGGCCCACACATCGAACAGAATTCCGCAGTTTTATAAATATCTGCGGGTAAGGTTTCATCATGATATTCTTTAGCACGTTCGGGGTCTAAAGATAACTCAAACTGACGATTCCAATCGAAATTATAACGAGCGTGGGACAGTTCATCATCTCTGTCTCTTGCATTTGGACGATGACGCGCAATATCAGCCGCATGAGCCGCAATTTTATAGGCAATTAAGCCATTACGGACATCTTCAGCATTCGGTAAGCCTAGATGTTCTTTGGGTGTTACATAACATAACATGGCGGCACCACTCCAACCCGCGATCGCTGCCCCAATTGCTGAGGTAATATGGTCGTATCCTGGCGCAATATCGGTCACCAAGGGGCCAAGTACATAGAAAGGAGCTTCGTCACATTCTTCCATTTGTTTCTTGACATTAAAGTCAATTTGATCCATAGGAACATGACCAGGCCCTTCAACCATTACTTGTACATCGTGTTCCCAAGCACGGCGCGTTAGTTGGCCAAGGGTTTTTAGTTCTGCGAGTTGTGCTTCATCCGTCGCATCGTGAGTACAACCAGGACGTAGTGAATCACCTAAACTAAAAGAAACGTCATATTTCTTAAAGATTTCGATAATGTGGTCAAAGTGTGTATAGAGGGGGTTTTGTTTGTGGTGATGCAACATCCATTTTGCTAAAATCCCACCACCGCGAGATACAATCCCTGTAATCCGATTTCTCACTAGGGGTAAATGTTCGATTAAAATACCTGCGTGAATCGTCATATAATCGACACCTTGCTGGGCGTGTTTTTCGATGATGTGAAGAAAATCATCGGGGGTAAGTTTTTCTACATTACCATGCACACTTTCTAACGCTTGGTAAATGGGAACCGTACCGATAGGCACACTAGACGCATTAATAATAGCTGTGCGGATTTCATCTAAGTTACCACCACCTGTCGATAAATCCATCACCGTATCTGCACCGTATTTAATCGATAGATGGAGTTTATCGATTTCTTCTTGCATATTAGAAGAATTGGGCGATGCTCCCAGATTAGCATTAACCTTACACTTAGAAGCAATCCCAATACACATCGGTTCTAGATTGACGTGATTGATATTTGCAGGAATAATCAGTCTTCCTCGTGCAATTTCTGCTTTAATCAAATCTACTGGAAGATTTTCGCGTTTGGCGACATATTCCATTTCTTCGGTAATGATTCCTTGACGTGCGTAGTGCATTTGCGATACATTATCTTGACCACGCCGTTTAGCAATCCATTGAGATCTCATATTTGTTATCCTCTATAAACAGCTTCCCTACGCTGGTATTAGCCAGTCTCAGGTTCTAAGGGTATTTCTCAGCCTGTCTATTCAGGCACCCCTAGCTATGTCTGGATTGTATCATTAAGTAAGAGGGTAGTTTGATTTTGCACAGAATGTCATAAGATTTGGTATATTGCCTAGAATCGGTGAACAAGACTAGCAAATCTAGAAAAATTTATCTTTTAAGTATAAGATTTTTTGCGCCTTACTGAATATATTCATATCAAAGTCTCGCGTCAAGATTTCCAGATCTAGAACCCAAAGACTCAATCTTTAACCTCCGTATTTTCCTCATCTAATGCTTGTCTATAATCTTGAATATACTGCTGAACTGTCTCAAAATCTGGATTATCTTTAAATACTCCTGCAAACTTCATCCAAGGCTTTTCGAGTTGTTGTGATTGAGGAATTTCGATTTTTAAGGGGATAACTTCTATATTTTCTAAATGGGAAGCAACCATTTTTTTAGGCTTTCTATTGCCTGTTTATCAGTTGATGCTTCAACACGACAATTAGGTAATTCAAATACAGACGCTATGATTTTTCCTGTATCAGTTCGTTCTAGTAAAATATGTAAGGTAAATGATTCGCCATCTCCCAAGAACGAGGTGAGGGCTAAGAGGACTGTTGCGGGTCGAATTGGTGTAATAATGGAGTTCGATAAGCCAAAAAAGCGACGATTTGCTCATCAATTTTTCCATTGAACGCATACATTTTAAAACTATCAAAGTCAGGTTCTACAGATAGATGCAAAAAACGATTAGCTAAAGGTGCAGGCATTTCAAACACCGATGTACGGTCTTCTTTACGGTTTCCTGCGGTCCAAATGAACCAATTTTCAGGTACTTGATAACTGCCGACATCTCGATCTAAAATTAGCTGTTGGGCGACTCCTGGCATGACTGGGGGTGCCATATTTAATTCATTTAGAAATAAAATCCCTTTTCCTTTGCGGGGGAGAAATTCGGGAGGATACCAAGTAGAAATACCTTTTTGGGTATCATTTTCATCGGGAACCGCGACAGGTAAACCGCTTAAGTCAGTGGGTGCAAGTTGACTGAGACGCACATCAATAAAATCTAGGTTATTTTCTCTAGCAACTTGGGAAACGATACTAGATTTACCAATTCCAGGCGCTCCCCAAATCATCGTACTAAGTAAGATAAAGTTGATGGGTAATTAGGCTGTTTAAGTAGGTTTTCAGGGCAGAGGGAGTCATTTACAGGTAATAGAATAAAAAATAAGTCAAGTATGAAGATTCCTAATAGTGCCATTATTCCCGATGCTAAAATAACTAAATATCTGTTGGTATATCAAAAACAAGACGATAAATCTAAATTTCTAGCTCAAGGTGGCTTTACCCAAGATAACCCAGAACAATTAAAACTAGCCATCCGATATTTAGCTGATAATAACAGAGCGATAGAGGACATAAAGAATGAATATGGAACGTTTTATCGTGTAGAAGGAGAATTGATTAGCATTGCAGGACAAAACTTGTTAGTGATTACTATTTGGCTGCATCGGAAAATAGATAATCAATTTCAATTTATTACACTTAAACCAAAAAAGGAGAAGAAAATAAATGCTTGATTTATATCAAAAAGTCTCTTTAAATCGTGATTTTCCCGAGTATAACTTAGTCAAAGGTGATATAGCCACTGTGATTGATCTCGTCCCTCACCCCGAACAAGGTGAAGATGGATATGTTTTAGAGATTTTTAACGCTGTTGGCGAATCGATTAACGTTATTATTGTCCCTATGTCTGCCGTTGAAACTTTAAAAGATGATGAGATTTTATCAGTTCGTTTGCTTACAAATTAAGATATTTACTTTTATGCGTTAAATTATAAAGATTGACAAAAATTATTTAATGTGAAAGTGATAGAAGGCGATTCGATGTCTAACTTTAGCATCCGTATCTTGAGCCAGTATTTTAATGATTCTTTTAGGGGTTTTGGGATGAGATGCAACCCGACATCGTACTTGTACATCTTGATCGCTTGCTAGGTATTCTAGAAGATTTTCAGAGGTATTGCGATGGGATGCAACATTAGAGCGTACCTGTGCATCTGGATCTTTAGCTAAAATTTCTAAAAAGATTAAAGGTGTATTTTGATCTTTTGCTAATTCTATTCGATCTTTATGTCTGGCGGCTCCTTCTAAAATAAACTCTGATATTTGTTTAAGTTTGAGCAGTTTTTTGAGAATAACGATATTGATTTCTGAGATTAGATTAGGATTTTCTAAGAGTAAAAGATCAAACATTGGATTATCTAACAAGACTTGAGGAAATTTAGCCCCCAACTTAAGTAATAATTTTGATGGTGTGCTAGGATTTGTTGCTACAGCTTTTAGAATTTCTTGATCTTGAGCATACAAAGTTGCTAATTTCTGTAAACGTTCAGGAGAGGTTTTTATAGACACTGCTTCTTGTTGAGGAGTTAATACAGGTTTCATCGGTCTTGTCGTCTTAATAATTTTTGTCGTGCTGATTAGAATAAAATCTAGCTAATTCGATTTAAAGCAAAATCACGGATAACTTGAGGATATCAATCTATTAGCTAACGTCAGTTCGGGATAAGCGTTCAATAAGCACCGACCCTTTAGGGTTTGTGCTATCAATTGCGTTGACCGCCGACGCGGTCACCACGCAATGAGATTGACCCTAGCCTGCGTCAGTAGGCTTGGTAATCGTAGCCCCATTCAGTCTGCAGGCTAAGTGTTATCCCGAACTCAGCTTAACTGACATCTTACCGCCTAAAATGAAATCTATGGCATTTTTTCTATTAGTAATTAATTGCTTAACGATTCTCTCAATTCAGGGCAGAAGCTCAAAATTTAAGTGGCATTTCTTGGTCAGGTGATATTGGAACAGCATCATCAAACGCTTCGGTATTGCCAGGGGATTCTCGGCTTTGAGTTCCTCTTTGTTGAATATTTAAATTATGTTCTAGTTTTCTCTCTTCTTGTTGTTGAATTTGTTCGATATTTTGCTCTTGCTGCGGTTGAGTTTCTAATTGCTGACTTTCTTGAGCGTTTTGTGGCTTATCCTGCTCGACCAACTCTTGAGTATTTTCGCCACGATTCTGCGCTGCAATATCACGGAATCGACTATCAAAAGTTAAAATAGATAAGGTGAGCAGAGTTAAGGTGATTAAAAAATAGACAATTTTGTTCATGATGATTTCTCTCATTTAAAAATGGCAGTAATGTTTACCGAAGTTGAGCCAGATTATCTTGAATCTGTGACTCTAAAACAGTATCATTAATTTCTCGGCTCAAGGGGAGTGCTTGCTCGAAAATATTCTTCGCTTGAGCCATCTGTCCAAGAGCTTGATAGATTAACCCTATCGAGTTTAAGGTATTAGCTTCTTTGAGAATATCTCCAACTTCTTGATAGATTGCTAGAGATTTTTGGTAGTGAGCTAAGGAAGTTTGTAAGTCTTTTTTGCTTTGATGGACTAAAGCCATGCTATTAAGGGTAGCCGCCTCACCAAGTCGATTTTGAACGGAGCTATAGGCGATTAAGGCTTGATTGTAGGTGTTTAACGCCATTTGTTTCTCTCCCTGGGCTTGATAAACATCTCCCAAGTCACTTAAAGCTTGAGCTTGACCTAATGGCTGTTGTAAATCTTGGAAGATATCCGCAGCACGAGTTAAAGTATTAATTGCATCTGTATAGTTGCCTTGAGAATAATGAATCCGTCCAATCTGGGTTAAGGCGATTGCTTGTTCTTGAATATTATTATTGTTTTCGGCTTGAACAAGAGCTTGTTGAGCTTGGAGTAATCGGCTAGCCTGACTTGAAGTAATATTAGCTGACTGAGCGAAAACAATGATTGATGTTTTGAAGGTGAAAACTACTGTCAAACTAAACCAGATCAGATAAACAAACAGATTTTTTATTTTTATCATAATTGACGTAAACACAAACGATTGAATAATTTGAAGTAGTTAAGATTAACGACCTGAATTTCCTTGAATCATAAATTCAAGCTGTTCTTGTACTTCCTGTATATAGTTTTTGTGAGTGGCTACACCATATTGATCGCTTAATAAACAACCCGCTACGGCAGCTTGAACAACTTTTTGAGCGTTTATATTTCCCGAGCCAAATTCGGATTCAAAAACTCCATAACCAGGAATTCCCTGCTTTTCTAAATAGCCTTGGTAAGCCATGCTAGCTAAAGTTTCTGGTGCAATATAGGGCTGAGGTTCTCTGATGCACTTAGACGGGTTAGCTTCAGAGGTAGCTTGGGCGTTAGCTAATTGAGGAATAAAAACGGTTGTTACTATCGAGAAAAAAGTAATAAAACTTAAAGAAATAAAATTTTTCATTGCTTTTGCAGTTAGACTAAAAAAAACTCGATTTAGACTTAAAATATTATATTAACGTCAGTTCGGGATCAGGAAATCAAGAAAAGGCGGGAGCATTTTAAGCTTAAAGAAATTGGAATTAATCAGCACCCCCACCTATATCTAGTAAAGACAGCATTATTTTGTCATGTAGATGATTTCTGTCAAAAATTTGAACCCAAATGGCACTCAGAAGTCCTATCAGCCCAAGTAAAAAGCCGTAAACGAGCTAAAAAATTGATTTTGAGCGAAATTATGACCATTCTAATCGCCTTCCATCAAAATCATTACCAAAATTTTAAACACTACTACCTCGATTACGTCTGCGTCTAAAAAGCGAGGAGCCTTCCCGCAACTGCCTAGTTATCAAAGATTTGTCGAATGGATGCCCTCGACGTTGCTACCTCGCTCGTGTCTATCTCCAGACCTGTTTTGGCCAATGTACAGGCATCAGTTTTCGTATAGGCTACAGCACTTCTTCGTTTGTCATAATCGTCGGATTGCGAGTCATCGAGTTTTCCAAAATCTAGCCGTTTGCGGAAAGACTTCTGTTGATTGGTTCTTCGGTTTTAAGCTGCATTTGGTTGTTAATGAATTAGGAGAACTGTTAAAGGTTTACGTCACTCCAGGAAATGTCGATGATCGTCAGCCAGTACCTCATCTTCTTAGCTCTTTGTGGGGAAAAGTTTTTGCCGACAGAGGTTACATTTCTCAATTATTGACCGAGCAGTTAAGGCAAGAAAAAGGGCCTATCGTTCTTTGTCAAACCTCGAAAGAATATGAAAAATCAATTAATGCTACTTCATGATAAGCTTTTAGCTCGTCAACGCTCTATCCCTATCGACCATTATTGATCAACTCAAAAATCTTTCCCTTTCTTGACATTCTCGTCATCGTAGCCCCGTCAATTTTTGCGTTAATCTTCTTTGTGGCTTGATCGCTTATTGCCATCAACCTAAAAAGCCTTCTCTTTCTCTAGATTAGACTTTACCTTTATTTGCTTATCCCGAACTGACGTTAGTTAGGGTGGTAATAGCTATATTCTACTCAATGAAAAAGAAGGATTGATGTTTAAGGTTTGTCCGTAATCCAAAACCGATAAAAAAAGATAAGATATTCTTGCGTATTGAATGTGGATGGATAAAGTTATGGGGAGTCCAAACAGTATATTAATCTTATTTGCTCACCCTGCTCTTGAAAAGTCACGGATTAATCGACATTTGATTCGTGCTGTTCAAGGTTTAGAGGGTGTCACTGTACATGATCTTTATGAAACATATCCCGATTTTCAGATTAATGTCAAGATTGAACAAGATTTGTTATTAGCTCATGACATTATTATTTTTCATCATCCGTTTTATTGGTATAGTAGTCCCGCTATTCTAAAAGAGTGGCAAGATTTAGTATTAGAACATGGTTTCGCTTATGGACATCGGGGAACTGCGTTAAAAGGGAAAAAGTTTTTAAGTGCTATTACAACTGGTGGAGGTGAACCTGCTTATTGTCGCAAAGGATATAACTATTTTACGATTCGTGAACTTCTTGCACCCTTTGAACAGACTGCACATCTATGTGGAATGGAATATATACCGCCTTTTGTGGTTTATGGAACCCATCAACTTCAAAAAAACAACGAATTTGATAAATATGCAGTAGACTATCGTAATGTATTGATGGCACTGCGAGATAATAACATTGATTGGGAGAGCCTAAAAGCTTTTTATTATTTTAATCAAAACTTAGAACAAGTGATTAAGATACCAACACATCAATCATAATCAGTAACAGGGTGGCTACTCATTAATGTAATTCAAGGATTTGGGAAAAATACAACCTTTGTGACAATTCCTAATAAACCTGTAACCAAAATCCCAACAATGCTTAAAAAGCCAAGTGTGATAGTATTTAGACGTGCGTTAACTCCATCAATACGTTTATTAGTATCATCAAAGCGTTTGTTAGTTTCGTCAAAACGTTGATCGGTTCTTTTATCCATTTGTGCGATTGTATTATTAATCGCTTTTAGCTGTTCATCAGTACGAACGATATGTATGTCCAGTTTTTTGTCTACCCCGTCTATTTTTCGCTCTAACTCATTAAACCGACTGTTGATTAGATCTTTGAGTTCTCTTAAATCGTTTTCTGTTACGGTAGACATTTTTGATAAACTCCAAGAGAGTTAAAGATTTTTCTAGTCTAAAAGGAGTTTGCACCTTTAGGAGATTACTACTTATATCATGGGGCTAAACCCATTTGTTTATTCATAACTGTTGTAGAGTGACCCATTTATGCACAGTGAAGATTTTTTCTTTCAAGCGTTTATTTATCTCGTTGCTGCTGTTGTCTCGGTTCCACTGGCTCAAAAATTAGGTCTTGGTTCAGTTTTAGGATATCTCATTGCTGGAGTTATTATCGGGCCCTTTGGGTTCGGTTTTGTGGGACAAGAAAAAAGCGATGATGTGATGCACTTCGCCGAATTTGGTGTCGTGATGATGCTCTTTTTAGTTGGTTTGGAACTGCAACCCTCTTTATTATGGCGGTTACGGATGCCTATTTTGGGTTTGGGGGGTTTACAGGTTAGTGTAACAACAATTTTAGTGGCGATTTTAGGGTTAGTTTTTGGACTATCTTGGCCAATGGCTTTAGCAGTCGGTATGATTTTATCAATGTCCTCAACTGCGATCGCACTTTCTACCCTCAAAGAAAAAGGACTGATGAAAACCGAAGCGGGACAATCTGCTTTTTCTGTCTTATTATTCCAAGATATCGCCGTTATTCCGATTTTAGCCTTAATGCCCTTGCTGGCGATGAAAAATCCTGTTTCTCACGCTGCTAATGGTCTAATTTTTGTGGCTGCGACTGAAAAGAGTACAAGTTTACCACCTTTATTACAAGCATTACTGGTTATTGGTGTAGTCGGTGGTATTGTTGTCGGGGGACGTTTTCTGATGCGTCCAGTGTTTCGTATCATTGCCACAACACGTTTACAAGAAATTTTCACGGCAACTGCTTTATTACTCGTCATTGGTATTGCCCTAGCGATGCAACAGGTGGGACTATCGCCAGCACTGGGAACCTTTGTCGCGGGTGTGGTATTAGCCGATAATGAATACCGTCACGAATTAGAAGGCGATATCGAACCGTTTAAAGGATTATTATTAGGTCTATTCTTCATTTCTGTAGGGGCTAGTATTAACTTTAATTTGTTCTTCAGTCAGCCTTTATTGATTCTAGGGCTGGTGATTGGGCTTACTTTAGTCAAATTTGTCGTTTTATTTGGATTAGGGCGATTATTCAAAATAGAACTCAGTCAGAATTTAATTTTTGCCTTTTTTCTCGCTCAGGGTGGTGAGTTTGCTTTTGTTCTGTTTTCCTTTGCCACACAGAATAATGTTCTAACCTCGAATGTTGCAGGGCCTTTAGTTGCAGTCGTCGCCTTTTCGATGATTGTTACACCGCTACTTGCACTGATTAATGATAAATTTGTACAGCCACTTTTGACTCGTGCCACACCTGAACGAGAAGCCGATGAAATCGATGAAACCGAAAATCCAGTCATTATCGTGGGTTTTGGGCGTTTTGGGCAAATTGTTGGACGTTTATTGACGGCTAATGGCTTTAAAATTACTGTTTTAGAGCATAATGCGACTCAGATTGAATTATTACGGCGTTTTGGCTGGAAAGTCTTTTATGGTGATGCGTCTCGTCTTGACTTACTTCGTGCTGCGGGTGCCGAACAAGCTAAATTAATTGTAATTGCGATCGATGATCGTGAAAAAATCCTTCAAACGATCGAACTTGTTCATAAACATTTCCCCCATCTTAAAATACTAGCCCGCGCTATCGACCGTCGTCACGCCTACGAATTGATCCGACATGGTGTCGATGTCATCGAACGCGAAACCTTTGCCTCATCTTTAGATATGGGAGTAGAAGCCCTAAAATTATTAGGTGTCCGTTCTTATAAAGCTTATCGTACTGCTCGTATGTTTAAAGAACATGACATCGAAGCACTCTACGAAGTGGCGCAATTAGAAGGAGATGAAGCGCAAATAATCGCCCGTTCTCGACAATTATCGCAAGACTTAGAACAATTATTGCGTACTGATGACCGAGAATTAAAACAAGATATTGACCGCGCTTGGGATATTACAGAACTCAGAGAAGAAATTAATGAGCAGAATAACATTAAGCAGGCCAAGTAAAATGAATTGTTGTTCCCTTTCCTTCTTGGGACTCTATGGTAATTGTTCCTTTTTCGCCATCAACAATTTTTTTGACTAAGGCTAAACCAATTCCAGTATTATGACTACTATGGGGTTGAAGGGTTTGAAATAAGCCAAAGATTTTTTCATGAAATTGAGGATCAATACCAGGCCCATCATCAGCCACAGAAAATTTATAGAAATTACCTTCTTGTTGAGCCGTTATTTTAATGGTTCCCGTTTCGCCATCGTGATGTTTAATCGCATTACTGATCAAATTAGTAAACACTTGTTGTAATAAAAGTTTTACGGTACAAAACATTGGCATCGATGAATCTATTTCGATGGTGAAATGGTCTTCTGGAGCTAAATTATCAATGACATCTTTGAGCACTTGTTCTACATCTACCATTTCTGAACTCATTTGCGCTCGTCCGACTCGATAATATTGCAAAAGACCATCAATCAAATTATCCATACGGTAAACTCGTCCTTGGAGCAATTCGAGATGTGATTGCGTTTCTTCCGATAGTTGTCCTTGTAGATCATCAAGAAGCCATTGTGCTATATTTGCGATCGCTCTTAAAGGGGATTTTAGATCATGAGAAGCCGCATAGACAAATTGATCGAGTTCTTTATTGCGCTTTTCTAATAAAATATTGCTTTGGGTTAAAGCCGTCGTCAAATAAGTCAATTCATCCGCATGAGTTCTTAAAGCGGTTTCTGCTTGTTTAGCTTCGGTAATATCGAGCAAAAGACCGCGTAATTTTAGTATGGTTCCCTCCTCATCTCGGACTAAATAAGCTTTGTCACGTAGCCAAACGACTTGATCATTAGCACTCATACATCGATATTGAATTTCATGATCAAGACCTTGTTTAATTTGCTGCCGACGATACTGTAATATTTCTTCTCGTTCATCGGGATGAATCAAATTAACCCAAAAATCTGGTTTTGAAAGCCATTGCTCTGATGAATAGCCTAACAACATTTGAGAGCTTTGACTAACAAACGAAAATTGTAACGTTTTTGCGTTTGCTTCCCAAAAAATCGCATGATCTAAACCATTCACTAAATCTTTAAATCTTTGTTCTGCTGCTTCTGCTACTTCCCGCGCTGACTGTTCTCGCTCAAGTAAATCATCTTTTTGCTGGTTGGCTGCTTCTAGTTGAGCCGTCCGTTTTTTGACCCTAAGTTCTAATTGAGCATTGAGTTGGACAATTTGAGCCGCTTGTTGTTTAATTTGGTCTGTTTTCTTGTAGAGTTCCACAAAAACGGCGACTTTTGAGAGTAATATTTCTGGATCTAATGGTTTGACTAAATAATCTACAGCACCTAGAGCATAACCTTTAAACGCTTGTTGTTCGTTGCGACTGTAAGCGGTGAGAAATATAATCGGAACATCACGCGATCGTTCTCTAGAACGAATGAGGGTTGCTGTCTCAAAACCGTCCATCTCAGGCATCTTTACATCTAGCAAAATTACTGCAAAATCTTGTTTGAGTAAACATCTTAGTGCGTCTCTTCCCGAAGTCGCTCTGACTAGATTTTGTTCAAGACGATTTAAAATCGCTTCTAGTGCTAATAAGTTGTTGGGGTTATCGTCAACTAAAAGAATGTTAACTTTAGATTCTGGTTGCATAGGATTTTAGATCATAAAGTACGTTTTTGAATACAGATTCAGCATGATCCGCGCTTATTAAATTAGACTCACAAAAATTATTAAAGACATCAAAGCAAAAGATATCTTTAACAACTTAGCATGAATAGAATTCCATCTATAGGATACTAATAACTACACACCTTAGATATAAATTTAGTATTAAATAGGTATACATTTAGACAGAAATTATTTTGAATTGTGTTTCCCTAAAAGTTATATAAAGTTAATTAAGCCTTGTGGACGACAAGCTTCAAGGTTTAAGGACAAAGATTTCGCTTTCCCTTAAGTCAATCTACAAAGAGCTTTAGTAAAAATAAAAATATGAGATTTTTGATTTAAAAAATAAAAGTATCATCAAAATTGAAATCAATATTTAATGAATCCTCTATCTAAGTAATTAGACTGAATCAAAACATCAAAGAAATAACCTCAAATAAATTGCTGAGATACATCCAGAGAAAGACCCAGTGACAGTACAGACTCTTTTAGGATGATAAGGGTTCAAAGCATATATAGGATAAATAGTAATGAACAGTTCATTTACGCGCCCTCTAGCCGTTGTTACGGGTGCTTCCAATGGTATTGGCTATGAACTCGCCCGACAGTTTGCTCAACATGGTTTTGATCTTTTAGTAACAGCCACAGGTTCTAGTATAAATGATGCGGCTCAAGCTTTTGAGCAATTAGGTGCAAAAGTCCAGACTGTAGAAGCGGATCTGGCTACTTATGATGGTGTTGAAAAACTGTATGATCAAATTAAGGCAATAGGTCAACCTGTAGAAGCGATCGCCATTAATGCAGGTGTTGGCGTTGGTGGTAATTTTACCCACGAAACAGACTTAAAAGATGAACTCAATTTAATTAATCTCAATGTCGTTTCAACCGTTCATCTAGCCAAACGTGTGGTTAAAGATATGGTTGAACGCGGTTATGGACGTATTTTGTTTACTTCTTCCATTGCTGCTTTGATGCCAGGGCCATTTGAAGCGGTTTATGCAGCATCTAAATCTTTTATACAATCTTTTTCTGAAGCTTTGCGTAATGAATTAAAAGATAAGGGTGTCACTGTTACTGCACTATTGCCAGGGCCGACGGATACTAACTTTTTTCACCGTGCGGAAATGGATGACACGAAAGCGGGTTCAAGCAAGAAAGATGATCCAGCAGAGGTGGCAAAACAGGGCTTTGAAGCTCTAATGGCGGGTAAAGATTCTGTGATCGCAGGTTCACTGATGACCAAGATTCAGGGCGCGGTAGCTAATATTTTACCTGATACGGCTAATGCTGAACAACACCGTAAGCTGACAGAGCCAGGTTCTGGGAAGTAATTTTATAGATAAAGAAGTAGTGCAAAAGATGGGAAATTGACCTCACCCCGCCTTCGGCACCCCTTTCCTACAGGAGAGGGGAAGGGGGAGAGGTTAAAAAATATTATTAAATCGAATGCGATATGAGATCATAATCAATGAAATCATATCGTTTTCCATAGAGGAAAAGAGATTTAAACAACAATGGACAACACTTTAATGGATTGGGTTTTAGGGGGTGTGGCTTTGGTCATCGTTCTCAGTGGGTTGTTGATGTTGTTGAATGGAGTTCGAGAGATGGGGAAAAAGCCGTAAAAATCATTTATCATCTCGATTTTGGCCAAGTAAAACGGAAAGTGGTTCCTTGACCTAACTTAGATTCTAGGGTAATTTTACCGCCATGCTTCTCGACCAGTTTTTTAACGATCGCAAGACCAATTCCTGTATTATTCTTAGATTCATTACCGACGGTCTGGAAAATAGCAAACACTTTTTCATGGTGTTCGGGTGCGATACCCTTTCCGTTATCCGCTACTGTAAATTGATAAGATTTACCTAAGTCTTGGGCTGAAATAGTAACTTTTCCATCGCTGCGTCCGTGATGTTTAATCGCATTAGAAATTAAGTTAGCAAACACCTGACTTAAAGGTAGTCTGGGAGTATTCAGTATAGGAAGTTTCGGCTGTATTTCGAGGGTAAAACTCTCTGAAGGAGCCAACGAATCAATAATTTCTTCTAATAATTGAGTAGTATCTACTTTTTCGGTTGCAGCGTCGGTACGATTAATGCGCGAATAGTTCAACAAACCATCAATTAAGTTTTCCATACGAATCACTCGATCTTGAAGGAGTTGCATTTGCTGTTGATTTTCGGGCGGTAATAACTCACCTATATCATCGGCTATCCATTGTGAAAGGTTAGAAATTGCCCGCAGTGGAGCTTTGAGATCGTGTGACACAATATAAACAAACTGATCGAGTTCTTGATTACGCTCTTGTAAAATGGCTGTTGCTTCTGTTAACTCTTGATTGAGTGAAATTAAATCTTGTGTTGTTTGCTGCAAGTCTTCTTCAGTTTGTTTCCGTTCAGTAATATCAAGCACTACACCCATCATACGAATGGGCTGTCCCGTTGCATCATAAATACAGTTCCCTTTAGCAGCAAGCCAACGTAGTGTACCATCGGGCCAAATGGTACGATACTCAATATCATAGTCCTGTTGTAGTTTGATGGATCGTTCAACCGCTTCATTAGTCCGTTGACGATCGTCTGGATGAAGAGCATTGAGGAACATTTCATAGGACATCGGCGCATCAGCACTGAGTCCAAAAAGAGCCTTACACCGATCTGTCCAAGTGAGGGTATCTGTTTCAAGATCCCAATACCACATCCCCAGTCTAGCGGCTTCTAGGGCGACTCGTAAACGTTCTTCACTCTTTTGTAGAGCCTGTTCGGTTTGTTTGCGTTCGGTAAGATCGAGAGTAACCCCAATCAGTCTTAGAGGATAGCCATTATTACTATAAATCGCTCTGCCCCGCGCCATAATCCAATGCAAAGTCCCATCAGGCCAAATGTTGCGGAATTCTAAATCGAAATCAGTACGACTGATGATTGCTTCTTGAACCGCTTGCCGTACTTCTTCTTGATCATCGGGGTGAAGTAATCCTAAAAGGCGTTGATAAGATATATTGTCCTCAAAAGCCAGCCCAAAGTTGGCTTTCATTTGGCTAGAGCATTCCAAAGCATTTGTTACTAGATTAAGCTGCCAAGAACCTAGTTTACCCGTTCGTAGAGCGATTTTTAGTTTTTGTTCACTCTCTCTAATTGCTTCTTGAACTTGTTTGCGCTCCGTAATATCAAAAGAAACACCAATTAAACCGATAATATTGCCTGTTTGATCACGATAGGGTGATTTAGCCGAGAGGAAAGTCTTGATGCCCTGTGGTAATTCTACAGTTTCTTCGACAACCTGCATTTGTCCCGTTTCCATGACTTGACGATCGGTTTCAACAATAGGAGCCGCTTCCGAAGGGTTAACATAGAATTCTGCATCGGTGCTACCAATCACCTCCGATTCTGATTTACCTAGGGCGCGGAATAAGGCTGAATTCCCCATCACTAAACGACCTTGGCGATCTTTAACATAAATCATGGTAGGAGTCGCTTCATTAATGGTATTGAGTATGGCTAAACTTTGACGGAGTGCCGTTTCACTTTCACGTAAGGCTTGCTCTGCCTGTTGACGTTCCTGTTGTGCTTGTTTACGCTCGGTAATATCTTCCGCAAAACCCACTAATCGATAGGGCTGTCCGTTATTATCTTTAATCAGATAACTGCGATCGCGTATCCAACGAATTTGATCATCGGGACGCACAATTCGATATTCAATATCTATACCTTCTTGCAAACGCTCACGTGACGCACCCGCCATAACACGCTCTTGATCTTCGGGATGAATTGACTCAATTAATTCTTTAAAATTAGTATACAATTTCTCACGAGAACGTCCCCAAATGCGATCATAGGCTGGACTAACATAGAGAATCTGTTCATGAAGGGCATCGGAAAGCCAGAAAACGACCTCGATGGTTTCTGCCATTTGTCTAAATCGTTCTGTGGTTTCTATTAAAGCGGTTTCTGTTTGTTTCTGTTGTTCAATATCAACGGCGGAACCAACCCAACGCATCGGCGTGATTTGATCATCTCCCGTCAAAACAGCACGACTAATACACCAGCGATAAGATCCTGAGAAGTGTTTAATACGATGGGTCATTTCATAAGGTTGTTGTTTGGCGGCTGCTTCACTCCAGCGATTATAGGTTTCGTTAAGATCATCGGGATGAATTAAATCTTGCCAGCCTTGTTGTTGTATTTTTTCAAGATCTAATCCTGTATAGTCGATCCAAGGTTGACTCACAAAATCGATCGTGCCATCGGGTAGTGCTGTCCACAGTAAAACAGGAACATTATCTGTAAGGTTTTGTAAAAATAGTTTTTGTTCTTTGAAATTTTGTTCAGCCTGTTTTTTATCGCTAATATCGGTTGTACTGCCGACGACTCGAATCGGATTGCCGTCTTGGTCTCGCTTGGCGATGAGACCTTGATCCAAGACGTGTATATAATAACCGTCTTTGTGGCGCACTCGATACTCGGCTGTCCAACGATCATCAGTAATCCAATTAACATTTAATCGTTTTTGAATTCTTTCTTGATCGCCTGGGTGGCAAATATTAAACCACCATTCGGCACTCGGATCAATTTCTTCTGGAGAATAACCTAAGATGCGGGTTATTCCATCGGTTCTTTCGACGATATTCTTTTCTAGATCCCAATCATAAATTAAACAGTTAACAGCCGCCGCCGCTAGTTCAAAACGTTCATTTGCTGCTTTAAGACGTTGTTCATTCTCTCTTAAGGCCGATTCAACATTTCGGCGATCTGTAATATCTTGAAAATAGACGGCTAGACCTTCAGGAATGGGATAAGCATGGACTTCAAACCATCGATTTAGAGTCGGATTGAAGTCTTCAAATCTCACCGCAACTTGTTCTCGCATGGCCCGTCGCAGTTCCCGATAGACAAGCAAATTCAGTTCAGCTAGTTCTGTAAAAACGTCCCAAAGTACTTGTCCTAGAAGTTCTTCACGTGTTTTGTGTAAATGTTTTGTAGCTTGTTGATTAACGTAAATATATCGCCACTGATGGTCAAAAGCCACAAAAGCATCGCTAATACTTTCGAGAATATCGTTAACTCGGTTGTGGAAGGCTTCATTTTCTACCCGTAGTTGTTGTTCTCGTTCTTGTGCTTCTAGACGGATTTTCGATATTTTTAAATGAGCTTCTACTCGTGCGACTAATTCGCGCTCCGAAAAGGGTTGAAGCATATATTCATCTACTCCTACCTCTTGCCACTGCTGTTTAATGTCTTCTCCGACTACATCTGATAAAACGATGATCGGAAGATCTTTTGTTTTTGGGTTAGTCCGCAATTGCCGCAGTAATTCTAATTCATATAGGTTATGCGACATCAAATTAATTAAGACTAGATCGGGTGGTTGTTGCTTAATAACCGTTAATGCTTGATCCCCATTACTGACGGTTTCGATGTCATACTGGCGACTCAACAGGCGTTTGACATACAATTGAATTTCAGCATGATCATCTATCAAAAGAAGACGAGCTATTGAAAAAGTTGTAGCTGAATTAAAATACCTCCTCATTTGCAAGTCCTGATTGCTATGGCTATTCGTGGTCATAGTATTTTCATTCATCAAGACCTACCTATTGATATAGTTCATTTGACTTATGCCTATTCTACATCGTTAATTCTCATCACCTTCTAATAATTAAAATTAGGTTAAATTAAATGTATAAAAGTTAACATTTGTATCGCCTACTTTTCTGGAACGTTAACGACTACAAAAATCTTAACATAAATTTTTATATTTTTTTAAGATTTTAGTTGTTGCTCGACTTCAAACAACGTTTTCTATTTCTTGTTCCCTCTAGTTAGAGCATAGAATAGAGGGCTATGAGTAAAATATATCCGAAGAGTGATTTCTGCTTTTTGATGCGATCTCTCAAAAGATTGAGCCTATATTTAGTTAAGTTCTAATGTATTAATTTCTTTTAAAATTCAAAATCATTCAGTCTATCTTGTAACATTTTAGGGAAAAGATCATAGTACTGTTGATTTAGTGGAGAAGGATGAGGTAAAGGTAAAAGTTTAATTTCGCGTTGATGCTGCATTCCTAGTTCATCTTTAGCCGTTAACAGAACTGGTAATTTAGAACTATAACGATCGTCCTGTAAAAAGTATTTATTCACTTCTCCTTTTTTACCATAGGGAGTAAACCATTTAAAGGCTTCAGTTCCTAATGTAATGATTTGATTACCTTCCCAGTGAAACAGCAAAAATTTTTCCATAAAAGGACGAAAGCGTTCTTTAACTTGAGTAGAATAGGCTTTATTACCTGGGGGTTTGTAGGGAACTGTATTCGTCATCAGAATGCGATCGCAAACCGTCAACAAGTCTTTCTTTGTTTTATTTTTCGTCCCGTGTAAAGCATAATAAAATCCCTCTCTAACCAGAGTTCCTGCGGCACCGATTAAAGGTTGTCCCGCATATACTTCATCTCTCCCTAAATCTCGTCCAAAAAAACACAACTGACTTTTGAGATTTCCTGCATACAAAATCGGTTGAGTGGGTTCTTTTTTAGCAGACTGATAGATAGGAACATCGATCGGAAAAGGTTCGCGTTCTGCTTCAGTTTTAATCTGCTCGATTAGGGTTTCGATATCTGACATCCTTCAGACTCATATCAAGGGACGTTTTATTTTAACTTAATCGGCTCAAATCAGACAAGCCAAAACAATTATCGGTTTGTGACAAAGGTGAATTAGCTGATCCCCAAATCTATCTTAGGAGTGAAAATTGATGTAATTTTGCTATACAATAGCGATAAATAGACGTATTTTTACTATTAATCTTTTTTATTTAAACCGATGAATCGCTTACTCTATGAGAAAACTGCTTCTTATAAAGGACATTTGATCGTCCCATTTATATTAAGTCGTCTGGGCGGTGAAACCATCTATTCTTATAAATTACTTGCCGAGAAAGGTCATACCAGTCCATTACATCAATCTGACAACTTATCGGGGATTTGTACGAATAACCTTGAAGAACTGATCAAAATTGCTAGACAAAATTTAGACGAAAAAATCAACAGTTACTTAGGAATCGATCATTTTAGAGAGAGGTATATTTATCAAAATAATCTGATTATTATACATTATCAAAGTGGTCAATACTTTTATGATCATTATCCCCCAGAAGAACTGACCAACATCGCCGCACCCAAATTATTTATCTCTGCTAATGAATGTCTCAACTGGATTAAAGAAGGATTAGATCAGCACAAAGTTAGTTAAGAAATTATACTCAATCTGATTTAATAAAAATGTAGGGGTTTGGAGACCAAACCCTATTTAAACACAACTTAATCAAATAAATCTAAAGGGAAATGACCATAAGTCCCCAATAACGAATCATTCTCACCTTGACAAGACACTAAAACACCTCGATAGCTTCCCGTATAAGTATCAACATAATAAGTCATTTTGCGAGAATTAAATTTAATGTAAACCGCATGAGTTTTTTCTTCATACTGCTCAGGTTCTAAAAGTAGATCATAACCTAAAGCTTTGAGGTACTTAGATAATGCGATAAATCCTTCCTCAACATGATCCGCACAAACTCCTAGCGTTTCATATTCTGATAAATTAGTCACTACTAATAAAGCTTGACGTAACTGTTCTTTATCAGTTTGAGAATTTACCGTTTGAACTTGAAGACAGCTATATTCTTTGAGATGTTTTAAAGCTTCTTCTACACTTAAACTAACTTGTTGTTGACTAGACATAGGAACAAATTTGAATTAACCGTATGAAAGAATAATCTTGAGGAGTTTTTTTTATTAGACTTGTTCACCAGATGAGGTTCTAAACACAATTAGAACATCGTATGATCTATATTATTTTGAATAAATCAGACAAACTTGATCAACTGTCACGGGAGAACAACAGCAAAAAACTACACTTTCATCATGCTACCCTTAAATTGTGTAACATTAATCACTGTTTGAGAACAAACTTTAAGATTTTTGACATTTTTTTAAAAACTTCGGAATAGTACGATAATACTATTCAGTATCATCTATCTTATAGAGCAATGGTATCAGATTCTCGCTTCTCCATTCACCCACTGTACACTATTCCAGAATGGTTTCTAGCAATTGTCAATCAATACTCACCCGAATTAGGGGGGCGTTTTGTCGCACAATTACTATGGCATCGTGGAATACAAGACCCTGGAACCTTAATCGGGTTTTTAGATTCTAAAGCTTATCAACCGACTAGCCCGTTTGCGTTTGGACAAGAAATGAAATGGGCAATGCAACGATTGAAAAAAGCCTTAGAGACAAAAGAAAGAATAACCATTTGGGGTGATTTCGATGCAGATGGTATTACAGCAACTAGCGTTTTGTGGGAAGGTTTAGGGCAATTTTTTCCACAACATCTTCAGTTAAATTATTATATCCCAAATCGTTTTACCGAATCTCATGGCTTAAATTGTTTAGGAATTGAAAAATTAGCTGTACAGGGAACGAAATTAATTATTACTTGTGATACGGGAAGTACGAATCTAGTTGAAATTGAATATGCAAATCAGTTAGGAATTGATATTATTGTAACCGATCATCATACCTTACCTGAAGATCGTCCCTCGGTTGTGGCGATGATTAATTCTCGTTATTTTGCCGATAATCATCCCTTGTTTCATCTATCTGGAGTCGCCGTTGCTTATAAATTAATCGAAGCCTTATATCAAACCTTTCCTGATCTTCCACAACAACCAATAGAAAATTTATTAGATTTAGTCGCTATTGGATTAATTGCTGATTTAGTACAGTTAAAAGGGGACTGTCGTTATTTAGCTCAAAAGGGAATTGAACAAATTCAAAAATCAACTCACCTAGGTGTAGTAAAGTTATTAGAATATTGTAAAAGAAATGGTGATAGACCTACTGATATTTCCTTTGGTATTGGCCCCAGAATAAACGCAGTGAGTCGTATTCATGGTGATGGAAGTTTTTGTGTTGAATTACTCACCAGTCAAGACAGCAAACAATGTCAAAAATTAGTCATTGATGCAGAATTAGCAAATACTCGCAGGAAGTCTTTACAAAATGATTTAATCCTCAATGTTAAAAAGAAATTAGCCAGAATAGATTTATCGACAACGGGTGTAATTGTCTTAGATGATCCACAATGGCCAAGTGGTATTTTAGGATTAGTCGCAGGTCAGATTGCCCAAGAATACGGAAAGCCGACGATTTTATTAAGTACGAGTTCCGAAGAAAATAGTACAACTCATTTAGCAAGAGGATCAGCCCGTTCTGTCCAGAATATTGATCTATATAAATTAGTAAATTCACAATCTCATTTATTACATCGTTTTGGGGGACATCCTCTAGCTGCTGGCTTAAGTTTACCTGTCGAGAATATTAGTTTATTTCGTGAAGGAATTAACCAACAATTACGACAAAAAGGCTATGATAACCTAAATTTAATGCCGACTGTAGAAGCAGATTTATTAGTTACTGTAGCAGATTTAGGGTTATCACTCTATCGAGAATTAAAATTATTAGAACCCTGTGGCATGGGAAACCCTAGCCCAAAATTATTGATTCAGAATTGTCGATTTATTAATGTTTTTAGTAAAAATATTGAAGATTTGAGAGGCAAAAAAATTAGATATCAAAGAGTCGCTTTTTCTCTGGTAGATGAAACATTACCCGAAGGATTTGAGGGCGTTTGGTGGGGTCATACTTCCGATGAACTACCCCAGAATATTAATTGTGATACGATTGTTGAGTTAGATTTTAATACAAAAACTGAAAAATGTGAACTACGTTTAATTGCAGTGCGTCCCACCACATCACAAATTAATTACAATGAGTCATTAATTGAGGAACAATATTTAATCGATTGGCGTTTGACAAAAGATGAAACAATGAGTTTAGAACGACTACAACTCTTAGAAAAATGTCCGACGGATTGGACAGAAATTCAACAAGCTTATCGAGATGCGATCGCACAACAAGACAAACTCGCTTTAGCCTATTCTCACTCCTTAAAATCTTCGGCTGAACAGACTTTGCAACAATTCATCGGGATAGCTAAATATCTGACTCGAAGGAAACAAACGATTACTAAACAACAGTTAAAAGAAAAATTAAATTTAAGTGATCATACTTTGAATTTGGGACTACAAACCTTAGCTAATTCTGGATTTATCTATCAACTCAAAAATGACACAGTTAAATTTACTTTCATTCAATCTCATCACAAAGCAAATCATCAAGATTTTCTGAACGCCTATCAAGAAGAACAATTCCAAAAACAATATTTTTATCAAGTTCCTCTTGAGACATTACAACATCAATTAAACTTTAGTAGCACGATTAGTAGTTCTTTCAACCTCTCTAGTCCGTTTACCACGCCAGAATAGACGAATCGGTGTGCCTTTAAACCCTAATTGCTCACGAAATTGCCCTTCAATATAACGGCGATAATTATCATTAAAACGCTGTGGATCATTGACAAATAAAGTAATCGATGGCGGTTGACTCGTTACTTGAGTTCCATAATAAATTTTACCCTGTTTACCTTGACGATTTGTGGGTGGGTTATGCCATTTTATCGCATCTTCCAAGACTTCATTAATTACTGATGTACTGACCCGACGACGGTGTGCTTCGGCTGCTTGATCGACTAAATCAAGGATTTTTTCAACCCGTTGACCCGTCATAGCACTAATAAAAATCATCTCCGCCCATTCCATGAAATAAAGACGATCCCGTAATAATTTTTGATACTCATAAATCGTATGGGAATCCTTTTCTACAGCATCCCATTTATTCACCACTAAAACGACAGCTTTTCCTTCGTCGATAATGCGCCCTGATAGTTTTAAATCTTGTTCAGTAACACCATCAATAACATCAATTACAAATAACACAACATCAGAACGATTAATTGCTTTAAAAGCACGATTAATCCCAAAAAATTCCGCCCCATATTCGACATTTTTCTTACGCCGAATCCCTGCTGTATCAATAATTCGATAGGTTTGACCGTTTCTTTCAATTAAGGTATCAATTGCATCTCTGGTTGTTCCCGAAATCGGACTAACGATCGCTCTTTGTTCACCCGTCAACGCATTGAGTAAACTAGATTTACCCACATTGGGACGACCAATAATCGCCACTTTAATTTCTGATGTTTCGGGAAGATCATCCGTAGAAGGTAAATAAGTAATCACTTCATCGAGTAATTCACCTGTACCACCCCCATGAATTGCAGAAATTGCATAAGGTTCGCTTAAACCCAATTCCCAAAACTGCGCTCCTTGGATTAAACCCTGTTCGGGAGATTCACACTTATTAACACAAAGAACAACAGGAACAGACTGGGTTCTCAGCCATTCAGCAATTTCATGATCCGCAGGTGTTGGCCCAGCTTGCCCATCGACGACAAAAATAGCTACACTCGCTTCATTGAGAGCAATCATCGCCTGTTCTCGAATCAGGGGTAAAAATTCGGTATCATCATGGAAGACCAAACCTCCCGTATCAACGACTTGGAAATCACGATCTTGCCAAAATGCGGGGCGATAAGTGCGATCGCGTGTGATACCAGGTTGATCGTGTACGATCGCTTGTTGATCACCCGCTAAACGGTTAACTAGAGTTGATTTCCCGACATTTGGTCGTCCGATAATAGCTACAATAGGCAGTGTCATAGGATAAAAATTAAATATAACAACTTAACATAAACATCCGATCTTCAATCATAACGTACTCAACTTGTCATACTTATAAGATCAAGTTTTTCGGGATTTTTTTTGAGTTATATTAAATCTGCCACAAATTAAATCTTTAAACTTATGTGGGGATTTGGTGATAAAACCCCTACCTATCCATCAAGCATAGTCCAATTAATCTAACTTCGGTATCAAAATATTTGTTCAGATTTTTTTCAATCTAAACTTTTTAGAAAAACCTCAATTTGGAATGATGATTCAAAAGTTATCTATATTTTTGTCAAAGAATAACTCAATCAGCACTCCACATAACGTTTTTAAGCCTTAATTTTATCCGTCTAAAGAGGGATTTTTGTCAAGCTGGTTAAGCAGGAAAATTAATCATTACCCCCTGCTTAAAAATGCTTATTTTTCCACTGCATAAGGTTATAAACCATGTCTACTGCTGAGTCAACGAGAAATACTGATGAACTTGATCTGCACGAACTTTTAAAAACTTTAGTAGCTGTCAAAAAAGGTGATTTTTCCGTACGTCTCCCGCTAGATCATACGGGTGTAGCGGGAAAAATTGCGGATACCCTCAATGATATTATTGAATTAAACGAAAGGATGGCAGCCGAGTTAAATCGCATCAGTACAGTCGTCGGCAAAGAAGGTCAATTAGTCCAAAGGGCAAATTTAGGAAGCGCGGGTGGTTCATGGTCTGATTGTATCGACTCCGTTAATATCCTGATCACCGACTTAGTACAACCGACCGCAGAAACCGCCAGAGTTATTCGCGCTGTAGCTAATGGGGATCTCTCGCAGACGATCGCTACCGAAATTGATGGAATACCCCTAAAAGGTGAATTTCTTCAAACCGCCCAAGTTGTGAATACAATGGTCGATCAACTAGGTTCCTTTGCATCGGAAGTAACAAGAGTAGCTAGAGAGGTGGGAACTGAAGGAAAATTAGGCGTACAAGCCGAAGTCAAAGGCGTTGCGGGAACATGGAAGGATCTCACAGATAATGTGAATTCGATGGCAGGAAATTTGACCGCGCAGGTGAGAAATATTGCAGAGGTAGCAACAGCGATCGCAAATGGTGATCTTTCCAAAAAAATCACCGTCAACGTCAAAGGCGAAATTTTAGAATTAAAAAACACCGTTAATACAATGGTGGATCAATTGAATTCCTTTGCATCGGAAGTAACCAGAGTAGCTAGAGAGGTGGGAACTGAAGGAAAATTAGGCGTACAAGCCGAAGTCAAGGGCGTTGCAGGGACATGGAAAGATCTAACCGATAGTGTGAATTTGATGGCAGGTAATTTAACCGCGCAAGTGAGAAATATTGCAGAGGTGACAACGGCGGTAGCCAATGGCGATCTCTCTAAGAAAATTACGGTTAATGTGCGCGGGGAAATCTTAGAACTAAAAAACACCGTTAATACAATGGTGGATCAGTTAAATTCCTTTGCATCAGAAGTAACTAGAGTAGCGCGAGAAGTCGGGGCTGAAGGAAAACTGGGAGGACAAGCCGATGTACGGGGTGTAGCAGGAACTTGGAAAGATTTGACCGACTCGGTTAATTTTATGGCAGGGAATTTAACCGCGCAAGTGAGAAATATTGCAGAGGTGACGACGGCGGTAGCGAATGGCGATCTTTCTAAAAAAATTACAGTCGATGTGAAAGGGGAAATCTTTGAACTGAAAAACACGATTAATATCATGGTAGATCAGTTGAACTCCTTTGCATCGGAAGTAACTAGAGTAGCGCGAGAAGTCGGGGCTGAAGGAAAACTGGGAGGACAAGCCGAAGTCCGTGGCGTGGCGGGAACTTGGAAAGATTTGACCGACTCAGTAAACTTCATGGCGGGTTCTCTGACGGCGCAAGTGAGAAATATTGCAGAGGTGACGACGGCGGTAGCCAATGGCGATCTTTCCAAAAAAATTACAGTTGATGTGAAAGGGGAAATTTTAGAACTGAAAAACACGATTAATATTATGGTGGATCAGTTAAATTCCTTCGCATCGGAAGTAACTAGAGTGGCGCGTGAGGTGGGAACTGAAGGAAAATTAGGCGTACAAGCCGAAGTCCGTGGCGTGGCAGGAACTTGGAAAGATTTGACGGAAAATGTAAACTCGATGGCGGGCAATTTAACCGCGCAAGTGAGAAATATTGCAGAGGTGACAACGGCGGTAGCGAATGGCGATCTTTCCAAGAAAATTACAGTCGATGTCAAAGGGGAAATCTTTGAACTAAAAAACACCATTAATGTGATGGTAGATCAACTTTCGTCCTTTGCATCGGAAGTAACCAGAGTAGCCAGAGAAGTGGGAACGGAAGGAAAACTAGGGGTACAAGCCGAAGTCCGAGGCGTGGCAGGAACTTGGAAGGATCTGACTGATAATGTGAACTTGATGGCGAGTTCTTTAACTGCACAAGTAAGGAATATTGCAGAGGTGACAACGGCAGTAGCGAATGGCGATCTTTCCAAAAAAATTACAGTCGATGTCAAAGGGGAAATCTTAGAACTGAAAAACACCGTTAATATTATGGTGGATCAGTTAAATTCCTTTGCATCGGAAGTAACTAGAGTGGCGCGTGAGGTGGGAACGGAAGGAAAATTAGGCGTACAAGCGTATGTCAAAGGCGTTGCGGGAACTTGGAAAGATCTTACCGATAATGTGAACTCGATGGCGGGTAATTTGACGGGGCAAGTACGAAACATTGCCGAAGTGACGAAAGCAGTAGCGAATGGGGATCTATCGAAGAAAATTACAGTCGATGTGAAAGGGGAAATTCTAGAACTCAAAGACACGATCAATACAATGGTGGATCAACTTTCATCTTTTGCATCAGAAGTAACACGGGTGGCGCGTGAGGTAGGAACTGAAGGAAAATTAGGAGGACAAGCCCAAGTTAGCGGGGTGGCAGGAACTTGGAAGGATCTTACCGATAATGTAAATTCGATGGCGGGCAATTTAACCGCGCAAGTACGGGGTATTGCCAGAGTCGTAACCTCGGTTGCTAATGGGGACTTGAAACGAAAATTAATGCTCGATGCGAAAGGAGAAATTGAAACCTTAGCGGATACAATTAATGAGATGATTGATACACTGGCGACATTTGCCGATCAAGTGACGACGGTAGCGCGAGAGGTTGGTATTGAGGGGAAACTGGGGGGACAAGCCAATGTACCAGGGGCTTCGGGGACTTGGCGACATCTGACGGATAATGTGAATGAGTTAGCGGCGAATTTGACGACTCAGGTCAGAGCGATCGCAGAAGTAGCCATTGCAGTAGCCAGAGGGGACTTAACCCGATCAATTTCGGTTCAAGCCGAAGGAGAGGTTGCAGTATTAAAAGACAATATTAACCAAATGATCTCGAATTTGCGAGAAACAACTCAGAAAAACACTGAACAAGATTGGTTGAAGACTAATTTAGCGAAATTTACTCGAATGCTGCAAGGTCAGCGTGATCTAGAAACGGTTTCTAAGTTAATTCTTTCGGAACTCGCACCCCTCGTACACGCGCAACACGGTGTCTTTTATTTGATGGATGCAGCCGAAAATCAACAACCTTATCTCAAATTACTAAGTAGTTATGCGTATCGAGAACGCAAACATCTAGCGAATCGTTTTTATCTTGGCGATGGTTTAGTTGGTCAATGTGCTTTAGAAAAAGAACGAATTTTATTAACTGAGATTCCTCATGATTATATTAAGATTAATTCGGGTCTGGGTGAAGCGTCTCCTCTGAATGCGGTGGTTCTGCCAGTGTTGTTTGAGGGACAAGTGACGGCAGTAATTGAACTGGCTTCGTTCCAACGTTTTAATGAGATTCATTTAACCTTTTTTGATCAACTGACAGAAAGTATTGCGATCGTACTCAATACCATTGCCGCATCGATGAGAACAGAAGAACTACTCAAACAGTCTCAATCTTTGGCCCAAGAATTACAAACCCAGCAAGGGGAACTCCAAGAAACCAACCAACGCCTAGAAGAACAAGCCAGAAGTCTCAAAGCTAGTGAAGAACTCCTGAAAAATCAACAAGAACAACTACAACAAACCAATGAAGAACTAGAAGAAAAAGCCCGTCTACTCTATCAACAAAACGAAGAAGTTGAACGCAAAAACTCGGAAATTGAACAGGCTAGACGCTCATTAGAAGAAAAAGCAGCCCAATTAGCCCTAACTTCTAAATATAAATCCGAATTCCTAGCAAATATGTCCCATGAGTTGCGGACACCTCTAAATAGCTTATTAATTTTAGCGCGACTTTTGTCCGATAATGTGGAAAGTAATCTGACGAGTAAACAAGTTGAATACGCTCAAATTATTCATTCAGCAGGTAGTGACCTTCTCGGACTGATTAACGATATTTTAGATTTGGCTAAAATTGAATCGGGTACAATGTCAGTTGAATCTGAACAGATGCCGCTAGTTGATCTCAGAAATCATATTGAGCGTACTTTTAGACAAATTGCCCACGATAAAGGTTTAAAATTTAATATTATTGTCTCTGATGGGTTGCCCGATAGCGTTTACATCGATGCTAAACGCTTGCAACAAGTTCTCAAAAACTTACTATCTAATGCCTTTAAGTTTACGGCACAAGGTCAAGTCAGCCTACAAGTGATGAAAGCAACAAGGGGCTGGAGTAAGGATCATGATAGCCTAAACCATGCAAAGAGTGTCATTGCTTTTAGGGTGAGTGATACAGGTATTGGTATTGCCCCAGATAAACAAAAACTGATTTTTGAAGCCTTTCAGCAAGCAGACGGAACCACATCCCGCCATTATGGGGGAACAGGTTTAGGTTTATCGATCTCTCGTGAAATTGCATCCTTACTCGGTGGCGAAATAACTTTATCGAGTCAAGTCGGAGTCGGTAGTACTTTTACTCTCTATGTGCCACAAACCTATTTAGAGGAAGAGGTCAATATACCACCATTAGAAAAACAGATAATCATTCCAGAAATCACTCCACCACACACTGAATATGTGATCAATGCAGTCGAACCGATTGAAATTACGACAACGTTAGAATCTTATCCGATTGTAAATGACGATCGCAGTAATATCAAAAACGGTGATCAGTCTATTCTCATTGTCGAAGACGATCCGAATTTTGCCCGTTTACTGCTCGATTTAGTACGAGAAACGGGGTATAAAGGTTTAATTACCATGAGATCGGCTACTGCTTTAACCATGATGCAAAAATATCGACCCTGCGCCGTTTTCCTCGATATTTGTTTACCTAGTGATAGTGGTTGGCCTATATTAGATCGCATTAAACACTCCTTCGAGACCCGCCATATTCCTGTCGTGATCTTCTCGATGAAAGAGGCTAAAACACGTGCTGAAAAATTGGGTGCGATCGCTTTTCATCAAAAACCAATTGAACGCGACGCTTTAGTAGACATTATTACTCATCTGAAAAATTGGCTCGATCGTCCTCAGAAAAATCTCCTGCTTGTGATACCCGATGAAACACAACGACAAGAAATTATCGAATTGATTAGTAATAATGATCTACAAATCACCCCAGTCAGTACCGCCACAGAAGCCATAGACCTTTTAAATTCACAGCCTTTTGATAGTGCCGTCATACACAGCACATTAATTGAAGAATGTCAAGAAAAAATCAGTGAGACTCCGATATCGCTCATTGTCCACACAACAGATCCTTTAACCGACGATCAACAAAATCAAATTACTTATTTAAGCCAAACCACTCGACTCAAAGTAACCAACACACTGCCAAGTCTTTTAGGTGAAACAACGTTATTTTTACATCGTGTTCAATCCCAATTATCACCCGTTCAACAACAACAATTACAACAAGTTCAGCAAACCGATCAAATTTTGCAGGGTAAAAAAGTTATAGTAATCGATGATGACCTAAGAAATATCTTTGCGCTAACCAGTCTTTTAGAACGTTATTCGATGCAAGTCCTATCAGCAGAAAACGGAACCGATGGACTCGCCCTCTTACGCAACCATCCTGATACTGATCTAATTCTGATGGATGTCATGATGCCTGGTATTGATGGCTATGAAACAACTCGTCTGATTCGTCAAATGACTTCATCTAGCACTATACCGATTATTTCCCTCACTGCTAAAGCCATGAAAAGCGATCGTAACAAATGCTTAGAAGCAGGTTCATCAGATTATATTACTAAACCCGTTGATACCGAACAATTACTTTCTTTACTGCGGGTTTGGTTAACTTAAACCTAATGATGGATGGCTTATTCTAGCTTGCGATCATAGAATCAAGCCAAACATTAGAATTTACAAAAGAATTATGGATGCCCTGCCCCTTTCTCTCAATAAAGAGCAACTAGAACTATTACAGCAAAGTATTGAGCAAAGTATAGTCAAATTAGAAAAAACTGATCAAGCTCAATTTTCATCTGAAGAAAATCTGTTAACTTATGGTACCAATGACTATACAGAAGCTCAAAAACGAATCCAAGCCATCAGAGAGCAACTAGGGTCACAATTAAAATCGTGGGATAGTCCATCTGATGATCCTAAACCCGTACCCCTTGATCTCGATCCCTATCAACTGAAGGTATTACAAAAAGGCATTGAACATCAAATGACCAACCTTAATGATCCATCTGAAAAAGACTTACTATCGGACGTGATGAACCAACTGCCTGAATTTAGTATGCAAGAAGATGCGGATTAAAGCATCATTGTTGATTTAACTCTAACCCTTCTCCTAAAAGAGAGGGGGTTTTATATTCATATTATTGCTAATTAGTCAATATATAAATTGTAAATTTATATAAATCAATAATTGAGTAACTACTCATCAATACAGCAAATATTTGTTACAAAATATTTCACATTGTTTATCAAATTGTGTCGAATCCGCGAGTAAACGCTCAGTTGATACACCTTTTCTGATACAAACACAGAAGAATCCTTTTTAGCAGTGATCACCCAATCAGCCGATTCAGCAAACGTTTAGGAGAACCAGCATATATGTTCACTCACGTCAAGTCCACCATCCGCCACATTGCCCCCGACTCATTAAATGGCCGATCTCTTGTTAAGGTGGTCTATGTCGTGCTAGAACCTCAGTATCAGAGTGCGCTATCTACTGCCGTTAAAGCTATCAATGCCAACAATCCTAATTTAGCCATTGAAATAAGCGGCTATCTCATTGAAGAATTGCGCGACCCTGAGAACTTCGCAGATTTTAAAGAAGATGTTGCCAAAGCTAATATTTTTATTGCCTCACTTATTTTTATCGAAGACTTAGCCGATAAATTAGTCGCTGCTGTACAACCCCATCGAGATCACTTAGATGCCGTCGTCGTCTTCCCTTCGATGCCTCAAGTGATGCGCCTTAATAAACTTGGTAGCTTTTCGATGGCCCAACTGGGACAGTCGAAAAGTGCGATCGCTCAGTTTATGAAAAAGCGCAAAGAAAACTCAGGTTCAGGGTTCCAAGACGCGATGTTAAAACTATTGCGTACCCTTCCCCAAGTTTTAAAATACCTTCCCATTGAAAAAGCTCAAGATGCGCGAAACTTCATGCTGAGTTTTCAATATTGGTTAGGCGGTTCTTCCGATAACCTCGAAAACTTCCTGCTGATGTTAGCCGATAAATATGTCTTTTCCGATAAAGATCAAAACGTTAGTTACAAAGAACCCATCGTTTATCCAGATATGGGTATTTGGCATCCTTTGTCAATGAAAATGTTTGAGGATGTCAAAGAATATTTGGCCTGGTATAACACCCGTACCGATATTCCAGATGATCTTAAAGATCCCCTTGCGCCTTGTATTGGCATTATCCTACAACGAACTCACCTCGTGACAGGCGATGATGCACATTATGTAGCGATCGTACAGGAATTCGAGGCAATGGGGGCGCGGGTACTTCCCGTTTTTGCAGGTGGGTTAGACTTCTCCAAACCTGTTGATGCTTATTTCCTAGATCGCAGTGTTAAAGGAGTTGAAGCAGTTCCTATTGTTGACGCGGCTGTATCTCTAACAGGTTTCGCCCTCGTCGGTGGCCCTGCTCGTCAAGACCATCCCAAAGCGATAGAATCATTAAAACGCCTCAACCGTCCCTATATGTGTGCCTTACCGCTTGTTTTCCAAACGACACAAGAATGGGAAGAAAGCGAACTCGGTTTACACCCGATTCAAGTCGCTTTACAAATTGCGATTCCTGAACTTGATGGCGCAATTGAGCCTATTATCTTATCAGGGCGTGACGGTGTAACCGGAAAAGCGATCGCCCTACAAGACCGCATCGAAGCCATTACCCAACGCGCCTTAAAATGGGCAAATCTCCGCAAAAAACCGAAATTACAGAAGAAAGTCGCCATTACTGTTTTCAGTTTTCCCCCCGATAAAGGAAATGTCGGAACTGCTGCTTATCTAGATGTTTTCGGCTCGATCACGAAGTGATGAGAACATTACAAAACAATGGTTATGATGTTCAAGAATTACCCGACTCGCCAAAAGCCTTAATGGAAGCAGTGATCCATGATGCCCAAGCACAGTATCATAGTCCAGAACTAAACATCGCTTATCGGATGTCCGTCGAACAATATGAACGTTTAACCCCATATTCAGAACGTTTAGAGGAAAATTGGGGTAAACCACCAGGACATTTAAACAGTGATGGACAAAATTTATTGATCTACGGTAAACAGTTTGGTAACGTCTTCATCGGTGTACAACCCACCTTTGGTTATGAAGGTGATCCCATGCGGTTACTCTTCTCGCGTTCAGCAAGTCCCCATCATGGTTTTGCTGCTTACTATACCTATCTCAACCAAATTTGGCACGCCGATGCTGTACTACACTTTGGTACACATGGCTCCTTAGAATTTATGCCAGGTAAACAGATGGGAATGTCGGGCGAATGTTACCCCGATAACCTCATTGGTAATATTCCGAACTTATATTATTACGCAGCCAATAATCCATCCGAAGCAACGATCGCCAAACGCCGTAGTTATGCCGCAACCATTTCTTATCTGACACCTCCTGCGGAAAATGCAGGGTTATACAAAGGGTTACAGGAATTAAGTGAATTAATAGGTTCCTATCAAACTCTCAAAGATAGCGGGCGCGGTATCCAAATTGTTGATACGATTATGGATAAATGTCGCCTCGTCAATTTAGATAAAGATATTGAACTCCCTGAAACCAATTCCGCATCTTCCCTAAGTGCCGATGAACGGGATCATATCGTAGGTTTAGTGTATCGGAAACTGATGGAAATTGAGTCGCGTTTACTTCCCTGTGGACTCCATGTGATCGGAAAACCTCCTACAGCAGAAGAAGCGATCGCAACCTTAGTTAATATCGCCAGTCTAGATCGAGAAGAAGAAGAAATTGTCTCTTTACCTCGGATCATTGCTAATAGTATTGGACGAGATATCGATCAAATTTATCAAAATAGCGATCGGGGTATTTTAGAAGACGTTGAACTCCTACAAAATATTACTCTAGCAACTCGTGCGGCCGTATCAGCCTTAGTCAAAGCGCAAATAGACGCAGATGGTAGAGTTTCGATGATCTCCAAACTCAACTTCTTCAATATCGGTAAAAAAGCACCTTGGCTCGAAGCCTTACACCAACTCGGTTACAATAAAGTCGATCAAGATGCCTTAAAACCCCTTTTTGAATACCTCGAATTCTGTTTAGAACAAGTTTGTGCCGATAATGAATTAGGCGGTTTACTCAAAGCATTAGAAGGTGAATACGTGTTACCTGGGCCTGGAGGTGATCCCATTCGGAACCCTGGAGTACTGCCAACAGGTAAAAACATCCACGCTTTAGATCCGCAGTCGATCCCAACGATGGCCGCCGTAAAATCAGCTAAAATCGTCGTAGATCGCCTGTTAGATCGCCAAAAATTCGATAATGGGGGACAGTATCCCGAAACGATCGCCTGTGTCCTCTGGGGAACGGATAATATTAAAACCTATGGAGAATCACTCGCACAGATCATGTGGATGGTGGGTGCAAAACCTGTACCCGATGCGTTAGGACGAGTTAATAAATTAGAACTCATTTCCCTAGAAGAATTAGGAAGACCTCGTATTGACGTTGTAGTAAATTGTTCGGGTGTATTCCGTGATCTATTTATCAACCAAATGAACCTATTAGATCAAGCGGTGAAAATGGCAGCCGAAGCAAACGAACCCATCGAAATGAATTTTGTTCGCAAACACGCCTTAGAACAAGCGCAAGAAATGGGTTTAAGTGTTCGTCAAGCAGCTACCCGTGTCTTTTCTAATGCTTCAGGTTCCTATTCTTCTAACATCAACCTCGCTGTCGAAAATAGCAGTTGGGAAGAAGAAAAAGAATTACAGGATATGTACCTCAACCGTAAAGGGTTCGCTTTCGACTCCGATAACCCTGGGGTGATGAAAGACAACCGTAGAATCTTTGAAGCGTCTCTAAAAACGGCTGATGTTACCTTCCAAAATCTTGATTCTTCTGAAATTAGTTTAACCGACGTTTCCCACTATTTCGACTCAGATCCAACCAAAGTCGTCGCTAGTCTACGGGATGATGGTAAAAAACCCACTGCCTTTATAGCAGATACCACCACCGCTAACGCACAAGTCAGAACCCTCTCAGAAACCGTTCGTCTCGATGCACGTACCAAACTACTAAACCCCAAATGGTATGAAGGGATGTTGAGTCATGGTTACGAAGGAGTCAGAGAACTATCGAAGCGTCTAGTTAATACGATGGGATGGAGTGCCACCGCCGATGCAGTCGATAATTGGGTGTATGAGGACGTAAACACGACCTTTATTCAAGATGAGGAAATGTGTAAACGTCTGATGAATATGAACCCCAACTCATTCCGCAAAATGGTCGGTACTCTCCTAGAAGTCAATGGACGCGGTTACTGGGAAACCTCCGAAGAAAACCTCGAACGCTTACAAGAGTTGTATCAAGAGGTTGAAGACCGCATTGAAGGAATTGAGTAGAATAAAAATATAAATCTTAGGAGACTGGTTTAATCACCAGTCTCTTAAGGTTTAAGTAGGAAAAATAAATTAAAATCCATGTAAGTAAATGTAATTGTCAAAAGTTGAAGCTTAAAATGTACGATACTGACTATTACCAATGGACACAGCAACAAGCTGATGCTATGAGGCGTAGAGAATTACAACTGATCGACTGGCAGAATTTAATTGAGGAGATCGAGGGTTTGGGTAAGAGCGAAAAGCGAAAACTAGAAAGTTATTTAGCTCGTCTCCTTGATCATTTATTAAAACTATCTTTTTGGGAATCAGAAAAACTTTACAATAAAAGCCATTGGGAAACTGAGGTAGCAAACTTTCGTTTTGAGATTGAAAAGGTTTTGAAAGAAAATCCATCTCTAGGTAATCTAGTTGAGCCAATTTGGGATGAAATTTATGACAAACGGGTTAAAGTTATGTCTAGAAGCTTTGCTATCCCAAATCATCCAAAAATTCCCATCACAACCGCTTTGGATGATGATTGGTTTCCCAGTCCTAACCTAGAGCTACAATAAAATCTATATAAATTAAACATATCTCGTCAATTGCACCCGATAACGCTGCTTTTTGGTTACTTCTACTTCGCCAATTTCTAATCTTCCTTTGCCGCGCATCGAAATCAGATCACCCGACTGGATATTATGACTCGGTTGGCTAATTTCCTTCCAATTGACTCGAATATCACCCGCAGAAATCGCCTCAGACATTTTACTACGAGACATCCCAAAACCCGCAGATGCGATCGCATCTAACCTCAAAGACGCTTCTACCGTTGTCAGTTCTTTTTTCTGGGGTGGACGTACTCTTAATTCACTCAATTCGATGGGTTGCGCTTTGACGGGAACCGAACGAACTTGAGTTAAAGAAAGTGTGAAAAAATCGACTAATTCTGGAACGACAATAATTTGTGCGCCCCGTTCTCCTAAAACTAGAATATCACCGACTTTTTCGCGGACAATTCCAGTACCTAAAATCGCCCCTAAAAAATCTCGATGGGTAGCAGGATCAAACAGAAAATTACCTGCGACATCTAAAGCAGTGACTTGAACCTGTTCTGGATCAAGCGGAACTTCTTCTCGAGCAATACCTAATCTTTGTCGTTCAGCTTGTGGATATCCTCCCCATGAAACGATCTGAACTTCGGTTAAACGGCTAAAAATTCTTTGAACTTCAGCAAGTACAGGAGGTGAAAAGAAATCCGTTAAAACAACTTCCCAAGTTCTGATCGCTTGATCCGCTAGATCGATGATTCTGGCGATTTCCTCTTTGTTTTCAACACCCTTTAATAATTCTTCTCTCGGTAACATCTTTTCAGTAATCAGTAATCAGTAATGAGTGGGCTTTGAATAGTACAATTATGCTAACTAATCAAATACATAGCCTTGTAAACTTTCGGGATTAAATTTGCGTAAAATATTTGTTGCTTGAGGATTCTGGGAATCTTCACCCTGCACAATTACAATATATTTCCCTTCATTGAGACGATTTCGATAGGGTAGCGCGTCACCACTACCATAGGCAAACCCGACACCTCCACCGACAAAAACACTACCCATAGCGGCGGCGATCGCACCTGCAACTCCTCCTAAAATATGGTTTCCTGGTTCACCCGCCCAATCAAAAGTATGTAGATTGGTAATTAAGTTAAATAAATATCCTGCCGCAAAACCAAAGGGAATTAGCCAATATGCCATTTGAGTAGCTTGTTTTTTGGCTTGTTTATTGGGGTCGATAAAACCGAATTCGTCAGCCGTTTTATAACCTTTTCCCAGAATCGCTAAATTTTGGGTCGGAATGCCCGATTTTTCTAACGCAGTATAAGCCTCTTCAGCTTGCATCCGATCATCGACAACAGCAATTAAATAACTCATATGTTTAAATCAAATTCACTGATCACAGCCCTATTGTAAATTGAGTTGATCTTTGTCAACATCATCTTGAAGGATAGTATTAGAAATCAAAATCATCACCTAAGCAGGGATCAATTCTTTGCGATTTGGTTCTACTGGTGCGGTTAAAGCTTCTTCTAAATCGGCTTTACCTAGTCTTTCTTCAAGAATTTTCAGCACTTCTCGACCAAAATCATTGGGATTTTGTCGCCAAGCTTCTAGACAAACTTCACCAAAAAATGAGCCTAAAGGTTCAGGGTTCCATAAGAGTTTTTTGGCAGTCCAAGGCATTAAACTCATGGGATCATAGCCTGGTTTTAGAATTTCTTTTTTGAAGGCATATTCTTCTAAATGAGTATGGGGTTGTAACCCGATAAAAAAGATGGCGGGTTCGACTTTATCGACACCAAAGATCTTTTCTAATTCTCGATGATAGGCGATCGTTTGACGAATGGTATCAAAGGTTTCATCAATGACATTAAAAGAATAGTTCACTGATACTAAATCATTAAAACCAGCCGCTTTTAAATCTCGACAGTTTTGTAGGACGGTTCTGAGATTGTAACCCATTCTCATTTTACGGACTAATTCCTGAGATCCACTGGTAATACCAATTTCAAAATAGTTCATTCCCGTTTTTACCATCAGATCACACAATTGAGGGTTTAGATTATCAGCACGTATATAAGCTGCCCAGTGAATATCCGTCATTCCAGAATCAACAATTTTTTGTAACAATTCAATTGCATCATTAATAAATTTTCTGGCTGGAATAAACTGAGCATCAGTAAACCAAAAATTCCGAATCCCGCGATCATAAAGTTGTCTCATTTCTTTAACCACTTCGTCAGCTGGATTAATCCGAACTTGTTTCCCTTCTACAACTGTATAAACACAATAACAACAGTTATGAGGACAACCCCGCTTTGTTTGTACACCGATGTAAAAATCACTATCTTGTAAATAGTAGTCTAAATCGGGCCAAATACGGTGAATATAATCATAGTTACAAGCACTTTTTTCTAAAGGTGTTGGCTCTTCATGAATCAAATTTTTTCGCGGTTCTTTCTCGCCTACGACATAACAGCGTTCACTCGAAAAGTCATCACCCCGAAGATACTTTTCTAAAAGCGTTTCACCTTCTCCCACAGAAACAATTGTCCCTTGCGGTAATTGTTTTTTTAGCTGCTCATAAAAAACACTCACTGCACCACCACCAACAATACACCGTGCATCTGGATGATATTTTCTAGCTCGTTTTAAGCCCTGTTGAATTAATCCTTTATTGCGCCATAATTCCCCATAATAAGCAGTGGTCACTTTTAAACCTCCTAAAGCTCCTCTAAATCTAATCAAAGGATTTTTAGCGTAATAAAATTCAAAGGCATTTTGTAAAGGATTTCCTCCGCGACCACCTACTGGAGCATAAATTTGTATATCTCGCCAAGAAAACACTAAAAGAGTAGGCTGGAATTCATCAATACACTGATTTAAAGCTTTGCCAAAGTCTAGTGGTGGAATCGTTCCTAAATCAAAAATTCTTTGTTCTATTTCTGGGAAAAGCTTATGGACATGATCCGATAAATAAACGACTCCAATGGGAAAAATCGGGTTACAAGGGAGACGAACGTACAAAATTTTCTGATTCATATTTTATTGAATAATTTAATTAAATTAATACTTTGTTATTAATAATACTTATCTAATTTGGAAAATTTGATTAACTTAACCCCCAACAAAGATGAGAGTAGATCACCTAATATTTAATATAACTTAACTTAAGTGATAATGTCCTGACGAATCGGGTCAATCAGACTTGACTTTATAGTGAGATCGGATTACCCTATTGCTTATTGTGCATTTTCTCCTTGACAAAATCAGAAAAACAAACTAGCAAAAATTAGTGAGTTTAACAATCGTGTCCTAGCTTATTAGAGTCAGAAAAAGTAAATAGTCTAATAAATTGCCCTGTTATCGTTAAATCTGAAGCGATAATAAGTTTTTAGTTGTGTGAATTCAGACATTTTAGGGATTGTAGTTATCTTTACAGCCAATGGGGATCACACAGTGTTAGGGTAAAAGGGTCAATACAAACTCTATATAAGATTCTTTTTAAGTATATGGCTCAGATTCTCGATCCACTGCCAAATGATCAAAAAAAGAGTATTCTTTGCTGCTATGTAAATGCAACCAGTCAGATTCAAGTCGTACGCATTAGTAATATGGCTAACTGGTATTTTGAAAGAGTGGTATTTCCAGGTCAACGATTAGTCTTTGAATCTTTACCAGAATCTTTGTTAGAGATTCATACGGGAATGATGGCAAGTTGTATTTTATCAGATACAATTCCCTGCGAACGTCTTTCAATTGATGATGAATTGGAGGATGAACCCGTCTCACCCAGTGAACAATCTAAGGCTCATGATGGTAAATCCGAACCAAAAAGCTCCAGTGCTCAAACCGCAGGAAGTACTGTTAACCACCATTTTAAGGCTGTTTTGGCTTCTGCCACTTAACACAAAAAACGTTAACATTAATCGGGTTGTCTGTTTAAACATCCCGATTCGTGTTAATTCAATCATCAGGAAATTGCCAACACGCGATCGATTCCACTCGATGTCCTCCACATTTTGGACAAGATATATCTTGATTTGAACTCACCCACTCAGCATTACAAGTTCGACAGTGGCAAAAGATATTATGCTGGTTAATTCTTGTAATTTCTATTTGCCAAATGGCTAATTCATTGGGTGTAAGATATTGAGGATCATCAGACATGATTCGATACGGCTACAGGTTGTAGAGGAAAGTTTAAAGATTCTCTTTGTTGTAAATATAAACCAGCCACCTCTCTAGCTAAGTTTCTAATCCGACCAATATAACGAGTTCTTTCGGCTACAGCAATGACCCCTCGCGCATCCAATAAATTGAAGGTATGAGAACACTTTAGAACATAATCTAAACTCGGAACAACCAGCCCCCTTTCAATGAGTTGTTTTGCCTCTTGTTCATAAAGACTAAATAAATTCAATAATAAATCGGGGCTAGAGGCTTCAAAATTGTAGGTACATTGTTCAATTTCATTTTGCAGAAAGATTTCGCCATAATTTACCCGTTCATTCCATTGTATTTGTGTGATTGAATTGACATTTTGCAGATACATGGCGAGACGTTCTAAACCATAGGTGATTTCAATAGAAACGGGACGACAATCTATACCCCCACATTGCTGAAAGTAGGTAAATTGGGTGATTTCCATGCCATCTAACCAGACTTCCCAACCAACACCCCACGCCCCTAATGTCGGTGATTCCCAGTTATCCTCAACAAAACGAATATCATGATCTTCGGGATTAATTCCTAATGTTCTTAAAGAATCAAGATAAATTTCTTGAATATTGTTAGGTGAGGGTTTGATTAATACTTGATACTGATAGTAGTGTTGAAAACGATTCGGATTTTCTCCATAACGCCCATCAGTTGGACGGCGACAGGGTTCTACATATGCCACTGACCAAGGTTCGGGGCCGATCGCACGTAAAAAAGTATGCGGTGACATGGTTCCAGCCCCTTTTTCCGTATCGTAGGGTTGAGCAATTAAACACCCCTGCTGTGACCAAAATTCGTTTAATTTAGCAATAATTGACTGAAATGTAATCGTCACGTTTGACCTCTTTAACATAAAATCTCCTAATCTATTATCGCAGAGTGTCAAAAATTAAAAGGCGCGTATCAGTAGTAACTACTCAAAAAATTCTTAGTTGAGCCACAGATTATAAAATTAAGCCTGTCACAAGCAGATGTGTTACTTCGTCTTATAAATAGAGGTTTTATAATGAATGATTAATAATGAAACTGCTTGAAATTCAATCGAGTGTTCGTCAAGAGGGTTCGATTTCGCGCTCCTTGAGTAATGAGTTTGTCCAAGCTTGGCAAACGCTACATTCTGAGACTCAACATCAAAAGCGTGATGTTGGACTTAATCCACCTGCTCATCCAACCGAACTTTGGACAAAGGCTAATTATATTTTGCCAGAGGAGCGCTCGTCAGAAATGACAAACGTATTGAGCGAATCAGAAAATTTGATAGAAGAGTTACTTTGGGCAGATCGCCTCTTATTAGGTGTGCCAATGTATAACTTTAGTGTTCCATCTACTTTTAAAGCTTATCTAGATAATGTTGTCCGAATCAATCGTACTTTTTCTTTTGATCCTACAACCTATTGTTTTCAAGGACTCACAACAGGTAAAAAAGCTCTTATTATTACACCAAGTGCAGGAAACTTTGTTGTAGGAACGCCCCTTGGTAGTCTAAATTTTTGCGACACTTATTTACGTTCCGTTCTAGGGTTTATTGGGATTGAGGATGTTATTGTTGTGCCTGTACCAGAGCAATTTATGTCAAACAAAATTCGACAACGAGAAATCGCAACTGCACGAGCCAAGCTGATGAAGTTAGTAACAGAGTGGTAGCATATGGAGCGACTAGAAATTTTTAATCAGTATCGTTCCTTATTATTTGCGATCGCCTATCGAATGCTGGGTAGTGTTACTGATGCAGACGACATGATTCAAGAAGCTTGGCTACGTTGGCAATTAACACAAGTGAGCGTGCAATCTCCAAAAGCCTTTTTATCCTGCCTTATTACTCGTTTGTGCATTGATCAGCTTCGTTCAGCGCGGAGCCAACGAGAAAAATATGTCGGAATTTGGCTCCCAGAACCTTTAATCGCGATTAATGACATCGAAGATAACGCTGAATTAACTGAGTCATTATCATTTGCTTTTCTAACACTGATTGAGTGTTTATCGCCAACCGAACGAGCTATTTTTTTATTACGCGAAGTGTTTGACTATGAGTACTCAGAAATTGCTCAAACTGTCGGAAAAAGTATTTCAAATTGTCGTCAAATTGTTCATCGTGCGCGTCAACATCTCGTTTTGCGTAGACCCAGTAGTCGCTTATCTATTCAACAACAAGAGGAAATGATTGAACAGTTTTTAATCAGTTGGAATCAAGGTGATTTACATAACTTGATTGCCTTAATGGCAGAAGATCTCACCTTCTGGTCAGATGGTGGAGGTCGAGTCACGGCGGCACAGCGACCTTTGCAGGGTTGTCAAAAAGTAGCCCGCTTTTTAGTTGCGCTTCGTCGGAGTCGGTTGATTCCAACATTTAATCCTCAAATCATCACAATTAATCATCAGCCTGGAATTTTAAACACGTTTCAGGGAAATCCCCAAAGCACTTTTAGTTTTGAATTTTCAGCTTCAAGGATCAAATCGATCTTCGCAGTTGTTAATCCAGAAAAGCTGAGAGCCGTGAAGCGATCAGTCGTCGTATAATTCGATAGCTTCTCAATATTAAAAGGATGCAATCATTTAGATCACATCCTTGATTAAACAAGTCGGACGGTATTAGAGAATCAATAAAATCACATTCAAAAACCTTACATTAAGCCAATTTGGGCGAGGATACCTTTACCTGTCATTAACTCTGTCAGAATGCCGATCGTAAAACCGAGCATTGCTAGACGACCATTCCAGTTTTCAGCAAATGCAGTAAAGCCAAATTTTCCTTTTTCCATGATCGTAACTCCAGTTAAGTTTTTATGATGAAATGTCTTAAATAAAGTAATTACATTAAACCGAGTTGAGAAAGAATACCTTTACCAGTTAATAACTCGGTAGCAACACCAATTACAAAACCGAGCATCGCTAAACGACCATTCCAGTTTTCAGCAAATGCGGTGAAGCCAAATTTTCCTTTTTCCATGATCGTAACTCCAGTTAATTAAAGTAGCAGTAAAGTCAAGCTCTTGTTATTAAATGTAACGTAGTTTTTCAAAGATTGCAACATTTCTTTACTTTACGACTCAAAAATTTTTAAAAATGTTCATAAGCCCTGCTTATACATCTTGAAACTTCTTTGTAACAAAAGATACAAACAACAAAATTAAACAGAAAGACTTGAGTAGTATTAAAGAAAGCAGCGAAAAAACAGGGGGATATATGACCACTGAACTCTATCAAGTCCTGATCGCTAATGGAATACTGACGCTAATGACCATTATTCTTACGCCGATTCTGTTATGGGCGATTGGCTATAGCTGGCGTAATCAATGATCGCTCTAACTGAACAGAGCTTTGATTTTACCCGTTAAAGAGCGATGTTCAGCTAGAAAAACCTTAGCACAATTGCGTCCTGGCATTCCCGAGATAGAGCCACCTGGATGAGTACCTGCACCCGTTAGATACAAACCTTTAATCGGTGTTTTGTAGTTCGCAATTTCTGGTAAAGGACGCAAAAAGATCATTTGATCCAGCGTCATATCCAAATGATAATAATTCCCTTTGTATGAGCCAAGCCGTTCTCCCAATTCGGCTGGACTCTCGACGCGACGGGCGATGATCGACTGTTTGAGGTTCGGCGCATAGTCAGCTAACTTATCTATTACGCGATCGGCCACCTTATTTTTAAGTTCATCTGTCCAACCCGTACCATTTAAACCCGTTCCCTCGGCCCCTGCGATCTGATAGGGTGCAAAAAATTCGATCCACAAGGTATGTTTACCATCTGGTGCCATCGTCGGATCGAGCATCGTTGGTACATCTACATAAATCGATGGATCTTGATCGGGAATTTCCCCCATAATCGTTAAAGCATGAGCTTTTTCCACCTGTCGTACTGAATCGGCAATTAAAACTGTACCGATTAAATGTTCGTCTTTGTGACCCCACGCCTCAAAACGGGGAGCCTCTGAAAGAGCACAATCAATTTTAAGAATTGTTTCGTTATTATTGACTATTCTGCGATCTATGCGGTTGCGTAATTCTGGATCAGCTTGATCAATTGCCGCAGGTTCCACCAATTGTAAAAACAGCCGTCGTGCATCAATATTAGAAATAACCCCTTTAGTCGCTCGATATTCCGTTCCATTGCCCACCCTAACACCGACAGCGCGACCTTCATCAATTAAAACATCTTTAACCAATTGTTCCGTCAAAATGACCCCGCCTAATGACTGAACCAATTTCGCCAAAACCTGAGACAATGCACCCGTTCCGCCTTTTGGACGTGCCATGCCTGGAGAATGACGCATCGCCATCATCATCATGCCTGCGGTAATTCCCTTTTGCGAGGGAGGTGCGCCAATTTCAGCCGCCAAACGTGCTAGAGGTGCTTTAACCAGTTCTGTATCAAACCACTCATTTAAAATATCTTCTGGAGAACTGATCATCGTGCGGATAAAATCGAGGGCTTTTTTCTTTGATCCCGCCATTTTCCAGACAATTTTCAGGGTTTCTACATCATAGCTTTTAACAATTTCAAAAATCGCTTGGGGAGGTACATTAAACATCGGTGCGACTGAACGCATCAACTGATCCCAGTATTGGATAAATTCTGCGTATTTTTCGGCATCTCGTGGACTGTAACGAGCAATTTCAGAGCAAGTTTTTTCGAGTGAACGATGGGCTAAAAAATATTTGCCATCTGGATGAGGACAATAAACCGTCGGATCACAGAACAGATATTCTAAGCCATATTGCGTTAAATTCAGTTCTTCAATAATGGGGCCAAGGAAAATAAACTCATGATCGATCGCACAAAGGTTAAACTTAAAGCCTGGTGCTTCAGTGGGCATTGCTTCTTCTGTCGTCGCCGCACCACCAGGGACAGGACGTTTCTCTAGTAACAATACTTTATAGCCCGCTTTGAGTAAATAGGCGGCACACACTAACCCATTGTGTCCTGCCCCAATGATAATGACATCGTAAGCTTGCATGAGTTGATCCTGATAAACATCACTATTTATAATGAAAGCAAAATTTGGGGATGTTTAGACTAGCTATAATAAACAAATAAGTTGAGTCACCCACATTTAGGATCGTTAAAATATGACATCTACCGTCAAAGTCGTTCAACCATCAGGGATTTTAGATAGTACACAATCAGGTCAGTTTCGTCAAGAAATTATTGACTTAGTTCAAGCACAAACAGAAGTCATTATTATTGATTTTAAAGATGTTACCTTTATGGATAGTTCTGGACTTGGTGCATTAGTATTATCTTTAAAAGCGGTACGAGCGGCTGGTGGTCAGATGTTTATCTGTTCTATTAATGAACAAATTAAAATGCTGTTTGAATTGACCAGTATGGATCAAGTTTTTGAAATTTTTCCCAATCGTGAAGAATTAGAAAAAGAAAAATTAGGGCTAGATTTATCTAATAAAACTTAATTTGCATAATCGAAAGATCGTCATCTAAATGGCTACTTTGGTTTAAATAATGAACTCTTTGGATCAATTGTTCTAAACCATTGGATGAATTTTGATAATAAGTTTTAAGCAGCTTAATAAAATTGTCTAAACCCCAAATTTTGCCATTTATCTGCTCAATTTCATAAATCCCATCACTGAAAACGTAGAGACTTGAATCTGGATTAACCGAACAAGAATGCTCTACATATTCCGCCTCTTCAAACATTCCAATGGGAAATCCTGGGGTTTTAAGCCGTTGTTCGGTAATAACACCCGTCTGAGACGACAGTAAAATAGCTGGTGGATGCCCCGCACTAGAATAGGTTAACTGTGCATTTTTTCGGCTATATACACCATACCAAATGGTAAAGTATTTGTCATTGCGCGGAGTAATTTGAAAAACGCGATTCAGTCCCCCCAAAACTTCACTAGGACAAGAATAATTAACTTGATTTAAGCTTTGACTTCGCAATAAATTAATCACAGAAAGAGAGGGTAAAGCTGATCGTAAACCATGCCCAGAGACATCTAACAAATAGATCACAAAATGCTCTTGATCTAACCAATAATAATCGAAACCATCACCGCCAAGTTGTCGAGAGGGAAAAAAGCGAAAATCAATTTTTAAAGTCGGATCTTGAACTGGAACAGGCAAAATTGACCGTACATAGTCTGCTGCTTCTGCTAATTCGGCTTCTAGTAATTGTTTTTGATGCTGTAAATCATAACTGAGTTGATGTAGCCTAAGACCTGCGCGGACTCTAGCTTGTAATTCATTAATTTCGATCGGTTTACATAAAAAATCATCTGCCCCCGCATCAAGTCCCTTAACGCGATCGTCAACTGATCCTAAAGAAGTCACCAAAATCAAAAAAGTCGTTGAAAGTTCGGCGCGAGATTTAATGTGCCGACAGACATCTAAACCGTTCATTTTGGGCATCAGCCAATCACAAATAATTAAAGCTGGACATAACTGAACAGCCATTTTAAGCCCTTCTTCTCCGTCACTAGCTAAACTCACTTCATGACCACTGCGGGTTAAAGCGCGTTTTAGCAGCAATTGAATCGATGGATCATCATCTATAACCAGTATTTGAGCCATAGCATATTAGTCTATCGGATCATTGTTAGGAGTTGTCCTTTTTTTAAAATTTGATTTGAACAAAGATTGAGAACAAGATAGAATATTTGTGGATAGTCATAAGTCAAATGGCTTTTCTATATACGATTAGTATTTTTAATTTCATTAGGGAATCTAAATAAGGGTAGGGGTCATGAAACCATTACTATTTTCATGTTCGTGAAAAGAGGCTTGGCACAGTTGAAAGTTTTCTTTAAGGTGGAAAGCGACCTAAAAGCATTAGACCAAGTTTTGAGGTATTTTGACGAACTCAATCAACCTTGGATACCTAGACAAGATTGGTTACAGTGTCAATTGGCCCTTGCTGAGGGCTTTACAAATGCTGTACGCCATGCTCATAAAGAACTTCCTAAAGAGATCCCTATCGAAATTGAGCTTATCTTAAAACAAGATAGCCTAGAAATGAAGATTTGGGATTATGGTTTTCCTTTTGATCTTAATGCTTTCTTGCAAAATAAGCGCAAAAATGTTGATCAGTTTGCTGCTAATGGTCAAGGATTACCAATCTTACAAAAAATTGCGGCTCATCTAAGCTATCTCCGCACTGAAGATAACCGCAACTGTTTATTAATTGTGAAGCATTTTTCCAAGCTTAAACATTCAGAATTAATCAATGAATAATTTTAAGACGGTTGTTTCTAGCGCATGGTTAGTTCAACAACTCGATAACCCATCTGTGGTAATTGTTGACTGTCGTTTTCAATTGGCTAACCCAGATTGGGGCTATCAGCAATATCTGGCAAGTCATATCAAAGGGGCTTATTTTTTAGACTTAAATCAAGATTTATCATCCCCTATCGCTGAACATGGTGGACGACATCCCTTACCAAACCCTGATCAACTAGCTGAAAAATTAGGCTCAATGGGTATTCGTTCGGGACAGACTTGGGTTATTGCCTATGATGATGCTCGGATGGCTTTTGCTTCGCGTCTTTGGTGGCTATTGCGTTATTTAGGTCATGAACAAGTTTCTGTTCTCGATGGAGGTTGGTTATGTTGGAAAAATGCTGGTTATCCCATTAGCGATCTCGAAGAGATCCGCGAAGCGGTGCGCATCCCCCAAGCAACTCCGACTCAATTTATTCCTCAAATTCGTGAGGAAGGAATTGTCGATTATACAACGGTTAAAACCCTCTCAGACAATGATTCCGTTATTTTAGTCGATTCTAGAGAAGGCGATCGCTATCGTGGGGAACGAGAACCCATCGACCCCATTGCAGGTCACATCCCAGGGGCGGTTAATTCTTTTTGGGGAGAAGTAACGGATGAGGCGGGTTATCTGCGTCCCATTGAAGAACAACAGCGTCTCTGGGAGAAATATCAAACAGCAGAGGACATGATTCTGTATTGTGGTTCTGGTGTAACTGCCTGTGTTAATCTTCTTTCTTTGAACCTCACTGGACGACAAAATGTCAAATTATACCCTGGTGGTTGGAGTGATTGGTGTTCTTATGAGGCTTAATCAAGCTTAAAATAAAAAATTGACTCGTGGAATTTGGGTTATCCGATCCATTGCTAAAAGCGGCAGTTGATCGGATGACTTGACATAATTGTTATCTTTAGGGATAAATTTAATCAAGACTGCTCTAGAATTTCTTTCTAGGTCTAGCTGTCCTGTCTATTGTAAAATCCAATAAACTAACTATTATCTCGTCCTACTTCCTAATATAATTAAAACTTTTACGATTATAGTAAAAGCTAAATTACTTATTATCTAATAATTTTTTTTGGTCAGATTATGCTGTCTTTTTTAAGATAGTAAATCTGTCCTTATATCAGATTATTTATATTAAATTTTGCTTGTATATTTTATGACAAATTCTCATCAGTGTACCTGTATTTATCCTAGAAATAGACTATCAATTTTTGTAGATGGAAATAATATGTTTTATGCTCAACAAAAAAATGGATGGTTTTTTGATCCTAAACGAGTTTTAGAATATTTTACGAATGATCCTTATGTATCTTTAATTAATGCTTTTTGGTACACAGGTTTAAAAGATTCTCAAGATCAAAGAGGTTTTAGAGATGCTTTAATTAGCTTAGGCTATACCGTTAGAACAAAAATCCTTAAAGAATATTATGATGATAGCTCAGGTCGTTATTCCCAAAAAGCGAACTTAGATATAGAAATTGTCGTCGATATGTTTAATACAGTAGAACAGTATGACCGAGTAATTTTATTTAGCGGTGATGGAGATTTTGAAAGAGCGATCGAGCTTTTAAGATCAAAAAATACTCATATTACTGTGGTATCTACTGAAGGAATGATCGCAAGAGAATTGAGAAATGTGACGGATCGATACATTGATTTAAACGATATTCGCGGCACAATCGAAAAAGTAGATGGCTAATCTTTGATCAAAAAAATTCTGTAGTATAATTCATTCTATAGACTTAAATCAAAAAACTCCCAATCCAGTTAAGTCAAGAGTAGATCACGCTATGAATCAACAAACAGACAGAATTATCATCTTTGATACCACCTTGCGAGACGGGGAACAGTCCCCAGGGGCAACACTCAACGTAGATGAAAAATTAGCGATCGCTCGTTCACTGGCACGACTGGGAGTAGATGTCATTGAAGCGGGTTTTCCCTATGCAAGTCCAGGTGATTTTATCGCCGTTCAAAAAATCGCTGAAGCTATTGGTAGTGAAAATGGGCCGACCATTTGTGGGTTAGCCCGCGCCACACGTCAAGATATTGCAAAAGCAGCAGAAGCCCTCAAACCCGCCGCTAAATCCAGAATTCACACTTTTCTCGCGACTTCAGATATTCATCTAGAATACAAACTCAAAAAAACACGTCAGGATATTTTAAGCATCGTGCCTGAAATGGTCGCTTATGCTAAAACATTTGTCAATGATGTAGAATTTTCGCCCGAAGACGCAGGAAGAAGCGATCCAGAATTTCTCTATCAAGTCTTAGAAAGAGCGATCGCAGCTGGGGCAACAACAGTTAATATTCCCGATACCGTCGGTTATACAACACCCGCAGAATTCGGCGCATTGATTCGAGGAATTAAAGAAAATGTCCCCAATATCGATCAAGCAATTATTTCTGTTCATGGACACAATGACCTCGGTTTAGCCGTCGCCAACTTTCTCGAAGCCGTGAAAAATGGGGCGAGACAGTTAGAATGTACGATTAATGGCATCGGTGAACGGGCGGGAAATGCAGCACTAGAAGAGTTAGTGATGGCACTTCATGTTAGACGTTCCTATTTTAATCCGTTCTTTGGACGACCCGCCGAATCGACCGAACCCTTAACCCAGATTAATACCAAAGAGATTTATAAAACCTCTCGTATGGTATCGAATCTCACTGGCATGATGGTACAACCGAATAAAGCGATAGTCGGGGCGAATGCTTTTGCCCATCAATCGGGAATTCATCAAGATGGTGTGCTAAAACATAAGCTAACCTACGAGATTATGGATGCTGAATCGATCGGTTTAACCAATAACCAAATCGTTTTAGGTAAACTATCGGGACGTAATGCTTTTCAGTCGCGTTTGAAAGAATTGGGTTTTGATCTTGGAGAAACGGATCTTAATAAAGCCTTCTTGCGGTTTAAAGATGTTGCCGACAAGAAAAAAGAGATCACAGACTGGGATTTAGAAGCCATTGTTAATGATGAAATCCAAAACGCTCCCGAAGTCTTTTGCCTAGAATTAGTACAAGTGTCCTGTGGTGATCATGCTCGTCCAACCGCTACAGTCATTGTCAGAAACGCAAACGGCGAAGAATTAATGGATGCAGCCATTGGAACAGGGCCAGTTGACGCAGTTTATAAGGCGATTAACCGTGTGGTTGATGTTCCTAACCAGTTAATCGAATTTTCGGTTAAATCGGTGACAGGTGGCATTGACGCGATGGGAGAGGTGACGATTCGCATTAAGCATGAAGACCGTATTTATTCGGGTCACGCGGCGAATACCGATATTATCGTCGCTTCGGCTAAAGCTTATCTAATTGCCTTAAATCGTTTGTATGCGGTTCTTCAACAAAAAGAACAAGAAGCAATGGTGTAACGCTAGTTGTAGAGGCGTGAAATCCGCGTCTCTACTTAGAAAAACTTTTAGTATATCACGACTGTTTATCTGTTTGGCGAAAAGAACGTCCGTACTCTAAAGCTTCTAGAAAAGCCGATTCATCAGAAATTGAGCCAATAAGTTTATCAAGCCAATTTTTAGAGATGGAGTCATTATTAGATATACGTTTAAGGTTAGCGACCTCTTGCTCAAGAGTTGCTAAACGATGTTCAAGAATTGCTTCATCTATCATGATTTTTTCCTTAAAAAACTTCTTAAGCAACTTTATTTTAACTAATTGCTCGCACTCAATTAATAGATTTCGTAAGAAGCTTTAAGCTTGGCTTGGAGATGATTCGCGCGAATTTATCAAAAAAGCTTAACAGAAGCCGAGATGACGGCTGCTAAACTTTATTAGGTTAGTTTAATATCAAATTTCTCTAGCACAGTTTCAACAAGTAATTATTGTTATTATCAGGTTAAGATATTAAAATATCAAGAATCGCACTTAGATCTTTATCTAGAAGACCTCCATTATAAGTATAGTTACCATCAAATTTTTTTAGCGCGGCTAACATTGAATCATAATCTCCGTCTCCAGTGTTCCACACTCGTTCAAACGAAACTTCGTTAAAATTATGTTCATTATATTTTCTAGCATATAAATCTACTATCTCAGCCGAGCCGATGGGTAGGCTGCTGATGTAGGCATATGTACATTTAATCCTATCGTAACCGAAAACCTTTCCATCAGAGTACTCAATAACAATATCGCAACCACCAGGCAAATGTGAAAGTGGATTAGTTCTGGATTCTCGCTCAACCTATAAAACATTATTTGCCAAATGATCTGGAAGGCCTATGTAAACTCGTTCAATACTACGGCTCATGCTCTCTACTCCGAGCTAAACCAATTATTTAATCATTTATTATCTAAACATTAATTATACGAAATCTTTCTGTTTATTTAACTGATAAAAGACCAAAAATTAAAAAGTTTAGTAGATTCACTATGTATAAAAATAAAAGCAAAAAAACTTTTAGTATATTTACTGATGATGATTATAAATTCTCTTGCTGTCTCTCTGTAAGAATAGACTGTACTTATCTTGAAGCAGTTTTAAATACTATTCAATAAGTATAAAAGACATGAAAAAGGATGGGGTAAAACCCATCCATATTAGTTCCCTCGCTTATTCAGTCAAAATCTGTATTTTTGTGTAGCGGTTTTATTAATTTACTAATTGTTGTTGGTATCTTCGTTTAATCATGCCACTGCCTTTACACACTTCACAAATCACCATTCTAGAACTGTTTTCTAAGTACAATACCCTTTTACCTTTGCAGTGGTGACAGATGACTAATTCTTCTAACCAATAATTAGAGAGAAAACTTTCATCCGTGATGTATGTAAAATCTTCATACATTAGACCATCCTCATTACCGTAATTGGCTGGACGTTATTCAGTTGATTCGCTTAATATAGAGAAACTTAAGTTAAATTGAAAAATAACAAATATCTAGATAAAAACGATTGTTCTTCTTCTATAATTGATCTGATGTTCGCGATTGTCTTTGCTTTACTTTTTTAAATTTTAACCTCGTCAAATTTGTCTTCTTTAATTTTTATCTTAAAGACTATATTCAGAATAGGTCAAAAACTTTATATTAATTCATATTTTGTTACATAGCTTCAAACTACATGAGTTGTTACTCCAAGTTTATGAAGTTATATCAAATTCGATGATTTCTTTTCAATGAATGAAGAGGGTTACTGAAAGAACAAGAAATTTTGGATATAAAGCGATGAATAAATAAGATTGATAGAGTTTTTATCTGTATAGTGCCTATAATCTAAATAATCGTAGCGTTATGATAACTATGCTAAGACGGACAAAGTTTCATCAATACCAAATTTTACTCATTGTACTAGGCACTATACTGACTTTAGGACTTCTCAGTAAGTTTATAGCTGAAATTTTATGGTTTGAAGAAGTTAATTATTTAAGTGTCTTTCTCAAAAAATTATTTTGGCAGTTATTACTAGGTCTTAGTGTTGGTTTATTTTCTTTATGGTTTTTATTAAGTAATTTACAGTCTGCTCAAGAGTGGAAATGGAACGTAGTACCACAACCAAATACAGAACCTAGCTTTCTAGAGAGAAAATCACAACCAGTAGGAAAATCAGCAATGATCCCTCAAATTCTAGAACTGAGGTTTCTCTGGTTCTTAATTGTAGTAGGAGCAATATCAATTTGGCTCGGTTTAACCATCTTAGGATATTTTCAAATTATTCGTAGAGCTTGGACTCCCGATTTTTATCTTCCTAATATTAGAGCTTCTCAATCAACCCCATTTACACTTTTTTGGTTACATCAAGTGGGTCAGGATTTAATTAAAGATGTGCGTAAATTAAGTCTTGTTATTACATTTGTGAGCTTTGTCTTAATTAAACCAAAATGGGTTTTAAGAATAGTTGCTGTTTTAATGAGTGTTCTGTTTGGTTTTTTATTTGCCTTAAATTGGGAGGTTATTCTTAAATTTATTAATGGAACTTCTTTTAATCTTCTTGAGCCACAATTTAATCAAGATATTAGTTTTTATATTTTTACGATTCCTGTTTGGCAGTTATTAGCTTCATGGATAGAAGGCTTACTATTAACAGCTATCTTAGCAGTTAGCTTAATTTATTTATTATCTGCAGATAGTCTTGCTCAAGGTAAATTCCCAGGCTTTTCTAATGAGCAAATGCGCCATCTGTGTGTTCTTTGGGGAAGTTTAATGTTCTTTCTAGCGTTACGCCATCTTTTAGAACGCTTTCAATTAGTTTATTCAACTACAGGAGTTGTTTATGGTGCAAGTTTTACAGATGTTTACATACAGCAATATTTAGAAATTAGTTTATTCTTGATTGCTTTGTTCTGTTGTTTGTTTTTTTATTGGCGAGCCATAACAGGAAAAAATTTACTCAAAAAAGTTTTTTATTTTTTACCATATAAAAGAAGTTTAACTTTAATCCTAATTCCTGTAGCTTTTTATTTTAGTTGTATTATATTTGGATTCATCTTACGGGATTCTGTACAGAGAATCATTGTAGAACCCAATGAACTTGAAAAAGAAAAAATTTTTATTTCTCGTTCTATTTCTAGCACTAGAACAGCGTTTGCATTAAATCGTATTGAAGCTAAGGTATTTAATCCAAGTGGCGATTTAACTTCACAAATATTACAAGAAAATGAGCTAACGATCAACAATATTAGTCTCTGGAATTCTCGTCCTTTATTAGAAGCAAATCGTCAATTACAACAAATTAGACTCTATTATAAATTTCCTGATGCTGATATAGATCGTTATCCAGTTCAACTACAAACAAGACAAGAAGATGAAATATTTAAAGAAAAACAACAAATTATTATATCAGCGCGGGAATTAGATTATACAGCTTTACCTGAGTCTGCTAGAACATGGGTCAATAATCATTTAGTTTATACTCATGGTTATGGTTTTACACTGTCACCTGTTAATTTAGCAGCGCAAGGGGGGTTACCATACTACTTTGTTAAAGATATCGGAACCACAGAGGAACCAGGTGCATTAAGAACTTCTAGTAAATTAGTACAAGAAAGTATTCCTATTGGAAAACCAAGGATTTATTTTGGCGAATTGACGGATAACTATATTTTTACTTCGACCAAAGTTAAAGAATTCGATTTTCCTAATGGTGATGAAAATGCTTTTAATACTTATGATGGGACTGGTGGTATTAAGCTAAATTCACCGCTAAAAATCGCTTTATTTGCTGATTATCTCAAGGATTGGCAAATGCTGTTTACGAGAAATTTTACGCGTGAAACAAAATTATTATTCAGACGAAATATTAGAGAAAGAGTGAAAGCGATCGCACCTTTTCTCAATTACGATCAAAACCCCTATCTTGTGGCAGCTGATATTAGCAATGAAGCACAAATCTCTAATAATAGTAAGCTATTTTGGATTATAGATGGTTATACAATTAGCGATCGTTATCCCTATTCAGATCCAGGAAAAAGCAACTTTAACTATATTCGTAATTCTGTCAAAGTTGTGATTGATGCTTATAATGGCGATGTCAATTTTTATATTGCTGACCCAGAAGATCCAATTATTCAAACTTGGACAAAAATTTTTCCAGAATTATTTAAACCTTTAGCGGCTATGCCCAAAAATTTACAAACTCATATCCGCTACCCAGATGATTTATTTAACGCTCAAGCTGAACGTCTGTTAACTTATCATATGATCGATCCAAAAGTTTTTTATAACCGAGAAGATCAATGGCAAATTCCGCAAGAAATCTATGGCACTGAACAGCAAGACGTAAAACCCTATCATTTAATTATGAAATTACCAGGGGAAAAAGATGAAGAATTTGTCTTGTTACAACCTTATACACCAACCAGTCGCCCTAATTTAATAGGTTGGTTAGCAGCGCGTTCTGATACGCCTAATTATGGAAAATTATTACTTTATCAGTTTCCTAAACAACAATTAGTATTTGGCCCAAATCAGTTAGAAGCCTTAATCAATCAAAATCCTACTATTTCTCAGCAAATTTCCTTATGGAATCGAGCAGGTTCAAAAGTTTTACAGGGTAATCTTTTGATTATCCCAATTGAACAATCTTTATTATATGTAGAACCTTTATATTTAGTAGCTGATCAAAATGGTGTCCCTACGTTGGCTAAGGTAATCGTCATTTATGAAAATCAAATTGTGATGCAGGATACTCTACAAGAAAGTTTAGAGAAAATTTTTGGCTCTTCTTGAAAAGATTAAAATAATTCTTTAGTTTAATAGATAGCCAGATCACAAAATTATATTCTGTATAATGAAACCACAAAACGATTGAGGGATTAAATTATGCGTTGGCAAATGGGGCGCAGAAGCGATAATGTTGAAGACCGTCGAGGTGGAGGAATGGTTCCCGTCGTCGGTGGGGGTTTAGGTGCAATTGTTTTAGCTCTGATTGCGATGTTTTTAGGAATCGATCCATCAATCATTTTACAATCTGGAATCCCTCAGCAAACCTCACCCAATTCGGGTTCACCTGAAGAAGATAGAACCAAAGACTTTATATCAGTAGTTTTAGCCGATACCGAGGATGTTTGGATAAAACAATTTCGTCAGATGGGAAGACAGTATGTAGAACCGAAATTAGTCCTTTTTTCGGGTTCAGTTGATTCAGCTTGCGGTTATGCTCAAGCAGCAATGGGGCCGTTTTATTGTCCTCGTGATCAAAAAGTTTATATTGATTTAAGCTTTTATCGGGAACTGCAAAACAAACTAAATGCACCAGGTGATTTTGCTCAAGCATATGTCCTTGCTCATGAAGTTGGACATCACGTACAAACCTTACTTGGTATTAGCCAACAAGTCGATGCAGCACGACGACGCTCTAGTGAAGCTCAGTCTAATCAACTCTCAGTACGTTTAGAATTACAAGCCGATTGTTTGGCGGGAGTTTGGGCAAATCAAGCTCAAAGAGAAAGAAATGTTTTAGAACAAGGCGACATTGAAGAAGCTCTTAATGCAGCTAGTCAAATTGGTGACGATCGCTTACAGTCTAGATCAAGAGGTTATGTTGTACCTGATTCCTTTACACATGGCACCTCAGCGCAACGGGTTCGTTGGTTTACCAGAGGATTTCAATCAGGGGATATGAATCAATGTAATACTTTTGCAACTAAGAGTTTGTAAAAAAACATTAAGCCAACACTAGAGGAATCGGCATCAAATTATCTATGATAGATAGTTGGTAAATACAAGATTTGCTAAAATACATTTCTTGCGCCTCTGTATATTTAAGACCTGAAAAAGGTTTAAAAAAGACTATGCTAAATCCTAACTTGGAAGAGATTGTACTTTCTTTCGAGGACTATCAACGTTATTCTCGCCATATTATTTTGCCTGAAGTTGGTCTAGAAGGCCAAAAAAAACTTAAAGCCGCAAGTGTACTATGTATTGGTACAGGCGGACTAGGTTCACCCCTACTGTTATATTTAGCGGCGGCAGGTATTGGACAAATTGGAATTGTTGATTTTGATATTGTTGATACTTCCAACTTACAACGTCAAATCATTCATGGAACTTCTTGGGTTGGTAAACCTAAAATTGTCTCGGCCAAAAACCGTATTTTAGAAATAAATCCTGATTGTCAAGTTGATTTATATGAAACTCAACTCACTTCAGCGAATGCTCTAGAGATTTTAGCACCCTATGACATTGTAATTGATGGTACTGATAACTTTCCGACGCGCTATTTAACCAATGATGCTTGTGTTTTATTAGATAAACCCAACGTTTACGGTTCAATTTTCCGCTTTGAAGGACAAGCAACTGTCTTTAACTATCAAGGTGGGCCAAATTACCGCGATTTATATCCCGAACCTCCACCACCAGGAATGGTACCCTCTTGTGCCGAAGGTGGGGTTTTAGGCGTGTTACCTGGTGTCATTGGTACGATTCAAGCAACCGAAGCAATTAAAATTATTCTGGGGGCAAAAAATACCCTCAGTGGGCGTTTATTACTTTATAACGCTTGGGAGATGAAATTTAGAGAATTGAAACTCAGACCGAATCCAGAGCGTCCTGTAATTGACAAATTGATTGATTACGAGCAGTTCTGCGGAATTCCCCAAGCAAAAGCCCAGGAGGTACAGCAGGCAATGGAACTTTCAGAAATGACAGTGGTTGAACTTAAACAGCTTTTAGATAGCGATGCTGATGATTATGTATTAATTGATGTGCGAAACCCCAATGAATACGAAATAGCTAGTATTCCAGGGGCAATTTTAATTCCTTTACCTGATATTGAAGACGGTTCGGGTGTTGAAAAAGTCAAAGAATTAGTTAATGGTCATCGTCTAATTGCTCATTGCAAAATGGGGATGCGCTCGGCTAAAGCACTCAATATCCTCAAACAATCGGGTATTGAAGGAACTAACGTCGTAGGAGGAATTACGGCTTGGAGTCGAGAAGTTGATCCAAGTGTACCCGAATACTAATCTTAATAATTAATTTAAGGGAATAGAAAATCTGTTCCCTTTTATTAGATTTACTTGATTTAAGTTTGGCTCTCTGGCTATGATGCTAGTAATTTATTAGATCTATCTGCTTAAAATGAATCAACATCAGAAAAAAATCTTAACATGGGCTGCGATCGTAACACTTCCCACAGGCTTAGGAATTTGGATTTTTCCTACAGCACCCGCATCAGCAAGAAATCAATTTGATGTTTGTGTGAGACAAATAGCTGGAACAGGTGTACCTATCGAAAAAGCTAAAGTTGCTTGTTCCGATGCCCTCATTCCTAGAGAATTATCACGATGCGTTGGTCAAATCAAAGGCAGAACAACCATTAACCCCGAAGATGCCCTAGAAGCTTGTTATCAAGTCAGACGACCTGTAGATTTAGCCAATTGCGTCACCGACATTAATCGTTCAGTACCGATAGCAGCCACCGAACCAACTGCTTCCTATCAAACTCAAGAAGGAACCCCTCTAAGTCTAGAAGCATCTTCTAAAGTGGAAGCTAACCCTTTATTGTTTGCTTTAGAATCTTGTCGTCGTAGTTTGTTGCCAGGTCGTTATTCAGAATGCGTTATTGCACTGTCTCGAAACGGTGAAGAAACGACACCAGTACAAGCAATGAAAATTTGTCTAACAGCAGAAGATTTTCCAAGAGAATTATTTCCCACTTACCCACAAAATTAAGGATTAACCATCTTGACTTAGAACAAGATTCTGTGATAAACCATACGGGAAGAAAAAGAAAAATCAGTTATTCATCAAGCATAACGATTTTTTTGTCTTCCCAATTTTTTTACAAAAATCATTTAGATTAATTATACAATTTAGTATTTGGGTGCAAGAATGACAGCTAATTTATTTGATGTTAACTACTATCGTCAAGCTAACCCCGACTTAGCAGCAGCTGGGTTAACAACAGACGAACTACTCACCAATCATTTTTTTTCCTCTGGGATTTATGAGGCTAGAGCCTTTTCGCGTTTTGCTGATCTAAATTTTTATCGAGCAAGTAACTCAGATTTAGCAGGGATCTTTGATAATCGAGCCTTATACGAGCATTTAGCGAATAATGGTGTTTTAGAAGGTCGTCGTTTTTCCCCTTTCTACGACACTCAATTTTATCAAAGTGCTAATCCAGATTTAGTTGCTGCTGGCTTAAATAATGAAGGTCTTTATAATCATGTTCAAACAGCAGGATTAGTTGAAGGAAGACGATTTTCACCCTTTTTTGATATTCAATACTATCGACAAGCTAATAGTGATTTAGCTGGTTTTGATAATGCAGGATTACTCGAACATTTTAAAGTATCTGGTTTAGCCGAAGGACGTAGATCATCTCTTTTTGTTGATGTTAATTTTTATCTACAATATATTGCGTCTTATCAAGATTTATCAGCTACCGCAACTGCAGTAAATAATAATCGTGTTTTAGCATTTAGAGAATTACAATCGTCTGGACTTCGTCAAGGACAACGCTTTTCACCCATTGTTGATTTAGATTTTTATCGAGAATATAATCCAGATTTAGCTTCTTTAGATAACGGAACATTATTTAATCAACTGGTTTTATCTGGTTCTCAAGAAGGTCGTCGTCTTTCAGTATCCTATGATCCAGTTTTTTATAGCATTGCTAACCCAGATTTAGCGGGATTAAATAGTGGGCAACTTTTAGGACATTTTGCAACTTCTGGATTGAATGAATTTCGACAAGCTTCAGATTCATATAATTCAGGTTTTTACTTAGGTAGTAATCCAGATTTGGTCGCCAATGGTATCACAACACCTCAACAAGCACTCTATCATTATGAAATTAGAGGTTTACGCGAAGGACGAGTAGCAAATAGCGTGGCGATTTCCGCAGCAACGGCAGGAACAGCATTAGGAAATGCGACAAATCTAGGGGCGTTTACCACTGGACGTAGTGGTTCAATTCAGGAAATAGTTGATAATAATAGTCCAACAGATGTTTATCGTTTTACCGTTGGGGCTGCCTCTAATGTCAATTTACAAATCACCAATTTACAAGCTCAAGTTAATTATTTATTAGTTTATGATAGAAATGCGAATGGACAAGGTGATGCAGGAGAATTTATTAGTACTCTTGTAACTAGCACCTCTGGTAATATTGGCGGCAACCTTGCAGAAGGAACATATTATCTGATTGTGCAACAAGCATCCGCTAATCAACAGACAAACTATGGGTTAAATTTATCAGCTACAGGAATCGGTGGCATCACTACATCTAGAGATCCAGGAGAAACAGCAGCAACCGCTTTAGATCTAGGCGTTTTAACAGAAACCTTAAATACTATTGAGTTTAAAGAGTTTGTCGGTACCTCTGATTCAGCAGATGTTTATCGCTTTACAACAACCGAAGAAGGAAGTTTTGTCGGGCAGGTTTTTAATATCAGTAGTTCAGTGAGAGCGGAAATTATTCTTGATAATAATAACAATGGAATTTTTGAACCTGAAGAGATAATTTTTAGTCAAATTGGGAATTCATCTAATCCGAACATTAGATTGCGGAGTATAGCAAGTGAAACGGCAGTTACTTTCTACGTGAGAATTACACCTGAAACTTCTACTATTCGAGGAACTTATAGCTTAGGTTATCGGTTTTAGCAAGAGAAGATAATTCAAATTGGAGAAGGGACTAAAATCAAATCTTTCTCCTTAATTTAATTTTTAAAAAATTTGGAACAAAAAAAAGAATAAAAAGTCATTAGAGAGTATACGAAAACTAACCTAATTCATTACCAAAAAACTCTAAAATGACTGTTAATCTTTTAGATGTAAATTATTACAGACAAGCTAACTCTGATCTTACAAACTTAACAAATGAGCAATTAGTTGATCATTTTTTGACAACTGGAATTAATGAAAATCGTTCTTTTTCTCGTTTAGTTGATTTAAGCTTCTATCGTGCTAGTAATCCAGATATTGCTAGTTTTAGCAATGCTGAATTATCTAGTCATCTATCTAACTCTGGAGTTCAAGAAGGTAGACGTTTTTCTCAGTTTGTTGATCTAAATTTTTATGGTTTGGCAAATCCTGATTTAGCATCTTTAAACAATGAACAGAGATTTGATCATATCAATAGCTTTGGATTAAATGAAGGACGCATTTTTTCTCAATTTGTTGATCTAAACTTTTATCGTTTTGCTAATAGTGACATTGCTGCTTTAAACAATACTCAAATATTCGATCATTTACGAAATAATGGATTACGCGAAGGTAGACAATTCTCTCAGTTTGTTAATCTTGATTTATATAAATTTCTAAATTCAGACTTAACTACTTTAAATAATCAAGCCCTGCTTGAACATTTAGAAATAACTGGATTATCAGAAAATCGCCAATTTTCCTATACTATTGATCCTAATTTTTATCGCAGTTTTAATCCAGATTTAAGTAATTTGGGTTTAAGTAATCAAGGGCTATTAGAGCATTTTGAAGCTTTAGGATTAAAAGAAGGACGTGTAGGTTCTGCTATTTTTAATGCACCTTTATATTTAGCTAACAGTCCCGATCTTGTACAAATTGGATTCAATACACCTTCGCAAGCGATAGTACATTTTGAAGCATTTGGTTATCAAGAAAATCGAATTATAAGTAATGCTGGATATAATATTACTCAAGATCCAGGCAATACTCTTAGCACTTCAGCGGAATTAGGCGTTATTTTAGGGCGTAGAATTGCTAATCTTAATCAACAATTAAGCAATTCAGATCGAGATGATATATATCAATTTACTTTAGCAACAATTACAAACATAGAGTTTTCAATTAAGAGCATCGATGGAGAAGTTAACGCTCAACTAATCTATGACAGCAATAATAACGGATTGATTGAAGCTGGAGAAAGTATTTTTAGTAGCAATACAGGTTCTTTAGTTGAATTTGCTAAAACTTTAGGTGTTGGCTCTTATTATCTAACTGTTTCTACACCCAGAACAGATAGTATTATCAACTATACTTTAACACCATCAGCAACGACTATTAAAGTTAGTAACCCAGTTGAGCCAGGTGATACATTAACCACTGCTTTAAATTTAGGTACTCTCAATAACGCAACGATTAATTTACAAGATTTTGTCGGTGTGGTAGATAATAGCGATATTTATCGTTTTTATCTTAACACGATCAGCGACGTTGATGTACAAATTAATGGTTTAACTGGACAAGACTCGGTAGATGCGCAGCTAATATTCGATCAAAATAATGATGGACAAATAGAAATAGAGTATATCAGTTTTGATACTTCTACCTCCTCAATTTCTTTATTTGGAACATTGGGAATAGGATCTTATTATGTCAGAGTTCAACCATCATCAAGTAGTAGCAATACAAATTATAATATTAATTTTTCTGTAGCAACAACATCCAATCTTCCGACAACTTCTGTTGATCCAGGAGATTCTCTGCAAACAGCTTTAAATCTGGGTATATTGACTGAAAATAGCGTATTTAGTGATTTTGTTGGCACGGCTGATCGAACAGATATTTATCGTTTTAACATTATTAATCAACCCAATACAGAAAGAAATGTTAGATTTAATGTAGATCTTCTCACTGAATCTGTTAATACTATTTTAGTTTATGATGCTAATAGTAATGGTCAAGTTGATACAACAGATCTTATAACCAATATTGGCCGTAGTTCTTCGGCGTTTAGCTCTACAGAAAGATTGGTGGATGGTACTTATTTTCTAAGAGTTAATTCTGCCAATTTTCAAACTAATACTACTTACCGACTTTCACTCAATTTAGTGTAGCGAGTCTAAGGAAGAAGTAAGAATAAACTTGCCCTTGCTTTTTCCTGATTTGACTAAGATAACGACAATTTATAAAAAATCAGATAATATAGAAAAAATTGTTTGAGATAAAAACATTATGGCAGTTAATTTATTTGATGTCGGCTATTATCGTGAAGTCAATCCAGATTTAGCAGCAGCAGGATTGACAACGGATGAACAACTGACTAATCATTTTTTTACCTCTGGGATTAATGAAGGTAGATTATTTTCTCGATTTGCCGATCTAAATTTTTACGGCGCGAGTAATCCAGATGTAGCAGCAGCTTTTAATTTTGAGCGAGTTGGACTTTATACCCATTTAGCTAATACTGGTGTTTTTGAAGGAAGACGATTTTCACCTTTTTTTGATTTAAGTTTTTACCAAACAGCTAATCCAGATTTAGCAACAGCAGGAATTACAACGAATGAGCAGCTTTTTGATCATTATCAAAGTTTTGGAATTAATGACGGTAGGCGCGCTTCTGCTATAGTCGATTTAGGATTTTATAAATCTGCTAATGGGGATTTAGCAACTCTTGGCAATGCACAACTTTTAGATCACCTACGACGCAATGGTATTACAGAAGAACGCCGTTTTTCTCCAGTCGTCGATTTAGGAATTTATGAAGCAGCTAATCCAGATCTAAAAGCCGCTAATTTATCCTATACAGCATTATTACAACATATTGGAACTAATGGCATTTTTGAAGGTCGTCGTTTATCTTTGTCTTATAATCCTGTGTTTTATGTCAACAATAATCCAGATTTAGCTACTGCGGGTTTGAATAGTCAACAACTTTTTAATCATTTTGAATTTTCTGGAATTAATGAAGGACGACAAGCATCGGACTATTTTAATGTTAATGTGTATAGAGCAAATAATCCAGATTTAGGATTAAATGGAATTGTCACAAATCAGCAAGCTTTAAATCATTTTGAAGCGTATGGCTTTAATGAAGGTCGTCTTTCGGGTAATACACCTTTTGCTATTCCGACAGGGACTACACCTGGCCATAATAATTTTAATCTAGCAACAGCCGCGAATTTAGGTACTTTTAATAATATACGCAGTGGAACAATTAGCGAACAAATTAATAGTAGTGATCTAAATAACAACTTTTTAAATGATATTTATCGAGTTTTGATTCCGACTACGTCAGATGTCAATATTTCAATTAGTGGAACCAGTAGACCATTAATTTTACAAATTATCTATGACCGTAATGGTAATAATTTAAACGATGGTGGTACGAATGAGGAGATTTTCTCACGCTCTAATAACACTCCTTCTTCTGCGTTTAGCCGTACTTTAGGTCAAGGAACTTACTACATTAGAGTTTTTACTTCTGATTTGACCACCAACGCCAACTATACTTTAGGCTTTTCCGCAACAACAATCCCAATGATTCCCGCTAGACCCGATCCTGGTGAAACGGCTAACACTGCCTTAAATCTTGGTACACTTACCAGTAATATTATAGGCTTACAAAATTTTGTTGGTGTTGCCGATCCATCAGATTTTTATCGTTTTAATGTCGCAACACCTAGTACCTTAAACTTAACCATTGGCAACTTTAATATTGTTAGTAATGCCGATGCACCAACATTAGAACTTTACTTTGATGAGAATAACGATAATCAAATTGATGATGGTGAATTGAATGAGTCTCGTTCTCAAATTAGTGCGCCTCTTACCCTTTCAAAAGCTCTAGCCGCAGGAACCTACTTCCTTAAAATACAACAAAACAGTGTTTTTGTAGCAGCCAGCAATACTCGTTTTAGTCTCAATTTATCAGCAGCCTAAATAAGTTGGGTGGGTTTGTCCCACCTACTTAATCGCTTGTTGATAAACCGTAATCATTTTTTGTGCGATCGCATCCCAGCTATACTGTTCTGTCACCAACGAAAGAGCATTTTTTCCGCGTTGTTCCCGTTCATAAGGATCTTGTAAGGCGATTTGTAAAGTTTGGGTTAAATCGGCTACATGACATTGAGTAACCCAACCTGCCGCCGCTTTTTCGACTGCCTCCCAAATATGAACTTGATCGGAAATGACTACTGGTGTACCCATTCCCATCGCTTCAGCAACCGCAATCCCAAAATTTTCATAATAAGAAGGTAAGACTAATAAATCGGCATCTAGTAATAAACCTAACTTAACCTCGCCTTCAACAAATCCCGTAATCGTTGTATGTTTAGCTAAAACTGAACCTTCAATTCGTTGTTTAATCTGATTTTCATAAATTGGATCTTGAGGATTACTCCCCGCTAAGACAAAATGAAAATCGATTCCTTTGTCTAATAAAGTTTCTAACGCAGGTAATAACAAATCTAATCCTTTTTTTGGATCAATGCGCGACATAAATACAATTAAAGGAACCTGATGCGGAATTCCTAACTGATGAGATATTTTGCCTTTTTCAGGTATGGATTTTGGAAAATTAACACCCAAAGGAACCACAAAATCTTGAGTATGAATGCCAAATCGTTCAGATATCTGGCATTCTTGTTCGCTTGTAAAATGAATCCCCGCCGCACCAGCTATATTGGGTTTTTCTAAAAGTGCAGCATAAATCTTTTTAAGATGTTGTTTTTTCAGTAAATCGGCTGGATCAAGTGTACCTAAAGGGCGCAGCAAATAGGGTAATTTTTTCTGACGGCAAACTGTAGCGGCAGCCGTACTAACGGGAGAAAATAGAGCATGAATATGAGCGATGTCATAGCGATGAGCTTCTTTAGCTAACCAATTGAGTAAACCGAGAGAAAATTTATAACGACGAAACGGAGAACAGGGAAAATAAATAACCTGATAGCCATTTTCTAAAATCGGTTTTGCTAAAGGAACATCTAAAGGAGGTTGACCCACATCACCATTAGAATTAGTAGTTAAAATCGTCACTTCAACACCTTGTCGTGCCAGTGCTGATGAGAGACCAATCACCATTTGACTCGGGCCTCCATAAATCAGTGAGATGAAGGAACGATTTGTAAAACTTTCATAAATTCTATGACTCGGTTACTCGCTTTAGTTTAACCTGAGTTTTAGCTGATCTGAAGTGGAAAATTAGAAAAAGATTTTGAAAACCACATAATTAGATATTTGTCAATCTTTTTTATAAAAATAGAGACGCGTTCTAATCACGTCTCCAAAGAGCAATTTTTTCTAACCCAAAGCATCGAAAACTTTGAACATGGGTAAATACATTGATAGCAAAATCGTTCCCACCAAACCAGCAATCATCACCATCATCAACGGTTCAATGACACTGGTTAAAGCTTTAACGGCTTGTTCTACCTCATCTTCATAAAAATCAGCAACTTTCATCATCATCGAATCTAATTCCCCAGTTTCCTCACCAATACTAATCATTTGAATCGCTAGAGGGGGAAAGACTTTTTCTTGTTGTAAAGCGAGACTCATCATACCCCCTTGTTGAATTTCATATTTAGCCGCACTAACCGCATTAGCAATCACTTGATTACCCACCGTATTACAGACAATTTCTAGGGAATTTAAAATCGGAACACCCGAACGAGTTAACGTTCCGAAAACACGACAAAAGCGGGCTACTGCTGTTTTTTCATTTAATTCACCAAATAACGGCATCTTCAGCATAAAACCATCAATTTGTAGGCGACCTGCTGGCGTTTTGTAATAGTTTCGTAGAAAAAAGCTTGTACCGATAATGGCACCAATCGGAATTAGAATCTTCCAGCTACGCATAATACTGCTTAAAAACAACATAAATTGTGTCAGTGCAGGTAAAGGAACATCTAAATCTTGGAAAATTTTGGCAAAGACTGGAATCAAAAAGATCGTCATTGCAAAGAAAACAATAATCGCTAAAACTCCGACGGTGACAGGATAAGCCATCGCTGATTTAATTTGATTCTTCAAACGGGCCATATCTTCTAATAATTTAGCCAAACGGTTTAAGACTTCATCTAAGACCCCACCCGCTTCACCCGCTTCAACCATACTCACATAAAGCTGATCAAAACACTCAGGATGTTTAGCCATTGCTTCAGATAACGGACTTCCTTGCTGTACTTCGGCACTAATCGCAGTAAGAGCCTTTTTCATCTTGGGATTACCGCATTGTTCCGATAACACCCCCAAACATCTAACAATAGCCACACCTGCATTGATCATGACCGAAAATTGACGGGAAAAAACCGCCTTATCTTTAATCGAAACGTTACTTAAAGCCGATTCAAACCTTGATAAATCAATTTCCATGCCCGATTTATTAATTTTACCAACCGAAGCATATTTCATCTTCAGCAGCATTCGAGCTTGTTCTGGGGACATCGCTTCGACTTTTTCTTTAAAAACCTTTCCAGAATTATTTTTAACTTGGGCGACAAAAGTAGGCATTGCTTCATCCTCGCGTTATATTAAAATAAAAATTTGAGATGATCGGTTTAGCGTCTATTCCCAGTGGCGATCGGTTTAGCACCTGCAATCAAACGCTGCAATTCATCGGGTTTACCACTTTTAGAAATTGCTTCCTCAAAAGAAATCGTGCCATTAACCACCAAATTAGTTAAAGCTTGTTCCATCGTTTGCATACCCAGTTTCAAACCCGTTTGAATCGATGAATAAATTTGAGCGGCTTTTCCTTCTCGAATTAAGTTTGCGATCGCAGGAGTAACCACCATAATTTCTTGCACCATCGCCCGACCAAATTCACCCGGTTTTGGAGCTCTTTTTTGGACTAACGCTTGGCTAAACACTGCGAGTAATGAATTAGACAACATCGCACGGATTTGCGCTTGTTGATTTGCTGGAAAAACGTCAATAATCCGATCAATCGTACCCGCCGCCGAGCTAGTATGTAAGGTACCAAACACTAAGTGACCCGTTTCTGCTGCCGTAATTGCTAAACTAATGGTTTCTAAATCCCGCATTTCCCCAACAAGAATGATATCGGGATCTTCGCGCAAAGCCGCCCGTAGCGCATTCGCAAAGCTTTTCGTATCTTCTCCTTTTTGGCGTTGGTGAAATAGACTTTTAGCATTTGGGAACACATATTCTATTGGATCTTCAACTGTGAGAATGTGTTCAGCGCGAGTACGGTTAATCAGGTCTAACATGGCTGCTAGAGTTGTTGTTTTACCTGAACCCGTTTGTCCCGTCACGAGAATCAAACCTCTGGGACGTTCCGACATTTCTCGAATCACTTCAGGTAAACCGAGTTGCTCAAAGTTAGGGATTTTTGAAGATAAAGCCCGTAAACAAGCTGCATAACAGCCTCGTTCTTTATACACATTGACCCGAAAGCGTGCTAGTCCTTTAATCCCATAAGAACAATCCAACTCCCAATTCTGCTCTAACTCTTTGCGTTGAGTATTATTAAGCATACTAAAGATTAATTTTTGGGCTACTTGCGGGGTGAGTAATTCTTCACTAATTGGGGCTAACTTACCACTAATGCGAAAATAGATGGGTGCGCCCGCTTGAATGTGCATATCTGAGCCACCCATTTCTACCAATTGTTCCATTAAATCTTCGATCATTAATTCCACAGCAATTACTCTCCTAGTTTTTTTTAAGCTGAGTGTTCATTAAATCGAGGAGTCATACAATAAGGACAATCCAACCACTCAGGCTGTAAATCAGCACTACAGGTACGACAGGTTAGACCACTTTTGCGTTTTGCTTTTAATTCAGCCTCTAAACCCGAATCAGTAAAGGTCACCCGTTCGACTTCTTCAAGGGTGGTGTATCCTTGACGGACAAGGTTAAGACTATATGCCAGTAGGGTAATCATTCCTTCTTCAACAGCGACTTCTTTAATGCGGTCTGTCGTCGCACCTTCGTTAATCATGACTTGTAAGCGTTCACTGTTCCGCATCACCTCATAAACACCAACGCGTCCTTTATAGCCACTGCCACTACATTTTTGACACAATTTATTAGTAGCGCGGGCTTCTTGTATTTCATCAAGGGTTAAGGTATTGGCTTTATAAAAAATCACTTCCTCTTCATTAGAAGCCGTCAAGCCAAAATGAGCTAATTCTTGGCGAGTCGGGTTATAAGCAACACGACATTCGGTACAAACGCGACGCATCAAACGTTGTGCTAGAACGCCCAGTAATGCACCCGAAATCATAAACGGTTCTACACCCATTTCGTCTAGACGAGCGATCGCACCTGCTGCATCATTGGTGTGTAGAGTGGTTAAGACCAAGTGACCTGTTAAAGCTGCTTCAATTGCTGTTTTTGCCGTTTCCTTGTCCCGTGTCTCACCCACCAGTATCACATCGGGATCTTGTCGCATGAAGGCTCGTAGAATTGAAGAAAAATCCATCCCTTTTTCCCGAATGACTTGAACTTGCGTGATACCAGGTAAAGAATATTCGATCGGATCTTCAGCCGTACTAATATTGACTCCAGGATGATTTCGTTCTGCGAGAACCGAGTAAAGACTGGTCGATTTACCTGAACCTGTTGGCCCTGTCACTAAGATCAAACCAAAAGGACGACTGGCTAAATCTCTGACAATTGCGAGAGTTTGATCATCGGTAATCAATTTATCTAGCCCCAGTTGCGTCGCACTATTATCTAAAATCCGTAAACAGACTTTTTCACCGTAACGACTGGGTAGCGTATTGACCCGAAAATCGACTTTTCTCCCTTGATATAAACGGCGAATTTTGCCATCTTGGGGTAGTCTTCGTTCGGCGATATCGAGATCCGACATAATCTTAAAACGTGCCACCACAGCAGGAGTAACCTTTCTCGGTAAAGGCTCAAAAGCTTGTTGCAGTACCCCATCTCTGCGAAATCGAATGCGAAGAACCTCTTCTTGTGGCTCAACGTGAATATCCGATGCCCCTTCTTGTAATGCTTTAGCGAGTATTTTGTTGACAAGATTGATCACTGGTGCTTCATTGGCATCACCAGACTCTAAATCATCAGTCGCCTCATCTTTCGCGGCAGCTACTGAAGCATCAATATTTTCAACAATTTCCGTAATATCGGCTAATTTCTCGATTTCTCTTTCTTTAAGAAGTCTTTTACGCTCGATGTCCAGTTCACCCTGCACCCCGTGATACTGCTCCAATAATCGCTCATAATCTTCGGGCGTAATGACCAAACGCTGTAAACCTAATTCTTTAGGGCGTAAAATTCGGTTAACATCATCGAGAGCTTCGAGGTTATCGGGATCGACCATCGCCACTAAAATAGAAGGTGATAACCCTTCAATGCGTCTGAGGGGGACTAGGCGATAACGACGACAAATATCAATTGGAATCAACGTATCGATTAATCGAGCCGATTCCATTGCATCAATATTATTAATTTCTGGATCGAGAAATTCAACCCCAAACAAAATCTTTAATTCAAAAAGCTGATTTTTTTTGTACTGTCGCTGCAAATCTGGAGGTAGAGGTCTTCCAGTAATCATTTGCAAGACATCGGTTAACGGACGACCTGTTTTTCGGGTTTCAATCAAAGCTTGTTGCATTTGATCGGGTGCAGCGTAGCCAACTTGTACCAGTTTATTACCAAAAGGCGAAAAATAGTTTCTTAAAGCAACGGCCCGTGTCCGTTTTGAAGTTGAAGCATTCGTCATAAAATCCTAATAACCTCGTCACTACTTCTCAGTGTTCCCAAAATCGAGGTTAAATTGATCGCAGAAGTAAAAAAACTGAAATTTCAGGACTACAAGACGAGTGATCTTTGAACAACCCATCTAATCTACCTTTTGTGCTTATTTTTTCATCAATTCGGTTGAACCGCGTCAATGTCCACAAAATGTTACATTAGTTGAGAGGGAAACCCAAATAATGACCAAAAATACAAGCTAATTGCGACTCCAATAATCGTCTTATGAGTGAAGAACAAAAACCATTAGAGACAAATTTAGAAAATTTAGAATCTTCTTTTGGGTCAATGGGCGAAACTGACCCTAAATCATCTGTTGTTGATCCTCAAACAACAAATCAGGCTACGCGTGGGTCTTCAACAGAAGATTCTAACGCCACTTCTGGACAAGAAAATGTGTCTCCTGAGGTTCTCATGGCGAACTTAGAACAGGAAATCGCCACGCTTTCTAAACAACTCGATGAGCAAACCCAACAAGCTGAAGCCCACAAAAAACGCTACATAAGTCTAGCGGCTGAATTTGATAATTTTCGGAAACGGACACAGAAAGAAAAAGAAGACTTAGAAATTCAGATCAAATGTAAAACCATTGCTGAATTATTACCTGTGATCGATAACTTTGATCGGGCCAGAACTCAACTTAAACCGACTACCGATGGCGAAATGGGCATTCATAAAAGCTATCAAAGTGTATATAAAAACTTTGTTGATGGTTTAAAACGCCTTGGTGTTTCAGCAATGCGCCCCGAAGGACAGCCTTTTGATCCGAGTTATCATGAAGCAATGCTACGAGAATATACGGATGAATATCCAGAAGGAACTGTGATAGAACAGTTAATACGGGGCTATCTTTTAGGAGATCAAGTTCTGCGTCACGCTATGGTCAAAGTGGCTGCCGCTCAAGATCCTGATCAGGTTTCTGACTCAAGTAATGACGATCGTCAATTGTATGAAGAAGAAACCAGCGACTCTAATTCAATTTAGAACAAGTTTGAAGTCATTAGCTCACGCGATTAATTTCGTTGTGACTAATGATTTTTAAAAATGTTTTCAGTTGAATTAAAAAATTCTCCAACTGACCCCTCTCAAAACAATCATTTTATTAAAAAAAATCGATATCTTGAAAGCTTCTGCGCTTGATTAGTTTAACAAAAGACTGATTAAACAAGACGGTTCTTTGTTCATGCGTGAGTCTGAAGCATATGATTAGGGCATAAGAATTATGGGAAAAGTCATTGGGATCGATTTAGGGACGACGAATAGTTGTGTAGCTGTTCTAGAAGCAGGACAACCCATCGTTATCCCCAATTCGGAAGGCGGACGCACTACGCCAAGTATCGTAGGATTTGGTAAGGCGAATCAGCGATTAATAGGACAATTGGCTAAACGTCAAGCCGTTACCAATGCTGAGAATACGGTTTATAGTATTAAACGTTTTATTGGACGACGCTGGGCGGAAACCGAACAAGAACGATCGCACGTTACCTATCAATGTAACAAAGGCCGAGAAGACACCGTAAATGTACGGATTCGGAACAAAGATTTTACCCCGCAAGAAATCAGCGCGATGATTCTGCAAAAACTCAAAAAAGATGCCGAAGATTTTTTAGGTGAACCCGTCTCCGAAGCAATTATTACCGTTCCCGCTTATTTTACCGATGCCCAAAGACAAGCCACCAAAGACGCGGGAGTGATTGCAGGATTAGAAGTATTAAGAATTATTAATGAACCAACCGCCGCCGCCCTAGCCTATGGTTTAGAAAAACAAGACGAAGAGCAACAAATTCTAGTCTTTGATTTAGGGGGTGGAACCTTTGACGTATCAATTTTACAGATCGGAAACGGCGTTTTTGAAGTTAAATCCACTTCTGGCAATAACCATTTAGGAGGTGATGACTTTGATAACGTCTTAGTCTCTTGGCTAATTGAGAATTTTAAAAATTCAGAAAAAATCGATCTAAGCACCGACAAAATGGCGATTCAACGATTGAGAGAAGCGTCAGAAAAAGCCAAAATTGAACTCTCAACGATGGGAACTACTTCCATTAATCTCCCGTTTATCAGTGCCGATGAAAATGGGCCAAAACATTTAGAAGTCGAACTCACCCGCGCCAAATTTGATGAACTAACGCAAGCACTTGTCGAAGGAACTAAAAGCCCAGTTCAACAAGCCTTAAAAGACAGTGAATTAACACCCCAAGACATTCAACGTGTCATCTTAGTCGGCGGTTCGACTCGTGTTCCAGCCGTACAGCAAATGATCCAACAGATTTTCCCAAGCAGTAAAATTGATCGCTCGATCAATCCCGATGAAGCCGTCGCACTTGGTGCAGCCATTCAAGGAGGCATTTTAGGGGGAGACATTCAAGACATTCTACTCCTTGATGTGACCCCTTTATCTTTAGGCATTGAAACCCTTGGGGAAGTCTTCACCAAAATTATCGATCGTAATACTACCGTTCCCACCAGTAAATCACAAATCTTTTCCACCGCAGCCGATGGACAAACTTCTGTAGAAATACAGGTGTTACAAGGCGAAAGGGCGATGGCGAAAGACAATAAAAATCTAGGGAAATTTCTTCTTAATGGGATTCCACCTGCGCCAAGAGGTGTACCACAAATAGAAGTTTCATTTGAAATTGATGTGAATGGAATTTTAAAAGTTTTAGCCCACGATCAAGGTACAGGTAAAGAGCAGAGTATTTTAATTAGCCATACTGGGGGACTAAAAAGCGAAGAAATTGATCGAATGCGATCGGAAGCCGAAAAATACGCTGATTACGATCGTCGTCGTCTGCTGATCATCGAGATCAAAAATCAAGCCGATAGCCTATTCCATACCCATGAGACAACCCTTAAAGAAAATGGTCAACTCATTAGTGAAGATCTAAAAATCTTGAGTCAACGCAAAAAAGAACAGTTAGAAGCAGGATTAAAAGATAATAGCGTTAGTCTTGAAAAACTGAAAACCTATATCGAAGAATTTAGACAAGTCATTCTAGAAATTGGAACGCGAATTTATACTGGAGCAAAAGTCAATCAAAACACTCAAACCTTTAATGCTAATCCAGATGATCCTACCCGTTTAACGCGACCCGATCAAACCATTGAGATGGCCACTACTACCAGAACGAACACTGCCAATGCACCAACCGCCCCCTATCGCCCATCCACTGCAACCTCATCTGGAACAGGTTTTAGAACCTATACTCGGGTTGAGCCAGAATCGAGCGAATCCTATGATTATGATGCAGATGAAACAATGGCCAGTGACTATGAAGCAGTAGATTAAGTGCGATTCGTTTAGTCGAAAT
>NZ_BLJI01000025.1 GCF_017312365.1 Chroococcus sp. FPU101
GAACTTGATTCTCAACCCGAACGCTTACGCTCCATGACTTATTTTCCTCATTTGAGAATTACAGTCTAATTCGCAACTTAGTATGAGTTGCGTTCTCGTACTGACTCTTTATCTGACCTACAAGAAAAAATGTTAGAGTATCGAGCGAATGGGGTTCGTTTAGGTTTACTAATTAATCCTCAAGCGCAACAAGTCGAGATATATCGAGTCAATCAAGAGGTGGAAATCTTACAATCACCCACACAAATTAATTGTGACGAGGTGTTATCAGGATTTCGGTTAGATTTAAGCAAAATTTGGCAATAATTTACAAATAAATCTTTATAATAGTTAGCAAAATTATCTGAGGATTTTATGACTTTATCAGAATCTTCAATTATTGAACCGATTCGACTAGATTTCAGTACGCTCCATCTTACTGATGAACAATTCTATCAGCTATGTATTGCTAATCCAGAACAACCTTTAGAATTAACGGCACAAGGAGTACTACTCGTCATGTCCCCAGTCGGTGGAGAAAGTGGAAGGTCTGAAGCAGGTTTGATCGCACAGTTATATAATTGGAATAGCCAAACTCAGTTAGGTGAAGTTTTTAGCTCTTCTACGGTGTTTCGTCTTCCGCTAGGTAGTCAACGCTCACCAGATGTTGCGTGGATAAAACTAGAGCGTTGGAATGCACTGACTCCCGAACATCAGCAAAAATTCCCCCCTATTGCACCCGATTTTGTGATTGAGTTGCGTTCTCGTACTGACTCCTTATCTGACCTTCAAGAAAAAATGTTAGAGTATCGTGCGAATGGAGTACGCTTAGGTTTACTGATTAATCCTCAAGCGCAACAAGTCGAGATTTATCGAGTTAATCAAGAAGTGGAAATCTTACAATCACCCACCCAAGTCAATTGTGACGAGGTGTTATCAGGTTTTATCTTGGATTTAAGCCAAATTTGGCAATAATTTTCGTAGTGTGAGTTTTAGGTGTTCATAATCGAATCAATGCTATAGTAATTCATCAATCTTATAAGTTACGGTAAAAGGAAGTGATGAAAATATCTAAGATTTCTAAATATATAACTTTATTCACCAGTTTTTTAATATTTATAACTCTTCTCGATATCATTATTGCAAAAAGTATATATCATCCCCTCATTTATCCTTACAAGTTTTTAAGTTGGTTAATCTCTACTGATTCTACTTCTGCTCAAACCCCTAATAATTCTCCTTCTAAAATGACCGTTTCTACTAAAAATAGAATGGTTGTCACGACACAACATGAAGCGACAAAAGTCGGAATACAAATTCTAAATCAAGGAGGAAATGCGATCGATGCTGCGGTTGCTATTGGTTATGCACTCGCGGTTACTGATCCTTGTTGTGGAAATTTAGGAGGAGGTGGATTTATGCTAATTCGTTTAGCAAATGATAAAGAGACTTTTATCAATTTTCGGGAAAAAGCACCCCTCGCATCGACACCGAATATGTATTTAGATGAACAAGGAAAAGTCGCTACTGACAGAAGTCGAAAAGGTTATTTAGCAGTTGGTGTACCAGGGACAGTAAAAGGATTAGATTACGCTTTAAATCAATATGGTACTTTATCGAGACAACAAGTTATTAAACCGTCAATTCAGTTAGCAGAAAAAGGATTTATCTTAACTGAAGGTGACATTAGAATTTTAAAATTAAACGATAAAAAATTTACAGAACCGAATGTTGCTGCGATTTTTCTTAAAGATGGCAAAAATAGTTATCAAGTTGGCGATTATCTGATTCAAAAAGAATTAGCTAAAACCCTGAAACTAATATCCGAGAAAGGTACAGATGTTTTTTACAATGGAATAATTGCCCAAAAAATTGTCCAAGCAAGTCAAGCAAATCAGGGTATTTTAAGTCTCAAAGATTTTCAGCAATATTCGATTACTGAACAAGAACCTCTACGCTGTAATTATCGCGGTTATGTCGTGATTTCCGCTCCACCCCCAGGAGGAGGAACCACAGTCTGTCAAATGCTGAATATTTTGGAAGGATATAACCTCAAAAAATTAGGTTTTCAGACTCCACAAAGCTTACATTTGATGTTATCGGCGATGTTATATGCTTATAGCGATCGTAATCTTTATTTAGGTGATCCCAAGTTTGTCAATATGCCTTTAAATAGACTTTTAGCCAAAGATTACGCCAAACAAATTAGAACAAAAATCTTACCCAATAAAGCGAGAAACCCTGAAGAACTCTATCAACCAATTCTAAAACCAGAAGGAATGAATACAACTCATTATTCTGTAGTCGATAAAGATGGGAATGCGGTTTCTGTGACCTATACCATTAATTCTAATTTTGGTGCGGCAGTGATGGCAGGTGATACTGGATTTTTGTTAAATAATGAAATGGATGATTTTACCAGTAAAGCTGGGGAAGCAAATCAATTTAGCTTAATGCAAGGAAATCCTAATTTAATTCAACCGCAAAAACAGCCTCTTAGTTCGATGTCTCCCACCATTGTTACAAAAAATGGTCATCTTTTTTTAGTTACGGGGAGTCCAGGAGGTTCAACCATTCCCACGACAATTGTACAGGTGATCACCAATTTAATCGATCATCAAATGAATTTAGAAAAAGCGGTTAATTCATCTCGCATTCATTATCAAGGTTTACCTAATGCTGTTTTAAATGAACCAAATGGGTTAAATGAGACGACGATTCAAAAATTGTTAGAAATGGGATACACCATCAAACCTTTCTACAACTGGGGTGCTGCGGAATCTATTAAAATCGATCCAGAAAAAAAATTAATCTATGGTGTGAACGATCAACGCAAACCAGCAGGACAAGCACTAGATTAGAATATAAGACTGCACTAGAATTAAAGAGGATATCGTGAGCGTTAGAGTTCGTATTGCACCTAGTCCAACGGGAAATTTACACATCGGAACCGCAAGAACAGCCGTTTTTAATTGGTTGTTTGCTCATCATCTGGGCGGTACATTTATACTAAGAATTGAAGATACAGATGTCGAGCGATCGCGTCCTGAGTATACCGATAATATCATGTCGGGTTTACAATGGCTTGGAATTAACTGGGATGAAGGCCCTTTTTACCAAACTCAACGCTTAGATCTCTATCGTCAATATATTCAAACCTTGCTAGAGAAGGGTTTAGCCTATCGTTGCTATTGTACTCCAGATGAACTCGAACAAATGCGGGAAACCCAAAAAGCAAGAGGAGAGGCACCCCGCTACGATAACCGTCATCGAAATTTAAGCACAGAACAAGAGGAAGCGTTGATCTCTGAGGGTCGTATCCCTGTGATTCGTTTTAAAATTGAAGACGATCGCGAAATTGTTTGGCATGATGCAATTCGAGGTCAAGTATCATGGAAAGGCAGTGATCTCGGTGGTGATATGGTGGTTGCACGTGCCGCAGAATTCCAAGATGAAGCGTTTGGACAACCTTTGTATAATTTAGCGGTTGTTGTCGATGATATTGATATGAAGATCACCCATGTTATTCGAGGTGAGGATCATATTGCTAATACGGCTAAACAGATTTTGTTATATGAAGCTTATAGCGCATCTATCCCAGAATTTGCTCATACACCCCTGATTTTGAATCAAGAAGGGCGGAAACTATCTAAAAGAGATGGAGTCACTTCAATTGATGATTTCAAAAAAATGGGTTTTTTACCCGAAGCAATGGCAAATTATATGACTTTGCTAGGATGGACAGCCCCCGACTCGACACAAGAAATCTTTACACTAGAAGAAGCTGCCAAAGTCTTTACCTTAGAACGAGTCAATAAAGCAGGTGCTAAGTTTGATTGGGATAAATTAGACTGGATCAATAGTCAATATCTGCATCATTTAGCACCAGAGAAGTTAGTTGATCTGATTATTCCTTATTTAGAAGAAGCAGGATATCAAGATTTAAGCGCACGTACTTGGTTAGTACAACTCGCTACACTGATTGGCCCCAGTTTAACCCGTCTGACAGATACAGTCAAAGAAAGTCGTTTGCTGTTTGGGGAAACCTTAAACTTTACTGAAGATGCGCTAACTCAACTTAAAACTGCTGGAGTTAAAGAGATTCTGCAAGAGATTTTAGACAAAATTGAAACCGAATTAACCGAAGAAACGGCTAAAGAAATTGTCAATCAAGTCACGAAATCAAAGGGAGTCAAAAAAGGTGTAGTAATGAAATCCCTTCGCGCTGGATTGATGGGAGAATTGCAGGGGCCTGATTTAATGCAATCTTGGGTTTTACTGCATCAAAAAGGTTGGGATAAATTGCGTTTACAGCAATCTTTATCTGCGGTGTAAAATGAGAGGAGTCAAGAGACAATTTTTAGTCTTTTGATTCCTAACTTAATCAGTTTATCTCAATATAAATGAATCAAAGTTCTTGTTTTAACGAAAGAATTATAACTCAGTCGAATCAATGGCATAATCAGATTTTTTTAGATAATTGCTTAACAGTATTACAGCAAATGCCATCCGATTTTGTTAACTTAATCGTTACATCTCCACCCTACGCCGATAGTCGCAAAAAAACATATGGTGGAATCAATCCCGATGATTATGTTACCTGGTTTCTTCCCATATCACAAGAGATTAAAAGAGTTCTAAAAGCTGATGGAACGTTCATTCTTAATATTAAAGAGAAAGCGGTTAATGGAGAACGACACAACTATGTTATAAAACTGATTTTAGAACTACAAAAACAAGGATGGTTCTGGACAGAAGAGTATATTTGGCATAAAAAAAACTGTTATCCAGGAAAATGGCCAAATCGTTTTCGTGATGCTTGGGAAAGATGTTTACAGTTTAACAAGCAAAAGAAATTTAAAATGTATCAAGAGCAAGTTATGGTTCCTATGGGAGATTGGGCAAAATCTCGGTTAAGTAACTTGAGTGAAACTGATAAACAGCGTGATAATTCTAAAGTAGAAAGTGGCTTTGGAAAAAATATTTCAAATTGGTTAGAGCGAACAATGGCTTATCCAACAAATGTTTTACACTTAGCTACAGAATGTAATAATAAAAATCACAGTGCAGCATTTCCTAAAACCTTACCTTCTTGGTTTATTAAATTATTTACTGAACAGAATGATCTAATTCTTGATCCCTTTTTAGGTTCGGGTACAACGTGTATAGCAGCTAAAGAACTAGGAAGAAATTATCTAGGTATTGAAATTAAAGAAGAGTATTATAAAGTAGCCATTAATAATCTTGAAAAAACTTTATTTAATGAACAACTTAATACCATAAAACTGAATAAAAATTTTTTAAATAAAAACTATAATATGAATCAAGAAAATTATCAAATTTATCATGATTATTTAATCAATAATGTTCTAACGCCATTTTATAACAAAAGATTTGAAAAACTCAGTAAGTTAAGGTTGTCTAATGTTCTCGGACGCAAAAATCCTTATTTATTTAAGGCTAAAAATATTGAGTTAGCTGGAGATTTTGTCAAAAGTATTGTTGACGCTTTTTTGTCCTCGCAAGAAGAAACAATCTTTGGTAATTTATTAGAAGGTTTTGCAATTTATATAGCTGAAAAGTTGTATCAAGGTTTTAAATCTGATTTAAACAGTATTGATTTAGAATTTGAAAGAAATGGAAATTATTATATTGTAGGGATTAAATCTGGTACTAACTGGGGTAACTCTGATCAAATTAATAGAATGAAAGATAACTTTAAAAAAGCTAAACAATTGATTAGAATAAAGGGTAACCACAAGGAAATTATTGCTGTAAATGGTTGTATGTACGGGAAAGATGCAAATCCTTTAAAAAAAGATAGAGATCTCGAAAAAGTATACTTTAAATATGCTGGTCAAGATTTTTGGAATTTTCTTTCAGAAGACGATAATCTTTATCAAGAAATTATTGTACCTATCGATCAAGAAGCCCAGAAAAAAGATGCACTTTTTCAACAAACTTATGCAGCTAAAATTAACGAAATGACTCAAGAATTCATGCACGACTTTATGAATAATAATCAGATTGACTGGACTAAACTTGTTGATTATGTTTCTAAAAGAGAAGAAGTAATATTAAATCATTCAACTGAACAGTTATCTTTAGATTTAGATGAAACGTTAGATTTAGCAGATATTCTGGATCTAGAAGAATCTTAAAAAATATTGATGATCTTAAAATTTTATCGCAATTACAGTTTTTCAGAGTTACAGAAAAAAGATAATATAAAAAACTATATATTTAAAAAATCTGTGATAAATCTAAAACTAAATTAGTTAATTCTGGTAAAGTCACAGTCTGATTTGGTAGATAAACAATTTTTTGACGATAATCAAATTGATCTAAAGCTTTCTGATAGGGTTGGCTATAAGTTTCAAGTTGATTGTCGAGTAGATTAAAAATCCAATAGTGTTTAATCCCCGATTCCGCATAAAGAGGTATTTTTACCTTTTGGTCATAAGTTAAAGTAGAATCAGCGATTTCAATGACTAAAAGAATATTTTCGGGTGTCGGATGACCAGAGAGATAATCATCATCTTTGAGTTTAGCAATAGTAAAATCGGGTTCAGGTTCACTATTCGATGATAGACTAATTGGGTCTTGACATCTTAAAACAGCTTGTCCTGTCAATAAACTACTTAAATACTTGTTTAATCTTGTACAACAAACAACATGACGTGTCCCTTTTGCTGCCATTTCAATAATTTCTCCTTGGATTAATTCGACTCGTTCATCTTCACCAAAAAAACCCAAGTCAAAAAGACGGTGAAATTCTAAAACTGAAAAGTATTTTTTAGAGGCCAGCATATTTTTAAGTTTCTAGACTTTAATTTTTATACTAAACTTTTAATGACAATTTTTAAAAGTAACAGAAAAAGAGAATTTAAAAAATCTGTGATAAATCTAAAACTAAATTAGTTAATTCTGGTAAAGTTACTGTTTGATTCGGTAAGTAAACAATTTTTTGACGATAATCAAATTGATCTAAAGCTTTCTGATAGAGTTGGCTATAAGTTTCAAGTTGATTGTCGAGTAAATTAAAAATCCAATAGTGTTTAATTCCCGATTCAGCATAAAGAGGTATTTTCACTTTTTGGTCATAAGTTAAAGTAGAATCAGCAATTTCAATGACTAAAATAATATTTTCGGGTGTAGGATGACCAGAAAGATAATCATCATCTTTTAGTTTAGCAATAGTAAAATCGGGTTCAGGTTCACTATTCGATGATAGACTAATTGGGTCTTGACAACTTAGCACAGCTTGTCCTGCTAATAAACTACTTAAATATTTAATCAATCTTCTACAACAAACAACATGACGTGTACCTTTTGCTGCCATTTTAATGATTTCTCCTTGGATTAATTCGACTCGCTCATCTTCACCAAAAAAACCCAAGTCAAAAAGACGGTGAAATTCTGAAACTGAAAAGTATTTTTTAGAGGCCAGCATATTTTTAAGTTTCTAGACTTTAATTATTATAGTACACTTTTATCATTGACTTTTAACACCTACCCATGACCCTGATTTTAACCAATGATGATGGAATTGATGCACCTGGAATACAAGCATTACAACAAGCAGTAGACGGAACAGGAATTATTGTCGCCCCAACAGGTCAATTTTCAGGTTGTGGACATCAAGTGACAACACATCAACCTTTACGTTTACATTGTCGTTCGTCAACAGAATACGCAGTTGATGGAATGCCCGCAGACTGTACTCGTATTGCCCTAAAACACCTCGTAACGGATGCCGAATGGGTGTTATCGGGAATTAATGCGGGTGGTAATTTAGGGGTAGATGTTTATATTTCTGGAACGGTCGCAGCAGTCAGGGAAGCAACAATGTTAGGAGTTCGGGGTATTGCTGTTTCTCATTGGATAAAACGGCCGTTAGTAATAGACTGGGATTGGGCGAGTTACTGGACTGCTAAAGTATTACAAGATTTATTCACTCGTCCGTTACCCATTAATTGTTTTTGGAATGTGAATTTACCCCATTTGGAACCCGGTTCACCAGACCCAAAAATTGTATTTTGTGAACCGAGTACCCAACCTTTACCCGTTAATTATCGCGTTGAAGGGGATTTATTTTATTACTATGGAGAATACAGCAAACGCCCCAGAAAAGAAGGCACAGATGTTGATGTCTGTTTTTCTGGAAATATTGCAGTAACTCAGATTTCTTTGTAATGACGGGTTAGCGAACAAATTGGGGCATAATCTCCGCAGAAGTGAATAAACCATGTATTCCACGTCGATGTAATGCTATCCCTGCTTTTAGATAACCAAATGCTGGCCCGCAAACATTAGCTGCCATACTGGTTTCATCACCTAATGTAAACGTATGAGTGGAAATCTTACCCTCAAATGTACGCCCTGTGATTTGAACGTTTGTACTAATTGGTTTTTTGGGATTACGGGTATCAACAACACCACCAACTGTTACTCTATCTCTAGAACAAATTCCTGCTAGTTCTAAAATAATATCGTCTGCGTGTTCCATATTTTCTAGGGTTAGGATGCCGTTGGTTTTATCAAGAAACGCTTCTACTTCTGTATCACTCATTTTGCTGGCAGTTTCCACATCAAAACCAGGTAAATGGGCAATATCTTCTCGAATGGTAGCGCGGTATGCTTCCCAGTTGGCAATACCCACACCAAAGGTAATTTTAACTTGATGTATTTCAGTATAACTTTGAGATGCGATCGCGGAGGCTGCTGTTAAAAGTCCTGGGGTTGCACCACATCCTGTCAGATAAGTAATTCCCGCTTTGGCTAAATGGTCTTTAATTTCTAATAATTGTTCTACAGCACTGGTTCGCTTGAGAGCATCGACTAATACACCTCGCCATCCCGACTGAATAAACTGTTTAGCAACCTCAGCCATGAAAGTATTTGGTAAATTGGGTAAAGCGAGAAAATATCCGTCTACGTTAGCTTTTTCGATTAATTCTGCAATACTATTTTGGCTTAATGTTCCGTGAGGTTCCAAATATCCGACCGAACCCTGTTGATGATAGGCTGTGATGATGCGCTCTTTATCTAAACCCTCTTCATGATAAATATAGCCTTGTTTATCGGCTGCGGCGACTAGAAGCATTTCTTGTTTGGCTGATAAAATTCTTGCTGCGGCTTGTCCTAATCCACCAAAGCCCAAGACACCAATAGAAATCGCACTTTGATTCATATGTTTACTTTACAACCAAAACCAATGGACGATCTTTAATTATCCTGCTTCCTCGTCGCTACGTCATTAGTTTTGTTCAATAAAATATTTTAAAAATCGTATCTATAGACAATTAGCTATGGTTTAAGCGATTAAGCCCACAACTTCTGTATATTTTTATTACATTTGGCACAGAAAAAAATTTTAGCCCTTGACTACGTTAGTAAAGTTAAGCGAAACTTACAAACAACTAAAGTAAGATACTCAGACAATGTAAACTTTTGCTAAAATTTAACACATATTGTCAAGCTTGCTTACGATTGTTAGCTAGTTTAGATTTTAGTAATTTCTTTGAGTCATCTTTTGCTGATCAAGATTAAACGGGACTGTGAACTAACTATGAATATGGAAACTTTAGAATTTGTCATTTATCCTGATGGTCGTGTCAAAGAAAAGGTTACAGGCATAGTAGGCGCATCTTGTCAAGAGGTCACGGCGGCAATAGAAGCACAACTTGGTACAGTTATTTCACAAGAGAAAAGCTCAGAATATTACAATCAAACGATTAGCCAATCTACGCAAGTCGCTAATCAAGCGTCTTTCAGCGATTGGTAATTTTGAACGCAAGATTATTGTTATTTCTTTAAATCTATCTAGAGGACTATGTCACACTTTAGCAACATCAAAACCCAAATCCGTAATGTCACTTCTCTTAAATCTGCTTTAACCGAAATGGGGATAGCGTGGAAAGAAGGCCCAACAAACGTTAGAGGATACCAAGGACAAACCCGTACTGCCGAAGTAGTAGTCGAACAAAAAAATGACTATGATATCGGTTTTAGTTGGAACGGTCATGAATATGAATTAGTTGCTGATTTACAATATTGGCAACAACCTTTAACAGTTGAAGGATTTTTAAGAAAAGTCTCTCAAGGTTATGCTTACCAAACCATTTTGAGCGAAACTGCTAAACAAGGTTTTCAAGTAAGCGAACAAAAAGTCAACGAAGATGGTTCAATTTGCTTAGTTGTCCAACGTTGGAGTGCCTAATGGCTGATTTTGAATTATCCCCCAACCGCTCAGGTTTTGAACCAGAGTTAGGGGGAGTTTTTAGAAATGAACCTGAACGAACAGGGTTTGAACCCGAATTAGGGGGAATTTTACGACAAAAAGGCGTATATGTGGATGAGGCTACCTGTATTGGTTGTAAACATTGCGCTCATGTTTCCCCTAATACTTTTTATATTGAGTCAGATAATGGACGTTCACGAGTCTTTAATCAAGATGGAGACTCAGAAGATAGAATACAAGAAGCGATCGATACTTGTCCAGTAGATTGTATTCACTGGGTCGATTATACTAATTTAAAAGAATTAGAAGAAGCCAGAAAGCATATAGTAATCAGAAATTTGGCTTATCCGCAAGGAAAGACTGATGCAATCCATCAAAAACTCAAAAAACAGCAGTTTAATTCCGATTTTTAAATGTAGGAGTATTTTTAAAATTTCCTACAAATTAAAATTATTGTGTTCGGCTAAAATCTTTTCGACTTTCGCGTCATCGAGTCGAGTTGTTAATTTTTTCGCTTCGTATGTATCCCGTTGCGTTTTCGTTAAACTTATCGTTGAACCAACTGTAAACACCAAACCCATTCCCATATAACCTTTAACCCAATTATCGACGGGAAGATAAAGTATACCGATACTGGTAGCACCAACGGAAAGAATAAAAGCTAACCAAGTTTGAACTATCCAAGCTTGTGAATGGTCTTGGTGAAGTCCGTGTTTATTCATTTGATGTGATTTGCCGAATAATTTATCTTATTTCTTTATATAAAATTCGCCTGCCAAGTGTCACTCCAAGATGTGCCAGTTGAGTGATTGGATTTTTGGCTGATGATTTGGGCATATTAAATTTGGAACGTAAAAGGATTAATCAGTCAGTTCTTTTACCAAACTTCTACATAATAAAATTAATATGCAACAAGGTCTTAACTTAATCGTTGTTGGTTTGTGTGTTCAATATATTCCTTTAGTTATTTTAGGAATGAATCAAGATTATATCTCATTAAATTTATCACTATCTATTTCTATTTCAGTGTTACTAACGCTTTTGCTTGGATATTATCTTCTGATTCGAGGATGTCGCAGATATTGCAGAGGTAAAGGTTATTCGTCTCGCTGGGGTTGGTTAGGTTTACTAAATGTATTTATTCTACCGTTTTTCATTCTTTTAAATAATAAAAATGACAATCCCAGCACAACAAAAGATTTAGAGATAGATAAATTTAATAAAATCAATTATTTAGAAATTATCTTAGCTCTTTTATCCATTGGGTTATCGATGGCTTATATCTTTAGTTCAACCGCTTATTTAGCAGTCGATAAACAAGATTATAATGACCTTATTAAGAATTTAACTTTTGCCAACTTTATGATATTGATTGTTGTCTTTTGCTTTTTATTTTTTTTAATTAGATATATTGATAATGCTAACTTAAATTGGAAATATATAACAGGATTAGACAATTCAATCAATTATCAGATTATATTAACATTAGCTTTTTTTAGTTATCTCTTTTTAAGAGGATTCATTCGATTATTATTTTATTATTTATCATTAATCTTTCCTGACTATGTGGAAAATTATCTTAATGACAATCTTTATGACAATGTATCAAGTCAAATTTTATATGCTCTGGCATCATTTATATTAATTTTTATATTGGAAATAATTTTTAATACAATTGTTTTACATAAAATTTCAATTAAAAAAGGAATTATCACGGGCTTGCTCATTTCATCTCTAATTTGTTCATTATTATGGGTGACAAATTTTGCAGCCCATTTCGTGATGAGAGTTATAGTAGGAATCTTATATTTAAAGACAAAAAATTTAATGACTCCTATCGTGTTTAGCTGTTTAATCACATTGTTTGATTATATTTATAACTTTTTCTTTAATTTAAAAAGTGATCCGACCGACTTTATTAGTATAAGTGAATATCACAAAATAGCAGAAGCATCATTAGGTTACAGATTTTTAATGCTTGCGATCTCTTTACCCTATCTCATTTACTTTATTTACAAAAACTGGCCGACTCAGAATCAGATGTTACCCTATTTTGCCAATCAGCAGAAAGAGCTTAATTCATTTAATAATTAAGAAATATTTGGCGACCCCAACAAGGTAAAATGCAAACGGACTGGAAACACATTTAATTTATTAAAACCATGTTCGTCAAAAATCTGAAAGACTGTGAAGAATTTTTAGCAGGTGATAGTACCCAACTCAGAGAATTACTCCATCCTGATAAACAACCTTTAGAACTACGCTATAGTTTAGCTCATGCCGTATTACCTGTAGACGAAACTTCCTTACCCCATTCTCTAACCACCTCAGAAGTTTATTACATCCTGAGTGGGAAAGGAGAAATGCACATCAACGATGAAACACAAATAGTCATACCTGGGGATGCAGTTTATATTCCCCCAAATGCCAGACAATATATTCATAGCTGTGGCGACGAATCACTCGTTTTTATCTGTATTGTTGACCCAGCGTGGCGAAAAGAGGACGAAACCGTTTATTAATGACAATCTTCCTATAGTTTCAGTTCCTCCACTTATGCCACTTGCTAAAGCGTCACTAGAAATTATCTTTAAAGTTAATATTTCAGGTACTCTTATATTGTGTGAGGAGTGAGAAGAAAGCAAAGTCCTTGAGGTCGAAACACGGCAAGACTCTCAAGGGCTTTTCCATTTAACTTAAAATCATGAATATGGATAAAATAGGCGTTGCAGTCATTGGTACAGGGTTCGGACAACAAATCCATTTACCGGGGTTTGCTCATCATCATCGAACAGAAGTCGTCGCTATCCATAACAGAGATTTAGCCAAAGCAAAAACCATCGCCTCAACTCATCATATTCCCTACGCATCTAATCAACTCGATGAGATTCTCGCTTTAGATGAAGTCCATGGGGTTAGTATCTCTACTCCTCCCTTTTTACACTACGAGATGGGAAAAAAGGCACTTGAAGCAGGAAAACACATTCTATTAGAAAAACCGATGAATCTCAATGCGAGTGAAACCAAAGCGTTATATCATCTCGCGCAAGAAAAAAATTTAATCGTTACCCCTGATTTTGAATTCCGTTTCATTCCTGCATGGCAACTTCTAGCCGAATATTTAGCACAAGATTATGTCGGCAAAATACGCCTCATTAAAATAGATTGGATGGTAGCGAGTCGAGCAAATCCCGATCGCGCTTGGAATTGGTATTCTAGAAAAGATATGGGGGGTGGTGTACTTGGTGCCGTCGGTTCCCATGCTTTTGATTATATTTATTGGTTATTCGGTTCTGTAAAGCGTCTGTGTGGATATTTAAGCTGTGCGATTCCCCAAAGACCTGATCCAAATGACGCTCATCGTTTGAAGCCTGTAGACGCAGATGATAGCTGTCTGGTGATGCTTGAATTAGCCGATGGTACCCCCTGTCAAATGACTCTCAGTTCAGTTACCTATAATGGTCGGGGACATTGGTTAGAAATCTATGGCGAAAAGGGAACTCTAATTTTAGGCAGTTCTAATCTAAAAGATTATGTACATGGATTTCGCCTGATGGGCGCACAGAAAGACGAAACTTTACAAGAAATTGAAATCCCAAAACGTTTAGATTTTCCCCAAGTCTTTCCCGATGGACGTTTAGCACCTTTTATTCGTGTGGTAAATCGTTGGGTAGAATCGATCGATAGCCATCAGTCTCTTACACCATCTTTACGAGAAGGGGTTTACTCACAGCTTTTGATGGATCTCACTGATCAGTCCCATGAGCGTCGTTGTTGGGTGGATGTTCCAGATTTAGATACGTTTTTAACTGATACAAGATAGAATGTATACAATTTTATTTCGACACAGTAACAAAGTTTATATTAATGGTTAGTAGTCTAGTTAAACCTTTATCGGTCAATAGCGATCGCTTAAATCAAAGTATTGAAGATTTAGCCAAAATCGGACATCTTTCTCATGGTGGAGTCTGTCGGATTGCTTTTACTCCCGAAGACATTACCGCACGCAATCTCGTACAGCATTGGATGATTGAAGCCAGAATGACTGTCAGAATTGATGCAGCAGGGAATATAATCGGGACTTATGCAGGAAAAGATCCCCAAGCAGGAGCATTATCGACAGGCTCTCACATTGATACTGTTCCGACAGGGGGTCGTTATGATGGAGCATACGGGGTTTTAGCGGGTATAGAAGTCGTTAGAGTCTTACAAGAAGCCAATCTTCGTTTAAATCATCCCATTGAAGTGATTGTATTTGCCGATGAAGAAAGTACGATGATCGGTTCTAAAGCAATGGTCGGTAAAATTGTTAATAATTCAGAATATTATACTCATTTCAATGGCACCGATATTCAAACCTGTTTAAAGTATGTCGGTGGAAATTGGGAAAAAATCGAGCAAGCACAACGTACTAAACAAGAAATGGCCGCATTTGTTGAATTACACGTAGAACAAGGCCCCGTTTTAGAAACATTGGGTAAACAAATCGGCGTAGTACAGGGAATTGTCGGACAAAGACGCTATGTTATTAATATTACAGGGCGTGCGAGTCATGCAGGTTCAACCCCAATGAATATGCGTCAAGATGCGCTCGTTGCTGCTTCAGAAATTGTTTTAGCGGTTAATCGTATTGGTAACACATCGGGTCAACAAGTCGCAACAGTGGGTAAACTGCAAGTCACACCGAATGCACCGAATGTTATCCCTGGTGAAGTGGAGATGAGTTTAGATATTCGAGATTTGTCTAATGAGCATTTAGATCATTTAATGGCAGAATTGATAGAGAATATCAAAGCGATCGCAACTCGAACTCAGATCGAAATTAAGCTAGAACCTTGTCTCCGTAACGAACCCGCACCCGCAGCACTCCAAATCCAAAATACGATCGCTCAAGTGTGTGAAGACTTAGGATTAAGTTATACTTATTTACCAAGTCGTGCCAGTCATGATGCTCAAGAAATGATCAATCTAACCGATATGGGAATGATTTTTGTTCCGAGTATTGGAGGGATTAGCCATTCTCAGACCGAGTATACATCACCAGAACAGTGTGTTGCAGGTGCTAATGTGTTACTACAGACATTTCTACGACTCGATCAACACTATTCCTAATAGCGAGATGTTTTTCTATTAACTGAATCCTGTTAACGGGATTGAAACAATTGAAAAGTAATATATAGCTGTCTGATTTGTTCTTACTTTACAAATTAACAAGTTTTAAAAACTTTTTTGATAAAGAAAATTATTGATGACAAGTACATAGCTGACCAGTGTCATGATAGCAAAAAGCAAGAGAACGATCGCACATCTTCCGTCAACATAGCTCAGATCTTGACTAACAAAGGTACAATAGATTCTTTAGTAATGTGATGTATAGCTTGGGAATGTATGGCAGAAGTATTATTATTCAATGCGTTACGGCAAGCCATTGATGAAGAAATGGGACGTGATGAAACAGTATTCGTACTTGGTGAAGATGTGGGACACTATGGCGGTTCCTACAAAGTAACCAAAGATTTATACAAAAAATATGGTGAACTGCGGGTTTTAGATACTCCCATTGCTGAAAACAGTTTTACAGGTATGGCAGTTGGTGCCGCGATGACGGGTTTACGCCCTATCATTGAAGGGATGAATATGGGTTTTTTATTACTCGCCTTTAACCAAATTGCCAATAATGCAGGGATGCTACGTTATACTTCTGGTGGTAATTTTAAGATTCCGATGGTGATTCGCGGGCCCGGTGGAGTCGGAAGACAGTTAGGTGCAGAACACTCTCAACGTTTAGAAGCTTATTTTCATGCGGTTCCAGGTCTAAAAATTGTTGCTTGTTCAACTCCTTATAACGCAAAAGGACTTCTCAAAGCAGCTATTCGTGATGATAACCCCGTTCTCTTTTTTGAACACGTTTTACTCTACAACTTAAAAGAAAATATTCCCGATGGTGAGTATATTGTTCCTTTGGATAAAGCAGAAATTGTGAAAAAAGGAAAAGATGTTACCATTCTGACCTATTCACGGATGCGTCACCACTGTATCCAAGCTCTTAAAGACTTAGAAAAACAAGGTTATGATGCCGAAATTATTGATTTAATTTCCCTCAAACCCTTTGATATGGAAACCATTAGCGCATCGGTTCGTAAAACTCATAAAGTGATTATCGTCGAAGAATGTATGAAAACGGCGGGAATTGCGTCAGAATTAATTGCACTGATTAACGAACAATTATTCGATGAATTAGATGCCCCTGTTATTCGTCTTTCGTCACAGGATATCCCCACGCCTTACAATGGAACATTAGAGAGGTTAACGATTGTTCAACCCAATCAAATTGTAGAAGCGGTTGAAAAAATCATGACCTTGCGAGTGTAAAAGGAATTTTTTAAGATGCAACGACAACAGTGGTTACTCGCGCTGATTATTGGGTTAGTGATAGCAGCGATCGTCATTCTAATTAAGCTACCATTACAATTGGGGCTAGACCTTCGTGGTGGCGCACAACTTACAATTCAAGTCAAACCAACCGCAGAGGTGACAACCATCCGCCCTGAAGATTTGACAGCCGTTAAAACCGTTATCGAAAATCGGGTTAATGCGTTGGGTGTTTCTGAACCTTTAGTACAAACCGTCGGCGGTGATAAAGTTTTAGTACAATTACCTGGTGTGACTGACCCCGAACAAGCAGAACGAGTTCTTGGGGGTACTGCCCAGTTAGAGTTCAGACAACAAAAACAAGGAACTGAAGGGCAATTTACGGCTGAGTATACCATTCAGCGTCAGATGGAACTAGAACTAGAACAACTTCGGAAGAATCAGAGTGACCCCAATAATCAAAAGCGCATTGCTGAACTACAAGAGTCGTTGAAAAAGTCTAATGAAGCTATTTTAAATTTATTCGATCCCATTGGCTTAACGGGAAAAAATCTTAAAAATGCTGTTCCGAGTCCGACACAAGGCACTAATTGGGATGTTGCTTTACGTTTTGACTCTGATGGTGGTAATAAATTTGCTGAACTAACCAAAAATCTCGCGGGGACAGGACGTTCTTTAGGAATTTTCTTAGATAATAGTCTGATTAGCGCGCCTGTTGTCGGGCCAGAATTTGCGGCTACGGGAATTACGGGGGGAAGTGCTGTTATTACAGGAAATTTCACGGCAGAAACCGCTAATGATTTAGCGGTACAACTAAGAGGCGGTTCGTTACCTTTCCCTGTCGAAGTCGCAGAAAACCGTACTGTAGGCGCAACATTAGGTCAAGATAGCATCCGTAGAAGTATTTATGCGGGTGTATCTGGGTTAGCGTTGGTTTTGGTGTTTATGGCGATTTATTACCGCTTACCTGGTTTTATTGCAGATATATCCTTAATCATCTATGCTTTGCTGTGTCTAGCCTGTTTTGCTCTCGTGGGTGTGACCATGACTTTACCTGGTATTGCTGGATTTATTCTCAGTATTGGGATGGCGGTCGATGCAAATGTACTGATTTTTGAACGGACGAGAGAAGAACTAAAAGCAGGTAAAAGCTTATATCGAGCCGTGGAATCGGGTTTTTATCGAGCATTTTCCAGTATTTTAGATGGTAACGTCACTACATTAATTGCGTGTGCAGTGCTGTTTTGGTTAGGTTCGGGTTTAGTCAAAGGGTTCGCTTTAACGTTAGGAATTGGGATTTTAGTGAGTATGTTTACTGCGATTACTTGTAGTCGAACCTTTTTATTGTTGACTGTACTCAATCTACCTGGACTACGCCAAAAACCTGAACTTTTTTCACCAAATTTTAAGGGGTAACGATGATGAAATTTAGTGTAACTAAACAGCGTTCTTTTTGGTGGATAATTTCAGGTGTAGCCATCCTTGCTAGTCTAGTGGCAATGATTATTTCTTATAGCACTATTAAAGCCCCTCTACGTCCTAATTTAGATTTTGTGGGTGGAACTCGCTTACAACTTGAACTTGCTTGTGCGGCACAAAATAATTGTTCAAAACCTTTAACAACGGATGAAGTACAAAATATATTAAGCGAACAAGGATTAGGTAATAGTAGCGTTCAGATTATCGATAACTATAGCCTATCGATTCGGACACAAACTTTGGATGTCGAACAACGTACAAGATTACAAACAGCTTTAAATGAAAGAATTGGTCAATTTGACCCCGAAACGATTCAAATTGATACAGTCGGGCCAACAGTGGGACGGGAATTATTTAGGTCGGGTTTACTGGCTTTAGTTTTGTCCTTTTTTGGGATTATTGTCTATCTCAGTTTTCGTTTTCAATTCGATTACGCTTTTTTTGCTATTGTGGCTTTGTTCCATGATGTTTTGATTACGGCGGGGGTCTTTTCAATCTTAGGTTTAATGGCTAATGTTGAAGTGGATAGTTTATTTTTGGTTTCCCTCTTGACAATTATCGGTTTTTCTGTTAATGATACGGTAGTTATTTACGATCGCGTTCGGGAAAATTTCGCCTTAACACCAGATTTGTCGGTGAGTGAAATTGTCGATAATGCGGTCAATCAAACTTTGGGACGTTCGATTAATACAACTTTAACGGCTTTGCTTCCTCTATTTGCGATTTTCTTATTCGGGGGTACTACTTTAAAATTCTTTGCCCTAGCCTTAATTATTGGTTTTGCTGCGGGGGCGTATTCGAGTATATTTATTGCGAGTACGCTACTAGCTTGGTGGCGAGAACGTCAACAGAAAACACAGGTGGTAAAAGAGATGTAGAGAGGTGCTTTGGGTTTGGAGACCTAACGCCTACAGGGTTTTAATTTAGAATAAAAATAGTCATTACGATGTTTAGATAATGTCTACCTGTCCTCGTTGTCGGCAAACTATCGATACACAAGCCATTAAATGTCCCCACTGTGGCAACATATTAAAAGCATATGGTCATCCTGGAATGACATTACATCAAGCGACTCAAGAAGCGTATTTATGTGAAAGTTGTACTTATCATGAGGATGATACTTGTACTTTTCCCCAGCGTCCTTTTGCTCAAAGTTGTATTTTATATCAAAATAAATTACAAAAACCCGAACAACCGATTACATTACCACTGACTCGAAAAATTAAAAACTGGTGCTATCGTAATCGCGGCTTAATTTTTTTGACTCTAATTTTATTCCTCGGTCTAATTTGGGCGGTTATAAACTAAATAAATACATTAGATTGATTCAAACTATGAGTCTCTGAGGGATTCATTGCATCTTGGAATAAATCTAAATCAAACCAAAAAGTAGTCCCCACACCAACTTCGCTAATTAAATGAATTTTGCTAGAGTGTTTATCAATAATATTTTTCACAATCGATAAACCTAAACCCGTACCCTCTAAAGTATGGACTCGGTTTTCAACGCGATAAAAACGGTCAAAAATCGCCTCTTGGTCTTCTGTATCAATTCCAATACCTGTATCTGATACTTCAACCCTAATTTTGTTCGTCTCAGTCTGATGAGATTTTAGCTTAATCAAGTAAGCTCGTAAAACAACTTTTCCACCCGATTGAGTAAATTTAAGGGCGTTTCCTATTAAATTCGTGATAACTTGTAATAACAAGTCATAATGACCTAAAATCTGCGGTAAATTGGCTTCAACCTCGTAACTTAACTCTAATCCTTTATCTTTGGCATTTAACTGATAGGTTCTCAGGGTTTGTTCGATAATTTGAACCATATCAACCGCATCTAATTGATAGATTTTACTCGATTCAAGACGAGATAAATCTAAAACATCATTTACCAGTCGTGTCAATCTATCCGTTTCATTATTAGCCGTTTCTAAAAATTCCCTGCGTTCCGTTTCCGTCAAATCTTCACCAAATTCGGAGAGCGTTTCAATAAAAGATTTGATATTAAACAACGGCGTTCTTAATTCATGGGACACATTACTGATAAAATGGCTTTTCGCTTCATTTAATTCGACTTCTCGTGTAATATCTTGAACCGTCATTGCAATACCTTTCACGGTTTCTCGATATTGGTCAAAAACTTGTATTAAGAGAATTCGTAAACTCTTACGAAACGGAGAACTTAGACTAATTCGCAATTCGACGGGCAAAGGTTGAAGTTCCTCACCATCGTGTGAAGATTCCTCATCGCTGATATCAATTGTTTCACCGACAGCCATTTTCGTCAAAAGTTGGCTTAATTTCGTAGTTAATTCGCGTGGGAAGTGATGTAAAACGTTTTGTCCGATAATATCCGAATTTAACCAATCGAATAAGCGACGAGCCGCAGGATTGACTAATAGTAAATTTAGATTAGTATCTAATAGAATCGCTCCATCAGCAATCGTTGAAACCAGCGTTTCTAATTTAGCTTTTTCTGAGGTTAATTCTTCGATGTTTTGTTCTTCGTAACTTTCTAGGCGTTGCGCCATATCATTGAAACTATAGATTAATTCCCCTAATTCTCCACCTAGAGGTAAATCAATCCGTTGTTTGAAATTTCCTGCGGCAATATTTTTGACCCCAACAGACAATTCTTTAATCGGTTTAGTAATGGTTAGTGCGTTAAAAACTGCTCCTAATATTACCATCGCCCAAATCGAAATAAAAACAGCGATCGTCACATCACGCGTTAAATTAGAAGAAGCGACTACCGTAGCATTAGGATTAATCCCAACGGCTAAAACCCCTAAATTTTTTCCTTCATGATTGAGAGGGACAAAAACATCTGTAACCTCGCCATCGGGGGTTTTATGCTGGCGAATTAGAGGTAAGTCAGTATTTTGGGCATAATTTTCGGGTAATTGAATGCTACGCTCAATTGATAAAGAATTCTGAACGGCGGCCTCTGAATAAGGAATCCCAAAATAGACTTTACCATCTACATCAGCATACATCAGATAGCGAACACTAGAAGTACTGCGATAAAAACGACTCGAAAAGCGTGCCACCTCCGTTAAATTATCTTCGGCAACCAAAGGGGCAGTATTTGCCGCCAGCAACAACCCTAAATCACTACCAAACCGTGTATCATTCAGGCGAGCATCTAACTGAATCGTATTAACCGCCCAAAACGTTAAGCCACTCATTACCAAAGAGACAACCAGAGTAGCTGCAGCCATTAACTTGGTTTGCAGTGGAAATTCAAGCCACCAACGGCTAATTGCTTCTCGAATCGTTTTTAACAGAGTTAGCACAGTCTCCCAGTGTTTTTAATCGATATTTAGAGAATCAGTTTAAGAATCAAGACTATCTTAACCTAGAACTCCTCTTTTTGTAACGATTTGTTTAGATTATTAATTTTGTCTTGACATTGCTAAACCTTAGCAAGAACGCGATGTCCGATATCATGACGATAGTACATCCCCTCAAATTGAATTAAATTAACTGCTTGATAAGCTTTTTCTATCGCTGCATCAAAGCTTTTAGCCATAGCAGTTACACCTAGGACTCGTCCGCCATCCGTTAGAATCTGATCATCTTTAAGAATCGTTGCGGCATGGAACACGCGAACATCTTCGGATTCTGCTTGAGCAATACCTTTAATCACCTTACCTTTCTCAGATTCATCGGGATAGCCTGCTGAGGAAAGAACAACACAAACTGAAACCTCGTCTTTCCAAGCAATATCGGGAAATTCTCCTAAACGCTGTTCTAAGCAAGCTAGAATTAGTTCGGCTAAAGATGTATCCAAAAGCGGTAAGATAGCTTGTGTTTCAGGATCACCAAAACGACAATTATACTCTAATACTTTTAGAGATCCTGATGAGGTAATCATCAAACCGACATAAATAATACCCCGATAATCAATCCCTCGATTTTTTAAGCCTTGTAAAGTAGGTTCAAGAACTTCTTGTTGAATGCGTTCCATCAATTCGGGTGTGGCTAAAGGAGAAGGGGAATAAGCACCCATTCCGCCCGTATTTTTTCCTGTATCTCCGTCACCGATTCGTTTATGATCTTGAGCCGGAAGTAAAGGACGAATCGTCATACCATCCGTCAATGCTAAGACCGAAAGTTCCTCACCTTCTAAATAATCTTCAATGAGTAGTTTTGTAAAACCACTTGCAAATAAATCATCAATCGCTTGTTTAGCTTCAGCTTGAGTTTGAGCAACAATTACCCCTTTACCTGCTGCGAGTCCATCGGCTTTAATCACAATGGGAGCTTCTTTATCTTGGAGATAGGAGTAGGCTGATTCTGCATCTGTAAAATTACTGGAATGAGCCGCAGGGATATTAGCATCATACATTAAACTTTTAGCCCAAGATTTACTCGCTTCGAGTTGTGCGGCAAGTTTATTGGGGCCAAACACTCTGATATCTTGCTCTTGTAGATAGTCTGTAATTCCCAATGATAGCGGTAATTCAGGCCCGACAACCACTAAATCAATTTGCTGCTCTTTTGCAACACGGGCAATTCCTTCAAAATGATCAACCGCTAAGGATACATTCTGACATCTTTCTAGAGTCGCCGTTCCTGCATTCCCTGGAATACAGAATACTTGAGTAACTCTCGACGATTGTAATAATTTGTAGGCGAGAGCGTGTTCCCTGCCTCCGCTACCGATAACAATAACTTTCACAGTTTTTTTGACTCCAGCGATTAAGATCTCTATCTTTACATTCTGAGTAATAATCATTCAAGAATAGATAATATTCCCAGATAGTTTAAGAATCTCTGACCTGCGGCCTATCATACTGAAAATTTAGGGTAATTTTCTAGTACCTTTGAGTCTAAATTGAATAGACTGAGCGATAGATTTGGGTGGATTATCGTCTTAGGCTAGAACCCAGATAGAATAGTAAAAGTAGTCACTATCTGACCCGTCTAGGAGAAATTATTGTGGAGTCACAGTACAGCGCAGCATCAATTGAACAAAAATGGCAAAAAATATGGGCTGATCAAAAATTAGACCAAACCCTCGACACAACAGAAAAGCCAAAGTTTTACGCGCTGTCGATGTTTCCCTATCCATCGGGAAGCCTTCACATGGGTCATGTTCGCAACTATACCATTACTGATGTGATCGCACGTCTTAAACGAATGCAGGGTTATCGCGTCCTACATCCGATGGGTTGGGATGCCTTTGGTTTACCTGCCGAAAATGCGGCTATTGATCGCGGAATTGCCCCTCTCTTATGGACATATCAAAATGTTGCTCAAATGCGTGAACAATTGCAACAACTCGGTTTATCGGTAGACTGGGATCGCGAAGTAACAACCTGTTCACCCGATTATTATCATTGGACACAATGGCTTTTTCTGCAATTTTTCCAAGCGGGATTAGCCTATCAAAAAGAATCTGCTGTTAATTGGGACCCGATTGATCAAACGGTACTCGCTAACGAACAAGTAGACAATGAAGGGCGTTCTTGGCGTTCTGGGGCAGTTGTCGAACGAAAATTACTCCGCCAGTGGTTTCTCAAAATTACTGACTATGCAGAACAATTACTCAATGATTTAGATAAACTTCCAGGCTGGCCCGAACGGGTTAGAATCATGCAAGCCAACTGGATCGGTAAATCGACTGGTGCATATTTAGAGTTTTCTGTCAAGGGATCAAACGAAAAAATTGCTGTTTTTACCACGCGTCCTGATACGGTTTATGGCGTGACTTACGTTGTTCTCGCACCCGAACACCCTTTAACCCCAAAAGTGACCACATCTGAGCGTCAAGAAGCCGTAGAAGCCTTTATTAAAGAGGTAGCGGGACAAACAGAAATCGAACGCACCGCCGAGGATCGTCCCAAACGAGGCACTTTAACGGGGGGAATGGCGATAAATCCGTTTAATGGCGCAGAAATACCGATATTAATCGCCGATTATGTCTTATATGAATATGGTACTGGTGCGGTGATGGGTGTTCCAGCCCATGATGTCCGTGATTTCAAGTTTGCTAAAGAAAACAATTTGCCGATTAAAGTCGTGATTGTTCCCGATGATGCAGATAATCCAGATTTAGAACTCACTCAAGCGTACACCGAAGCGGGAATGATGGTCAATTCGGAACTCTTTACAGGAATGAAATCAACACAAGGCAAGGATGCGATCGTACAATTTGCCGAAAATGAAGGTTATGGTAAAGCTAGAATTCAATATCGTCTTAGAGATTGGTTAATTTCCCGTCAAAGATATTGGGGTTGTCCTATACCAATTATCCATTGTCCGAGTTGTGGTACAGTCGCCGTTCCTGAATCTGATTTACCCGTTTTATTACCCGATGATGTTGAGTTTAGTGGACGTGGCCCCTCTCCACTTGCTAAATTAGATCACTGGGTAAATGTACCTTGTCCGAGTTGCGGTAAACCAGCTAAACGAGAAACTGACACGATGGATACGTTTATTGATTCATCTTGGTACTTCCTGCGGTTTACTGATGCGAAAAATACTGAAAAACCCTTTGATTTAGAAAAAGTCAATGATTGGATGGCAGTTAATCAATACGTCGGTGGAATTGAACACGCTATCTTGCATTTACTTTATTCCCGCTTCTTTACTAAAGTTCTCCGAGACAGAGGGTTATTAAATTTCGATGAACCCTTTGAACGTTTGCTTACACAGGGAATGGTTCAGGGGATGACTTACAAAAATCCCAAAACAGGGAAATACATTCCATCAAGTCAGGTTAATGCTAATGATCTCAAAGATCCCGAAACAGGAGAACCTTTAGAAGTCTTTTATGAAAAGATGTCTAAATCTAAATATAATGGCGTTGAACCACACCAAGTGATCGGAAAATATGGGATCGATACAGCGCGGATGTTTATCCTTTTCAAAGCACCACCCGAAAAAGATTTAGAATGGGATGACGCAGACGTTGAAGGACAATTTCGCTTTCTTAATCGTGTGTGGCGAATTGTTGCAGAATATATTGAGAAAAAACCTGCCAAAATCAAGTCTTCTGAAATATCTAAACCTGAAAAAGATCTCAGACGGGCAACGCATATCGCCATCAAAGAAGTATCCGACGACTTAGAAGACGAATATCAATTTAATACCGCCGTTTCTGAATTAATGAAACTCAGTAACGCCATTAATGAGGCAAAATGCTATGATTCTGCGGTGTACAAAGAAAGTGTCGAAACCCTATTGATTTTACTTGCGCCTTTTGCTCCACATCTTGCAGAGGAATTATGGCATACATTGGGTTATACAGATTCAATTCATCATCAAAATTGGCCAAAAGTAGATCCGTCTGCTTTAGAAGTCGATGAAATTACTCTAGTCATTCAAATTATGGGTAAAACACGCGGAACGATTCAAGTTCCATCAAGTGCCGATAAACAAGCATTAGAACAGTATGCCCGTAACTCTGAAGTCGCGCAACGCCATCTCGAAGGAAAAGAGATTAAAAAGGTAATTGTTGTTCCAGGTAAACTGGTTAACTTTGTTGTCGCAGGTTAATTCAATTGGCTAAACAACTTAGCTAGTTTTTCCCCTTCTACCGTTGTATTGTATTGTTCTTGAACTCGTTTAGCTCCAACTTGTCCCATCTGTTCTAATTGTTCGCTAGATGTTTCTAATACGTTTTGGATAGCCGTAACTAAAGCATCAACTGAACCTGCGGGAACTAACCACCCACAGACATTCGGTTCGACAAGTTCGGGGATACCAGCGACATAGGTACTCAAAACGGGACGAGACAGGGCTAAACTTTCCATAATCACTACGGGTAATCCTTCGGCAAAACTGGGTAAAATCATCGTTTTAGCCGCTAAAATCTGCTTTTGTACGGTTTCTCCACTTGCCCATCCCGTAATTTCTATTTGTTTCTCTAATTTGTATTGTTTAATTAAAGATTCTATTTCTGTGCGTAACTCCCCATCACCTACCAAGACCATTTTCAAATCAAAGTTCTTTTGTACTAATTTATGGATGGCTTGGACTAACAGTAATTGTCCTTTTTGTTCACAGAGTCTTCCCACACAAACCAAACGCGGTTCATCGGGAATCGGATGAAAAGGAGTATTGAGAAAAGATTGATCAACGCCACAGTGAATAACATGAATTTTTGACCAGTGTTCATGAGTACACCAGCGATAGAGTTGACTTCTGCCAAACTCACTAATTGCAATGACAAAAGACGCTTGTTTAATTTTTTCAGGTAATGCGATCGCTTGAACCTTATCAAATTCTTCTGGCCCGTGAACCGTGAAACTATAAGTCAGATCGCCTAAAATATGAGTTAGTAATGCTACTGTGGTCGAGTTCGTGCCAAAATGAGCATGAATGTGAGAAATGTTTTTCTGTTGTAACCAGCCAAGCAACACACAAGCTTCAGCCAAATAAATGAGATGTATTAAAACGCCTCGCTCTGATTTGAGTCCGAGAGTAATTGCTAATTTTAAAGCTTTTAACCATCGCCAAGGACGGGTAATAGCCGTTTGAATTAAATTGAATAATAAACCGACTAAACCCAAATCTAAAATAGCTTGGGTTTTGGCTTGTTCTTTTTGATCCGCTTCATCGACTAAATCTAAAGTGGGGCGAACGGTAAAACGTGCGATTGCAATTCCAGAGCGTTCAAGTGCAATAATTTCTCGACGGATAAAACTATGGCTAATTTTAGGATATTGGTTAATCAGATATGCGATCGTCATGTTCCCCATTTTTCTACGGCTCGACGTAATGCGCCATAAGGTAAAGTATCTAAAGTAAAAGGTTTTCCGACTCGTTCTAATGCTTCAAAAAACGCTCTTACTCCAGAAGCTGAACCGTCGGGATGATCCATAATTCCTGTACCTGCATTTAAGATAACATCCTGTCCGTAATCGGCTAATGCTTTTGGAACGATCCCTGGATGAATCCCCGCTGAAGGAACAGGGAAAATATTACGCGTACGTAGTATATTTTTAATTTGGTTTTCTTCATTGGGATCAAAGGGTAAACTACCATAGGAAGCAGGATATAAAACCGCATCTGCACCTGCATGAGCCATCAGCGTCCCTAAAACCACTGAATAAGATAATCCAGTATCTTCTGAAGCACACATCGCCCCTGCAAAGGCAGGATGAGCGAAAATTGGGACATTAATTTCAGGATCAGTCGCCAAAGCTTCTAAAACCGAAAAACCGTAAGTCAGAACATTTAATAATAAAGCATTTGCCCCATTTTGGACTAATAAACGCGCTTTAGTCAATAATTGGTCGGCCTTTCCAGTGACATTGACCGCATAGAGAACAGTGCGCCCTGTTTTTTCTTGCACTTCATCTAAAACGCGACGACACGCCAATAATCGATCCAAAGTGGGTGCAACAGCTAGATCGCCCATGATTTCATCATCTTTAATGATATCCAAGCCATTCATAGCCACTTTTCTAAGAATATCGGCATGATCCGCCGCCGAAAGCCCTAAAGCAGGTTTAAAGATCGCCATGATTAAAGGACGATCTCTAATACCCAATTTTTCTCGAATGCCAGTGATCCCGAATTTAGCCCGCGTGCCATAGGAATTAGGGAGATGCACCCCTATTACTTTTGCGCTTCCAGCCATCGAATATTTGCCGAATATCATCGTTAAAAGGCTTGCGATATCATTTTCGGTATTAAACACAGGAAAACGGATTCTAGCCACATTATTATCGACTTTAACAACTTCGGCTAAATGTTTTTTTAGCTGACTATCGCGGTGAGCAAATCTTTGATCCCAACTGCCTGCCGTTTGTCCGATGGCGATGATTTTTGCTTGACGGAAAGCATCTACATCAGGGGGAAAACGATAATCGACTTCTATCATTAACCCATCACCAGAGAAGGAAAACGAATCATCGTCTCAGTATATTCGGGTATCCAACCTTCTGTCGTAATAAAATATCTAACGGCTTTAATCCGTTTTTGCTCAGTCAGATGGAACCAATGTTCTGTATTTGCAGGTACGTTAATATATTCTTCGGGCTGAATGGTTAACTCAACTTGAGTTTTATCGGGAAGAACAAAGCCAAAAACCCCTTCACCATCAACAATATAACGGACTTCATCATCAGCGTGTGTGTGACAGCGTTCAAACTTCGATAGCATTGCATCTAAGTTCGGGATATTGGGATGTAAAACAATTAAATCACGAGCTTGATAGCCTTCTTTTTGCTTCATTTCTTCAAAATAGCCGTCTAATGCTTGTAAAACGGCTTCTTTCTCTTCATCTGATAAAGCCGCTTTGTCTAATAAATCACGAGTCTCTCTATTATCACCAACTGTCCAATAATTTAACGCCACATTCAACGGTGCTAAAGTTCTCGAAATATCTTCTAAGTTTGTATAAGTTGTTCCATCTTCAAAACGGAGAATCGCCATTTTACCCTTTCTCTTTCAATAGCCAACTTTTTTATCTTAGCTTGGGATGATGTGGGGTTGTCGGTTGAGATTTTAACACACGTGTCTAAATCAATTGCGTTTCAATCACGGTAAAACAGTTTTATAACTTTTCTTGTTCTAAAATAGTAGGAAGGTCACGACTAGAATGAATAATTCGCACTACTATTAATAAATCCTCGGAAGTAAGGTAAAAAATAAGGTAGTTTTCAAAACCTTTAATACTCCATTTCCGTAAACCTTCTAAGCGAGAATTTCTGACTGAATAGAGACTACCCATACTCGGAATTTGCGCTAGTTTTGTGATCGTTTTTCGAGTTGCATCAAAAAAACGTAAGGCGGCATCAGGATTATTTTGAGCAATGTAGTAAAACAAATCATCTAAATCTTGACTGGCTTTGGGAGTAATCAATATCCGTAGTGTCATGATTTTTTAAGGGCGAAGGCGTTGAAGTAATTCAATTTGCTTGTTTTCCCACCATTGCTCATTGATTTCAATTGGTTCGCCACTATCTAAACCTTCAAGTAAAAGAGATTCTAGACGTTTTTGTTCTTCTCGTTCTTGTTCAAGGCGAATCAGATGACGAATGTACTCACTTGCAGTACTATAGCCTTTTTGTTTAATTTGTTCGTCAATAAAAGACCGCATCGAGTCGGGTAGAGAGATATTGAGAGTAGTCATAGAGCTTAATCACAACGCCTTTATCTAAAAGTTTGGCATATTTTGTCAATTGTTGCCAAAAATTGAATAGTACTGATATATTATCAAAAACTTAACTAATTTGATTAATATCAATTGCTATAAAAAACAAATAGGATGGCTTTTAACCACCCTATCATCTTTAAATCTTAATTAGCTTCTTCTTCATATTCGGGGATTCTTTCTTTTTGTCGTTCTGGAATATTCACCCGTTGGGGTTGATAGGTATCAGTATCATCCCAGACATCATTCTGGACATCTTCCTCATAATCATCGTAATCTTCCTCTTTTTGAATCGGAGGACGATAACGCTCTACTTCTCGCTCTTGACGTGCTTCACCCCAGTTATCTTCTTCGAGTTCTGCTTCATATTCGTCTTCATAACGCATTGCTAAAGGTTGTTGGGGAACTTGCATCGGTCTAACAGGTTCATAATCATTATCTTCATCCCAACGCTGTTCTAATGCGGGTGCGGGTTTAGCCGCTTCGACAGGTGTCCGAATGGGAATACCCGTCGGTAATTGATTTTCAGGTTTAGCAGTCGGTGGGTAGTAAATTTCTTCTTCTTCTTTTTCCCAAGGAGGGCGACCAATACCCATCCGTTCGAGGATACCGACACTTAATTGATTTAGTCTTTCTTCAGCCCCTTCAAAAACAATTAAACGGTTAGGCCCGCTACTGATGACTTCCTCAATAGAAAATTCGTAGGTACTGATCAATTGCTCTGGAATTTGCGGTAAACCCAAAGAAGCAATAATAATCGAAATTAATTTGCCACTGATGGGATCAAATTGAAAGTCTCTAACTCGCCCTAAAGGTTCACCTGTTTCCGTGATCACTTCACTATTCATCAAAGTTGTATAGAGATCAATATCAACAGGCTCGATCACATCTTCGTCATCGACTAATATAACATCCCCCGTTTGACGGATACTCGAAAGATACATATACTGGGGCATTCCAGTCATCGACAGAAAGTTATCTCTTAAGCCAAAAGATACAACTTCTCGTCGATCAATGTCTACTAAGATTTCTTTGACGACTCCCAACTTTTTCCCGTTATCACGAGTAATGACCTGTGTATTGAGAAATTCGGAACGTAAACGAAGATTTTCTGTTGTCATTTTTCCTGTGTTATAGAAGTCTTTGCTTCTTTTAAAATCATTAAATATAGTGTGAGTGCAATGGCAAACAGTGTTTATAATTTACTAATAATAGCTTCTTTTTAAGAGTTTGCTCTGTAACACTTTCTGTGAATCAAACTCCCAAAGAGCGACAGATTGTTAATTGTTTAAGTTGGGAGTCTTTTAGTTAACCCGTAAGCACAGCCAATAAGCGATTATATACGGGCTGACTTTTTAACCATTCTAACGAATCGTTTTAGTTTTGCCTTAGAGATTTTTTAGGGTCATCGACTTGATAACCCTAAACCTATCTACAGCGTGAGTGACTGTACATCGCTTTCAATCAATTTAGCCAAATCTTGTAGGAAGGCGGCGGCTTGTGCGCCATAAATCACCCGATGATCACAGGTTAAATTCACGCTCATCCGTCGTTGCACACCAATCAAACCTTCTGAGGTTGCGGCTACTTGAGGTAATGAAGCACCAATGGCTAAAATAGCTCCTTGTCCAGGGGGTAAAATGGCATCAAAGCGATCAACTCCAAACATTCCCAAATTAGACAGAGTAAATGTACCACTGTTGTACTCTTCGGGTTGAAGCTGTTTAGCGCGAGACCGCTCAACTAAATCTTTCCAATTGCGAGAGAGACTGTAGATATCGGTTTGATCGGCACTGCGGAGAACGGGAGTAATTAGACCACCATCAGGCATCGCTACCGCGATCGCTACATTAATCGCCGATCGATATTGGATGCCTTGTTCAGTATAAGCAGCACTCATGATTGGGTGTTTTTGAAGGGTATTCGCCACTGCTTTAGCGAGTAAAGCGGTCATGGTAACGCCTTTTGATTTCAGTTGCCCATACAGCTTATCTAGAGCATCGGTTGTCATAGTGTAGCCCACATGGAAAATCGGTACTTCTAGGCTGGCGACCATATTCTGTACAACTGCTTTTTGAAGAGTAGTAAGCGGTACAGTTTGCCCAACAGCTACAGGCGCGGCGGTTACAGGTGTGGAGGCGGGTTTTTGAGGAGTGGGTGTTGATGTTGGTGTGGCTACTGGTGCGGCTACCTTGCCAACAGCGCGTTCTACATCTTCTGCGACAATTCGACCATGAGGCCCACTTCCTTCTAAAGTTTGGATGTCTACACCGAGATCTTTGGCGAGTTTTTTGGCTCTGGGAGAGGCGACAAGTCTTCCGTTTTGACGGCTGGTTGGGGTCACGGATGCTGCGACTGGAACGTGGGTGGTACCAGGATCGGCAACGGGGATAGGGATCGCTTGAGGTGTGGGTTTTGGCTCGGCTTGAGTTCCCGATTTTGAGGTGGCTTTGGCTTGGGCTTCTTGTATTTCGGCTTCAGTTTCGGCGATAAAGGCAATGGCATCTCCGACGGTTGCCTCTTCTCCAGCATTAACAAGGATGACTGCTAAATAGCCTTCATAGAAGGATTCAACATCCATGTCAGCTTTGTCTGATTCGACCACAACCACGGTTTCACCTTTTGCCACTTTTTCGCCTGGCGATTTAACCCAAGAAACGATTTTTCCTTCGGTCATGGTGGAACTGAGTGCGGGCATGAAAATATCGTGAATCATGGTGTGGTCTTGGGCTAAATGTAATGATGATTAAGAATAATGGGTTAATGTCTTATACCAAACGACATTGTATCAAATTTTGTTACATTAGTGATTTAGATGAAAAAGAAAAAAATCATTAAATCTCGCCGCGAATGTCTTCAACAATGTTGTCTTTGATCACAATTTCGACATTCATTTTATTAACAATATTGTCTCCTTTTTCTAATCTGAAAAAGCTCTCAAGCTGAACATTTTGAACTACTTCTTGGTCTATTTCTAATAATTGAACCTGTTGAATTTGTTGTAAAAATTGGTTTTTGCGTTCGAGAATTTCGGATCTTTTTTGATTGACTTGAACTTGAATATTTTCGATTTGTTGGGCAGCTTGAGACGAAAGGGGGATAATACTTTGTTTTTGAATTTCTGCGATCGCTCGTTGTCCCTGCATTTCTAATTGTTGCAATTGAGCATCTAATTGTTGTAGTTGTGCCTGCAGTTGTTGTTGAGCATCTTCTTTCCAACGAGTAGTCACAATAACTCTGACTGTGATAGGGCGTTTGATCAATAAACTCATATTAGCGTCTTCCATGAAAAAATATCCTTTTTATGGTCTTCTTCATCATAAGATAAGCGGTTACGCTTTTAATCTGATCAGTGTCAAGTCTAAATGACCTTTTTATCGACTAGAAAAAAACGATAGATCCAGTCTTGTTTTTATTCAATATTAGCTGTACCTGGCCCTTGAAAGAGAACCCAAGATAAAATGACGTTAGCGCAAAAATTCCAATTAATGAGGTGACAACGGCGGCTGTTGTTGATTGTCCAACGCCTTTGGCACCACCTGTCGTCGTCAGTCCCCAGTTACAACCAATGACTGCAATCACCCCCCCAAAAACAACGGCTTTAATCACGGTAGAGATGATATCCCAAGGCTGAACCAAAGTCTGAATCGAATAAATAAAAGAATAAGGGGAAATCTTATAAAGATTATCTGCTATTACCAAACCTCCGAGGGTACCCGTAATCAGAGACATCAGGGTTAAAATAGGTAGCATGACGCAACAGGCTAAAACACGCGGAATGACTAAATAATCGATCGGATCTGTTTTTAGCATATAAAGGGCATCAATTTGCTCGGTTACCCGCATTGTACCGATTTCCGCCGCAAACGCTGATCCCACTCGTCCCGCTACCACAACGGCTGTTAAAACGGGAGAGAGTTCACGGGTTAACGCAATGCCTAGAACACCACCAACAAAAGAACCAGCACCAACATTAATAAATTCTTTAGCGACTTGGATGGTAAAAACCATACCAACAAAGGTAGATGTAAGCAAAGCAATAATCGCTGATTTGGGGCCAACGATGGTCATTTGCTCGATCGTATTACGGCGGTGAATTTTGCCTTGCAGGAGGTGTAAAAACACCTGACCTGATAAAAACATCGCTGCGACTAAACGCTGTGACCATTTTTGTAAACCACCCTTATTGCCTAGATTAACCATCTTGATCCTTGATAAAATTGGACTAATCTTCGTGATCCACTCTAAAGCGTTCAACTGAGGTTAGCAAGTCTCGCGAAATAGAAACGAGTTTTTGCAGAGAACCGCCAACTCGTTGTGATTCTTGAGAGGTTTCTTGGGCAGTTAGTTCCACTGATTGCATAACTTGAGCGACTTCATGAGAGTTTTCCCGTTGTTTGACGGTATCTGCTGTAATTGATCGTACTAAACTATCAATACGGTTAGAAACTTGGATAATATCTTCTAGAGATTTTTTCGCTTGTTCGGAACGTTCGGTTACATCGATGACTTGCTGAATACCTTCCTCCATCGCAGTCATAACTGAACCCGTTTCACTTTGAATCTGCAACACGATTTGTTCAATTTCTTTAAGGGATTTTGCTGAACGATCGGCTAATTGTCGCACTTCATCGGCTACGATCGCAAATCCTTTCCCCGCTTCCCCTGCTCTGGCTGCTTGAATCGAAGCATTAAGGGCGAGTAAGTTGGTTCTAGAGGCAATCTGAGAAATCAAAGCCACAATTTTCGAGATTTCTTGAGAAGCTTCAGCTAAACGCTTGACTTTTCGCGCTGTTTCTGACACTGTTTCTCGGATTTGTAAAATTCCTGCGACGGTTCGCTCGACGGATTCACCCCCTTTAAGAGCAGAAATTGAGGAAGTACGGGCAACTTCTTCGGCTTCTTTCGCATTTTCGGCGACCCGTTGAATCGATTCAGTCATCATTTGTACTGAATTAAGGGTTACAGCCAATTCTTCCGCCATGCGTAGTGCATCACTCGATTGATGTCGGGCAAAAGATTCACTATCAATCGATCCTTGGTTCACTTGTACTGCTGCTTTTTTCACCTGACGCACGATTTCACGGAGATTTTGGATCGTTAGGTTAAAGGCATCAGCAACCGCACCAAGAACATCTGCTGTTACTTCCGCTTCCACCATCAGATCACCTCTAGCCGCACCTTCGACATCATCAAGCAGGCGAATCACCTGACGATGTAGATCTTCTTTCGCTTGTTCAGTTTCAGCCGCACGACGTTGAGCATCGCTAGTTGTGGTTAAAACAACTCGTGCCACTTGATTAAAGCGGTTAGACAGTTCGCCAAACTCATCTTCAGAGTGAATCGTGGCTTTGACATTAAAATTTCCTTCACCAATTACATCAAACTGTTTTTGTAAATCATCAAGCGTTCGTTTGATCTGACGATTTGCAATTTGTCCTAAAAGCCAAGTTATCCCAAATCCACTTAAACCCGATAGGAGAATCATAGTTAAAATTGGTGGACTAAAAGGAGAAATGACGGTTGTTTTGCTAGGTGATTTTTGTACAGGTACCACTTTTTCCGTTTTAGCTTTTCCTTTGAGGGGAACAGAAGCTTTTTCTTTTGGACTGAAAAACCCGCTTAAACTACTGACGAGGAAAATGACTAGCATCGGGGTTAAACCCGCCGCCGTCGCTATCATTAATTGTTTAGTGGCAAGTTTAGCGTTTTTTAAAGGAGCAAAAAGACCTAAAGGGACTTCGGCTTTAGGTTTGAGTAAACGCTGTTCTGCCATGACAACTGGGGGAGATTCTCTGTGATCATGAAACTCGCTCCATGTTAGTTTACTTGCCATTTGACTACTAGGAGTTCCTTGACCAGATAAACTTGATTTAGGTAAATCCATCTCGTCTTGATCGCCAGTACGGGTGAGAAAGGCGGACTCTGGTATTGATTTAGCAATATCTGTAATATCAAGTTGCGATAGATCTGAATCGTCCTCACCAAAATCACTGTATTCCTCAAATGAGTGAGCATCTTCGGCTAGATTTCCCGACGGAAAATGACTATTTCCCTGATTTTGATTGAGAAGAGTACTACCAACCGAGGTAGATGTATAGTGAGACGATCGCAAATCCGATGAAACGACAAAGGTAGCTTCTCCCGATTGATTTCTACCATTTTGATAAGGGGGATCACTATCTTCTACATCATCTAAGAAAGGGAACTCATCTTCTGGCATTTCTGACCAGTCGTAACTTTGATTTGCTTCAAAGGGATGATCTTGATAATGGTTGCTTTGATTAGATCCCACTTTAAACGTGCTACCTACGTCTTGATGATTCGTAAAGGGTTGCGGTTGTCCGACTGTCGGCTCACCTAAATCATCCTCACTGAATTCATTAAAAACGCCACTATCCCAAGCTAAAGACTCTACTTGGGAATCGCTGCCCCAGTTTAAAGCTTCGTCATCATCCTCATCATTAAATTCCTGAGTCGGATCAAATGCGGGTTCACTCATGGCAAGACCTTCGGTTTGGGCAACCGCATAATCTAACTCATTGGCTTGATAGTTAGCTCGTTTAATCTGCTCAATTCCTTGATGAGCATAATTAACTAATTCGGGTTGCTCATGAAAGCGGAGAACACTTTCATATTGTTCTTGAGCGTGTTGATACTGTGCTTGTTTGAAATAGATATGGCCTCGTAATAATAAGGTATTTCCATCATCAGGATATTCTGCGATGATTTGATTGGTCATTTCCAAGGCTTCATCTAACCGACCTTGACAATAGGCGGCGTTGGCTTTTCCATAAAGTTTGATGTAATCTATTCCTGCTACCATTGTCCTCCCTCCCTTGGAAGTAAAAATCAGAATGTATACTTTTTAATAAATAGAAACGAATTGTTATCTTAAAAGCCATCCTATTTTTAGCCTTTTAAGCTGCCCAACGTGCCGAGCGTAGAATTGCTACATGATCAAGAAGCCGTAGTGCTGGATGAGATTCTTGGAGGCTCACCCATTCACCTTGAACAAAGGGAGCAATTTGATCAGGAATGGTCGTTGAGATTTGTAAATTTTCTAAATCCAACCATTCCATCTCGCCCAAACGATCAACGGCTAATCCTAAAATTGTTTCTTGATCTTCGATCGCAATGACTGGTATTTCGGGCCGATCGGTATTTAAACTCGTTCCATCCCCTAAAAACTGACCAAGATCCGCAACCCAGATCACTTGTCCTCTTAAATTAATCGTTCCCAATAACAGAGGAGACGCATTTGGAATCGCCGTAATGCGATCAGGTGGCTGCTGCATCACTTCTCGAATGGCTGCTGCGGGCAACACAAATTCATCTTGACACGGCAGAAAAAACCGCAAATAAAGTTCACCTTCTGGTGTTTGTAAACCTTGAAGATCGCTTGAAATTTCTTGAGGATTTCCCCTGAAAAAATCTTGTTGATTAACCATTACGAGATCTCATGTTGTGTTTACTTACGGAGTAATTGCTTAATCGTGCCAAGTAGTTCAATCGGTTCAAAAGGCTTGGCAATATACGCATCGGCTCCCTGTTTCATGCCCCAAAAGCGATCAAATTCTTCGGCTTTAGAAGAACACATGACCACTGGTACATTTTTGGTTTTTGGGTCAGATTTTAGACGGCGACAAACTTCATAACCATTCATCCGAGGCATGACAATATCTAAAACCACCAGATCTGGATTAGATCTTTCAATATGCGCTATTGCTTCTAGTCCATCACAGGCGATCGTTACTGTCAGACCATGTTTTTTCAGTAGGTCTGAAATCATTTCCCGTTGCGATCGGTTATCTTCTACCAGCAAAACTTCGCTCATAATCTACCTACATGGTTCATGATGGCAATGATACCCTGTAGCTTGCTGTGAGCTACTTCTTGTGAACATGGTCTGCTTTCCGTGTTCGGCCTCATCGTGTGTTATTGATGCTTTGAATAAGCTACATACTTAATTTGCCCAAATGATCTCGATAAATCGACGTTCTTGGATTAAATTTTTGGGTGAATATTCGCAGTGATGTCCGAGCCTGTATATTTAGAAAGTAATAACATTAATTCGCTGGCTCCAAAGGGCTTGGTTAAATAGTCGGTTGCTCCTACCATGCGGGCTTTGACGCGATCAATTAATCCTTCTTTTCCTGTGAGCATAATGATCGGGATCTGACGAAATGCCTTAGACTGACGCAGCATGGCACAGACTTCATAACCATCTAATTTGGGCATGGCAATATCGCACAAGATCAGATCGGGTTTGTTTTGAAACAGTTGATTGAATGACTTGAGCGGCTCTGTGATCAGCGTAAATTGATAGGGATACTGTTCTAAAATTGCTTCAATACTTTTACCGATGGTCAAATCATCATCTAGACAAGCGATGTGTAACTGTTTTTTGCTGTTGTTGAAATTTTGAGGCTTTGGTGGCTCAAGATCACTGATTAATTGAATCCATCCTCGTTCGGCATAGGGATAAAGGACACGTGCGATCGCTAGTAAATCTCGATTTAAGGCGCGAAACAGTTGTCTGAGGGTAATTTTTTGTTCTGACCAACGGCTGAGGCTCTGATACGCTTTTTCTGGAATACTAGCGCGTAGTTTTTTGGCATTGGTGATCATTAAATATTGGTCTGGATGTTGAATATGTGGATAAAGTTGCTTCCATTGCTGAATTTGTCGCTGAATTTTGCTGATTAAAGGTGTAATTTCTAAAAGGGTTAACTGAGGGGCTAAAGCTGAAGACATTTCAAAGACAAAAGAGCCGTACATTAAACCCAAAAGGTCAAATAAAGTCTCTTCTACCATTTTTTGAATGATTTTACGTCCTTGAGTGGGTGTCAAAAATTTTTTTTCTAGTAGACACCACAAATAACTATATTCAGGAATGTTGCTGGTTGTCTCGGTTTGAAAGAGTTGCTCGATAACGATTTGTTTGTCTTGATAGGGCTGTAAATAGTCCTGTAAACGTGATAAGCTCTGATTTGACCGATCTACGGCATAAATAATTTGTCCATTGGCAAAAAAAAGATACCAAAATTTTTGAGCAAGTTCTGTTTGAGGTTCAAGTGTCATTGTAGGTAAACTTGTTCCCTCGATATAGAGTTCTCCTGTGCGTTGGCCTAACTCAATGAGTTGTAAAATGCTGCGTAGATCAATCTCGTTTAAGTTTCCCTGCATATTCTTGCCATGCTTGCTTCACTCAATTCTAACCAGATCCCTTGGCAATGTCTTAAAAACCTAGTTATTCTTGATTATAGGTTGGGTAACTTCACACAGGTGGCACTAATCGACTAATACTGGGGTTGAGTCAATCAATGACACAATTCAAAGAGTATGTTAATTTTTGTAAAATTAGTTGCCAATGTTGTTACGTGAAGGAACGTTATGAGAAGACGGTAATCGTTTTTGTCTTACTTTTTAATAAGGAACAATCGTTTACTATCTTTCTTTGTCTGCACCATTGATTGATTTAATCGCACCAGACTGATTAGCTCACACATTAAAAAAAGTAAAATGAGGATGACGACTTGTGCTTTATCTTGCGGAAGTCAAAAAACAAACTAGAGGATTTATCGGCGGACTCAAAACCGAACTCAAACTATTAGCTTGTCAACATAATGACCAAAGTTGGAGTGCGGTACCCGAAAATGAGGTTTTAGTCTGCGATGTGCCTAATACCTTGGGCGAAGGCGCTCTGGTGATGATTACCCTTGGTCATAACCGTCAACTTCAAGGCTCACCCGAACAAGCTTCACCTGAATTAATTCGTCAATTACAGAAAATTTCTCGCTTGATGGAAAAGGTAAAAGACGAACAGGAAAAGATTGAACAATGGAAGCAGTCTTTAACTTATCAAAGTCAAGAACTGACGCGCCGAGAAATGGAAATCGAAGCGAGACTCGAACAAGTTGAGCAGATGGAATCGGAGTTTGAGTATCTAGAACGTCAGCGCAAGGAATTAGATGAATCTTGGGAACATTTACGGATTGAACAACAACGTTTAGAGGAAGGACGGGAGCAACTTGGCCCACTTAATAATCTTTCATCTGAACAAGCGAATTCATTACAAGCATTTATACAACGTTTGACGGAAGATCCAGAGCGAATTCATCATCTTTCTGATTCTGTACATTTAGCAATTGATTCAGTTAAATTACAGCAAATGACTTTAGACGGCTATTGGCAACGTTTAGAACATGAAAAAAGAACTTTGCTCTCTCTACAGCAAGAGGTAGAACGTCTTAGGGAAACGGTTGATCAAAGACAACAAGAATTCAAATCTACTGAGTCATCACTTGAGCAAGCTAAAAATCAGATTCAAGTACAAGAAGCCGTTTTAAAGAGTAAACAACAATTACTTAGTCAATTAAATTTGAATTTGCAACGCATACAAGATATCAGAGAAAGTTTGCTTGGTTTGGCTAAAGGCGTTGATGACCCTGAAATTGAGCAAAAAATTGATTTGAATGCTCTAGAATATATGCCTCTTGCTGAACTTGAAGAAAATGTTAATAAGTTACAAAATGATTTAGATAAGTTAGTTCTTTTTGTTAATGATCAAGAGGAAGAATTAGCTTTGCAGTGTCAGACGGTAGAAGAAGTTTTAGCTAAATTACAAAATGTAAGTGAATACGAGCGTTTATCGATTGAAGCGGAACTATCCGAAGAACAAGAACGAAAAAGAATGCTTGATGAGACTTTAGTGGGACAACGGCGTAATTTAAAAGAACGTCAAGGTATTTTATTACAATATGTTCGGATTTTGCAACGACGCAAAGGTATTCTTGACCCAGAACAAGAATCGAATACAATTAATTTAAAACCGATGATCATGCAATTAATTGAACAGCAACAAGATACTGAAGAAGAGAAACAACATTTAGCACAAGAAATTGAACATTTACAAAATAATTTACAGCAACTTAAAGAAATGGTCGCTCATCAATGGGCGGAACTTGAGCAAAAAGCGAGAGGAATTGAACAACACCAACACCAATTTCAACAAGCAAATTTTGAGTTTATACAAATCAAATCTCAAGTTCAACTCGCTGAAGAAACCTTACAACCGATTCAAGATCATTTAAGTGAAATTCGGCAACATATTGAAACCTTGTCCCATTGGATACGCTAAATTTACAACTTTTTTAAGATAATCCAGTCGCCCTCTACTTGTGCAATCGTATTTCCTGATAGAGATGATGTAGCACTTTTTTGTGGGGCATCGATTAAATCAATAATGGCTTCAATTTGAGCAAAGTTTGGCGATTTTAAAGAAATATTTTCTAAAAGTAGCTTGATAATTCTTCTTTTTAATGCTAGTGGAATACTTTTGATTTTAATTCGATTTAACTTTTTCTGTTCAAAATCAATAATTTCTTGGGCTAAATTTTGAGTTAAAGTGTCTAAAAAATCGGATTCAGCTTGCAAGATTTCGGCCGTTTGTGCGAAAGCGGTTTCGACCTGGGGATTAAAATGGGTTTTTAAATAAGGTAAAACTTCTGTTCTAATCCGATTACGAGCATATTTTAAATTATGATTAGCTTGATCATCCCAGACGGGTAATTTTAACCGTTGACAAAATTCTTTAGTTTCAGCGCGAGAAACATTAAAGAGAGGACGAACTAAACTCACGGTTGGACTTAGATTTCGTTTCCATTTTAAAGCACTTAAACCCGTGACACCCGATCCCCGAATGAGATTATAGAGTAAAGTTTCAGCGCGATCGCTTTGTGTATGTCCAGTAGTAATGATGTTAAAATCCTGTTCTTGTGCGATTTCTTGTAAAGCTTGGTATCGCCATTCTCTCGCGGCTGCTTCTGTTTCTGTAAGGTTAGTCGCTATTTTTAAATGAAAAGGAACATACCATCTATCACTAATTTCTTGGACAAATTCAGCAATTCCTAAATCAGTTTTCCATTGATGGTCACAATGACCAACAGCAATTTTAAAATTCCATTTTGGCTGTAAATCGATTAATAGTTTCAGTAAACAAATCGAATCTTGTCCACCCGAAACAGCAATTAAAATTTTGTCCCCTTGAGCAAGTAGTTGAGTTTGTTTTAGAGTCGTATGTAGTCTAGCATGAAGAATTGTCCACATTTCTAGCCGCTTGAACTTTTAGTTTTTTGATCCTATCAGATGGAACAATATCATCATCGGATAAGATCTAGCCATAAGTACAACTGCGCCTCTATTTTATGTTTAATTTAGTCTCACTTCCTGAAATTCCCGCTTGTGCTTGGTCTCGTCCCATCGGCAAAGGTTGGGAGAAACCTTATACCGTTCGCTATGCCAGTAATTTAGATGATGGGCCTTGGCATGGTGTACCATTAGGGGGTTTTGGTGCAGGATGTATCGGACGATCGTCTAAAGGTGATTTTAACCTATGGCATCTCGATGGGGGTGAACATCTTTTCCAAAATTTACCCGCGTGTCAGTTTAGTATTTTTGAACAACCCGAAGATGGGGAAGCACACGCATACGCACTTTGTACCGAACCTCCCGAAGATGGTACCTTATCCCGTTGGTCGTGGTACGAAAAAGAAAAAGGAACTTATTCTGCACTCTATCCCCGCAGTTGGTACGAATACGAAGGAATATTTCAGAGTAAATTAATTTGTGAGCAGTTTTCACCGATTTGGGCGGGAAATTATCAAGAAAGTAGTTATCCTGTCGCTATTTTTGAATGGACAGTCCAAAATCCCACCGATAAACCAATTACGCTGAGTATTATGCTAACTTGGCAAAATACCGTCGGTTGGTTCACTAATGCCGTCAAATCACCCAAAGTCAAAGTTAGAGATGATGGTAGTCCTGTCTATGAATATCAGGCAAAATGGGGTGATAGTCAAGGAAACTTCAATCAGTGGATAGAAGATAATTTTCGGATGGGGTGTTTGATGAACCGTCTCCAAGCAAATGAAAGTCCACTTGAAGGTGACGGACAAATTTGTATTGCAACTTTGAGTAATCCTACTTTAGAAGTTTTTCATCTGGGTAAATGGAACCCGAATAGCGATGGTTCCGAAGTTTGGGACTATTTCGCAATGGATGGTTCACTACCCGACACCGAAGATGAAACCCCTGCTAAAAATGGTGAACAAATTGCGACGGCGATCGCGATTCGGTTTACAATTAAACCAGGCAAAACACGTAAAATTCCTTTTATTCTCGCATGGGATTTACCTGTAACTGAATTTGCTCAAGGAATTAATTATTATCGGCGTTATACTGATTTTTTTGGTAGAAATGGTCAAAATGCTTGGGCGATCATTCGTACTGCACTTAAACATAGTGATACTTGGCGAGAACAAATTCAACAATGGCAGTTACCGATCCTGAAACAGTCTAATTTACCCGACTGGTTTAAGATGGCGTTGTTTAATGAACTGTATTTACTCACCGATGGGGGAACACTTTGGACAGCAGCAACCGAAGATGATCCTGTTGGACAGTTTGGCGTTCTAGAATGTATAGATTATCGTTGGTATGAGAGTCTAGACGTTAGATTATACGGTTCATTTAGTTTATTGATGTTATGGCCAAGATTAGATAAAAGTGTTCTCACGGCTTTTGCACGCGCCATTGGGACAAGTGATGATACACCGAGAATTATTGGTTATAACCAAGCGTCAGCCATTCGTAAAGCTAAAGGTGCAACTCCACATGATTTAGGCGCACCTAATGAACATCCTTGGGTACAAACGAACTATACAAGTTATCAAGATTGTAATCTTTGGAAAGATTTAGGCAGTGATTTTGTTTTACAGGTATATCGAGATTACTTGTTAACAGGTGCAAAAGATCAGGATTTTTTATGGGAATGTTGGGCTGCAATTGTCGAAACTTTGGCTTATTTAAAAACCTTTGATTTGAATGATGATGGTATTCCTGAAAATTCTGGCGCACCTGATCAAACTTTTGATGATTGGCAACTAAAAGGAATTAGTGCATATTGTGGCGGACTTTGGATAGCAGCATTAGAAGCAGCTATTAAAATCGGTAAAATTTTATTATTACGTCCCCCGATGAATCCTAAATTACAAGTAGAAGATTATCCTAATAGTATTGAATCAACCATCAATATTTATCAAACTTGGTTAGAACAATCTCGCGCTATTTATCATCAGACACTTTGGAATGGTGAATATTATCGTTTAGATAGTGAAAGTGGCTCAGATGTAGTAATGACGGATCAACTTTGTGGTCAATTTTACGCCCGTTTGTTAGACTTACCTGATGTCGTAGAATTTCAGTACGCTGAGTCGGCTTTAAAGAAAGTCTATGAGGCTTGTTTTTTGAAGTTTTTTGACGGAAAATTTGGCGCGGCAAATGGCGTAAAACCTGATGGCACTCCCGAAAATCCTAATGCTACGCACCCGTTAGAAGTGTGGACAGGAATTAATTACGGTTTGGCGGCTTATTTGGTGAAAATGGGGATGAAAGAAGAAGCGTTTAGATTAACTGAAGCAGTCGTCAAACAAGTGTATGAAAATGGCTTACAATTTCGTACTCCTGAAGCAATTACCGCAGTGGGTACCTTCCGCGCTAGTCATTATTTAAGAGCAATGGCTATTTGGGGAATTTATGGCGTTTTAACAGGGTTTAAAGAGATGAGATAAAAAGTTAGGAGAGATCAAAAAATGATTGTTGTTAATCGTAGACTGTTCACTTTAGAAGAATATGAGCATTTAGGAGAAATCGGATTTTTTCATCCTGAAGAACGAATTGAGTTAATTCGAGGAGAATTGGTTAAAATGGCAGCAAAAGGTAGAGCGCATTCTGTTTGTAATACTTTGTTGGCTGAAAAATTTTATAGATTAATTCTTGGTCAAGCTACTATTCGAGTACAAGATCCTATTATTATTCCTCCGAATAGCGCACCTGAACCAGATATTGTTATTGCTCGTTCAAAAGAAGATAAATATTTATCCTCTCATCCATTACCTGAAGATATTTTATTATTGATTGAAGTCTCTGACTCTACATTAAAGTCCGATCAAACATTAAAATTATATTTATACGCTGAAGCAGGAATATCTAATTACTGGATTTTTAATTTAGTCGATTATCATGTAGAAGTTTATACAGAACCCTATCAAGAAAATAAAAATCAGTTTAATTATCGTTCAAAACGTGTTTATTTGCCTGATGAACAAATAAAAATTCCTGAATTGAATAAAATTTTAGAATTATCATCTATTTTTTCTGCTTTAATATGACAGCAATTACTCTCACACTTAAACCAATTATTCAACTGACAGAAAAAGAATTTTATCAACTCTGTCAGGCTAATCCTGATGCAAAATTAGAGTTGAATTCAAATGGGGAATTAGTCATTATGCCACCAACAGGAGGAACATCAGGAAATCGTAATTTTGAACTTTATATTGATTTAGGGATTTGGAATCGTCAAGCAAAACTGGGTAAAGCATTTGATTCGAGTACGATGTTTAGGTTGCCAAATGGTGCGTTATGTTCTCCTGATGCGGCATGGATATCTCTAGAAAGATGGAATCGTTTATCAACGGAAGAACAAGAAGAATTTCCGCCGATTTGTCCTGATTTTGTGGTCGAATTACGTTCAGTTTCCGATAGCTTAAAATCACTTCAAGAGAAAATGGAGCAATATATGGCTAATGGAACTCGTTTAGGGTGGCTGATTAATCCAAAACAACAAACCGTAGAAATCTATAGACAAGGAAAGGAAAAAGAAGTCTTACATCAACCCAGTCAGCTATCAGGTGAAGATGTTTTATCAGGATTTATTTTAGATTTAAAGGAAATTTTGATATAAAACATTTTTTTAAATAATTAAGTTAATTATTTCATACTCTTCGTAAAATTTATTTAATATTAAATATTGTTAAAAATAATTGAATTTTTTTGAAAATCCAGTATTTACTAGAAGTATTCTATAAGCTGGCAATAAAAAATATTATGTGGAAAAACTTTGCATTGACTACTTTAGCTGGACTAGGTTTAACTGTATCTTTAGCACAAGCTGGGTTAGCTACTACATTTTATCTTCAACAAAGAGATGATTTTGGAGGTATTGCTTTATCTGGACAATTTACAGGAGAAGATACTGATAATAATTTGTCGCTTACCTTAAGTGAATTAACTAGCTTTAATTTGAGTACCTACGGCTTACCTGTTTATACTCTTCCCGATTTTACATTTTTTTCTTATGCACTTGATGGTAGTAATTCTATTGCTTTTAGTGCCGAAAAAACTGAAGTTATTAATGATGGAACAATTTCAACTATAGATTATTATCTGTCTGTTGATAGTGAATCTGATCCAATTACATTTGGTGGAAGTACAACTTTTTTTGTTGATCCTAATACTCCTCCAATAATCGGAGATATCTTTGCTAATCAACCTGTTCGAGTTAGTACTTCGATTCCTGAAGGTAGTAATATTATTGCTTTAAGTCTTTTGGGAATTTTAGCACTTTATCAAAAAAAAGCAAAATCTAATTTTAATCATCAAAAATAAATCTTGTTATTAATCCTGTTGTTAAAAGCAAGAGAACAGGATTAAACAGTTCTAAATCTCAGCAACAAGAGTTATAATAAAATTTGTCATAAAAGCTATAGACGAATTTTAAAATAGATGACTCTAACAATTGCTATAGAACCTGAGCATTTGTGCAATCTTGATTTATCACCTGTGACGACGGTTATTAATAAGTTACAGCAAGAAAACGGGATTACTTCTGCTGAACAAGAAATACAGTTTCAGATTAATTATCTTCGTGAAGAATCTGATATCAGAGAATTATCAGAAATTCCAGAGGTTAGATTATGGTTTATTCGTTTAGATTCAGTGTATCCCTGGCTGCCATTTCTGTTAGATTGGAAGATAGGAGAATTAGGGCGTTATACTGCGATGTTAGTTCCTCATGAATTTCATCGGACTGAAGGAATACGTTACAATCCCGAAGCGTTAGAAATTTTTGTGATGCAAAAAATATTTGTGTTAAACGACTGGTTAAAAAAAGAAGGGATTTCTAGCCAATTTCGCTTAAAATCAATGGCACAAATGTTAGGGTATGAGTTAGAAGATGAGTTTTTTGCGATGTTTTAATAGCGAATAAAAATGCAAAAAACAGAAATATTAGCTAAACCTTTTCTTAAATGGGCAGGTGGCAAAGGTCAACTATTAAATCAAATTATCTCATTTTTACCTAAAGAAATAGAAGAAAAAAAAATTATTAGATATGTTGAACCGTTTGTTGGTGGCGGTGCTGTTTTTATTTATTTGACTCAGTTCTATCAGTTTGAAGAAATTTTTATATGTGATATTAATGATGAATTGATCTTAGCTTATAAAACGATTCAAAAAGAAGTAGAACAATTAATCGAATGCTTATCTGAAATGCAAGTCAGTTATTTGAATTTATCTTTAAACAATAGAAAAAAGTTTTTTTATCAAGTTAGGGAAAGCTATAATTTACAAAAAAAACAAATTGATTTTCAGGTTTTTAGTGAGCAATGGATTAAAAGAACTACTCAACTTATTTTTCTAAATCGGACTTGCTTTAATGGCTTATTTCGGGTGAATTCACAAGGACATTTTAATGTTCCTATGGGAAACTATAAAAACCCTTTAATCTGTCATGCTGAAAACTTAAAAGCGATTTCTCAAATTTTGAAAAAGACAAAAATTTATCATGGTAATTATGCTCAGTGTCAACAATGGGTAGATTCTCAAACATTTGTCTATTTCGATCCTCCCTATCGTCCCATTAGTCAAACCTCTAATTTCACTTCCTATTCTCAGGATAATTTTAGTGATGTAGAACAATTAAAATTAAGAGATTTTTTTCATTTATTACATCATCAACAAGCCAAATTAATGTTAAGTAACTCTGATCCAACTAATAAAAATCTTGATGACACTTTTTTTGAAAAAGCTTATCAGAGTTATCGAATAGAAAAAGTTAAAGCGACTCGAATGATTAATAGTAATGCACGAAAACGTGGTCAGATTAATGAATTATTAATTATGAATTATTGAATATTACAATTTAGCAAACGTGTAAAACAAAAACAGACCATTTTCGCACCATAGGGAGACTTCCACCAAATCACAGGAAACAAACCAACAGGCGCATTTAAACTAAAATCTAATTCGTCATAATTTTCATCATTAATCCATTCTCCATCATTTCGCCAGCCAACTTGTTCACCAAATTTCCGAAGAATATTAATATCCTGTGCCATCAAAGTTTCAATAGTGCCACCAACACTTTGATAAATCGCTAATTGCTGACTAAAACTAAATCGCTCTTTACTATAGGTTTTCCAAAGACGATCAATTACAGTCAACACATTACAGGGAAAATCCATCATATCATTCGGTGTAAAAGTTTCTCGATCTTTATTAGCCACCGTCAGAATAATATTAGAAGTCTCCGCATCAGCTTCTTTAAATTGTCCTGCTTTTAAAAATTCCTGTAATTGATTATAGCGATCGATATCTGTAATCAACATCAATTTATCTTCAATATATCCCAGACGGGTCGAGATAGAGCGAAGTTGTTCAGAAATTTCTATCAGTTGATTTTGTGCATCCATAATTTTTTTAGTGCAAAAAGTGACGAACTCCAGTTAAAACCATCACCAAACCTAACTCATTAGCCGCTTGAATTGAATCTTTATCACGTAAAGATCCACCTGGCTGAATAATAGCATTGATTCCTGCTGCTGCTGCGGTTTTTACTGAATCATCAAAAGGAAAAAAGCCATCACTTGCTAAATAACCCCCATTGGCAGCATCTTTAGCCTGTTCTAGCGCAATTTTAACCGATCCGACGCGATTCATCTGACCTGCACCTACTCCTAATGTGGTTTTATTTTTAGTAATGACAATAGCATTAGACTTAACGTGTTTAGCAATTTTCCAAGCAAAATTTAATTCTTCTAATTGTTCAGAAGTAGGTTGTTTTTCCGTAACAATTTGCCATGTCTTAGGATCATCAATTAAATCATCGGATGCTTGGACTAAAAAACCTCCTGCAATCACTTTAACCGTTTGTTTCGGCCCATTGATTAAATCGGGTAATATTAAAACTCGTAGATTAGATTTAGCCTTTAAAATCGTTTCAGCTTCAGGATCACAACTTGGGGCGACAATACATTCTAGAAAAGTTTTGGTTAAAGCGGTAGCCGTTGCTGCATCAATGGGTTGATTGAGAGCGACAATTCCTCCAAATGCCGAGGTAGAATCAGCATTAAAGGCCTTTTCATATGCTTGGGCAAGAGTTGTTCCCAAAGCCGCACCACAGGGGTTCGTATGCTTTAAAATCGCTGCTGCGGGTTCATTTTCTGGAAATTCAGCAATAATGCGACGGGCTGCTTCTAAATCTACTAAATTATTGTAACTTAGTTCCTTGCCCTGTAATTTACTAGCAGAAGCCCATCCACTCGTACTCGTTCCCGTTTGATACCACGTCGCACTCTGATGCGGGTTTTCGCCATAACGTAACGCTTGTAACTCGGTTCCTGCGAGGCTAAAACGATCGCTATTCTCTCCCAGACTAGCAAAATAAGAAGCTATAGCTTGATCATAAGTATTGGTTAGTGCAAATGTACAAGATGCCATTTTTTGACGGAAGGCGAAGGAAGTTTCGCCGTTATTTGAGCGCAATTCTTCTAAGTAGGTATCGTAGTATTGAGGGTTACACAAAACAGTAAGATGTGCAAAATTTTTAGCCGATGCACGTAACATCGCAGGGCCGCCAATATCAATTTGCTCAATTGCTTCTGCTACAGTGATATTAGGTTGAGCGATCGTCTTTTCAAAAGGATAGAGATTAACAACCACTAAATCAATCGGACGAATCTGATTATTTTCTAAATCGGTCAGATCTTGGGGAACCTCTCGACGTGCTAAAATCCCACCATGAATCCGAGGATGGAGGGTTTTAACTCGTCCCCCTAAAATTTCGGGTGAACCTGTATAGTCACTAACTTTAATCACGGGAATGTTAGCTGCTTGGAGAGTTTTAGCCGTTCCACCACTACTGATGATTTCAAAGTCGAATTCTTCAACCAACTGATGAGCGAATTCAATCAATCCTGTTTTGTCTGTAACGCTCAGTAGTGCTAACCGTGTCATGCTTTAACCTTAATCTTTTACAAAATTACTTCATTTTTCCTACCTCAATTATTTTATTGTATAGAAAGCTATTGGATGACTTTTCCTAACTGACGAATCCGATAGAATACCTCTACAATGAGAATAAGGCTTTCATAGGTGAAGCAATGTCCAACAAAGATAATAGCGGTTTATTGTTCGCAGGATTGGTAATAGGTGGAGTTTTAGGGACAGTTACAGGACTTCTCATTGCTCCTCGCTCTGGACAAGAAACAAGACGTATTTTAAAAAAATCGGCCGAAGCTTTGCCAGAATTAGCTGAAGATTTATCGAGTACTGTACAATTACAGGCGGATCGTTTATCAGAAACAGCCCGTCGCAATTGGGATGATACCCTAGAACGATTGAAAGATGCGATCGCTGCTGGCATCGAAGCAAGTCAACTCAGTAATTCTATGCAGCAACCCCGTGATATTACTGCCGAATTCACCCCAGTCGATAAACACACCCGATAATTAGCGTGACTGAACCTATCTTTTGGCTTTCTCTGTCTTTACTGTTAGTCGCCGTCAGCTTAACGGCGGTACTGATTGCGGCGATTCCTGCTTTGCAAGAATTAGCGAGGGCTGCTAGAAGTGCCGAAAAGCTTTTCGATACACTACAGCGAGAATTCCCACCCACCTTAGATGCAATTCGTCTAACAGGGCTAGAAATTAGTGAATTAACTGATGATCTTAATGATGGAGTGAAAAGTGCTTCGGGTGTAGTCAGACAAGTCGATCAAAGTTTTAGCAATGCTAGAAAGCAATTAGGGAAAGTTAACCAAGGAACACAAGGCGTTGTTTCTGGTGTTAAAGCAGCGTGGGCTACTTGGCAACGCTACCCCGCACAACGTCATTCAGAATCACTCGAATATCAAAAACAAGGTTTTAAAAAAGAGTCATAGGATACAACGATTAGTTACTACGTCTGACATTAAAACAACACCAATCGTCTTTTTTCCAGATAGTAGCGACGATCCAGCCGTATTGTTGTAGTTTTTCGGCGATCGCTTGGGATTGATTAATTAAAATACCACTTAAAATCATCCAACTCGTCGGTTTAGCTAATTCAGTTAGCTGAGGAATCATGTCTAAAATCACTTCAGCTAGAATGTTACACAAAATCCCATCAACCCCATCGGGAATCAAATCTAGTAATTCTGCGACACTACCTTTATTGATCACGAGTTCATATGGATCAATACGGTTTAAATGACGGTTACTGCGGGCTGATTGAACGGCAAGGGGATCAGTATCGACTGCGTACACTTTTTGCGCCCCTAATAAAACGGCACCAACGGATAAAATACCCGAACCACAACCAATATCTGCAATGACGAATTCACCGACTTGATCAGGAAAAAGACGCATTTCTAGCGATTCTAGGCAAAGTTGGGTGGTTTGATGCGCCCCAGTCCCAAAAGCGACCCCAGGATCGAGCAGAATAATCTTACGATTAGTGTTTTCTGGGGGGGTTAACCATGCAGGAGTGATTAAAAAGCGATCCCCTATTTCGGTAATTTGCCAGTGTTGTTTCCAGCTAATCGCCCAATCTTCCTCATCAATGAGTTTCCATTGCATGAGAGGGGTTGCTACTTCAGCAAGAATTGCATCTTGATTTAACCACAAAGACAAAGCGGCTAAATCTAATAGCTGGACTTGGAATTGGGGAATATAAGCCCTAATTAAAGCCGATGCACCTTTTATTTCGGTTGCGGTTCCCGAACAGCCAAAGCGTTCGAGTCGCCAAAAAATCGACTCTTCTAATTGAGGGACACACAATATTCTGATTTCCCACCAGCTATTAGACATGGCGATCGTTATTTAGAGGGATTAACTAACAATTTAACCGCATAAGCATCACGAATCCCAGAAACTTTAGTAATTTCGGATAACAAACCTTCGGGTAAAGGATCATCCAAACTCACCGCCATTACTGCATCCCCGCGAACAATTTTGCGTCCGACTTGCATACTCGCAATATTAACGTTAAAACTGCCCAAAAGTGAGCCAATTTTACCAATAATACCAGGCATATCGCGGTGGAGGGTGAATAACATATGATTACTCGGTGGGACGTTAATTGGGAAACCATCGAGATCAGTGATCCGAATTTCTCCAGTTGTTAAAAGAACCCCAGTGACGGAATGTTGACCCATTGATCCCCGCGCTTCGAGGTGCAATGATCCAGAATAATCACTCATTTGTGAATCTCTGGTCTCAACAACACGTATGCCGCGTTCTTTGGCTTCAATAGCCGCATTAACATAGTTCACCCGTTCGCGTAAAGCTTGGGAAAGTAATCCTTTAATAGCAGCAACTACAATCGGTTGACTGTCATTACTGGCGAGTTCACCTTGTAGGCTAACATTAAGTAGATCGATGCGTCCTCCTGATAATTGACCAACTAAATTACCTAATGTTTCAGCCAGTTGTAGATAGGGGCGTAATCTTTCCATGACATCGGGCGTTAAACCAGGGATATTCACCGCCGAACGTGCAGGTAATCCTAATAATACATCTCTAATTTGTTCTGCAACATCGATCGCTACGTTGACTTGAGCTTCTTCGGTGGATGCACCCAAATGAGGCGTTAAAATGACATTATTTAGCCCGCGTAGTTTCGATTCGCCTAGAGGTTCTTGTTCAAAAACATCTAATGCTGCACCGCCGATTTTACCTTCTTGGAGTGCTTCAGCTAAAGCATCTTCATCGATAATACCACCGCGAGAACAGTTAATAATGCGGATGGTGGGTTTCATTTTGGCGATCGTTTCTCGGTTGATCAGATGAGTGGTTTCTGGCGTTTTGGGAACGTGAAGCGTCACATAATCAGATTCAGAAAAGAGTATATTTAGATCAACGAGGGTACAACCTAATTGATCGGCCCGTTCTTTGGAAATAAAGGGATCATAGGCAAGTAATTTCATGCCCATTGCTTTTGCTACTGTAGCGACATGAGAACCTATTTTACCAAGTCCTACGACACCTAATGTTTTTTTGTATACTTCTGTGCCAACAAAGCGTTTACGATCCCATTGCTTTTGACAGATCGATTGGTTAGCATCAGGAATATGACGTGATAGGGCTAACATCATGGCTACGGCGTGTTCGGCTGCGGCGATCGTGTTTCCTTCAGGAGAATTAACCACGACAATTCCTTGACGAGTTGCCGATGGTACATCTATATTATCGACTCCTACTCCAGCCCGTCCGATAATTTTTAATTGGGTTCCCGCTTCGATAATTTCTTTGGTGACTCGTGTTCCAGAACGCAGCATCAAAGCATCGTAGTCTGGAATAATTTTAACGAGTTCTTCTTGGGGTAATCCTGTTTTTACGTCTACCTGGGCGACTTGCGAGAGGATATCGATCCCCACTTGATCGATTGGGTCTGAAACAAGAACTTTAGCCATATTGATTTAATCTAGTTAATGAGTCTAATGCTATCTCTTATCATCGACGGGTCTTTTACCGCAGTGGCCCATTGTAACGGTAAAAGGGACACTCTGCGTAGGTTTGTTATGAAAGATTCCATTTGACAAGCGTTATCGAGATTGTCTGGATTACACTTGCTTTATATTTGTATTGAGATATAATCAAAATGCAATCAAGATTAACATTGATTGAGTTTCCCAGTTTAAGCTTCTTTCATTTCATTGGCTAGATAAAGATATAAGCAAGACTCATGATTAATCATGGTGTTCACGGAAATCTAACGGTATCTAAATTTTTATCTAGCTTTTTTTTTTAAAGCCGATGTTTGTTAATATTTTTAAGGTTAGTGGAATGACAAAAAATTAACGCTCCACAAGATCTATCAGATTCATTCCAAGATCACTGTCGTCAAACGATGCCTTTAATCTAAATTATGACTGCTCGGAAAGGATATACTTTACCCGTTTTTGCTTGTGCTTCGGCTATTGCTGCTTTGCGTCATCTTCATCAAGAAATAGTAGAGGATACTGTAACTCTAGATTTAATTGAACCCCATCAAATTGTAGATATTCCTATCGAACAAGTTGCTAAATTAAATCATCATTCGGCATTAGCGATTACTCGTAGTGATCCAGGTGATAATTTAGATCTAACTAAAAATACTCCAATTTGGGCTTTTGTTGAAATAACCGAAAATACTGAACGAATTACCCTCAAAGGGGGAGAAGGAATAGGAATTCAAATTAATCATGAGGGAAAAGCAGCAATTTATAGCTATGCCCAAAAATTACTCCTAGAAAACCTTAAACCCCTTCTAAAACCCGATGAAAGCATCACCGTTACGATTATTTTACCCGAAGGAAAAAACCTAGCCACACGAACGTCTAATGCTGCGTTTGGTGTTGTTGAAGGTTTATCATTACTGGGAACACGAGGCATATCGGAACCTCTCAGCGCACCCGAACAATTAGACGCATATCAAATAGAATTATCGCAAAAAGCCAGAGCGTTTGAAACATTAGTGTTTTGTGTGGGAGAAAATGGCTTAGATTTAGCGCAACAAATGGGCATTAATCCATCACAATTGATTAAAACCGCCAATTGGGTTGGCCCGATGTTGGCCACTGCTGCATTATCAGGAGTTCGAGAGATATTATTATTTGGTTATCACGGTAAACTCATTAAGCTTGCGGGTGGGATTTTTCACACCCATCATCATTTAGCGGATGGACGCTTAGAGATTCTGACGGCTCACTGTGCTAGGGTGGGTTTACCGACACCAATTCTACAAAAAGTGTTCGATAGTGCTACAACAGAAATTGCTTTAAATGTATTGCGAGAAACTGAAAACCATTGGGTAGAATTAGTATATAACGCGATCGCATCTACTATCGATCTACGCTCCCAAGATTATATCTATAAACATACACAGAAAAAGGTTAATGTAGGTTCAATTCTATTTGAGAGAAATCGTTCAATTCTCGTTCAAAGTCGCACTGGAAGCCTGATTAAAGAAAAAGTATGCCAGCAGACAGATGACAAGTAACTAATGTGCTATACTTGTATGAATATCTAATTTTAGTTGTTTTTTGATATGGCTGTTTAAAATTCTATTCTTAAACGGATAGAGAAAAGCTTAAAAGCCAAATTTCTTAATAATAATTTATTTTTTAGTCAACGATTAGCCCTGAACTTTCGTCTGTAGAAGTGACTACTCAAACCCCATCAGTATCGCAAACAACCGAGACTTTGCCTCCAGAGTCTCTGACAACAAGCTTAAATCGTCAAATGATCGTGATCCTAGACTTTGGGTCACAATATTCTGAATTAATTGCCCGTCGTATTCGAGAAACGAGCGTTTATTCAGAGGTTTTATCATATCGCACGACAGCCGAACAATTACAACAACTAAACCCTAAAGGGATTATCCTTTCTGGTGGGCCAAGCTCAGTTTATGATGAAAATGCGCCCCATTGTGATCCGCAGATCTGGCAACTCGGAGTACCTGTGTTAGGAGTTTGCTATGGTATGCAACTCATGGTACAGCAGTTAGGGGGAAAAGTTGAACGAGCGAAAAGAGCAGAATATGGCAAAGCATCGTTACACATTGATGATCCAACCGACTTATTGACTAATGTCGAAAATGGTTCAATTGCATGGATGAGTCATGGAGATTCATGTAAAGAACTTCCCTCTGGATTTGAAATTTTAGCCCATACTGATAATACCGATAGTGCAGCGATCGCACATCATACTAAAAAGCTATTTGGTGTCCAATTTCATCCCGAAGTCGTACACTCCGTCGGTGGAATTGCTTTAATCCGTAACTTTGTCTATCATATCTGTCAATGCGAACCCACATGGACAACTGAAGCGTTTGTCGAAGAATCAGTTCGAGAAATTCGCGCCAAAATCGGGGATAAACGGGTATTATTAGCCCTTTCGGGTGGTGTAGATTCTTCTACCTTAGCATTTTTATTACATCGGGCGATCGGTGATCAACTCACTTGTATGTTTATCGATCAAGGGTTCATGAGAAAAGGAGAACCCGAAAGATTAATGGACATTTTTGCTCAACAGTTTCATATTCCAGTCGTTTATGTTAATGCGCGTCAAAGATTTTTAGCCCAAATTGAAGGTATTACAGATCCCGAAGAAAAACGTAAACGCATTGGACACGAATTTATTCAAGTTTTTGAAGAAGAATCCAATCGTCTTGGCCCTTTTGATTATCTTGCTCAAGGTACATTGTATCCCGATGTCATCGAATCGGCTGATAGTAATGTAGACCCAAAAACGGGTGAACGAGTTGCCGTCAAAATCAAAAGTCATCACAACGTCGGGGGTTTACCCAAAAATCTACGGTTTAAGCTAGTCGAACCCTTGCGGAAACTCTTTAAAGATGAAGTCAGAAAATTAGGTCGATCGATTGGACTCCCTGAAGAGATTGTACGTCGTCATCCCTTCCCAGGTCCGGGTTTAGCCATTCGGATTTTAGGTGAAGTGACAGCCGATAAACTGAATATTCTACGGGATGCGGATTTTATTGTCAGAGATGAAATCAGTAAACAAGGAATGTATCATGATTTCTGGCAAGCTTTTGCGGTATTACTTCCCGTTCGCAGTGTGGGTGTCATGGGAGATCAACGTACCTATGCTTATCCAATTGTCCTACGTTTAGTCAGCAGCGAAGACGGAATGACAGCAGATTGGTCAAGAGTCCCCTACGAACTTCTAGAAATTATCTCAAACCGCATTGTTAATGAAGTCAAAGGCGTTAACCGTGTGGTCTATGATATCACCTCGAAACCCCCTGGCACGATCGAATGGGAATAATTGAAACCTAGAATAATCCTTCATCGTCTCTATCTTTGGTTCATGCTTGGAAAAGACGATGAAAAAGCAACTAACCCTGATCTTATTGAGTTTATTACTCTCGATTTGTCATCAAACCCCCAGTTTAGCGGGAAAAATTCTTGAAAAAATTAGAGAAACGGGAGTTATTACCGCAGGTGCGAGAAAAGATGCGATTCCTTTTGGGTATATTAATCAAAAAGGTCAATGGGTTGGTTACTCTTTGGATATGCTAGAACTGATTCGACAACAAGCAGAAAAACAATTAGGAAAACCGATTAAATTACAGTTAGTGGAAGTTACTCCGCAAAACCGTTTTGAAAAACTCAAAAATGGCAGCATTGATTTAGAATGTGGTTCGACAACCTTTACATGGAACCGAGAAAAAGAAGTTGATTTCTCAGTCAGTTATTTTGCAAGTGGTACACAAGTATTAACTAAAAAAGACAGTGGTCTAAATGAGATAGAATCTTTAGCAGGAAAACGAATCGGAGTCATTCCTGAAACAACTAACGAAAAGGTCATTCAATCTCAACAACCTGCCGCACAATTAGTTAAAGTCAAAGATCGAATGGAGGGTTTAAAAAAACTAGAACAAGGTGAAATCGATGGTTTTGCCAGTGATGGAATTGTACTAGAAGGACTCAAAAAAACAGCACCTAATTCCGAAATGTTGGAAATTGTCCCAAACTATCCTTTTTTATATGAGTCTTATGCTTGTACGGTTCCCCATGATGAATCCGAATGGAGAGACTTAGTTAATTATAGTCTGATTAAATTTATGGAAGGAATTGTCACCGATCAGCAAAATATGGTCGTGATTTATGATAAATGGTTTGGTGAGGATGGCGAAGTACCTTACCCACGTGAAACAATGAATACATATTTTCAAGGAATTGTCAATACCTATGAATGGATTCCCATTGTTGAGTATTAAAGTGTTTTGAGTTACTGTTCTTAAAAATGAATAATCTATAATAATCGCTAAAATAGAGTCAGAAAACCTCATAAACGCTAATAACTGCTTCTATCATCTGTATTAGTGAGAAAAACGCCTTTCTTTAGCCCTTTTGAGCAAAAAATAATATTTGTGGCCAAATCAAAAACCAGTAAATCAACTCCAAAATCTTCTTTTAGATGGCTATTCCTCGGTTTAGGATTAACCAGTTTAGCCATTCTTTCAGCCACCGCAGGCGCGATTTTAGCCGTTTCTCTATCTTCTACCCCATTGCGGCAAGCTAAATTATCACCCGAACAAGAAGCCGTTTTTGGACAAAAAGAAACAATTTCCTATAGCAATTTACAGATCCCACAATTAAGCCGATCGGTCAATATCTTAGTATTAGGAACAAAGGTACTAACCTCAGATGTGACGAATGCACCCGAAAAAGAACAAGACTTAGGCTATCATGCTTTAGTCAATTCCTTTGAAGGGCTGACAGATACGATGCTCTTACTTCGGTTTGACCCACAAGAAGGCAAATTAAACGTCTTATCGCTTCCTAGAGATACACAAGCTTATATTGAAGGGCATGGACTACGGAAAATTAATGAGGCTAATAGTTATGGTGGGCCTGCATTAGCCGCAGAAACCGTAAGTAATCTTTTAGATGGAGTTGCAATCGATCGCTATGTTCGTATTAATGTACAAGGGATCGAAAAACTGGTCGATGCTTTGGGTGGGGTAACGGTTTATGTCCCCAGAGACATGAAATATAATGATTTTAGTCAACATCTTTATATTAATCTTAAAGCAGGAAAACAGCGTTTAAACGGCGAAAAAGCGATTCAGTTTTTGCGATTTCGCTACGATGAATATGGTGATATTGGTAGAGTTCAACGACAACAAACTTTAATGAGGGCAATTATTGAACAGGCCTTAAAACCGCAAACTCTTCTCAGAATTCCCGACATCTTAAAAGTAACACAAGCTCATTTAGATACCAATTTAACATTAGAAGAATTAGTAGCTTTAGCAGGTTTTGCTGCACAAACCAAACGCTCAGATGTGCAAATGCTTATGTTACCCGGTGAGTTTAACGGTGATGGTAGACAAGGGGTTAGCTATTGGTTACCCAACTTAGAAAAAATTCAAAATTTAGCGGCGCAATATTTCAATCAAGGCTACCGCACAGAAAATTTAAAAGAACCCGCACAATTAAATATAGCCGTTCAAGATAGTATAGATAATCCAGAAGCTGCCCAAGTAATGGTGAATTATCTTAAAAAAGCAGGTTATCCCAATGTGTATCTCAGTCGTAACACACTAGAACCTTTAAAAGAGACACGTATTATCATTCAAAAAGGCGATGATACAGGTGCTGCAGAATTAAGGGCAGCCGTTGGAATAGGAGAAGTCTTAGTAGAAAGTACGGGTAATATATCATCCGATTTTACCATTCAGTTAGGTCAAGATTGGCCCGAAAAAGCAGCTACATTAAGTGAGAACACTAACAATTATTAAGACACCACCCAGTTGTAAGATCTGGGTTGATGCGTCGTTTAAGCGAGCCTAAAACTGTGATTGTTCCTCAATACTCTCTGATTATCCCTATCTATAACGAAGAAGAAAATATTACTGAGTTATATCGTCGTGTTAGTGCATTGATGGATCAATTGGATAACTCAGTCGAATTAATTCTGATTAATGATGGTAGCCGCGATCGCTCTCTCCTGATGATGCGAGAATTGCATCACAAAGATCCAAGAGTCTGTTATCTCAGTTTAGCCCGTAACTTTGGTCATCAAGTCGCCGTCACAGCAGGCTTAAATTTTGCCAGAGGACAAGCCATTATTATACTCGACGCAGATTTACAAGATCCACCCGAATTAATCCCCCAAATGCTCGAAAAATGGCGACAGGGCTATCATGTTGTCTATGCTCAACGGATTAAACGTCATCGAGAAAGTTGGTTTAAACGGTTTACTGCTTATGTTTTCTATCGTCTGTTGCGTCGATTGGCAGATGTTGATATTCCAGCAGATACAGGCGATTTTTGTTTAATGGATCGCAGAATTGTCGATCTCATCAATTCCATGCCCGAACGCAGCCGCTACATACGTGGATTACGCGCTTGGATAGGTTTTCAACAAACAGCAGTCAAGTATGAACGAGATCCCCGTTTTGCGGGTGAGGTTAAATATACCTTTCGTAAATCCTTATCTTTAGCTCTTAATAGTTTAATTGCTTTTTCTCGCGTTCCCTTGCGTCTTTCGATTTATCTTGGTTTATTTTCGGCTTTTTTATCGGCTTGTATGGCATTATTAGTTCTTTACTGGCGTTTACATCAACCTGATTCCTCATTAACAGGTTTTGCTACGATTTTGATTGCAATCTTTTTTTTGGGTTCAGTGCAGTTGATTAGTATTGGTATTTTAGGCGAATATATTGGGCGAATTTACGAAGAAGTCAAAGGACGACCGATTTATGCACTCGCTGAAATCGCTGGTTTTGACCCGTATTCATAATGTATTAGTCAAAATAAATGAAATAAAGTCAAAAAAAATGAGCATCGCGTCATACCATAAGTGATCATCAGATTCCTTATAATAGAAAAAGACACAATTAACAATTATTTATGGTTGGAGCAGATTTAGACATTGATCTAGCAGCGTTTATTGATCATGCTTTACTGATTCCGACAGCAACACCCGAACAAGTCGAACAGTATTGCGCCCAAGCGGATCAATTTCATTTTCCCACCGTCTGTGTATATCCATCGGCAGTTAAACAAGCAGTACAGTTACTACACGGACGAAAAACGAAAGTTTGTGCGGTGATTGGTTTTCCTAGTGGGGCCACAACTTCGGGGATAAAACGATATGAAGCACAAGAAGCAAGCGAAAACGGTGCAACAGAATTAGATGTAGTGATTAATCTCGGATGGGTAAAATCGGGACGCTCAGAAGAATTATATCGAGAGATGGCATCAATTTGTGAAGAAACTGGACAAACCGTCAAAGCCATTTTAGAAACCGCTTTACTAACTGATACTGAAAAACGACTCGCAGCAGAAGTGTGTATGGATGCGGGAGTAGAATACTTAAAAACCAGTACGGGATGGTTTGGGGGTGCGACGGTATCCGATGTGCGATTTTTACGCGATATTTCTAAAGGACAGGTCAAAATCAAAGCATCGGGCGGTATTCGGACAGTCGAACAAGCGATCGCACTAATTGAAGCGGGGGCTAGTCGTTTAGGGACATCTCGTGGAGTTGAGTTAGTCCATCAGCAACAAAACTTAGAAAGACCAACTTAATGAGCAATACCTATCAAGCAACTGGAATTATTCTTAAAGGAATGCCCCTAGGAGAAGCCGATCGTTTGGTGACCATTTTAACATCAGAATATGGCTTAGTGCGTGCCGTCGTACCAGGGGCTAGAAAACATAAATCCTCTTTGCGGGGAAGAAGTGAATTATTTGTTGTTAATCAGTTGTTAATTGCTAAAGGGCGATCCCTCGATAAAGTGACCCAAGCTGATACAGTAGAATCCTACCCCAAATTAAGCAAAGATTTAGGCAAATTAACCGCGAGTCAATATCTAGCTGAACTCGTTCTGGGAATCGCTTTAAGTGAACAACCCCAAACTGAACTTTATCAACTCTTGCGCGAACATTTACGACGCATTGAAAACCTATCCGATGAAGGTGAATTATTACCCCATTTGACACAGGCCCTTTTTCACCTTTTGGTCATTGCAGGAATTGGGCCACAAGTTCAATCTTGTTGTGTCACTCGACAAGAAATCGAGCCAGATTTTACCGATTTACAATGGCGATTTGGCTTTAGTTTAGAAGCAGGGGGAGCCATCCAACTGTTATCAAAGCGACAACAAGAGCGAGAAAGTACGGAAAATTTAGTGTTACCTAAAATTCATACACGACTAGGAGCAGTAGAATTAACTATATTGCAGAATTTAGGGAAACAGTTTCTTCCCGTATGGACGCAACTTTTACCGAAAAATCTGTCTAAAAATTTTTCCGATCTAGCATGGCTTAAGATCGAACGATTACTTAGGGATTATGCAGAATATCACTTAGGGTACTCGTTTCGATCTACCTCAATGATTGATAATTTATATTCTTTAGACTTTTAAAATTATAAAACAGTGATCGAGCCTATCCTGTAACTCAGATGACACAAATTGATTCTAGACCTCCCGCATCTTCTGAACAATCTATGGTTCAACCTCCCTCGTCTGATTCATCTTCTCAAGGATTTAGGCCAGTTTTGTCCAATGGTCGATTTATCATTTTATGGTCGGGTCAGCTTTTTTCGCAAATTGCCGATCGGATTTACCTTGTTTTAATGATTGCTCTAGTAGCAGGTCATTTTCAAGCCCCAGGACAGCCAATTAGTGGATGGGTATCTGCGATTATGATTGCTTTTACCATTCCCGCGGTGTTATTCGGTTCCTTAGCGGGTGTTTATGTCGATCGCTGGTCAAAAAAAGCCGTTATGGTTGTTTCTAACCTAGCACGAGGTCTATTAGTTTTGACAATACCGCCCCTGTTATGGATAGCTGATGGTCAAAAAATCGCAATCCCTCTATTCTGGCTACCCGAATCTTGGCGACATTGGCAATATCAACCTCAAGAAGCGTTTCATGTCCCGATCGGATTTGTCATTTTATTAGTACAAACCTTCACAGCTTCAACCATTACCCAATTTTTTGCCCCTGCCGAACAAGCAACAATTCCTCTATTAGTCAAGCGTCGTCATCTTCTCCCTGCTAATTCCCTCTTCACAACAACGATGATGGGAACTTTAATTCTGGGTTTTGCCATTGGAGAACCTTTACTTGGATTAGCGGGTCAAATTGCTCATGCGGTGAAGATTCCCTGGGATATGGGTAAAGTTTTAGTCGTCGGTGGGTCGTATACGATCGCAGGAATTATTTTACTATTGTTACGGGTTAAAGAAAAAGATATTTATATTAATACTGAACGACCTCATCCGCTAGAAGATATTCGAGATGGCATTAAGTATCTCAATGATAATAGACGAGTTCGCAATGCTTTAATCCAATTAATCATTCTTTTCTCGATTTTTGCTGCATTATCGGTTTTAGCGGTCAGATTAGCGGAATTAGTACCAGGACTAAAAGCCGATCAGTTTGGCTTTATTTTAGCTGTTGGTGGCGTAGGAATTGCGATCGGAGCAGCGATTGTGGGTAACTTAGGCTCAAAAATCCCACCGCTTTATCTCAATCTCTGGGGATCAATTGGGATTGGTGCCTCTTTAATTTTAATGTCTCTATCGACTCAGAGTTTGGGACTAGCCCTATTATCCACAACTCTATTAGGCTTATTTGCCGCTTTAGTGGCAATTCCGATGCAAACAGCCATCCAAGCAGAAACCCCCTCAGATATGCGGGGAAAAGTCTTTGGATTACAAAATAATGCGGTTAATATTGCCCTCTCTTTACCCTTAGCTTTAGCAGGGATTGCTGAAACACGTTTTGGACTTAGTTCGGTCTTGTTAAGTTTAGCTACAATCTCGATTGTTGGCGGTCTTGTCTCGTGGTATATGTCTTTATCGAGTGTGACACGCCCCAACAAGGTTGACAAGTAATCAGTAAAAGGTGTCATATATATTTGTTAAATCTTTTTTATTTAAACTTTATTACGGCTAATATTTGAATGCACATCGCTTGGTTAGGCAAAAAATCCCCTTTCTGTGGTAACGTCACCTATGGTCGAGAAGTAACGAATGCTTTGTTAGACCGAGGTCATCAAGTTAGTTTTTTCCATTTCGCGCAAGAAGAATCGACGGATGAGAACTGGCCCGAATGTCCTGAAGTGTTTCTGCCTTTTTTGTACAAATCTCAGGTCTACACCATTCCTAGCTTAAAATCAAGCAAGGTTTTAAGCGAGTCTCTAAAAGAACTTAAACCCGATATTGTTCATGCGTCTTTGACTCTTTCTCCGCTTGATTTTCGCTTACCTGAAATCTGTGAGGAACTTGATTTACCTTTAGTCGCTACTTTTCATACGCCTTTTGATGGCAAATTCCGCAATATCAAAGCCAGTACCCAACAATTGTTAGCCTATCAGTTGTATGCTCCTTTTTTGGCTAATTACGATCGCGTGATTGTTTTTTCTCATGTACAACGGGAATTATTAGGGAAGCTTGGACTTGCCTCCGAACAAGTCGCCGTCATTCCTAATGGGGTTGATGTCCAAAAATATACGCCTGCTTCATCATTCGTTAAAAAGCATCATTTTCACGCGAAACACTTGTTTGTTTATCTCGGACGAATTGCGCCAGAGAAGAATATAGAATCGCTTCTCAAGGCTTGGCGGTTAGCCAATATGTCCTCAGACTGTAAATTACTATTGATTGGTGACGGGCCACTTGCCACTGCACTAAAACCGTTTTATGGGGAAGAACACGGCATCCATTGGCTAGGAGTAGTAGCCGATGAACAGAAACGCATCGAACTCTTACAGGCGGCTGATGTCTTTGTATTGCCCTCTTTAGTTGAAGGATTATCAATTTCTTTATTAGAAGCGATGGCTTGCGGTAAAGCTTGTTTAGCGACGGATGCGGGGGCCGATGGTGAGGTTCTCGAAAATGGTGCAGGAGTAATTTTAAGTACCCAAGGGGTCACCACTCAGCTAAAAACCCTGTTACCTTTGTTTCGTGACCATCCAGAGTTAGTTAATTTATTGGGACAAAAAGCACGTCAACGGGTTCTAGAACGTTATACTCTTAGTCAGAATATTAGCCAACTCGAAAAACTTTATCTTGAAGTGTTACAAAAAAAACAAACTTCTTTATTTAGTAAATTGTATTAAATTAATTAAAAATAGGGTGCTACTTAATTGTTTTGAGCAAATAATCTATAATTAAATGACAATTTCTCGCACAGTTTGTTTAGGATTTATCGCCGTTATTCTTGTAGGAACTATTTTACTAGAGTTACCCTTTTCTACCAGTAGTGGTAATTGGAATAGTCCCTTGGTTGCTCTTTTTACTTCTACTTCTGCGGTCTGTGTAACGGGATTAAATGTAGTCGATCCAGGGAGTCATTTTTCTTTTTTTGGACAGCTAATTATTATGCTGCTCATTCAAGTCGGCGGTCTAGGATATATGACCATGAACACTTTACTAATGATTTTACTAAGAAGAAAATTTGACCTTAGACAAAAGTTAGCTATTCAAGAATCTTTTGATCGACCTTTTTTACAAGGAAGTCGCAATTTAATTAAATCAATTGTGGCAATTACTCTAATTTTTGAGCTAACAGCAACGTTTATTTTAATACCTTTTTTTGGTCAACAATATAATTTTCGTCAAGCAACCTGGTTAGCTCTTTTTCATAGTGTAAGTGCTTTTAATAATGCGGGCTTCGGCTTGTTTAAAGATAATTTTATATCTTATAATTCATCGATTGTAATTAATATTGTGATTGCACTATTAATTATTTTTGGTGGAATTGGCTATCAAGTCATTATTGAGTTCTATTTATGGTTTATTAATCGTTTTAAAGACAAAAGACGGAATTTTGATTTTTCTTTAAACTATAAAGTTGTTGTTAGTACAACCATATTTTTACTAATTTTTGGAACTCTAGCTTTATTCTTCGTAGAATATCATAATCCAGATACGATCGCTGGCATGAATTTTAAAGATAAATTCCTCGCCGCTTGGTTTCAATCCGTTGTTAGTAGAACGGCTGGTTTTAATACTATTGATATTGGAAAAATGACCTTAGAAGGTTTATTAATTATTATGGGATTAATGTTTGTTGGTGCAGGGCCAGGCGGTACGGGAGGAGGGGTTAAAGTCACAACTTTTCGCATTTTGAGCAGCAGTACAAGGGCTGTTTTACAAGGAAAAGAAGAAGTCGTTTTATATCAAAGAGAAGTCCCAATCCCACTAATTTTAAAAGCGATCGCGGTAATTTTTGGCTCAGTTATTGCAATTATTGCTGCATCTTTAGCTATCTCGATGATGGAAAATGATTTTAATGGAATACAGATATTATTTGAAGTCATTTCCGCCTTTGCAACGGTGGGACTTTCAACAGGAATTACTGGAGCTTTATCGCCTATCTCGCAATTAGTTATTATTGTGATGATGTATATCGGAAGGGTTGGGGTTGTTCTGTTGATGGCTGCAATTGTTGGTGATCCAAAGCCCAATGTAATCAATTTTCCTGAAGAAAATTTACTGGTCGGTTAAACTTTTTTTGAAATATAAGGTAGGTTTCTCAAATGCAAAAGTTTAGTTTTTTTAATAATATGCGCTCCTCGGGCCGTCAGTTTGCTGTCTTGGCTTAGGTCGTTTTGGTCGTGCTGCTTCTGAAACATTGCGTAAACTTGGTTATCAAGTATTAGGAACAGATATTGATCAAGGTTTAGTCGCTCAGGCTCTCGATGACCGAATTGTTGATAATGCCATTCAACTCGATTCTACTAAATCAAATGCACTAAGAGCAGCAGGCGTTTTTGAAGTAGATACGGTAATTGTTGCTATTGGAAAATATGTAGAAGAAAGTATTATTACAACTCTCAATCTAAAAGAAGCAGGTGTTAACTTGGTGGTAGCCAAAGCGTCCTCAGAAATTCATGAAAAACTGTTAAAAAGAGTCGGCGCAGATTTAGTCGTTTTCCCAGAATATGATGCTGGATGTGAGTTAGCTTATCGTATTACTAAACCAGCTATTCTAGAACGTTTTGAATTAGATCCTGAAAGTAGTATTGTTGAAATTCGAGTCCCTGAAACTTTTAGCGGCAAAACCATTGAAGAATTACAACTACGAAATAAATATGGTTTAAATGTATTAGCGATTGGAGATGCTAAACGATTTAAAATTAATCCTAGTCCCCAAGAACGTCTCTGCAAAGATGCTTGTATCGTGGTTATTGGCTCAAATCGAGATATTGAGCGTTTACCTATCTAAAATAAAACGTTAAAGCCGTATTGCCGTAAATCTTTTCTCGACTAATAGTTAAACCCTCAATTTCACTGGCTTTCCACTGTTTCGGATGGTGTTCGACGGCAATTTCACCATTAGGCGATAATAGATCATATTGTACGATCGCTTTTAACACCCCTTCGTACAGTTTACTAGCATAGGGAGGGTCGAAATAAATTCGATCAAATTGTTCACCTGTTAAACTTCCTATTTTATTTATAACATCTCCCTTAATAACCTGAAAGTTTTGATTTTCTGTCGCCACCGTTTGCCAATTTTGTTGGATAATCTTACACGCGGCCCCATTTTGTTCAATACCAACCACAAGTTCAGCATCACGACATAACGCTTCTGCTCCCATTGAACCACTACCCGCACACAAATCTAACCACCGACATCCGCTTATTTCCCCTTGCCAAATATTAAATAAAGCTTCTCGTACTCTTGCTAATGTGGGACGCGTCAAATCTCCAGATAGGGTCTTAAGCTGTCGGTTTCCGTAAATTCTCATTATTTTAAGAGGGTTTGGATACCCTACCCCTGCAGCTTTTATTGATTAAACACCAACTAAGTTATTTTGCTCAATAGAAGATGCTAATAACTCCCGTTGACCTTTCATAATCATTTTGACCCCTTTACTTGGTGCTAGGGTGACCCCACGACGACGGGGATATTCTGGTTTTTGGTCAGCTAAAGCTAATTCATAACGCGATAAAATTGTTGCAATTACTAACTTCATTTCAAACATCGCTAAAGCTTCTCCAATACAGCGACGCGCACCACCCCCAAACGGCATAAATTCATATGGTGTAAACTGTCGTTGCTCAAAGCGTTCGGGTTTAAATTGTTTACTATCTGGATAAAGATCAGGACGATGATGAGTTAGATAGATACATCCTGCCACTGCTACACCTGGCTCTAGATGATATCCCATGACTTCTACAGGTTCCTCGACAATTCTCGGAAACGTTAGCATACCTACGGGATAAATTCTCAGAGTTTCGTTACAAACGGCAGTGAGATAGGGTAAACGCGCAATATCAATCGGATTTGGATTTGTTCTGAGTGTAGCAAGTTCCTGTAAGATTTTTTCTTTAATTTCAGGATGATGATGTGTCCAATATAACGCCCAAGACATTGCGGTTGCTGTTGTTTCATGTCCTGCAAACAGAAGTGTAATCAATTCATCGCGTAATTCTTGATCACTCATTGGTTGCCCTCCTTCATCTCGTGCCGACATGAGTAGGGATAAAATATCGGTACGGTTTGAATTAGGATTTTCTCGACGTTCGGCTATTTCGGCATAAAGCAGACTATCTATTGTGTGCTGTGTCCGCATATATTTGCCCCACGGACTCCAAGGGCCGTAATCTTTTTGTAGGGAAGGAAAGAATAAAATAGCCGCCATCGATGACATCCGAAAGATATCTAACATCGAAGTAAGAAGATTTTTGAGTTCTTGATATCGTTCTCCTTCATGCAGCCCGAAAACTGTTTCGATAATAACTTGTAGCGAAATGGACTGCATTTCATCACGAGCAATAAAAACTTGATTTTGCGGTAGACTATCCATGATCTTTTGTGTAATCTTAAGGATCGAGTCTGCATAGGATCGCATTCTTTCGCCATGAAACGGAGGTAGTAGCAGTTGACGACGTTTTTTATGACGATCGCCACTTAACATCATAACGGAATAGTCACCTACTAATGGTTGAATAATTCGGTTAGCTTCTCCTGGTGCTGAAAATTGTTTACGATCATTCGTTAAAATTTGTTGTATGGCTTCGGGATGATGGACAAAGACAAACCGTTCTGTAGACAGACCATTGGAGATGAAAATATCAGGAAAATCTTTCGCTGTTTGTTCCATATAACCAATTGGATCTAATATCCATTGAATTAATTGGAATAAAGGCAGTGTTTTCGGCCCAGATAAAGATTTACTCATAAGTATTAAATTGAAGGGTTAAATAAATATATATAAAGTCTATTGCTATTTTTATTGTAACTTTTCTTTATATTGCTTAGGTGGGATAGAACCCACCCTAAATTATATCTATATTGTTGAAGCCATTGTACGATGCTCGATTTTTGTGCCTAATCTTCAACAAAGTCAGCGACAAGCATTAAAATGTATTTGCCAGACATGGTTTCAAACCTCCTATTAAATTTAACTCGCTTGTATCGTCCAAAATGGGGTCAGTTGGTTAGGGTTAAGAATCATTCCTTTAATTTTATTTTGTACGAAAGCATAATCTTTACTTTGCCATAGAGGAATGTAAGGGACTTCTTGGGCGAGAATATCTTGTATTTGAGAAAAAATAGCTTTACGTTTTATCGGATCTTGTTCTTGGCGTTGTTGTTCGATTAAAGTGTTGATACGATCACTATAAAAAAATGATCCCTGACTTTGTGATCCACCTTCTTTACATCCATCGTTAGCGGAACCAGATGAACAACTCAAAAAAGGTTGAATATAATTATCGGCATCTAAAAAATCTGGATACCAATTTGAAAGGGCAGAACTATATAACCCCTGACTCACATTTTTAAAATAGGCTGCCGAAGCGATGCTATTGGGTTGAAACTGTATCATATCTTCTAAATCACGTTTTGCCAAAGCCTTCAAAACACCTGCCACCATCGAAGCAGTAACGGAACTCGAAGAGTGCCAAATTTCTACAATTGCGGGGTTTTCTGGACTAAAACCAGCACCTTTTAGATATTGTTTCGCTTTTTCGACCTGATGATCTCCGTATGCTTCCTCAAACACGGGTTTATACACATCGAAGGTTTTTGGAACCATACTGTATAAAGGTTCACCTTGTCCTTGTAAAATTCTCTCATTTAATAGAGGACGATCAATTAAAGATGCGATCGCTTTTCTAACTGCTTTTTCTTTTAAGGGTTCTGTTTTGACATTAAGGGCTAAAAAACTAATTGCTGTTCCCGATGCTTCGATGGTTTGCCATTTGCCCTCATTTGCTTCGGTTTGTAGTTTTCTGACCTGTGGAGCCTGTAAACTTTGATAAGCTACATCTACGGTACCTGTCCGAAACGCATTAAATAAATTTGCAGGGTTTCCTAAATAGATTTGTACAGTAATTCCTTTATTTTTCGGTTTTGCGCCCCAATATTGCTCAAATGCGGCTAATTTCAGCGAGTCGTTTTTGACATCCACTAATTTATAAGGCCCAGTTCCGACAAATTGATCGGGAACAAATTTCCCTTCTCCAATTTCATAGGCTTTGGGTGAGACTGCACAAGCCCCAGGGAAGGCGAGTAGTGCAGGAAAGGCAGCAAAAGGAGTTTTTAGCTTAATCTGAATTTCATCATCTTTGATTGCTTCTACTTTTTCAATCGCATCAGAGAGTAAAAAAGAGGGTTCGCCACCATTTTCGATAAAGCGTCTGAGGGAGAAAACCATCGCCTCAGCATTAAAAGGCGTACCATCATGAAAAATGATTCCCTTTCTGACTGGAATCGTATAAATTAGCCCATCTGCACTAATTTTCGGCATCTCGCGGGCTAATAAAGGAATGAGCTTGGTTGTTCCAGGTTCATAGGTGTAGAGAGTTTCCCCCAGATTGTAACTCAACATCATGCCTGCAAGTTCGTAATTATCGGCAGGATCGAGGGTTCTGGTTTTAAGGGTTGTGCCAATGGTAATAACCCCATTTTGATTCACTTGGGCAGGAGGTTGCGAGTTTTGGGGGGAATGACACCCGACAGTGACAGCAACACAGAAAAGAAACAGTACCAGTAATTTTCCTAGATGAGATAGACCGATTTTCATGTTTAATAGGGTCAAGTTAAGATCTTAATGTGTTTGACTCTCATCAGGTGGTTTGAAGTTTCTACTATTTGGGTTGAGCAAAAATTGGCTTTATTCTGGAACGAATTGCATAAATCCATGATTCTACTTTTCTGCGTCGCTTAAACCATTGGGGATGAGCAATATAATGATAACAGCTATTCGGATTGACGGCTTGTACGCTGTATCCTAGCTGTTGGATTTTTTTTGAAAAGGCAATTTCAGATGCGATCGCTTCACCATAATTATTACCTATCATAAACCCGTCTACTTTTTCTAGAATAGCGCGAGAAGTAAACAAAATAACTGACTGTAAATGTTCTGCTGTTTTGCCTTCAGAAATATTATGTAAAGCTAAAAATTTTCTGTAGAAATCAACTCTTTTTATAGGTTCACCATTAAAAACATGATCTCGATGCAATCCATTATAGTTAGACTGTACCAATTCCTCCCAAGTACATTCCCAGTTCATACTTTCACCCAAAAGACCTAGATTAGTATTTTGGGTGAAACGATCTACAAAAACTTTAAGCCAGTTTTCACGAACAAGAAAACAGTCATCTTGTAGAAATAAATAATAATCATAATCGGGAAGTTTTCGCCATCCACAATCCCATGCACCTAGATTAAATCCTTTATTTTCTCTAACTAAAAATTTAATTTGTTTAGAATTTAACTTAAGTGATAAGTCTGCAGGTTTTAGCTGTTCGGTATTACAAACAATAGCTATATCAAAAGAGACACCCGCTTTAATCTCATCAATTTGCTTGATTAGATTTAGCAGAGGTTTAACACTTCTCTCGCTATAAAATGAAATAATGACAAGATTACTCATACTCAATAATACTTTATCATTTCTTTTTTATGGATCACACCTAATTTTGGCTATTTTCTGTAAAATTTAAAAGCTAAGTAGGTGGTCAGAATT
>NZ_BLJI01000026.1 GCF_017312365.1 Chroococcus sp. FPU101
ACAATTCGCAACTTGGTATCAGATAACGGAAAACCTACCTAAGTCTTTCGGGTTATCCCTCTCATCACATAGGATCTAACCTGATTACAATAACTATTAGAGATATTATCAAAAAAACGACTATAGAAAATGCAACCCACGAATCCACAACAGTTTACAGAAAAAGCCTGGGAAGCGGTAGTCAGAACTCCAGACATCGCTAAACAGAACAATCATCAACAAATTGAAAGTGAAGATTTGATGAAGTCTCTTTTAGATCAAGAGGGACTTGCAATCAGTATATTTAATAAAGCGAATATCAGTATTCAGCGTTTACGGGATAAAACTGATGATTTTATCCGTCGTCAACCCAAGGTGTCTAACCCTGGTGACTCTATTTATTTAGGTCGTAGTTTAGATACTTTACTTGATCGTGCTGAACAATATCGCAAAGAATTTCAAGATGACTTTATCTCTGTCGAACACCTCCTCTTAGGGTATGCTAAAGACGATCGCTTCGGTAAATCGCTTTTTGCAGAATTTGGACTGACAGAAGACAAGCTCAAAGATATCATTAAACAGGTAAGGGGTAATCAAAAAGTGGTAGACCAAAACCCAGAAGGAAAATACGAAGCACTCGAAAAATACGGACGAGATCTTACTCAAGCTGCTAGAGAAGGTAAACTAGATCCTGTGATTGGACGTGATGACGAGATCCGTCGCACAATACAAATTCTTTCACGTCGCACCAAAAATAACCCAGTCCTGATCGGTGAACCGGGTGTTGGTAAAACCGCTATTGTTGAAGGACTCGCACAACGCATCATTAACCGAGATGTGCCAGAATCACTACAGGATCGCACACTCATTGCTTTAGACTTGGGTGGTTTAATTGCAGGTGCCAAATATCGAGGTGAATTTGAAGAACGTCTCAAAGCGGTCTTAAAAGAAGTAACCGACTCCCAAGGTAGTATCATCATGTTTATTGATGAAATTCATACCGTAGTGGGTGCAGGTGCTACTCAAGGTGCGATGGATGCAAGTAACCTCCTCAAACCGATGTTAGCAAGAGGTGAACTACGTTGTATCGGTGCAACTACTCTCGATGAATATCGCAAGTATATCGAAAAAGATGCAGCATTAGAGCGTCGTTTCCAAGAAGTATTTGTTGATGAACCGAATGTTGTTGATACGATCTCGATTTTACGGGGTCTAAAAGAACGCTATGAGGTACATCACGGAGTTAAAATTGCGGATAGTGCCTTAGTTGCAGCAGCAGTGTTATCGAACCGTTATATTAGCGATCGCTTTTTACCCGATAAAGCAATTGACCTTGTAGACGAATCTGCGGCTAAACTGAAGATGGAGATCACATCTAAACCCGAAGAACTCGATGAAGTTGATCGCAAAATCCTACAACTAGAGATGGAACGATTATCTTTACAGAGAGAATACGATCCTGCTTCTCGTGAACGGTTAGAAAAGTTAGAAAAAGAACTCGCTGATCTAAAAGAAGAACAATCTCAGTTTAACGCTCAATGGCAATCGGAAAAAGAAGTCATCGATCAAATTCGTACCGTCAAAAAAGAGATCGATCAAGTTAACTTAGAGATCCAACAAGCCGAAAGAGATTATGATCTCAATAAGATGGCTGAATTGCGCTATGGTACATTGACTAACCTACAGCGAGAACTCAAAGACCTTGAAACCCAACTTTCTGAAAAACAAACGACGGGTAAAACCCTATTACGGGAAGAAGTAGTAGAATCAGATATTGGTGAAATCATCTCCAAATGGACGGGAATACCCATCAGTAAACTCATCGCATCCGAAAAAGAAAAACTACTGCACCTTGAAGATGAATTACATCAACGGGTGATCGGACAAGAAGAAGCTGTAACCGCAGTAGCAGAAGCGATCCAACGTTCTCGCGCTGGTTTAGCAGATCCCAAACGTCCTACCGCTAGTTTTATCTTTTTAGGCCCCACTGGTGTTGGTAAAACGGAACTCGCAAAAGCATTAGCAGAAAGCTTGTTTGATACCGAAGAAGCGATCGTACGGATCGATATGTCGGAATATATGGAGAAACACAGTGTATCACGTTTGATGGGTGCGCCTCCAGGATATGTCGGATATGAAGAAGGAGGACAACTGACCGAAGCAATTCGACGCAGACCTTATTCTGTTATTCTCTTTGATGAGATTGAAAAAGCACATCCAGATGTCTTTAACGTGATGCTACAGATCCTTGATGATGGACGTTTAACTGATTCTCAAGGTCATGTTGTAGACTTCAAAAATACGATCATTATCATGACCAGTAATGTCGGATCTCAGTATATTCTCGATGTTGCTGGTGATGACGAAGAAATGCGATCGCGTGTCATGGATGCAATGCGGAATAGCTTCCGTCCCGAATTTCTTAACCGTATTGATGAGATTATCATCTTCCACAGTTTACAAAAATCTCAACTTAGAGAAATTGTTAGACTACAAGTCAAACGCTTAGAAGAACGTTTAGAGGAACAAAAAATCACCCTCAAAGTCTCAGACGCGGCTCTAGATTTCTTAGTCGAAGTCGGCTACGATCCAGTTTATGGGGGAAGACCACTTAAACGTGCTGTACAACGGTATTTAGAAACAGCGATCGCTAAAATGCTCCTCAAAGGAGATTTTAGACAAGGTGACACCGTTTTTGCTGATATCGAAGACGAACGCTTAACCTTTAAACGTTTATCTTCTGAAGTAGTCACTGCTTAAACAATAGGTGGAGTGAAAAACTCACTTAGCAACAGAAAAATTGTTCATAGGGTTTGGTCTTCAAACCCTTTTTGATTTTTTCTTTCTAAAGATAGATTTTTGATTTATTCAAATTTGTTAATACTTAAAAATTTGGCTTTAAATCTAAACTAGCTGCTGCTATTAGTACGAATATCGAGCAAACAAGTGTTATTAATTTTTTTTAGCCATAAAACCCCAAAAAACAGAAATTTTAGAGATTAAAAGAATTTATTCATCAAAAAATCGTTCAGTTGTCAAGTTTAGAAAAGTATGTAGAATAAAATGAACCAAAGTGTATAGCAGGCCGAAAAGAAATGTTGAAATAATTACCCACAAATTAAACTATTTATTCAGTAAAATAAAACACAATAATCTTTTAGCGAAATTATTTAAATGATTGGTTGCGAATCTTTATAATTGTGATATTATTTCAGAAATTATTTTTTTCTTAACCTGACTTGCTCAATAAGAATTAAGGACTCACTAGCGATGATTCTGGTTACTGGAGGAGCAGGCTATATTGGATCGCACGTCGTTCAAGAGCTTTTAAAATCAGGCTATGAAGTTCTGATTTTAGACAATTTAGTGTGCGGACATCGAGATATTGTTGAAACAGTTTTAAAAGTCCCCTTAATTGTTGGAGATATTCAAGATCGCGCTTTACTCAGAGAAATTTTTACGACTTATCCGATTACAGCAGTCATGCATTTCGCTGCTTATGCTTATGTCGGTGAATCAATTCAAAATCCTGCCAAATACTATCGAAATAATGTTAATGGAACTCTGACATTATTAGAGTCAATGGTCGAAGCATCCGTGAATTATTTTGTTTTCTCGTCAACCTGCGCGACCTATGGAATTCCTCAAACAATTCCTGTAACGGAAAAGGAGTTACAGCGTCCAATCAATCCCTATGGTGCCAGTAAATTGATGGCAGAACAAATTTTAAGGGATTTTAACCGAGTTTATGGCTTAAAGTCAGTTTGTTTTCGTTTTTTTAATGCGGCTGGAGCGTCTGTAGATGGTCAACTCGGAGAAGATCATCAACCTGAACCGCATCTTTTACCTTTAGTTTTATTAGCAGCATTAGGACAGAAAGATTCTGTGTCTATTTTTGGTACAGACTACCCGACACCCGACGGTACTTGTATTCGAGATTACATTCATGTTTTAGATCTAGCACAAGCTCACCTTCTAGGATTGCAATACTCACTCAATGGGGGAGAAAATGAAACGTTTAATCTCGGTAACGGGAATGGTTTTTCGATCCGACAAGTCATCGAAATGGCTCAGGAGGTAACAGAAACAACAATCAAAGTACTCGAAAAAGAGCGTCGTCTTGGTGACCCTCCGATTTTAGTCAGTAGTAGCGAGAAAGCCAGAAAAATCTTAGGCTGGCAGCCTCAATATAGCGACCTTAAGATGATGCTGAGTCATGCCTGGCAATGGCATCAACGAAGGCATCAGCCGTTTACAGCAGGATCGACCCCATGAACAATCCTCAACTAGCGTGCGCTAGGCTTCGCCGCACTTCGTGTTCGCGTGCCTACGATATCGCATTTCCTTTAGTCTCTGTGATTATTCCCGCTTACAATGCTGAGGTTTTTATTGAAAAAACTTTAAAATCAGTCCTATCTCAAACTTACAAAAATATAGAAGTAATCGTCATTGATGATGGCTCAGAGGATCAAACAGTTGATCTAGTCCGAAAAATCATGCAGCAAGATCAGCGTGTGATCTTGCTTCAACAGGTTAATTCGGGAGTTGCGGCGGCTCGGAATTTAGGCATTGAAAAAGCCAAAGGTGAATTTATCGCTCCCATTGATGCTGATGATCTTTGGTATGCAGAAAATCTAGAAAAGCAAATGCAATCTCTCTTGAATTCCGATAGTTCTGTAGGACTTACTTATGCTTGGTCACTAGATATTGATGAAAATGATTTTCCTTCGGGAGAATTTCGGTCATCTACCCTTGAGGGAAATGTTTATACGATCCTTTTATTGCATTATTTTCTAGCCAATGCTAGTTCAACTGTGATCCGCCGTAGTGTTCTTGAAAAAGTTGGCTATTATAATGAAAATTTGAGAATTCAAAACGCACAAGGATGCGAAGACTGGGAACTTTATCTACGGATTGCTGAACGTTACAAATTTCGAGTCGTTCCTGAATTTTTGATCGGTTATCGAAAGGTATCTAACAGTATGTCTAGCGATGGCGAAACGATGGCAAAATCTCTAATAGAGATTTGGAAGTCGGTCTTTTGTAAATATCCCAAGATACCTAAAACTATCTATCGACTTTCTCTGAGTAGTTTTTATATGTATTTAGCGCGTCAAAACTACTATCAAAAAAGCTCTGAAAAAACACTTGTTTGGCTTTATCGGGCTTTAAAAGTAGATTGTGTTACACCTTTCTTAAGATTGGGCTTGTATAAGATGTTGATAAAAAGTTGCTATTTCATTAGCATTAAAAAACTATCTCAAGTCAAAAACTTAGAGCAATTTTTTTTCAAGACATCAAAGCCGAGAAGACGTACTAAGGATAAATCATCTAAATCTATTGCCAAGATCGGGTTTAAGAGTTGGTTAGAAAAAATTTTACATCAAATAGTTTTACTGCTATTTAGCTCACCTAATCATTGGAAAGAATCGGAAAAATCAGATTTATATCTAAAACTCCTAGAAAAATGATGCTAAAGACAATCCATTTGAATAAAGTTCATGTTTTGACACTTACTTCGTTTTTTATTAACCCTAATTAACTAATATGCTCTATCCAATCAAAGTTACAGACATTGAATTAAGCCATCCCCTTAAGGATATTGAGGAATTAGAGGGCTACATGAGACTTCAGGGACTCGTCAGATTACATGGAGTTCCGATTGGCTACATTCAAGTGCCAATTACTAATGGTTACTGTAGGGCGGAAAAGATTGCTAAAGCGATTTTAGACCACCATAATTGGAAGATTATTCAAACCTTACTCCAAAATGGACTAGCCGCTTCTTCTAAAACTGATCGCTTACGTTTAGAAAATTTATACGATCTCCCTCCGACCAACTATGGTGGAGAATTACCATTAGTAACTGTAGCCGTTTGTACCAGAGATCGAGCATCAGATTTAGCCCTTTGCCTAGACGCTATCATAAAACTCGATTATCCGAAATTAGATATTTTAGTCATCGATAACGCACCAACGAGTACAGCGACTAAAGAATTAGTCAGTCAATACCCTCAAGTCCGCTACTCTTGTGAACCAAGACCTGGTTTAGATTGGGCGAGAAACCGAGCAATTATTGAAGCAAAAGGTGAAATTATTGCCTACACTGATGATGATGTCGTCGTAGATCCAGGGTGGGTCAAAGCCTTAGCTCAAGTCTTTGCGGAAAATCCAGAAGTGATGGCAGTGACTGGGTTAGTTGTGCCTTACGAACTAGAAACGGAAGCACAGGTTTTATTTGAAATGCAAGGAGGCTTTGGTAAGGGATTTGATCGCAAGTGGTATCGAGCAAACCTTCACAAAAAACTGTCTTGGTGGGATTTAGCGACGGGGAATTATGGAACAGGGGCAAATATGGCTTACCGTCGTAACGTTTTTGCTCAAGTTGGTTATTTTGATCCAGCTTTAGATGTAGGGACTGTTACGAATGGTGCTGGGGATTTAGAAATGTTTTTCCGTGTTATTAAAGAAGGACATACTCTAGTTTATGAACCTAATGCGATCGTTCGCCATCGCCATCGAAGGGAATACGAGAAATTAAAGAAACAACTTCGGGGTAACGGAGGGGTTATCGCTTATTTTGTCCGTAGTACCAAGTTTTATCCTGAAGAAACCTTTTCTTTCTTTTACCTGGGACTGATCTGGCTCGTAACCTATCATCTTCGTCGCTTGCTTCTTTCTTTGATTTATCCCACTCTTTATCCTCGAGATTTAATCCTCGCCGAGCTTTCGGGTTGTCTGGAGGGCTTGGGAACCTATCAAAAGTCTAGTAAAAACGCGACCCAAATTGCTCTAGAACACGGGGATCTGCCGACGATACAGGACTATTTAGAAAAGCCTGTTGCATCAGGATCGACTGAGATCGAGATCCCTTCTTCTTACTTATCAATTCCGATGGCTGTCCGTAGAGTTGAGTTGACGGAACCGATACGGCCAATCACTGATCTACAAGATTACGCTCATGTTCGGATCTTTCCCACTTGGCAACATTCTTCCTTAGGAAGTTTCGATGTCGAAAATTTATATCAGCCTATTTCTAAATCTCGCTTATGTGAATTAATCGCTAGCCACATGGGAGTTAGATTGCTTGAAACTGACTTGGAAGATTTTAATGTAGACATTTCTTGGGCAAGAGCCACTACTTGGATAGAACAACACTACAAACCCACTCAACTTGAGAATTTATCAACAGACACTAGATTACCTGATCATATTTCGGTTTCTATTGTGGTCGCTACTTATGATCGACCTGATGACTTATCGAAATGCTTAAGTTCTCTCATTTCTCAAGAAACATCCAGAAAGGTTGAAATTATCGTGGTTGATAATCATCCCGCTTCTGGTTTAACGCCACCTGCTCTTAAGCAGTTTTCTGATGTGATTTTAGTTAAAGAATCCCGACAGGGAGTCGCCTATGCTCGTAACGCAGGAATTGTTGAAAGTACAGGGAATATCGTTGTGACCATTGATGATGATGTAACAATGGCTCCTACTTGGTTGGAAAATCTGATCTCTCCTTTCGCTAGACCCGACGTGATGGCAGTTACAGGCAATGTTTTACCTAGAGAATTAAACACTGATTCACAACGCTTATTCGAGCAATACGGTAGTGGGGGTCTCAGTCGTGGCTTTAATCGTTGGGAGGCTAATTCATTTGTGTTCGAGCATTCTTGGTTTTATTCAGTCCCCACTTGGGAATTAGGTGGAACGGCGAATGCAGCTTTTCGAGCAAAGATATTTAACAATCCTGAAATTGGTTTAGAAGATGAAGCCCTCGGCCCAGGTATGCCTTCAGGAGTTGGAGAAGATATTTACGCGTTTTATAAGATTTTAAAAGCGGGCTACACGATCATCTATCAACCCTCAGCAGTGGTTTGGCACAAGCATCGTACTACCATGAAAGCTTTGCGCCGTCAACTTTTCAACTATAGTAAAGGCATCATCTCCTATCATCTCACGACCTTTCTGCACGATGGAGATTGGCGAGGATTAATCGCTGCTGTATTTGGTTTACCGATGTGGCAATTGAAGCGGATTAAGGAACGTTTTCAACGTCGCTGTCCCCATCCGATCCCGATGATCCTGCTTGAATTTTGGGGAAATTTATCAGGCCCCTGGTCATTATGGATCTCTCGCCAACGAGTTAAACGACAAGGAAAAAGTACTCCTTATGTTGCTGTCGCTCAACGTTTTTCAGATAAAAGTGACGAGGTAAAAATTCTCTCTTTGAAGGGAAAGTAAGTTATCAAAGTAGATATTGATGTTAAAAATTATGTCTTTATTATCAAAGACTTCTCATAAAACTCCTAAACCCTTCAGATGGCAATTGACTTACCTGTATGATTTGCTGCGAGAATTAGTCCTGCGGGATATGAAACTGTTGTATAAGCGTTCTATTCTAGGAATCGGTTGGACTTTAATCAATCCTCTTTTACAACTAGCCGTATTCGCCTTTGTGTTTCAGGCGATCGTCCCAGTTAATATTCCTGATTATGCCTCCTATGTTTTTTCGGGCTTGTTGGTCTGGAACTGGTTTCAAAATTCTTTATTTCAAGCAACAGGTGTCATTGTTAATAGCCGTTCTTTAATTCGTCAGCCGAGATTTCCAGTAGCTATTTTACCAATTGTTATTGTGACAACAGGATTAATTCACTTTGTTCTGGCTTTACCTGTACTGATTCTTTTTCTACTGATTGATGGCATCAAATTACAGCCCGTAATTTTTTTCCTTCCTATCCTACAACTATTACAATTTATCCTGACCGTTAGTTTTTCCTACTTTCTCGCAGCACTTAATGTTACCTTTCGAGATACCCAACATACTCTAGGCGTTTTAGTACAATTATTTTTCTATCTCACTCCTATTTTTTATGACCTAAATAGTATTCCTAAAGAATATTGGTATATATATGGTCTTAATCCGATGGTACATATTGTAACTGCTTATCGAGCTATTTTGCTTTGGGGAATACAACCCGATTGGTTAGCACTTTTTATTATTGCTATGATCACTGCCTTAGTTTTACCATTTGGCTATTATATATTTAAGCAACAAAGTCATCGTTTTGTTGAGGAACTTTGAGATTGATTTTAAAATCATCCTAATTGAATAGAGTTTTGCTATTAAAAAATATTGAAGTTGAGGAATTATTGATTATTCAAATTTTTGATTTAATAAATATATGAAAAATGCTATTAGCGTTGAGCATTTAGGAAAACTTTATCACCGTTACCACACCCACAAGCCAGCTACTATTATGGAAGCAGTTTTATCTGGCTTTCGAGGACTTAGTGCGAGAGAAAAGTTTTGGGCATTGCGAGGGATAAATTTTACGGTAGCCCCTGGTCAAATGCTCGGCATTATTGGGCAAAATGGAGCAGGAAAATCAACTTTATTACAATTACTTGGGGGCGTGGGAATCCCCAATGAAGGCAAGGTTAAAGTGACTGGTCGAATTGGTGCGTTACTGGATTTAGGAGCAGGTTTTTCTCCAGATTTAACTGGGCGAGAAAATGTCTTTGTTAGTGGAGTGGTTGCGGGGTTAACTCGTCGGGAAGTAGCGAGGCGATTAGAGCAAATTGTGGCTTTTGCTGAGTTAGAGGATTTTATTAATAATCCTGTCCGTACTTATAGTACAGGAATGGGAATGCGATTAGCCTTTTCTACCGCCATTCATACCGACCCAGATGTACTACTTGTAGATGAGTTTCTTTCAGTAGGAGATCTAGCTTTTCAAAAAAAATGTTTAGAGCGTATTAAAGAGTTAAAAGCTCAGGGTTGTGCGATTGTTTTAGTTTCTCATAGTGTTGACCAAGTTCGAGAATTGTGCGATCGCGCTCTCTGGCTACGTCAGGGGCGAGTCGTAGCCTATGGAGAGGCGGAAGTAGTCGCTGGACAATACGTTAGTGAAATGCGTTCTGAGACCCAAAAGCGTACTCCTCCTCGTCCCCCGCAAATGACAATAGACGGAATTGAACTACGCTTGAATGAAAATCGCTTTGGTTCTTTAGAAGTTGAAATTGTTGATGTTCAATTGTTACCAACCAGTCATATTAATAGTGGCGATGGCTTAATCGTTGAAATTGAATATTCCCTGATCCAACCAATTGACGCTCTCATTTTTAATGTTTCAATTACTCAGGAGGATGGTCAAGTCTGCTTGGACATTAATACCTATGATAAGGAGCTAATGACTTCTATTATTCAAGCTCAAGGTAAGATTAGGGTTTCTTTGGAACGATTGGATTTATCGGGAGGAAAATATTTTGTAAACGTCGGTGTTTACGAGAGGAATTGGGCTTATGCCTACGATTTTCACTGGCACGTCTATACTCTATCAGTGGAATCTAAAGTTACACAGGCTGGTATTCTCAGCCCTCCCTGTAGATGGGAGATCAAAAATCCTACGAGTTCAACTTTAAATCGTTAACTTCTTAACTATATTGGAGTTTAAATGCTGAAAGTATTAATAAAAAAATGGTTCTCTTTTCTTGGTCATTCTACAAACAACCTATCGAATAGCACAGTAAAAGTAATGGAAAATATTGACCCATCAACATTAATGAGAGCAAGGGAAGCCTGGTTAGGTGTGATGAAACCCTACACCGACTCATTTGGCTGTATTAAACTTTCTCATCCCGCACCGATGCTAACAGATAAGCAAGTTGAAAACTGCTCTTTATTAGCGAATAGAGAAGCGATCCTGCATAAAATGAAAAAAGGAGGCGTTATTGCCGAGGTTGGTGTACAGACGGGTCAATTTTCCCGTTCTATTCTTGATATATGCTATCCCGCTAAACTTCATCTTATCGATCTCGATCTAAGTAGCCATTCGATTCAAGAAAAGTTTCAGAAGGAAATAAACTCAGGGATTGTTGAACTTCATCAGGGAGATTCTTCATCATGGCTTAATACATTTGCCGATCACTATTTTGATTTTATTTACATTGATGGTGATCATATTTATGAAGGAGTCAAGAAAGATGTACAAGCGGCAAGCTCAAAAGTAAAAGAAGATGGATTTTTAATTTTTAATGATTATACATATTGGTCTCCCTGTGAATGTATGGAATATGGAGTGATTCAGGCAGTCAACGAGTTATGTATAGAAGATAATTGGCAAATGGTTTATTTTGCGTTGGGGTATTATATGTATTGTGATGTAGCTATTAAACGGCAACAGATTTAAAATGAAACTCTCCTGTAATAGTATTAACTTAACAAGAGAGTTTTAAACTATATTTCCTGCTTTTATTAAAATTCATTAGCACCAATATCGTAGCCTAATCCTTGAGGTAAGCTATTTCCATAAAAATCTTGGTTTCCTGAATTAATGCCAAATTGGCTTAAATCTAGTCCGCGATCAATCATCGATGAGTTAGATCCTAAGCGATAGGCACTCAGATTAGTGAGTAGATCTGTATTGTTGATACTCAGCCCTGCTCCTGGACTACTCAAAAGAGGATCGACACTACTCCCAGTAAACTGTCCGTTGAGCCGTTCCTGTGCCGTCGCCGTACGCCAAGAATCGAGGCTGTTATAGTTCGTGCTTCCCCATTGAAGCCTAAAAGGAGTTCCACTCGAAAAATAATTATTTCCTTGAAAAACTAGACCAGTAGATTGAGTTGCTGCTGTACTACTAATATCAATTAATCTGGCGTTGTTTTTAGTCTGGAAAATATTATTATAGAAACGAACATTATTTACGGGATTGTAGATCAGAACCGCATCGGGGTAGGTTGTCGAGCTACTTTGGACATAAACAGTGTTATTGTAAATGTCGGCATTGTTAATCGGGCCAAAAAGATGAATTCCCCCCCAACCTGATTTTCTTCCGTCATTCTGGCTGATATTGTAGCGAACGACATTGTTTGTTTGGGTAGGAGCATTGCCCTGCTGACAGACCAACAATCCTGCTCCATCATTTTCATGAGAGTAGTTATATTGCATGATGGAATGAGAAACATTTTGATCTAAACCAAAGCCATTACCGTCTCCTGAGCTTCCCGTACGATTTCGATAAGCTTCGTTATATTGAATCACAACCCCTGTCGAATCGTAAGTCCAGATTGCCGACGGCCCGACCAAATTGGTATTGAGTCTCCCGTTATCATATGCGATCGATCTCTCGATGACTCCCCCATTAACACCGCCAAGAGTAATACCGTTACCCGTCGCGTAATTAACATTTGAGATTCCTAAATTACTGTAGGCTCGTGTGTAAGACACCTTGACATTTTCATGAACATTGGGAACTTGAGCATAAGTTAATAACCCACCTATGCCGTTATTAAAGGTTTTGACACTCATTACATCGACATTACGAAAACCGCTTTGCTGATTCCAACTACCGATCGCAATCCCCCAACCTCTAAATCCACTAACATTAACATTGTTAATCTTAATCGTATCTAGTTTGACGTTACCTGCTAAATCGTTGTAGAAATTAATGCCATCTCCTATGTTTGTTGACGTTCCTGAACCGACAATATTTAAATCTGATAACTGATAACCTGCACTATTGTAGATAAATACTCCAGTTTTTGTTCCTGCATTGATGGTAGCTGGTTTTCCTCCATAAGAGCCAATGGTAATCGGATTATTAACACTCCCTTGATCGTTGGCATCAAAATATAATTGACCCGTAAACGTCGAACCTCCTCGAAACAAGATTTTATCACCTGGAGCAAAGGTCATACTGTTTACTTTAGATAGTGATTGCCATGCACTTGTGGGAGATGTACCCGAATTTCTATCGTCTCCCGATGGACTAATATAATAGGTTGTGGGTTGGGTAAGAGCGATACTACTTGCGATCGCTAAAGGTAAAATAAACATTCTTGAATCGGTTGACGTGCCTGCATTACTAATTTTATAGGTTAGCTTTTCTGGCTCAAGATTAGTCGCTTTGCTCAAAGGAGAAACTTTAAATATTGATAAATCGTTTACAGAGTCATTGAATATTTTTATATTTTCTTTAGATGATTTAAAAACTTGTTCTATAGCAATATGTTTAATTAAAGTTTCCGTATTTTGTGCAATATTGATAGCAGAAGCTAATTGAATAGATTTGATTTCAATATTTTCTATATTAATAATTGTTTTTTCTGCATTTGCTAAATTAGACAACATTTTTATCCTTTATATTTTCGAGCTAAATTAGGAAGCGGCTTTGTTATTTGCTAGAAGAAATATTTCATGTCTAATCAAAACCTATTCAAAATTAGCCGTTGTCACACAAACTAGCTACAGTATGATTTCTGAGAAAAATATTATTTCAAACAAAAAATTAGTAAAATTACGGAAAACAGCAAAAATTTTTTATTAAAAATAGAACTATTTTTAATAACTTATTGCTCAAATATTAAAAAAAATCAGGAAAAAGTAAAATCAATCTTTCATCAAAAAACATAAATGCTAAATAGTATTAATCTGATAAATATATAAACAAATTTGTATTGTATGAATTTTATAAACACTCGATTTATGATTTGGGTCATTAATACGAGTATGGCTCTGGGAAGTTCGGCGATAACATCAAATAGTCAGAAGCCTTAGTTTAGCTTCCTGAACTCATTAAATATAAGAATAAATGAGCGTTGATCTATTCAAATTAATTTAAGGTATAATAATCTGATCAAAAAATAATTAGCTAAAGCGAGTTGAACCTAAAATACTATATCAGTTAAAAGAATTTGACTAATTGATACGAGAAAGCCGAAAGTATCCATTTTCTGAAAAATCTATAAAAGATGAATAAAATCAAAATAAAAAAACTCAAATTAAATCCTAGAAGAATACTTTATATTATTACATTTATTTTACTTGTACTAAGTCTAGCCTATTTATCTAAAGGCTTTTATAACTTAGTGTTAAATGAAAAAAGTGCTAAAGATTTATTTCAGCGATGGCAGGAGCAACAGTATATCTATCAAGGGGCTTATCCTTATGATGTTGGAAAGACAATTAAAGTTGATCCAAAAATTGGAATGATTCGCTCTGGTGGTTATCCACCCTGGGCATTTTTTACAGGATTTTTATTTGTTCCACCTATTTCTTGGAATCTGACTCGCCTCTATTTTGGTTTACTTAATATCATTTCGTTAGTCGTTTTAGCTTTATTTGCTTTTCATCTAGGGAAACCTTACAGTTGCTCAAAAGCCTGGTTTTCAATGGCTGCGAGTTTAGCAATTAGTAGTCATACAACAAGTCTTAATAATGGTCAATATGGGATTATTATTAATGCTTTTTTAATCTTAATGTATTGGTCGCTCTACAAGAACTGGAACCTTTTGGCGGGTTTGGCTTTTGGAGTTGCTATGATTAAACCTAATATTTCAGCTTTATACATTTTTGTCTTGCTCATTCGTCGTCGAATTAAAGCACTGATCTCTTTTTCAATTTATTTGACATTTGCCACATTAGTCATTTGTTATTTGACAAAACTTAGTCCGTTTTATTTGATGGAAGGAATGTTTAGGTATTCATCCTATTTTGCTAAACAAGGCTATTCATTAATTAATGTCTTGATGAATTTTGGACTCGACTCAGAAGTGGCTACTTTTGTTGCTCCTCTACTAGGATTAATCGTGATTACAATTATTAGTTATTTATGTCGTAATTATTCTCTATTAACTCTTTTCGCAATTGCTTCTTTTGTCGGTCGCGTCTGGACTTATCACCGCGTTTATGATAATGTCATGCTCATTTTTTTGGTATTTGCCTTATTAAATCTAACTTTTCAAAATCCGAAAAAGTTAAATATTATTGTTCTCAGTTTATTGTTAATTACTTTGTGGCTTCCTGCTCGAATAACAACACTACCCTATGTCGAAATTTCTCAGATGGCAATTTGGGTAATTTCTTTAGTTTATCTACTGATACAAGAATATTTTCGATTGAGAGCGCAAATAAGAATTTAAGATTACTTAGCGTATATTAATAAATTATTTCAAAAAAAATATGGTTTGTATTTATTAGTAATTGATCAAAATCCTATTTCGTAACTTTTTTCTATCTGATCTTGCTGTTATGAACAAACAAAATATAATAGTAATATATGACGAAAAATCTTAAAAAAGTGTGAAGATTTTGCTGCTCGAACAAGATAAAAACTTTGCTGCTGCGGTTCAAAATGCACTGCTCATTCAAGGTTGTTTGATTGATATTGCGACAGATTGGGGCATTTGCTGGCAGTTAGTCGAATTATTTGAATATGACTTGATATTGTTAGACCTAATAAGTCTGGATACTAATGCCATTAAATTTTATCAACGTAGACGACTCATAGGAGACAAAACCCCGATTCTGCTGATCGGAATAGAAAAATCTGGCACTTATAAAGAGTCAGCAAAACAAGTGGGGGCAACGGATTATATAAAGAAACCTGTAGGAATTGAAACATTACTTACTAGAATCCAAAAGTTAGTCCGTGAAAACCCTTATGCTCATCCATCAATTATTCAATGGCAAAAAATTCAGCTTAATTTTCTCGATTGTCAGGCAAGTTATAACAATCAACCTCTTTATTTAAACCAAACAGAACTTGCTCTATTAGCTTTGTTTGTCAAAAATCACGATCGCATTTTTAGCCTTAATCATATTTTAAAAAATCTGTGGGGCTTTGAAGAAAATCTGACCGAGCATGACATTGAGCTAAATATTCTACAACTGAGGCAAAAACTACAAGATTCTGGCGCATCAGCAGAGATCATTGACAAAATACACAGTTTAGGTTATTGTCTCACAAGCGAAGCCCAAGAAACATTCCCAGATGATTTGTCCTTAATTAAATCACAAACATCTGTACCAAACTCATTTAATCCTTTGGTTTCAGTTCGCCAATCCCCCCATTTAGAGAACCCTGCACCTCGTTTATTGATTATCGATCATGATCTAAGTCTAATCCAATCACTGACAACTGAGGCTCATTCATGGGGAATTGATGCAGAATCAGTCCAAAATGTCACTCAAGCTAGACAGATCATCGCTCTACATCCTCCTGATATTGTTTTATTAGATCTTCCCTTAAAAGAAACATCAGAAGACGAACTACATTTATTATCCGAACTATCTCACGCCAATCCACCCATCCCCGTACTTGTCTCCACCAAAAAAGAAGGTTTTTCCGAACGCCTTAAAGTTGCCAAAATGGGAGGGCAAGGCTTTTTACATAAACCCATTTCTCCAGATTTAGTTATGGAGGCTGTGACTCATCAACTACAACAAAAAGCTCCACCCGTCGGAACATTGATGATTGTTGGGACAGACTCAGTGATGCTGGAATTATTAGAGACTTTACTTTCTCCTTGGGGATTTCATCTGATTTTCTTAAGAAATCCTCAACAGTTTTGGAACACCCTAGAACAATCCAATCCAGATTTATTAATTCTAGATTTTGATTTACCGAAAGTTAGTGGTCTTGAACTTTGTCAAATTGTTCGTCAAGATCCCCGATGGAATGATTTACCCATTTTGATGTTATCTGCCGAACGAAAAGCCGAAACAGTCCAAAAAGTGTTTGAAGTGGGTGCCGATGATTTTATCCATAAACCCATTGTTGGGCCAGAACTAATAGCACGGATTCTAAATCGTCTAGAACGCCATCAAATGCACCTTCAACGGTCAAATACAGATGGTTTAACGAAAATTGCTAATCGTCGCAAAGCAGTACAAGAAATTGAACGTTTATTACGCATTGCTCATCGTCAGGACAAACCCTTATGTTTTGCACTACTAGACTTAGATCATTTTAAATCGATTAATGATCGCTATGGTCATCAAATCGGCGATCAAGTTCTCAAAAAACTCGGTGAACTCCTCAAACAACACTTTAGAAGTGAAGATATTATCTGTCGTTGGGGGGGTGAAGAATTTGCCCTTGGTCTTTTTGGCATTGAGAAAAAACTGGCAACCGAAAGACTAAAGCACTTTTTAGCCATCTGGGAACAACAAATCTTTAGAAGCTTTGAACAAGAACCTTTTCACATGACGTTTAGCGCGGGAATTGCTCAATATCCAAACGATGGTAATGATTTACAGAGTTTATATCAATCGGCTGATTCGGCATTGTATCTGGCTAAAGAACGAGGTCGTAATCAGGTGTTAAGTAGCTAAATTATCGAGTTAATGTTTTATTGAATACTCTTTATCCTATCAGTCCAACTCAGAATTAAGATACATTGGACACATTAAACCCTATTTTTACTTGAAAAGACCGATACCGCAAAAGAGGTATTCTATTTTTACGTCAAACTTGATCTAAGTAATCTTATGACCATCAAAACGATTCCAACCACTCCTTTTAGTGACCAAAAACCTGGTACATCAGGGCTTCGCAAATCGGTTCCAGTCTTTCAGCAACCCCATTATCTAGAAAACTTTGTACAGTCGATCTTTGATACCCTAGAAGGTCTCGAAGGTCAAACCCTCGTTTTAGGTGGAGATGGTCGATATTACAACTGTGAAGCGATTCAAATTATCCTTAAAATGGCGGCTGCTAATGGAGTCGGTAAAGTTCTAGTCGGTTGTAATGGAATTTTATCAACACCTGCGGCATCTTGTGTCATTCGCGGCAATCAAGCTTATGGGGGTATTATTCTATCTGCTAGTCATAACCCTGGTGGGCCGAATGCAGATTTTGGGATTAAATATAATGTAACCAATGGTGGCCCTGCGCCCGAAAAAGTCACCGATGCAATTTATGATCGCACTCTGGTCATTGATCACTATAATATCTTAGATGCGGCTGATATCAATCTAGCTCGACCAGGATCATTTAAACTGGGAACAATGGATGTAGAGGTCATTGATTCGGTGAAGCCCTACGTCGAACTGATGGAGTCACTTTTTGATTTTGATCTAATTAAAAAATTACTCACTTCTGGCAAATTTAGTATGTGCATGGACTCTTTACACGCTGTAACGGGGCCTTATGCTCATGCTTTGTTTGAAGAAAAATTAGGCGCACCATCTGGTACAGTCCAAAATGGTACTCCTCTAGAGGATTTTGGCGGGGGGCATCCAGATCCTAATTTAGTCTATGCTCATGATTTAGTTGAAATTCTGTTTGGAGAAAACGCGCCAGACTTTGGGGCAGCATCTGATGGCGATGGCGATCGTAATATGATTTTAGGTCGTCATTTCTTTGTTACTCCCAGTGATAGTATTGCTGTACTCACTGCAAATGCTCATTTAGTTCCAGCCTATAAAAAGAGTATCTCAGGCGTTGCTCGTTCCATGCCCACTAGCGCGGCTGTCGATAAAGTTGCCGAAAAATTAGGGATTAATTGTTATGAAACGCCGACAGGTTGGAAATTCTTCGGTAACTTACTCGATGCTGATTTAGCGACTCTTTGCGGTGAGGAAAGTTTTGGTACGGGTTCTAATCACATTCGAGAAAAAGACGGATTATGGGCGGTTCTTTTTTGGCTAAATATTATAGCAGCAAAAGATGAATCTGTAGAGAATATTGTACGGAGTCATTGGCAGGAATATGGACGTAATTACTATTCTCGTCACGACTATGAAGAAGTAGATGCGGTTCGGGCGAATGAAATGATGGCTCGTTTGCGATCGCTATTAAGTGAAATGCAAGGAAAGCAGTATGGTGAATATATCGTAGACTATGCCGATGATTTTAGTTACACCGATCCCGTAGATGGTAGCGTCAGCAGTAAACAGGGTATTCGCATTGGTTTTACTGATGGTTCTCGTATTATCTATCGTCTATCGGGTACTGGAACTAAAGGTGCAACTTTACGCATCTATCTCGAAAGCTATGAACCCGACGCAAGTAAACATGATTTAGAAACTCAAAAAGCGTTAGAACCTTTGATCAAACTTGCTGAAGAAATTGGCCAAATTCGCCAGTTTACCGAACGTGATGTACCTACAGTGATTACATAATCTTACTAGGCTGACCCTCTAACCTCACCAAATGTCCTTTCCACCGCCCCCTTTCCTAAGAAGAGAGGGGTTTGGGGTGAGGTCAAAAATAAACTCTTAACCCGAACTCACGTTGTGTTAAGTTAAATTTTATAAAGATTTTGTTCCATTGTGGAGAACATACAGAATGAATGATACGACTTTGAACACGATCAAGGTTTGGTCACAATTTATCCATCCGATCCTCATGTGGATCTTATTTGGTTTAATGGCTTATGCAATGTATTTAGGGATGCAGTCTAAAAAAACCCGTACCACCGACGATAAAGAACTCAGAAAAGAACTCATTAAAAAAGATTTTCGCAACCGACACTATAAACTTAGCTCTATTTTACTGGCAATGATGGTCGTGGGAACATTAATTGCGATGGCTGCCACCTATGTTAATAGCGGTAAACTGTTTGTCAATCCTCATTTACTCATTGGGTTAGGGATGACAGGTTTATTCTCTATTGCTGCTGCTTTAGCCCCCTTTATGCAGAAAAACGAAGCCGCCCGTATCAGTCATATTAGTATTAACATGGTTCTTTTATTGTTATTTGGTTGGCAAGCCGTGACAGGTATGAATATTGTACAGAATGTAATTAATCGAATGTAATAACGTAGGGGTTTGGTTGCCAAACCCTCTTTTTTAATCTTTAGATTTTGTTATCTTTTCAATGGTTTGATCTAATAATCTATATCCATCATCCACCGTAACAATAGCAAACAGTTGATCTCTTAATTCTGCTGCACCCGAAAAACCTGTACAGTACCAAGATAAATGTTTACGTGCTTGATAGATACCGCGTTGTCCCTTATATTCCCATAAACCCGTTAGATGTTCCTTCGCACATTCTAAACGAGCAATTGCATCTTGTCCCTGTAATCTTTTTCCCGTGTGCAAAAAATATTCAATTTCTCCCACTAAAAAAGGATAACCTAACGTCCCTCTAGAACACATTACCCCATCGGCTCCCGTTTCTGTCAAACACTGAATGGCTGACTCTACCGAAAAAATATCCCCATTCGCAATGACTGGAATATCAAGAACCTCTTTTACCTTTTTAATCCATTCCCATCTCGCAGAACCATTATAACCCTGTGCGCGAGTTCGTCCATGAATCGTAATCATCGACGCACCTGCATCTTCCATCCGTTTCGCAAAATCTAAAATCGTAATCTCTGCATCATCCCAACCAATACGAGTTTTTACCGTGACTGGAACATCTACTGCTTTAACTGCTTCTTTAACTAACTGTTCAGCAATTTCAGGCTGACGTAACAGTGAAGATCCGCCACCTTTTTTCGTAATCTTATTTACTGGGCAACCCATATTAATATCAACAGTTTTCGTTCCTTCGGTTACTGCTTTTTGGGCGGCTTCTGCGATAAAATCAGGACGACAATCAAACAGTTGAATACTGATAGGTTGTTCGTTGGGATCGATTTCCATGATTTTTGAGCTATCTTTTAGATGATGTATTTCCGTCGCGCTTACCATTTCGGTATACATCATCGAATGGGGTGCATAACGTCTGACTAAACGGCGAAAAACGAGATCAGTCACACCCGATAAAGGAGATTGAAAAACTCGACTTTTTAATTCAACTGAGCCGATTTTTAAAGGTATTGCAAACTTATTTTTAAAATTATCCATCATCTATAGGGGTTTGGTCTCCAAACCTTCTTATATTCTTACACTCCAAACCCTTTTAAATCTTAAATTAGTATTTCATTAAACAGGAATTAGCTTTTTTTTCAGCCAGATTTCCTCTTTACGATGAACATAAATCGGATCTGGATGAATCTCGATCGCTTTGTGAAACGATTCTAACGCATTGCCATAAGCTCCTAATTCTTTGAGAGCAACACCACGATTAAACCATGCTTGATGATAATCGTGTTTTAGACCAATAGCGCGATCGTATGAGGCTAAAGCTTCGGCATATCGACCCAGATCACATAACACATTCCCTCGATTATTCCACAGTTTCGGGTAACAATTACAAACACTCAACGCACGATTAAAACATTCTAAGGCTGCTGGATAGTCTTGCGCTTCCCAAAAGTTACAAGCTTCTTGATTTAACTCTTCTGCTAATTCTGTATTCATTTCTCTTGCTGGCTAAATTTTGCCCAGTTCCTATTATATCGTTTGCATTTAAGATTAAAGGTGTTAAAAATGCCTATAGGCCGTGTTATTTTCAAAAACTGTTGAGGGAATATTAAGAATAAATATTCAGTATATTTAGCACGGTTTGAACGTCATGCGCTTATCACCCCTTGTACGGTTATTGATTGTAGGACGATTAGGTTTAATTCTTTCGACAGCTTTTGTTCTAGCCAGCGTTGCAAATTGGCTTAACTATCGAAGTTACTGGAATGGGACAATTAGACGAGTACAAACCGTAGATTTTAATCTTTTGTCTCATACCTTACCGACAAGATTATCATATCTTTTGCTGAATCAAGAAAGAGAAGAAATACAGCAAACCTTAAATAGTAATTATGGTTTCTTTGGCATAGTAATAACCGATTGTCCAGTGGCTGAATTGGACTGCCCTAACCAAGAAATTATTTATAAAACAGACTCTCGGCGTGATTGGGTGCAAAAATTAGAGAATCCTGAGACAGCACAGCAAATATTGAAAGAATCTCCTTTTAATATTCTTCGTGATCCCCCTCCGTTGTGGACAGAAGGAAGTTTTAACCGTCCACGAGAGGAAACTTTAGAATCTACAGGAAAAGTTAATCAAGGACAAATCATTGGACGAGTCTATTATATACGAGGCAGCGCACCTGAATTCTGGCAGGATTACACTAAATGGCTTCAAAAACTGCCAACAAGTTTTCTGAGTGATAGTGGTGCATCTAAATATTATGCCTTAACTATGAGTTTGTTGTTAATACAAGGATTGATAGCTTGGTGGTTTTTCGAGAGAATCTTACTCTTTAAGCGTGGACAACAAGCAAAACTTAAACAAGATAATCAGCGTTTATTAGAAGAAGCCAGCAAATTAGAACAAGAGTATCAAGGTAGATTAGTAACTTTTACTGATCTTTTACAACAAAAAGAGCAAAATCTCATAGAATTACGACTGTACAGACAGGAACAGGAACAGCAACGAACGGAATTACAGACAGAAATTGATGTTTTAGAAAACCAACTTCTTCAAAATGATCAAGACAGACAAGAACGAATAAGACAACTAGAAGAATTACGGCAGATATTATATCTAGAAAGGCAAGAGCAAACTTTAACTCAAGAGCAACTCCAACAACGTCAGCAGGAAATAGACCAACTTAGCGAACATTTGAAGGCAACAGAAAGAGAAAGAAAAGCAACTCAACGAGAATTAAAGGGACTTCAACAGGAATTAATTGTAACTAAACACAGCGAACAGCAGGCGCAAGATAGAACATCGATTTTAGAACAATCAATAGCCGAGTTTAGAGAGCAACTACAAACAGAACAAAAAAAATATCAGGATGCACTCCAAGAATCAAACATCTTACAAAACCAGCTAAATGAATCGGAAGGTTTACAGATATTGTTTGAGCAAGACAATCAAAAACTAACTGAAAACAATCGAAGATTAGCAGAGCAAAATAAGCGAATAGAGCAACTAAATCAAGATTTAGAATATTTGCAAGAATTTAAACAAGAAAATCAAAGTTTAATGATTCAAATTCGCGAGTTTCAAGAAAAGTGTAAACACCAAGAGAAAAAGATTGATAGACTTCAATGTCATCTTAATAATGTTAAACATCAACTAAGGAAGCAGAGTAATAATAATTTATTATTAGAGAAAAATCACAAAACCATTTATGCGTTATTGTTAGAAGTAGAGAAACAATACGAAGATATTCTTCAGATTTGGGATAGTGCTTGGAGTTCAGCAAAAGCTTTAGAATTTAAGCCATTTGAAAAAGTTTATATAGCATTTGAAGTTTTAGCTCAGACTGGACGGCGTTATTTCGATTGTCTATTCAATGGGGAGTCTATGGGAGCATATTTCTGGCAGAAGGCTTTTCAAGACAGAGGCTTATCTAATGTTTATCGGACTGGAGAATCAGAAGCAACTATGAATCAATACGGTAGAGAACGTATTTTTACTCATGGTGAAATAACTCAACATCTAACTCTAAAATTAGGCAATGATAGAACTTTACCTTGTCTCCAAATTTATTTTGAGATCAATCGTGATGAAGAAATAATTGAAATTGGCTACTGTGGTAGGCACTTGTCTAACCCTGATTAAAGCTGCTTTTGGAAAATAATAATTTTACTAATAAGCAAATAAAATATCCTTAAAAAGGGTTTGGATACCCTACCTCATTGTATAGGAATTTGATATCCAAACCCAAAAAACAGGTTTTTACAACTAAAATCCCAATTACTCCCCAATTTTTGGAGCTTTTAAAGCTAGAGAATTTGTTGGATTAAACGCGGTTTCGACTAAACTAGGAACAGCTTGACGCAACCTGGCAGTTAATGAAGCGATCGTTGGATCATAAATCTGAGTTACGATTTTAGGATAACAACCGATCCCAATAATTGGAACCAACAGACAAGCAATGACAAAAATCTCTCTAGGTTCTGCATCAATTAAGTGCTGATGTTCTTCTAATGCTTTATTTTCTGGCCCGTATAACATTTCGCGCAACATCGACAGTAAATAAATCGGAGTTAAAATAAGACCTACCGCAGCAAGGAAGACAACAATCACACGAAACGTCGGATTATAGGCATCACTGGTCGCAAAACCAATAAATACCATTAATTCGGCGACAAATCCACTCATTCCAGGCAACGCTAGAGAAGCGAGTGAACAAGTTGTCCACATGGCGAAGACTTTTTTCATCTTCTGCCCAACGCCACCCATTTCGTCTAACATCAGAGTATGAGTGCGATCATATGTACAACCCACCATAAAGAACAGACTTGCCCCGATGAGTCCATGAGAAATCATCTGTAGCATCGCCCCACTGGTACCTAATGTGGTAAAAGATCCCAACCCAATTAAAACAAAACCCATGTGAGAAATTGAAGAATAAGCAATCTTTCGCTTCAGGTTCCTTTGAGCAAATGAAGTCAATGCAGCATAGATAATATTGACTACACCAAGGATCACCAACACGGGGGCAAAAACCGCATGAGCATCGGGTAACATCCCTGCATTCATGCGAAAGAGGGCATAGCCGCCCATTTTGAGGAGGATACCAGCCAATAACATATGTGCTGGTGCCGTTGCTTCTCCGTGTGCATCGGGTAACCAAGTATGCAACGGAAAAATCGGCAACTTAACCCCATAGGCAATTAAAAAGCCAGCATAGAGGAATAATTGTAACTTGAGGGGAAAATCTTTAAGCGCGATCGCAGTCATATCAAACGTGACATTATTACCATAGAATGCCATCGTTAAGGCTGCAACGAGAATAAACAAAGAACCGCCCGCCGTATAGAGAATAAACTTAGTAGCTGCGTATAAACGGCGTTTTCCACCCCAAATCGACAAAATTAGATAAACAGGAACTAATTCCAACTCCCAAACTAGGAAAAAGAGTAGCATATCCTGTACAGCAAATACAGCAATTTGTCCGCCATACATTGCCAACATCAGAAAATAGAATAGTCTAGGTTTAAAAGTGACAGGCCAAGCCGCTAAAATTGCCAAAGTGGTAATAAAACCCGTCAACAGCACTAATGGCATCGATAAACCATCAACCCCAACTGACCATTTTAAGTCTAGCTGCGGTACCCAAGAATAACTTTCTACTAATTGTAGATTAGGGTTATTGAGGTCGTATCCCGTGTAGAAAGCATAGACAATTAAAGCAAAATCGATCAAGCCAATGATCAGAGAATACCATCTTAGAGTTTTGCCGTCTTTGTCTGGAATAAAGGGAATGAACAAAGCCGCGACAATCGGAAATAGAATAATGGTAGTTAACCAGGGAAAATTCGATAAATTCATTGTTATCAACAATTCACTAAATTGAGACTCGGTTAAGAGGATTAGAAAGAGTAGACCATTTTTGTTATCTACAGCATTCAGAAAGACCTAAAACATGACTTCTATTTTTTAATGACATCTGTGAACCAATTTAACAGGTATTTATAGTTGCGAGTCTGATGATAATGTTAAATTTCTTATTAAATCTGTCTAAGGTACTGCATCAAGTTAGACAATGACGAGTAATAGATGAGGCTTCACTGCGATGAAAGATGATATTTATCGAAACAACCGTCGCCAACTACAGTATTTAATGGAACAAGTTGGCATTAAAGATCTTAGAACACTTAGCCATTTATCAGGGATTAACGAATGGCAGCTAAGACGGCTAGAGTATGGCTTATTACCTAAAATGCCCGTCGAAGTTCTCATTAAACTTTCTGATGTCTTTAAAGTTCCTGTAACCTCCTTGTTAGCTGTATTTTGCCCTGATTTAATGTCCGCCGAAGATACAACATTAGCCTCATTAGAAGCAAGAACCAGAGAATTAGATGTAATCAAACTAGAATATCAACGTCTACAAAAACAACACGAACAGCAAAAAGAACATCTCCAAGAAGAATTTCAACAATCGAGTTTAGCCGTCATTGAACCTTTACTCTTACAATGGCCAACAGCAGAAGCAGCCGCTAAGAAAAATCCTCAACTCAGTGCGGTTAAAATTTTGCCTTTGATTAAACCTATCATGGAACTGCTCAAACGTTGGGGTATTGAATCGATTGGAACTGTAACCGAACACGTTCCCTATGATCCTCAAATCCATCAAATCATGGAAGGTGTCGCTAATGTGGGTGATCCCGTGCAAGTTCGTTATGTGGGTTATCGTCAGGGTGAAAAACTTCTCTATCGCGCCAAAGTTAGTCCCGCTAAAGTCGTTAATCCTTTGGAAAGCACTGATTTAAAGTCATATCTTACTGAAAAAACGCCAGAAACCATTAAAAACCCCGTAACTATCTAATAAGAAGCAAATATCCTTACTTTAGGGTCTTGTTCTCTGTAGGGGCTTGGAGACCAAGCCCAATATTAATATTAAATGACCACACCCTATGATTGGATCGCTAAATCATTAAACACTATCCATCAAGCAAATTGGTATCGCACCCCGAAAACCATTACCAGTCACCCTGGCCCCATTGTAGAATTAGAAGGCCGATCGCTAATTAATTTCGCTAGTAATGATTATCTTGGACTCGCAGGACATCCACACCTGATCGAAGCAGCCATTACCGCTACAGAAAAATATGGTACAGGTAGTACAGGATCTCGTCTTCTCAGTGGACATCGAGACATTCATCGACACTTAGAACTGAAGATTGCTAACCTTAAACAAACTGAAGATGCGATCGTTTTTAGTTCTGGCTATCTTGCTAACCTCGGAACCATCACCGCTTTAGTCGGACAACGAGATTTAATTCTTAGTGATCAATACAATCACTCTAGCCTGAAAAATGGCGCAAAACTGAGTAATGCTAAATTTATTGATTATAAACATTGTGATCTACAAGATTTACAAGATAAATTACAACAATACCGCCCGCAATACAGCCATTGTTTAATCATTACCGATACCGTTTTTAGCATGGATGGTGATATCTGTCAACTAAGCGAATTACTCGATTTAGCCGAGTCGATGGACTGTATGTTATTGGTCGATGAAGCCCACGCTACGGGTATCATGGGGAAAAATGGCGCGGGATGTGTCGAGTATTTTGGCTGTACGGGTCGATCTTTGATACAAATGGGAACCCTGAGTAAAGCGATCGGCAGTTTAGGGGGATATGTAGCGGGTAATGCTGTATTAATCGATTTTTTAAGAAATCGGGCGGCAACTTGGATCTATACAACAGCACTTTCTCCAGCAGATACCGCAGCAGCGATCGCAGGAATTGAAATCATTCAGAGTGAACCCCAACGACGAGAAAAACTCTGGCAAAATGTCAACTACTTGAAACAAAAATTAACTCATTTGAACTGTTTACCTTCAGACTCTCCCATTATTTGCTTAGAATGCGCTAACCCCACCCAAGCGTTAGAATTAGCCAAAAAACTAACAATAGCGGGTATTTTTGCCCCTGCGATTCGTCCCCCAACCGTTCCGACGAGTCGTATACGTTTTACAGTGATGGCAACCCATGAAACAGCGCATTTACAACAGTTAATCAATAATCTCGTATATGATTGATCACGACAGACTTTTTAAAGAACTTCTCTCTAACTTTTTCTTTGAATTTATTGAATTATTTTTTCCAGAAGTGATGGGGTATCTAGACCCTAACTGTATCACTTTTCTAAATTTGGAAGTTTTTACGGATGTGACATCTGGAGAACGCTACGAAACAGATATACTTGCACAAGTCAAGTTATAGGGGACAAGATTCTTATTTTTTGATTCATGTCGAACATCAATCCTCATCTGAAAGTGACTTTAATCGCAGGATGTTTCGTTACTTTGCGCGACTCCATGAAAAATATGTTTTACCCATCTATCCTGTAGTTATTTTTTCTGATGAACGACCAAAAAAAGCCGCAGTGAGTTCATATCAGATAAAATTCCCCGATTTTCAAGTTTTAGATTTCAACTACAGAACCATTCAACTAAACCGTTTAAACTGGAGAGATTTTCTTAATCAACCCAATCCCATAGCTTCGGCATTGATGGCTAAAATGAAAATAGAGCCAAAAGATCGCCCCAAAGTCAAAGCAGAATGTTTAAGATTATTAGTGACCTTGAAATTAAATCCAGCTAAAACCCAGTTAATTTCAGGATTTATTGATAGTTATCTCAAACTGACAGCAACAGAAATACAAGCATTTGAAACCGAACTTGGAACATTTGGACAATCACAGCAGGAGGAAGTTATGCAAATTGTAACCAGTTGGACGATTCAAGGACAAGTCTCTACGATTATACGTCTACTCAAACGAAAATTCGGGCAACTTAGTCCAGAAATTGAGGCAAAAATCCAAAATTTATCGAGTCCACAGTTAGATGATTTAACTGAAACCTTATTAGATTTTCAGCACATTGATGATCTCACGTCTTGGCTGTCTAATTTAGAAGAATAATTCCTTTAAGGTAATTGTCTCATTGCATCTAAGACCTTTTGCGCTTCTGCTTTTTGTCCTTGTTGTTCGTATAAATTAGCGGCTTGTTGTAGATCGGTTTTGGCGTTGGGATAATCCTCTAGTTTAAGATAAATCATACCGCGATTATAGTAAGCAAGTGCATCATTTTCTTGAAAACGAATCGCTTGGTTAAAATCTTCTATCGCTTTCGGATATTCTTTTAATTCTCCGTGAATAAAACCCCGATTATAATAAGCTTCAGCATAGTTAGGATTAATAGAAATCGCCTGATTAAAATCTTCTAAAGCTTTGGAATAATTATTCAAATTGCCCCACGCAACACCACGATTAAGATAAACGTTAGCAGATTGAGGATTTAACGTAATTGCTTGATTAAAATCGTCTAAGGCTCCTTTATAATCACCTAAATGATTACGGCTGATTCCACGATGAGCATAAGCATTACCATTCTGAGGAGTCATACGTATCACTTGGTCGTAATCTTTTAATGCACCCTGATCATCACCCATCTTAACACGAGTGAGCGCACGATTATGATAGGCTTTAGCATGAACGGGATCAAGACGAAGTGTTTGAGTATAGTCATTAATGGCTTTTTGATATTCTCCCAATTCATCCCAAAGATTAGCCCGATTAAAATAGGCTTCGGGTAAGGCAGGATCAAGACGAATGGCTTCAGTATAATCTGCGATCGCCCCTTGCACATCACCTTTTTGATATTTGGCAACACCTTGATAAAAAAGTTGCTGTGCTTGTTTTAAGGAATCTTGCGATATTGGCTCTGCAGCACTGATTAAGTTAGGATGTACTAATAACAAAATACTGACTAGGGAAAATAACGATAATTTTTTCATAATTAACACTTTCTTGATAAATTTGAAAAATTCTAAAAAAGATCAACCTTAAATCTGACCAAAACTTTAATTCAAAAAAAGATAATATGGCTCTATCAATGGGAATACTTTAAACAAGACTATTTAATTCTTGTGTAGCGAAAGTATTCATCTTTAAAAATACCATCAAATTACTGTAAGCATGACCAGCCATCCCGAACAATACACCACAGGAAGACTATTAATTATAGGGAAGATTTCCGAAGAACTTGCTTTCTTTTGCCCTTTATTGCGAGAAAAAGGCTATTATATTGCTCACACAACCACATCAGAACAGGGATTAGAGAAAGCATCAACTCATTTACCTGATCTCATTATTCTAAGTACTGCACTGCAAGAACCTGATAGTTATACCTTTTGTCAACAAATCAAAGCAACAACCCTCCTAAGCCATATTCCAGTACTCTTTTTAATGGTCGATCATGCAGCGTATGATCCTTGGCAAATTTATAAAATTGGTGGTGCTGATTATTTAGGTTATCCTTACCATCCTGAAGAAATACTAACTAGAATACAGCATCAAATAACGATCGCTAAATTACAAAAGCGTTTAGACAAACAAAATAATCAACTCGAACAAACCCTAGAAGACTTGCATAAATTGGAAACTTACATGGAAGAAGTTTACCAAAATTTACAAGAATTTTCGTTTGATGATATGTTAACAAAAGTAGCTAATCGTCGTCGATTTGATGAAGTTCTCGAAAAAGAATGGCGACGAGGGGCGCGGGAGCGAATTTCTTGGGGCGATCTTCAACACACCTCACTATCATTAATATTAGGTAACTTGGATGACTTCACGGCATATAATGATCTTTTAGGTGTAGAAACTGGCGATCAATGTTTATACAAAATTGCTCAAGCTTTCCAAGCCGTGATCAAACGTCCCGCAGATTTAGTAGCCCGTTACAGTGGTGCAACATTCGCGATACTTCTGCCCTATACTGACTCAGAAGGTGCTTTACAAGTAGCTAATTTAATGCGTTTTGAGATTGAACAATTAAAAATTCCGCAGCCCTTATCATCCGTGAGTGAATATGTCACACTTAGCTTTGGTATTGCTACTGGAATTCCAACAAATGCTCTAGCCTCAGATATTTTAACTCGAACGGCGGAGGAAGCACTGCAACAAGCCAAACAGGGGAAAAATTGTATTATTTGCAATATTATCTAAATTGCTCATCATGAATCCAGAGCAAAAAACGATCGTAGTAACAGGAATCGCTTTACAATCCTGTTTAGGAAATTTAGCCGAAACATGGCACTTTTTACAACACGGCAAAAGTGGTATTAAAATCCTACAGCCTTTTGCAGATATACCAGCCTATCCGATGGGCTTAATTCAAGACAAACCTTTACAACTTCCTACTCTAACTGAAATTCTCTTACAAGAGGCTCTCAAAGATGCAGGTTTAGTTTCTCCATTATCTGAGTGTGGTGTTGTTATTGGTTCGAGTCGCGGTTGTCAGGGACTTTGGGAAACCATAGTCAAAGAAAAAAAAGTGGAAAACTGGTTAGATAGCTTACCCCATTATGCAGCAACAACAACGGCTCATTTAATTGGCACACTTGGCCCTGTTTTATCGCCGATGGCAGCTTGTGCGACAGGAATTTGGGCAATTGCTCAAGGACTAGAACTTATTCTACAGGGTAAATGCGAGCGTGCGCTCGTTGGTGCGATTGAAACGCCGATTACTCCTCTTACAATAGCTGGTTTTGCACAAATGGGAGCCTTAGCCGAAACGGGGTGTTATCCGTTTGATCAAAAACGAGAAGGTTTGGTGTTAGGAGAAGGTGGGGCAATTTTAGTTCTAGAAACCGCAGATTTAGCCAAACAACGTAATGCTCAAATTTATGGCAAAGTGTTAGGGTTTGGTTTAACCTGCGATGCCTATCATGTCAGTACACCTGCACCAGATTTAACAAGTGGTTTAATTGCGATTAAAGATTGTTTATTCCGTAGTCAGTTAAATATATCCGATATCGACTATATTCATGCTCATGGAACCAGTACCCACCTCAACGACGACAGAGAAGCGAAAATCATACAAACCCTTTTTAACCCATCTGTAGCCGTCAGTTCCACCAAAGGCGCAACAGGACATACATTAGGCGCATCTGGGGCGATGGGAGTCGCTTTTTGTCTGATGGCAATTAAAACAGGTGTATTACCGCGTTGTGTGGGTTTAACCGACACACCATATAATCTTAATTTTGTCAAGAGTGCAATTCAAAGTTATCCTCAAGCTGCACTTTGTTTTAGTTTTGGTTTTGGGGGACAAAATGGAGTGATTGCCGTCGCCAAAGCCTAACTCAACCAGAATAAACCACCCAGTAACGCTAAAACCAATCCCAAAGCAACCCATATAAAACGGTTATCTTGAGTATTAATCGGGCCGATTTCCTCATTTTTAGGAGGTTTGTACTTATTTTGCCCTTTTTGATATTTAGGCTCACTATCAGGTAATTTTTCTAAATCTGGAATCTTGCTCATCCATGCGTCGGGACGTTGTAAACGAGGTGCTTCTAGAATATAAAGAATTTGTTTAGCTTGGTTACGAATATCATAAATCGGATGAGTGGTTAACTGACGACATAGACTTGTCGCTTCATCGAGTTTACCCATCGCTTGATAAGCAGTCACTAACCAAGTTTGTATTTCTCCTCCAGAGCGTGAATTGGGAGAAATTTCTTGTAAAGCTTCTTCAAATGACTGTACACTAAGACGGTATTCGCCACGCTCAAAGGCAGCCCGTCCCCTGGCAAACTGACTGGGAAATTGAGGATTAGTATTCACTAAAAAGCAATGAATGTGTATATTCAAAATCTATCGCATTTTGAGAAATCTTTTCCACTGTCTACAGATCAAGGAATGAGTAGAATTGAGCATAGATCTACAAAATTGGCATCGTACCTATGGGAAAATTAGCTTTCTTTGTTTGGAGTTTAACAGCTATTGGCATTATTACCCCTGTTCTAGCACTCGATACATCAATAGGTGAAGAGGGAATTTTTGCCGAGCGCTTACAAGATGAACCTTTAAATCTAACAGGGCGTAAAATTGCTATTGGACAAGTCGAAATTGGTAGACCGATTAGATATGGTTTTGATAAAGTAGCAGCGTGGAAACCCCCATATACTCTAGCAGGATTATTTTATCGAGATGAAGTCGCCAAAGCCAATACTTATATCGATAATCATGCGTCGATGGTAGCAAGTGTCATGCTCAGTCAGGATAAACGGTTTAAAGGTGTGGCTCCCGATGCTAGATTATATTCAGGTGCCGTCGGTTCGCTCAAAAAAGGTGGACAACCCGAAGAATGTTTAACCAGTCAACATATCGCGTTACAAAATAGTGGTGATGTGAGGGCAATTAATTTTAGTTTTGGTGAATCTCTACAACGTGATCCCAGAGAAAACGCCAAATTAGACGGAAATGCGCTGTTAACACAATGTATTGACTGGTCTTCTCGTGTTCATGATGTCTTGTATGTAATTGCTGGCAATCAAGGTAAAGGCGGTATTCCGATTCCTACTGATCACTATAATGGCATTACAGCCGCTTATACAGCCAAACGACAAGGACAATATAAAAAAGTCGATTTTGCTAATTTAAGTAGTTTACCCGTCGGAATTGGCCGTAGTTTAATTAAAAAAGAAATTAATCAAGGGAGTCGTCGGGCTATTGGTTTAGTGGCACCAGGGAATAAAATTTCTCTATACGATATGAAGGGTAAAATAGTCGAAGTTAGTGGACCAGTTTCGCGGCACCTCATATTACGGGAACGGTTGCCCTATTACAAGAATACGGCGATCGCCAAATCCGTCTTTTCACACCCAACTGGACTACAGATGCTCGTCGTCATCAAGTCATGAAAGCCATCTTATTAAATTCTGCTGATAAAATTCAAGATAATGGGAATGGTTTATTACTAGGCATGAATCGAACCACTTTAAATAAACATAATCAAACTTGGCTTGATTCTGATGCTTATCATTCTCCGAAAATCCCTCTAGATATCGAGATGGGTAGCGGACATCTCAATGCGTGGCGTGCCTATCAACAGTTTAGCTCATCTCAACAAAGTCCAGATACTCCCGTTGCTGCCATTGGATGGGATTATCAAACGGTTGAAATGAATGGTCATCGAGATTATATCCTTGCCCAACCGTTATTAGAGAAAAGCTTTGTTTCCATTACTCTCGCTTGGGATCGCCTAGTAGAACTCAATGATGCCAATCTAAATCAACAATACGACATCGGCGAAACATTCCGCGATCGGGGTTTAAATAATCTCGACGTTTACTTAATGAGTGCCAACCAAGATGATAATACTAAATACACCTGTGCTTCGTTCAGTGACGCGGATAGCATAGAACATATATTTTGTCAAGTTCCCAAAACAGGTAATTATAAAATTCGCGTGCAGTACCGTCAAAGACTGAATGAAGCTGATCAATCTTATGCCCTAGCTTGGTGGACTGTTCCCCAAAAACAATAATCATGCCCTGGCCCTGCATTTAACATCGATCTAGAATCAGTTAAGATAACTAAGCGTCTAAATATACCCCTTCAATATAAGGAGAACACCGAGTTGATGCTCGCCAACTCTCATCAACAATCATTAGATTTAAAACCTCTCCCCCTTAATCGACCTTTACTGATTATCGGTCATGGGACAAAAGACGAAGATGGTCGTCAAACTTTTATCGACTTTGCTAACACCTATCAAGAATTAGATCGATCCCGTCCTGTAATTCCCTGTTTTCTGGAATTGACTACCCCAACGATTCAAGATGGGGTAGATTATTGTATATCACAAGGCTACACCGACATTTCCGCAATTCCCCTGTTGTTGTTTGCCGCCCGCCATAATAAATTTGATGTAACCAATGAACTTGATCGCAGTCGTTTACGCCATCCCGAAGTAAAATTTCACTATGGTCGTCATTTAGGGATTACACCGAGTCTCATTGAGCTATGGCGAGAACGATTAGCAGAATTAGATAAAACTGAATTTAATCCTCATAATATCCCCCGTTCTGAAACAGTATTATTATTTGTCGGACGTGGCTCAAGTGATCCCGATGCTAATGGAGATCTCTATAAATTTGCGAGAGTCTTGTGGGAAGGTAGCGGTTATTCGACTGTTGAAACCTGTTTTATTGGTATTACGCATCCCCGCTTAGAAGAAGGGTTTCGTAGAGCGTCCTTGTATCAACCAAAACGAATTATTGTTTTACCCTATTTCTTATTTACTGGCGCATTAGTTAAAAAAATCTATCGAATTACCGCCCAACAACAAGAAAAATATCCTCATATTCTGATGACCAATTTACCCGAAATGGGGATTCAGTCTCAGATATTACAGCTAGTACGAGAACGAGAAATTGAAACCCAACTAGGAATAGTACAGATGAACTGTGAAATGTGTAAGTTTCGCCTAGCTGCATTATCCCACGACCATCACCATCATGATCATACCCATGAGCATCATCATGATCACCATCACCACCATCATGAAAATAACGATCCTTATGCTAAGTTAGAAGATTATCATCAACGCATCTGGCAAGTTCCATGAGTGAAACAGAAATCATGATCGGGGGGAAAGTACGTTTAGTGGTTCGTCCCCCCTATCTTAAAACGGCTGAACCAATGCCCATGTTGCGACCTTCAGACATATTAGAACTCGGTGACGAAGGGGTTGTGGTGGAACGTAGTCCCGCAGGCTATTGGGCTGTCCGTTTTAAGCGAGGCGCGTTTTTAATTGAAAGTCAGTATCTTGAACCCGTTGAAAGTCATCAAGAGTTACTTTGATTGGTAACTGCCATCATTTTAATATTTTCTTTATATTCTAGAGGGGCTAAAGTTACCGCTTCTTCAAATAAGGGATCTGCTTCTGCTTTTTGTCCTTGTTCTTGGAAAACGAGGGCTTTAGCTAATACAGGACGGAAATCTTTAGGATCATTTTGAATCGCTTGATCATAAAGTGCGATCGCTTGATCCCATTGTTGTTGCTCCACATAAATTTCCCCTAAGAGTAACTGAAGCGAATTGAGATCAGTTTGAATTTGACCTTGTTTGCTTTGTTCTACGGACTTTTCTACTAGATCAATCGCCTCAGCAGATTTATTTTGTAGCAGCAAGAGATCAACAAACCCTTTTAAAGCCAGCATTTCATCGGGATGAGACGCTAAAAGCTTTTGATAAGTCGTGCCTGCTCCTTCATAATCTTGAGTTTGTTGTTGAGCTTGAGCCAGTAAAATTGAATAATCCGTTTGTTCGGGATTTAACTCCGCTAATTGGGCTAAAGGTGCGATCGCATCAATCAAATTACCTTGTTTTAAACGAGCCTCGAATAAACCCCTCAAAGCATTTTGATTTTCTGGCTCTCGTTGTAACACCATTTGATAGCCCTGTGCTTCAGACTCCAATTTAGAAGGGAAAGATGACGAAGCCAGATGAGTTTTATTTGAGACTAGAAAAAAACTACTAATTAGAGGCATCATAGAAAAAGAAACCAACGCAAAAACCATAATGGCTAAACTAATGGTTAACCAGCGTTTTTGCTTAGGTTGAATCGTACTCATAAAGAAAATCCTAGAGAAAAGATAACTTAATCAGCTTAAACAAAGTTAACGAATTTATCTGTTTTCAGACTCGTTATTGAGTACAATTAGCAGACAGTCAACTTTAATCAAAGCTTTGCCGTGGAAGCTGATTTTTAAGATAATTGATCTTAAAGCAGACTCCAAGCCTTGATTAACGAATCTATAAGTTATTTTGGTGAGTTAAATCAACTTTCCGAAATTCATTTGTTGTTTATTTAGTGTGTCTCCGCCGCTAGGAGTGTAATATGAATCCGCCAGTGAATCGGTCATCCGAATCACCCCAACCCAAAAAAACCAAGAAAACCAAGCCGCCAGCTTCTCAAACTGAGCCGACTGAGGTCATCAAACCCGAAATCACTCAGTTTAAACCGTCTGAGGTTGTTTCGCCATCTCCATCGATTGAGGTGCCAACCATTCCTCCTAATGAGCCAGAATTAGGAGAGATACCCCCTACGGCTAAATCACCCCAACCGCCTCAAGCTACACCAAACCCAGTAGCGACTGCTCCGAGTACCGTTATTCCAGCAGATGCACCCATTGGTACGCCTAAACCTTCTAAACTGATTAAACTCAAAACAGCATCCGACTCAGAATCATCTCAATCTCCAGAAGCAGGAATCGACGACGCTGTAATTGATCGCAATCAACCCATTCCACCCCCTAGCCATCCCCGTCAATATCGAGCGATTGGATTAGTTTATGGTCAATATCAGCGTGAAGAAGAGCAATTAACTAAAGGAAATATCATTACACAGGATGGAACGGCTCTTGATGCCGTTGTTTTGGGTAGAGTGATTAGCTTAGTCAAAAATCACCTTGATCTAGAAAAACCTCATTTGTGGGTGGTCTATCCGCGTACACGTCAAGAAGATGACCATTTACACGTTCAAATTGTCGGAGTTTGGGAACCCGAAACCTTAAAACAAGAAACGCCAGATGGAGAAGAAACACCCGCCGAAATCACGCCAGAAGTGGCAACCTCACCGAATCCTGGTTATTTCTCAATTCGAGGTGAAGTCATTTTTGCTTCTTTAGAAGAAGAAACTGTAATTATTAAAATCCGTCAATCACCAAAAAAAGACGAAGAAAAACCCAAATTTTTTAAACTAAAACTTAAAGGAACACTGCCAAGCAATCGACCTTTTAAACGTTTCTGGGACTTACAAGTTCAACTCGAAGGCTCAAGTCTTATGATTCAGCAGGGAGAAGATTTAGGCTTTGCTTCTAAGCGAAAACCCTTTGACAAAAAAGGTGGTGGTAGACCTTTTGGTCAAAAAAGGTCTTTTAATGATGACACTGGACAATATGAGCCTGGTACACGTCCATCTCGACCTGAAGGAAGACCACAAGGAACAGATGCCTCACCTATTAAGCGACCTTTACCTTCTAAACCTGTTAAAGGAGATCAAGGCAAAAAGCTAGAATAGAGCTATTACACTCATTTCATTTATTATGTTAAGACCAAAACCTATTCCCCCAAAATCTGGACAAGAATCGGTTTGGGATTATCCGCGACCACCTCGTCTAGAACAAATCCCAAAACATTTGAAAATTTGGTTTAACGGGGTGGTTATTGCTGATAGTCGAAACGCCTATCGAGTCCTAGAAACCAGTCATCCTCCCGTCTATTACATTCCACCAGACGATATCCACATGGAATATCTACAACCCAGTTCTCAAGGTTCCTATTGCGAATGGAAAGGCATGGCAGGGTATTATACGATTATTGTTGGAGATCAACAAGCAGTTAATGCTGCATGGTATTATCCCCAACCAACCCCCGATTTTACGCCAATTAAAGATTACGTCGCTTTCTATCCCTCCAAAATGGAAGCGTGTTACGTCGATGGCGAAAAAGTCACCCCGCAACCTGGGCAATTTTACGGTGGCTGGATTACAAGCGATATCATTGGCCCTTTTAAAGGAGAATCGGGCAGTTGGGGCTGGTAAGACTAAAATTATTCAAAAAACGTGAAATCAATCTCTCTTAGCTTATTGACGAGATTTAAAGCTATGACTGATTAACAGTGATTGCTACTGAGGTTCAAAATATGAGCAGAAATCGTCTAGATGTTCTTCAGACAAAATCGCTATCTCCAGACATCCGACGCACTTGTTCAGGGGAGATAGGTTTGGGTTCTAAACGTTGAAAATACTCAATTTGTTGTAGATAAGAACGAGCTTCTTGAAAATTTTTCAATTGAACTAAAACCATGTCCTGATAAACGGCATCTTGGGGAGTGATCATTAATGGGATCAATTCTTGTAATTTCTTTTCAGAAATAGATTGTGCTAAATATTTTAAGAAAAGATCACGTTTGTAAGGGCGGGTGCTGAGTATATACCAATTCACTTGTGTAGACTGTGTTGAAGGATTGTGCTGTTTTGATTGTAGCCGATGATGGCGATGCCGTTTTTTTGATAAAGCCGTTTCGGGGTCACGATGTAGATAGTAAGAGTATTATAGCTTTTGGTGACACGTTATGCTTAACTCCTAAAAAGCTCTCAAAAAATAAGCTATGTGTAAAAAAGAGTTAAATCTACCTACAATAGATTAATAATCTTCATTGGCGGATTTATGAAAAAATCTCTGTATGTTCGGCATCGTAGCCAAAATTCTCAACCTGAGCCGAATGAAATTGAGATACCAGTAGAGGATACTGAGCAAGGCCAATCCCCCCAGAGTCAATCTCAGCTACCAGAAATGAGTGATCCCAACGAGCTAGATTTCGCTGTAGAGCAAACTCACGCGGTGGGGGCGGTACTAATCTACTCAAAAGGCTTTGATGCAAGTCTTAACGATGAAATTAGAGAAGAAATTAAGCACGGTGATGGCTCAACCTTTTTTTTCGACTCTGAGAATGAAGAATTTCCCGACTCGTTTTCCGAAGACTACATTGATTTCCTACTCAGTTATGAGTAAGAGAAGTGGTAACACTTGGAATACTTAAGGACAGTGAGAGATGCTTTTAATCAGATAAAACAGAGAAATATGTCGATTTGGCGCAGAAAAAAAAATCAACCGTAAAAGGCTTAATCATTCTAAACGATTAGGCTATGGTAGGATAAGTTCTGTAACAAAAAGCTTTTAAAAACTATAAGTTAAAAAACTATGTTATAGTAAAGAGACGAGAATCAAGATCAGTGCCAAGTTTGTTGTCAATATTAAAAAAATTAAGTTTTTCACATTAGTATTCGTCATCTTCTTTACGCAATTTTGCCTCTCTACATATTTTTCAAGTTTAATGAAGGAAGTAATTCATGTCTATATTTGTTGGCAACCTCTCATATGAGGTAACACAAGAAGATATTGTTGATGTTTTCGCCGAATATGGCAAAGTTCAGCGCGTCCATATTCCCACTGACAGAGAGTCAGGTCAGAAACGAGGTTTCGCTTTTGTGGAACTAGAAACCAAAGTTCAAGAAGCCGCAGCAATTTCAGCTTTAGATGGAGCAGAATGGATGGGGCGTGACCTTAAAGTCAATCAAGCCAAAGAGCGAGAAGACAGAGGTTCAGGCAACGGAAATCAACGAAGAAATCGTTACTAAAGTTAATCTTTAGTTTCTGAATACATGGGAAGGTTATTTTAACTTTCCTGTGTATTTTTTGATATGAGGTTTTCTTCTCTCTACGCGATAGTCAGCCTCTAGAATTTTTTTCTTTAATCCATAAATTCTTTAAACTTTTCTAAGAGTGGAAATTTGTTAAATCACTTTTAATAATTATTAATTTACTAAACTTTAATATGTATTAAAAAATACATCTATAATTTTTATTAATCAATAGAGTCTATAATTCTATTTCAATTGTTTTTATATCAATTATGAATGCAATAAAATTTAACATTTTTGCGATTAACACAAAATCTTAAAATTTCATAACTTATATCATGTACTTAAGCTAAAAGGCGATATTCTAAGCTATATGTGCTTGATAAATAGCTTAATAGTATGCGATTTCATAACAATAGTTTAAATTATTCAAACTGGCTTAACCTAACGCATTTCGGAGTTAGTATATCACTTTCTTTAGGAATGGCAATACCCGTTTTAGCAGAGCCTCAATTTAATCCGATTACGGGTCTTAGAGAAAATTTTAGATACAATGCTCAACAAAACCGCCAACCATCAGGGTATCTAGGAAATGCCAAACCCACTGAAACAATTGAACAAGTTACCTCAGTTTCGGAACTAAAAGACGTAGAGCCGACTTCTTGGGCGTTTGAAGCACTTCGGAGTTTAGTCGAGCGCTATGGATGTATTGTAGGTTATCCAGACCGCACCTATCGCGGAAATCGTGCTTTAACTCGTTGGGAATTTGCGGCAGGGTTAAACGCTTGTCTGAATACAATTGAACGCTTGATACAAGATGGAGTTGGTGTCCTGAGAGAAGATATCGATAAACTTACACGATTAATGCAAGAGTTTGAATCAGAATTAGCCGCTTTAGGGACACGCATCGATAACATAGAATCAAGGGTTGCATACCTCGAAGATCATCAATTTTCAACGACGACTAAACTGAACGCTCAAGTCATTTGGTCGATTAATGATACATTCGGTGATGCAGTCGGTTCAGATAGCGATAAATCACAAACCCAATTTTCTTACCGTATTCGGATGAACTTTGAAAGTAGTTTCACAGGTAAGGATTTATTAAGAACTCGTTTACAAATGGGCAACTTTGGTTCTATCGGAGAGGTAACGGGAACGAATATGACCCGTTTGAACTACGACGATAATTCTAATAATCAGGTACAAGTCGCCCACTTATTCTATATCACGCCAATCAACGATTACATAACCCTAAGAATGGGGCCAGTCGGTGTCGGATATACCGATATTACTGATACGATCACTCCACCAACGATCGCAGACGACGCATTAGGCATACCTTCGCGATTTGGGGAATATAACCTAGTCTATCGTCGCGGGGGTGGGGGTGGTGCCATTAACCTGAAATTTGTTAAAAATTTGGAATTAACTTTAGGATATCTGGCAGAAGACGCTCAAAACCCTGGAGAAGGAACTGGGTTATTTAATGGAACCTATCATGCACTAGCGCAATTAGCCTTGTATGGAGATAATGGAGCAGTCGGGTTTGCCTATTCACGTTCCTATTTTCCAGCAGGACAAACCGATCTGACGGCGGGTACTGGAAGTTTCTTAGCAGTTCAACCTTTTGGAGATAGTATTGCCACATCGGGAGACTTCCTTACACTACAAGCTTACTATCGCATTACGCCTAACATTCAGATTCATGGTTGGGGAGGCTATATTAATGCCGATGCCCATGATTCAGGATTGAGTAATCTTTCTGATGGTCGCGGTAATACGATAGAAAGAAATGTACGCGATGGGGATCATGCAGAACTTTGGTATGGTGCGGTAGGTGTGAGTTTTCCCGATATCGGTGGCGAAGGATTTTTACCCGGTATCTTATTTGGCGTTCCACCAACTGTCACCAATAGCGATGTTAGAGAAGATCGAAACACCGCTTATCATCTAGAAGCATTCTATCGGTTACAACTTAATGACTACATTGCAGTTACCCCTGGCTTTTGGGTCATTTTTAATCCTGAAAATGATAGCCGCAATAGTACCCAATGGGTGGGACATATTAGAACAAGCTTTAATTTTTAAAAAGGTGCTTCAAGGATTAATTAGAAGATAGTTCATCCTTTTCTAAAAAATTTCCCGATTTAATCATTGATTGTACTTACCATGACACAAACAGCCCCAATGTTCAGTAAAACCGCAGTTACATTAATAGCCCCCTTATCTGGCTATATTTATCCAATTGATCAAGTACCCGATCCCGTTTTTGCTCAAAAAATGGTCGGCGATGGCATTGCGATCGATCCTGTTAGCCAAAGTTTACTTGCACCTTGTGATGGTGAGGTGATTCAACTCCATCCTTCACACCATGCTGTCACCCTCAAAAACCCAGAAGGTTTAGAAATTTTGATGCACATCGGTTTAGACACCGTGAAACTGAGAGGGGAAGGCTTTAACCCAAAAGTGAAAGAGGGCGATCGTGTCAAAAAAGGCGAGATACTGATCGAATTTGATGCAGATTATCTCTCGCTTAATGCCAAAAGTCTGATCACCGTCATTGTAATTGCCAATAGTGATCAAGTCGCTCGATTTTTGCCCCGTAGTGGTAGTGTAACTGCTGGACGCGATGCCATTCTCGAACTTAAGTTAGGGGATGTCCAAGCCGAAACCAGTAACGGAAAAGGAATTACAGTCACATCTGATCCGATCATCATCCTTAACCCAACGGGACTTCATGCCCGTCCATCGGCGGTTTTAGTCAATTTCGCCAAAAAATATAAATCAAAAGTAACCCTCAAAATGGGGGATAAAGAAGTTAATGCGCGTAGTGTCACAGGTTTGATGGCTTTACAAGTGGGCAATGGTGCAACGGTTCATCTTGTAGCAGAAGGAGAAGATGCAGAACTCGCGGTTAAAGAACTGACTGAGGCCATTCGTTCGGGGTTAGGGGAGGAAGTCTCGGCACCTGCCCCTGCTAGTATTGTCCAGTCAGCTTTATCTGCGCCTGCCACTCCGCCACCCTATCCCCGTTCAGAAAATCCTAATATTGTTTTAGGGGCTTCTGCTTCTCCTGGGGTTGGTGTTGGTTATATTTATGTCGTCAGACAACAAGAAATTAAAGTCACTGAAAAAGGTGGAAACTCCAACGAAGAAAGGCGCAAACTAGAAAAAGCAATTGATCAAGCGACTCTAGAAATTGAAGCATTACGAGCTAAAGTCCACGCCCAAGGTGATCCTAGTAAGGCTGCGATCTTTGCGGCACATCATGAATTACTCGAAGATCCAGAATTGATCGATTTTTCTACCAGTGCGATCGATAAAGGTAAAAGTGCGGCTTATGCGTGGCAACAAGCTTTTACGAATCAAGCGACCATCCTATCACAACTAGATAATCAATTATTAGCAGAACGGGCGAATGATTTACGGGATGTGGGAACTCGGGTTTTACGCATCTTAACAGGTGTGGTCGAAGTTGAAACGACCTATCCTGATAATGCGATTTTGGTGGCTGAAGATTTAACCCCTTCGGATATGGCTAATTTGGATCGCACTAAAGTCAAAGGTTTTTGTACTGTAGGGGGTGGGGCGACTTCTCACGTTTCGATCATGGCGCGTTCGATGGGCATACCTGCGATCGCGGGAACTGAACCGAGAGTCTTAGATTTAGCCGATGGTACACCTGTTATTTTAGATGGAACCAAAGGCAAACTCAAACTGAACCCCGCATCTGAAGAAATGGAACGGGTGAAAAATCTTCAACTCAGAATTGCTACAAAACGCCAAGAAGATCTAACTCATACGATGGAATACGCCCTTACCCAAGATGGTAAACGTATCGAAGTTGTGGCTAATATTGGTAGTCAAAAAGATGCTGAAGAAGCCGTTAAACTCGGTGCTGAAGGGGTTGGACTCTTGCGAACCGAGTTTATCTTTATGGAACGGACTAAAGCTCCTACTGAAGACGAACAAACCGCCATATATTCAGGCATTGCTAAGGTTTTGGGGCCTGAACGTCCTTTAATTATCCGTACTCTTGATGTTGGGGGTGATAAACCGATTTCTTATATGCCCATTCCCAAGGAAGAAAACCCTTATTTAGGCGAACGCGGTGTCCGAATTGGTTTTGATCGTCCTGAAATTCTACGCACTCAAATTCGAGCCATTTTACGCGCTTCTGAGGTCGGAAAAGTGTGGGTTATGTTTCCGATGATTGGACGTTTAGAAGAGATTCATATGGTCAAAAATATGATTGAAGAAGAACGTCAAAACTTAGGAGTTGCCCCCATTAAAACAGGAATCATGGTGGAAATTCCCGCCGCTGCAGTAATGGCGGATCTCTATGCCAAAGAAGTTGATTTCTTTTCGGTTGGTACAAATGACCTAACTCAATATACCCTAGCAATGGATCGCGGACACCCGAAACTCGCCCCTTATGTCGATGGTTTGCATCCAGCGATTTTAAGACTCATTGCTCAAACCGTCAAAGGTGCCGATCAACACGGTAAATGGGTTGGTGTGTGTGGTGGCATCGGTAGCGATCCTCAAGCGATTCCGATACTAATTGGTATGGGAGTTAAGGAGTTGAGCGTCAGTATTAATAGTATTCCCACGATTAAGGCTCAGATCCGCACTCTTAATACTGCTGACTGTCAGAAAATGGCAGAACAAGCCCTAACCGCCGAAACTGGTGCAGAAGTGCGAGAAGTTTCACCGTTATCAGAAATTTAGATTTTTGTATCAATCAATACAACATAAAAAAAATTATCTGCTATGTTCAAAAACGCTTTTGCTTTGCTACAAAAGATGGGTAAAGCCTTAATGCTTCCCGTCTCCGTCTTGCCGATCGCGGGTCTACTCCTTGGACTCGGTAGCGCAAGACTGATCGAACTACAACAAATCAAAGATGGTGTCATTAATAGCCCCAGATTTTGGTTTATTCCCGAACAATTAGCCCAGATCATGAGAGCTTCTGGGGATGCCGTTTTCGCTAACCTACCGATCATTTTTGCGATTGCGGTAGCTATCGGTTACACCAATAATGATGGGGTCTCGGCAGTAGCGGCAATCGTTGGATTTGCTATTTTTCTCGCGTCGATGGGAATGGCAGCCGTTCACCTGTTTGGTGTACCTCCCTTTGTCAATTGTGATGCAAACGCCTTAAATGCTGTTGCTCAAAACCTGAATCTTCCACCTGACGGAGTGATTAATGCTTGTCCAGAAAGTTCTCTTAAACTCGTATTAGGCATTCCAACCCTTGATACGGGGGTATTTGGTGGCTTAATTGTCGGTTGCTTGGCTGCTTATATGTTTCTCAAGTTTTTCCGCATTCAGTTACCGCAATATCTTGGCTTTTTTGCGGGTAAGCGTTCCGTTCCCATTCTTACAGGCCTAGTCTGTATTTTACTAGGGATTGTGATGGCGGTGATCTGGCCACCGATTGGCAATGTGATTAATAGTGCAGCAAACGCAGCAGCAGACGGGGGGAATGTTCCGCTTACTGCTTTTATCTATGGTTTTGTAGAACGATTACTCCTACCGTTTGGTTTACATCATATTTGGAACGTACCCTTTTTCTTCCAAATCGGCTCATTTACCAATCCCGTGACAGGAGAAATAGTCAGGGGTGATATCGCCCGCTTTTTCGCTGGAGACCAAACCGCAGGCATTTTAGGGGGTGCGTATTGGTTTAAGATGTTTGGTTTACCCGCAGCAGCGATCGCTATCTGGCATTCAGCCAAACCTAAAAACCGAAAAGTAACTGGCGGGATCATGCTATCGGCTGCTTTTACCTCGTTTCTGACAGGAATCACGGAACCGATTGAATTTTCCTTTATGTTCGTTGCGCCTGCTTTGTATGGAATTCATGCACTGATGGCAGGTTTTGCGGACTGGTTATTTGCTACCCTTGGCGGACGGATGGGTTTTACTTTCTCTCAAGGAGGAATTGACTTTTTACTGTTTAACAGTTTGGGGACAAAAACTTGGTTAATTCCCGCAGGTGCGCCGTTTTTTGCAGCACTGTATTACTTTACGTTTAAATATGCAATTAAATACTTTGACTTCAAAACCCCTGGGCGAGAAGACGAAGATACAGCCGCCGTCGGAGTGGAAGAAGGCGACTACGGGATGTCAAAAGCGTTGGTTAGAGCGTTTGGAGGTCGTCATAATATCGCTAGTATAGATGCTTGTATCACTCGTATGCGGATGACAGTCAATGATATGAGCAAAGTTAATGTTGATCGTCTTAAAGCACTTGGCGCATCGGGTGTATTACAAGTCGGAAACAGCGCACAAGCGATCTTTGGCCCCCGTTCGGAAAACCTCAAAACCGATATGATAGAGTATCTCAAAGTCGCAGGGCCCGAAGCTGATGTCGCCGACTTACCCACGACACCCACCGCCACAGCAGAAGTTGCAGCTACCATAATCGAAGCAAAACCCCTAAAAGCAGAAGAATTAGCTCATGTTAGCGAGATGATTAACGCTTTAGGTGGTAAGAATAATATCCGTAAGGTTGATTCAGCCGCCGTCACCCGTTTACGTTTAGAAGTAGGCGATCAAGAATTAGTCAATGAAGATGCTCTACGCAAGGCGGGAGTTAAAGGGATTATGCCTTTATCTGATTCCGTCGTCCATTTATTAGTTGGGTTGAATGCCGAACAATACGAGAAGGAAATGAAGACGCAATTAGCGCGTAGTTAACCTAATCATATGGGGTAGGTATTCTACCCCTTTTTTTAAGATAAATTGACCACCGCTAATTTTTATGAGATTTATATTGCTTTATTTTGCATTACGATATTCACTAATTGTTACACTCCTTAGCTATTCATGCAAAAGAGCCACTATTACTTAATATATATTGCAAAAAAATTATTCTTAGTCTATAATTGTTTAAAAATTTTTGGTTAAATGAAAAACAAATGGAAAAAATTGCTCAGATTTTTAACATTGTAATTGTTAAGTAATTATTCAATTTATTGAGCTAAGAACCTATTAAATTACTTTTGCAAAAATTCAATATTTAATATCTACATGAAAATTGTCAAAAAATTAAAAATATTGCCAACACTTGAGCAAGTATTAGTTACCCCAGTCATTCACAAAATATATTCAGAAAAATTACTCAGCCATCAGCTAATATTTTGTATAAACTCTGGAAGAGCAGGTTCAAATTATTTAGCAGAACTGTTAGGAACAACAGAAGAAATCATAAGTTATCATGAACCTGATCCAGCAATGAATGGTAGTTACCTTTCTTTGATTAATCAATATGATTACAATTACTCATTTAAAAAGAGAAGAATCAAAAGCCAATCTATTAAAAATATCCTTTTAAAACTTCCAAAAGACAAAATTTATTGTGAGACTAACCATATGTTTATTAAAACCTTTTTTGATGTTGTAATTCATGACTTTAAGAATATAGAAGTTATTATCTTACGCAGACGTTTAGCATCGGTACTAAAAAGCTTTATTGAACTTGGATACTTTTCGAGCAAAAATCCTAATTGGTCTGGATGGATGTCTAGTCCAAATGCAGTAACTTCTGCTATTTCTTGTATTGCAAGTGACCAAAATTTAGATCAATATGATCTTTGTATTGCTTATCTTATCGATATTGAAGCAAGAGCAATTCGTTTTCAAAAAACTTATTCATGGCTGAAAATTCATGAAGTTCGCTTAGAAAGCTTAATTGAGTTTTCAAATATTCAAGAATTATGCAAACAATTAAAAGTGACTCCTACTGAAAAAACTGAAAATATGTACAAAGTAAAAATAAATCAACGTTCTTCAGCAAAGCTTAAATACGGTACTCAACAGGTTGGTATTGACTATTGTCAACAACGTATAAAGCAATATATTGACAAAGCGACTCAAAAAGGTATTGTTATTCCTTCTTTGCCTTTTATTCTTGAGTAACTCAACAATTTTTATCATTCAAATGAAAAGTTTTATAGCCTTTTGTAACTAAATTTAAACTGATGGTAAAAGCCGTCAGGAATGCCGAACAATACGAGAAGGAAATGAAGACGCAGTTAGGTAGGACTTAACTTAAGCATACGGGGTGGACTATCTACCCCTGTTTTTTTAAGATAAATTGATCACCGCTAATTTTTACTAGCTTAACTCCCCCTTGAGCAATAAACTCATTTACTGCTTTTGTGACACCACCTTGCCACCATCCTCCTTTACCATAATCATCACCTGTAATGAAACCACCTTTTTTGACCTTATCGTAGTATAGTTCTAAATCTTGTTTGACAAATTCGTATAAGTGATTACCATCTATGTAAATCCAGTCAAAATAGTTATCTTCAAATTGACTGTAGATTTCATTTGAATATTCTCGATGAATTACCACTTGACCTAGATTAATCTCCTTAGCAAATTGGTTGACTACATTCTCATATTTTTGCTCTAGCAGTAATTGTCCTCCACTTAGTTGTCCGTAACACGCTTTTTGATACATTTTATCTTCCTGATATTGCCAAGGATCAATCAAATGTAATTTTAAGGGTTGAGTAATTTGAAGAATTTTTTGAGAATATTCTCCTTTATATACTCCAATTTCAGCACATATAGCCTTTTTTTGCATTCTTTTTAAAAGATACTTTCTTGGCTCTTTGTCTTGAAACAAGTTACGAATTTTTTGATAACTTGGAAGTTCTTTAAGTAGCTGTTTTATCTAACTTCAATGAACAATATAAATTTGACTTTATTCTAACTCGCTTACTTTATAATCAATTGATCTTTACTTAACTTTACAACCAATTACCGACTAGAACATAAGGAGCCCAATAACGCGGATGTTGATAGTGAGAATTGGATAAAATGTTTAATTGTGCTGTCCGAAGAGCTTCTGCTTTGGTAATTTTTGGATTAATTAATTGTTGATAAAATTGACTCATCATTAAGGTACTTGTTTCGTCATCAAGGTTCCACAAAGAGGCTAAGGTACTTCTTGCACCCGCTTTAACTGCCACTCCCGCTAATCCTAATGCAGCGCGTTTATCTCCTGTCGCGGTTTCACAAGCACTTAAAACTAATAGTTCAATTGCTTTTGATTGTAATAATTCTCCTTGTCGTAAAAGTGTATCTAATTCATTAACTGTAATCGGACGATCATAAGCTAAGATAAAGGTTTGAGCCGCTTTAGAACTAAATTGACCGTGTGTGGCTAAATGAACGATCGGAAAAGAAATTTGCTCGATTGCTTGTTGTAAATTAGGTTCGGTAAAATCTTGATTGAGTAAGACTCTACTTTTAATCACGGATTGAATTTGTTTTACTTCTTGTTCGACAAAACTAAGTGGAATAAAACCATGACGAGATTCACTTAAACCTGCTGTTAGGGCGGTTAATTCTCCTCTTTCTAAGGGTTTAGGATCGATTAATTGTAAACCAGGAGTTAGAGCGATCGCATATTTTTCAATCAGATAATTTTTACCATCATACAAAGCTGACATCGGAATATTTCTAAGAACACCATCTAAAATAAAAACTAATGTTTGACTTTGATTTTGGGCTAATTCTGTTGTAAACGGTTCGAGTAGCCATTGATAAACTTGAGTCGAAAGGGTTTGTACTTCTCGCAAGGTATAGGGTTTAGTCAGAGAAAAACGCAACTTTTCTAACAAGGTTTCAACTTCCGTTTGTGAAATATTAGTGGTATGACGTAATAAGGGTTGATTGGGTAATGCAACAATGACTTCAAGGCGATTACTTAATAAAATAGGATAAATAATCGCTGCATTTTGATCGAGTTTGTCGATTTGAACAGGTTGCGTATTTAAACAAGCATCTTGAAAAAAATTGTCTAATTCTGCAAGTTGCAATGCTTCGATGGTTTCTCTTGCTTGTTTTAAATCTAATTGTGTTGCATCGGGTTGTAACAGTAAATCAACTAATTCTCGATAAACGGGTTCTACTTGATCCCTAAAGTCATATTGAACTTCGGAACTAATGGCTACTAAATCACTTCTGAGGGATTTTAAAGTATTGACAGACTGGGTATAAGCAACGATTGCATCTTCTATATTACCCTGTTGTTTTAAGATTCTTCCGAGTTGCCATTGCCATAAATAACTTAAATTTCCTGCATTAATACTTTGTGAAATCAATAAGGCTTGTTCCGTTAAAGTTCTGGCTTCTGTATATTTTTGTTGTGATTCATAAACCTGACCTAAATACCCCAATCCATATGATTCAGACCGTTTATCACCAATTTCTCTAGCTTGTTGTATCGAATCTGCTAAACTTTTTACAACACTTGTAGTTGATATATTATTTTTAATTTTATTTAATTCAATTAAACTTAAATTAAATTGGATTTGATGAAAAATTGTCGTTTGGCTAATGGGTAATTGAGCTAATATTGCTTGTATTTGAGAAATTAAGTTACTTGCTTCTGTTCCCTTGTTTTGTTCAATATATAAATTAAATTGATTGAGTAAAGCTTGTACTTGTGTTTCGGATGATGGAGTTTTAATAGCCTGTTGATAATAGGATAGAGCCTCAGTAATATTTCCTTGTTGTCTAGCTGTATTTCCTAAGCTTAAAAGACTATTTCCTATTTCTTGAATAGCATTTAATTTTTCAGCAACAGATAAACTTTGTTGTAAAGTTGTTTTAGACAATTCTAATTGTCCAATTTTGCGCCAGACTTCACCTAAACTTTGTAATGCTCTACTTTTGATTAAGCTATTAGGTTCGTTTTCTAAATCGATTTGTAATTGAGTTAACTTGCGAGTAGCTTGAGCATATAAACCTAATGATTGTAAGGCTTGAGCTTGATTGATTTGACCTTGAGTTGTATTAGGAATATCACCAAGATTTTGATAAATTTCCGTTGCTTGTTGCCACGAGTCTAAGGCTAATTCGGCTTGACCTAAAGCAAGTTGATTTTGTCCTTGTACATCTAATATTTGTGCAGTTAATTGTTGTCTTTCGGAGTTATTTGGTAAAGTATCGAGGATGTTACGACTGTCGGTTAAAGCTTGCTCAGATAATGACCAGTTTCCAAGTTTTTGATAAACTAAAGCTATATTTCTTAAAGCCAAAATCTGACCAATTTTATCATCATTGTTTTGATACTTTTGAATTAATTCTTGAAGGATCAAGATTGATTCGCTATATTGTCCATTTTGATACAGTTTTTGAGCTTGTTGTTCCAGTTCTGGGGAGGCTAAAAGGATATTACTAAAAATGGTGAAAGTTAAGACAAGTAAAAATAAACTGAGATAAATAATTTTTTTCATAATGTTTTGTTAAAAGAAAAATAGACGATATTGTATTGAAAAATGAAGCCCATTATCCTGTAAACTATTAACGGGATAATCTAAATCGACTAAAGGGATTCCCCAATCGAGTTGGGCTGTAAAATTGTTACCAATCAACAGACGCAAACCTAAACCAACTGAATACAAGGTATTTTTGCTAAGTTCAACATCACTATTATTCCAAACAGTACCAAAATCAAAAAATGGGGTGAGTTGTAAAGTGGTTTGCCAAGCAGGAATTTTAAGAATATTTTGGCGAACTTCTGCCGAAAAAGAAAAGCCATTATCAGCTAATAACAGATCTTGGGGATAGCCACGTACCGTATAAATACCACCAATACCAAACTGTTCTAAAGAAAGTAATTCATTCGGGCTTAATTGTAAATTGGTTCTAAAAACAAATAGGGTATCTGAGGCTAACACTCTTAAATATTGTGCTTGAGATTCCCATGAAAAAAACTGATCGCTTATTTGATTTCCATTAAGATCTGTTGCTGCTCCTTGTAAACCGATATTAAATTGCGATCGCACTGCAAAAACTTGTCGATTATCCCGTTTAATATATTCCTGTGAAAGTCTGATGGCAGTAACTTCTGTATCACTTTCTAAACGTTCATTAACATCAACCCGTAACGATGTATCTGCAAATTGATGATCTACATTAATTCCTAATGCTAATTCTTCAGTGGGTTTTAAAATAATCGGTTGACGGTAACTAATTTCATATTGATGATAGTTTGATTGAATATCAAGTACATTAAACGGTTCATCAATAATTTTGCTATCAATCAAGCGATATCGTAAACCAATGGTGCCATTAGTCGGATTAACGGGAATGCTATAACTGAGGTCATCCAGTGCATTGCTACCATCTGTATTGTAGTATTGGACATTGAAGCGATCACCAAAACCCAACAAATTAGCATGATTAATCTGTAAAATACGGCGTTGACTGCCCACACTCGAATTACGCTCATTATCTAAACGCAACAAAGCCGATAAGGATTGGTCTTCTTGTACTTTTACAGTTAGTACACTTAAGCCTGGGCGTGTTCCTGCCGAAAGTTCAGCCTGTAGATTAGAAATCAAAGGATCAAGCTGGAGGAGTTGTAACGCTTCGAGTAAATCTCTTGTATTTAAGGGTGTTCCAGTTCCCCTAGAAATCCGACTACGCACATAATTATCTCTGAGTCGTTTTAAACCCGTAATTTCAAGAGCTTCTATTTTGCCTTCAATGACTTCAATTTTGACCACACCATCTTTAATCGCTTGGGGTGGAATGAATGCCCCAGAGGTAATATATCCTTGATCTACATAAAGTTTTGTAATGGCTTCTTGGGCTTGTAGCAATTCAGTAAAAGAAATGGGACGTTTAGTATAGGGTTCTAAAAGTGTAGTCAATTCTTCACGACTAAAAATTGTACTGCCAATCACTTCAAATTGCTGAACAACGATTGAACCTAGAATTTGTGGGGGTTGGGGAAGTGCCGGCGGTTCAGAAAAAGGCGGTAAGATTTGTTCTAGTGGTGGTAAAACTTCGGGTTCGGGTGGCGGTTCCGTTGGTGGGCGTAAAGGATTTTGGGCTAGCAGGGGAACAAAGGGAAAAAAAGCAAGAAAAATTAATTTAAATATATAAAAATATTTCTGAAAGTTCATATTTTTTGATTAAATCAAGGCAGCCAGTTATCCCGATTTTTGAGAATAACTTTAGGCTTTCTCAATTAAAGCAAATGAATCTTAGTCAATTAACTTTTTTGTGACATTATTTATAATTTGATTAACTAATCTATTTAAAACTTCTGATTTTTCATAAGAAAAAAACTACACAATATCTGCATTATGATTTGGCTAGTACATTTTTGAAAATTGAGATTAAATTATTTAGTTGAGATTCAACCACATTTAAAGTAAAAACCCTCAACCCAATAGAAATATAGCAAGCAACAATTAAGTAAGATTAGTCAAAAACTGTTTTAGATGAGGCTGTTCTAGATTAATTCCTAGTTCTTGCGCTTTCTGCAATACTTCGTCACGGCTAAGTTTTTCTTGTGTGGCTAAAGAAATGAGTGCTAATGCTCCTGCACGTCCTCCTACACCACAATGAAAAAAGATCGGAGTCGGAAGCTCGGCAATTTCTGAAACAACTTGCTCAACTAATAATGCGTCAGCCTCATTAGGATTGAGGGGTACATTAAGATAGCGCAATCCTAACTCTTCTGCTTGTTGTTGTTCGTCACTCAAAACCCCTTTTTCATCTGATGAGCGAAGGCTAACCACTGACTTAAAGCCTTCTGCTGCGAGTTCTTGTAAATTGTCTGATGTAGGTTGTCCGCCAGATGAAAACTCTTCACTAATCTTTTTAAAATTTTCAGTCATATAATTCCGTATGTTTATCAATTTACTGTACTTTATAGATAGTGTAGCAAAATCTGGCGGTCAGGTTTTCAAATGCTTTAGATGAAAAGTAGAGACACGATATCGCATCTCTACCAAATTAAGGTGTGAAGACTAATTGTTGAAAAAAGAAATTAGGTACGAGTTTGACCCTTCATTAACCGATGCTGTAGGCTTTCGGGTGCTTGCACACGTGTCAAAATAGTCTGTAACTCATCACCTTCTAAGACTTCTTTTTCCAATAAGATTTGAGTGGTGGACTCCAACAAGCCACGATTAAGCTCTAAGATGGCTAATGCGAGATCATGGGCTTGGTTGATACTTTGTTTGACTTGACGATCAATTTCTACTGCCACTTCTTCACTAATGGCTCGTCGAGAACTGCTATCATCTAAAAATTGCGCGGAGTTCTTTTCAAAAGCGATCGGGCCAAGGGTTTCACTCATGCCATACTGTGTAACCGCACGTGCCGCCAAATCAGTCGCTTTTTGAATATCATCACTGGCACCTGTAGAAACTTTACCAAAGATAATTTCTTCAGCCGCACGTCCACCGAGTAATGTTGTTAGTTGACCTCGTAATTCATCTTCTAGCATTAAAAAACGGTCTTCGGTTGGCATTTGCAGAGTGTAGCCTAATGCTCCAATTCCACGAGGAACAATGGAAATTTTTGAAACCTTGCTACCACCAGGCATCAACGCACCAACGAGAGCATGACCTACCTCATGATAAGCCACGATTTGCCGTTCAATGGGGGTCAAAACCCGCGATCGTTTTTCTAAACCTGCAACAACTCTTTCTATTGCTTCCGCGAAATCTTTCATCAAAACGACTTGACGATTCGCTCTTGCTGCCATTAAAGCCGCTTCGTTGACAAGATTCGCTAAATCTGCGCCAGTGAAACCAAACGTTTGATGAGCGATCGCATCTAGATCGACATCTTCACCGAGTACAACTGGCTGCGCGTGTACCTGTAAGATTTCGACTCTACCACTTTTGTCGGGGCGATCTACTAAGACATGACGATCAAAACGTCCTGGACGACGTAGGGCGGGATCGAGGATTTCAGGGCGATTCGTTGCTGCAATGACAATAACACCATCATTACCGCTAAAACCATCCATTTCCGTCAGCAATTGATTTAAAGTTTGTTCTCTCTCATCATTGCCCCCACCAGGAACACTGCCATTACGAGTTTTGCCAATGGCATCTAGTTCATCGATAAAGATAATACAAGGGGCTTGGCGTTTTGCTTGGTTAAACAAATCACGAACCCGTGAGGCACCGACACCAACATAGAGTTCAACAAATTCTGAGCCAGACATACTTAAGAAAGGGACACCAGCTTCACCCGCAACTGCTTTAGCGAGCAAGGTTTTACCCGTTCCAGGAGGGCCAACTAAAAGAATGCCTTTGGGGATCTTAGCCCCAATTTTGCGATACTTTTCACCATTCGATAAGAAATCTACAACCTCTTGTAATTCCTGTTTTGCTTCATCGACACCCGCAACATCAGCAAAGGTTATGCCCGTTTTGCCTTGGTTATAAACCCGCGCTTTACTTTTGCCCATTCCCATACCGACACCGATGTCGCCATTCGCTTTACTAAATTTGAGTAAGCAAGCGAATGTTCCAAGAATTGCCCCAGCAGAAATCAGCAAGCCTAAAATATTTTCAGCCGTTGCAGAATTGTTAGAAAGATTTGTATACTCTACACCATTACTTTTTAATAAGCCTAATAGAGTATCAGTTTGTCCAGAAGATTTAGTGTAGTATTGATGGCTGCCAAATTCTGGTTTTAAAGTATATTCTATGCGATCGGGTTTAATCGTAACTTGTTGTACCTGTGAAGCTCTAACCTGATCAATAAATTGGCTATATGCCGACTGTGAACGGTTTTCTGTTTGCATTTTAGACTTTTCCTGCTGGGGACAAGGAGAATATTAAAAAGTTAAAATCACTTTTAGACTTCTTACTATGTTGATTTTAGAAGTAACCGTTTTTCAGGCGATAGATGAGATTGCCACACTGTTTTTAGGGTCTTCCGTAAACTTTTAGTTAATGTTTACGGTTGTTACGTCAGTTGATTCTAGTTAACCGTACTTAAATATGATTGGCTCAAATTAAATCAGAATGTCTTAAGTCTTTTCTAATATCGCTCAACAATAGGGATGATTTTTTGAGAGAGCCTTCATCCCCAGACTACAATAGAGATCGAGACTGATCTACTATTTTTTAAAACTTTTAATGCAGCCAACCGATTCTAGTAAATTTACCGAACAAGCTTGGGATGCTGTTGTAAAATCTCAAGAAGTCGCCCGTCGTTTTAAAAATCAGACCTTAGAAGTTGAACACGTCGTTATTGCCCTACTCGAACAAGAAAACGGGTTAGCATTGCGAATCCTCAATCGCGCTAATATTGATGCACCTCGCTTGATCCAACAATTAGAAACTTTTGCCCAACGACAGCCGAAAGTCCTGAATGTCGATCAACTTTATTTAGGTCGTGGACTGGATGTAATGTTAGATCGTGCCGAAGCCTCTCGCAACAGTTGGCAAGATAAATTTATTTCTGTTGAACATCTTTTAGTCGGTTTTGCGGAAGATGAACGCATTGGCAGACGTTGTTTACGTTCTTTTAATCTCGATCCACAAGACTTAGAAGTTCAAATTAAATCTATTCGCGGCACACAAAAAGTTACAGAACCCAACCAAGAAGAGAAATACGAAGCTTTGGCCAAATATGGACGAGATTTAACTGAACTTGCCCTTGAAGGGAAGTTAGATCCCGTGACAGGGAGAGATGAGGAGATTCGTCGCGTTGTTCAGGTATTATCGAGACGGTCTAAGAATAATCCCGTCTTAATTGGAGAACCGGGGGTAGGAAAAACAGCGATCGCAGAAGGACTCGCCCAACGTATCCTCAATGGTGATGTTCCAGAATCTCTCAAAAAACGTCAGTTAATTTCTTTAGATATGGGAAGTCTCATCGCGGGGGCTAAATATCGGGGTGAGTTTGAAGAAAGATTAAGATCGGTGATGAAGGAAGTCATCAATTCAGACGGACAGATTATTTTATTTATCGATGAAATTCATACCGTAGTCGGTGCAGGTTCTCGTGAAGGGGGATCGATGGATGCTGGAAATCTCCTGAAACCGATGTTAGCACGAGGGGAATTACGCTGTATTGGGGCGACTACTTTGGATGAATATCGTAAGCACATCGAAAAAGATCCCGCCTTAGAGCGACGTTTTCAGCAAGTCTATGTTAAAGAACCGAGTGTTGAGGATACGATTTCTATTTTGCGGGGACTTAAAGAACGCTACGAAGTCCATCACGGCGTAAAAATTACTGATTCTGCCTTAGTAGCTGCCGCGAATTTGTCCTATCGTTATATTAGCGATCGCTTTTTACCCGATAAGGCGATCGATCTCGTCGATGAAGCTGCGGCTAAACTGAAGATGGAGATCACTTCAAAACCTGCTGAACTCGAATCCATCGATCGTCGTCTGATGCAATTACAGATGGAGAAATTCTCCCTTGAAGGCGAGGAAAAACGACCCGGATCACTGATTATTGATCGTGCATCTAAAGAACGTCTTGATCGCATTCAACAGGAAATTAGTGATTTAGAAGTTAAACAGAAAGAATTTTCCTCACAATGGCAAGCGGAAAAGCAAATGCTAGAGGAAATAAATGCTTTTAAAGAAGAAGAAGAACAACTACGCTTACAAGTTGAACAAGCCGAACGTGCTTATGATCTCAACAAAGCGGCACAATTAAAGTATGGCAAACTCGAAGCCCTACAACGGGAAATCGAAGCTAAAGAAACGAAACTAATTGAAATACAATCGCAAGGGACAACCCTGTTACGGGAACAAGTCACCGAAACTGATATCGCTGAAATTGTGGCCCGTTGGACGGGTGTACCCCTCAACCGACTCTTAGAAACCGAACGGCAAAAACTCCTACAATTAGAGTCACATTTAAGTGAGCGTGTTGTTGGACAACAAGAGGCTGTATCGGCTGTATCGGCTGCCATTCGACGGGCAAGGGCAGGCATGAAAGATCCTTCGCGTCCTATTGGTTCATTCTTATTTATGGGGCCGACTGGCGTAGGTAAAACCGAATTAGCCCGCGCATTAGCTGCGTTTCTCTTCGATAGCGAGGACGCAATGGTACGCATTGATATGTCCGAATACATGGAGAAACACGCGGTTTCCCGTCTCATTGGTGCGCCTCCCGGCTATGTCGGATACGAAGAGGGGGGACAACTTTCAGAAGCAGTACGTCGTCGTCCCTATTCAGTGGTGTTATTAGATGAAGTGGAAAAAGCCCATCGAGATGTTTTTAACATTTTATTACAAGTACTTGACGATGGTCGTATTACTGATTCTCAGGGAAGAACGATCGATTTTCGCAATACGATTATTGTCATGACGAGTAATATCGGTAGTGAGCATATTCTGAATGTGTCGGGAGATGATAAAGACTATGAGGAAATGCAGAAACGAGTCTTGCAAGCTTTACGGAATCATTTTCGTCCTGAGTTTGTCAACCGTATCGATGATTTAATTATTTTCCACACCTTGAAACGGGAAGAATTACGATTTATTGTTCATCTACAGTTACAGCGCATCCAAAAGTTATTATCTGAGCAAAAAATCAGTTTAGAGTTAACCAATGCCGCACAAAATTACATCGTCAATGCGGGTTATGATCCGACTTATGGCGCACGTCCTCTAAAACGAGCCATTCAACGAGAATTAGAAAATCCTCTCGCTACCAAAATTCTAGAACAAACCTTTGTCGAAGGGGATACCGTAGTCATTGACTGCGTGAATGATGTACTCAATTTCCGTAAAAAAGATGCTGAAATGATAGTACAAAATGAAGTAGTTTCCCCAGAAGTTGATGAGTTAGTTGTTGAATATGATGAATACGATGATGATGAAGCGATTGCTGTAGAAGTCGAAGTCATGTAAAGTGAGTTCGGGATCAGACAAGCAAAAAAAGGAGAGGGTCACTCAAGTAAGCTGAAATCTATTGATTCATTCAGTACCCCCTCCTCTGTCTAGTCTGCACTTGTGAAAAATTTTGTTTTAATTAAATCAACTGTCATAGACTACGCATACTCTGCTGGTCTTCTTAAAAAAATTAGATAAATCTTAATACTAGCCAGAGATAACTTGACAAGCCTTCTGATAATAAGCTTTTCGCTCTGCAAGTCCTCGGTTTCCTCCATTAACTCGTTTAGTTACCTGTTCGACACTACCGCCGCGATCACATAAATCGTTCATATTATTTCTGTACCACCAAAATCCAGCACTAGAAAAAGGGTAAGTAATGCTAACGTAGTTAACCCCGTCCATCACTTTGGGATCTTGAATAAAATCCGAAAAAACTTGATAGTTGGAGCGACCTGTCAACTGAATTACTCCTGCACCTTTATATTTTGGGCCATCCCCAGAGTGTTTATTCCCTAGATCTTTTCTGCCCTCGTAGGCTGAACCACTAGCTAGTTCTTTCAACCATTGCAAGCCCCCACTTTCATGGGCGGTCTGGCTGAGAAAATGACGCATCCTGACGGGGGTATTAATTTGAAACCGATTAAGACAATCGTTAAGATCTTTGAGTTGATGAGGTTGGATGGGGCGACCATATATACCTTCTGCTTGAGCTTTTGAGAGCAAAGCTTCACCCCTAGGTAACTCCTTCAGTTCAATTAAAATTTTGGCTGAACCTAAACCTAACTTGTCGAGATCGCTTTGGTTAGTCGCTTTTTTGAACTGAGTGAAGGCATTTTGAGTCTGAGAACCATAAATACCATCGATCTCATCTGGGGATAGAAGTCCTAGATCTTTAAGACGGGACTGAATTTGGCGACATAGCTCTGGATCTTCCGCTAAGAAGTCAAGAGGCTTCACGCAGTTTTGTTGAATGATGTCTTGTAATTTCATGATGATTACGACTCCGTAAATAAAATTAAGAGGAAAAGCTGTTTGTAGCTAAGTAGGAAACTTTTTGATTAGAGAGAAACTCGCTGTAATTAGCAATAACATCGATTTCTAGAAAGTTGAAACAAACCTCAGTTGCTAACCAAAAAGTAACTGTCAGTAGTAATTTTTGCCATTGCACTTTCATTGATTTCAACCTCCAAGAATGAGAAATTAGGCTTAATTAAGCTGAACTTTTACAGCCACCGACCCCATAACAGTGTGTATTTGAAGATATATGCGTGATTTGCTTGCCAACGCGGATCGCTTTTAACAATCTGCATCAATTCAGCAAAATCAGTGGTAGAGCGGATTACTTGGCAACCAGCACTATAGCGACCAATATCGTTGACTGGGTTATTTCCACCATGGTGGATATTAACTCCAAAAAAGCCAGTATCTAAGACATCTCCTTTTCTGGAAAAATCCTTATTCCCATCTCGCCACACTTTGACGGAAGCACCCGTCTGGATCAAAGCCTCGTATTTCCCATTGTGGAGTCCAGTCTGCCAACAACGCTGTTGACCTAACTCTAATCGGGCGGCTCCTTTGTTGTTGAGTTTGTTGAGCGTGTAATATCGACCAGGTTCAGTCGTACCGATATACAAACATTTGAACTTTGGTTGACCGTTTTCAAAGCTCAGGCAGCCAATCAAGTCATTGAAAAGATTTGGCGCATCTTGATTAGGTGTACCATCAAGGTTGATCCCCTCAATGCCAATAAGATTGATTTCTCCTGTATTTTTATCTAGAGAGTAACCGCGTTCGGAGCAGCAAGCCACAACTTTCTCGGCTAAAGAACCAAGATGTGCTTTTTTGATAGATTTTCCAGTTTGATCAAGTAGCTGTACATGACCATCATAGGCATACCAAGTATTGAAGCCTTTAATCGTTTGATTGGCTAGGCTTACCTTGTAGTGATGATTCTCATATTTGTAAGCTAACACAGGAAATTCTTGGGGAATCTCTTCAATAACAACTTTTTTGTCTTCTGGAAGGAACGAACTTTGAATCGCTTCGGCTTTAAAAGTTGTGGGTTTGACTACTTTTAAAATATAAAGCGCATCTGTTTTCTGTTTAGGTTTTTCTTCGAGTAACATAATTTGCTCTCCTTAAAGTTCGGGCTTTTGGGGTTTAAATAATTTCTGGAATCGCTCAACCAGTTACACTGTTTTCTCTGCTGGTTGTCTTGTCTTCTTAATAGCTGCCAATCAAAACGACTTATGCACTTGTGGCTGAAAAAATCTATCTATCATGCTCACTGCCAACGCCAATTAATAGCATGAGGCTTTTGATAGGGCATGGAGCCAAGTAGTTGACGCTCGTAAGTATTTCCTCGGTAAATTAGGGTTACAGTTGGCTGATCTGTTTCAACCTTTTCAGAAACCACTACAGGACGCGGAGTGTAGTAATATACATTACCCCGATAAATGAGTTTGATTTTGGGTTGTTCTGTAGAATCAGAGCCAAGCTGAATTGGAGCAGGAACATTGTAGGAATTGCCGCGAAAGGTGAGTTTCATAATTAAGACTCCTTATGAGTTGAATCGTTTTTTGGTTATTGAGTTGTGTTGTCTTCTTAATAGCTGCCAATCAAAACGACTTATGCACTTGTGGCTGAAAAAATGTGTTTACTCCAGAAAATAAATTAGACAAAAGACTTCTCTAGCTGGTTCTCTAGATTTGATAATATTGATAATCTTAAGAAGATAAAAGTTTATTAAAAAATTCACCAGTAAAAGCTTAATATTTTATACCAGTGAATATAAATAATATTTTAATTTATAAATAATTGTAGATTATATAATCTATCTAATTCTTGCTTTAGAAAAGGTTTAAATATCCATCTTAATATTTTCGATAAGCTACCTTTTCATTCTACTTGCCGTAGCTATTATCTTTATTACATAGTGGATTTTTAGGTTTGACAAATTCTTCTAAATCTGACGCAATGTCAGGCTCAAGTGACTTCTTGCGTAAATCGCATAATAATGGGCTGAACCAAACGATAAAATTTCGTACATCTTCCTTAAATAAAGCTTTAGTTGTGTTTTCTTCGCAATTCTTGATTTTGACGCATTTAGCAACTCCTTCATAATATTCTAAAAGAATCATCATTTTTTTAAACTTATCAATATCTTTCCTGAATTCAAAGTTATACTTTTTAATTTCTTCAATATTTACATCTTGTGGCTTCACATTGGGGTGAGAGAAGACAAAATTTAAGTCTGAATGAATAGCACTTAATGGTTCTTCAAATTGTTTGGCATGAAGCTCTAGAGTCCGATCTTCACGACGATTTTGCTGTTGCTTATTATACTCATGTAACGTATATAGTCCTGCTGGAATGAATCCCATAGATGTTATTAAAGAAATAACCGATTTGACTATTTTTGAATATTGACTCACTTTCTCATCAGAGAATAATAAAAATGTCTGACTTCTTATTTTTTTATGTGATTTAAGCATTATAGTCACCTTAATTATAGTTTTTGTAATTTTTAGGGTAATATCCGCACTATGTATTAAATGAAAAAAAAGTAGAACAACGTAATCATCAGGCTTATCAAGCTGCTATTTTTTTGCTCAAAAGTGCTACCCAAGCTCGTTGTTCTACTCCACCATAAAAAGCGATAGTTGTTGGCATTGCTCTACATCTTTTTAAAAGAGCCGCACTATAATGACTTAGCAACCTGGAAGGCTTGGATTTACATTACAATTGGATGAGGTTGGTGACTCTATTGGTTTTGGGATAGCGGCATTGGCAAGGAAACTGATCAGGAAAGACACCAAGCTAATAGCCATAATAACCCCTAGCTTCTTCGAGTTAGTTTTAAACATATTACTTCTCCTTAGTCTGTGTGATTTATGTGTATTTTTAATAGCTATTAAGAAAATCGACTTATGCACTTGTGGCTGAAAAACGAGCGACCGAACTTTATGGGGAGGCTTTCTCAACCTCGTTGTTTTGAACTAGAAACTTTGAATTATTTTCCGAAACAGTCGTTTCACTTTTGCCACTTTGCGCTAACCCAGCAGCACCAGCGATCGCTGTCCCAGCCAGCCCCATTGCGGACGACCATTTTGCGGCATCAGCAGAAGATACGAATAAAGCAGTTACACCGATAATTCCGCCAATTGTTGCGATAAAAATAGGGGTTAAAGAGTTGATGAGTTCAGGGGTGATCCGTTTCATATTTGGTAATCCTATGTGAGTAATTGAGTTGTATTGTCTTCTGAATAGTTGCTTAAAAAATCGACTTATGCACTTGTGGCTGAAAAAATGCCCAATCGCAAGAAAGATTAATCTCTGCATCAAGCGATAACGTGCTTGAAAAAAAGAGTAAATTTAGCTTTTATAAAGTAACAGACTAATGCGATTTGGCTAGTAGTTGGGAAACTGCATAAGTTCAAAGAGCATACTTCTATTTATGGATTTGAGATTACAAGATCAGCCAATGCGTAACGAGGCAGTAGCTATGGAAGTTTCATCGAGATACTGGAAAATTTGCCAGCTTGGTCTGACTAACCCGAAGGGATATGAATGCAGGACAGTTCCTTTAGCACAAGCGTTTTGGCAACAACAACCGCTCAATTTGCTAAAAGCGAACATCCAAGCAACTTTCAATGATTACTTTTTTAATCGCCCTGCAACTGTCGAGGCTAAAAACCAGGCTATTGCTGGACTGTGTTTGCGATGCTATGTCTCTTATCCGATCCTTAAAGCTTGTCAAACTCTTGCCAATCTGTTCGGCGGAGCAAATTTCACTTATCAAGATTTGCTTCCCTTTGTTCTCAATGATGATGGCAAAAGCCTCAGAATTATTGCTCAGGATGGAAAAACTCAACTCGTTTTTAATAATCAGGAGGTTACAGCACCATCTACCTATTCTTTATTTACCCTTGAGATTCTGCGAACCTATAAACCCAATTCTTCAACCAGCATGAGTTTGGACAATTGGGCATACTTGCAAACCAAACAAAATAAAGAACTCAAAAACTTTTTATCGGAATTTGGATTCAAACATCTAAGCGATTGGGCATTAATAAATAAAGCTAGACCCAAACAACTCGAAAGATTGTTGGCTCGCGATCGCCATCTGATGACCGTTTTTCATTCTGTTTACCGACGCGATAGACTAAAGCTACGACAAAAAGGAATCAAAAAATGTCCAGATCCTAGTGAAGCTCAACTGCAAGAAATGCGCGATCGCTTACAAGAACAAAAAATCGTCTTTAATTCAACTGGCGAGTTACTAAAAGCGATCAAACAAGTAGCAACCCAACTAAGACAATATGATATCTGGAGTTACCGAGAACCTCTGGAAACATACGATCCCGAAACGGATAGTTACGTTTCTAGAGCGGATTTGCCCAAAGATTTCTCTAATGAAGCAGACGAGTTAGAAGGACGGGAATTATTAATCTTCTTGCAAGAGTCTCTCAAAATTGCTTTGGATGACGCGATCGCCCAAGAGATTAAGACTCATCTCAATAAGTTGACAAAAAGCAAAAGTTATGCATTATTAGCTCAGCAATTTATTCCAGGATTGCAACTCTATTACGCTCAAGGGATGTCTTTGGCAGAAATTACCCCTCAGTTAGGAATGTCGAGTTGGGATCAAACGAGACGCATCTTAAATCCAGGTGAACTTTTACAAAAAATTCGATTGCTGACTGTACAACAATTATTAGACAAAATTTTAGAAAAGGCAAAAGAGATGGGCTTAACTAAAATTCCTCCAGCACCCGATTATCTCAAAACTGTAAGCGAACAAATTGAAGCGTTTGCTGATGAAGAAATCTTTCAAGAAGCAGCCACAGAAATTAGAGCAGGAAAAAATCGTTCTCTAGATAGTTCATATGCCCAAAAACTGCGAAGTTATTTAGAAAAATATTAAAGGAGTAAAGTCATGATTAATTCCCTAACCAACTCGACAAATTTTAGATTACTGATGCCAGAAGTTATTTGGCTTGAGCCAAAACATATAGAACGAGCAACCGCCATTCGTGAGCGCACAAACAACGAATCTCAACAATGGCAAGTTTATTTAAATACGCTTGCATTATTGGGTTTAGAAGAATGGCTTAGAGAACGGATGCACGATTCTAACATTATTAGAGAAAGCAACATCAATCAGTCTGGCAGCTATTTAAAAATTGGTGACTTTAAAATCTGTGTCATTGCCACTGAAAACTTGCTTGATGAAATTGTCAATCTTCCTCAAGATGTTTTAGAGCAATCCGAACTAGTGGCTCATTTTTATGCAATTCTTGAAGTATTAGAAGAAGAAGAACAAGTCATTATCCGAGGATTTCAGCGTTATGATTTATTGAATAATTATCGCCTTCAAGTTAATTTATCTGTGCAAGCCGATGGTTGTTATCCATTTCCTTTATCAGTATTTGATGCCGAACCCAATCACTTGTTAGGTTACTGTTGTCATTTAGAGCCATCAGCGATTACTTTACCTGTTCAAGAAAAAGCATTAGACGTTTTTCAAGAAATGAGAACTAAATTAAGTCGATGGTTACAGGGAATTGTAGACGAAGGTTGGCAAACGCTTGACGTACTGATTAATTCAGAAGCGAATTTAGCCTTGGCTACCAGGAGTATGTTTTTGGGAACGGGGACGAAAGCGGGAAAACTCATTAATTTAGGAATGCAATTGGGGAGTCAAACAGTCGCCATGCTGATCACGGTGACTCAAGAAACTGAGGAGAAAATTGGAATCAACATACAACTATATCCAACTGAAGGCGAATCTTATTTACCTCCTGATCTGACACTCACTTTACTGAGTAAAGCGGGGAAAATATTACAGGAAGTACGATCGCGTCCTCTTGATAGTTACATTCAACTGAAGTCTTTTAAAGGTGAACCAGGAAAACGTTTTAGTATTGAAATTAGCCTGGGCGATGCTAGTGTCAAAGAAGAATTTGAACTTTAAACCAGTCAACGATTAGTATGATTTTCAATAGTCTTATCTATTTGAAAAGCAAGTTCTTGACAGTTAACCTTTTTGTAAAGATTTTTTACAAAAACTAACAGCTTGCCTAAAAGGAAAGTTTGTCCTGTGTAGCATACACAAGCTCAAAATTAATAAACTTATAGACAAATTTAGTTGATAGTAGAGATTTCAGTCTTCAAGCCATTAGAATTAAAAATCTAAAGTCCTGATTACGAATTCCAATAATTGACTCGTGCAAGTGGTCTAATAATTTTGAAAGAAAGCCCCTACCTTAACTCCAAAACCGCTAGGCTTCTAAAAATATAATTCAGTGCTGATTTTTACACAGGAAATCTAAAAAATGAGAGGCACTCAGTCAATTGTTATCAATTTAGGGAGTGGTGATTTAAATCATGGATTTAAGTCCGTGACCGCCCAAATTTGGACACAAGGAAATTCATATCCAGAGCAATTTACTGGTTCTCTCAGTGCGGCTCCTCATTTGATCGCTCTCTATCGTCGTTGGCAAGCCATCTATCAAGCACTCTGTAGTCGCCTAGTGATGCTTTGTCCCCCAATAGAGGAAGATGACGAACTAGAAATCGATGACAGGGGAATTACTCAAGTCTCTCAGATTAGTTTTGATGAAGTCTGTCAAACCTTACAAGAAAGCTTCAATACTTGGCTCAATTCCGAAGAATTTTTCAAAATCGACCGCAACTGCGATCGCACTTCAACCGAGCCGATTCGATTCAAGTCATTATTGAAACTGACGATGACTTAGTAAAACGCTTACCCTGGCATCACTGGGATTTTGTTAAAGATTATCCTGCTTCAGAAATTGCTCTCAGTAGACCAGAGTACAAGCGACAAAACACTGCTCCGATCAGGGTTTCTCGGCAAAACATCAGAATTTTAGCGATTTTGGGTGATAGCCAAGATATTGATGTCGAAGGTGAGAGAAAGTTTCTCAACACCCTAGAGGATGCCCAAACCGAGTTTCTCGTGCTACCATCGCGTCTCGAATTTGATAGGCAGCTTTGGGACTCTCAAGGATGGGATATTCTCTTTTTTGCGGGTCACAGTCACAGTGAGGAAAAAACAGGGCGAATTTATATTAATGAGAACTCCAAAAACAACAGTTTGACCATTGAACAGTTAGAAGAATCTCTCACAGAAGCGATCGCCAATGGATTAAAACTAGCAATTTTCAACTCTTGCGACGGGTTGGGACTGGCCAATGCACTCTCAAAATTAAATATTCCTGTCGTCATTGTCATGCGCGAACCTGTACCGAATCGAGTGGCACAGGAATTTTTTAACTATTTTCTCGAAGCTTTTGCGATTGATCGTTTATCGCTCCCAATAGCCGTGCGGCAAGCGAGAAGGAAGTTACAAGCATTAGAAGATCAATATCCCAGTGCTTCCTGGTTGCCAATCCTTTGTCAAAATCCTGCTGTCAAACCCCCGACTTGGCTTCAGTTAGGCGGAATTCCTCCTTGTCCGTATCGAGGCTTATTTGCGTTTATTGAAGAAGATGCTCATTTATTCTTTGGACGGGAAAAGTTCGTTGAGGATTTAGTCGCCGCAGTCACTCGAAAACCGTTGGTAGCAGTAATCGGTTCTTCTGGCAGTGGCAAGTCTTCGGTTGTCTTTGCTGGTCTTGTACCAAAACTACGCCAAGAACGGCAGATTTATTGGCATATCGTTTCGTTTCGCCCTGGAATTAATCCTTTTGCGTCACTAGCAACTGCATTTAGCTCATTAGAATCGCCTCAATTTCTTGAGAAAAAACTGCGAGATGACGACAGAGCCTTATCTCAAATGCTCGAAAGCTTCCTCTTCTTATCTTCCTCTACTCTCCCTTGCCGTCTACTGTTGATTGCCGATCAGTTTGAGGAACTTTATACCCTCTCTTTAGAATGCGACCGCCAGTCTTTCCTGAATCTTTTGCTTAATGCGGTCAAATGTACCCCAGGCTTTACCTTAGTCCTTACCCTGCGAGCCGACTTTTACGGCAGGGTTCTTACTGACCGTCCTTTGAGCGATGTTTTACAGGGAGCGACTCAAAACTTAGGCCCGATGAGCCAAGAGGAATTGCGATCGGCAATTGAAAAACCTGCAGCCCGTTATGAAGTGGAACTAGAGCCAGGATTGACCGATAAACTCATCGATGCGGTCTGGGAACAATCAGGACGTTTGCCGTTGTTAGAGTTTGCCTTGACTCAGCTATGGTCGAAACAGCAAGATAGCGGGTTAACCTATCAAGCCTACACCGAGATTGGCGGTGTAGAATCAGCACTGGCCAACCACGCCGAGGCAGCGTATGCTCAGTTGTCTGAAATCGATAGACAACGAATGCAGCAGGTGTTTATTCAGCTAGTCCAACTCGGAGAAGGAGCAGAGGTCACCCGTCGGTTAGCTACTCCTGATGAAGTTAAGCCAGAAAATTGGGATTTAGTGACGCGCTTGGCAGATGCTCGTTTGGTGGTTACTAACCGCAACTGTAATGAGTCTACTGGAAGCGAAACGGTAGAAATCGTGCATGAGGCACTAATTAGAAGTTGGGGACGACTGGGAAACTGGTTACTAGCAGATGGAGAATTTCGTCGTTGGCAAGAACAGCTAAGGGCATCTAAACGTCAATGGGAAAATAACGACAAAGATCAAGATGCTCTGTTGCGAGGTAAATCATTAGCAGATGCCCAATATTGGCAAAGTCAACGATTGGAGGAATTGAGTTCGGAGGATCGATGGTTCATTGAGTTAAGTTTAGACCAGCGAGATCAAGAGAGCAAAGCGCAAAAACGCAGGCGAAAACTAACTGTCTCGGCACTGATTAGCGGTTTAGTCATCGCTTTGTTACTAGCAGGAATCGCTTTATGGCAATGGCACAATTCAGCAATTAGCGAGATTGCAGCGACCAGTCAATCGTCTAAATTACTCTCTGCTTCTCATCAAGAGTTTGAAGCGTTACTCGAAGGACTCCAAGCAGGACGAAAGCTACAAAATATCGCCTGGACGGAAAATAGCCCTCAACTTCGTTCCGATGTGATGTCTTCTCTCAAAGAAGCCATTTATGGTGTTAGAGAACGAAATCGTTTAATCGGGCATCAGGATCGAGTTTATAGTATTAGTTTTAGTCCCGATGGTCAAATAATAGCTTCGGCTAGTGGCGATCAAACCATCAAACTCTGGAAACGCGATGGAACTTTATTAAAAACTATTCCCGCTCATGAAGGGGAAGTTTATGATGTTATTTATAGTCCCGACGGTCAAATCATTGCTTCGGCTAGTGGGGACAAAACCATTAAAATCTGGAATCGCGACGGAACCTTACTCAAAACCCTGACTGGACACCAGGGAGAAGTTTATGATCTGGCTTTTAGTCCCGACGGTCAAATTATTGCTTCAGCTAGTGGTGACAAAACTATTAAAATCTGGAATCGCGACGGAACCTTACTCAAAACCCTGACTGGACACCAGGGAGAAGTTTATAATCAGGCTTTTAGTCCCGATGGTCAAATCATTGCTTCAGCTAGTGGTGACAAAACTATTAAACTTTGGAATCGTGACGGAACCTTACTCAACACCGTGACGGGGTTTAACCAAGCTGTTCGGAGCGTTAATTTTAGCCCCGACAATCAAAAAATTGTTGCTAGTAGCGAAGATGGCACCATTCAATATTTGAGCAAAGACGGGAAACTGATCCATCGTTTTTTTGATGGAAATATTGTTTATCGCGTGATTTTTTCCCCCGATGGCTATACTTTGATCTCAGTCGGCGGTGATACGACTGTAAAACTCTGGAACTTAGATGGCAGTCTGCTACAAACCTTCTACGGGCATACCGATGGCGTGTTAGACGTAGCCACGAGCAACGATGGGAAAGCTATCGCGTCTGCTTCGGCGGACGGAACAATCAAAATCTGGGAGCGCGATGGACTTTTATTGCATACTCTCTATGGACATGACGGAGAAGTTTACAGCGCGGTTTTTAGTCCCGATCACCAAATTTTCGCTTCGGTTAGCAGCGATGGTACTGTCAAACTTTGGAAGCGCGATGGAACGTTAATCAAAACCCTTCAAGGTCATACCGATGTCGTTCATAGTGCTATTTTCAGTCCTGACGGTCAAACTTTGGCCTCGGCAAGTTGGGACAAGACGATCAAACTTTGGAGTCGCGATGGAACTTTGCTGACGACCTTAGAAGGTCATAATGGAAAAGTTTATGCAGCAAGTTTTAGTCCTGACGGTCAATTGATTGCTTCTGCTAGCAGCGATGGCACTGTCAAACTTTGGAAGCGCGATGGAACGTTAATCAAAACCCTTCAAGGTCATACCGATGTCGTTCATAGTGCTATTTTCAGTCCTGACGGTCAATTGATTGCTTCTGCTAGTCACGATCAAACCGTTAAACTCTGGAGTCGCGATGGGCAGTTGCTCAACACTTTAAAGGGTCATACAAATTGGGTTCATGAGGTAAATTTTAGCCCTGACGGTCAAACGATCGCCTCGGCTAGCCATGACAGAACCGTTAAACTTTGGAATCGTGAGGGACAATTGCTCAGAAGTTTGATTGGACATACCGATAAAGTCTTGGGTGCGAATTTTAGCCCCGACGGTCAAACTGTCGCTTCTGCCAGCCGTGACAAAACCATCAAACTCTGGCGTTTAGACGGCACTCCGATTGCCACTTTGCGAGGCCATGGCAATTGGGTTCATGGCATAAATTTTAGCCGTGATGGTCAAACCCTTGCTTCTGCTAGTTACGACCATACTATAATTTTGTGGAATTTAGAGAATCTAAACAATCTAAACGAGCTTCTGGTGCGAGGATGCAATTGGATGCAAGATTATCTAAAAAACAATCCCAATGGTAAAAAAGAAAATACTCTCTGTGACGGCATTAGCACTTTTAGGTTATTTAACTGAAGAAAGAGTTGGAAAGACTTACCTAACGTGAGTTCGGGATAAGGAGAACCAAGAAAAGGAGGGGGCTAGTAAACTGAAATATAACGAATCATTCAGCACCCCCAACCTATGTCCAGTCTAGAAGCTCTATTTTGTCATGTCGATGATTTTTGCCAAGCTTTTGAAGCCAAATGGTCGAAAAAACTGTTATCAGTGGGAATAAAAAGCCGTAGAAGAACTAAAAGCTTGTCTTTAAGCGAAATTATGACGATTCTTATTACCTTTCATCAAAACCATTATCGAAACTTCAAACATTACTATCTCGACCATGTTTGTGTTTATTGGAGGGAAGCTTTCCCTCGGCTGCCTAGTTATCAACGCTTCATCGAATGGATGCCTTCTGCATTAATCCCTCTATGCGTTTATTTGAAACACTGTTTCGGTCGGTGTACTGATATCAGTTTTTTGGATGCGACTAAAATACAAGTCTGTCATAACCGTCGTATCGGAAGCCACCGCGTTTTTGAAAATTTAGCGGCTCGCGGTAAAACTTCCTGGGAAGTGGTTCTTTGGTTTTAAATTGCATTTAGTTGTCAATGATTCGGGTGAACTTCTCAACGTTCGCATCACATCAGGCAATGTCGATGACCGTAAGCCAGTTGGTTTCCTTCTCCAATCACTTTTTGGCAAAGTTTTTGCCGATAGAGGGTACATCTCTCAATCTTTGACAGAGCAGTTGCATCTAGATCTTGGCGTTGAGTTTTTTGTCAAACCCCGAAAAAATATGAGAAATTACTTGATGAGGCTTCATGATAAGCTGCTATCGCATTACGCAAAAACATTAGGACATTGGTGAAAGGCAGCATCTACACAATCTCTAACTGTTTCAAATTCTTTTAATCTTTGTCTCATCCATGTCTTTAAAACAGCCCACCAATTTTCTATCTTATTAAAATCGGGCGAGTAAGGGGGTAAATACCAAAGTTCACATCCTGCTTCTTCAACAATACTTTTTAAACTTTCTCCATGATGAAAGGTCGCATTATCAAGAATAATAAGAGCTTCTGGTACTAATTGAGGAAGCAA